>NZ_CP096034.1:1200000-2400000 GCF_023115465.1 Gottfriedia acidiceleris | reverse complement strand
TGGAAATAAAATATTAAAAATTCGTGTGAACTCTGAAGTAGGAGATAATGTTAATGTTAATGTACCGATTAATCTTGTAAAAGCTGTTTTAAAAGTAGGTACAAATATTGCTGAAAAAATTCCTGAAGCAGAAAAATATGTAAAAGATATTAACGTTGATCTGCTAATCGAAGCAATCGAAAACGAAATGGTCGGACAAATCGTTGACATCACATCATCTAACGGCGATAAAGTTTTTGTTGTAATCGAGTAGAGTATGATAAAGGTCAAGTTGAAAATAGAAGGTAAGCGATTCTCCATACCCGTTCCTTATGCATTTTTAAATTTAGCTAGTTTGATCATCACATCTAAATTTCTTAATCGGTTAATAAATAAAGCTATTAAAAAAAATGGCAGTCAATTCAATTTCCCTGAAATTGATAGAAAAGATTTGAAGCCATTACTACAGGGGCTTCCAAAAAACAGTGGACTAATCCTTGTTGATACGAAATTAAAAGATGGAACAGAGGTAATTGTAAAGCTTTAAAGTTGATTCTTTTTGACACGAATTATTATTTTCCTACTTTCTAAATTGTTTCACGTAAGTTTTTTATAATAATATTATGTAAACAAAAGAAAAGTATAAAAAGAAACCCCTTTTATAAAAATGGGGTTTTTCTTATTAATAATTTTCATCATCCCAAACATTACTTGCATTTTGAGTTCGATTCATCATTTTTGCTAAATAAAGTTCAGTCGTTTGAATACTTTCATGACCTAAACTTCGGCTAACTTGATAAATGCTCGCACCTTTTTCAATTGAACGACATGCATAATGATGTCGAAAAAAGTGAGGACTAATATTATTCGATCGATTATGTTCTTTTACAAAAGGTAACTCTGAATCTTTTATGATTTCTATTACATATTTTGATAAATATTTAAACGAGTAATGTTGATTCAGTTTATTTGGAAAGAATGGACTTGAATCTGTTTTTGAAATGAGATTTGATAGACCACGTCGACTCCTTAGTTTACATAAATCTACGAATACATGATTTAATAATTTAACTTCACGTTTTTTATTTCCTTTTCCAACAATTTCTAACCAATAGCCGTTTGAATCCTTTGTAACTTTACCCCAATTTGCCTCTGCTAGTTCCCGAATTCGCATACCAGTTGTAGCTAGTAATTTGATTATAGTCGTTTTTAAAATATTTCCATTATAAAAATTCAATAATGCTTTAACTTCACTTTCTTCTAAATCGCGATTTGGTAAATCATCCTTTGTAATTTTGGCATTCAATATTCGAGTATATAAAGGTACTTGAACATAATGACTATCAAATAAAAACTTGAAAAAGCTTTTTAATATGACAAGTTTTCTTGAAAGAGTTGTAACACGATATTGTTGCTTGTTGGAACCATATTGATAAGTAGATAGCCATTGTTGATATGAATCGATATGTCTTTGTTTTAAATTTTTAAAAAATGAAGTCTCTATATAAGATTCTACATCCTGACGCAAAAATTCTTCACTCTTCATCAAATATCGAAAAAACTGCATTAACTCTCGTATGTATTCCATCTTTGTACTATCTTTTCGTTGTTTCGATTTTTGAATATCTTTTCTTTGATGAACAAAGTAGTAGATCATATCTAAATCGGTAAAATCTTCATAGATCATACGATGATTTTTTTCATTTTCAAACTTTGTTTGTAGAAGAATAGGAAAGTATGTTTCATCTATTAAATACTCAATAATGTTGGATTCATTTAGATTCGTACTTGGTAAATTTACTGAATTTGTAATAAGTAGGTTTGATTTTACTAACATACTACTCACCTCATTCTCTATTATACATAAATCAATCTATTTATAGTATTAATTCGAATACTTTTTCCATTTAAAAAATTAACTTGTATTTTTTATAAATATTAAAACTCATAAAATGATTTAGGTAGAAAAATACACTATTATTCTACTTTAAAAAAAGTACGTATAATTTATTATTTATAAATTAATCGATTCAATTGTATCTATTTAATTACTTTTTAATCATTTGTTGGAAATAATTATGATATAATCAGTCTATAAAAAAACGAAAAAGGAAGAATTCAAATGTTAGAACAAGATCAAAAAACGAAAGAGATTGTTACAACAAATGAGGCTGTAGAGCTGTTAGGTGTTTCGAAACAAACGATTTACAATTATGTAAAGGCTGGGAAACTGAATCTCGCTTATGAAGATTGGCAAATCGATGGGATAATGAGGTTTTACCTAGAGGATCTTAATCATTTAAAGTCCCAAACAGTAAAACCGGTAGGACTAACTGTTCTTGAAACAGCTAATATATTAGGAGTATCAAAAGGAGCAGTCCACCAATATATAAAAGCTGGGAAAATTAACGCAAGTAAAGTAAATTTTAAAGGTAGACTAACTGTATTTATTCCAGAAGAAGAAATTGAAAATCTAAAATTCTCACAAAAAAATGCATTAAGAAAAAAATCTTTTTTTACAAAGGACTTAGGATTTTACTTATTTGGACTATATGAAATTCCCAACTCGAACGAAAAAGCCCGAATTATCGAGCTTAATGAGTCATCTGAAATCGTAGCAAAAACGAATATGGGTGAACTTTTAAATAAAGAAGAACTAACAAACCGTGGTTTTAGAAAAGCTTATGAAATGAAAAAAGCCAGTCATAGTACGAAAAGAGGCATAATTTCTTTTCAATTTCCAATTCCTCAGTCAATTAGTGCCCCGATTTTTGGCATTATCGATTCTTTTTATAAACACATTGGACATCAAAATATGAATCTTTATATAGAGGACAACTCTATTAAGGTCGAAATAAAACCAATTAAATTACCATATCTTGATGCTCAAATTGAACAAGATTTTGAAATTTTACAAAACTGTTTAATTGATGGTAAGCTTTCTACTAGACCAGATTTTATTGTGTTTACGAGTAATCAAGAACAACTAACTATTTTTGTGAAAGATTCAATAAAAGAAAAGATTAAACAAATTGCACTAGATCATCATACTGGAATTGAGGATATTACTGAAAAGCTTTTACTTATGGGTTTAAAGGAATTTGAAAAAAATAACTCATTTAATGACTAAATTTACCCGCCAATTTCCGACAATGAGGTGGGTACTTGTATTAGAAATCAAATATCGATGCGTCTATTAAACTAGTTTAGATAATTCTGAAAATAGTAAAAAAGGGGAATAAAAAATGAAGTTTATCGATTTAAGAAGTGACACTGTAACAACTCCTACAGATGAAATGAGACAAGCTATGTTTTTAGCCGAAGTCGGCGATGATGTTTATGGGGATGATCCAACTGTACAAAAATTAGAAACTCTAGCTGCTTCTATGGTTGGAAAAGAAGCTGCTTTATTTGTACCAAGTGGAACATTTGGTAACCAGCTGGCATTGTTTACACATTGTGATCGTGGTACTGAAGTCATTCTTGGAGAAGATTGTCATATATTCGAACATGAAGTAGGAGCTGCTTCAATTATTGCAGGAGTTCACTTAAGAACTTTACAAACAAATCATGGAAAAATGGATATTAACCGAATTAAACATTCTATCCGACCTGATGACATCCATTATCCAGAAACTTCATTAATTTGTTTAGAAAATGCCTATTCAAATGGATCTGTAGTTGATATCGACTATATGAAGCAAGTTTATAGCATAGCAAAAGAGGCAAATATTCCTGTGCACTTAGATGGCGCAAGAATTTTTAATGCTGCTACTTATTTAAAAACGGACGTTAAAGAATTATCTCAATATAGTGACTCAATAATGTTTTGCTTATCAAAAGGACTTTGTGCACCTGTAGGCTCAATACTTGCTGGAAGTAAAGAATTTATTGAAAAAGCAAAAAAGAAACGTAAATTACTAGGTGGAGGCTGGAGACAATCTGGATTTTTAGCATCCGCTGGAATAATCGCATTAGAAAAAATGACAATGCGTTTACACGAAGATCATGAAAATGCTCAATATTTAGCCAATAAACTAAGTGAAATCCCAGGAATTAATGTTGATACATCTCAACTTCATATCAATTTAGTATTCTTCCAAATGACAAATATGAGAAGAAGTCCTGAAGAAATTGAACGAATTTTTAAAGAGAATGGAATCATCACTTTTGCGCCAGAAGAAGACAGCATAATGCGTTTTGCTACACATTATTGGATTACAAAAAATGATATTGATAAAGTAATTGATGTGATGAAAACAATATAAATTTTGGATGTCAAATAAAAAAAAGAGGAATTTTCCTCTTTTTTATTTGGGGACTTTGTGTAATAGTATTCTTTTTTTGTATTAAATGTTTTGTCTTGGGTGAAAAAAGTGATGAACTTAATGAATTAGATAATGAATTTTATACTAATTTGAACTATGAAGATACATATGAAAAAATAATAAAATTATTCAACTAATTATCCAAAAAATGATAAAACAATAAGAGGTTGTTTCGCCAGTAATTCTACTTGTGTAGTTAATTTTTAGTTAATTGTAAACTTGAAAAATATTACTTTACTTTAAAAGTATAGTTAATATTAACGGAATTATCAGGAAACTATTGTGGATTAGAAAGTCCTTGTATATATTTAAAGTACAATATGATTGAACGATTGTTCATATTATGATGAATTTTTATTTAAAAACTTATTAAGGAGGATGAATGATGGAAGAAGTAATTGAAAAAGCAATTCAAGATATCTACCCAGAAGATTTCGCTTGGTGTTATGGATGTGGTCGATTAAATAAAGATGGTCATCATCTTCGCACTGGTTGGCAAGGTGATAAAACGGTAACGATCTTTACACCTGAATCAAAGTACATGGGAATTCCAGGTTTTATTTATGGCGGATTAATCGCTTCGTTAATTGATTGTCATGGGACAGGTTCTGCTTCACTTGCTTTACACCGTAAAAATGGGAACGAGATAGGAGATGGCTCAGTACCACCTAGATTTGTAACCGCTTCGCTCAATGTGGAATATCTTAAACCAACCCCACAAGATATCCCACTAAAAGCAATTGGTACAGTTGAAGAAATCCATCCGAAAAAATGGCAAGTTCATACAGAATTATTCGCAAATGATGTTCTTTGTGCTCGTGGAGAGGTAGTTCTTGTTGTAATGCCCAGTACATTCTTAAAATAATGCTTTGTTAAAGTTTATGAGTAGCTTTTTGCTACTCTTATTTTTTTCGTACTACTGAAAAATCAAAATCTATAAATCTTAAACTATTCGATTTCATTTGTTTTAATAAAGAGTATATGGTAAATTAAGGTCATTAACTTATTAAATACGTTTAATAAGTTTTTTAAGGCGGTGAATTTAGTGAATGAATTTTTAGCAACTCCAAGCACGATGAAGAAAATGGTGCTTCGTGGTATTCGTACAACACTTTTAAAGCTAGGAAGTGCAACTAAAGTTGAATTAAGTGAAAGGCTAGAAATTAGTTTTCCGACAATTAGTAAGTTTTTAACAAATATGGAAAAAGAAGGTGAAGTTCTTTTAGTTGGATTAGATAACTCAAGTGGTGGAAGAAGGGCAAAAAGATATTCTTACAATCCTGAACATATGTTAGGATTAGTAGTATTTTTAGAAAAAACGGAAACGAACTATAAAATTTTTAATTGTGTAGGTGAAATAAAGGAACAAGGAAAAGTGCCCAGTGCATTAATAGATAATAGTTTACATTTCTTAACGAAAACCCTAGAAAATATAATAAGTAAATATCCAAAAATCAGTTCAATGTCGATTGGAGTACCAGCAGCGGTTGATAATGGGAAAATGTTTTATATACCAGGATATGAGCAGTTTCAAAACATTAATTTAAAAGAATATTATGAAGAACATTTTTCGATCCCTGTCATAGTTGAGAACGATATGAATGCAGCTGTTTTAGGTTTTCATAATAATAGAGAGATAAAAGATAAACAATCTCTAGTTTATTTGTATTCAGGACAAAACGGTCCAGGTGCAGGAATTATGGTAAACGGTGATGTTGTTAGAGGTAGTACTTTTTTCTCAGGCGAGGTTTCATTTGTACCTCAGTATGATAAAAGAAATTTTGGGCAGGCATTAGTTAATGGAAAAGAGCTTAAAAACCTAGTCATATGTGAGGATTATGAAATTGATGCAATCAGTAGGCTAGTGGCTTCATTTGTAGCGATTATTAACCCTCATATCATCATTTTTTGTAAGGATGAAGTTGAAAACGTAATATTAGATAAAATTCGAATGGCTAGCTCAAATTATGTTCCGTCTGAACATCTTCCTGTACTTACGACGAGTGATTGGAAACAAGATTACTTAGTTGGATTACAAAGTCTTTGTCTTAAACTTATGATTGATTGAATATTGAAAAGATAGTCATTTAGGGTGGTGATCCTCATTTCATACTAAAATTTTAGAAAAAAATAATATTGGAGAGTGATAAATTAATGAAAATTGAACATGTTGCTATATGGGTTAAGGATTTGGAAGGAATGAGGGAGTTTTACGAAACTTTTTTTAATTGTAAGTCAAACAATAAATATCATAATAGTGAAAAGAAATTTGAATCTTATTTTCTTACTTTTGAATCTGGTGCACGTTTAGAGATTATGCGTAAAGAGGGTATTGTTATGACGAATCCTGATGATCAAATTGGTTGGGCTCATATTGCAATCTCCTTAGGAAGTGAAGAAGCCGTCAATCAGATGAGTGCCAAATTTAAAATTAGAGGTTATTCCCCTATTAATGGTCCTCGTATGACTGGTGATGGGTACTATGAGAGTGTTATTAAAGATCCTGAAGGGAATCTTATTGAGTTGACTGTATAATATATTAAAGATTTTAAATTAGTATTTGATTCGGCACTTTTTAAATATGTTTAATAAGTATTTCTTTTCTATACTTTTTAAACGCGTTTAAAAAGTTTTTAATTTAATAACTAGGAGGTTAAGGATGGATACTTCATTAAATAGCCGCCAAATACAATTATGGCGGGTCGCAATTTATTTCATTTTTGCACTGACTGGATTTGCATTCGCATCATGGGTATCTCGCACGCCTGCAATTAGGGATGCTCTTGGTTCTACAACAGCAGAGATGGGTGTAATCATATTTGGGCTTTCCGTAGGATCGATAATCGGATTGACAAGTGCTAGTATTCTTATTGCTCAAAAGGGTGGACGTTTTGTCATGTTTTTTGGTCTGCTAGTAGTTTCTTTCGGACTCTTAATTGTTGGAATCAGTGGTTCATGGCTGCCAAATAGTATGATAGTATTTTTAGGACTTTTCGTTTTTGGTTTTGGGCAAGGAATATGCGATGTAGCGATGAATGTAGAAGGAACCGTAGTTGAGAAAGCTGCTCAAAAGTCGCTCTTAACCGGTTTTCATGCTGCTTTCAGCTTGGGTACGCTTCTTGGCGCATTAGTTGGTTCAGCAATGACTAAGTCGGGTATCTCTGTACCTATTCACTTGACACTGACAGTCTTGATGATCGTTCTAACTGTTTTGTATTTATACCGTTTCATACCTGCTGACACTGGTAAAGAAGTTGCTAGTGACTCTGTTAAAGTATACAGAACGAAGGAATATATGGCTGTTTGGAAAGAGAGGCGTACAGTAATGATTGGAATTATTGTACTTGGAATGGCTTTCGTTGAAGGTTCTGCTAATGACTGGCTACCACTTATTATGGTTGATGGCTACAATGTTACGCCAGCTATGGGTTCTATTGCATATGGCATTTTTGTCGGTTCAATGACTTTTGGACGTGCAATAGGTGATAAAATATTAGACCGTTTTGGTCGAGTTATCGTTTTGCGTGCATCAGCACTATTGGCTTTTGTTGGACTGATTATTGTTATAATGAGCAGTAGTTTCGAGGTAGCAACGATCGGTATTGTTTTTTGGGGACTTGGGGCAGCATTTGGTTTCCCAGTTGGACTGTCCGCTGCAGGTGACAATCCTCATAGAGTAGCTGCAAGAGTAAGTGCAGTATCGACGGCTGGTTACCTTGCATTTCTAGTAGGACCACCATTTTTAGGAATTATTGGTGAACATGTAGGGTTACTACGTGCTCTGATTTTTGTACTTATTGCCGTAACGATTTCTGGATTGCTTTCAAAAGCTGCGAAACCGATTGGGAAACAAAATAATTTGGAAATAGACTCGAATGTATCTAATTCCCTTAAATAGTAACATAATAACGAAAAGAGGATAATTGCTAAGAGTATTCTTTTTGAATAAAATTTGTATATCTATTTTTTATAGGCTATAATACTTTAAACCATTTCTTTACCTGATCTCCACGTTTATAAAACCCCCTAATCAATGAATAGGGGGTTTTTATTTTTATTTTTTTAGATAAAAAAAGTCAGATTCTACAAATAGAATCGGACTTTTTTAATTATGCTTTTTTAACGTTAGTAGCTTGTGGTCCGCGTTGTCCTTGTTCTACACCAAAAGTAACTGCTTGACCTTCATCTAATGATTTGAATCCTTCAGATTGAATTGCTGAGAAGTGAACGAATACATCATCACCATTTTCACGCTCGATGAATCCAAAACCTTTTTCTGCATTAAACCATTTTACTTTACCATGTTCCATTATTGTTTCCTCCTAGTGCGCATTACACACATTGATATAATTTAATAGTAACATTAAAAGTAAAGATAAGCAAATTTTCTTAAATAGTAATGCAATACTTATTTTTTATGATCAATTTTAACTTAAGAATTAGTCATTAATGATAAAATTAAAAACACTAACTAAAAAATTCATTTACTTATTGACATGGAATATTTATTACTGATAAAATATTTATTTTGACAAAAAAATAATAAGTGTTATGCTTAGATAGGTTAGTAATTAAATGGAGGTGTAGATTATGTTTGAAGTTGGTGATAACATTTTTTATCCGATGCAAGGAGCAGGTATAATCGAATCTATTCAAGAAAAAGAAGTACAAGGTGAGATAAAACAGTATTTTATTATAAGATTACTAATTAATAAGATGGAATTAATGATTCCAATTACAAAAATGAGTAATTCAAGAATTCGAATGGTCGTTGATTCAAATACACTCGACAATATATTAAAAAATTTTCATTATGGAGAATCTGATCGTTCTCTCTCATACAAACAAAGATTTAAACTAAATACTGAGAAAATGAGAACAGGTAATATTGAAGAAGGCGCAGAAGTAGTACGTGATTTAATGCGTATAGATAAAGAAAAATCACTTAATTCAAGTGAAAAACAAATGTTAGGTAACGCTAGTAAAATTTTTATAAGCGAACTAGAGTTAGTTAAAGGAATAAATGAAATTCAAGCCAAAGAACTATTATTTGGGTAAAAATTTTTCAAATCACTTACATTAATGAAGTTATAAAATTTCAAGTTTTCAAATCGTGTATGAAAAGAATCCCCATATATAAGGCATTAGGCCCGTTCCATCTATGATATTGTTCCTCCTTTTAAATTCCATTAATAAAATAATGTTGCTAATTTAAAAATAAACCATTATTTAAGTTTAAGAACTGAAATTGAGTTCTTTTTCATCTTCAATTTGTTCAACGACGAAAAAGCAGCCAATTTATTTGAATGTGATGCATATCTAAATATTCCGCTTAAAAAGAGTGAATCATTTAACTTAGTGCACTCCTTTTAATCCATCTAGGTCCTTAGCTTATTCTTCAATCATATATGTATCATTTTCCAAGTTATTTCAATTAAATTCCAAATTATTTATAGGATTAATAAAAAGCTATCAAGTGAATGTTGTATAATCATTTTTTATAGGCTATAATACTTTAAACCATTTCTTTACCCGAACTCCACGTTAAAAAACCCCCTATTCAATGAATAGAGGGTTTTTATTTTTATTATGCTTTTTTAACGTTAGTAGCTTGTGGTCCGCGTTGTCCTTGTTCTACATCAAAAGTAACTGCTTGACCTTCATCTAATGATTTGAATCCTTCAGATTGAATTGCTGAGAAGTGAACGAATACATCATCACCATTTTCACGCTCGATGAATCCAAAACCTTTTTCTGCATTAAACCATTTTACTTTACCATGTTCCATTTTTGTTTCCTCCTTATGTGCTTGAACACATTTAATGTTTATATAATAACAATTTAAAATAAGATAATCAAATTGTCTTGCTAAAAAAATAGGTCTTTTCACATATTAAATTGGAAATTAAAGGATTTTCCTTATTTTTAATTAGAAATTATTGGATGGTAGAAGCTATTTACGATGATAATTTAAGGATTAACATAGGCACTCGCCCTTCATTTTCTTCATAAGATACTGAGTAAAATATAAAGAGAATGAAGTGAGTGATGAATATGTCAGAATGTCAAAGGCTTGCGGATATGATCGGGGAGGAAGTCGTTCAAGCTACACCTGTATACGTAATTATGCGTCTTCGTGATATTAATGCGACTATTTTAGGTCGTAGGACTCGTTCTCCATTAGCACTTCCTTTCATGTTATCTTTTGAAGATAATAGTTTAAACCTTGGCGAATCTGTTGTACGTCAGAAAGAGATTAACCCATTAATGACAGCATTACGAAAAAGAGGAATTATCGTGACAGCAGTTCATAACCATTGGCTGTTTGATAAACCACGTTTAATGTATATGCAATGGGAGAATGTTAATTTGGATCCAGCTGAATTTACAAGAGGTAGTTTTGAAGCAGCAAAAGAAGCAGGTCTTTTTTAAGAATACATACTTTAAATTGAGTGACTAAAATTATATAGTGGATGTAATCATTAAATGAAATTAAAAAAGCAAATGGACAGTTCATCACTGATCCGTTTGCTTTTTTTAATTTAGTTCAATTTTTTCAACAACTACGTCATGTAATTTGTTTAGGGAGTACTGCGAGCATCGGATAATATTCCGTAGACATAATCCCACCAATCACGGCTGGATCTTCTTCGATAAGTTTTGGGACTTTCGCTGCATTTTCAACTTCAATTATCGCAATTCAATTCCATGAGGTGAAGAAAGATTTCGAACCGATCCAAACACTAGAGCAATTCCCTGGTTTTGTTTTTTTGTCCAATAAGCAATATGTTTTTCCCATAATATTCTGTTCTTCATCTGTCATGTCCTGTTGAAAAATTGTTATTGGGGGAATAGATTTTAGCATAAAGTGCATCTTTACTGAATCATTAATTGGAGTGTTATCTACTATCCCTAATTTCCATTCATTCATTCTGATCATGATAAACCAAATTACTGAATAATTTAAGAAATGCAGTAGAAAATATCCTATTGTCTTTTTTATTAATAATTTTTAATTGTACAATTGAGCAATAAAGTTTTATTATTAGTTTACTAAGTGAACCGTTTATAAAGTAAACTAATGTGAGGGGTAAATGATGCCAGATTTTCAACAAGCAATTGATTTAACAAATTCGTTTGTTTCAATTGCGCGCCAACTAAAAAGAATAAACTTACAAACTGCAACTAAACTTGGAATAACCTTCCAACAGTTAATTATCCTCAATTCAATTCGCAATAATGAAGGGCTATCACAAAAAGAACTAACTGAACGAATTAGAACTGCTAAAAGCAGAGTAAGTCTTAGTATTGATGAGTTGGAGAAGAAAAATTATGTAAAAAGAGAAACGTCAGCTATTGATCGCCGAGAAACTCAATTATTTTTAACGTCCGAGGGTGAAGAATTATGTCAACGCTATCGCGAAGAATCAGAAGCGTATAAGAGTTTGGCAAATTCACTGGAACAATTTTCAGAGGATGAGCTTAATATACTTATAGACATGCAAAAAAAAATTTTAACTGATTTATCAAATGAACAAACTAATTGTTCGAAATAAGGAGGACGTTTAATTATGTCAGGATGGGGTGGTGGACCTCCGATGGGTCCCCATGGTTTTGGGCGAATGAAATTTGATGAAAACGCACAAAAACCAAATATATCAAAAGCAATACTATTTAGAATTGCAAAATATTTTATTCCATATTGGAAACAAACAACACTTATTGTGCTTATTTTATTAGTTACCTCGGTATTAGGCATTTTACCGCCTATCATCATTCAACGTATTGTTGATACTGCCTTACCAAATAAAGATTTAAGTCTACTAATCTATCTAGTACTTGCCTCACTTAGTACTACGATTATTTCAGGGTTATTGGGTGTATGGCAAAATTATTTAAATGCTTATGTTTCTCAAAAAATTATTTATGATATGAGAAACCAAATGTATCTTCATTTACAACAAATGCCACTGCAATTCTTTTCAAATGTAAAGCAAGGTGAAGTGATCACTCGAATGACGAGTGATATTTCAGGTGTTAAAGCTGTGTTTGATAATACGATTGTGAGTTTTGCTAATAATTTATTCATTCTAATTTCTACAGCCGCCACTTTGTTAATAGTGAATTGGAGGCTTGGAATACTAGGATTAATCATTGTACCATTATTTATTTTACCGACTCGTAAAATGGGGAATGTTCGTTGGAGTATTGCAAAACAGACACAGGAAAAAACAAGTGAGCAAAATCATATTATACAAGAAACATTAAATATTAGTGGTTATTTATTAATGAAGCTTTTTACAAAGGAACAACGGGAATTTAAAAATTTTGATGACATTAATGTACTGGCTACTAATCTTAAAATAAAGGAATCTATGGCAGGTCGCTGGTTTATGATGATTTTATCAACCTTTACTAGCATCGGCCCAATGCTCATTTATTTATATGGTGGATATTTATTTATTCACGATCAGATTACAGTTGGGGCTATTATTAGCTTTGTTGCTTTACTTGGGCGCTTATACGGACCAGTTGGACAATTAACAAATCTTTATGTCAATATTACAAGTTCAATCGCGTTATTTGAACGTATTTTTGAATATTTCGATATGAAATTAACAATTAAAGATCGTGATGATGCGACTGAAATGAATGTTACTCATTTAGATATTGAATTTAACGATGTATCATTTTCTTATCAAAAAGATAAAACAGCTTTGCACAATATTTCCTTTATTGCCCCATCCGGTACAATGACTGCATTAGTTGGACCTAGTGGCGCTGGTAAAACAACCATTACTAATTTAATTCCTCGTTTGTATGATTATACTTCAGGCACAATTAAAATTGGCGGTCGTGATATTAGAGAATTTACACTAGAATCATTACGGTCTCATATTGGACTTGTTACACAGGATAGCTACTTATTTAATGGAACGATAAAAGAAAATTTACTATATGCAAGTCCTGATGCATCAGATGAAGAAGTTACGAATGCTTGTAAGGCTGCATATATTCATGATTTTATAATGGATTTACCAAATGGTTATGAGACAATTGTAGGTAATCGAGGTATCAAACTTTCAGGTGGCGAAAAACAAAGAATTTCAATCGCTCGTGTATTATTAAAAAATCCTGAAATCATTATTCTTGATGAAGCAACTTCTTCATTAGATACTTTATCTGAGTTTTATATTCAAAGTGCAATACAAGGTTTATTAAAAAATAAAACGTCCATTGTTATTGCTCACCGACTTTCAACCATTATGGCCGCGGATCACATCATTGTGTTAAAGGATGGTCAAATAGTTGAAGAAGGCAAAAATGAAGAGTTGTTAATGCAAAATGGATTATACAAAGAATTATATAATAAACAATTTGGAAGAAAAGCAACAGCATCAATAGAATAGAAAAAAGCACAGATTAATGTCTGTGCTTTTTTTATTATATATAAGTATATTCATTTGCTAATTTTTGACGAACTTTTCCTACTTTAATTATACCATAAAAAAAATGGCCAAAATAGACTTTATCTTCTTATTTTCTACTGATAAAATCAATAGACATTAAAAGATAGGAGAGATGTGGAATGAATTCTTTAGTTCTCGATTTCCAGGAGATAGATAAAAACCAAATTTTACTCGTTGGCGGTAAAGGGTTAAATTTAGGCGAATTATCAAAAATTCCAGATATAAAAGTACCAGAAGGATTTTGTATTACAACAGTGGGGTTTCAAAAAGCCATCGAACATAACGAATCATATCATGCTTTGTTGAATCAACTAAATATGCTAAATGTAAAAGATCGAGATCAAATTAGTGAGATTAGCAAGAGGATTCGAAACATTATATTGGAAGTAGCGATCCCTACCGATGTTGTGAATGCAGTTTCTACCTATCTCTCCAAATTCGGTGAGGAACTTGCATACGCTGTGCGATCTAGTGCAACTGCTGAAGATTTGCCACATGCCTCTTTTGCTGGCCAACAAGACACCTATTTAAATATTATCGGTAAGGAAAATATCTTACAACATATCAGTAAATGTTGGGCTTCTTTATTTACAGATCGCGCAGTAATCTACCGTATGCAAAATGAATTTGACCAAAAGCAAGTTTATCTATCTGTTGTTATTCAAAAAATGGTTTTCCCACAGGCTTCAGGGATATTATTTACTGCTGATCCCATTACTTCTAATCGTAAGATAGTATCCATTGATGCAAGCTTTGGACTTGGAGAAGCACTAGTCTCTGGCTTAGTATCGGCTGATTGTTATAAGGTACAAAATAATAAAATCGTTGATAAGAGAATCACAACAAAAAAATTGGCTATTTATGGTCTGAAAGAAGGCGGCACTGAGTCACAGCAGATTGATCCACAAAAACAAATCACTCAAACACTTACTGATCAACAAATTTTACAACTAGCACAAATTGGTAGACAAATAGAAGATTATTTCAGATGTCCACAAGATATCGAATGGTGTTTAGTAGAAGGTATATTTTATATTGTTCAAAGTCGTCCAATCACAACTCTATATCCAATTCCTGAAGTGGATGATCAAGAAGATCATGTCTATCTGTCTGTCGGACATCAACAAATGATGACCGATCCAATTAAACCATTGGGATTGTCGTTTTGGATGTTAACGTCTAGAGCACCTATGCGTAAAGCTGGAGGTAGATTATTTGTAGATATCTCTCAACATCTTGCTTCACCAGACAGAAGAAAAATGTTTATAGAAGCCATTGGAAAATCTGATCCGCTCTTAAAAGACGCTCTATTAAAGATTGTAGGGCGAGAGGATTTTATCGAATCATCTCCTGCTAATCAAGCGCCGAACCCAACTAGAAATGATCAAGCACAATCGTCGTCGAGTTTTAAAGCACTAATTGAAAACGATCCAACAATTGTATCTGATTTGATTAAGAAAAATGAAGCATCAATCGAAGAATTAAAACAAAACATACAAAAGAAATCAGGATCAGATTTAATGGATTTTATTTCAGAAGATCTTCAGAAATTACGGGAGTTATTATTTGACCCGCGAAGTTCGGCAGTTTTTATGTCTGCTATGAATGCGACAGAATGGATTAATGAAAAAATAAATGAATGGTTAGATGAGAAGAATGTAGGAGATACGATTTCTCAATCTGTACCGAATAATATTACTTCAGAAATGGGTCTAGCACTAATGGATGTTGCCGATGTAATTCGTCCTTATCCAGAAGTAATCAATTATTTGCAACATGTAGAAGATGATAACTTTTTGGATGAATTGATTAAATTTGAAGGTGGACAGGAAACAAAATATGCAATTGATGATTATCTGAGAAAATATGGAATGCGTTGTACTGGTGAAATTGATCTAACTAGAACACGTTGGAGCGAAAAACCAACTATACTCGTATCAATGATTCTTAGTAACATTAAAAACTTTAAGCCGCATGAAAGTAGACGAAAATTTGAACAAGGGCTAGAAAAAGCATTGCAAAAAGAAAAAGAGCTTGTAGAACAATTGTTGCAATTACCGGATGGTAAACAAAAAGCAGAAGAAATAAAGGAAGTTATTAGTCTAATCAGGAATTTCATTGGATATCGTGAATATCCAAAATATGGAATGATTAGTCGCTATTTTGTGTATAAGCTAGCTTTATTGAAAGAAGCTGAACAACTCGTTAAAACGAATGTCATTTCTGAAATAGAAGATATATTTTATCTTACATTTGAAGAACTTTACGAAGTCGTTCGCACAAGTAAACTAGATTATCAAATCATTAATAAACGAAAAAACGAGTACAAATTATATACTAAACTAACACCTCCACGAGTTATAACATCTGATGGTGAAATCATTGTAGGTGAATACAAACGGGAAGATCTTCCACCTGAAGCGATTGTAGGTTTAGCTGTTTCTTCAGGTGTAATCGAGGGAAGAGCACGTGTTATCTTAAATATGGAAGATGCAAACCTAGAAGAGGGTGACATATTAGTTACTTCATTTACTGACCCAAGCTGGACACCATTGTTTGTTGCAATAAAAGGACTGGTCACTGAAGTTGGTGGACTAATGACACACGGAGCGGTCATCGCACGAGAATATGGCTTACCAGCAGTGGTAGGTGTAGAGAATGCTACCAAACTGATAAAAGATGGGCAAAGAATTCGTGTTAATGGAACAGAAGGATATATTGAAATATTATAATTGTTGAATACAAAAGCCGATTTCCAAATGAGAAAATCGGCTTATTTTTTTTTGAAATAAATGACAATTAAGGCAATTACTGCAAAATTATGTTGTATAATATTCTAAAAATACATAACGAGAGGAGATGATGATCATGTTTTCATTTATTTTAGTTGTATTAATGCTATTTTTAATACCAGGTCCGGCTGTACTTTTAACATTATCCCAAACAATGAAAGGTGGGAAATGGAATGGTATCTTAACAGGTATTGGGATTGCTGTCGGTGATTTAATTCATACATGTGCATCCGTATTTGGACTTTCTGCAATTTTAATGACATCTGCATTTGCTTTTGAAATCGTCAAATATTTAGGTGCGGCTTATTTATTTTATTTAGGAATCACTGCAATCATAAAAAAGTCGAAAAACAGTAAAAATTCAACAGAACAAAAAGAAGTAAATAGTAAACTTTCTTTTCGTCAAGCAGTGCTAATAGAAGTATTAAACCCTAAAACTGCACTATTTTTCTTAGCCTTTTTACCTCAATTTGTTCAACATAATGGACATCCGGTATTCATTCAACTTTTAACTCTTGGTTTGACATTTGTATTACTTAGTATTTTATACACAACTTTACTAGTGCTTTTATCAAGTGTAATCGGTAAAAAAATCTTTAGTAAAAAAACAAAAGGACCAAAATGGATGGGGAAAGCGATTGGGTTAGTCTATATTGGGTTAGGTTTGAGAGTTGCTCTTCAAACACAATCATAAAAGTTTAATAATGTTCATTAAACAAGGAGGCCGACTGGCATCCTTTTTCTTTTACATGAAATAATAGATAAAAAAGTAAAAAATGGCAAGAAAACTGAAGATGAAGCTACAATATTAAGGGATATAAACAAAGATTAAACAAAAATAAAGAGCTGCATATTCAGCTCCGTATACATAAATTATTCGAGTAGTTTCTATTCATTCAAAATACAAATGGTAATGGTTTTTACACCCTGGATTAAAATCAAATTCACATTTAGGACATTTATAGTTACAATCTTGATATTCTTGAATTGTTAATTCCTCATGACAATTACCACAAAGAATTGCTTTTGTTTGCCATTCATCTTTACCCCAGACTTTTGGTTCATGATTAGTGTTTTCCTCATGGCAATAATAACATCCATAGTATGTATCACAGCATTTGAATTTGATGGCAATGATATCTCTTGCTGTATGGTAATGTTTACAGCGTGTATGTAGATCAATTGAACCAATTACTTTCATACGTTTACCTCTCTTTATACTTTTTATTACATTATCATTTTTTAATTTTGTTTTACGATTTCGAATAAGACAGCTAATCCGATTCCACCACCACTTCCAATTGCAGTGACTACATAATTTGATTCTAAATTTGTTCTTCTTTGTACTTCATAAAAAAGTTTCGTGACCATGATGCTTCCAGAAGCCCCATATGGATGACCGATCGTTAATGCTCCACCATTACAATTCAACTTGGAAGTAGGGATGGAAAGTTCTTTTGAACAGGCTAATACTTTTGAAGAAAAAGCCTCATTTATTTCAAAAAGTTCAATATCTGAAACTGTTAAATTGTTTATACTTAATAAATCTCGAATAGCAGGGATCGGTGCTGCACCTGGATAATTAGGATGAACACCAGAAACTTGACTATCCACAAATCGTAATACTGGTTTTAAACCGTTTTTTATCGCTTCATTTTCTTCCATGATTAGTACAGCCGAGGCTCCATCATGAATGCCACAACTATTTGCAGCTGTGACCGTACCATTCTTTTTAAAGACAGGTTTTGCTCTTTTTAAAAGTTCTTCCATTTTTCTTTTTTTGTAAAATACTTCATCTTGGTCGAAATCACCAACTGGAATAATCTCTTCATTGAAGTGTCCATTATATTGAGATTCCCAGCTTCGTGTATAACTTAATAATGCATATTGATCTTGAGCTTCTTTTGAGATACCGTATTTTTCAGCTACATTTTCTGCTGCAATCCCCATGTCAGGATCACCAATCTTGTCAGGTGCAAATCTAGCTCTAGCAGGAAATGGGGAGGTACTAGAACTCTCAACTCCTCCAGCAAGATAGCAATTACCAGCACCACCTTGGACTAAGTAACAAGCCATACGAATCGCTTCTAAACCAGCACTACATTGCCGATCAATTGTGATCCCCGGGACTGTTAGAGGAAGATCCGCTTCTAATGCAGAAACCCGAGCGACATTTCCCCCTGGGCCAACAACATTTCCTATAATGATGTCATCAATCTTTTCATCTAACCCCTTTGCCAAATACTTAAACAGAGGGGCAGTAAGTTCATGTGGTAGAAAATCTCTTAAAATTCCACCTTTTTTTCCGATAGGTGTTCGCTTTGCTTTGACAATGACAGCTCGTTTAATTGTTAGTCACCTGCATTTCGATTTGTTTAATTAGCTCTGCGCGTGCGATCTTCCCGCTAGTCGTATACGGCATTTCATTTTGAAAAAACCATTTACGTGGTATTTTATATGCTGATAAGTGTGTCTTACAAAATCTTTTTAACTCAACCGAATTTGATTTACCTTTGATCACTGCTGCAACAATTTGGCCCCAATACGGGTTTGAAAGACCAACAACTGCAACCTCCTCAACATCTGGATGAAGAGAAATAACTTTTTCAATTTCTTCAGGAAATATATTAATACCTCCGTATAAAATCATATTTTTTTCACGCCCGTTTATTGTTAAAAAACCGTCTTCATCAATAAAGCCCATATCATGAACAGTAGCCCAGCCGTCATTATCTTGAATTGAATAAATGGTTTTTTCATTTTCTTCAAAGTATCCATTTATTAAATACTTACTTTTCACATATATTTTTCCAGTTTCATTTGGTTTAGCTAACTCTTGGTCTGGTCGACGAATTTGTAACTCCACACCATAACAAGGCTTTCCAACCGTTTTTGCCTTATGGACACCATCTCGATCCGACAAAACGGTAATGAAGCTTAATTCGCTAGCCCCAAAAAATTCGTAAATTGTTATAGCAGGAAACAAATGACGAAATTCAATTTTAGATTTTTCGGTCCACTTTGCACCAGACGAAAGGATCTTAATCGCTTGATCGACTTGAATACCTTCTCTTATTAATGCTTCGATCATCGTCGGAACAACATAAATAGTCGTAATAGGGAAAGAATTGATTCGTGATATTACATTTATAGGAGAAAACTTTTCTAAAAGAATAACTGTTCCTCCTAAATATAAAGTACTGATTGCACCATATAAAAAATGAGAATGAATCAAGGCTCCAGGTATAAGAATTTGATCCGTTTCATTTAATCCAAAGTCGAAGCGATTGCAATCAAAGCTAGCAACCCATGAATCTTGAGAACGGATAAATGCTTTCGGACTACCGGTTGTACCTGAAGTAAATCCGACATAGAAAGGAAGGTTTTCATTTATTTCCATAGAAGGTAAGGGATCAAATTGAGCAATTTCTTGTAAGATATCATCTAAAATCTTCAGATTTGGATGGATCGAATGAATCTTATTGTACATTTCTTTTGTTGTAACAATAATAGAAGGATTCGACAGCTTTACCCTTTTTTCCAAATCCGCTACATTCCATTTCATATCATACGGAACAGCGATCCAACCCGCTTTAGACGCTGCTGTAAACATCTGCAAGAACTGGATACCATTTGGTAAAAGGATACCAATTGTTTTCGAATTTAATAGATAAGAGTGTAGCCAATTTGCCGTCTGATTAATTAATTGACTCCATTCCTTATAACTGATTTGATTATTATTCGTATGTATCGCAATTTTGTCAGGTGACAATCTAGCGTTTTTCTGATAGGTTTCTGTAATATTTGCCATTTTAAATCACCTCTATAAAAAAGAGACACAACAAGAGTGTCCCAAAAGTTTTACATATTTTCTGTCGATTGATTTGAATAGTTTTTTGTCAATGAGCTAGAAAAAACTGGTTGTTGTCTTAGTTTGAATACTAAAATTGAAGCAAGAATCGCTTTCAATAGATCACCTGGAATATAAACTAAACTTAATTTAACTGCTGTCATAACAGGAATTCCCATCATAACCGCTTGAATTGGGATCCCAATTAAATAGATTAATAGAATTCCAACAGTCAAGTTAATCAATAAGACATGTTTTAATTTTAATGTTTTAAAACGAGATAATAAATACCCAATTACAAAAGCCGTAATAGGCCAAGAAATTAAATAACCAACACTTGGTCCTGCAAATACACTAAAACCACCACGACCACCGGGTAGAAGCGGCATGCCAACTGCAACTAGTAATAAAAAGATAGTTTGGCTTAGTGCACCTAATCTTGCACCTAAAACACCACCAGTTAGAAGAACACCAAGTGTTTGTAAAGTAATTGGAACTGGCGTAAAGGATAACATAATCGGAGGAACTTGTCCAAGAACACCCATAACTGCTGCAAACATTGCTACAAATGTAATTTCTTTGATTTTCATTTTAATTCTCCTACTGTTAATTTTCTGATAACAATTATCATAATAATGAAACTTAAATTATATGTCAACTAAATTTTTATTTTAGTTAACATATATTATATTAAGATAGAAAACTTAAAAAATCTAAGAAGACACATTTAAAGATGAGAGTAGGAATTAGAAGATTTTATAGATCGGTGGCAAAGTAAAATTATAGTAGAAAAAAGTTTTTACCAACTTTCTAAAGGTATTCACTTAGAAGTTGACACCCTAAGTAATCTAGTTGTATACGAAAAGACAGTGAGCTAGTAATAGCTGACTGTCTTTTAATTTTTTATATGAGTTATTCGATAATTTAATATCCTGGAGTATTTACTTTCTGACCAATTCGCTCAATTACATCATCCAATTCATCTGGCTTCAAAAACTCAATCGGTGAAAATCCCTTTTCAAATTGCAATGTATCCGCTTCTAAAATTACGACATATCGACCGTTTACTTTCGCAATATGGAGGCTATCACCAAAATCAGCAAGTAATCCTTTTACAGAAAAGTGATCCGCTTTAAAAGATAATTCAATTTCTGGTGTATGTTCCACGATTTGTGCAGCTGCTTCGATTACTTCATTAGGTGTAAAATGCTCTTGAATTTCACGTTTAGGGCTTGCTGCCCATACTTCCATTGCTGCATCGAATTGTTGTCTTTCAACACTTTCCTCTTCAAAAACGTCTTCAATTTTGTCATAAACCATTTCCATTACTTGAGATTTTACAATTTCAGGCATTGATTCAGAATAGGAAACAAATTTTAAAAAGTCTTCAAAATATCTTGCGTGAGATGCTTGATGGATTTTTAATTCACTCTCTGAGATCATCCCTAATTCTTCCATATAAGGGTATTGAATCGATTTCATATTTTTTGTTGTAATCGCCATTTCAACTGTTTTAATGAGAGTAGATTCATCAGAAATGGAGGCTACTTTTGGTTCAAAATCACATTTTAGTACAAATAAGAATGGATCATCAAAATATTTTCTTAGTTTCGCTTGAATAACTAGAAATGCTCCACCGCGAACTGCACTTGTATCAATGTAATTTATGACTAACGTTTCATTTGCTGCTTTAAAATCTTCAATTGATTTTGCATCTCTTATTCGCTGGAATAAATTATAATTTGGATTTGAGTCTAAAGAATGGCCTTCTTCGACAATAAAGTGACCTAATTTTGTAGGTACAGAATCAGATTTTGGATGTTTTTCAACTTTTCGATTGACTATTCTTTCAAGTTCACCTTCTAAAAAGCCTTTCAATGCGCTTTCTTCAAACATTGATTCATCTAATGTTTGGAAATGTTTATATCGTTTATCGGATTGTTCACCTTTACCTTCTACAGTAACAACATAAAACGATAAATATGTAATTTCAAAATCCATCCAATCACCTTTTCCTATTTTTCTGTATTTAAGTATATGGATGAGGATTCGTTGAGTCAATCAAGAACTAATCAAGTTTTGGTCAAAATTTCCATAAAAATTATCATAAGATAGAGAAATTTTACAGTTATGAGACAAATTGATTACACACTATGATAAAATAAAGATATAATTTAATGTGGTACCAATAAAAATTAAAGTACTCGGATGTGGTAATTTCACATCTTTTTTTCGTTAAGTGGGAAATAAATTGGTAGCAGAGTATTAATTTCAACGAGTCGCCAATTAGGCTTGTCATTTAGCGAGTTTTCTTTACTTGCAATTTTATGGGACCAACTATATGGAGAGGGGATGAGAGACCTGAGAATAGATAAAATAGCTACCATCTCATTAATTATCGTAACATTACTTTGGGGCACAACATTTGTAGTAGTCCAAAATGCGATTGCATACGTTGAACCGTTTGCATTTAACGCATTTCGATTTATCCTCGCAACTTTAGTCCTTTTGCCATTTTTAGTTAAAAGAAAACAAAAAACTAAATTAACGGTTAAACAAATCGTTATTACTAGTGGTATTGGATTCATGTTGTTTTTAGGGTATTTACTTCAAACATTTGGATTGAAGTATACAACTTCATCAAAATCAGGTTTTATTACTGGGCTATGTGTTGTATTAGTACCTGTTCTTTTATATTTAGTCTATAAAGAGCGGTCCAACTGGTCTACCATAATCGCATGTTTAATTGCATTACTAGGATTAAGTTTCTTAACTTTAGGTGATTCATTCTCAGTAAATCTTGGCGATGTACTTACACTTATAGGGGCGGTTGCTTTTGCATTCCATATTATTTTATCAGGAAAGTATACAAAGCAAATGGATCCAATCACCTTTACAACGATTCAACTAGCAACAGTTGGCATTAGTAGTACGATTTTCTCTTTAATTTTTGAAGATACTTCCGTTTCATTTTCGAAAGAACTGTGGGTGAACCCGACATTTATTTTTGCAGTGATTGTGACTGCAGTATTCTGTACGAGTATCGCGTTTTGGGTTCAAATGTTTGCTCAACAACATATTTCTTCAACGAAAGCAGCATTAATTTTTATTTTTGAACCAGTTTTCGCCGCATTTACAGCAGTACTTTTTGCAAATGAAACATTATCGATCCAAACAATTATCGGTGGGACTTTTATTGTAGGTGGCATGCTGCTATCTGAAGTACCTTTACCAAAGAAACGAACTAAAGAAGTAAAAAATGAGGCAATATAGTAAGAAATATAAGAAATTTTAAAAAAATGGGTATAATACACATTGACAGATACAATTTGTTCACGTATTATAACTTTAAATTAATAAGCGACTTAGAAAAGGAATAGTAAGTTTATAAGCTTTTTAGAGAGGGAATGGTTGGTGCAAATTCCTAAAGTGAGTAAACTGAACCAGCCTTGGAGTCTCTGTACCGAAATAAAAGTAGGCTACAGCGGTTTTCCCGTTAAAGATGTTAAGAGATTATGTAGAGCTTCTACATAATAAGTAGGGTGGTAACGCCATGAATGGTCCCTTTTGATCATTCATGGCGTTTTTTGTTTATCATCTGCTTATTTCGTAGGATCTATATAGTAATTAGGGTGGTAACGCCGAGAATGGTCCCTTTCAGATTATTCTCGCGCGTTTTTTTATTTTCTAAAAATGATGAGGAGTAGAGAAAATGACTACAAAAAAATTTGTTGAAGCAATTACAGATATGGATGTTGATTTTGCACAATGGTACACAGACATCGTAAAAAAAGCAGAATTAGTCGATTACTCAAGTGTGAAAGGTTGTATGATCTTAAGACCTTATGGTTATGCACTATGGGAAAATATCCAAAAAGAATTAGATTTTCAATTTAAACAAACTGATCATGAAAATGTATATATGCCATTATTTATCCCAAAATCTTTATTACAAAAAGAAGCTGATCATGTAGAAGGATTTGCACCTGAAGTTGCTTGGGTAACGCATGGTGGACATGATGAATTAGCTGAACCATTAGCAGTTCGTCCTACTTCAGAAACTCTATTTTGTGAGCATTTCTCAAAAACAGTTGAAAGCTATAATGACTTACCAAAATTATATAATCAATGGTGCTCTGTTGTTCGATGGGAAAAAACAACAAGACCATTTTTAAGAACAACTGAATTCTTATGGCAAGAAGGTCATACAGCACATGCAACCGCTGAAGAAGCACAAGCAGAAACAATTCAAATGCTAAATGTTTATGCTAATTTCTTAGAAGACTTTTTAGCAATACCTGTTATAAAAGGTCAAAAAACAGAAAAAGAAAAATTCGCAGGTGCAAAAGCTACGTATACAATTGAAAGCTTAATGCATGATGGGAAAGCATTACAAAGTGGTACATCACATAACTTTGGAGATGGATTTGCAAAAGCATTTGATATTCAATACACAGATAAAAACTCTAAAAGACAATATGTACATCAAACTTCTTGGGGTATGACAACAAGAGTAATCGGGGCTTTAATTATGGTTCACGGTGATAACAGCGGATTAGTATTACCTCCAAAAGTAGCTCCAACTCAAGTCATGGTTATTCCTATTGCTCAACATAAAGATGGCGTTATTGAAAAAGCAACTGAATTAAAAAACCGTATTTCAAAGATTGCTCGAGTAAAAATTGATACTTCTGACAAAATGCCAGGCTGGAAATTTAACGAATATGAAATGAAAGGAATTCCAGTTCGTGTTGAAATTGGTCCAAAAGATATTGAAAAGAATCAAGTGGTTTTAGTAAGACGTGACACGCGAGAAAAAACGATTGTTTCATTAGATGCTTTAGAAGAAAATATTACAAAATTACTTGAAGAAATCCAAACATCTCTTTACGAAAAAGCTTTAAACAATCGTACAGAAAAAACATATGAAGCTACTTCAATGATAGAGCTAAAACAAATCAGTGAAGAAAAACAAGGCTTTATTAAAGCAATGTGGTGTCAGGATCTAGCCTGCGAAGAACAAATAAAAGAAGAAGTTGGCTTAACCTCAAGATGTATTCCATTTGAACAAGAACAACTTGCTGATACATGTGTATGCTGTGGAAAGAAAACGGATGTAATGGTGTATTGGGGTAAAGCTTACTAATTAAAATCAATTTAAATAAAACGGAGAAGGTGAGCGAATGATGGTCGACTTAGTTTTTTTAAAAGAGCATCTTCGTTTGTTAGAAGAAAAATTACTTAAACCTGAAATTCGCTCCTCACAAATTGAACTAAAAAATCTACTAGCTGATGAATTTTTTGAATTCGGGAGTTCAGGTAGGGTTTTATATAAAAATGATCAATTAGAAAATGGCATTGGAATCGTAAAAATGACATTAAGTGATTTTGAAATTCATCCATTATCAGAGGAAATTACACTAGTGACTTACCGAATATTTAATGAAATAAAAAAACAACATTCCTTACGTAGTTCAATTTGGAAGTTTAAAGACGGTCAATGGAAAATGTATTTTCATCAGGGAACACCAACAGAGTATTAGGTATTGTATAAGGAAAACAATCACAAAAACATATTCAAATCAATAGTAAGATAATGTAAGAATGAGTAGGCAAGGAGAACAAAATGTATTTAACAATTAAAGAAACAGCGGAATATTTAGATCTTGATGAATCTTATATTCACCAATTAATTAAAGAACGAAAAATAAGAGCAGTCCATGATGGTGAACAATATTTAATCTATAAAGAGCAATTTAATCATCATTTAGAACAAATGGAAAAAGCAAAAAAAATGATTGCTGATTATTATAACGAACCCATTCCTGAAGATATAGATGTAAAGGACGAAGACTAAAATAAAATCAGATTGTAAGAGGTTTCTATAACGGAGGGATAAAATGGATTCGCAAGTACTCATATCAATTTCTATTTACTTTATTTTTATGTTAGCAATAGGTTTTTACGCTTATAAAAAATCTACTGATAGTTTATCCGAGTATATGCTTGGTGATCGTGGTCTTGGACCTGCTGTTACTGCTCTTTCAGCTGGTGCAGCCGATATGAGCGGATGGATGTTAATGGGATTACCTGGTGCAATGTATGCAACTGGTATCTCATCTGCATGGATTGCTATTGGATTAACGATTGGAGCATATTTAAACTATTTACTTTTAGCACCCCGACTACGAGTATTTACTGAAGTAGCCGATAATTCAATTACAATACCAAATTTCTTTGAAAAAAGATTCCAAGATTCAACTCGAATTTTAAGAATTACTTCAGCTGTTGTTATTATCATTTTCTTTACACTTTATTGCTCAGCTGGTTTCGTATCTGGAGGTACATTATTTGAGTCAGCTTTTGGAATCGATTATAAAGTAGGATTAATTGTTACAGCTGGGGTTGTAATTGCCTATACATTATTTGGAGGGTTCTTAGCTGTAAGCTTAACAGATTTCGTTCAAGGTCTAATTATGTTTATTGCATTAATTTTAGTACCACTTGTTGCTTTTACAGATGTAGGTGGAGTAAAGCCTGCTTTCGATGAAATAAAAAATATAGACCCTAAGTTATTAAATATCTTTACTGGAACTTCATTTATTGGAATTGTTTCTTTACTTGCTTGGGGATTAGGTTATTTTGGACAACCTCATATTATTGTTCGATTTATGGCGATTTCAACTGTAAAGGAATTAAAGCCAGCGCGTCGTATTGGAATGGGATGGATGATATTTACAATTGTTGGTGCAACATTAACAGGACTAGTTGGAATTGCATACATTTCAGTTAACAACTTAACATTAGATGATCCAGAAACAATTTTTATCTTTTTCTCAAAAACATTATTTCATCCACTAATTACGGGATTCTTGTTATCTGCTATCCTTGCAGCAATTATGAGTACTATTTCTTCTCAACTTTTAGTAACTGCAAGTGCTTTAACTGAAGATCTTTATCGTATCTTTGGTAAAAAGAATGCATCTGATAAAGAGCTAGTTCGTATTGGTAGAATCGCTGTATTAATCGTTGCGATCGTATCATTACTTTTATCGTTGACACCGAATGATACGATTCTAAATCTCGTTGGTAATGCCTGGGCAGGCTTCGGTGCTGCATTTGGACCAGCTATCTTATTAAGTTTATTCTGGAAAAGAATGACTAGCTGGGGTGCACTTGCAGGCATGGTAGTAGGGGCAGCAACTGTTATCATTTGGACCAGCGTGGATGCGATTAAAGAAGCGATTAACTTATATGAAATGGTTCCAGGTTTCTTTTTCAGCTTACTAGCAGTTATTGTAGTTAGTCTATTAACTTCAAATTCAAATCCAAAAGTAGAAACGCAATTTGAGGAAATGGAAAAACGACTAGCATAAAAACAAAAATACATTTTCTAAATGATTAATCAGTTGAAATAGGGGCGTGCTATGCACACTCCTATTTTTTTATTTTAACTATCAAATATAAAATACAATTGAATTTAGAAAATAGATTCAGTTTCAAGTTCTAAAAGATTAAAATAAAATCAGATTGTAAAGATTGCTAAAGCAAGCTACTTCTTACAATCTGATTTTTTATATAGTTCAAAATAATAATTCTAATTGGAAATAATTCACAATTGAATAATACATACACATTGTATACAATTTCTATATAAGTTAGAAAATTAAAAATCAAATGTGACGTTAAGGGGTGTTGTATATATGAAAAAGGAAGTAATGATTATAGTCCCCATCCTTATTATTATATCAGTTGCATTAAGCATGACCAATGCTTATCACCAGATGGTTTTTACAGGTGTAGGAGAAGGGTTTACTGATTTTTTGAAATATATTGTTCATGGACTTTTCTAATCATTTTTATATAGACATTATATCGTAAAAAAATCCCTGTTTCCTTTTTTGGATACAGGTTTTTTTTTATTCAAACTTAATAGGATAGAGGTAAAAAACTCGTAAATTAGCACTTAGAAATAATGATGTAGTTAATTTTATAAAAACATACGGAATACATTTCCTAATTTTTCTTTGTGTATTGTAATATCAGAAACTTTTTCTAGAAAAGAGATCACCAAAATGACCTCTTTTCAAAAAGAACCTTCATTTAAAAAGTAAGTTTAATTCATTACCGTTTATTCAAATTCTCCTGCGCCATTCTAACTAATTCTTTCACCATATTCCCACCGATCCGTCCACCAACCTTACCGTTTTCATGAGAGGTTAAATTGCCATTATATCCTTTCGTTAAAGGAACTCCAACTTCTTCGGCAGCTTCGAACTTAGCATCTTCAGGATTAGATGTATGCATAACTTTAGCTTTTAGAGCATCTAATGCTTTTCTAGATTCAGGAACTAAGATTTTATTTTTTCTACTCATTAAACCCACTCCTTTTAGTCGTAGATTTCCCGTATATTGATTTTTTTAATTATGGAAATAATTGCTATAAAATAGGGAATGTTACATAATGAAGACATGCGTCGATCAATTATATATAAAAGGAGAATGATGATGAAATCTTTTAATGTAACATTTCACAAAGAAGATAATGTAGATAATATGTTAATCCAAAAATTGAATGACGAGGAATACCATAAGTCTACTGAAGGTGGAACTAGACATTTATTTGAAATCGATACGAATATAGGCTTTTTTGTGTTTTTAGATTCAGAGGATAATGAAGGAAATGTATCTCATTTAGTTCTTCAATATAATGAAGAAGATGAAGATCCAGTTGCTTGCTATTCATTTGCAATGAAAGATTTTTATGAATTTATGGCTTTATATTTAAATGATTTAGAATTCGTTGATGAAACCTCTGAAGAAGAGGAAGTTGAACTGGATGCTTCTAGTTCAATTCATCATTTAGTTCATCTATTATTCCATGTAATTGAAGAAGGCGAAGATTTAGAAGTATAAAATTCCAAATAAATGTATATTCTTCCATAAAATACCGAGTTTGTATCTTTGGATTTGGTTATTTATGCAAAAAATGGAAGTTTCACTAATTTATTTAGTTAAGAATTAAAGACGTGCTTTCAAAAAAGCTCTTGATATTTTTATCGAGAGCTTTTTTTATTTTAAAGATTCTACTTTGTCTATCATAAATAACTTTCGACTCAATAGAATTTATACAAGGATATTTACTGAGGTGCTTGTTTAAAAAAATAAAAAGTAGAATAGGAGTCGATCATATTGAATCTGCCAAAGTCTGTATATATAAAAGAAATTGGACCTCGTATTAATTTTCAATATGGATCACGATTATCTATTGACCAAAAATTACAATGGATTAACCATCTGATTGATAGTGGATTACATCACATCGAAGTTTCCACTCTAATGAATTTTCCGAATAAACAACAGTTTAGTGAAGCTACCGAATTAGTATTGAAACTAAAAAGAGATCATCACCTAACATATGGAGTATTAGTACCAAATAAAAGAAGTTTAATGAGAGCATTTGTTGTAGATGCGGATGAAATTAACTTTTTTATCGCAACAAGTGAGTCATATAATGCTAAAGTTAAAAATTGCTCGATCAATCAATCATTGAAAGATATTAAAGAGATGACAAAAGTAACGAAAGATTATGAAAAGATTACGCGTGCTTATATTACTACGGTATTTGGCTGTCATGATGAAAAAGTAAGTCATCAAAAAGCAATCGACTTGGCATTGCAATTATTAGATGATGGCGTGGAGGAATTATCATTTGTAGATACGGTAGGTAAAGTAAAACCTAAACAAGTTAAGTTATTTTTAGAGGATTTATTAATAAAAATACCGAAAGAGCGTTGTTCGATGCAATTTTATAATACTTTTGGGAACGGCATCTCTAACATCCATACATCACTTTCATATGGGATTGAGCGGTTTGAATCAGCAAATGGAGGATTCGGAGGTTGTTTTCCATCTAATGAACAAAATAGAATGATTGAAACGGAAGATTTAATATCATTTTTACATCGACTTGATCTTCAAACTGATGTTGACGAAGTAAAACTACTAGACGCGACAAACTATATTTCAAATCAATTAAAAGAAGAGCCTACTAGTAAGTTATTTTCAAGATTACCATCCAAAAAGCATCTAACATGATGCTTTTTTATTGTTTTTAATAATTTGGACAAGAATTGAATTTTTTTTGCATATAATTTACTAATTTGAATGAAAGGAGAATTGTTTATGTCTAACTTTGAAGCAATAATATTAGGCATCATTCAAGGGTTAACTGAATTTCTCCCAATTAGTAGTACCGGTCATTTATATATTGGTAGACATTTATTTGGATTAGATGAGGCAGGCTTATTATTAGATACGTTAATGCATATTGGTACTTTATTAGCGGTGTTTGTTTTTTACAGTAAAGAATGGAAAGGTTTGATCAAAAAACCTTTTTCAAAATTAACTTTATTACTATTTGTAGGAACATTACCCGCTGTAATTGTAGGTTTATTATTTAAAGATTTTTTTGATGAGATTTCTGTTTCGGGTAAAACGATTGGATGGGAATTTATTTTTACTGGTATTATTTTATTTATTGCTGATAAAAGGAGAAAAGGGAAGAAAACAATGGAGGAGCTTACATGGGTTGATGCTTTATTTATCGGCTCATTTCAAGCACTTGCTATATTTCCAGCGGTTTCACGATCGGGTTTAACAATCGCTGCAGCATTATTTAAAGGAATGGAACGAAAAAGCGCAGCTTATTTTTCATTCTTACTATCAACTCCTGCAATTTTAGGTGGCATCGTATTCCAAGGTAAAGATCTACTTGGTGGAAACGCTGAGCAAATTGCGTTTTTCCCACTATTTCTTGGAACATTAGCCGCAAGCCTATTTGGTTATTTAGCCATTAGTTGGATGATCAATTTATTGAAAAAACAATCACTGAATATTTTTGGCTATTATGTTATTTTTTTAGGAGTTAGTATTGTAGTGCTTCAATATTTGAAGATATTTTAATTTAAACTCGATAAAAATTAAAGTATAGGTAATGATTTTGTACATAAAAAAGCACAGGAAGTACTAAACCTGTGCTTTTTATGATATTACTTAAAGTTTTTTAACTTTTTCTTCATCACCAGTCGTTGAATTTATAAAGATATCATATGTATCGTGATTATATGTACCTAAAAATTCATAAGTAAGAACTTCTTTATTAAAATCATTTAATATGACAGCTAATCGTTCTTCTTCAACTTTTACATTTTTATTCAGCTTTGCTCGTGCTTGCTCAAGTGTAAGCTTAGGAGTAGGGACTTTACGTACATGGTTTGACGTAATATAGTTTTTAGCATTGAAACCGATGATTTGCCCGTTATCTAATGCAACCTTTAATTGAATTGCTTCTGGATAGATGCGCACATCATCAATTGATTTAACCATTTGAAGTACGCCAATCGTATCGTATTGTGAACTATCATATAATACCATGTTCTTATAGTTTTTTGAATTTAAATAACTTAAACCTTTTTTCACTGCATCGTCTAAACTGATTTGCTGTTTAGCTATTGGTCTATTTGTAATAAAGAAGATTGGCAAACCTGCAGTTTCTGTTATTTCCATATATGTATCAGCTACTGGGTTTTTATGAGCCATAGAAACTGAGTAAAAAGGTTCAAATCGATTATTATCGGTTTTGCTTCTAGTCACTTGAATTTTAGTAACATTTTTGAGCGGTACAGCGTCTTGTGCAATTTTTTTAGCTTCATTCTCATCAATTTTTTTACCGGTTAACTTCTTTAAACCTTTAGATTCTTCTTGACCATTCGAAAACGTTGGACCGAAATCATTGTCTGTAGTTGCTTTTACTTGTTCTATATGTTTAAAACCATCTATAATACTATTGTCTCGTGGTGCTTTTCTTTCTTCAGACATTTGACCAACATCAATCCAGCTTAAGTTTTTATCCATGATGTTTGTTTGTACATTCCTTAGTCCATCTTGAATTTTTTCAGCTGTTGAATAAATATTACGTAAAGACTCATATTCCTTTGCAGTTAAAGGTTCTTTATTTAAATCTCGAACCGCTGTTTTATAGCTAAAGTTTGCTACTCCAGTTAAAAAGGCCTGCGTTTTATCAAAAGGCACAAATTTTAGTGGAAGTTGTGCAATATCCGATTTAGATTGAATCGAAAGACGCCACACATCTGCTAAAGCAGGGGAGAGAGACGTTCTTGAATTCATTGCTAATGTCGTACCGATTTTATCGTGTAATAAATCCATATCAAATGTTAGTTCATTAAAAGCTCTTTGATAATTATTTTCGGCTTTTAAATTCATTTCTTTCAGTTCGCGATTTTGCGTATATCCCCAATAACCAGTTCCGATTAGAGCGGCTACTAAAGCACCTGCAACAATCCAACTACCTTTCATATTTACACCTCACTACAATTATTTACAAAAAATATGTTGACCAATTGTAAGAATAATAGGGCGGCCACGAATCCATTGGTTTGTTGCTGTTTTAGGATTGTAATAATAAATACAACCAGTCGTTGGATCCCAGCCATTTATTGCATCAATTACTGCTTTTTTAGCTTGAGCATTAGGTGTTAAATTAATTTGACCGTCAGCTACTGCCGTAAAAGCACCTGGTTGATAAATAACACCTGCGATTGAATTAGGAAAAGATGCATTTGTTAAACGGTTTAAAATGACTGCAGCAACAGCAACTTGCCCGATATATGGCTCACCACGTGATTCCCCATATACAGCATTTGCCATTAGTTTAATGTCATTATCTGTATAACCGTTTGGTGCATTCGCAATTGGTTTATTATTTGGTTTTGCATTCGAATTATTAGGTTTATTTGTATTCGGCTTAGCCGGCTTATTGTTGGAAGCATTATTATTTGATGTATTATTGGCCGTACTACCTTTATAATTCTTAGTTGCTTTTGTCAGCTTTTCTTTTAATTTTGTTCCTGCGACACCATCAACTTTCATACCAAATTTCTTTTGAAAATTACGAAGAGCCCAGTATGTATTCCAGCCGAAAACTCCATCAGCTTGATCGTCCAGAAACCCTATAAAAATAAGTCGCTCTTGAAGCTCCTTAACATCATCGCCAGTTGAACCACGGCTGAGTACTTGACTACTAAAGGCATCAACTTCTTTTTTTGGTAAGTAAATATTTAAAGTAATCAGTGAAATACATATTATGCATAAGATAATAAATGCAGTTTTAAAGTGAAAATTCTTTTGCAAAATAAATCCTCCTTAATCAAATACATATAGGATTACTATTTGTAAAAAATTTCTTTTTATTAGTAAAAAGCGTAAAAACTGATATAAATTGCACAAACAAGAAACGGATAGATAGAGTAGACGGGTCGAATAGTAAGGAAAGGAGCAAAAAGGAGGAGGTATTATGAAAAGAACATTTAGAGCCATTTTCATTTTCTCATTCTTATTTTGTAGTATTTTTTGCAAAGTAAACCCAGCTGCTGCACAACCAGTTTATGAGCCTCCATATGCAAAATGGGGAAAAATTGCAGTTGAAAAAACAATCCAACGATACCCGCAATCCGATGTAATAGATTATTTACACATAGGAAGAGAACGAAAAACACCAGTGGTCTCAGTAGAAAAATTCAAACTATGGTTAAGATTAAAAGATGGAAGTAGGGAATTTGGGGTATATGTAAATGTAGAATTTGAAACAAGAACAGAAAGATACTTAGGAATTACATATACTGAAACGGATCGATAAGAAACTAACTTTAAAAAAACATCGCTTAAATCGTGATGTTTTTTATTGAAATATATTGTGAGGGAAATCACATGAAAAATTTTAAAAAAGAGTATTAGTAAAAATAAGGATATATGATTTAGAGTTTATTAAGGGGTTTAAAACATAAATTTTTTTAATGCTGTAACGGAAATTGAAATCATATAAAAAATCAACACAATCAGTGAGTGAAATAAACAATAAAAAGTATGAATTGTTGTAAAAACTAAAACAAATTAACTAAAACAATTTTGATTTTTTTATTGAAGAATTTTTATAATTCATTTTTACTCATTCGTTAAATGATTCAATTACTATATAGAATTTGTTATTTAATGAATTAGTTAGTAATTAGACTTAATTCATTTTTTTGATCTGAAATTGATGATTTTTCTCGTTTCGTCTCAAAACACTAAGAATACTTGCTAATTGAGATGAAACATAGTGATTTTATTACAACTTCCTATAATATATATTATGTAAACTAGCAACAAACATAATCATAAGCAGCTTCATTGTACTGTGTTCACATAATAAATGCTATGGTCAACTTCCCTTTTTTTTGTTGACTATAATTTTATTATTACTTTTTATAGGAGGTTTTAATTTTGAAGTTAATTGATGCTTTTGATGAGTTTCTACTGTATTTACAAGTTGAGAAAAATTACTCTTTATGTACTATAGATAGTTATCACCATGATTTTCAATGTTTGTTAAATTTTCTGAATGAAAATAACCGCTCTAAAATACTAGATGATCTTTCACCAATCTTAATACGTCGCTTTATTCAGGATCAAGTAACCAGACAACATGTAAAACCTAGAACTATTCAAAGACGTATTTCTAGTTTAAAGTCTTTTAGTCGGTTTACTATGAAGGTCCAATTTATTGAAAAGGATTTTACCGCTGGAATTGAAGCACCTAAACATGATAAGTTGTTACCTGTTTATATGACGTTAATCGAATTAAAGATGCTTTTTAAGTATTTGGAATCAGATAATCGCCCCTCTTCATTAAGAAATGAATTAATCTTTAAGTTATTTGCAACAACTGGAATGCGTAGACAAGAATTAGTTGATTTAACATGGCAGCAAATTGATTTCCATCAGCAAACAATAAGAATTTTTGGGAAAGGTAAAAAAGAACGTCTTTTACCTCTTCATCCGATTGTTATTCCATTATTTAAAAAATATCATGATTCATTACTTTTAAATCAAACGCATTCTACAGAGCCAATTTTCTTAAATTCTAGAAAAGAAAAGTTCAATCCAAGAGGTTTACATGTTTTATTTAAAAGATCATTAGAAGCTGCAGGATTACCTCCTACCCGCTTTTCACTTCATCACTTAAGACATACCTTTGCTACACTTCTTTTACAAGAAGCAAAAGAAAAGGTTGATTTAAGAACCTTACAAGAATTATTAGGACATGAATCTTTAGCAACAACTTCAATATATACACATGTTGATTTTGAATTGAAAAAACAGGCGATTCATTCATTTGTGTTGAGCTGAAATAAAAAATTAACTACCTTTTCGATAAAGGTAGTTAATTTAAAGTAACATTGACTTATCTTTATTACTAAACCGAATACATAATATTTTATTCTTTAAATGATTCAACAAAATCTAACATAAACATATTCAATTCATCTCGAATTGTACGCCAATTAGGATAATAGTTATCCATTAAAGAAACAAACCGTGAATTATGTGTACGTTCCTTTAAATGTACCATTTCATGAACAACTACATATTCAATACACTGTGGGGGCTTTTTAACTAAATGAAGGTTTAACCAAATACGTTTAGCATTGACATTACAAGTACCCCATTTTGTTTTCATAGCCTTTACTCTCCATTCATCAACTGCTACATTCATTAGTGGTTCCCATTTTTGTATGATGTCAGGAATAACAGCTTTAATTTGTTCACGATACCAATTCGTCATAACTCTTTCACGTTGGTCCCTTGATGTCCCGTCTCTAACGTATAAATCAATGAATTTCTTGTTCCGTATTATAACTTTTGCTGCACCTTTATGATAGATCACATTTAACAAATAACGAGTTCCCCACAAATAATGACTTTCACCAGATACATATTCTCTTTGAGATTGTCGCAATTGTGATTGGAACTTATTTTGTTGTTTTTTTATCCAGCTAATTTTTGAAATTATCATTAGCCTAATACTTTCATCTGTTGTTTTCATTGGAGCAGCGACTCTTACTCTTCCATTTGGTGGATATACACCTAAGTGTAAGTTTTTAATGTTTTTCTTCTCTATTTCAACATCAATGTTACTTATTTTAATAGTTTTAATACTCATTTTGTTTTACCACAATATCATAGATTTGTTTTCTAAGATTTTCATCCTGGATGTTTCTACTAATTATGCGTTCAATAACGCGTTCTTTTAATCGCTTACCTCTCCAACTATCAGGTTTTTCTCTAATAATTTGCTCATGTAAATTAATTGCTATCTCTTCATTTCCTAAGTTATCAAATAATGACCGTAAAGCAGGAGATTTTCTTACACCCATTGGGTATGTTGTTGATTCTTCTGGTTTTTTTACTTTAGAAGACAATTCAACAATTTTAGCTAAATAGGCTTGATAATCTATAACACTTTGTTTTCGTTCTCGAATGATTTCATCTAATAGTTGTGACATTTTATCAAAATATTTCGGATTTGTTGATGATTCATCGATTATAATACGTCTTACGTTATTTTCAATCGTTTCTGCAACTGCTTCATTATTTTTTTTCATATTTGGTGGTAAGTTATTTAATGCATCTTCACCTCTAGCTACGATTAGATCAATTAGTGACATATCATCAAAAGCTGATAAGATTTCACTATCTTCTGCACTAATATAAGAATCAATCAAATGACGCATTGCTGGTTCGTATACTTTTAAATCGATATAGTCCCCACTTGATAATTTTACTTCCGCGCGTACTTTTTCAATGTAAGCTACATAGCTTTTTATTTCTTCCGCTTGCAGTTTTGTGTAACCAGCTTCAATCATTTCATTTGCAATATTTGCATATGATCGAATTAATAATGATACCATTTTATATAAAGCTACCCGTTTAGGTTCATTAGCTTTCAATTCCTCTTTATCTTCAGTATTCTTTGCACAAAAATAATGTTGAAACGCAAGCGTGTCTTTTGGAGGTTCAACTGGTTCACAAAGTGTTTTTACACTTTCAAGCAAATCGTCCAGTTTTTCTTTTGCTTGGGATAAACGGTTCTTTAATAATCCTTCAACATCTTCTTTCTCATATTGATCAAAAGCTTCTGTTGTATAATCGTTTACTGCTCCTTCAAGACTTTTAAAAAGGTCTTTATAGTCAATTATATAACCGTATTCCTTATCATCGCCATCTAGTCTATTTACTCGACAAATAGCTTGGAATAAACCGTGATCTTTCATACTTTTATCAATATAAAGGTAGGTTGCAGATGGAGCATCAAATCCTGTAAGTAATTTATCAACTACAATTAATAATTTCATTTGTGCTGGTTCATTAATAAATTTCTCTTTAACTTCTTTTTCAAAAACTTCAGTAGTTTTTCCATCCAGCATTTTTAAATATATTTCATATTTTTCAAGCTTTTCTGTAGCTCCTTCATCAGCAGTTTCTTCACCTTTTATATCATTGGCATTTGGTGAATATGAGGTAATAATGGCACATTTTTTAAATCCTTTATTTATAAATAGCTCATAATATTTACATGCTTCATAAATGGTACCAGCAACTAGCATCGCATTTCCACGTCCATTTTGAAGACGGTCTTTAGTTTCCATATCAAAAATTATATCAGTTACAATTTTATCAAGTCGTGACTTTGAGCTGAATACACTTTGCAATGTTCCCCAACGTTTTTTCAATTGAGCTCTAGCAGCATCTGTTAATCCTTTTGTTTTTACGTCAAACCATGTATCTACTTTCGTTTGAGAGGTAATATTTTGATCGATATTTCTTGCTTCATATCGTAAATCGAGTACAACCTTATCTGTTACAGCTTCATCAAATTTATAGGTATGAATATAATTACCGAACACCTCTAAGCTACTTGCTTTATCCTTTTTTAATAAAGGAGTACCTGTAAAACCAATAAACATTGCATTAGGTAAAATCATTTTCATTGCATTATGTAAGGATCCAGATTGTGTACGATGACATTCATCTACAAAGACATATAGGTCACCTTTTGCAGAAAAATCTTTTGGTAAATTAGATTTCAATTCGTCTAAGAAATTTTCATATGAGTCGTCCCTTGTCCGCCCGAATTTATGAACTAATGAACACATTAATAATGGGGTCGTTGTGTTTAACTTAGCAATTAAATCTGCCCCACTTTTCGTTCTATAAATATTTTCTTCTACCCCATTAAATACTTTTTCAATTTGTTCATCTAATTCTTCTCGATCTGTAATAATTAAGATACGAGCATTATTCTTATTTTCTCTAACCCATTTTGTTAACCAAACCATAGTTAAACTTTTTCCACTACCTTGCGTGTGCCAAATAATTCCACCTTCACGCTTATGTACACTATTTTGTGCAGCTCTTACACCAAAATATTGATTTGGACGACATGCTTTTTTTATACCACGATCATAAACAATAAAGTCATGAATGATTTCAAGTAAACGTTCTTTATTAAAAATACTAATAAGATTTTTATCTAATAAGTATTTTTCATTATCAGATTGATTTCGTATCTTTCTTGATCGATCGTCTTTTGCATCTATATCATCTTTCCAAGTAAGATAATATTTTTCTGGTGTTTCAATGACTCCGTACTTAACACCTTCAGTGTCATTTCCAGCAATAACAAGTTGAATGGTTGAGAAAAAACTTTGAATAAAGTTTTTAGACTGACTATTTAAATTTTGCCTAATCCCTTCTGAAGTTGAAACTGTACTTCTTTTTAACTCAATTATAGCCAAAGCTATACCATTTACATATAAAACTAAATCAGGACGTTTTGTATTTGTTCCTTTGACTGTTACTTCTTCAGCAACATAAAAATTATTAGAAAGTGGATTTTTCCAATCTATTAACCAGACAGTTTGCTTATTATCACCAATGTTTTCTTTTATTTTTATTCCGTATCGAAGAAGTGAATAAACATCTTTATTAATGTCATACAAACTTTTGGTTTGGTTTGAACTAACTTTAATCAATTCACTAATTGCCCGTCTAATTAACTCATCACTATAACCACTATCCCTTAAAAATTGATTTAAAAACTTCTCTTCAATATTCTTGTTTATACGATCTTTCCAATCTCCAAGATACCTGTACCCAAGTTTATTTGAAAAGAGAGAGACTACTCTCTTTTGAGTAATTCTCTCATTTTGTCCTATTGCTCCGCTCATACTAACCTCCGTTTCCCAGTAAGAAGATCTTGAATCATTCCCAATTTTATATTTTTATACTTTACTAATTTTTGTTCAATTTTTTCAATTTCCATATCCATTACTGACAATACATTAGCAATCTCAGTTTGTTCTTCTTTTGTTGGTGGTATTTTTAAAATTAAATCGAAAGTATCTTTTTTTGAAATTTCTAGAAAAGTTGAGCCAATAGCTTTTTCAATCAATAAATGCTTGTGCATTTGAATATAATAAAAAATAAACTCTCCACTAATTTGGTGAAATGGTATAAGTGATTTAAAACCTTGATTTGTTGAAATTTCTGAAGCTGCAATTCTTATGTCACCAATAGTTGCACGACTACATAACAAAAGTGAACCTATAGGTAATAGGGTTGCTGAACTTGATTTAAGACCTTCAATTGTTATTTTTTTTTCTGTGTCATAAATATATTTTCCTTTAGTATTTGTAATATCAGTAGGTGTACACCATTTTATATCACCATTCCAAAAATTACTTACTGATGTACTTGGTGTACCACCACTAATAATTTCAGCAATATCACCTAATTTTTTTTCTACCCAATTATCATTGAAACCTTGTAAACGTTTCTTGCCTGTAAGCAATAATTGCATAGTACCTTGTTTAATCAATCTTTTTTTAATTATTAGCTTTTCTAAAGTGAAAATAAGTGAATCTAAATCTGATAGTGCAGTTGTAATAGCACTCCGTTCATTCGAGTCATTAGGTAAGGCAACTATAAAAGAATTTAAATTTTTATTTGTAATTTGATTAATGGTTGCTCCTAGATTTGATTGTATTTGTTTTTTTATAGTCTCTGATTGAAAACAATAGTAAATAAATTCATTTATAGGACTTCTAAAAACTGACATAAATGCACCAAAAGTTGATCCTTCTGTGCGTTTATCAATAAGTGCACATTTACCTATTAAATTCCTACTACCATTTCTTACACATATAAGCAGATCATTTTCTTTAACTTTTATTTTTTCATCTACTTCAATATCCACGTATACATTATCTTCAAATTTAAGATTGTTCCCACCAATATTAGATGATCTTAATACAAGTAATCCATAGTTTTTTACATTTTCAGGTTTATAAGTTAATCCAATTAAACACTGACCAATTTCTTCAAAAGATTTTATTTCCCATGTTTCAGGTATTAGTCCAATTTCTGAATCTTTATATCCATTTTGAATTTTAATATTTTTGACTACCATACAAAACCCATCCTTCTGAGATGTTCGTCTACTTTTGCAGTGAATTTTTCTACATCATTTTCTATTTCAGGTATTGGTTCTTCATATCGTTTAGCTAACTCAATAATTCGATTTGCTAGTTGTTGCGAGATAGTATCGGTTAAAATGTCAATTCCATTTTTAATACTTGTAAACCACTTGTCATAAATAATTATTTGTTTAATTTCATCAATTGTGAGTTCACTGTACTTTTGAATTAGTGCTTCTCCTAGTTTTTCATTTCCTTCTTTAATTTGTTTTTTTAATTCAGTTTCTTGAACTAATAAATTTTCATAAAGTTTTAAAATTGCCATTTCATCTTCAAATTCTGGAATTTGTTTAATTTCTTTTATTCGTTTTGTTAGACTTTTTTTTGTAATTTTACTATCGTTGATAACTTCAATTAACAAACCTTCTTCTACACCATGCTCTTCAATCACTTCTTGTTGCTTTTGTACAATTGCATCTTTTTTTGCCTCTAAAACATCAATCTCAAATTGTTCGTTTTCAAAATAACGCTTTATTATTAATGATTGAGGGATTAACTTACCCTCGAATCCTTTAAGTTTCTTTTTCTCTGTGTATATCCACTCAACTTCATTACCTGCAGTCCAATTTTCATCTACAATAACATAAATATCATCTTGCATCGTTTCATTCCAATAAGTCAAAAGTGTTTGATATACATCGTATTTATCTATTAATGCTACTTCTGAGAATTTTTTCAATATATCTTCTGAAATAGCTTGAATAATCTCTTTAGGTTTATTTTCTGAAGTTAAGTTTTTCAATATTGATTCATTAGTTTGTGTCCATTTATTAAATACGTTGACAATGGTTTCTTGATGGGTAATAAATTGCTCATGATTGAATATTGTTTCTTTAATTTCTACTTGATTCACATTTAAGAAAGAATAGCCATCTCGTTCACTATTAGAAAATAAGTCATCTTTTAATTTTGAATAAACATCCCAATAAACTTTCAAGCTATCAATATCAGTATTGGGTATACCACCTAATAAATGAGAGGAAATGTCCTGTATATCTTCAGGTTCACTTAAATCAATATAGCGAGGTATATTTAAGTTATATTCATTATCTTCTGCAATTTCTTTTGTGGTTACCATACGACTAAATTTTGGTATCTCTATTTGCCGAGTGAAAACTTCTACGATTTTATGAATGTCTTGTTCGCGCAACCTATTTTTATTCCCATCTTTTACGAATCCTTTACTAGCGTCTACCATAAATATACCTTTACGAGTTTCTGCATTTTCTTTATCTAGAACAATAATGCAAGCAGGGATTCCAGTACCATAAAACAAATTGGCAGGTAAACCAATAATTCCTTTAATAATTCCTTTTTTAATAATATTTTCTCTAATAATAGCTTCTGCATTTCCTCTAAATAAAACACCATGTGGTAAAATAACTGCTGCCTTACCAAATGATTTAAGTGATTTATTAATATGAAGCAAAAATGCAAAATCCCCATTCTTCGCAGGTGGAATACCAAATCCTTTAAAACGCTCATACATATCATTTTCAGGATTTATCCCATTACTCCAAGCTTTAGTTGAAAATGGAGGATTGGCTACAATAAAATCGAATGTTTTTAATAATTCTTGGTTATTTTCATTTTTAAAATAAGGTGCAGATAATGTGTTATCTTGCCATATCTCAGCCGTTTCCTTGCTATGCATAATCATATTCATTTTTGCCAAAGCTGCAGTAGCATTATCCATTTCTTGTCCATATATTGTTACGTTTGATTTTGCTTCATCAGCAGCTTTAATTAATAGAGAACCGCTGCCGCAAGTTGGATCATAAACCGTAATGGCTTGTTTAGTAGTTTCTCCGATACCAATAACTTTCGCAAGTACACGTGAAACTTCTGCTGGTGTGTAAAATTGACCTTTACTTTTACCAGATTCAGTTGCAAAGTTTCTCATTAAATATTCGTAAGCGTCCCCTAAAATGTCATCGCCCGCAGCTTTATTTTTACTAAAGTCCATTTTTTCGTCTTGAAAAATAGAAATAAGATTTGTCAATTTATCGATCATATCTTTTCCTTTTCCAAGTTTATCACTATCGTTAAAATCAGCTACATCTATTACACCTTTTAATTCATTTTCTTCTGCTAGTTTGGCTATAATTTTATTCATTTTATCGCCTATTTCTTTATCACCTTTTACTTCAATCATGTCATCAAATGATCCACCATTAGGAACATAAATTAAAGAGTCATCATCTTTTTTAGCTTTATCCGAAACATATTTTACGAATAACATTGTTAAAATATAATCTTTATATTGTGAGGCATCCATACCACCTCTTAATTCATCACAGCTTTTCCATAATGAGCTGTATAATTCACTTTTTTTAATTGCCATAAGTAGTTCTCCTAAATTGTTTTATTTGCACTTACGAAGTTCTTCAATAAGTTTATTACTAACACCTTGTTTTTCACAAAAATCTACTAACATTGCTATAGTTACTCTGTTTGGAGCTGATTTTTTATTTTCCCATCTATTAACTGTTGAAAAACTAACATATACAGAATGTGCAAGATTTTCTTGAGTTATGCCTAATTCTTCTCTTATTCTCCTGATTGTTTCAGAAAGTTCCATTTAATCACCTCTTATAGTAAAAACTATAGCATATGCTATATTAGTAAACAATTTATATCGAAATTAACTGAAAAATGATTCCAAAAATATGCAGGAATTTCAATAAAACAACAAAATTTACTTAAAGCTTATAACGCCGAATTTAAACTCAAACCTTTAGGAGGTTGTATGATGGGCTTAAGAGGAAAAAAGAGACAAAAAGGATATACTTTAAAATATTGTGCAGGTAAAGACAAATTACCCTACTTATACATCTGGGAAAAACATAAGAGTGAATTAACTCAAATGAAACGAAAAGAAAAAGGTAATACAAACAGTTATTATGAATGGGTATCATTAGGAAGGATCGATAAAGAACGCGCACAAAAATACCTTGATGAAATACGAAATGAATTATTAAACAACAAAATAATTCGTCATAATGATGGTAGTGCCCCTGTAATTTCAAATGATATGACAAATCAACTAATAGATTTACAACAATTATTTAATGGTGTTCAAATTGGATTAGAAAGTTAAATAAGAACTGTGGGGTAATTATCTGTATTACCCCACAGTTCTTATTTTTCTATAAATTAACTACCTTATTGAAAGTAATAAATAATGAATAAATAAGTAAAAAATCATGAAAATCGATCAAAGATTCATTTATTCTACTATTATATATAAAATTTTACATTTAGGGGGTGTTTCAATGGCTATTAATATATCACTGTCTCAATTCATTGATTTTACTACAAAACAATCAATGGTATCTAAAATAAAAAAAGTTGATCAAATAAAAAATCAACATGAACACAGTTTTTATTATTGGAAGGACTTCAGAGAAGCAGTTAAGGAATATTGTTTGAAACAAGACAAAACTGTATTTAATAACCTTTTATCAAATATAAATCCTAAAAAATATAACACATATTTTAATGCAGTAAACTCATTTCAAAAAATGCTAAAAGGGAAAAACGTGCAATGGATTGAGCCACCTACATTTACATGGTGTTATAATAACGAATTAATTGTTTCAGCAACTCCCGATCTTGGTTTAATAATTAATGGTAAAAACTATTTAATAAGAACTTTTTACAATGAAGATAGTTCGACAATTAATAAACGTAATATAATCCCTTCACTAACTTTACTTAACAATTCTATTGTAAATGAGAAAACTAGTCCTGATACAATAATAGGTTTATTTAATCTCAATACTAGTCGATTTTATCCTATAGATAATGAGGTATTATATGAAAATATTCCTTTAAAATATGAGGCGCTTTTATTAGTTAATATTTGGAATGCATCTCTGAAAAAATAAATATAAAGAGCAAATCCCTTATTCAAACATTGAAAGGGATCAGCTCTTTATTTGTTGGTTTATGGATGTTATGTAATAGTAAATATATCATTCTTGCAATAACATTTCAGCTCACACACTTGATATAATACATCACGCAAATATTTGTTATTTCTCCAAGTAAATAGAGCGTTTTGTAAACTGAATTTCTGTGCAGTCCAAAAATGCAAACCTAATTCCACTAATTGTAGTAACTCTTTACTTAAATTTCCTAAAATCAGTTTTGTTTTTAAACTGTTATCGAAATACCAATGAAATGGACCACTTAACTCTTCACTGAAATCGATTAACTGGAAGATTTCTGGTACTGCTGCAATGTATGAAGCGCAAATATATTCTGATTTATTATTTTTGAACCGCTGCAATAATGTTTTAAAATTTATTTTATGCTGTTCATTGACAAAATACACTTGTCTCACTCCTTTAGTTCGTGTTCGTTAAATAATAAAGAAATGCTTCTTCTTGTTCTTGGGTTAGATAACCATACCCACTAAGAAAACTCTTTAGTTGTATTGTTGAAGTTGAAGAAACTGTTGAAGATTCATTTGGATAAATATCATCATGGATTGGACATGATTCATCTGATTCGACATTTTCTAAAATATTCTCTAGTGTATTAATAGCTTTCTTTATAGCACGATAAGATGCATTACAAGCTCGTAAATAAGAGTCTGTGTTACTTTCATCTTTTATATGACCCAACCAGAATTGGATATGATTTTTCGGTATGTTTTGCTCACTAAAAAAAGTTGCAACCGAAGTACGGAATCCATGTGGAGTGAAGTGTTTATCATCATTCCATGCCCCTTCATTTCTCCATCCTACAATCTCTCCTAGTTCATTAGTAAGAAAGTTCAACATTTTATTTTTTATTCGCATAGAATTCATTCCTGTACAAATAAAATCTTCTTTGCATAAACCTGATTTTTTTATGTAGCTTTCAAGTTTGACTAAAAACAATTTTGGTAGTGGAATGTTTCTTATTCTATTTTTGTAATTGATTTCAGTGGGACAGAATTTTAAATAGCCTTTTTCAAAATCAATGTGTTTTACTTTTATATAACCCAAGCTTTCATTTCGCAAACCCGTGAACAACAACATTTTCAATGTGATTTCACAATGCTCACCTTTTTGTTCACTCAGTCGATTCATTCCATTATATAATTCAGTCATTTCACCAATAGATAATGTACGAGAATGCTGTCCACTTAATTGCTTCTTCAGTTTGTAAATAACAAACTCGTTGCTTTTTAAAATACCACGTGACTTTAATACCCCAACAAATGTAGACAATGATTGTTTTCGCCGTTGGACTGTTGAATATGCATCATTTTTATTAATTTGATGCTCAATCCAACCGTGAACAATTTCAACATTTTCAAATTCACTTACTGTCACTGTTTCAATTCCTTGATCTTGTGTATACTTGATGAAGTTTAAAACATCTGCATTGTAGCTTTTTGTCGTGTTTTTTGAATAAGCATTTTTTCTAAATTCAAGAAAAACTTGTAAATACTCTTCTACTGTAGATTTTGAATTGATTGACTGATATGACATGTCTAATTTCCCCCTTGAAATTAATCTGAATTTTTCTAATTTCTAACTTCAAGCTACTGAATTTAGAAATTAGGTGCAAGGGGTCGAGTATAAAAATTTAAAAATAAATTTTATATAACTGAATGAAACGCCTGGTGTTGCTGAGTTTTTAACGAAAAAATATTTTTTATAAATATTTTTTTTATTTCAGAATAAACCTGTGTTTAGCTAAAGATTTTACCAAAATTTTCTAAATTTAATGAGTAAGCACTTAACTGAAATTACTTATATTGAACCAAAATTGTTACAATTCCTGTTAAACATGCTCAAACTAAATAAGGAAGACCCCATAAGGATCTTCCTACTTATTTTTAAAAAATATTTCTTTTTGTTGTTCTTGTGCAAGTAAAATTAATTTTGAAAAAATCATGTTTTCAACTTCATCAAATACATTCTCAACTATTCTTTGAATCTCTGAAATTGTTAAATCAGAGTTTTGGCAAAAAGTGTACGTTAAAATGAAATAATTATTATCAGTTTCTTCATATTCCTCAAGCGTTAATTCTTTTGATTCTTCAATTACTTCTTTTTTCGCTTCGCTGTAATATGGTAAGTTAAATAAGCCACCATAAAATTGCTGAGGCATCCACTGTTTAATTCGAATAGTTACAAAATCTTCATCTGAACGTTCAATTTCAAAATCAGTATCTGATAAATTATCTAGCTCTTTTTTTACATTAATTGTTACGTCTTTTGGAATTGATCTTGCGACTAAATCTGCTAATTCAAAAATTGGTACATCGATACAAGGTTCATCAATCCTTGCAGAATACGCTTCATTAAGAAAATCTAAGATCATTTCATCATTTGTTGTATAATATTTCATAATTTTCCAAAAGCCTCCTTTTAGGATAATTATAACAAAACTCTATTGTACAATGTAGTTTTTGTTTCATTTCATTTTTTTAAGTTATTTAACATCCATTATAGAAAAATAAATATTACGAAAATTCCAGTCTAATCCCCCACTCTTTCAAAGAGTGGCAAGCATCAAAATACTTTATTTTATAAATCTCCAAATTGACCAGTCCAAGTCTACAATACCTTTCATTCCTACTTTTTGAACTTAAGTAAAGACGGGTTGTGTTAATCTCCGAATGCCTATTAAATCAGCACAGATATGCATACTAAAACCCTGTTCAATCAAATCATGACCGAAAATGTGTGTCGTAACGAATGCGCCGTCAAATCAGTTAATCCAGTATTTTTGAAAGTGTTCTAAAAAGATTTGCTAAGCCAGATGGTGTAAGAGCATCATTTCCAACTTGAAAGGTAAAAGTTTTATTTGAATTTCCTTTCTCACGAAATAATAACCATTGATTCATTACTTTACCAAGATTTTCACTTCAATTCTTCTTGATTTTCCGTATTTGCCATTTCGAACTTAAACATAACTTGAATTAAAGTCATCAATTTCAAGTGTAAGTAGTTCACTTAGCCATTATATTGAGTGGAACATTGTACAAATTATTGCCAAATAACGCCACTATTTCCACGGATTACATTCGAATTTACTTTGAGTGCTCAAGTAGTTTAATAATCGTTTTTTCAGATTCTGATAACCATTTTGGCTGGTTTTCAGAATGAACTTTTTGAAGCATAATAGTAACTCTAGATGAATATGGAATCAAACTAGATTCGTGTAAATGACGAAAAAATGTTCAGATGCACTTTAAATTTTTATTACATGCCAAAACAATAACAAAAAATTATACAATGGCATGAATTTTTCAATTTCATTCAATTAATGGAAAGTTGTTTTGATTATTTGAAAAAAGAACTGAAAAATCATTAATTGAATAATCGGTTTGTGTAATTGAAAAGAAATCGAATAAGAAATTGTGACGATTTATTTTCGATTTGAACAGTAAAAAACATTCTTTGAAATATCCGAAAATGAACAGAAGTTGTATTTTTAATACGTACATTGTAAATGGAAGAGCTACTCCTGTTTTTTTTAATATGTACTTTTTCTTTTCCCGATTTTTCTTTGAAAGTAATTTGTCTGGTTTTCTTAAAAAGTTACAAATTTCATGATTATTCTCCTTCAACCTAACTAGATTATATAAGTTGATTTTGTTAAATGGGTTATTAAAAACATGCAAATCAGTGTCAATTGTTAATAATTGACCCTTTATTGTAACTTCTAATCGAGTTAGATGTGAATGGATAACTTTTTTATTTATCATCTCATCTAATTCTAATTTTTTATCATACATTTTTATGCTTCCATGATCGCTGCGTTGTCCATGATATTCGGTTCCTAAATAATTGCGGATCTTTTTTTTTGAGGATTGTACAAACAAATTTTCTTTTGGAATTGTAGTATCATGAGCTAAGTCCACTACATGAACCATTCCTGAGTTTTTAAAATAATTATTTATAAAAATAATTATTTCTTTTATGGTTCCACCAATTTTTGAATGGTTAAATTTCATATAAAGCTGATTGAAAGTTTTTTTATTTTTTTCAAAACCGCGATAAATAAAAAATCTCCCCAATTTTGCATTTCCATTAATTGAAACTTTATAAAACTCACAAAAAGTACCAATTTTTGATAATTCATGAATACAAACTCCATTCAACCTAAACCTGTATTGCAAAGCTGATAATAAGTCCTTTACTTCATTTGTATTTGCAACGTACTTCATTGTAATTCCATCAATTTTTGTAATCATTTTTACACCTCCCTTCGATTGATAAATCTTCAAGAGGTGTATTGAAATGAAAAAAATAGAATCCTGCAACTAATAAAATATTTTTTTTCATTTCATTTTTTTTATTTTTTAACGAAGCATTTTACGCATTCACTTTAATTTAATTAAATTATTGATACTGTTGGATTTACCATTCTTCTTATGAATGGTTATAAGTAATTTTTTAAAATAAATTCTCTACACAATTAGTTTGATAAGCAGCTAACTTTCATTAATAGCTAATAAACTATTTATGATTTATTGATATTTTGCTATTTATCGTCGATTATTGATTGATTTAGTTAATTAGCAAAATAAGAATGTACTTGGTGAAAAATGAATTATAAACAAAAAAAATAAAACAAAAAAGGAATTACATATTTTTGGGGTAAATAACTGGATGTATACGAAAGTATGCATGTGTGCAACTGTATTCATTTTACTTTTAAGGGGGAATTACAAATGGTAAATAATTATGAATTAGCAGCAATCGATATTGGAAATGCACTCGTAAAAGGGATTTTTAATTCAATTGAAAATTGTTTGCAAATCCCAAATGTTATTTGTGAGGAACTAGAAAATCGTAATATCAAAGAATTTGAAAAAAGTACTTTGAATGGAATCCACGTTCAAGTTAAATCAAATGCTTTACAAATTCGTGAAGGAATTTTTTCAATTGGTAACCTAGCAGCTAAAAACGAGTTTTCAAATTCGATGTCGTCAAATACTAGAAAAACTCAAAATGATCAAAGTATTATTTTACTTCTTACTGCTTTAGCAATTAATGCAGCAGAATCATTTAAGAATAATAGTAATTCAAATGTGGTTAACGTATCGTATCTTTTGTCAACTGGAGTACCAATGAACGAATTAAAAAACAAACAAGAATTAATCAATAAACTAGAAAATAACCTGCACGAAGTAACGTTTTTACAGACTCCATTTTTAGAAGGAATCAAGGTTTGTATTAAACTTGAGAAAGTTTTTGTAAACCTTGAAGGGTTAGCTAGCTATATTCATTTATCCATGAACAATTCTTCACTTGGAAATAAAGCTATCGGTATTTTTGATATTGGTGGGCTAACTACAGATATTGCTGTAATTGAAAAGAATCAAGTTAATAACCTTGAGTCGAGAGGATATGATATTGGTATTAGTCCTTTTCTTGACGAAATTATTAAAGAAATTAAAATGAAATACAATTATAAAATTACTTCAAGAGATGAATTAACAAATATTTTAATTCATCAGAATGGTATGATTAAAGTTTTGGGTACTCAAGTATCTATCAACAAATTATGTGAGTTTCCATTTATGAAAATCGCTTCAAAACAAGTCGAGATACTAAAAGAAATATGGCATGATGTACCGTCGATGGATGAAGTTTACTTCGTTGGTGGCGGTGCTAGTATTATCAATGGGTACATTAAAGAAGTATTGAACAAACAAGAAATGGATTTACCTATATCATTTCTGGAACCACGTGAAAGTATTTGGGCTCTTGTAATGTCGTATTTTAGTATCCTCCAAGAATATGAAAAGTTAAGGCACGGAGAAATTAAATGACTATTAGAAAAGGTGACTCAATTAGCTTTAGACTTTCACAATCAACTCCTTCTGAAATTATAAATCTATTAGCTGAGAAGAAGGAAACGGAAGGAAGAAATTTTTCTTCCTTCCTATTATCAGTAATGATTAATGGGTTAAAACAGGAAATGTACAATAAAAATGAAATCAGAATTCAAATTCCAAATACACTTTCGATTGAACAAAAGAAATGGATTAATAATGCAGAAAATATTTCAATGATTATTACCTTACTTTCACATCGGGAAAAAAACTTGAACAATGATCTGATACAATCATTAGAACAAGTTCCTGATAAAAACAATAATATGAATCCTTCCACTAAACAATTTATTCTTCAAAATTTTTTATATTAGCCTTTAAAATTTCCGTATAAAAAATTTTAATTCAATGAAAAAAATCCCGAGATAATCTCGGGATTTTTTCAATGGTTTAAAATATTCGAAATTTGATAATACCTTGCTCGGCTAATTCTAAAAGATAGTCAAACTTAAAGTAAAAGTATGGTGTTCCATCCAGTCGATTCGTCGTTCTCCCCCATCCGACATTGGGCACCTTCTCGTTCAACACGTGTTCCTTTAGATCTTTTGGATCCTTTAAGAAAGCTCGTGCAATAATGTTACCATTTTCATTTTGGACGAGAATCAGGTAATTGTTCATTGTTGACAAACAGTTCCATTCACTAGTTCCTGGTTTATCTCGGAATGTCAATTCGGGTTTTTGATCACCTTTGATTTTAAGGACACGTCTTTGTAGGAACAATAGTTCCTGATCAACTTCGAGGATTTCATCGACCTTTGCAACCTCATCGAGAGTTTTTTTAACCAGAATGTGTGTCTCCACGCGTCGTACCGTTTTTTGTGGGAAAAGATCCGAGAACAATCCTTTTTTTACCTCTCTTTCAAACACGATCTCTGCAGCGTTTTTTCGATTTTCCCAATTTTCCTCATGGTTATTAATTTCCATGGGACATTCCTCCATCTGAGACGACTTAGATTTTTTTCACAGTGTGAAAAAGCCAGCCTCCTTAAAAGGGGAACAGACCCATGGCACTTAAGCCAAGTTCACCTCTTAAGGAGATTGGCTTAAGTCCAATCATATTACTTATTATTCATTTGTTTGAACCAATCGTTTTTCATTAAATTATTTCTTACTATTATTTTATTTCTAGTTTGTGAAAAAATGACTATAATTTGAAAAAAATTTCCAGAAAAACTTAACTTACCGAACTTAAATTTCTTTTTAGACGATAGTTTTGTAATACTATATAAGTGATAATTTTTTTACCTCTGGTATTTTTTCTTGGCACGGATTAAAGTACTTTTACTAATGCCAGTTCTTTCTTTTACTTGATCATATGAATGAGTTTCAAGTAAATCAAGGGCATGAAGAATGGCAGCTTTACTATATTTTTTGGGTGCACCCTCGCTAAAACCTTCTTTTTTTCGGGCTAATGCCTTTCCTTCGCTGGTTCTCTCGATTATTAAACTGCGTTCCATCTCGGCGACAGCAAGCATAGTTGTTAAGAAAAAACGACCCATTGTTGTGTTTTCTAATAAACCAACATTCAATACGTGAACTTTCACACCACGTTCAAATAACTCCTCAATTACTTCAATTCCTTCTTTTGTATTACGAGCCAAACGATCCAGTTTTGTTACCACTAGTGTATTGCCGTTTTGTAATTTTCCTAATACTTCCTGGAAAACAGGTCGATCTTTTTTCGTTCCTGTGAACTTCTCTTTGTAAATTTCATCACACTTTTCATTTTCTAGAGCTTGAATCTGCACTTTCAAATCTTGTGCTAAAGTTGACACACGAGCATACCCAATTTTCATAAATATCCCCCCAATTTAAGCAATTAATTATGACACCAAGTAGTGACACTTTCAATCCCTTTATTCTACTACAATTGTAATTGTCCTTTATGTATAAAAATAAAAGTATCATAACTGTTAAGTTATGATACTTTTTGCAATGAAAGATCAAAAAATCGACTTCTGTGTTTAGAAATCGACTTTTTTAATCAGCATATTATTAGTAGCTCACCAATGATGAAAGTTATCAAAGCCTTGTTTATCTATTTACATGATTTTTAATATCCCCAAATTCATTGGCATATAACTTCACTATATTCTGTTGTTTCTTTTCTTCGTTGGATGAAGCGAAATTTCCGAAAAATAAAAGGACTATTAATAAAATAGAAGTAAAAATAACTAAATAAATAGTTAATTTTTTATAACTTAGCAAATTAACTTCAATATTTTGAATTGCTGGATCAAGAAATTTCACTTTAATTTCTTCTCTCTTTTTTTTAGAAACAACAGGAAATTGTTCGTTTGTAATTTCATATAAACTCAAAATATCGTTTTTCTTTTGTCTTGTAAATACAGCATTATATTTGTAAGAAACATAAAAATATACAAGGTGCACACCTAAAGCTAAAATTAAAAACCAATACTCTCCTTTTGACATCGTAACGACCGCAGCAACAGCTGCTGTAATCATTGCGATAATAGAGGTATTAATGTTATTTATAATTTTATCAGCAGCTTCACGAGCTACTGTGGCATGTTTATGGGCAACATCAATAGCTTCTTTTGTTTCCTTTAAGAAACTTTTTACTTCATCCGAAATATAAGCATTAAAATACTGATTTACCGTTTCTTCAACCTTTACTAATTGTTCATCTAAACTTTGAACATTATCCTCGCTTTGGCAATATATAGAAAAAATATTTCGTACAATCTCCAGCTTATCTTGTACGAATTTTTCCAATTTATAAATAGATTCATATATGTTGTGTAGTATTTTTGCATATTGAGGTGTAAAACCAACACTGTATGTTAGCTCAATATTTTTTTGACCACGTATTAAGAATATATCATTACTATGCTTGTTTGTGATATGAATTAAGCATAAAAAAAACAAATTACGATTAAACATGTTCTGAATCTCTTTGTCAATAATCTCAATACTAAAAAATGTTGGTAATGGATAAAATGCTTCTACTCTTGTATATTCTTCTCTCTTTTTTTGTACAAGTTTTATAATTTCATAAGTATCTGGTTCAAGCACAATAACAGGCGAACTAGGATACTTTTGTATTGGCAATATCTTTAAAAAATTATTTTCAAAGCTTTTTTCAATTGGAAGATATATATGTACAAATTTTTCATGATTTATCTGTTTTAAAAACGAGGCTGTATCCTTGCGATCGATATTAAAGTGTTTAATAAAAGACTTCTTAGAAAAGAATAAAATTTCATTTTTTTCTAGCCCAAAACACTCTTCTTTATTAAGAGCTATAGTAAGTTTAGTATTTTGTTCTTCGGTAAAAAAGTTCCATTCATGAAATTCATTGTTGTTAATTGGGTCTTGATCATTTACAAGAAAAGTAAAACTAATTCTGTCTTTCGTTAATTCTTCATCATATGGTGCTTTAGAAAATAAATTTTTAAAATAGCCATAATTACTGTTTAGAGTAAACTTAACATTTGTATAATTCTCTTCCCAATCTTGTAAAGTATGCTCACTTTTAAGATCTTCTAATAATTGCAAAAAGAATTTTATGAAATTTCTCATGTTTTATCCCATCATTTCTTAAATTGGATATTACTAACAACCTGCTCTTTTCTAACTTTTACTATAACAAATTCCTTTCCGTCTTCATCTTCTTCCTCACTGCAAAAAATATCTTTGTTAAGTGCAGACATTTTAAATCTTATTTGCAAACTCTTATCTTTATTTTGGATGAATGCAACTGTTTCTTGCTCTTTATCCACAACAAATTCAAACGAAGTATCTTCGTCCTTTTTCTTTAATTGCGTCTTTACACGTTCTATTACGCAAGCGCGGTCTTCTTCACCTGTTATGTGCTCATGCAAAAGATCTTCAAGCATGGTATCAATTTTTATATGTTTTCCATTAACCAGTGCCTCATCTACTTTTTTCATAAAGGAGACAGGACTCGGTATGTTCTCTTCTTTTATAACTTCAAATAAAGTATTAGTGAATAGTTTTGTAGAGCTCCGATCATTTTTCAACTCTTTTGCATTTAGAAAACTATCTAAAAAGAATTTTGATATACCATCAGCTTTTTGTTGCTTGTCTAAGACATAAAGATGTGACTCTTCTTGAATCAATTTTTCATCAAGCTTAATAAACGCAGATTTATGTAATTTTTCTCGTATATTAGGTAACATATGTTTTCGAATTTTAAAGCTGATACTTTCAGGCTCTAACTCAATTCCTTCATTTGGATCCATTTTTAGTATTCCTAAATAATCCTTATTCGTATCTAAATTATGATAGTGTAAGAAAATTAATGTACCTGAACTTGTACTGCTGGAGCTTTTCATAAACTGAAAAAGTCTTCTGGTCATGTGTATTGTAATTTCTACAAACAAACCGCTGTCTAACAAATTACTAACAAAATTGAGACAATTCTTATAAACGTCTCCGTTTTGGTCCTTAAATACACATGTTTTCAATTGAGGAGTAATTATTGCCTGGTTAATGTGATTAATAAAAAATTTAGTAACTTCTTGAAAATCTTTTTGTTGTAAATCCATTGCATTTTCTAAACATGTTGGTCCATCCAGATTTAAATCCATGTAATGAGCAATAATCTGTTTTATCACAATTTTATCCAAGCCAAACTCTCCCTTTCTACATGAGAAACTATTTAAATTTTAGCATAATATTCCAAATAGTTGAACATAAAAAAAGGGAAGTTTGTAGCATTGGTTTTAATCCGTTTCTAATGAAACACGACCTAGTTTCCCATTGAAATCACATACATTATCCCATTCACCAGATACTTCCTCTTCATTCAAGGAATATATTTTAGGATTTAAGTATGCATACGCTAGGAATTCCGCCGCTTCAAGATCACTCATTTCTTTGCCATATTCCTGTTCAATTTTCATTTTAGTTGTCACATCTAATAAAACATCAATTTCAACTACAAGTCTTACTTTAATTTTTTTTTCAGTACTCATATTTTTTTCCTCATTTCTAATACTTAGTTTTAAAATTCAATGAGCCAGTGAATATGATGCACTAAATAAGGAAAAGAAGAATTCTATTCACTTTAACTATACACCCCAAGCATAAAAAATTATGATAAGTAAGATTAATATTTACAAAATAATTGAATATAGGATAATTAAAAACACAAATCATGAGATATAAGAAATTTTAAGAAGAAAAATTTTCTTATACAACATTAATAAATAATGACATAGCCAATAGTAATATTGTTATCAGGTTAGTCTTTATTATTATTAATCAAAACCTCTTAATCGTTGCTTATCTCCTCTTAAAATCAGTAAAACTGTTGAGTATATAAATTTTATCATCATAAAAATATAAAAGGAAATTTGATTTTTTGTAAAACTAAATCTAAATTCTTTTGTCACTTTCAGAGTTCAAAAAATGAAAAAGTAATTCCTGTTAAGGCTAAAAAATTCGAGGAGGCGACATGCATTGCTTCGCTATATTTTAATAACATTCAACTATAATTTTAGTGAGGTGCAAAAATAAAATGACCAATATCTGGAAACAAATGACGAATGAAGAAAAAGATGAATTGATTGCCAAAGAAGTATTAGATTTCTATTCTTTACTACATGGTAGTAGAATTGAATTTTACACATGGTATAAAAAACACTATAAAATGGGCTTTTGCCACTATACAACGCTCATCGATCTTACCTTTGAAATTATAGGCAAACTGTCTGAGCAAGGTATAAAGGAGTGATAAAGAAAAAAGGAAAGTATTATATGTGTGCCTTTTATAGATACGAAGAAGACCTAATCTTTTTTAAAGGTGAAACTATGCAAGAAGCGATTTGTGTTGCTTCTTTAGAATTTAAGAGAGCCAAATTAACTAATTAATAAAAGAGTTGCACGAATTTTATATTTCGTGCAACTCTTTTATTTGTTTGTACTCACCGTAACTCGTGAAATGAAAATGTGTTACATTAACATCAAAACTTCTCATTTTATGGCTTAATAATTTTTCAAAATCCACATTACATGTAGTAATAAATAATTGATCCATAAAATGATTAGAGTCATTTATATCTTGGGATAACTCTACGCGAAGGAGATCTACAAGAGATAGAATATTTACATCGTCCATTGTCTGGATAGGATCATCCATGAAATAGCATTTAAATGGCTCTTCTTTTTGTCCTAAAGCAATGGTTAGAAATATGGATAACGACACTATCGATAATTGACCTGCACTTAGAATATTAGAAATATGTAATTTTTTGTCACTAACCTTCGCACTTAAATTAACTTTTTGTGTTCTTTTCCCAGCTTTGTTCAGGTTTATTACTTCTATATTAGTGTGCCGATTTAGCTTCCTATATACCTTTTTTAAAGGAATATTTATTTGCTCAGCAACTTTTCTGTCATATTCATTTTTGACAGATATAATATTTGCTCTAATCTTTTTTAATTGATCTAGCTTTACTATCTTATCAAAAAGATTTTTCTCATTTTCCTCTAAATCTTTTTTTATTGTATTTAGTAATATACCTGCTTGTGTAAATTTCTGCTTAGTTTCTAATTCATTCTTAAATTCATTAAATATATCAATTCGGATGGAAACACTTTGAGGATCTATTTTTTCAAGATCTTGTACTAATTTAATTTCTTTCATTTTTTCTAGTTGCTTATTATAAAATTTAATTAATGAATTAATACTCTCTTTTTTTTGTTCATTACTTAATATAAAATACTCCTCTTTGTCCATAAAATTTTCTTTTTTAATTAGGCTAGGCACACCTTTTATAACGTTGGTTTGAGTTGTTAGACGTTGAATGATTCCATATTCAATATCTTCGTTAATACTAATATTGCCTAATTCATTTTCAATTTGCTCAACGTAATCAATTAAGTCCATTTCATTAACCGTATAAATGTTAAAATTAAAACGATCACAGACTAATTTTAAATCATCAATCGTATCAAAATATCGTATTAATTGTTTTAACTCATCTAATTTCTTGTAACTCTCCCCCATTAATGAATTTTTATACTCATTTATATTCAGTATGATTTTCTCTTGAAGTAAATTATATTCATTTTGTAACGATGCTCTTTCTTCATCAAGTTGACCAAGAAGTTTTCTAGCCTGTGCACCTAAATCAGTTGAATGTTGATGAAATTTTTCTCTACTTCCACAAAGCGGACAGGCATACTTATATCGTAATTTATCATATCCATTTAAATTGTCAACAATAGCTATTAGTGACTTAGTTATTGGACTTCTAGTATCCCGATAATGATCGAGTTGTTTATTAATATCATTTTGCTTTTCTGTAAATTTTTTAAGCAATGAGCTATGTGGTAATATTTTACCTTTGAATATTTTTTCTTCAAATTCTGTAAAGTAAAACATTTGGCTGGAGTTTGAAGCACCTATATTATGAGAACGGTCAATAAATTCATTTATTCTTCTTATGTTCTCGTTAACATTTCCATGTTGGACATAATATTTTTGTGCTAATACTATATTTTCTTTATTTTTTTGAAACGGAATAAGTACATACTTTTTAAACTCTTCCAACTTAACACTCTTATTTAGGTATTCATAAAATAATTCACATTGTTTTTGAATTGAACTATATATTAATACATCGTTAATTTTTTCAAACTTATCCAAATGACTCTTAGTTGTATTATACATTTGTTCAAGATCTTCAAAATGCTCCCGAATTTCTTCTGTCTTCATTTCTCCTTCAAATATCCTAACTGGATTATAGAACAGTTCTATAAAACGATTATTAATATGCTTTTTTTTACTAGTTTCCTTAGACTCTCTTTGTGCCTCCTTGTACTTTAACTGCAAATTCTCATTTTCTATAGTCAAATTCTTAACTTGAGATGATAATTCATTAATTAATCCAAAGTACTGAATTCTTTTCTTACCTTCTCCATATTTATACCCATCCAAATTATTAATAATTGCCTCTACTTCCTCTAATCCACCAAAAAAAGAGGAAAACATTTTATATAAATCATGCCTATTTTTTTCATAAATATATATATTTTTTTCATATGAACAATGGTATCGATCATAAAATCTGTTTGATAGAGGTATTTTTAATAAATCATCAATATTCTTACCTTGAATACTTACTCCATCATAAACAATCTCAAAAGAAGTATTTTGAGGTGATAATCCTTTACCTTCTTCCATTTGATTAAAAGTTCGCTTTAAAGTGAAAGGTTTTTTATTGAATGTTCCTTCTACAATAACAAAAATTTCTGCATTCTTAGCGACCTTTGTATTTCTTAGCAATCCTCGTTGCATTTCTAAAGTATTTTCATTACGCTGTATAAAATTTTTTCTTAATCTTTTAATTGTTCCTGTAAAGCACCATTCTATAGAATCTATTAAAGTTGTCTTTCCGTATCCATTAGATCCGCCTAATATAATGATTCCTTGCTTACTTTGACCACCTGCTCTGAAATCAAATTCTTGTTCTACATATCCTCTGAAATTTTGAATTTTAACTTTATCTATTAGGAATCTATTCATTCTTATCATCCTTGATATTTGATATTGTATTTTCTAAAACCTGTAATACCTGTTGTAAATCAGGAGTGTCCTCATTCTTTATCAATTCTTTAAACAATTCAGGATGCATGTCCTCTTGTATTTTTTGAATTGTCTGTTCGTAACTTAAGTTTGATGAATCTACCTCTATTTTTAGTGCTAAAGATGGGATAATGTCCAATTCTTCCTCAAAATTCCGATTTGCTGTATCTAAAAAAAATTTCCTACAATTATATTTATCCCTTTCAATATCAATAAGCTTACTTATATGGTTATTCTCAGATAAGTGATTTTTCTTTAAATTTAATGGACATAATAAAACAAGATTAATATTATATGCTAGAGGTTTGTTCCCTAACATAATAACGAAACTAGCAATCTCTCTTTCAAATTCTTTAATTTGTTCTTCTATAAATATTTTTTTACTTTCACAAATGACATACATTTCTGTCTCTTTACTATTGATATATATATGCTTAAAGCTTAGTAACTGTAATAGTTCTTGTGTTCTAGATAAGTAACCAAGTTTTCTTATTTGACTTATAGTTTTCCTTTTTTCAAAACCATTTTCCATTAGAAGTTTTAAAACTCGTTTTAACATATATGTATTAACCTTATCCTTTCACACATCCAAAATTAAAGATATTTTCTACCTTATCTATTGACTCAAACATATCAACTTCCAAGCACCCTAAACATTGTATATAAAAGTATTCATTCCCTGGTGAATGTTTAGGATCTACCTTTGAAGTATCATGTTTATAAAATTTCATATCTGAGGCTATTATCTGATTAGGAGATTTCCAATACCAAACGTTTGGTTTTGTTTGAACATTTTCTAATCTTTGAATTACACTATTTATAAGCATGTACTCGTACCCTTTCTGGTTAAATTCACCTATTAAATAGCCACTATCTCGTTTTTCACTAGGATGTCTAAAAATCCAAACAAATTCATTAATCTCAAACCATTTGTTTAAATGAATTAGTTTAACTTTTTTTGCATTGATCTTTTGATATTGATAAATAATTTTTGCAAGACAAGCAATAAATGATCTTATGTATTCACCGTTCTCTAAGAATATTTGATATTCTTTTTCAGTACTAGAAAGAAATGGCTGCATGTTTCCAGTGGTCACTGTATTTAAAAATGATTTTCGATAAACAGGATTCTGTATCTTTTCACTAATGAAGCTAAAAATTAATTTGTATATCATTTTATAATCTTTGTGAGTTTTTGTAGTTATAGTTGGGATTCCATAACTATCAATTGGCGGATTTTTAGCCACATCCAACATCTCTATTTGTTTATCAATAAGTTCTAATATTTTTTGCTCAATTCTCTTTATAAAAAAGGCTTCATTAACTGTTGGTTGTTCAGAACACATATAATTGTCAAATATTTCAAACGAAACAGGTGCTTTAACACCAAGACTGTGATCAATAATTTTACTAATTGCAAAGGCGTAAAGAAGTTTTTTATTTTCGTATTCTTTTTTCCTATGACTATAAAGTATAAATAATTCTTCTTCTATTTCGGACACAAGGTCCACCCGATTCTTAGATTTAGAAAATCTAGTAATCTTAGAAAACTCATCAATCTTAGAAAACTCATTTTTCATGTCATCTGATTCTTTGCAGAGATCCACCACTTTTTTATAAGCATCTAACTTCATGCCACTCTTATTATTCATTGCATCTGTTAATACGTCTTCTATTTTAAAAGTAGTTGTTTTCTCATCTGAATGGTATAAAACTGCTTTATACTCAATATTTTGTTTATTCAGCGATTTATGTTTTAAGAAACCATAATACATCCATAAAATTGCTTTATAATAAGTTGATTTGGACACTTTAGAAGTGTGGTTTTTAATTTGTGCTACTTCTATATATATCTTACCATCACGTTCGGTAAACGTCGTATAGTCCTCAATTTTTTCTATTTTATATAGTGGCTTAATAGCCTTATCTTTATCTTTTAAAATATGCAGTAAAGTTAACTCAAACTGATAAAGATATCCTTCTACAGAGCGATCTGCATTTCGTGAATCTTCCGTTTCTCCTTCTACATATTGTATATACTCATCTATTAGCCATTCCATGAATTACCTACCTTTACTATTTATGGATAATTTAGAATAATCTTCTATTTAATTATGATACAACTTATATCTTAAACAGGGAATAAAAATAATGTAAAACAAGGGAATCATATTCACAGTGTAATTTTGACCTCAACATTAAGTAAGTTTTTTTCGAAAGGGAGAGATTTAATATGCGTGTTAATAGCTTGTATATGATATATGATTTAATTGTCCATAACCCGTTCTAGAAATCATTTCATCCTATTCCATTTTGCCTTTAAAGGCAAAACAGTTGCAGCGGATATTTATAAGTTTTTTACATTCTATGGTACAAAAATTATATACAAGATGTTTAATTAGTTAAAAATTGTGTTCAAAGAGAAACTTAAGATTAAAGATCACATAAATATTAAAAAGCGTAATCATCCACTAAAATTGATTACGCTTAACTAAAGAAGTTCATTTCTGTGTATATACTATGCTGATTTTATTGTGGAATTATATTTGCGGCTTTTATTTATTCCTATTTTTATAATTTTACTTATTATACTTAAGTGTAAAAATTTATTTTATTGAATTTTTCTGGATTAAATAATCGTAAAGTTCTTGGTCATATGCCCATTGCAATCCATGTAGAGGAAACTTCTTATTTTTTACCAATCTATCTACATATTTTACATTTTTCTTATTTATTAGAGACTCGACTTTATTGATTCTCTCATGATAAATAATTTTCATTTCTTTTGATGAGTCCTTTGGGTAGCCACCCCAAGCAACTAAAATTATATCATTTTCTTCTAGTTCTTTAATGCAATCTTGTATTATAGTATCATTTTGTATTCCAATCAATTTATTAGGTTCGTTTACTAACTTATTTAGATTTTCTGCATAAGTTTCATATGTTGCAAATAAATTAACTATTATTACTTCAGTAAAACTTTTTCTATATAAATAATTAAGTACTCTATCTGCAGTTGTATCTGAGTGATAAATCTTCATAATATGATCAATTCTAGCTTTACTAGGGTTTTTCATAATTACTAATGCTTTTTTGGATTTCCTAGGGACTGCGAATTGAAATGGTATGCTTATTTTGTATCTGAAATTATTTTCTCTATCTTCAATAATAGTCACTTTTGGTAAATCTACAAACGTTGGAAACTGTCTATTACTCATAATAATCCTCACTTTTCATTTGAGTTTTTACTGATCATGGTTGTAAAGCTGAGTCAATTTTTATTAACACTTCTGAAATTGGTCGTTGAATCACAAGATCCGCAATATTATCCAGCTCAGTCGGTTCTTTGTTAATAATTACTAATCTTGCACCATTTTTCTTTGCTTCCTTAGGAAAGTAATTTGCAGGAGCAACCGATAAAGAAGATCCTAAAACTATAAATAGTTTAGCTCTGGAGGTCTCTTTAATAGCATTTTCTATCGCTTTAAAAGGTAAGTCTTCACCGAATAAAACTACTGATGGACGAATAAACCCACCGCAGCTGCATTCATAATCTTTATTTAGAAATTTTTGACTGCCATACTCGGTATTACATTGATTACAGTAACAATTACTAAGCGTTCCATGTAATTCAATTACGTTTTCACTTCCTGCAGCTTGATGTAAAGAATCCACATTTTGCGAAATCACGGAATTGAGTAGACATTTTTTTTCCCATTTAGATAATATTTTATGTGCAACATTGGGTAAAACACCTTGTAGAGTTTTAATTCTTTCCGTATAAAATTCAATAAATTCATTTCGATTATTCTCTAAAGCATTTAAACTTGCCAATGTCATAGGATTTTTATTTCTCCATAATCCTGTTTTTGATGATCGAAAATCGGGTAACCCACTAGAAACTGACAATCCTGCTCCAGTTAATACAAGAGTGTAGTCAGATTGCTTAATAAAATTTAACAGTTTTTCACAAGCAGGATCTAACCCTTCAACCTCATTTAGACTATTTTTCATAAAGTACTGGTTCCATCTTGAAGAAACTTTTTTGAATTTACATTCCTTATAAACTAGTTTTAAAAAATCTGGATGTACATACGTAGGAGAAAGCCTTTTCCAAGGGTATCCATTTAATAAATTCATAGCATTCTTCCAACCAATGACACTATTTTTTTCAAGATTTTCTAGTTTGTTCGGTTGATTAGTATCTGAATTTGATTCATCATTATAAAAAATCTCATTCACTACTCTAGAAAAAATCCATTCACCAGTATCTAGTTTTTTTCCAAATAAACAAATACTACCTCCTTCAGCTCCAATATTTATAATTTCCATCCATGCCATATTCTCCATTTTTTTCACTCCTAGTTAGGTGATAATAATTTCGATTACATTGCGAAGATTGTTTCCTTATAAAATCATTATATTTTTTAGAGTTACACTTTTTGAACTTCTAAAATTCTGTTCAGAATATACAAACCTTTATTATTCAATTCAAAACCAAAATAGCCAGGTATTTACTTATACCTAGCTAGTTATATTGATTAAAAAATTTTATCGATTCTTCTTTTAATCTGTCTTTCAATAATTGAGGTTCTAATACTTTTGCATCTGAACCCCATGTTAAAAACCAACAGACCAATCCATCACTCATAGCTGCATCAAATGTTATCTCTATTTGTTCTTCATCAAACTGTTTTACAAACAATTCTGTACCAAAATAATCAATTAATACATTTATTAAATGATGGTGAAATAAAGCTTTAACACGATGGACTTCACCACTATACATATTAAACGTTTTTCTCAAATAAAGAGCTGTATCAAACCATTCTATTTGAAAATATTCATTTGAATATTGAACTGAATCCATTCGATCAACCCTAAAATGCTTTATTTGATTTGTATACTTATCATTCCCAATTAAATAGTAATAGTTTTGATTCCAAACTAAAGAATAAGGCTTAATTTCATAAACCTTACCATTATGGTTAAATTCCAATTGTTTTTTTCTATTAAAACGATGATATTTAAATCTTAAAATCAATTTTTCCGAAATACATCCATGAATTGTTTCGATCCAATGTTTCACGTGTTTATTATTTGTTTTTACTTGATTATCTACAAATAATAAGTTTTCTAACTTTTTTCTTTCAGCAATCGGTGCCAATTCTTTTATTCTATTAATTATTTTTGTTGTATCACTTTTTGTTAAGAATTTAGAAGACGTTATTGCATCAATAATTAACCGTAATTCTGCAGTGCTAAAATTTTGGACTTGACCAATTAAGTAATAATGTTTTTCACCATGCTTGGCATTTTTAAAATCGATATCCAGTCCAAATTCGTCAAGCTGCTCAATATAGCGACGTATACTTTTATCACTTTTCGTTATATTAAATATCAGTTTTAATTCATCTTTTATTGATGATATCGTGATTGGGTTAAATTCATTTGTCTTAAGCAATAAATCTCTTATGTATAATTTAATGTTGCTCGGACTGTTCATTTTAAGATTCCTTTCAATAAAAAATGAAATATTACTTAAATATTCATCCATTAAAGTATTATTCGAATTATCATTTCTCGAACATTCTTCTTTTCCTCTAAAATCTTTCAAATTGTAACCTTACAGATATTTTATAGTTTAAAGGGAATTTTGTATTTTTTATAGAAAACTAGAGTCGAATCAAATTGTTTTTCCAGAGTGATTTGGAGTGATGGTCACATTTGGGTTTCCTGGGTTTACTTCTATTTCACCTAGTTCACAAAGACCAAAAAAGCATTTTTGGACAACTCTTCATTTGACTAGAAGTTCCTTTACCAAAAATTTCAGATGTTGCTTGATTCCATGCCTAAAGTGGCTCATTTTGTAATTTTTCTTTGATTATTTCAATTGATCTTAAAGCAGCAAATCAGTATTTACCCATGATTATTACCTCCTGTAAAGTTTTCATTTTGATCTAAATAACTACCTAATCGCCATTGATTCCAAGAATTTTTTATTCTTCCTGGTTTGATACAAAAATCTGTTAAAACTGTATGTTCATTTATAGATTGTAAAGATAATTTTTGGTGATTCTTCATAACATAATTTGCTATCCATCTTCTTGACTCTTGAATTCCTTTTAATCCTTCTCTTAATCTTTCTTCTACCCCGTTTGGATATATTACATCGACTGTGTATATACCAATTTCTTTACTCCCAGTAATAATAAAGTAAAGTTGACCAGTTTTCTTTATTCCGCCAATTATTTCATTTGGCATACCAGAAGATCTTCTTTTGGAATTAAAATGAGTGCTTGAAATAATAAACTCCTCAATCAAAAAATTTTGTATTTCGTTGGCTTCCTTTTTAATCTTTTTTAATACTAGAATAATATCTTCCCACTGAAATTTAATAGTTTTGGTATATCGAGAAAGTTTTGTTTTATGTGCTGTAAGTTGGGCATTGTCTAGCGATCCTCTAATCTTAAATTCAAAAAGTAATGTAAAATTCTTACCATAAATCCATGCATCTGGAATAGAATCCAAATTATTTTCAAGTTCAGTTGACTCAGTAAAATTTTTGAATGGTGCAATTCCAATTATGTATTCAATATTTTTAGGTGTTCGTGAATTTTTTTTTGAGAAAAGTTCAATACCTAACTCTTCAAATTCAAATTCCTTAGCATCCTTATTTAGTAGTTCATTTAAAAAAGAAGGAAGTAAATTATAAGAATACGAAGATAATATATATGTTAAAATATTTGTAAAATGGTCTTCTTCCATCTTGCGAAAAGTAAATAAATTCAAAAAAACACCTCGCTTACTTAATATTTTTTAATATATTTTCGATTAATCTTTTATTACTCCTGCTTTTCATAAGCACAAATAAGATCCACTAAATCAAAATGGTAATATTAGTTAATATTTTTAATAAAAATTAAAAAATTAAAATTAATCACCCTGAGCCGATACAAACATCAAATAAAAATAAATTTTGGGAGATTCAAATGAATTATATTGAAAAGAAACTTTTAGCTAAATTCGAATATCAAAAAAGTCTAGTTCCAGAAAGAGAATTTGTTGGCTTTAAAACAACCAAAAAGGCAGAAATAGTATTACTATCAAAAATTGAAAAAGATGATTTTTTATTTTTAACCATAACAAGTTATCAAAATGATAATTTTAGAGATTTTCAATCTTCAATCAGTATTTTTACTGAATCACTTACTAATGAAATTTATTCCTACATTAATGATATTCAGATCTTGGATAACGAAGATGTTAGTAAAGGTTATGGTAGCTTATTCTTAGAGTTTATAATTAACTGGTCTAAAATTAGAGGAATTAAAACTATTAAAGGGCATGCAGTCGCCCATAATAACGAAGAAAAAATTAGACAAAACAATTTTTATACAAAATACGGTTTTTCATTTGATGAGAAACGTATGATTGAACTTAATTTAAACTGAATATTCCTTACTAAAATTTTATTTTCCTTCTAAAATGAAAATAGGAACTGATTTATTGATCAGTTCCTTATTGTGTTCAACTAAAGCACTCCTTTAGCTTAAGTACATTTGTTCACAAACTTTTACAAAACAAGCCGTTTTCCAACTAGAAAACGGCTTGTTTATAGTTAGCCTTCTTATTAATGGTTTTGTAATTTCCCATTTTTCAAATTAAGTTATATGCAGATCCTCGTATGATTACCATGCTTACTACAATCCAAAAAAGGTATATACAGTAGAATTCCAAGCCAACCCTTTACCAAAATAAACAATTATCGTTGACCTTGTACCATAAATCGCATTGGCAACCAAGAGTACACCTAAACTCGATACCATTGATTTAATTTTGAAGTAAAGGAACCATTTATACTGCCAACCTTACCTTTTCAGACTCTTTGACTACTTTCAATACCTCATCGATATTAACCTTTGCAAATCCTTGTGCAGACACTTCTTTTTTATCACAAATGTGAGCATTCATAAGCTTTAGAATAATTCCAACTAGTTTAATATTCGTATCTAAAATAGTTATTTCTTCTTCGCTAAATTCTTCAAAATCCATTTTTACACTCACAATTTTTGAAAGTTTATCTACTTGTTCTTTGAAAACAACTTCAAGTTCAGTTAATTCTTTTGATAGATTGCTTGATGTGGTATTTATTTTCATTAAGTAATGTACTAATGATATTAAATTATCGATGCATTGATTGACTTCAACTAATAAATTGTCGAATTTATTCACTAGTGCTTTTTGACGGAATATCAAGATTGCAGCAAAGACGGGAGTACGGCATAGTCCTTGTAGTATACCTGCATCTTCGGCATACATATCCACTAGGAAGTTATCTAATTTATCATAATCCGTATCAGGAGACGGCATATTTAATAAGTCATACACAGGAATTTCGAAGTTTCCAGATTTGATTTTGTACGACGGTCGGTTATGGATTTTCTCAAATACATCGTCGAACCTAGTTAATTGTAATATAAGATTATACCTTCTTGCTTTTATCATGGTCAAATTCCGATCAATGCCCTTTTCTAACCTTTCGCCTTGTCCCTGCATATCCTCGAGCAATGATATACGATCTAATACTTCCTTATTCTTCGATTGAATGTTTGTAGCAATACTTTTTCCATTTTCGTTCATAATCTTTCCTGTATGAATGAGTGACGGTATAATAACATCCGTTACCAATTCATCTACAACAGCCTTTGAAATATTCTTTAGTTTATCGAATAACACCATATACGAGACTCCTATTCAAAATGTAAAGTCAAACTTTCATCGTTCATTAATTGCTTTAAGCCTACTCGGTCTTGATAAGGTAGAGCAAGCTGCATCTCGTTTGCTGTTTTGGAAACGATTGAATTCAGTTGTTCATCTGTGGCAGCCAAATTCATTTGACTAGTCATAGTTGTTACACGATCTAATTGTTTATTTAACTCTTCTAAAGGTAACTGAGCTAACTCACTAACCTTTTGTTTTAATTTATCGTTGAACTTTTGATAATGAATCCGCTTTGCCTCAAACTGATCAGCAAATATATTTAAGTAGTTTACTAGCTTTTCAACTTCATTCGAGTGGTCAATGAAGTATATTAGCGAAATACTAATGACACCTGTCGTTAACCCGCTCAAGAAAATAGTTAGTGCTTCACCAATTACAGGTAGTTCTGAAATTTTCATTTCCTCTAATGCTTGGGCTACAAAATTACCAGCTAATACCGCAACAGCCAATACAATAATTTTTGAAATAGCTCGAATTAATTCTCCTGGTGGTAGTTGATCAGGGTTAAATACTAGCAGCTTAAAGATTTGGGTAATGCTGCCCCATATATCACGAATCATTTTCACTACTCGTTTTGCTGTACTCGTAAAGAAATTTATGATAAATGTAGATACAGATGAAAGAAGTCCCGCTAATAACCCATCCGCAAAACTAGCAATGAGGTCCTTAAACTTCATCTTTACCTTCTCAAAAGCTTCTCTAAATACATCTACTACCTGAATGAAGAATTCTTTCAAGGAAAATTCAGTCCTCATTTTTTCTATGATTATAGGAAACTTTTGACGAGCGATCACCCATACTTCAGCTAAAATAATACCTAGCGCCTGGCGTACTGCCATTTTTCCGCCCGTCTTTAATGCATCTTTCCCTACGTTCATATATGTATCTTTATCACTTAAATAGGCTTTGGTAATGGTTTTGTTGTATTCTCTCCGAGCCTTCTCATCGGCTTCCTTCATCATTTCTGTATTCGCTTTACGAAGGTTTGTTAGCTTCTGTAACTCGCCTCTTTCTTTTTCCGTTAGATTCGGTTGGTTTTTCAAATATGTCAAGCGGCTATCGTATTCAGCTTGCCTTTTATCGAGGTCAGTTAAAAACTCGGTCATCTTTTTTTGCTTTTTGGAGCGATTAATCGAATAATTGGTATGATTTAAATTCGTTTCAGAATTTGCTAAATCTACACCATTTAATTTTACTAAATATACGGCTGGATCCTCATGAATTTCCTTTGTTGCAATCGTGTGGTCTAAATCATATTTTTCATTACGGGAAATCTTTTGACCCGTATAGGCATCTCTAAGTTGACCTTCATCGCGTTGCAAAGATGCGTGTTTGTTTCGATCCTTGTAATTTGTAGCACCCTTAAAGGAATTTGAATTATAGTCACCTTTGTTTTGGTAACGATTTTGTGCTTTCTCTTCCTTCAACCCATACTCTCGGGCAGTAAGAGGAGTATCGACATTTCCTCCATCTTGATCTTTAATCATAAAGTCTAGCGCAAAAGAACGTAATAAAGTCGTCACAATCATTTTTTCAAATTGCTGCATCAACGACTGCGAAGGAGGAAGACCTTCATCAAATGCCGTCTCATCAAGTAATTCTATTGAACTAGCAACTGTCATACTTCTCAACCTACTTTATCAAAAATATTATTTCGAATCACATACTCATAAAACCTAAATTGAGTAAAATTTTAAACATCTAATTTTTATTATCATATCCACTAAAAAATTCAGACAAAATCTAGTGAATTTGCACATGGACCCTCTATAATTGAATCACATGAACTAGAAAGTAATCTAGCAATAAATCCAAGAATTATATTAAATGATGAATCAATTAAGATGATAAAAAAACATATAAGTTTTTATGCTGAGCCTAATTTGTCTCCTCAAAGGAGAGATCTAATAAAGGATAACTCCGATGGAAATTGGTTAATATATTATTTAGAAGCTGTAATGACTAATGTTCTGTGTACGATGATTATCAAGAAGCAATTTCATTACTTTTGAAACACAAACTGATTATCGAGCAAAAGCTAATTCAGTATCAAGGAAATCCCAATAAAAAAATGGGTCAGTATTAGGTGTTTCATGTGATGAAACTTCGTTTTCTCTATTCAGTATGTGCATATTCAGATACTGACTGGTTAATTCGATCGTAATAATATAAAGCGTTGACCATGTTTTGTGCAATACGTTGTACAACAGGAACTGTTGCAGAGTTTCTAGCTTGACTATATAGATGGCTTAACGCCAAACCTTTTGGAAATAGAAATGCCTCAGGAAATCCTTGTAATGAAAGTGCCTCCCTTGGTGTTATTTTACGTATGCCATGTTGGTCTAATACTATAGGAACATTATGTCCACCAGCAATCATTTTTTCAATTAGTTTCGGACATGAATTATTTAGATTTTCTCTCATATAAATGCTTGGTAAATTGTATAATTCATTCGAATTTATCACGTTTTTGCGTAACAAATCAAAATACTGTGATTTGCTTGTAAAATAAAAAGATTCATCCTTGCGTTCCTCAGGCTCAATAATATCCTGAATTGTACGAGTTAATTCTATTGGAAGAATTGGGTTTCTCATATATTCATCAAATACTCTCAAGTCAAGAAATCCCACTAAATAAATCCGTTCTCGTTTTTGAGGAACATTTCCATATTCAGATGAGTTAAAAATATGCTGTGCAATAATATAACCTTCTTCGTATAAACTCTCTTTAATAATCCTCAAAGTATTACCATTATCGTGATTTAGGAGATCTTTTACGTTTTCAAGTAAAACCGCACGCGGCTTATGATCTCTAATAAAGCGAAAGAATTCACCAAATAATGTTTTTCTCGTGCGATCATATCCATTGTGATTTCCTTCACTATTAAAAACTTCGGAAGGAACCCCCCCTGTTAATATGTCAACAAATGGAATTTTCTCATTAATCTCATTAATGTCACCTTGCCACAAGTTATTATTACCAAAGTTCAATTGGTATGTTAAACAAGAATGACTGTCGATTTCATTTGCCCAAATTACTTTAGCAGCTTGCTCACCATTTAGTATTGTGCTGTTAAATCCCAAACAAATGCCACCAATTCCAGCAAATAAACTTACTACTCTATACATGTATTTTGACTCTCACTTTCTTACTCGTCTATTTTAAAATTTAGTTTTTAATTGCATATTTGAATCACTTCGATTATTTTAAGTATTTTTATTATTTTTCAACACATTTCATCCACATAAAAGTAAGGTATGGTTATGAAAAACGTTATATTATTTATGTCATTAAACAGCAATATCTTAATATAAATGAAACCTCCTTGTGCTAATTTAAATTTGATATATTAGCAATTATATAGAATAGGCATGTTTTACAATTTCAAGATGCAAATTAAATAGTAAAAATATGTAACATATCATCTAAAATTATTTTTATTATAATATAAATTACTAATATCGAGTCATTTTATCAGAATTTTATATCGATTTATATATTTTCATATTATGGTTAGATGTTATAATAACTGAGTTGCTGTAAATCCAGAAACTGGAAATCATCTTTTGAATGATGGAGATAATAAATGATGAACAAATCATTTATAGTGATACAATTTTATGTTTTTCTGTCACTACTTCCTAAAACGAAAAATTTATTATTTTATAAAGACTCAAAATTTTAATTATTATGGAGTGAAATAGAACGCATGAATAAATATGAAAATTTTAAAGAAAAAATAAAAAAAGAATTCAACAAAATAGATATAAGTGATAATTTTTATAATTGTTTATGTGAGAGTTTACTAATATGTATTCCAGTTAAATTAATCGTAGATGATTATAACGATGATATTAACTTTAGATTAAACCCAGATAATACTTATTGTTTGCCTGACACTGACTTTACTAAAAAGTTAAAAAGTTATTATATAGATTCAATGAAAACGCTTAATTTATCTAAATTGTCAAATAATACTAATAAATTACTAGCAGCGTTAGATAACATATTTTATCGATTTAATGAAATGACAACTCTAAATAAATCTTATGCAACATTATTAAAAAATTTAGATGATAAGACTTTTTGGATCGGTAGTGCACATATCGATTCTAACGATGAAGAAAAATTAATTATTCCTATTTTAATTTTTAATAATGAAATTAATGATTATCCAATTTCTCAACCTTTTAGTGAACAATGGAAAAACCATTGGCATGAATTATCCTATGATGAATTAGGAAGAAAAGCTGCTGCAAATGTCCATGAAGATTTAAGTTCAACAATTAATGATATACATATTATATCTTCACTTAAATATGAAGGATTGGAATGTAAAGGAACAATACTTTTTCAAAGTTTAAGAAAAAATGAGAAAAACGTCGCTGAAATTATTAAGTTAAACAAATCGGTTAAAATTAACGATCATAAAAGAATAAGAAAACTTTTAGAAATAACAAATAAAGAATTAGTATTAGTTGTTGATATAAATACTCTAGAAGCTTTTGGATTTAAAAAAATGGACTCTCATGACTCTTATGATTTTCTATTATTAGAAGATCACATATTGATAAATTTTACTGGATGGTTCTCCTGGGATTGTATTATTAATGGTGAACCTAAATTTAATTTCAAAAATTTACAACTAAAGTTTCCAATTAGTACAAATAATTCTACCAGCTACTTTAAGGATAAGTTACATGCCACTTTTAATCCAAATAAAACTAACAAAAAGCATTTAATTAGATTATTTGATGCTATTAAAGAGCAAAAAAAAGGAACAATGCTTGTTATCTTAGATAGTGATAATGTCAAAAAAGAGGCAGATAGATTAGAAGATTCAGGTACATTAATTGATCCAGAATTAATAGAACCCGAAATTATTAAACAAATTTCGAAAATTGATGGAGCCGTAATAATAGATCCAGAAGGTATATGTTATGCATTTGGAGTCATTCTAGATGGCAACTTAACTCCAGGTGATCCAGCACGAGGTGCTAGATTTAATTCAGCTCAAAGATATCTTTATACAAAAAGAGAAAATAATATAAATTGTTTAATAGTTGTCGTTTCTGAAGACGGTTATATTGATATAATTACTACGAGTCAATTGATTATTGACACTAAAATGAACAATTTTTTCAAATCTAAAGATTCTAACCTTAACCAACGAATTGAAATTTTGTCTTTTGATTTAGGTATGTCATAAACTTCTTATTTAGCTCACAGTACGGAATTGTCGATTTTAACCCAATTAAGAGCATTGTTAGGCTGTAAATAAGCTGTTATAAATCTTTAATTATACACTGTATCACAATTGTCATTTGGTTATTACATGAAGCACTCGAATTAGTCCTCATTGAAAATTGTATTTATATCAGTTTCGAAATTTTCAAGTATATATAAAAAAAACATTTTACAGTTATTCAAGACGTGTCGTTCCTTATTATTTCTTGGTTTTCAATAGAAAAATTTAATACATTTAAATAATCAACTCTTCAATCATTGATTTAAGTCAATGATTGAAGAGTTAATTATTTTTCTTTATGTTTGTTGTAATATTCAAGCCAGTATTCCTTTTTCACATATATCCAGTTTTTTTGACCTGTGTCATTTATAAGTTTTAGAGCATAAATTTCTCTCACTTCTGATTGATATTCTTCTACAGTTTCAAAATCAATACTATCTCCAATTGTCAATTTAGATTTTGCATAACCAAGTTCTATATCGAAACAATGAGCATCAATTTTATAAATTTCACGTCGGCTATATTGAATACTTTTCATTTCTATATAGTTTTTTTTAAATACTGCTTTATTAACTAAAAAAGTTCCTGCTTTTTCAGGATTTTCATCGTATACATTTATGGCATACAGCTCAGGATCCAATATTTGAACTTAATCGAATCTACATAACTAATCTTTTTTGTTCAACAATCAAATCATACCATTTCTCTGTTACCATCTTATATTTTACATTACAATCTTGATCTTGTATTTCCATTTTCATCTTCTTATCAAATAAACTATCTAATAATCCAACTGAAAATTTCATTAAAATTTCTCTCCACTCCTTTTAGTCCAATCATTGTATCTAGCTTTGTTTTATCTACAAAATAATGTCATGAAAATGTCTGATTTTATGTAATATTAAAGTTATAAAAGTAATAAAATCATTTTAAAATATCGGTAAATTGACACACTATGCATTAGGTATCTTTTATCGAAAATGTTTAAAAATAATTTTGCTTCAGTAGTTTAAAGGTTTCTTCTACCTGTTTTAACATTTCATCTACTAAATTAGATTTTTCTACTCTATATTTTACGAATAAAGGAATATGAGGAACTAGATCCATTGTATATAGCTTTTTAGGAGCAGTGGTAAGAAATGGGCTTAAAGCTAATCTAACTTTGTTTAATTCCGATGGGTTGCTCCATTTCTTTCCATAAATTTTCAACCAGAAAGGTGTGTTATATAAATGCAACCAAGCCCTGTTATCGAAACTAATATCTGCATAAAATTCTCCGAATTTAAAGTAGCGTTTATAATGGTGTGCTCCAGCTCCAGATCTTAACTTTCCGTTTTCAGTTGAAAAAATACCTCTAATCATTCCTTTTGAAAATAATTCATCAACAATATCACTATAATTCATATTTCTTTTAGGTATCATAGGAGATATCTCATGCTCGTGAATTGGTAGGAATGCTTGGTTGTCCATCTCAGAGCATAATCCTAATAATTGTAGTACATCCCCTTTTAGAAGTTCATCCTGTTGGAGAGTCATTTGTGAAATAATCTCATTCAACAAATAATCCCAGTTAGTAATTGCTAATTGTTTATTATGATTAATATTTACAAAAAATATATTTTCTTGTGTGTTAATATCTAAAAATGGAATTTGTTCTTCATTCAGACGTTGAATTAATTCTCCCCAGACTAATTCCATTCTTAACTTTGGTACTAAAAAAATTAAAATGGACGGTTTATTTTTATCCAAACGATTTAAATAAGTAATTGGCTGGTTTCTAGTAAGACCCGCCCAAAACTTGGCTTCAATTATATAAACGGAATCATTATTAGTATCAAATCCAACAATATCAGGAATAGCGTTATCATTAGAATACACTTGGCTTTGAAAGGATAAATCCGAGTCAATATTAGGATTAATATGATTATTTATCTTTGTAATAGCACTTCTAGCAGCAAAGCTATTGTCTAAAATATAATTAAGTGCTTCTGTTGCTAGATTTTCATTATTTGAAATAAAGTTTTTCCCTAAATATCCAAGTAAGCTTTTCATGTAATTCACCACTTATACTTATTTTTAAAAAGATCTTATGTAATATATAAAATTAGGTTAAGCGTAAATTGATTAATTATTCCATGTTAGACCTGGTTAAATGAATAATAACCAACAAAAAAAGCACTCAATAGAGCGCATATTCTTTCTTAAGAAATAGTTTGTACATAAAAAACTTAAAATTAAAAGCTGGATTTTCTATTTTACCTTCAACTAAATAATCAGAATGAAATTTAAAAATTTGTTAACACTTCTTCTTGTAATAAATATGTGCTAATATTACTGTAGTTAATTATTAATTTTTAATAATAAAATGTTTTTATGTAAACTAAAATGATTATGTTAAATGCAAGACGTATACTATATATTATGTAAACTAACAAAAAACAAAAACATTAAGGATGGCAATTTTTTTACCACCCTACTTTCCAAAGACACCATTCTGTTTACTTCTGCGACAAAAAATTGTTACTTTTATCATTTATTATACGTAATTTACATTTTTGTAGTAATTACCGAACATTTTAATTTAATTTCAAGCTCTTTAGTCTATTGGACCGCTCGATTTTAACGTTTTAGACGCAAATTAGTTTACTTCATTGTGTTATTGTATTAAAAAAAGCAAGTTAAGGACTCAAATATTTAGTTCCTCATGTGGAATACCATTATAATTTGCCATTACTACTACCAACAATTGATGAATTTCATTTTATATTAAATTTCACTGCATTTTCTTCTGGACTCTTACGTCTTGGATCATGTATGTTACTATCTGTTGTATTAGGCATTGGTGAAAGCTATTTTCTTCTAGTACACCAAAAAATCGTTCGATTATGCCTCCTCTCTCAAGATAACTAACAGGTCTAGCGTTTAACTGAGCTACCATTTAAAGTGAATATATTATATTATTTATTTCTTAACTAATTAACTTTAAAAACAAAAATAGACTTTCTTCTGTTTTCTACGGCTAGGGAGTTTCTTTTTTTTAGCATTTTGAAAAATTGTTTTTTACCAAAAAATTTACCGTATTTCTGTCAACAAAAAAAGATTCTCTTTAGTAAATAAGAGAATCTTTAACAGGAAACTTCATCCGGCGGTTTTTTGCACTTGTAGTGTTAACATGTAGTTCCCGTTTCCGTCATCTGATAAGTTTATTACAAATACATTTTTTCGCATGACATTTGTTAGGGCTTGGTCAATTTCATCTAAATCAGACGAGGAATTCATACCTGTTCCAATCACGATCACAGTTCCAAATATCTTTGCATCTTCTGCTTTTTCATAGGACACATTGGTAATCTTTGTTGAGGTCACACTTTGTGCTACTTCCATCGCTTTTGCTTCAGGAATATTATCTAATGGATTTTCCGACAGTTTTGTTTTTGTCATGTAGTATATCGTATCACTTTGACCAATACCTGGTTTTGATGTGAATTCAAATTTATATCCATATATATCTTCTAATTTTTTAGCGATTGTATTTGGTTGACCGACTGAATTAATCATGTGCAACGACCCATAATATTGAATGGATAAATCGTTACCGTTCATATCAGATACTGGGTTCATAAATGCTTTAAAATCAACTTTTTGAACTGCATTTGTATACCCAGCCATTCCATTGATTAACGTAATAATCGTTTGCTCATCAAACCTAGTGACAGGATTTGAAGTGACATTTGTCATTCCCACAATATCCGCCGTTTTAAACCACATTTTCGCTGTTTTTGTTTTCTTTTCCCACAATGTTTTTTTGAAGGTATTCACTTTCTTGCTTTTCTCTACATATCTAGATGGAATGTAAACCTGTACTTTTTTTGCGTATTTTACGGTCTTTTTATTGCCCTTTTCTTTCACATTTTTGTATGCTGTGATCGTTTGTGTTCCGCTGTACCAACCGTTACCAACTGGATTAAGCGACATCCCTTTTTTTGTAGTAAACCCATGTCGACCCTTCCATGACTTGCCCGTATAACCTCGAACATTTGCGTTTACTGAATAGACAGTTTGAGTTGTCGTTTGAGTTGTTACCTTGCTATCATAATCATCATACGTTACCGTAGCGTACCCAAACGGATCCGTTGCTTTCACAACAAAAAATGGTTTGTCTTCAGTTACATGTGCTGGCACACTTGCACCTACTTGATTTTCAACGCGGAATGGTTTTGTTTCACCTTTACTTGTATACATGACTGCACCTTTTTTAACAGTGCCAACCTCTGTATCTGCATGTACAAGTCCACTGAACGGTAAACTAGATAAAACCAAAACTGCGATAGTACTTACAATTTTTAAATTCCTTTTCAACCTAAACACCCTTTCCACAAGATTAGACTTTTCTCCCTCTTCCTACGAGGGCTCTTGTATCCCATATAGTGAAAGCACGTTCCTTTATCTCATAAAAGAAATTAATCATTTCTTTATCCATAGTATGACCACTCTCCATCTCTAGCTCACACACTTTTTAAAGCATTCGGGACAGCGCTTTAGTTCAATAGATATAACTGCAGCACATTAATCTGTTACCTCTCCCCTAATCCACAATAAATTTGATTTATATCTAGGATCAATTCTGTCTCCCTTTAAATTATAAATCGTATAGCTTCACTAATATCTATTTGTAAAAATCCCGATTAGATGAAAGGAAATTGCTTTTGTTAATCTGTTCATCTCTATTAAAGGATATTTGTATAACTACTACATTTTAATTCTTTTTTTTGACGAAAAACTCCTTATTCTTGCATACTATTCCAGTCGTAGAACAAAACTAACACTATCTAAAATGGTACGTTTTCCTACAATAAATATTCTCCAAAACGATCGTTTTCCATAATGCTATTAGGAGGTTAACCAATGACGGGTGAACTAAAAGGAAGTTATTCCGTTACGTTGATTATTTTATCTGTTGTAATAGCTTGTTGGTCTTCCTACGATGCCTTAACACTTAACCAAAGAGTGCAACAAACGAGTTTTTTACCAACGACAGTTTGGCGCGTGCTTTCAGCAATTGTGATGGGACTTGGCATTTGGTCAATGCATTTTATAGGCATGAACGCACTTTTACTTCCTGTTCAAATGCTCCATTCTCCTGCTATCATGGCCATTTCGACTATCCCGGCAATTTTTTCTTCCTATCTTGCTTTTTATGTCGCAAACCATCCAAAACAATCTCTGAAACAAACCATTCTAGCTAGTTTACTGATGGGTTTAGGGATTTCCAGTATGCACTATATTGATATGATGGGCATTCAAGTCCATGCTGAACGACATACCAACTTGTGGACTGTGTTTTTATCCACCTTCATTGCAATTGCTACATCATTCGTTGCATTGTCCTGTTTTTCAACTGTCCGATCTCACTATATTGCTAATGGGTGGTGGAAAGTGATTGCATCGGTTGTACTAGGAATAGCCATTTCCAGTATGCATTATGTTGCAATGGCAGGTGTCACGTTTACAGCAAGTAACCATGTGCATCATCCAATGAGTTTCCATTATCCAATGGATAGAATATTAGTATCGATCGCTACAGCCGTTAGTATGATATTCATTTTAACTGTGTCGCTACTTGCTAGTCTGTTAGACCGATACATCAATCATCGACTACACTATGTCGATCCGATTACCCTTTTATTGAATCAACGTCAATTCGAAATAGATATCCATCAGGTTGCGGTAGAAAGTGCGTTGGCACTGATTCAAATTCAACAATCAAATGAATGGATTTCAGGGAAAAATTATCGAATGACAGAGCAAATGATGTACCAAGTTGCTAAATCCTTAAAAACGGAACTACCAAACTATGTAAAAATCTACCAAGTCGAGCAAAACCGAATCGTGGTGTTGGCAACAGGCGAAGGAGTCGCAGTAAATCTAAAAGAGGAAATAAAACAGTTTTTAACGAACAATCTTAATCATATAGACAAAGAAAGTGATCACATAGAAACTATTTGTTCCTTTTGTTCTCGAAACGAAAAAACAGAACTGACCGAATTATTTGCAAATTGCATGGCAGCTATAGAACATCCGCTTTCCCGTTTTTCTACTGGGATAATCGAATACAATCCAGCTATACATGAGAACCCTTCGGATTTAAACCTGGAAGAATCAATCTATGAAGGGATTGCCAATCGTAATTTATTTCTTGATTATCAACCGAAAGTGTCATCGAAAACAGAAGAAGTGACAGGTGTTGAAGCGCTTTTACGATGGCAACATCCAGTTCACGGACTATTATCACCAGCGATCTTTATTCCCATTATGGAGAAAAGCAACAAAATATTTGATGTAACAGATTACGTAATCGAAACAGCCTGTCAACAAATTGAGGAATGGGTTAAAAAAGAAATTCCCTTTCAACAAATATCGGTGAATATCCCTGGAACTTATGTACCGCTAACAAGACTAAGTGAAGTCATTCAAAGAAACATCAAAAACTATCCGAATGCCCGCCGATTTCTTGAACTTGAAATAACCGAAACAAGTGCCATTGCAAATATAGATAGCGCGGTTCGTGCGGTTCGAACTTTCAGAAACTTAGGATTATCAGTCGCATTGGATGATTTTGGAACAGGGCTTTCTTCCTTATCCTATTTGCGTAAAATCCCGATTTCGACAATTAAGATTGATAAATCGTTTATCGACGAAGTACCTCGTTCGCAAAAAGATGCAGCCATTATGCGAGCGATGATTGATTTATGTTTTTCGTTAAATCTAGAAGTTGTCATTGAAGGGGTCGAAACAAAAGAGCAATATACCTTTCTTCAAAATGTCACAGGCTCTCCTCAAATCCAAGGGTATTACTTTTCAAAACCACTTTCGACAGACGAATTTGAAAAATGGTTAGCAAAACGAAAGAAAGAAGGGGCAAAATGAAGAAAATCCAAATAGTTTTCATCACCAGTGTGCTCTCGTCTTTTCTTTTTTTATCATATCTTACGTATCTAGTACTAGTCGAATCCGCTCGTTTTCGTGATTGGTTTAATGTAGATGCGCAACGAATTGCTCTCTATACAACAAATCACACGGAATTAGCTGATCTCCTACGAATTTATTCCAATGATGTACTCAAAACCCGAACGGATTTCACAAAGAAAATTGATTATTTGCAATACAATCCAAAAACAAACACCTTTCATAGTGATGCCTTAATTAATACACCGAGTGAAAAAACTCACGGTAATATCACTGGGTATGGACACATTTATACCTCCGAATTAAAAATTCGAGAACTGAACTTGGCAGATCATTTAAATCCTTTTTTTGTATCGATCTATGAACGATTCCCAAACATCTCGTGGTTATACTACACAAGTGAAAGTGGATTTAATAATTTATACCCATTTGTTCCATCAAAATTGTACACATTCAAAAAAGAGTCATTAAATAATGATTATTGGAAACTAGGGAGCTTCAAACAAAATAAAACAAGAAAACCATATTGGAGTACTCCTTATGTCGATCGAGCAGGTAAAGGGATGATGGCTACAGTATCAGCACCTATTGATTACAAAGGAAACTATATTGGATCTGTTTCGCTTGATATGACCGTTCACCAATTAAGCGCTGGGTTAAATAAACTTTATACTAGTTTTTTATGTGATGAACGAGGTGAAATTATAGCGACCTCAAAGAATAAATACTTATCTTCATCCAGAGTCACCAACATCAGTCAATTTCTTGGTCGCTCAAATGATTATCAAGCGCTTCGCTCAAAAGCAGATAACGTACCTCAATTTCATCATGGTTTACGTTTTATCAAACAATCAATCCCAAATGCCAATTGGACATTTTATTACTTTTTAACGCCATCTGACTATGTGGAATTATTTGGAATAAAATGCTTCTTAGTTCTAATAGTACTTTGTATGCTTGTTTTTGTAACATTTCTGTTTGTTAAAAAGCAGACAGCTGAACAACAATTGAAGTCTACAGTTAGGACACTTGAATCAAGAGAGAAAGAGTTAGAAACCCTTACAACAACCGATCCGTTAACAGGAATCTTAAATCGTCGTGGTTTGGACTATGCACTTGATGTTGAAATCAATCATGCACAGATATCAAAGCAACCAATTACTTTTATCTTATTTGATATTGACCGTTTTAAAACGTTTAACGATACGTACGGCCATGAAATGGGTGATTATGTGTTAAAAGAAAGTGCGTCACTTGTCGCTAGTTCCATTCGAAAAAATGATTATATTGGCCGTTGGGGCGGTGAAGAGTTTTTAATTGTGTTACCGAATACACCTTACGAAGGTGGCTTAAAAGTTGCAGAATCGTTACGTCAACGAATCGCAGCACACGAATTTTCGTTAGAGCACAAAAGCATACTCATTACAATGACGTTTGGTGTCTCGCGATATGATCCAACAATTGGTTTATCTAAAAGCATTCACCGAGCTGATTCAGCAATGTATATAGGGAAAGAACGAAGTCGTAATTGCGTTGTAGGTGAAGATGAACTTCCAAAAGATGAAGTTTAACCGTTAAACAAGAGCTAGGGATACCCTAGCTCTTGTAATTGTTTGTGAACTTCTTATTTAAATCACTCAGTGACCACTAAAACTCTTCAATGAGGTAACCTACTAGAGTTGGTTGTTTTCCATCGTCGCAATGTTTTCTTTTGTTGACGAGTAAGAGATTCCCTTTATCATCTTAAAAAGGTTATGGTAGTTAGTCTAACTGAATCAGAAAACTCGTCGATATATCCATTAAAATTTGTTTACTCTCTTTAAATGAGTAACTGAGATTTTAATTTTATATCTCACACGTACAATTAGACTGATTGACTGATTAGATGTAAATGTGGAGCTTATTAAATCATTTCATCTGTTCTATTCGGTTCCAATGCCTGCCCTATTTTAGCTAGATGTTGTGAAACCTTTGATAAATATAAAAAACGTTGTGCAAAAAAGTCTGCTCAAGTATAAGATTTAATTCTTTTTTTAGTAAACTAACCAATATTGACAGTTTATGAAATTACATCCCTTTTCGTTTCATTTCGCCCCAACCTTGACTTTTACCGAGCAGAATTGAAAACGTGGCTTTAACTCGCCAATACGTAATAATCGGACGATACCAAAACGCTTCTGAAAGTGCAAATAAAAATAAGCGATTCAACTCACGAATACTTTGATACTTATCAATTCGCCATTCTTCTAACAAGACAGCACCAACAGAAAGAAAAGAACCATAAAAAATCATTAAAACAAGTAACAAAAACGAATAAAGAATATTGACATCCTGCGAAAAGATATTGAATATAAGTGTGAAATATCCTAAACACTCAATAATCGGTCCAAAAAATTCTACAAATAAAAAGTAGGGCATTGCTACAAATCCAATTGCTCCGTATTTAAAATTGAATATCATTTTCCGGTGTGCCCACAAGCTTTCAAATAATCCTCGATGCCAGCGGACCCTTTGCGTACGCAAAACAGCAAATGACTCAGGTGCTTCTGTATAACAAACAGGATCTGCAACATATTCAATTCGCGCACCCCATTTGTGTTCGATGTTTTTTTCATGCAATCGAACAACAAGTTCCATGTCTTCTCCAATCGTGTTCGTTAAATATCCGCCAACTTGTATCACTCGAGATGTATTAAACACACCAAAGGCACCAGAAATAATGAGCAATAAATTTTTTTGACTCAGTCCAATTCGTCCGATTAAAAAAGCTCTTACATATTCAATAATTTGCATAATCACAAGTGGATGTTTAGTGAGACGCATTTCGTTTATTTTGCCATGAGATACGTGACTTCCATTTGCGATAAGGACATTTCCCCCAATGGCGATGATTTCTTCGTCACTATTTTCAATAATGGGTTTCATGATTTTAAGAAATGAATCAGTATCCAAAATGGTGTCACCATCAATTGAAGCGAAATAAGGATAGTTTGACAAGTTAATGCCAGCGTTCAGTGCATCTGCTTTTCCTCCATTTTCTTTATCAATCAAATACAAAAATGGATAAATGGCTGATTGGTACACATTTCTGACTTTTTTTGTCGAAATACCGTTTCTTTTTTGAATGACTTTGTGTTTCATCACTTTCATTTCAAATCGATCAATCACTTTCTGAAGTGTTAGATCTTTGGACCCATCATTGATGACAATAACCTCAAACTGCGGGTAATCTAATCGACCACTCCCTGTCACTAACGAAAGAATCGTGCCTATCACACCAACTTCTTCATTGTATACAGGAACGAGAATGGAAAGTGGTGCTGTAAAAGCTGATTCTTTTAACCGTTTATAAGGTTCAATTTTGTGAAGTCCAATTTCCCTTTTTAAACGAAAAAATGCAGCGAAAAACAATAGTAAATACGTTATACATAAAAGAAATACATACACAATGATCAATCGATTGAAAAATATCAGTACAGCATTATTCATCAAACACTACCCTTTCTAACCATTCTTGTGCAATCTGACGGGCGTATGCGTCTAAATGTGTTTTATTGATTTCAAGGAGTAATTCTTCTCCATTTTTATACTTTCGAATCGACCTTGCAGCTTCCGACCGAACCGAATAAGCTCGGTCTGAGATGAGTTGATGTAATATCGGCAAAAAATCTTGGGACCTAATACTACCCATCAGACGAGTCAACATTAGTTTTTCACTTATGTTTTTCTGGTTATCCCATTCTTCAGTTGACTGCATGATTTTGATTCTATTCAACACCAATTCTTTTTTCGATAAATAACCGATTGAAGCTATTGTTTTATACGAACGAATGCGAAGTTCTAAATCGCTTGATTGAATCAAAGATTCTAGCAACGCTTGGGTTTTTTCTGTTAAAAAATGCTTCACTCGAATAACGTCCAGTAATGCATACTGAATTGTTTGGTCAAGTTCATGCCAATCCATTAAAAAAGAATCAATTGTCCGAAAAGTCGTAAAATGTTTCAAACATTCCGTGAGTAAAAAAGATGGCATTTGTTTATGGCTCTTAATAAGCGTGAAAACAGTCTGGTCGCGAAACCTAGCTAGAATGAGAAAAATTTCAAAACGCTCTTCAACAGAACAATTTGCCGAATCTAAATGAGAAATTAAATCGTTCTTCATCGATTTGATGCCAAATTGATGAATGAAATATAATGCGTTCATTCGCTCCGCCCATCTCCTTGATGCGAGTTTCTTTCTGTACCGCGGAAGTAAGTAGCGGTTGATGATTGGACGAATCGGATCGAAATCCTTCTCAAACTGAATTATTCCAAGATAATGACTAAAGATTTCTTCCATCACACTAAATTGATATTCTTCATTTGGAAAAAATGAAACCGACAATTCACCTTTCACCACATAATTCTCAATCGTGTTTAAATTTTGTTCCAACCAATTTTGTTGCTTTTTTAACAGATTTTTTTGGTTGACTTTTCGAACGACCAAATAGACATAAATCGTGAGAATACCCACAATCAAGATTCCCATTAATAGTAAAACAACCCAAACAGTTGTCATGGTAACATCAGGCCAAGTAGCCGATTCATCCGACTACGCAATTCCCTTAAGCTAAATGGTTTTGCTAGGTAATCATTCGCACCACTTCTTATTGCAATTGCAATATCAGCCTCTCGTCCCTCACGGCCAAGCAGTAAGCAATTATATCTCTTTCGGTCATATTTCGTTTGTATTATCCGTAAAATTTCCAATCCACCCATTTTTGGCAAAAGCTGATCGATAATGATCACAAATCGTTCATTTTGACGATGCCAAGGATCCGCAAAAAACGCTTCACCATCTACAAAACCCTTGACCTCTACATCAACCATTTCCCCACCAAAATCAGCTAATTGATGATGCAACAACTCACGAATTAAACGGTCATCATCGATCACCGCAATCTTAATTCTCCGGATGTCCGTTACTTGTAGATCATCCTCCACCCGGGAAGATGGCACCTTTTCAATTAAGGCTAAACACTGTTCCACCGAACGAGTTGGATCAGCGATTTCAATGACACGATAAAAAAACGAGCCAACCTGTTCAGAGAAGGAGTGTTCTAACCGTTTCATCAATTTGAGTGCATCCACTTTTACTGTCTTCGGAAGAAGGAGGACCAGTCCACTTACCGGATGAAGCGCTAAAAAATCAGTCGGTCGAACACTTCCTTTGATAAATTGAATTAATTTCGAACCAATTGCATATTTCTCATTTTCATCAACAATGGTTAAGTCATCAGCTTTTATCGTCACGATTGAAAACGCTTCATACGAACGTCTCAAATCATATAAAAAGGTTTCGAGTTCCATTTTTAGAAAACGTACAGTATTTACACCTGTTATCGTATCAACAAGAACATGGTCTAGAATTCGTTTGCGTCGTTTACAAACTGTCTTCACGACTTGCTTCAACTCGGCAAGTTCAACACGTTCAGGAAAGTATACATCTGGGTAACCCACTTCCAATTGACGCCACATTTCAGTTGAGCCAATCCAACCTATTGAAAGAAACCGCTCCTCGCAAAAATCGGTTAACTTCCGTAAGTCTGAAAGAGACCCACTTGGAAGATTGTCAGAAAAAAGGAAAAGGACATCTAGTTTGAAGTGTTCTAACCTGTCAATGAGTGATGATAAGTGGTCCACTTGGAGCGAAACAGTTTGAACCATGTCATCTTCCCAATCGACAGCTAACTCGTCATTTACTACAACTATGACAGAAGATTTAACTGCTTCATTCATCGATTTTCTCACCTCAAATATGTTTTTAGTAGTAGAATACCCATTTCCCAAAATTTGAGGCAGATTATAAGTCTTTAAAGATAATCTCCATTTTCTCCTAATTGTGTTGTATATATAGTAATCAATTTCTATTTTACACTTCACTATCTTTATCAAATAAACCAAATAAAAAAAAACATAGTGGTTAAAATATTAAAAAAGGAGGGTAATAACCATGTCAGAACACACTAAGAAAAAAAGTCCTTGGATGTGGCTGAGTTTGTTTCTACTTTTAACAAACTTATTTTTTGTTTATAGATACTTTCAAATAATAAAAAATGATACACAACAAGAAGGTATAAACAGAATTGAAGAACCTATTATTTCTGATGAGCGCGATATAATGCTGGAGTCTATGAGCTCGACAATTAAACCAGTGAAACTTACCACATATAAGCCAACTTCAAACCAATCACTTAGTCAAATTGCCAATAAGTTCAAAGTTTCAGTTACAGATATTAAAAAAGTGAATCCAAGTTTAAAGTATAGATTACCTACGTACATCATCAGAAAAGGGACACCGATTAAAGTACCAGTTAAAGTATCTGCACCAAGCAAACCACCAGTAAATCCAGTGCAGGGCACACCAAGTACATTAACTGCTTATCAAAAAGAAGTATTGGACTTAACGAATAAAGAGCGTGCTAAATTGGGGTTGTCAGCATTAAAAGCTGATTTTAAAGCCCTTAATGATTGTGCTTATGCAAAAAGTAATGATATGGATCAAAATAACTACTTCGCACATCAAAGTCCAAAATACGGTTCACCATTTGATATGATGAAATCTTTTGGGATTTCGTATACTAGTGCAGCAGAAAACATAGCGATGGGGCAACAAACACCAGCAGAAGTAGTAAAAGCTTGGATGAATTCAAGTGGTCACCGAGCAAATATTTTAAATGGACAATTTACATACATTGGAATTGGTTACAAAAAAGGAAAACAAACTTACTGGACACAGCAATTTATATCAAAATAATTAGAGCTAGGAATACTTCCTAGTTTTTTTCATTTATACAATATGTGGGCAACAGCCAATTTTGAAAACAAGTGTAACTATGATTTAGGGATCCACCAGTTTCAAGATGTAACGATCATCTAATTAACTTTATTGGTCTCCATTCTATTTCCGCCTGATAAAGTTTTGTATGATATATTTCGGTTTAATGTTTCCACGCGAAATTTATGTCGAGGAAACGACTTCTTTAATTTAAAAACTCTTCACGTGAAACTCAGTATTTTAACTAAGGTTTCACTCTTCACCTCCCTTCGCTTACTTTCAATTTGGAAAATAGGAGAAACTTCCATTGTAGACAATCCCGTCTTCTAACTCATTGAACTTTTGGATGATTGAGGTTGGTACGAACTAATGGATATAAAAAAAGCAGCAATATTAAAATAAGCTGCTAGAACAATGCGGTTATTATTCAACTTTAAAAAACTGAGGGTGTAAATGTGAGCAACTTCAATTTAGTAAAGCTTCTAGTCTTTTCTTTACCCACTATAGATTTGAAATTATCAACACATTGGTGAAAGAAGGTTATGCTAGTCTAACAATTGCAGCAATTCATTTTGAAAATGACGGAAATGACATTTGTGGTATTGATGGTTCTTTTTATGTATTAGCTTTTTTGGAACTAACAATTGTTTTAACTCTTTTTAGTAAGATTGTATCTGGTTCGGATGAGTTCTTCTATGTCACTTGTAGCTAAAGGTTTACTGAAATAATAGCCCTGTGCATAATGACAAAAATTTGATCGTAAAAACTCAACTTGCGCTCTAGTTTCGACACCTTCTGCGACAATATCGTATCCAAGTTTGTTTCCTAGTTGGATTATGGCTGTAACAATTGCACCATCATTTGATTCTCCATTAATTTCATCTATAAATGATTTATCAATTTTTAATTTATCAAACGGGAGTTGTCGCAAATAACGAAATGATGAATACCCCATTCCAAAATCATCAATTGATAAGCGTACGCCGATTTTTTTTAATTCGTTCATGATCTTACTTGCCAAGTTCGCTTCTTGCATTATACTTTCGGTAATTTCTAAATCCAGATAGCCTGGGATAAGTTTTGTGTCAAATAGTATTTTTTCGACCATTCCGACGAAATTTTTATCTTTTAATTGAACACCCGAAACGTTAACCGCTATACTTTTTAACGGAAAACATGATTCCTTCCATTGTTTGAATTGATTGCAAGCTGTTTCTATAACCCATTTTCCAATTGGATTAATTAGACCTGTTTCTTCTGCAATTGGAATAAATTCAATTGGAGGAATGAACCCCTCTGTGGGATGATGCCATCTTAGAAGCACTTCCAATCCAACGATGTCATTTGTTTTTAAATCAATTTGTGGCTGATAAACCAAGGAAAACTCATCATTTTCTAGTGCCTTCCGTAGCTTGATCTCAAGTTCCATTTTCCGGTCATTTTCGACTTGGATATGGTCGGAATAAAAAAAATAATCATTTTTTGAATTTTCTTTTACACGATACAGTGCTGCATCTGCGGTTTGGATGAGCCGCTCTACTGTTTCGCCATTATCTGGGTACATACTAATGCCAATACTAATCGACATATGTATGGAACGTCCTTCGATGTATAATGCTTGTTCAAAAACTTCGTTGATTTGTTTGGCCATTCTTCTTGTTTTGGAGTGATCTGTGTTTTTTATTAAAATCACAAACCCATCTCCTCCGAAACGGAATAATTCACATAGATTACTTATGTTTACTTTTAATCGTTCAGTTACCTCTCTTAGCAGCATATCGCCAAATCTATGGCCAAATGTGTCATTCACATTTTTAAACCGATCGAGATTTAAAAACAAGACAGCAAGTGATTTACGAGTTTGTTTACACTCTTGTATTTCTTCATTTAGTCTAGTTTGGAGTGCATTTCGATTTCCAATCCCTGTTAACACATCAAAATACGCTAAAAATTTTAGCTGTTTTGCGGTTAGTTTTCGTTCGGTAATGTCCCTCACGATTACTTGAACCGCCTTATTTCCTTGATACGTTGTTGGAAACGATAACACCTCTGTGTTAATTATTGTTCCATCTAAGCGTTTTATATTGTATTCGCTAATTCCAGTTTCCCCTTTTATTGCGGCTTCCATTCGATTGGCTGCATGACTCATCGACTCTTGAGAGATAAATTGGAAGATGTTCTTTCCAATTACTTCTTCTTCGTTTTTTGCACCAACTAGTTCAAAGCCAGCCGAATTCGTATACAAGATTTCCCCCTTTTCATTGTAGATCATCGTTGTATCTGGTGATAGTTCAACTAATTTTTGATAGCGGTCTTCTGTTTCACGATGTTTTTCTTTGGCTTTAGTCTGAAGTGTTATATCTTGTGAGATATACATCAATTTTTCTACTTCACCCGATTCACCGATAATCGGTAAACATTTGCTCTCTAAAATCACGTAGTTGCCGTTTTTGTGGATAAACTTGACGATAAAGTTTCCAGCGTATTTAAATTGTTTTCGGTGGGCAAACACTTCTTTCCGATTGTTTACTTCTTCTTTGGCGATAAACTCAAAAATACTTCTTCCTTCATAATCTGTTGGTACGTAGCCTAAGAAGGTTGAAAAAGATGGTGAACCATATTCGATCGTTCCGTTGTCTTTCACAACAATAATAATATCGGTCGAGTTCTCAACAAACAAGCGATATCTTTCTTCAATGTGTTTGACGATTTGTTGTTTTTTGTAAATGACACTGTAAAAGAAAATGGCGCTAATGGTTAGATAACCAATCCCCTTTATCATAGAGAAAGCATGAAACTCCCTAGCATACTCAACGAGTAATGAGTCTGACAAGAGTATCCATAAAACACTGAATAACAGATAGCCCACTATTAGAACAAATGTAGAACTTTTTTGATTCATCAAGCGTTTTTTCATAAAAACACCTTTTTCTCTTTAGTTTTTCTCGTTTTATTGTTTGTCTTGATTTTAATCCTATACGATTTTTGTGGTGTTCATTCATCATTTTCATTTAAAATCGAAAAAAATCAACTAACTGATCTTATTACTCTTTGAAGAAATCGACTATATAAGTATTATGAGAAATAACACTCCTATGGATTAAGATAGCCTCCTAAAACTATTACATCTAATCGAAACGTATACTTTCAACTCCATTCCGCTGAAATCTACTTTATTGTTAACTTTAATACTTTAACGGTAATTTTAAAACTTTTATTATTGAATAAATAATGCCTCATAAAGTAAAAGGATCGAAATTACTATTAAAACAACTAACATTTTAATTAATGTGAACCTCTAATTCATTACCTATCTCCTAAAAATTATTAATTAAATGAAACTTCAAAACAAAGATAAAATTATAGGTTTTTCTCTAGTAAGCACATTTGTGTAGGTGAACAGTTGAACCGAAAGTGTATACATTCAGGAACACAAATATGTTTACATATGGTATTTTTGTTTTAATTCGACCTAAATCCCTCCTCTCTTGAACCAAATGTGAGACATAACATACTTCCACCAGTACCAAACTGCCCCTTTTTTGATGAAGAAAGTTTCGGTATTATCTCTTTTTAAACTATCGAACCCGTTAGTTTTCTTTTAAGAATTTCATTTTCCCCTCTGTTTTACATAAAATAAAAAAGAGTAACTTAGGTTACTCCTTTTAAAATTTTAGTTATTTATAGTTACATATTATTTCTAAACCAGATAAAGCATTTATAGCTTTTTTTCCAGAATAGCAATGCAAAGGCTGATCGTATAAGGATCAGCCTCTACTTGTTGTTGAACTATCACTCTCAAGAATTGATTTTTTCATTGTGGTAATCCTGCAATATAATTTTTTATAATGGCGGGACACTTTAGTATAAAAAAGGATATTTAATTATATATACTAGTAGGTTAATTTATATTATAAAAAAAGGTTACGACTAATACAACCAGTGCCTTAAAAAAAGTCACTCTTAATCTAATAAAATTCATTTAAAAGTTTTTATTTAGATACCTTAGATAGAAGCTTAAAACTATAGATAGCTGCAAGACCTACGAGTATATAAACAATTCTTGCAAAAACACTATCCATTCCACCAAATATGCCTCCGACTAGATCCCATTTAAATAGTCCTACTAATAACCAATTTAACCCTCCCACAATAATCAACACCAAAGCCAAAAGATTTAATGTTTTCATCTTTGTTATCCTCCTTATAAAATTTGTATAACTTACATTAAATATTATACAAAAAGTTATACAAAAATGACAATCATTTTTTACTTTCTCAACTTTTAAATTTATTATTCATCTAAGTTCCCTTGAATCATGTATAGTTTTTGTATAAAATATGTATAGCTAATGGGAGGTGATTGATAATGTACAGTATAAAAAAAGTATCTGAATTAATAGACGTACCCACTGTAACAATAAGAGCCTGGGAAAATCGATATCATGTCGTCAGTCCAATGCGAACAGAAGGTGGACACCGCATGTATAGCAAAAAAGATTTAGAAACCTTAAAATGGTTAAAAGAGCAAACAACAAAGAATCGAATGAAAGTTAGTGAGGCTGTCCAACTTCTAAACCAATCAACCTATAAGTCGTCAATTGAACCCCTACCCAGTAGCAAATCTCATGAAGATATAATAGCTATAAAAGACAAGTTGTATCAATCACTTATGAATATGGATACACAAGAAGCAAACAGTATAATTGAACTAGCTTTTTCATTGTTTAATTATGAATATGTTTTTCATCATATTTTGGCAGAAATCCTATATCGAATTGGTGATGAATGGGAAAAAGGAAAAGCGACTGTTGCTCAGGAACACTTTGCCTCTCAATTTATCATAAACAGATTTGCTCAGTTTTTAAGGATTTTACCAATAAACAAGGCACTGCCTAAAGTCTTAGCTTTTTGTCCTGAGGGAGAAAATCATCACATTGGACTAATGATGTTTAGTATATTCTTACAAAAAAAAGGAAATGAAGTGATTTATTTAGGACCGAATACACCTCTTGATGGTTTATTTGATTTAATTCAGCATAAGAAACTTTCTATTATTACAATCTCAATTACCAATTCTGCTCATTTAGTTAGGATAGAAAAGTGGATTCAATCATGTATTAAAACAAATACCCATTTAAAGTTTGTCATCGGGGGGAAAGGCGTTCGTAACAGTCATTGTACGAATACACCATCAGTTACCTATATCACTGATTCGGATTGGGAATCTGTATATGAATCGAAATTCTATTAACGATTTTGTATTAGATAAGAATGCTGTTTTTAACCTGTTAAAAAACACTAAATTCTTCTTAACCGTTGTTTAGTAAAATAGAGGATGATCAAATAATAACCATTCTCTATTTCTTGTTGTTCCTCATACACCACCTTGCTTTGAATGATAACCTTCTTTTTTATATTTACTCTTTCTTCCTCAATTGTCGTATTTTCTAATTTTACCTTTAAAGGAATCCATTTTTTTTTATCCGATAAACTTCACTCACATATCTTTCCACAAACAAAAAACAGTCTAGCTAAAAATAGACTGTTTTTTGTTTGTAAATATATAAAAGCTTAAAAATTAATATACTTTGCTGGATTTACTGCGTTTGATTTTGCCTCATTCCATTGACCATCATGCAATTCAAAGTGAAGATGCTTACCAAAAGAATGCCCCGTATTTCCCATCGTTCCAATTTTTTGCCCCTTTGAAACAGATTGACCTGCTGAGACTTGATAATTTTGCATATGAGCATAAACTGATGTAAATACTTTTCCATTAATATTATGAGTAATAAAAACAACATTACCGTAACTAGCTGAATTGTAAGCTCGTATTACAACGCCATTTGCTACTGAGACAATCGGCGTACTTCCTTTTTTAACAATATCTACGCCAAAATGTGTTTCATGATCAAATGATCTGTATCCAAAACCTGAAGATAAATACCCTTCCGCTGGTCGAGTAAAATTTCCACCTGAAATACTTGAAGCGACTTTTATTGCTTTTTCCTGTTCTTTTAATAGCTCTTCTTGTTCCTCTAAACTCAAAATATCTTGTTCCTTTTCAAATAAATCATCCTTAAGTTTGCTTAGTATAGCATTCATCTGAGTTTCTTGATTAACAAGTGAACGTTCTAAATTTTGAAGATCTTTTTTATCATTTTTCAACTTAAATTGAGTTAAGATTAAGTCTTTCTTTTTCAATTCTACTTTTTCAATATCGTTCTTTTGTTCCTTAACCAAGTCTTTATCAGCATTCATAAATTTACCAATAGCGTTTATTCGTTGAACTAAATCACCAATGCTTTTTGCATCAAAAATAACATCTATATATGAGTTATTTCCAACTGATTTTTGAAGTCCTTCTAATTCAACTTGTAATTTTTCTATTTCTTTTTTGCCATTTATTAATTCAGCCACTTTTTGGCTCTTCTTTATTTTTGCATTCTCAATTGATTTGTTAATTGTATTTAAAGAGTTCAATAACAATTTTTTCTGATCATTTAATTGATTCATCTCATTTTTTGCTTTTTGTGCTTCTTCTTGAACTTTTACTCGTTTATCTTGAATACTCTTAATCTTTGTATTTTCTATATTCTCTGCCAGTACATCATTTGGAAGTATAGTAAATGATAAACTTGCAGCTACTAATATAATTTTACTTATAATTCGTTTCATCGTTATCTCCCTAAGCTTGACATATTCTTATATATGTTAACTTAGAAATGTAACAATTTTATGCAAATTAGGCTACACTCTTTTTACAAGTTTTTTACAAGCTCTTTGCAACACTATTAAACATAACCAGTAAATCAATAGTTAGTTCATAAAAAAACCACCAAGAATGATCGCAGTTCTTTACTACTGCTTAATGTTAATCGTTTTGTTATTTCTATATCTAATTGAAAATATTTATGTAACTTATCGAAATAAACAGATATATTATTCGAACTTCCAATAACCATCAAACATTTCAAACAAGTGATTTTGATTTGTATCAGTAAGGTTCACTAAAAAAGGTGTATCCCCTTTTTCTTTTAATACCTTAGCAGCTGGACCATCTCCAATTGGTGTACACAATAATAAATTAGTTCCGTTTAATTTTAATATTCTACAACGTGCATTGATTTTGGAATCAGTATACTCCTCTCCTTGATTAAGGCCAAATAAATTCTCCCAAAATTTTGATGTCTCATCCAAATTATTTACCACAAAACCAATGCTTTCCAATTTTGGTTGCCCTAATATATGTGATCCAATCAGTCCTTGGTCTTCAAATTCCGAATATCTTTCTTCATCTGATTTTTCCCATTTAATAAAAAATGGTAACTTAACCTTTTTTTCCGGGTATTCAGGGAATAATAATGTCCACCTGATTACCTGGCCATCAGCACGAACTCTCTCCCCAGTAAGCGGTCCATATATTGTAAGTCCTTTTGCTTTAAGTTTAATTGCAAGTTCCTCAATCTGATTTGTTCGGATTGCTACTGTCGCTGGACCTTCCCGACTTTCTTTTGCTAGCTGTTTTACGATTAGCGTAATTAATCGATTTTCCTCATGTTTTTCAGCTATTGATAAATTTTCAATGCCTAAAAACTCAATATAACTTAAGCCGAAATAAGATAGAGTATTATATGTACCCCAAGATTCATGCCGTCCTCCTTTCACAACATGAATTCCTTTTTGACTTAAGGGGAAAATTGCTTTCTCTGGTTTCTTAAAAAACCAAACAAGGTGATCAAAGAATAGATCCATTATCGTACTCCTTTCACTCGATATTATGTTTTTATGGGGGATTAAGGCCTGGAATATCCTGGTTTCCGCCAATTTCCATTAGATCAAATGTAATATCTATCTCTTAAATACCAATATTGTTATTAGATAATTAAATAGGAGTAAACAGATTTGAGTATGTGTACACCTATTAAACATGAACCAGTCATTTCCAAAGCATATGTATTACTTTTCGAAAATCTTGGCAAAAAATCCGTTTACTTAAAGTCCAACATAAAAACTCCCCAACAAGGCAAGGAGTTAGATCTTCATTTATTTCGTTCCAGAAAATCTTTAACTCCTTCGAAATGATTCTTCATTTTTCCATCGATTTTATCAAGGATATAATGACCGTCTTTTTCAAGCGGACTACTGGTTGTTTGATGTGCATCAATCGAAGCAATATAGTGGCCTAAATTGATCTTCATTGCTATTAACTTGTGAATGTGATGCCCGACATCATAATGCACCCAATCGATTACATGATAGTATGCATTCTCTATGACCATGCGGACTGGGTATAGGAAAAGTTTACTCGTTGGAATCAGTAATGCTACTGCACTTACTCCGAACCCAACAAGAACCACTTTCATTCCAATATCTTTAGCCAAATGAGCGAACGTGAATCTTGAATCAACAAACGACTGTGGATTGTTCGTTTCCTCTTGAATGAGTTTGTGAAGACCCTCGATTAATAATTTTCGTTCATATGGATAATACGTTGCAAATCGTTTCATCATCTGGCATCCTCTCTTCCATATAACACAATTCATTCATTACGTGTCCCTCTATTAAACGATATGAGACAACTGGTAAAGTATTCCAACAAATGGATGTACAACGTAGTATAAATTAGAACGATTAGATAAGCATTATTCCGCTGCAGTGGCATCTAAATCAATCATTTCCATGTTTCTAACTCCTGGTTAAATCTGAATCTCCTCAAACTTACTCATTTCTTTACATAATTCTAAATAAATACATGGACAAATTCCAATACTAATTTTACGAGGTGATATTAATGAGTAAATGGAACGAGCAAGCCGCAGCGAATAATAATTTGCCATCCAGCACAATACGTACTTCTGAGCTTATGTTAGGTAAGAACGCCGACCATGAATTTGCTGAAGACCTATCTGATGGCGGAGAAAGAAATAAAAATATTGAGATGCTAAATAAAAATCCTAAGCTGAAATAATTATTAAATTATTAATAAAGTTTAATTAACTAAAAAAAGAGCTAATCCAATACTTGACGATTAGCTCTTTACAATTTTTATTGACAAATTCTCGCATTAATTAGTTATTAACATTTTTAGGATTTTAAATCGAATAATGGTCTACTATTCAGATCAATTTAGTGTTAAATTAGTATTGAATTTGATGTACTCTTTTAAAAAGTTAATAATCTAGTTCCTGTTTTTTTCCACATTAGAAGATACTATAAATAATGAATTATCTTTACAAATTAGATTCATATGATACACTCTTTTTTGGTTTAACTAGATTAGTTTTCAAAGGAGTAACTTCATGAGTATTCAAAACGTGTATCTTTCTATAAAACAAGGAGAAACAGCCACAAACCAGAATAGAATTCCTATTTCCTTAAATGAAACATTACTAGGGCGTACGTGGGGGAATGATTTCCCAGATATTCCTTTTACTAGTCAATATATCTCAAGAAAACATGCTTTAATTAGTTTCGATAAAGAAGAAAATTACACAATCGTTGATCTCATGAGTAAACATGGAACACAAGTAAATCATATTTCTATCGAAAAAAATAAACCCTTTTTCCTTCGTGATGGCGATTGTATAAGTCTTGCAAGTGGTGCTGCTGTACTTATTTTTCATAATCTATCAGAGCAGAACCTTGGAGACACACTTGATATGCCATTAGTTTTAGACAAACACCTAAATGATTTCAATGGTTTATCAGTGAATGTAGTTAAGAGAGAAATTTTAATTGATGGCGTAAGAATCCATCTAACTAGTAAAGATACAGAATTATTTTTGTTGTTATATCAAAGAGCCAACAGCGCAGTAAGCTATAACGAAATTAAAGTAAATGTTTGGCCGGAACGAATGACGAATGATATTGAGCAGCCTGATGTAGGACGGGAAGAAATTAATACCCTTTTATATAGATTACGTAAGAAATTAGGTAAATACGGTCAAAGAATTGTTTCTGTCCCTCGATATGGTTATATGTTTGAACAAGAGGATATGTAATAGATGAAAGATATAAAAACGAATAAAAAAGAGTGTAGAATATTTAAAATTCTACACTCTTTTTAGCATATAATTATTTTTCTTTTATAGTTTAAATAGTTAGATAGATTATAATAAATTAGCTCTTACTTTTTTCTCTAAAATTGTTAATTCAATATAAATAGCAATAAAAGAACACAATGAACCCACACAAAGAATTATTGCGCATACATATACAGGTAGAATTAACAGAATGTACCCTAATATAGTTCCTACAACTAATAAATAAAACATTTAAATTCACCCTTTTTTCACATTGATCAAATTAAATCAAAATCGTCTATAAAAAATTATGTACTTATGTAAAGGTATTACTTCTTGCTTTCTTACTCAATATCACATTGATAACAAAACACTAACATTTTAAAATTAATAACATTTGTAGACTCATAGTTCGATAAAGTAATGATTTATTTTAGTTATCAAATAGAAGTGAAAACAAAACAATTCGAGTAAAATAAAAAACCAGCTCCATTATAGGAACAGGTTAATAGTTTGTTATTTCATATTAATGACTCATATTATTTAGCAACATTATTAGGATTGTAAATTGAATAATGATCCAATACTATTATTTTATTCTTTAAAGGAAAAACAAATTTAAGCTTATTAGATCCAATTGAATACGTTATTATTTTTTCATTATTTGAGGTAGTAACTTCTGAACTAGGTGAACCAAAATAATTCTTTATATGATTGATCGTTAAAGATTTTAACTGAGGATCAAAAGAACGTAATTCAAATATTAAATGGCTTTTTTGATATCCAATGACTACGTTTCTCTTTGTGTACGTGTTATATGTTCCTTTAGCAGCGGCCACATAAACACTACCGTCTTCTTTTCCCCATTTTTCTCTTACTAGGTCAATATTCGAATTCATTACATTAAATTCTGCATTGATAATTTTCCCTTCATTCCCCTTCGTTGAAATATTTTTTAAAAGTAAGTACTGCTTATTACTAGTTTCATTGTTATAAGTAACGGCTTTCTTGATTTGTTTATTTAAATTTGTAACATTGACAGGTTGAACTTTATTATTATTAAGTTTATATTTCTGTTTTAAAGCCAGAATCTTATAAACACTTTTATTGATTGTGTCTTCTGATATTTTGTGATTTTTTACGGCTGTATAGATGCTATTGTATATGGTTTTAACATTTTCATTTCCATGTCCGATTAAAATAATATTACTACCTGCATTAATAGAGGTTACTGCTGCGTTACTTAAGTTATAGTGTTTAGCTATAGCTCCCATTGACATATCATCAGTTATGACAACACCATTATAGCCATATTGTTTTCGTAACAGTTCAGTTATCACCGCTTTTGACATAGATGCTGGATACTTTGAATCTACTTTTTTTACTACTATATGAGCTACCATCACCATATCCGCATGATTTTTAATTGCATTATTGAATGGAACTAGCTCAAACTTTTTTAAACTTGATAGATCTTTATTCACTATAGGAAGATCTAAATGAGAATCTACTGACGTATCTCCATGCCCTGGGAAATGTTTAATTACAGGAATTGTGTTTCCTTTATGAATTCCATCCATCATTCCAATACCAATGTTTGAAACGATACTTGAATTTGTTCCAAAAGAACGATCTCCAATTACTGTATTTTTAGGATTACTTTGTATATCGAATACTGGTGAAAAATCAGTATTGAATCCAAAAGACGATAGTTCTTTTGAAATCATATTACCTATATTATATGCGTATTGCATATTATTTTTATTTCCAATCGTTCTCGCCGAGGGTGTATTTATAACCGTTGAAGGCATTCGATTTACTCTACCGCCTTCTTGATCGACAGAGAGAAACAAAGGTACCTTGTTATTTTTATTATATGTTTTAATGTCATTTGTTAAATTTACTAATTGACTTGGACTTTTTATATTTGTTCCAAAAAGTATGACGCCGCCTAATTTATAATTTTTTAAAAGAGTATCTGCATTACTTGATGTTGTTCCATCGAAACCTGCGATAATCATTTGTCCGATTTTTTCTTTCAGTGTTAGTTTATTTAGCTCAACAAGTATCGGGTCAGTTTTAGAAACACTTACATTTTTCTGAGCCTTAACTACTAAACAACCTGATAATAATATGAAACTACTAATCGCAATCATTGATAATTTTTTAATATTGTTTTTCATATTTTCACCTCTAAATTCAATATGATGTATATGTCAATATTGACCTTTATCAAATCATAGCAAAAAAATGTTTCTAAATGATAAACATTTTGTATCAAATTTATGATTTAATACAAATCTAATTTTTGAACGAGTAAACTCCACGTGCTATCAGCTATTTGAGAATTTCGCTCTTAACTTTGGAAACCCCACTAACTTTCAACAAAAAAAATGTTTAGCCGGAACGGTCAAAAGATTGTTTCTGTCCCTCGATATGGTTATATGTTTGAGGATATTTAATAGATTATAGAATAAAAAACTAATGAAAAAGAGTGTAGAATTTTTTAGAATTCTACACTCTTTATGCAAATAATTGTACTTCCTTTTTAGTTATAATAATAATTAACTAAAACATATTCTTATTTTTGATTATTTATGTAGTTTATAATAGATCAGCTCTTACTTTTTTCTCTAAAATAGTTAATTCAATATAAATTGCAATAAAAGAACACAATGAACCCACTAAAAGGATTATTGCATATACATATGCTGGTAGAATTAGCAGAATGTACCCTAATATAGTTCCAACAACTAGTAATAAATAAATCATTAAATTTCACCTTTTTCACATTAATCAAGTTAAATGAAAGTCCTCTATAAAAAAATTATGTACTTATGTAAAGGTATTACTTCATGCTTTCTTACTCAATATCACATTGGTAACAGAACGCTAACATTTTAAAATTAATAATAATTTCATAGGATCAAGAAACAAGTGTAGACAGTGATACATTGGAATTAGATAAGAAGACGTATCCCGTATAAAATTAATACAAAAAAACAAGCCTAGCTTATAAAGCTGGCTTGTACTAAAAAAATTAGCGTTTTACAGTAATTTTTTCTTTTTCTGTTTTCACTTTAAATCCATCCTTCGTTGTAACAACTGCAGAAATAGAATACGTGATACATTATGAAAAGATTGATTCCTTTGTTTGAACTTTTTGAATTGAAGGCTTTGATTTCAATAAATTAAATAGATTGCCGGCCATCAAGCCAGTAAATAAATAGGTTAATCCTCCAAATAAACTATAAATTGTTACTCCTACTAGTGCACAAATAAAACCGAAAATAACTTGTTGTTTGTCTTTCGCTGGTGATGTAGGGGGATCAGTGAGCATAAAAAATGCAAAGAAAAGAGAAGCATTTATAAATGGACTGCGAAAAGCATCCGATGCATCTCCAATATGAAAAAATTGAGTCAGTATTAAGAGCATGAAGTATGTTCCTAAAAATGAAAATACCATTGGAAATTTATTTACACGACTGACAACTATATAACCAATCATTAATAAAAATATAATTGTCCAACCTTGAAGATCTCCAAATGCGCCCCACCAACTTTGTTCAGTATGAAAAAGGATGATAGACATTAATAGACCAAAAACTGCTGGATTAAATATTTGTTTCCTTTTAAAGACAATTAAATATTTTGATAAAATTGAAACAAATGTTGTGATAACAATCACATACCATGCAGTGGTTGTACTTAAAATCATTGCGACAATAATTCCAGTAATAACCGCTCCGTATGGCTTAATATTTTTCCTTTTTAAAATTAAGGCACATAATATATCTGTAATTGTTCCCACAAAAACGGCAATCATACAGTTAATTGCGCCTCTACTTGTTTGATAATCAATTGTAGCAATTAAAAGTAAAATCATTAAGGACAGAATTACATAACCTTTTGGTGATTTGATCCATTGTTTAATAGTCAATATTGTCCACTCCTTTTTGATAAATTTGTAAATCAGATGAAATTAAAATGCCCCCTAAATCAACTTCTTCTAATAGAGTTAGTCCCTTTTTTCTACCCATTAAAAAACATGTAGTTGAAAATGCGTCCGCCATCATTGTATACGGTGCGATGATGCTACAACTAATCAACTCAGTTGGTGATTTTTTATTTTTTGGATTAATAATATGATGAACTTCTGGGTTTAAATCACTTTTACGTTCATAACTTCCAGAAGTACAAACCGCCATGTTAGATATTTCTATTGTGTGAATGATTTTTTCCTTATATAGTGGGTGCTGAATTCCTATTTTCCAGTTTTCCCCTAATTCATCTAATCCTCCTGCAAAAAGATCCCCGCCAGCATTAACAATGAATCCATCAAATTGTCTCAATTCATTTACAGCAAGATCAATGGCAAACCCTTTGGCAACAGCACCTAAATCAATCACTAATGGCTTTTTTAATCGTACAGTTTTATCTTCTTCATTTAAGAAAATATCAGAGTAAGAAACTTTATCAGATGTATTATTTTGTATGAAATCTTCTGTTAAATAGTGTTGATTGAAACCAGCATTTTCCAATATTTGACCAACCGTAGGATCAAATATTCCATTTGTCCATTTAGCCACCTCTAACGCGAATTTTAAGGGTTCAAATAATAATGGACTAACAGCTACTGGAGTATTAATTTGTTTACACACTTTCATTAATTCACTTTCCAAACTAAATCGGCTACATGCTCTTTCAACTTCTCGAAAAAAATTAAATGCACGATTAATTGAAATTTCCGTTTCATCTAACGATTTTGATGTGACTACTTTAATATCAACAACCGTATCCATGAATAATTTCGTTTTTCTTATGATTTTCTTCATTATATGTTCCTTGCCTTTAAGAGAGCATCTTGAACAGCATCTTTAAAGGCCTGTGTACTATATGTCGCTCCTGACACATTCCGAACTTGTGAACTTTGAACATTTACTACTTCATTTGGTAATTTTACTATGTCATTCTCAGAATAATGCATACCATAATTACTTATCTCTACATCTATAATTTTATCTTCATCTATTTTTAAGGCGATTTGAATCGTTCCACGTCGATTAGAACCCATACCATAAAAAATTCCATTTTTATAAAACCTTTTTTTTACAATTTTATTTTTATTTTTATTTAAAGGAACATTAACCTGTTCAGTTTTTGGCGACGCTACATTCGAATCTTGAATATCAGTTGTAAAATAGCCTGCAGCATAAATCGCTCCAATTGCAGTTGAACAGATAGTGACCCATTTTTTACTCATTTTACCCATTTAAATACCTCCAATTCTTATTACCATCTTGTATTATAATGAGTAAATCTTAAAATTCTTTTAATTGCTTAGCATATTATTTCTAGAATATTTATAAATACATTTTTTTCAGATGGTTTCATTTTTAAAAGCTGAATTAACGTTCAAAAAAATTTAGATTACTCTTTCCTTTTTATTCAAAATTGCTTTTTTTATAAAAAGTACTCATTTATTTTTGTTTCTATTAAAAATTACACCATAAAAGTGAAAACTTAATGAAAATTATGTGCTTTTTTATTAAATAGCAGTAATTGAAATATAAGATTCTAAGATCTAAAAAAATACTATTTATTGAAATAAGTAGCATATTAGCTTGATTATATTTAACTATTAAATAGCACAAACTAATTTTCTACACAATTCAAATTTGTTTATCAATTTAAACTTCTTTAATCATGAGATTACATAAATACTTTATTGATAATAATAACTAAAAATAGATTAAGGTTAATGGTAAAAGGAGAAACTGCCCATGCCTGAACATTTTGAAATTATTACAAGAACAATGCTAGCATTTTTGATTTTGTTCATCGGTGCTAAACTATTAGGAAAACAAATCATTGCTGAGATGAATACCTTTGATTTTATTGGGGCTATTTCAATAGGAAGCATTATTGCTAATTTAGCTTTCAATTTAAATATAAAAATTCACCATGCAGTATTAGCTTTTTTAATTTTGGTTTTAGTTATTTTACTCGTTAGTTTTATTTCCTTGAAAAGTAGAATAGGTAGAAATCTACTTGCAGGCAATCCAACTGTCATAATTGAAGATGGAAAAATATTAGAGGCCAATATGAGAAAAATGCGCTATTCTCTAGACTATTTAAATCAACAATTAAGGGAAAAAGGAATTTTTAATATAGAAGAAGTTCTTTATGTAGTAGTTGAGACAAATGGTAAAGTATCTTTTTTACAAAAACCTCAATACCGAAACGTAACAAAACAAGATTTAAATATACCGACAAGACAGGAAAGTAAATTACCTATTGAGTTGATTATGGATGGGGAAATTATCTTAAAAAATTTAAAAGAAAATAATCTGTCAGAATTAATGGTACAAGAAGAGCTTAAAAAGCGTAATTTACAAACGAAGGAAGTAGTGTATGCTGTTCTGGCAGCAAATGGAAATATTTATATTGATACCTATAATGATCAGATTGCTTCTCCAATTGATCAAGAATGAGCGATTTAATGATTTAAAACGAACTTTCCTACTTTCTTCTTGTAATTATGAAAATCGAAAGTCAATTTTCATTAATATTTCTCCCTGGACTACGTTCATTGCACCAGAGTGGATATCCATTACTTCAACTATATCAACAGTACCATGCTCTTGTTCATGAATTGCAACTTTCTCTAGCTCTAATGCAATCTCTGAAGCTCCAAACAGTGCGTCTTTTATCTTATTCATTGGAGAGTTCCAGAATGAGACGCTTTTACATAGACCCCAACTAGTAGCCTACTAGTATTTATTGCCTTTATTTACAATATGAGTACCTACTTGTTCATTTAATGCTTCTTTCAAGCTTTCATGATTCGTTATAAAATTGATACATACCCTTGGTTTTTAAATGTTTTATTTTTACTCATAGGTTGTTTCAAAGTTGTATACATTGCGTTTGTGTTTAAAAAATAAATGTGATAAAAATAAAAAAGCCAAGAAAAAATTCTTGGCTTTTTTATTGACCTATTCTTTTGGGGGCATATGTAAAAAAGAAAACAGAACAGTATAAGTACTTCTCTTTTTTTACAAGTTACTTACGATAAATGGTATAGTGATTACTGTTATTAACATTAAAATCCAATTGTGTTTTTTTAGTTTATCTTCAAATTTTTGCATCTCTTCTGCTGAAATTGTTTTAATGGGCTTCAATTAATCCGCCTTCTTTCTGTTTAAATAATATTTAAGGATAAAGTGATTATAATCTATTGATGTGAACTTAATGTGAATTTATGATAATTTTTTTAATATTAATATACTTATTTTATAGCATCCGCCATTAATCAACAGTTTCAATCGAATATTAAACTGACTTTTTCCGTCCCTTTTTCTAAAATCGGTGAACAAATTGAAAAGTTGATAGAAAATTAGTCGATGGTATGTGAGTATTGATAAAAAAATCCTGATGGCTCTAAAGTGGCCATCAGGATTTTTTTGATTCTTTAAAGTATTCAAATCTGACTAAATCATATTTTCAGGTCTAACAATTCGATCGAATTCTTCTTCCGATAGATAGCCCGTTTTTAATGCAGCTTCTTTAAGTGTCAAATTTTCGCTAAATGCTAACTTTGCGATTGATGCTGCTTTTTCATAACCAATATGAGGATTTAATGCGGTTACGAGCATAAGTGATCGATTTAGATTTTGTTCAATCACTTCTATATTTGCTTCTATGCCTTTTGCACAGTGATCGTCAAATGATCTGATTGCGTCTGAAAGTAGTCTAACTGACTGCAGAAAATTGTAAATAATGACTGGTTTGAACACATTCAGTTCAAAATTTCCTTGACTAGCGGCAAAGCCTATTGTCATATCATTTCCCATAATTTGTGTTACAACCATTGTCAGTGCTTCAGATTGGGTTGGATTTACTTTTCCTGGCATGATTGAACTTCCCGGTTCGTTTGTGGGTATGGTTATTTCAGCTATACCACTTCTAGGACCACTTGCCATCCAACGGACATCATTCGCTATTTTCATTAAATCTGCAGCCAATGCTTTTAAAGCACCATGTGTATAAACGATTTCATCATGACTTGTTAATGCTTGGAATTTATTTTCAGCAGAACTAAAATTCAGTCCAGTTAACGAACTAATTTCTTCAGCCATCATCGTTCCAAAACTCGGATGCGCATTGATTCCAGTACCAACAGCAGTCCCACCAATAGCTAATTCAGCAATAAACTTCATACTTTGTACGATCATTTCTTCATTTTTTTCAAGCATACGATGCCAACCACTTATCTCTTGACCTAATGTTATTGGTGTTGCATCTTGTAAATGTGTTCGGCCAATTTTTATAATCTGTTTAAATTTATTCATCTTTTCGTTTAATGTCATTTTTAAATTTATTAATGCAGGGAGCAATTGCTCATTAACAGCAAGAGCACTTGAGATATGCATTGCTGTTGGAAATGTATCATTGGAACTTTGAGACATATTGACATCATCATTTGGATGAATTTTTTTATTGTTTCCTTTTTCTGCTAAAAACTCATTCCCACGGTGAGCGATTACTTCATTAACATTCATATTTGTTTGTGTACCACTTCCTGTTTGCCAAACAACAAGTGGAAAGTGATTGTCAAGCTTACCATTTAATATTTCATTTACAGCACTAATGATTGCATCTGCTTTTTCGCTATCCAATTTTCCTAGTTTTTTATTTGTAATTGCTGCACTCTTTTTAATTAATGCCAAAGCATAAATTAATTGAATAGGCATTTTTTCAGTACCGATTTTAAAGTTCTCAAAACTTCGCTGCGTTTGAGCTCCCCAAAGTTTATTTACGGGTACTTTTATCTCACCAATTGAATCTTTTTCAATTCGATAACCCAATTTTTTTCCTCCTAGATTTTAATTACTAAATCATATGTAGACAGATGGAATCAAAGTAATCATTTTGACTTTAGTAAAGTTTTTTTATGTATCATCGAAATTTGTGAAAAATCGTTCTTAAAGAGTAGTACATTTAAATTTTATATTGAAAAATTTGCTATAAATAATATTTATTTAAAATGCAAGTGAGCTAATCGAACAAAGCCCGATTAGCTCACTAATATTTGTCTTACATTTTCTATTATTTCATTTTTTTATGAACAGATTCATTATTTAACAGCACTTTTATACTAATTAATCTTTAATTTGTAAAATCAATTTCTAAAGTGATCAGTTAGAATAAAAATGGATCTAACGCATATTTACCAGGTCCAATTAAAGCTATACCAATAGCAACTGAAAGCAATGTTAAGTTGTATTCATATCCATTCGCAGTTGCCCATAATCCATTTGGCGCATGTACTTTAATAATTGCCATTACCATTGTTCCAGCAATCATGATTCCTGCAAGTGGTGTTAATAGTCCTAGTGTAAATAAAATTCCCCCAATCAGTTCTGCTAACCCTGCGAAAAGTGCAATTGTAACACCTGGTTTCATGCCAATTGATTCAAACCATCCACCTGTTCCCTTCAGTCCATGACCACCGAACCAGCCAAATAATTTTTGAGCTCCATGACCTACAAAAAGTAAACCGATTACTAAACGAATAATTAATAAACCCATATTTAACATTTTTAAATCCTCCTACTTGTTTTTTATCTTTAATTCGAGATAATTTTATAAAAAAATTTGAATTGAATTTTTTAAACAGTATTCCAAAAAACATATCATGCTTTTTATTCATCATAAACTTCTTTATATTTGTGCTATAAAAGTAAAACGAAAGGTTTAGCATTCATTCTCCATTATTTCTACCTCCAAATTAAATTTCAAAAAATATCTTTAACTCGAGATAATAATAGTATGAATTAACTTAGTTGTCAATAACGAATAATGTGTTAAGATTTTAGAAATTTTATCATTGAACTAAAAATTAAATTTCTACTCTTTTACATATAAAGTTTATCTGATAGTTTTGTTGATGAAGAAAATGAAAGAATTCTAGGGTATACAGATGATCATCATTGTATTCATTTGATTAATAAATATATAAACGAGTGAATTGTCACCAAAATCCCCTCCGATACCTTAATTAACATTTCCTTTTTTGTACAAGTTAAGAGTAAACATTACAGGTTCTTTCTAAAAATTTTTTGAATAAATCAATAATAGGTGTTGTTTACTTGATGTCTTTAGTTTGATCGCTTAATGATACGTTTTTTGCTCAAATCAAATTACAATAAAAAGTAATGGGGGTAAATCGCGTTGAAAACAAGTGAATTTTACTACATGAAGGAAAGTATAGTTCAATGACCTTTCAAATGTGGAGTCCATTCCATTTTTTATTTATGGCGAGCCCTTTTCTATTTGTCACTTTGTTTTATTTTCTATTTAGGCGCTTTAACCATCAAAAGATACGATTGATTGGTATGTGCTTCTCACTTATTGGGATTGCTCTTTTAGTTGGGCGTAATATTGAAATTTATCACAAAGTGAATCAAATTTCACCTGAAGAAATCCCTTTACAAATTTGTCATTTTGCTAATTTTATTTTATTTTTTGCATTTTTATTTGAAAGTGAATTGTTATTTTCAATTGCGTTTTGTTTTAACCTTCCTGCTGCTTTAGTAAGCATTATATTTGCAAACGGTCTTACAAACTATCAATCTCTCTTAACATGGCAAGGAATGGCGTATCTTTGGGGGCATATGCTAATCGTAGGAATTGTATTGTGGGCGTATTTCAATAATATGATTGTAATTAATTTGAAAATTTTGCGAAAAACAATGTCGCTCATTATTATATTGTACATTTTATCAATCTTTGTAAATAATTTGTTTATGAAATGGATGGAGCCCTTTACATCTAATTACTTTTACACAATGGCTCCGGAAAAAGGAACACCATTAGAATATTTTTACAAATTGGGTAAAGAAACAACAACTTTAGGACTTCATTACAATCCGATTTATTTACTAATGTTACTTTTAGTTGGGCTTTTTGTTGTATTCCTCTTCTATTTAATCTATCTATTTTTGAATTTAGTTAAAAATGGTGAAATGAAGAATCTTAATGAGCAGAATGATCTGAATTAATTAGGTATTCGTAAAGGTCCCTTAAAAATAAAGCCTCTTACTAAAAAGAGGCTTTTAGACTGTTAAACGTACTTTTTCAATATAATAGCAGATTTATGACCCACCGAAGCCAAATGATTTTGAAATACCAATGGTTAATTCTTTTTTTCTTGCCCCTTCCGATACATACTCTAAATCAAAACGTCTATATCATTCAAAATATTTCACAAAATTTGTTACCTTTTTATTTCCTTTGATAAAGGTAAATTAAATAGTTTAAATTCAAAAAAAAATCCTGATCGACTCAAAAGAGCAATCAGGATTTTTTGTTTTGCAAATGCTTACGATTATTATTTAACTGAAGAAAACTGAGTTAATTTAAATGAATCAACATTTATTAACTTGTTTGTTGCTGCACTAGATTTTGTACCAGAAGCAACAATTTTAATCGTGTGAGCTTTATTTGCTAGATTTTGTAGATCGAATACATTTACCTTATATTTACGGCTTGAAGAGTAAAGATCAACTTGCTTTATTTTTTTACCATCGATATAAATATCTGCTCTACCCATATTCTTATCTTTTAAAGCATATACAGTTATACCCGTACCACTAAAATTGTATTGAAGCGATCCAGTAGAGCCTTTTGTTTGATTAATTGTTCCACTAGAAGCGCTCTTATAATTTAACTGACTCCAAGTTCCAGTGTATTTAATATTGGAATCATTGTTTTCTACTGATTTCGTTGTTTGCACTGAAATATTTATACTATATTGCCCAGAGCCTTTTACAGCAAAAGGAACGATATAGTACATTCCAGTTTTTGTTGGTTTAAAGACAATTTTTTCATTAGACGTGCTACTAGCAGACTTTTTCAATTCTTTCGAACCATAAATAGATGATGTACCAATGTTGTATAATGAAAGATCAAAGTTTGCATTAGTAGGGCCAGTTAACGAAATTTCATATGTTTTGCCCGCTTCTAAATTTTTAGCCCAAACGTCGTTTAAATCTTTAGCGTCAGTATTAAGATCTCCTTTTGCAGTACCTGATATATAGATTCTTCCTTTAATATCATCATCATAAACGTACGTAATTGGTGATGAAAAAGGTGTCTCTCTATTATCTATATTAATAGTTACAACATAGTCGTATTTTTTGCCTGGTTTTGCTGTCTTATCCACATAAGATGCTGTTTTGATAGTATTTATTTTTGCATAGTTTTTTTCCGTAGACTCTTTACGGTAAATAGTATATGCTTCAGCCCAGTTCTTTGCTGTCCATGAAATCACAGGATATTTCATATTAGTGTCAAAAGATGTTTTCAATGAAATAGGATTTTCTTTTACAACAAATTTATCTAAATTAATCCCTGTAGCTGATTTTCTTGCCGCTGGATCACTTTTTCCTGCCCATACAATTCTGATAGAGTGATTGCCATAAGTTTTAAATTCATATTTTAATAAACTTTGTTTTGATTTGAACGTACTATTATAAAGAGATGGAGAAGCAATCTTATTGCCGTCTATATAAACATCGGCAATTCCTTGTGTTGGATCTTTATAACCTTGCCATTCAATACTAGACCCAACAAATGAAAAACTAACTTCTCCTTTAGAATTAAGTACTCCTGCCATTTGTTCTGAAAATTGTTGATTCATTACTGGCATCCAATCTCCATCTAAAGTCACAAGGCTAGAATCATCTTCATACGAACCATCGAAATTACCAGTGTAAAGTTTATAGTTTCCTGTACCTTTGTAGTCATAAACATTTACAAAATAAATACCAGTTCTAGGAGCTATAAAGTTAATCTTTTCTTTCGAGGTATTTACGTTCTCTGAATTAGCAACCATACCATTTTTATTATTTACGCTCGATGTTGATTCATTATAAACGTACAAGTCAAAATCGGTTCCTGCTTGACCATCCAATAAGAATGTAATTCCTTGGCCTTCTTTTAACGATATTGCATAAACATCATTTTTATTTCCAACACTAGTAGGAGTTTTCTCTACTAATTTGCCATCTTTAACAAACTTATCTAATGGGACTCCTGGCGTATCATTGTCATCAAATTTATCAATATCAGATGCTCTAACCATATTTCCAGTGCCTACAAAACCTTTTAGTGAATCTAATTTCGTTCCTTTTGCACTTGTATATAGTTTAAGCATCTCTGGTGACATGTTCGGTTGTAAGCCTAATAAAATAGCAGCAGTACCTGTAGTATGTGGAGTTGCCATAGATGTTCCACTATAATAATCATATGCTTGTGAATAATCAGAAACATATTCTGAATTTATGACTGCCTTAGAATTATTAGATTGAAGAAAATCAGCGAAATAGTATGGGAAATCAAACCTATTTACATTTAAATTAGTATGATCATAGATTCCAGCTAATCCTTTTACATTCAAACTTGGTCCCATATCTGGGTATACATTTAAACCTAATGTATCCTTAACAAATGTTGATTTCTCTTGTCCAGATAAGGCGTTTACACCAGATAATAATAATTTACCACCACTGGAAAGATAATTTTTTAACATGTCTGTATCATTTTTAGTTAAAGTTGTACCATCTTCAGAGAAAAATCCAAGTCCGTTACCCGTATACCAAACTACAGCTTCGTAAGAGGATAAATCGTTACTGCTCTTGTAATCTGAAAGAGAGGATTCAGAACTTATTGTTACTTTATCCACGTTAGGCAACAGTTCATTATATATAGGTGAATAGTCTTTAAATATCTTTGATAGTTCTGGTTCGTCATTGAATATTTGAGCAAGATCATGTTCATCATCTTGAACAAGTAAAATTTTCTTACTATCCTTTATATCTAAATAGCTTAAAGCTTTGTCAAAAACATCTTGTCTTTCAGAATCCTTAATTTTTTCGTAGCCTATACCATCAAAAATTGCCTTGTAATTTTCTCCAGCAATTTGAGCTGATGCTCCAGCTCCACCCTTAATTTTCAATTTTGCTAAAATTTCATCGATTGGGTATTTAGGAACTGAACTTAATATGTCAACTCCAGGAGCAGCAACATCAACAGATTCGGCGCCATAGTTTGAGAAAGACGCTAAGTTACCTTTGTTATCAACAGCGGCAACTGATAAGATATTAGAACTTTCGTAACTAGCAGGATAAGCCCCTTCTTCATCATTATCCATTCCATCATTACCAGCAGCAGCTACAAATAAGCTATTTGAATTTTCAATTGCTTCTTCAAGTAATGGATCGTATTCTCCACCACTCCAGCTGTTATTCGTGATTTTAATTCCCTTATTCTTGGCATATTCGATTGCTTCAATAGCATCTGCAGTTGTTCCGCCATAAGGACCAAGGAACTTTAACGGTACTATTTTTACGTTTGGAGCGACACCAACGATACCTTTTTTATCTATTGTTAACTCTGCAGCAATTGTTCCGGAAACATGTGTACCATGCTCATCTCCATCAAGTGGATCATAAACACTGTTATCGTCGTTATAAAAATCCCAGCCATGGACATCGTCAACATACCCATCGTGATCATTATCGATCCCATCATTTTCTTTACCATCCCCTGTCTCACCAGGGTTTGTCCAAATTTTCCCTTTTAGGTCTGGGTGACTAATATCCACACCAGTATCAATTACACCTACTAATACTTCCGATAGTTTAGAACCATATTGATTCCAGCTTTCAGGTGCGTTTACATCAATATCTTCTTTTCCTAAACTCTCATTAATCGTTTGCCCGGTATTATTAAGTCCCCATAATTTACCTTTACCTTGATTAAAATAGTCAGGCGTACTATCGAAGTCAGATGGGTAATATTTGTAGTTCGGTTGTACAGATTCAACATTTGAATCCTTTTTTAGTTTCGTTATGTACTCACTAGTGCTTTCACCTGATGGGATTTTTACTACTTCAGCGTTTAAATTCTTTAATTTCTTTGAAGACTTTAAAGAATATTTTTTCTGAAGTGTAGTAATTTCACCTGTAGTCACTTTCTTTTTATATTTAACGATTAATTCACCAGTTTGTTCATTATGTTTCGTTACTGATTGTTTATTTTTTAATTTATCTCTTAATTTTGTTTCAATTTTAGATTCTGCCTTCTTAGGTAGTACCTTACCACTTGCTTTTGGCACTTCTTTCATTTGGCTTTTTCTAAGGTTTTTGCCAGAGTTTAGCTGATTAGCAACTGTACTATTAGCTCCTGTTACAGAAGCAGCTTGAACTGTCCCAGAATAAATACTTGAAAATAAAAGGATTGTAGATACAGGTAAAGCTAAATAATTTTTTTTCTTCATTGTAGAGCCCCTTTTTTAATAGATTCAAAGAAAATTAACTAGAAACACAAATGTAACAATGAAACATTAATCCACTCATTAATGAATGAAAACTATTGGATTAAATTTTATAAGTAGTTACATCCGTTCTAAATAAAAATTGTCAAATTCCTCCTTTCTCTTGGAATTATTTTCTAGTAAACACTCAAAAACACCTTTTAGATTACTCGAAAATAGAACTTTTGGATTTGATAATATATATTTTTTGTAATTTACAAGGTCTAATTACCTATAAATTCAATTAACAAAACAAGCGATTATACACACTAAAAAACAAACAAGAGATATAATTGTAACAAACTCTTTTTAATTGTAAGTAGTTAAATACAATTTTAACATACAATTAATTATATTTTCTAATAAATGGAAAATTTTTACACTATTTCCATATTCTAATTTTAATTCGTATCAGCATCATTTCCTTTTAAATAATAAATTCCTACTGGTACGGTTTGTGAAAAGTGTTTCTCCGTAATAGAGAGTCATAGTGGAGTTCGTTTTATATTGCTATTCTCCCATTGTTCTTACATTTTTAAAAATTGAACAAGATTATTGGCAAAAATAGTTTTCTTATTTTTAGGCTCAGTTATAAAAGATTGATGATTTTCTTATACAACTAAATAACAGTTTAGTTGCATAAGAAAAGAGTTAAATCTGATTAAAAATTATTATTTTTTTGAAGAAGGTAACTACATAAAGTATAAATTTGGAGGAAATGTATGTTTGAGAAAAAGTCTATTCACGATTTGGAACTATCTGACTTTAACGAATTTCCAATATGGAAAATCGTTGATTATGATGTAGATAATGATGATGAAATGTTAGTTGAACCTCTATTTAATGAAGGAGAATCTATAAATAAGCTAGATACATATATGGTAAGAATTAAAGGGGATTTAGCAGATGGTACTGAGATATATGGTATAGGCGATGTCGATTTCGGTAAAAATAAAATTTTTAATTTTACATTCCAACTAAGTAAAACGAACTGGGAAGTACTTAATTTACCGCCAGCGCCAGATTTTGTTTTAGAAGAGTCAGGACCAATCCCATTTGCTAAAAAACTAAGTAAGAGTATACAAAATGTTTATCCAATGAAATTAAGTGCTGATATACCAAATAGCTTATTTAAAACCAATATTGAGATGTTTATAAAAGCTTAATTGCTTATTCAACTAAAGCACTGCGTTTAATTGAATTTCGTGAGTTGCTATGGCAGCTCATTTTTTTATTAATAATATAGTAGTACAGAAAATGAAATTAGGTGAAATTACACGGATGAACGTACCAAATCCAATACCTGTAAGACTGGGATAACTTCGGGAAACCGGAGCCAATTATAATTGTGCTCATTTTAATAGCTTTAAGTCAACTGTTCGTGTTAAGAATAAGTTTTAAAAAAGCTAAAAATAACCATTTAAAAGATGATTACGAATATAAATTTGATGAAAAAGTATTAAAAAAATACATACCTAGAAATTGTATGATAACAGTATTCTTTTGTATTCTTACATTGCCTATTTATTCAGAAATACCGTTTATTTTACCCCTAATACTTGCATTTGTTGGTGGAGCAATTACTTATATTAATTATAGATGGATAAATAAAAAGAGTCTCCTAAAATAAGGAGACTCTCACTTTTTAATATTGATCACTAAAAATTCGTTGTTCTAAGATGGAATGAAAAAATGATTCAATTTCTTTGATGTCTTCAGCTGCAATGCCAAGCTTTTGGTCCCAGTGTTCTGGATGATCGATGTCTTCTCTGCAAAGTAATACCATTCTTCCACTTTGAATAGAGACAACCATTGCTTTCCCTAGAAATTTTTCCGAAAAGATAACAGCAAAGTCGTAGCGATGGCTACCTGCAGCGATACAGTAATAATGAATGTTTTGGTTTTCTTTCTCTTCCGATAAAATGTAGAAATTCATCCCTACCACTCCTTTTTTTACCATAGTTTTTACTTTGAGCATCTTGCACTTTAATCGAATTGTTGCATCGATTATAAAGTAGAAAAGAGAGAATGGACTCCCTTTCTTATTTAATTAGCTAAAATATGCCAATTTTCCTTTATTTTTATTGTTAAAATTTTATGACAAATTAAAAAATATGTCATAATGCATAGGAAATTATTTTCAATTAATGTAAAATTAAACTTTTTACATAGCTACTGGGATTATTTTCCATTAAAAAAGATAAACAGTAAACTGTCTATCTTAAATGAATCAAAATATTTATTTTACTAAATTAGCTTTGTGTAACCTTCTCTGCAAATTCTTCTTCTAAGATTGCCAAACAAACATGATCATACCACTGATCTCTAATTTTTAAGTTTTTACGATAATAGCCTTCTTTCACAAATCCAACCTTTTCAAGGACGCGTAAAGAACCTAAGTTTTCTGGATTAACTTCTGATGTCACACGGTGGAACTTCAAATCTTCAAATGCAATTTTCAGAGCAAGTTTCAAAGCTTTCGTCATATATCCTTGTCCATTAAATTTTTCCGCAATATGGTAACCAACCATACAACTTTGTTTAGGTCCTCGTGTAACAAAAATGAATTGTACTTCTCCTATTAAAGTTAGATCATTGTCTACTTTAAGAAAGATTGCAAAATCATATCTACTATCTTCTGCACTTTTTTCCATAAACTCTTTAATACTATTCATTTGCCCTTCAACGGTGTAAAAGTCTTCTTTCCTTAACGTAGGAGACCATTTTTCAAAATGTTCTTTATTTTCTACATGTAATTGTAACTTAGCCTCTGCATCCTCAAACGTATATGGGCGTACGATAACTTCTTTCAAATTAACCCCTCCAATAAACTATACATATCTACTATTCGTTATCGATCAAGACATTAATAAGAGTTGATTTAATTATACGGAAAATTGTTAATAATTAAATTTTACCATAAAAATTTTCAAAAATGCTATTTCTTAAACATTTATGGACAAATTAAGAAGGGGTGATTCGATGGAAGTAAAACCGTTGTTAGAAGTAGAAAAGTTAGCCTTAAAGAAACAAAAAATATTTGAACAAAGCCATCTTCGCTACGTATTAAGAAGTATGCTTGCAAGTATGTTTATTGGATTCGGTGTAATGGTAGCATTCAAGACAGGGAACGGATTTTTCTTAGTTAATTCTCCTGTTGCTTACCCAATTGCTGCATTAACATTTGGAGCAGCTATTGTGTTGATTTGGTATGGTGGTGGAGATCTCTTTACTGGGAATACATTTTATTACACCTATGCTGCATTGAGAGATAAAATGAAATGGCCTAAAGTTTTTGAGCTTTTGGTATATAGTTATGTAGGAAATGTATTAGGGGCATGTCTTTTTGCTTTTATTATTTATACTACTGGACTTTTTGATGCTCCTGACTCAAGTGCATTTCTATTATCAGTTGTCGAACATAAAATAGATAATTCTATTTTCCATTTGTTCGCAAGGGGTATCTTGTGTAATTGGCTCGTGTGTCTTGCTTTTTTCATACCAATGTCTTTTGGTGAAACTGAAAATCTAACAAAAATTACTGCGATGATGTTATTTGTATTTTGTTTCTTTATGTCCGGTTACGAGCATAGTATTGCCAATATGTGCTCCTTTGCAATTGCACTTGTAATTGATCATCCTGCCACTATTTCTATATCAGGTATAATTCGAAATCTTATTCCTGTAACAATAGGAAATCTTATTGGTGGAGAATTTATGATGGCTGTTATGTACTATTTTGCGAACAAACCATATTTTGATGAAGTAAATTCAAAATGAGGTCTAGTTAGAAACTATCCGATTTTTTTATAGCCTGATTTAAAAAGTACGCTGATCACTCAGCGTACTTTTCTACTAATTTATTCTTAATATGCTCTCTCATACGGTTTTGGAGTCAAAGGTTTCCCATCAAGAAGGATAGAAGCTTCATTCGCCCAATAAGGATTGCTTAGCATCCCACGACCAACAGCGATTAAATCAGCTTCTTGATTGCCAAGTACAGATTCTGCAAGATTAGCATCATCTAATTTCCCTACTGCAATGACAGGGATTTCTACTTCTTTCTTTATTTGTTCAGCCAATTTGACTTGATATCCAGGATGAGATCCAGGTCTACCTCCTGAACCGATTGGACCTTCACCACCGGATGAAATGTGGAAGATATCGACACCTGCATCACGGAATGCTTTAGCCATTTCCACAGAATAATCTAGTCCATAGCCTCCCTCTACGTATTCTAATGCAGAAATTCGCATGATAAGTGGCATTTCAGCTGGCATTACACTTTTAGCTGCTTTAATAACTTCTTTTCCAAATAAAAATTTATCTTGTCCATATTCATCTGTTCTTTGATTCGTATAAGCAGATGCAAATTGGTGAATAAGATAGCCATGTGCACCATGAAGCTCAATCGTATCTACACCAGCAAGAACCGCGCGCTCTACACCTTTTTTGAACTTTTCAACCATTTCTTTAACTTCTATGTTTGTTAACTCATGTGGAGTTTTTGATTTCTCGTTAAAAGCGTTCGGTGAGGAGGACACTGGAATTGGAGCATCTTCAGCTTTACGTCCTGCATGAGCAATTTGAATCGCAACTTTTGCACCATATTTATGGCATTCATCGATAATTCGCTTAAATGCCGGTATATGGTCATCACTCCAAATTCCTAGGCAATAATCTGAAATGCGGCCACGATCTTCAACATTTGTCATTTCAATAATGATTAAACCCGTACCTCCGATTGCTCGACTAGTATAGTGAACGAAATGCCAATCTGTTGGTATCCCATCTTTTAAATGGACTGAATATTGACACATAGGTGGCATTACAACACGATTTTTTAATTCTAATCCTTTGTATTTGAATGGTTTGAATAAATTAGACATAGTCAACGTCCTCTCACAAACTTTTTATTCAAGCTACAATCCCATATTATCCCAATCAACTAAAAAGTTCTATTTAATTGCTCAAGTCACTTGTTTATCTTACCCAAGAAATAAAATATAAAAAGTAGAAAGCATTGGCCCTCTACTTTTTAGAAATAAATACTATTCATAATTCTTCGTTCCAAAAATTCCAAATCGTTTTATAAGCGTGCTTCCACGAAAAGAAAGTCACGATAATTAGCAATACTAAGTAGATCATTACACCAAATGGAATAAAAGTTATCCCCCAGTGAATTAATGCTAATAACCCGCCTAAAACTAAGGCAATCATTATTTTAATACCAGAATTCTGTTGAGCATCCTCAAACGACTCTGAAAATGGAAGTGTTCCTTTAAGATAATTTGAGCAAATAATTGTATATAAAATGGAGCTTACAAAAACAACTAATAGATCAGGTAAAATGACAAAACCAAAGATTCCTATAAAAATTAAACTTAAAATAAAATAGATAGGAAAATATAGATTTGCGATAAATACTTTTAAAGTTGCACTATATAATGGTGCGAGGTTTGATACTGGCGCTGTTTTATAAATCCAAGCACCTTTATATTTCCCGGAATATTTTAGCATTGCGATTGCATTCGGAATGATTAAACAAGACGAATAAATCGTTAAATAACTCCTACTTGAAACGATATGATGATAGGAAGAAATTTGTAATTGATTCAATAGAAAAACGAATGGAAGAACGAGTGATAATCCCAATGATGGATAAACCTTTAAACGGAATTCCCTCTCGTTTCGCATCATATTATCTGCAAATCTAAAAAATACCTTTTCTTCATTATTACTGCAAAATACTTTGTACAGCCACTTCTTCCAATTACTGTCTTTTTTTCTATTCATGCCACTATTATTTGATAATTTTTGAAGATTTTTCTCAAAGGACGGGATCAATAAACTATAGAACATGATCGCAATAATAGGGATTATTACTGCCAAAATAGAAAATCCAATAAGATATGTACTTGTGTTACGATTTAAAATTAACTCAAATGGCGCACCGAACCATATTGGGGGAATAAGAAAATGATACCAAGTAGGCGAAAATGACATATCTAGATTTACAAAGCTAAATGCTCTACCAACAAGTTGATAACCTACAGCAATTGAAATTGATAGTCCGATTTGGACGTAATTGATAATATCTTTTAACTTTTCACCATCAAAAAATCTTAAAATGAAAAAATAGATAATCGACGTTAAGACAACTATGAATAAATTGATGAGAAGTAGCTCTACAATCGCCAAAATTAAGAATAAAAATCCATGTCTAAATGTCCCAACTATGACTGGCAAAGCTGTAATTGATGTCGTTATTAATAAAAGATAGATTGATATGTGTACCATTTTTGCAGCAGTAATCGTCTTTTTCCCAATTGGTTTTGTATGAAGAATCCCCTTGTCCTTCACATCAAGTAAGACTGTTGAAAAATCCGAGATCATTGATGTCATGATGAGGAACATAATAATGCCAAAAAAAGCGCTCATTTCATACACAAAACTTTTTCCAAAAAGCACTAATGGAATGAGCATCAGACTAAGTAAAGCATATATTCCTAATGATTTTGTGATTCCATTTTCTTCGTCTTTCTTTGTTTTTTTGTTGTTTTGATTAAAAATGGTCGGTGTCCTACGGCTATCCATTGTTAATTTAACTGCTAATATTTTACGCATGACTGGATATTCAACACCGAACAGTTCAAATATAGGTCGAAAAAAGGCTAAGATTTTTAACATAGGGAAATCCTTCATAATTATCCCCCTTTAACAATTGATACGAATTCCTCAGCTAAAGCTTGATGTTCATTAAACCCTGTAAGCTGATTGAAAATCTGTTCCAATGATCCTTTTTCATTTTGCTCCTTTAATTCTTTAAAACTACCATCTGCAACGATTTTACCATCATTGATCAAAATAATTCGATTACTTATTTTCTCTACTACATCCATAATATGTGATGAATAAAAAATCGTTTTTCCATTTGCAGCTAAAATGGCTAGAATTTCTTTAAAAACCATTACACTATTTGCATCAAGCCCACTTAGTGGCTCATCCAAAAACAATAAATCAGGATTATGTATTAAACTTGAAATGATTAGGACTTTTTGCCTCATCCCCTTTGAAAAAGAAGAAATTCGAGATAAATAAACTTCCTCCAAACCAAATACCTTCATTAACTTCAAAGCCTTATCATCAGCTTTATTAAAATCCATCCCATATAGTTCTCCAACGAATGTTAAATACTCTCTAGCTGTAAGATTTTCGTACAGTTCAGCAATTTCAGGAACATACCCAATTTTCTTCTTGTATTCAACATTCTGATCTGAAATTTCTTCCGCAAAAATCTCAACATTCCCAGAGTAATTTCCTTCTAGTCCTAATAAAATTTTTATAGTCGTGCTTTTACCTGCTCCATTTGGTCCAATATAACCAATAATTTGTCCACGTTGAATAGTTAAATCAATGCCTTTTAAAACCGATTTTCCACCATAGTCCTTTTTTAAATCCTTCAAACACAATACGACTTCTTGTTTTGTCTCGATGATGATCACCTACTTTTTATTTAATACTTCAATATTAATAGACTACTAATCTTGTTGAAATGAGCAAGATTTACCATATTTTAGGTAATTTCTTGACAAAAACAGAAGGATTTTCTGTCTGTTTTAATAAATTATGAGTCAAGAGTTTTAGAAAGTTCATTCGAGTCAAAATAAAAAAGCATCGATCTGTAAAATCGATACTCTTTTGTAAATTATTAATTAATTGAGTTAAAATAATTAACATTGTATTTAAACTGTCTAAAGTGGTGATTTTCCAATCAGTGGAGATTTGTTTCCGGTATATAATACGATCAAATTGTGAAGTGCTCGAGTACATCCAACATAAAGTAACTTTGCATCTTGTTTCGTTTCCTCATAATGCGCATCATCTACATCAACAAGTAGTACAGCATCAAATTCAAGTCCTTTAGAAAGATACACCGGTACTACTGAAATTCCACCTTCATATTTTCTCTCTTTTGAATGAATAAAAGATACTTCTTCTCCAGCTGCAAATAATTCACTATGTAAAATTGCACACTCATCCTCAGTACGGCCAATAATTGCAATTGTATCCATTTTGTCCTTTTTTAATTGGTGAATGGAATTAATGATTACTTGAATTCGATTTGTATGATCTACTTCTTGTATTTTAACTTGTTCTCCACTTCTAAATACTGGATTTGCTAAGCTAACAGGTATATTTGCTTTTTTTATAATCTCATTCGCAAAATGAATAATTTCCATTGTAGAACGATAGCTTCTATTTAACTCGTAATAGGTTACTTCTTTTTTATTAAATATCTCTAAAAATTCATCCCAAGTATTAATCCCTTGATACTCGTGAATGGCTTGGGATAAATCGCCGAGAATGGTGAACGAATTTCCAAGCGTCATCTTATTTAATAATGCAATTTGGAAAGGTGAAAAATCTTGAGCTTCGTCTACTATTACATGATGGAACTTTTGCTTTGACTCAATTCCAAAAAGACGATTGTGAATATAGACTAGCGGAGCCAAATCCTCCTGATCCATCTCTTTCTTTTTACAATTTAAAGATGTAAATTTAATAATATCTGCTGGTATTTCGTCTACAAAAGAAGCATCCTTTGTTGTTGTGAATAGAGATTTATAGAAAGAAAGTGCAGTATGCTTTGGCCATTGTTTCATATAAGAATTCAAATATTGAGTAGCTTTTTTCTTTTTCTCTTTTCTTATATTTGTTTCTTCTATCACCTTTAGCTCATTATCAATCCATTTCTTGAGCCTTGCAACAATGCGTTCTCTCCGTTTGGCAAGTGGATAATGTTTATATTCAATACTAAACCAATGTTTAAGGGTTTCTTTATCAATCTTTCTGTTTTTCCAAGGTTTGAAATCTTTTTCAGGAACAGCTGAGGCTTCATACATATCCATACATCGATCAATATATGACATAAAATGAGTTGAGCCTTTCCATTTACCTGGACTAAAACGATTGATTTCAAGCCGGTTAGCACCAGTTGCAAACCATTTATTTAGGTTTTCTGATGAATCCTTTAGTTTGACTTCATGGTCGAGGGTATTTAATGCCCAATCAGAAAATGTTGTTTGTTGAATGCCACCTACACCTAATTCTGGAAGAACGTTTGAAATATAATCTAAAAACATATTATTAGGTGCAAAAATTATCATTTTATCTGCCCTTAATGTTTCACGGTATTGGTAAATTAGAAATGCAAGTCGATGAAGAGCAACAGTTGTTTTTCCGCTTCCTGCTACTCCTTGAATGACTAAAGGTGTATTTTTAGATGAACGAATAATATCATTTTGTTCAGATTGAATAGTAGATACAATATCCTTCAAGCGATTATCTTTGTTTTCACTCAATCGATATAGAAGAAAATCATCAGTAGTTGATACATCTTGATCGCCTTTTACATATGTATCTACAACACGTTGGAGATTTTTGTTGCGGATTACTATATTTCGTTTTAAATAGATTATCCCTTCGATTATCCCTTCCGGAGATTCGTAATAGGCAGGATCGTCCCCTCCTGTAAACGAATAAAACATACTTGCAATTGGTGCACGCCAATCAATTATCAATGGGTTTTCTGTAGATTGTTCTGATATTCCTACTTTTCCTATGTAAACAGGTACCGAATCTTTATACTCCTCTTGAAAATCCATTCTCCCAAAATATGGTTCGTTTTTTGCTAAGCGAAGATTCCTTCGATTCGTATCTCGAATTCCTTCAAGTACTTGTTCGGTTACATCACTACCAGTGTAAACGGGAATCCCTTCAAGTTTCGTTAGCTGTCGTTCCATTTCAGATTGAATTGTGTTTAGATACTGTTGTTCTTCTTTAAATTGTTGTGATGTCATTTTTTCTACCCCCTTTATATAAATAAATAGCCGAATTTTCAGACGGAAAGATATTGTAACAAGATTTAATTACTAAAGTAAAGAGATAATTAAAAGAAAATAAAATTTTTAGAGAAAGTTGATAATTTAATTGTATTGTCGTTTAGAAATGGACATCAGATGTATGTTTAATTCAATATTATCGTAACGGAAATTAAAGTTCATTACAAAAAAGGCACGAGTCCGCTACAATTCGGATTCATACCTTAAAAATTGGAAATATACATTGAGAGTATCTCATTTTATTTTATGTGGCGTTTCTCTTTTTACTGTTGAAACTACTATATTATTATTTTTCACATCATATAATCCACTTGGTGTTAATCGAATAAATGGTAAATGGGTTGCAGAAAAGAATAATAGCGTAAAAGCAGGATCGTCGTATTTATATCCTTTTTCTTTTAACAATTTGATCATTTTTTTCTCTATTTGGATTAAACTGTCCATTTCTAATTCAGACATGCTACCTTTTAAAGCTAAAGATATTTCGTGGACAACTTTGTTCTCTTCTACTAATACCATGCCACCACCTATTTCTTTCATTCTTTCAAAAGCTTTTAGCATATCGGATTTTCTTTTGCCTAAGATTAAAATGTCTCCAGTACCAGAATAAGAACTTGCAAATCCACCTATATGCCTAGCAAATCCTTTCACTACCGTGTTTAATCTCCAAGAACCATCTTTCCCAACCATTAAAAGAAAACATTCATCATGTTCGTATGATAATTCATCACTTTCTACATCAATTATACTTTCATATGGTTTTGTAATAACGTTATTTATCAAGTTTATACCATATGTACTTGAAAGACTCAGATCCTCTTTTTGTAAAGTCCACTTTAAATCTAGTTTAGAAAATTGATAGTTCTCCCAATCGATTGGCAAATACTGATTGATAAGGTTTCCGTCTTTCTTGATCCATTTACCTTTTGCTAAAACACTTTGAGGTGTAGGGTTTTCTTTACTTTCAAGTAGATTAATATTTGCTATTCTTCCTGTGGCGATGGAACCATGTAAATGTTCCATATTATAATAGCAAGCTACATTATAACTTGCCATATTATATGAATCAATTAACGGTATTTCGTGACGGATAGCTATTTTTATTAATTCATCAGTCATTCCTTTTTCATAAAAATAAGGATGTGAACCGTCAGTCGTAAAGAAAAAACGATCAAATTTTTGAATAGCGAGCTCTTTAATTTCCTTTAGAAGCACTTCTAAATCAGGTCTTATTGAAGAATGTCTTAATGAAACCATATAGCCCTGCATTAATCGCGAAAGTACTTCTTTTCCTGTCATTGCTTCATGATCACAATCTGCACCTAATAACATTAACTTAGCTAAAGTGCGTTCTGAAGCTCCAGGAAAATGCCCTTCCACTTTCTTATTTAATTTCTTTGTCTCTTGTATCCAGGTAAGCATTTGGTTGTCACCGTTTAGCAACTTTGGCCACGCAGTTAGTTCTCCACCTTGTAATACTAATTCATTTTCAAGCCAAGACATAACATCTTCTGAATTAAATAGCTCATCATTATTCGGAAATTCAGTTTGTGCGTCGAAACGACACCACCAATACATGCTTGATGGGATATTTTTAAAATCATTCAATAATTTAAAAGCAGCTTGACTAGGCAATTCTAAGAATAATTTTAGATTATCGTTTATTAATGTTGTTGTACCGAATTGTCCAGCATGCTTCGCTAAAGTAAGAGGATTATAGAGTTGGTAGGGATGTGCATGAGGTTCAATATAACCTGGTACTAAGTACTGCCCTTGACAATCTACCACTTCAATTTCATTCAAGTTTTCCGGAAGAGCTTCTCCAACATAAACGATCCGATCCTGGTAAACCCATATATTCGCATGGAGCCATTGGTTCAAATATGAATTTAAATACGTTGCATTTTTTAAAATGATATGTGGATTAATTACTCCATCAAGAACATTTACTTGATTTCTAAGTTGTTCATTACTCCATCTATACTTTGTCATCATTTCACTCCTATATCGTTAAAAAACTAATTGCACAAGAATCATATAAACAAATGTACCTCCCGCTATCGAAAGAAGCATCATTCTCTTCCATAAATGGAGTATCGCAACAATAAATACTGAAATAAACTCTGGCAAACCGTGAGTGCCGGAAAGCATATTTACATTTTTAAAACAATAGATGACCAATAGTCCAATTACTGCAGACGGTAGGACTTTACCTAAATACTGTACATACCTCGGTGTAACTTTCCCCGGTGGAAAAATGATAAATGGAAGAAATCTTGTCAGCATAGTACCTAAAACAACCATTGATACTGTGATAATTTGCTGTGTTATATTCATCGTCATACTGATACCTCGACTTTCTTAGAAGGTTTTCTAAGTACACTAAGAGTAACGAGAATTGAAAGCATCGCAGGAATAATGAAATGATCTCCACCAAAAATAATAAGACAGATAGTTGAAAGTCCAACCCCTGTTAGAGCACTAATATGTTTTGTCTCTTTTTTCCACTGCTCAATGAATATAACAACAAAAAGGGCAGTCATTACGAATTCAAGCCCTTTAGTATTGAATTTTACAAGTGATCCAAAAATTCCTCCAATAGATGCTCCAATTACCCAATACAAATGATTAAGGAATGTAACAAAAAACATAAACCATCTCTTATCTACGTTATCTGGTATATCCGCGGTATAATTTATCGAAAAAGTCTCATCACATAGACCGAAAATTAGATAGATTTTTTTCTTTCCAGTGCCTTTATATTTATCTAACATTGAGATTCCATAAAACAAATGTCGCGCGTTCACCATTAAAGTTAGTAAAAGTGCGTTAATTGGATTAAAACCCATCAGTAATAAGTTTGCTGCAATAAATTCCATCGATCCAGCAAAAATTGTTAGCCCCATCAAAATCGGATAAATGGCACTGAATCCTAAAGAGTTCATAAAAACCCCATAGGCTATCCCTAAAAATAAAAATCCTGCAAAAATGGGTATCGTGTGTGGAAAAGCAAAGCGAAATGCCATCCAAGGTTTGTTTCCCTTTTTCATAGTTTCACATCCTGTATCGTTAAATTTATTCTAATTTAACATACGGAATCCATACAAAAAATGAAATAATTGTATGGATTACAATTTTCTAAAAATTAAATCAAGTACAGTTTAAAGAATATTTACTGACTTTCTACTCAATTAAATATAGATTTGTATTTTTTGAATTCCATACAAAAATGATATAATTGTATGGAATTAAACAGTAGAGGTGAAAAAATGCCAGTAAATTCATTTGAAAATTATCCAATGTCATGGAAACCCGATAAATTGACTTTAAAACGTCCTTTTTATCATTCGATTGCACTACAACTAGAACAAGATATTATTAATGGCTTTCTAGCACCTGGTACAAAGTTACCACCACAGCGAGAATTGGCTGATTTTCTGGACTTAAACTTTACGACAATCACTCGAGCCTACAAGATATGTGAAGTAAAAGGTTTAATCTATGCGATGACAGGAAGTGGAACTTTTGTTGCTCCGAATGCAGCACATTCAATCACGATTTCTACAGATAAAACAGCAAATAGTATTGATCTTGGCTTTGTAGCTTCTTTTGAACAAACGAATAGTATTGTGACTGAAGCAATTCAGAAAGTAGTCAGTAAAAGCTATTTAGATCAATTATTAAATTACAATGACCCCACTGGTATCCCACATCAAAAAGCAGCAGCACTAAACTGGATGGAAGCTTTTGGTATAAAAGCTAAACAAGATAATTTAGCAATTGCGTCTGGTACTCAGAACGCTTTGGTCCTTGCTTTGGCTAGTTTATTTGAGCCAGGTAATCGAATTGCAACAGATTTTTACACCTTTTCAAATTTTATTGAGCTGGCAAAAATGTTACACATTCAATTAATCCCTATCCCCTGCGACCAGTTTGGAATGTTACCGGATGAACTTGAAAAGCAATGTAGTCAATTAAATATACACGGCATATTCCTAATGCCTTCTTGTAGTAACCCAACCACTATAATGATTTCAGACTTTCGAAAACTTGAACTAGCTTCTGTCATAAGGAAGCATCGTTTAATTTTAATCGAAGATGATATACATGCATTTATAACTGCGGGAGTAATTTCTGATTACAAACAACCTATGTATAACCTACTGCCAGAACAAAGCGTATATATTTGTGGTACATCAAAGTCCATCTGTTCTGGATTGAGAGTTGCTTATATGGTTTTTGGGGATGTATTACGCGAAAAAATTTTGAAGGCTATTTTTAATCTTAACGTAAAAACATCTTCACTTGATGTGGAAGTAATTACTGAACTGATCTTATCAGGAAAAGCACATGAAATCGTTCAACAAAAGAAACAGTTAGCTGAAACTGTTAACGATATCTATTCATCCTATTTCCCTGTAAATAAGGTTGGTCATCCGCTTAGTTTTTACCGTTGGCTCCCCATTCATAGTCATAGTAATGGAGTAAACTTAGAGGCAGATTTAAAAAAATTAGGTGTACGTGTATTTCATTCTGATCGTTTTCTGAGTGGACAATCTTCTTCTGAAAAGTATTTACGTATTGCACTTTCTTCTACCCAATCTTTAGGGGATTTAGATTCTGGATTGAAAATTCTATCTCAATATCTCCTCAAAAAGATTTAAATAATTACTGTACAACATTTGAAAAAATGGAGCTGAATGACGAATGAAGATCAGCTCCCTCTAAACTATTAATTTATTCTTTTATTTTTATTTAAAGCGAGAAGAACTAACCTTTAAGTTATAATCAGTAATTTCAAATCCAAGTTGTTGATAGAGATTCAATGCACCTTGATTATGACCAAAAACGTGTAGCCATACATCATCTACTCCTAACTCATTAATTTCTTGTATACACATACTCATCGTTTCTTTACCGAATCCTTGACCTCTATATGCTGGATAAATGAGAATTTCATATAAATAAGCATAATTTGGCTCTTGTTTTTTGTTAATAGAATACCAAATATAACCAATCGTTTCTTCATTTAAAACAATGTTTTTCAAATAGTTATTTTCAGTATTTTCACCATCTGGTAATAAAGATTGAAAAGCTGCCTTAGATTGTTCTAAAGCTGTTTCTTCTTTCCAACTTCCATTTTTCACTTTATCATTTGCAAAATTAACAGTTGCTATTTCTAGGAATCTCTGAAAATCTTGGTTATCCATAAGTGTTAAATTTAAAGTCAAATTAGAACATCCTTTTTTAAAAATATTTTTCAAGCTTATAGCCCATATAAGTATTCAATTTTATATTCGGAATATCCTTTTTTGAATGTCAGACTAAGAAAATAGGACGATATTTTTCACTAACAAATAGTAATTTTTGAGTTCTATCCTAAAAATAGGTGGAATTGGGTAAAAGAGTACTATTCAAATGTTTATTTTCAAATCCATTTATACTGATAAAATATGAAAGTAAAAAAGACCCTCAATCGATTAAATTGAGGATCCTTTAAACTACTACTCTATCTTTTTGTACAAATTATTGTTGTGACAACAAATATTGAGCGTCTCTAAGTAAATATTCTGCAGCCTCATTTGTGATGTGTTTACCACTTTGAGCCTTAACTTCATTCAAGAAACCTTTCAAATTGTTATTTCCTAACTTTTCGTGGAGGCTATTTGCGATTCCTACATTGTCAATCCATTCGGTATCAGCAAAGTGCTTTACTAATTCATTTAAAGATTCATTTGTTGTAATAGTTTGAAATTGAATAGTTTTTGTACCAATATTACCAGCTTTGTCAACTGAATAGATTACAATTGAATGTAAACCAAGTGGCAATGTATATAATGCAATCGGTGAACCAATTTTGTATGCATACGTATCAAGTTTTGCCTTTGTTTTAGAGTTATCAACACCTGAAAAATTGTCTACTAATGTAAACTTAGGCGTAATTTCCTCATCATTTTCAAAAATACTGCCATCGATCGGGACAGATTCTGTAACGATTGGTCCCGTCTTATCAATACTTATAATAAGTTGTTTTGTTACTTCTACATTTCCTGCGTTATCAATCGCACGATATTCAACTTTGTGTATGCCTTCCTCTGTCAAAGTTAATTGGTTTTGGGATACCCATTCGCCTTCGTCTATCCTTGTCTCAATACGATTGACACCTGTACCATTCAGATTGTCCTCAGCATTGAAATTAACATTTACATTCTTTATATTCCACACATCGTCACCAATAATCCCGTTAGTTGTTGCGGTTGTCATAGGCGAATCAACATCGATGCTTCGTCCATATACTTCAAATTCATAAATATTTGCTGTACCTGTTTCAGCATAATTTTGAGGTGTCGTAATGTAAAGCCTGACATACCTTACATTTGTTTTATTAAAATACCTGTCTGTGCTATTAGATACATTACCTGCAACGGTGTCTAGATCCTTCCAAGTAGTTCCATCTAGACTTCCCTGAAGTTTATAATTTTTAGTATTTAGAGATATGCTTTCTCCACCTTCTCCAGAATGCTTCACGATCCATCTACTAATATCATAGTCTTGTCCAAGGTCCACCATTAGCCATTTGTCTCCGTTAGTATTCGAAGACCACTTACTATCATTTTTAGCAGACCCATCAACGGCCTTTGAAGGGTCATTCCCTATTAAGCTACCATTTGCTGTAGCTGTCTTGTTCAAAGTCAAATTGTATGGTGCCGGATCATACGCTAATGTTGTAACATTAATTGCACTACTTTCTTCTGATAAATTACCTGCTGCATCCTTTGCTTTGACTGTAAATTGATATGTTGTATTAGCTTTTAGTCCTGTTATTTCAAAGTTTGTACGACCAGTTGTAGAACCAATCAAAGTCCCAGCGTTAAAAATATCATAGCCAGTTACACCTACATTCCCCTTAAAATTATCTGTTGATGCATTCCAAGATAGAATTGCCGTTTTGTCCGTTACTAACTTTGTAGTAATATTTGACGGTGAAGTTGGTGCTTGTTGATCCGCTTGAAGCGCATCCGTCGTATAATTTTTTATTGTCCATGTAGCAATTGTACTTTTTTTAGCAAAGTCCCTTCCATTAATTACAACTCTATCGGCATATATATCAAAAATCAGCCCTTGAGCACCTGGCTCTTTAGAATAAGAAGGGTTATATTTTATTGCTCCATCTCTTATCATTGAAAAATACTGTTTATTATATAAAGTACCAGGTAGTCTAATATCATCATGAACATGTCCAGTTATTAATACGCTTTGAGGATATTCACCTACAATATCTTTAAATCTTTGGTCCTGTACTTCATCACTTTGATAGCCATCCTCTGGCCTTGTCATTGACACAGTATTACCTAATGGTTGGTGAACGAATAAAAAGATTGGTTTAGATTTTTTAGCGCCCTCGGCCAATTTTACTTTTAACCAGTTAAGTTGCGTATCCGAAAGGTAAGCACTGTCCTTATCATCCGTCTCGGTTGCCAAATAAATAAAATGATATCCATTAATCCATTTATCAAAATACACAGCTGGCATTCCGGTATGGGATAGAAATCTATTTTTAGCGGTTTCGAATCCGTTCATCCATCTTACATCATGGTTTCCAAATACATAGTTGCGATTTAATTCAGGATATTTATTCATCGTTGACATAAAAGTATCGTATTGTGCATCTGTCCCATAATCAGTAAGGTCACCTACGACGCTAACTGATTTCACATTATTATTAACCGCATCATGCATTGTTTCATTTAATATAAGGTCATTGCTATCACCTTTTACATTGGAATGTGTATCAGAAATTGCCATAAAACTGAATTTATAACTAGTATCTTTTTCAGGAGTTGACGAAGCTAGTACAGTAACATTTATTTGTGTTGACAGTGCGACATTATTTGGATTAGTAATGTCTTCAGGCTTGTTTACTAATCCTGAAATCGAAAACCTCTGCTCTGCCTTTAAGGCTGGATTATAGCCTGAAGAGTCAATATCCCATTTAACTGGTGCATTAACATTTCCTCCATCAGTAACTAGATCTACATTACTAGGCAAACCTAATGCGACCATTGATGGTGCTGTGCCATTTTCTACCCCTGTGATTGATTGAGGTGCGATAATACTTTGTAGAATCTATGGATTTATATTTACTGAGTAGGTAACTTTCTTACCTCGTATTGTGAGCGTTAAGGTTTGATTAGTTGTTGCCGAAGAACTATTGATTCCGCTCACATCTGAAGCTCTAATCTCCTCTACACGTTTTGTACCATCAATATACGTACCTGTGACCTCTAACCCCGTAAGATCAAGGCTTTCACCAATGCGATAGGAAGTCTTCGTTGGTAGCTTTGTTAGAGAAATACTGTTCAACGATTTTGAAAATTGAAACCAGTTTATATTGGCAACATATGTTTTTCCAACCGCAACCTTTAATACAAGATAGACATTATGTACTCCAGTAACCTCAGTAATACCAGTAGACATAGTTTGATAAACATTCCAATTGTCTGGTGCAGTTGCTGTAACTGAAAGGGTACCTACTTTCTTACCATTCGTACTATTAGGACTGTCAATCCAAATCTCAATGTCTCCACCAGCATTAGATCCCTTAACTGCGACTCTTGCACTGAAATTTGTAGCACCATTAATACCGCTTCCAAAATCAAAATTCCCGTATTCCAAATACTGGTTATCATTCGTTCCACCAACATTTTGTCCACCGTCTGGACAAGCTTCAACTTTAAGATTTGAACCCGACCTAGAAATAAAACTTTCTGCTTCTGACAGCTTATACCCATCAGTAGATGCATACACTGGTCGTATGTAGCTCACACTGCTTAAAATAAGTAATACTGACATAATAATTAAAAATAAATGCTTCAACTTCCTTCTCCTCCCCATCTTACCACTCCTGTTTTTAAATTCTTATTTGCCCATGGACATCATTATCTTATCTACCTATTATTAAATTGAAATCTATAAAATGTAATCCTTCTGTAAAATGTTTTAAAATCTTCTCATAACTTTCTATACTCCCAAATTTATACAAAAATATATAAATAGTAGGTAAATTACTTAAATTATCCACTTAATAAAAAAAGGTTAAGTCCCAATCAAGAAGGGAACTTAACCTATACTCTCAACTATTTTAGTATTTTTACATCTTAGACTTTACTTAAAATTAACACTACCTCTAAAACCATTCACATTTCATAAATAATTTATTCTCTTTAAACTCTGCAGTAATTTTACCATTCATTTTTTCCATTAAACTTTTAGCAATTGGCTAAACAAGTCCTGTGCCTTTTCCTGTTCGAGCATGATCAACTTTATAAAAACGATCAATCATACGTTATTTATGTGTCATTCATCAACAATCAACTACACAGATTGACTATGACCTGTCGATATTTCCATTTCCACATTGTTTTTGGATTTAAATAATATAAACAGTGAACAAATTACAAATAATATACAAAGTAAATAAACATTACGATACCCTGCTATTTGTGCAAACAGACCTCCGCCTAAATTTCCAACTAAACTTCCGATTGTCGAGCAATTTGCATAAATTGATGCAGAAAAGCCGGGTGAATTTGGTAGTAGGTCGTTAAAATAGCTTATACCATTACCCATAACGATTGCGATGTATGTGGCCTGTAGCAATTGTGCAACGATTAACTCCCATGTATGTGTCGAAATGCTTAAGATAAAATAATAGAGTAAACCAATAAAGCAACCGTAGATCATCAATGCATGATTCGAGATTTTTTTAGAAAGTACTCCCAACACAAGCATGATTGGAATTTCTAAACCTGCACATATACTAACGACTAATCCAACATCTGTATTAGTACCATGTAACTCATTGACGATAAAAAGAGGTGTGTTGATCCAATTTATCGAACTAACTGCAAATAATAAGATAAAAGCTATAAATGGTAGTCTTAGTTGTTTTCGTTTAGCAACTGTGACTTTTGTCTTGTTTTTCTTTTTAATATTGTTCTGAACTGGTTTTCTCTTTTCTAAAAAGAAGAATACTAGAAGAGTAATCATGACATAAATGCTAGATGTACTCCAAAATAGTCCATGATAACCTTTTGCTCTTAAAATTAAAGTACCTACTAATGGTCCAATTAAAAATCCTAAAGAAACAAGTGAGCGTAAAGTTGATAATGCTAAAGTCTTGTCTTTAGATAAACTTGCATTTGCCGACTCCTGTGCGGATGCAAAAATTTGTGGCATGGCCGCTGCACCTAATCCATTAAATAAAGCAACAAAAACTAATAATAAATAATAGTTATGAAATAGTAAATAAGATGCATAACCTATTGCCGATGAAATCATCGCAATCATAATAATCCATTTTCTGTCAATTGCTCGATCAGAACGTTCAGCAATCAATGTATTAACTAAAACACCACTTAATGAAATCACTGCCATGAAGATACCAAATGCTCCAGAGCTCATCCCTATATATTTTGTAGAATACAATGATAAATAAGGAGTTGTGATTGAAAGTCCGATCCCTACAAATAACAAACAGATGACAAATAAACTATACCCCTTAATGGTAAATAGATCTTTTATCCTTCTAACCAATATTCAGTCCCCCTCACCATTCTATATTTTAATCCATAAGTTAAAATAGACAAATAAAAACACCCTTGGATAAATTATGATTCAACACTAATTTAGCCAAGGAAAACATTGCATATTTAGATGTATTTAGATTTCTTTACTATTATAGTACATTAGACTCTTTAAAAATATATTTTTCGAATGCATAAGCAACACCATTTTCATCATTACTTAAAGTAACAACATCACATGAGAGCTTTACTTCTTCTTCAGCATTTCCCATTGCTATTGATAATCCGGCTATATTAAACATCGGTAGGTCATTTTTTTCATCTCCAATAGCAACTGTATTCTCTAATGGAATATTAAAATAGGATGCCATTGCTTTTAAACCATACCCTTTATTTCCATTTATATGAGTAACCTCAAGATTAAAAGGTGAGGCACTCGTAACAAAAATCTCATCTATGAATCTTAATTTTTTTTCAAGTCTCTCCATTTGTTTTGGATCAAGGGTTAAAATAAGAAACTTTTGAATTGTAAAATCCTCATTATCAATTATTTCTTGAACTTTGCTAAAATAAGAATGTCCATATACGTTCGGAGGTGTAGTAAACATTTTGAAGTGTCTGTTCGAGAAGTATTCTTTAGGAACACGCCCTGATAAAACAAGTTGTTCAAATCGTTTATTCCAATTTCTAGGGGCAAATATTCCCTTATTATTAGAAACATTGTACGGTAAGTCTTCTTTCTCAATATTTAAGGCAATTTTTTGTACTTGAGGTCTCCCTAAGGAATTTAGTTCAATTAATTTACCATTTACATATAATTCTGTCCCGTTATGGCCTCCAACTGGACAATTTAAACCATACTTTAAAAGTTCATCATATACTGAACTTGGTGAACGCCCGGATAAAATCATAACGATATTTCCTGCTACCTGAGCTTTTTTAATCGAGTTTAAGGTTTCTTCACTTATTATTTTTTTTGAGTTGAGTGTAGTACCATCTAAGTCTAATGCAATTAGTTTCATGAGAATATCTCCCTTAAAGGTTTTAAATTTAATTCCTCATAGGTCAAATGGTAATATTATAGTTTTGAAGATATGTTTGATTGACTTAATTATGCATTAAAATAAGCAGAGTTCGTTAACTTATTCCTCCTAATTGTGCTTCCAAATTATTAATAAGATTGAAAAAGCAAAAAACTAAGATCAAAGCAATCTTAGTTTTTTTTAGTCCAACACCTATAATCCAATCCGATTCCCTTTTTCAAGTCTTTCAATCTGTTGTGAACCGACTTCAGCTAATTCTTGAAATTGTAGGATTGTTTGACGCATTTTTGGCAAAGCTTCTTGTTTAAATGTACTAATCGATTCAAACGCTGATATGACGTTAGTGAACGAGGTTTTAAGTGTTTCAACAGAAACGGCTGATTCCATCGCTTGCTTTTGAATTGCAACACCTTGCTCCTTTAATAATCTAGAAGTACCTTCAATAATTGTATTTGTTGTTTGATTTAAAGCAGTGATTTTTTGTAAAACAATTTTTTGATTATATAGTGCACTTGCTACCGTTACAGCTGTATTCAATGCAGAAATCGTTACCGTTTTTGCACGTTCCACACCTCGAATTAATTCACGATTATTCCGAATGACAACCTCATATGACATATCTCCTTGGTGATTTACAACTAACATTTGCTGTAGGTCCATGACTCGTTGTCGTAACGGATAAAGAACTTCTTCAGAGATGAATTTAATTTTTTCTTGATCTTCCCCTTCGATTTTTGCTTTTTCAATTTGATTTTCAATTGACTCATCCATTAATGTTCCAAGTTGGATTTCCTTTTCTAGTGTTTTTGAAAGCATACGTAGTGATAATTGTTCATGCTCTAATGTCGTGTTATCATTTTCAAGAATTTTTTTCCCCTTATCAAGTGACTTTACGATATCTGCGATTGCGACATCTGCTTTTTCAAATCTTTGAAAATATGAACGAATAGGATTAAATAACTTACCTAAAAAACCCGATTTTGCAAAATTAATTGCACTAGGATCTAAATCCTTTAATTGAACTTGGAGCTCTGATAATCCTTTTGCAACTTGCCCTCCTTCGTCTCCACTTTTAGCAAGTTGGCCAAGTGAAACCTTTAGAAGAGAATTTTTATTTGAAGAAGATTTCATCGTCTGTAATCCAAATGATTCGATTGATTGAAGAATTTCCTTACGTTTTTCGTATGTTTCCTTTGAAACAGTGTCTAATTCCATAATCATCGCTACATTTGCATCCGCTGTTGCTTTTAATTGCATTAATTCTTCTGGAACAGGCTTTACTTGTTCTTCAATTACTGCCTTGATTTCCTCTTCATTTACAACTTGCATAGAAAATGACATTCTTAAATCCTCCTACTAATTAAAGTTGAACATTAAAGAGATTACGAATTTTATAGATTACGTCATCTGAATCAGCATTAATATTTGCAGCTTCGTTAATATTTGAAATACTTTCAAGCGCTTTAATATTAGCGTTATAACCAATCGTATAAATTGGAATTTTATATGCTTTTATGATTCCTTTTACATTCTTCAATGAATTCCCATGATTTGTCTCGCCATCGGTTAGGACAAAAATGAGCGGTCTTACATTTGGATTTTTTTTCATTTCTTCTTTTAGCATATTAATTGCTACAAGGATTCCATCGTTTGTTGCTGTATCTCCACTTGCATCGAGGCTAGATACGGCACCAACAAATTTTGACTGTTGATTTGCATCATATTTTGCAATTGGAAGATTGATCGTAACATCGGCAGAGTATGAGATTAAGCCAATGCTATTATCTCTTCCTAAATACTTTTGCCCTTTAAGGAGTGATTCTTTTAGCTCATTTAATGGTTTACCATCCATACTACCTGAAACATCTGCTACAAAAACCGCAGCAATTGGATTTGAAGTATTTTTCTTTCCTTTCCAAAGTTTTTGTGCAGCACTTAAAGTATCCCCATCAATCGTTTTAAGCTGTGATTTGTAACTATTCAACCCATTAAACCCATCTTGTTTCGCAAGTGCTTGAAGATTAGGTTGACCAGTAAATTCTGCAAATTTTTTCAAAATATCCATTTTCTCTTTTCGTAAATTCCCTAAAGCATAAAGTGGACTGTCGTGTCGCACTCCAAATGGTATAAATTCGTAACTATTTTTTAAATTAGGTAAATTAACAAATGTTTGATATTCTAAGACAAATGCATCTAGAACGCCCGATTCTGCTGCATCACTCATTTGTAGAGTCGTAGAAGCAGTGAATGGCACATTTGCTTGGAAGCTTTCAAACCCTCTCACAGCAGTATCACTAAGAACATCATTTGAATCAAAGGAATTTAAAGTCGTAACTAAAAAATTTAGTCCCGTTGAACTAGTAAAAGGGTCGGTATACCCCATTGAGAGTTCATTTTTTGTCATTGCTTCGATGACGGTTTTCGGATTGACTTTACTATATTTTTTCATTAACTCATTATATTTTGTCCTTGAAATGACAATACCAGGAACATTCCCAACTAATCGCGAGGAGACGGTTTCTGTTTGTACACCACTTGCTGTAATCATTTGACCCCAAAGTTCATTTGACGGTGTAAAAGCATCAGGAACATATTTACCAGATTTAATAAAGTCTGTTGCAGTACCAGATGCAATGTTTCTAATTTTTACAGATACTTGCTTACCACCTAGATTGAATTTTGCATCATTAAACTTAGTTGCGACTTCGTTTAACCAACCATTTTTCCCATCACTTGATTTTTCAGTGGATGAAAAAATTTCAACAAAAAGATCAGTCGTATTGTCTACAGAAACAGGAAATTTAGAAATATCAGGGAGTTCACTTGCTACATCAGCTGTACTTAAGTCAATTTGACCATTAATTGGTTTTGCTTTGGAAATATTTATTTTTGAAATCATTTTAGCTAATTGCTGATTTTTATTTTTATCAGTAATTTTCACAACTTTATCTTCTGAAGTCATATTAATTCCAATATAGACAAGAAGAAAAACTACAACGATCACTGCAATAGATGCAAAAAGAAACTTCCTCATTTTTATCATCCTTCCATTCATTGCCTATAATATTTTGTTTGTTGAATTAACGTATCGATTTCTTTCATACATTCCATTTTTTCAATATCATCGATGCCTATTTCATCTAGCCTTGAAATTTCTAAAATTAATTTATCAATATTAACAAGAATCTCTTCATTCAATTCAATTGCCCTTTTTACGAATTTGATATATTCATTAATAAGATTTGTTTTCTCTTGAATTAATGACTTTGAGTATCGTAATCCGTCTTTCCCCTTTATTTTTTTATAATCAAGTTCATCAAAAGTACTAATCTTATTTATGATGTTTCTTATTCTTAAATAAAATAATGTCTCAACCTCGTCCACAACAGATGCAAACTTGTTGTATGTAATTTCGGTTGGAGAAAATCGATCGGTTAATAAGTTATAAAATACGACTTTTTTCTTTTTCATTCGTTCGATTTGCTCAATTGAAGTAATGATATCTTCTTTTAGTACTTTATTATTTTTATATCGACTTAAAGCAAGAACGAAATCTTCGTTTGTTTTTAGCTGCTTAATTGGCTTATCTTTAACAGGCTTGAAATATAGTTGAAACATACTAAATAGAAGTACTAACAAATTCGCTATTATGAACGATACCCCAAATGCAGTTTGAAATGCACTCGCATTAATTAATTGGATTCCGATTAAACCTGGAGAGAATACAATCACATTCAAAATTGAAATGAAAGCGATTAGCCCAACTAATTTTAATCCCTTTATCATCCTTCACTCCTCCGCTATACTCTATTTATGCTCTATTACTCATTTATATTTATCATTCTGAGTTTTTAGTTTAATAAAATTGGATAAATACTGACTTAACTTAAAATTATTAGATATGATTTTTTTCAACAAATAAAAAAAAGACCGCTAAGCAGTCTTTTTGATTAATTATAAAAGTTAAACACCAGAGAAAAATGAGCCATTATAATTTGTATTTTATTTTACAGTTAACTCTAAACAAACCATTCTTAACTCCAACATGTTGATACTTGTTTATTTAAAAAATATCGTCATCTTTCGTCTAATCATTACATTTTTTCAATCAACTTATCTACGATTGTGTTAATTCTCTTATTTTGTTCTTCAATCATTTTTTGTTGTGTCTTTAGAGTTTCTCTATTCTCGTCAATTTTCTTTCTATTTTCATCAATTTTTTCTAGTGCATGATTTGAAAGTTCCGTCCTTAAATCTAAAATTTCAAATAATCGGTCTAAACTAGTTTTGATATCATGTAGTAATTGTACTTCTACAGGCTGAGATAAAGCGCTATTTTCATTCATTCCTCTGCTTTTTTGAAATTTATAAATGGAAGCAGACACATTTACTTCTTTGTTTTCTTCAATTACATTGCTTTCTAACCATTGAAGCTTAATCATTATTACACCATCTTTTAAATAGCGATCTAATACTTTAAATTTCCCACTAGCAGTCTCGTGTACTGTTCCATTAGCATATTTCCTTGAAGGTTTGATTCCATCATTATTATTCATAATTTTTCCTCACATGATTTAAAATATAACGAATTTTAATTAAATTACTTTTCTTAACGTTAATTTAACCATGTTTTACTTTTTTTAACCGACATTTTCAATATATAATTTGACCTTACTTTTATTTTTTATCAAAAGAATGCTAATTAAAAGGCGTTAAACTTATTCACTACTAACGCATATAGCAAATTACCTTTTAGCATACTAAACGAATAAATTAAGTTTTAAATGTTTTGGAGGATAGAATGATGAAACAAAATAAAAAAAGATGGCTGATTTTGCTGATGCTTTGTCTATTGATTGGTGTGGCGTTTATACTATTTCATCAGACAAATACTAGTAAAGTTATTAAGAAAGTTAACACATACACATATAAAACAAATAATATTACAATTCCCGCTCAAATCGGTAAAAATTATTTTCAACTTTTTGATAAAACAAAAACCCCAAAAGATTTCCTTCTGAAAGGTGTAAATCTTGGAATCGCAAATCCAGGACACTTTCCTGGTGAAACAGCTATTACAAAAGCCGAATATCTAAGGTGGTTTAAAGCCATTGGAAAAATGCACGCAAATGTTATTCGAGTATATACCCTTCATCCTCCTGCTTTTTATGATGCACTATTTGAATACAATCAAAAAACTAAACACCCTCTCTATTTACTACACGGTGTTTGGATCAATGAGGAAAAGATGAATTCATTAGGCGATATTTACAATGAGAGCCTGACTAAAGAGTTTCAACATGATATACGTCAAACTGTTGATGTAATTCATGGGAAAGCACAAATCCCTCAAAAGCTAGGTCACGCTTCGGGTAAGTACCATTCAAACATTTCAAAATACGTTATTGGATGGATTTTAGGTATAGAGTGGGACCCAAATATGATGAAATCAACAAATGATAAACATAAAGGTCAAATTGACTTTAATGGTCAGTACTTTCAAACAAACAATGCAACTCCATTTGAAGTTTGGCTTGCAAGTATATTAGATAATACCGTGAAATATGAAACCGAAAAATATGCTTGGCAGCGTCCAATTAGCTTTGCGAATTGGGTAACTACAGATCCTATTCATCATCCAAGTGAACCGGAGGAAAATGAAGATATGGTTTCATTAAATCCGAATCATGTCAAACCAAAGTCAGTATTATATCCTGGATATTTTGCTTCCTATCACGTATACCCATATTACCCGGAATTTTTAAATTATGAACTAGCTTATACGAATTATGTTGATTCCCGGGGTAAGAAGAATAGTTATGCTGGATATTTACATGATCTAAGGAAGGTACATAATATGCCAGTTTTAATTTCAGAATTTGGTGTACCATCTTCTAGAGGTATGACTCATCGCAATCGTTATGGATGGAACCAAGGATTTCATAATGAAACTGAGCAAGGACAAATTAATGCTCATCTTTTTGAAGACATTCAAATGGAGAAAATGGCTGGCGGAGTTGTATTTTCGTGGCAAGATGAATGGTTTAAACGAACATGGAATAATATGCAATTAGATGATCCTGAACGTCGACCATATTGGTCAAATGTTCAAACAAGTGAGCAGCAATTTGGTTTATTATCTTTTGATCCTAACAGTTCAAAAAATGTCATTTCTGTAGATGGTGATCCAAGTGATTGGAAAAAAATCAAAACCGCAAATATGAAAAATGCTAATTTTATTCATTCTCTTGATCAAAACGATAATGAACGGAAATTAAAGAATTGGGCAATGTCTAGCGACGAGCGAACGATTAATTTTCTTTTAAATTTTGAAAAAACGAATCAACCTTTTGATTGGTCAAAAACGGGCATTATGCTTTTACTGGATACAATTCCAGGTCAAGGACAACATCAACTTCCAAATGTTAAAACAGTTAATGCTGAAAATGGAATCGATTTTGTAATTGACTTAAATGGACCTAATAAATCTCAAGTTCTTGTGGATAGCTATTATGATCCATTTTATTATGAATACGCCCATCTTTTACATTATGCACCAATTGAACCGAAAGTAAATTTAATAAATAATGGCATCTATCATAAAGTCATGCTTGGATTAAATAAACCACTAGTAATCCCAAATTTAAACGGGGAATCTCTAAACTTACCTTTGGAGTCTTACGAAACAGGTAAACTAATTTACGGAGATGGAAACCCACATCATAAAGATTTTAACTCTTTAACTGATGTATCCTTAAACAAAAAAGATCATGTGTTAGAAATTCGTATCCCTTGGCAATTATTAAATGTGAGAGATCCAAGTACACGTGAAATCATGGGTGATTTATGGAAAGGTGGTCTTCAAAGCTACGAAAATGTAAAAAAAATTCACGTAGCAGTTCTTACTTATCGTCCTACTGAGTTCACCAAGGAATTATCCTATTCTACTGTTAGACAAAAAAACGGAAAACTTTTAACGGATGATTTTTATTCTTTTACTTGGAAAAAATGGCAAAAGCCTAGTTATCATGAACGTCTAAAACAATCGTACTTCATCTTGAAAGATACTTATAAAAAAGCTGGTCCTATTAAATAGTAAAAAATAAAGATAATCAATTAAAGCCCCTGATTTTCCGGGGGCTTTAGCATTGTCATTTTTTATAAATATTTGCATTAAGAATGTTCTTACATTTTCTAATCTTTTGTTTGATTTGCATATTTTCAAAGAAATATACTTCAGTACCTGACCAAATAAATACCCAACATATTATGCTTAATATGCCTCCGATATAGGCGTGACTATTTTGAAGCTTTAAATAGAACAAGCCGATGATAATACCAAAAACAAATAAAATAATTGTCTTTTTAATATTTCTAGCATAAATTCGTTCATCAGTTCTCATGAGATTAGAAAAAGAGTTAAACGTTGCAGACTTTAATGAATTTTCATCAAATTTATTTTGACCAACAAAAAGGAGCTCTATCTTTTTTCTTTTAGCACTAAGTAGTTTAGATAATATAAAATCTTCTAAATCAGAGCTTAAGTGTAAATAGTCTTCGCTATAATAGCTTGCAAATGGATTATCCGACTCTTTTAAAAAAATATTAATACTTATTTTATCTTCCATTTTAATACTCCTTTAACTTTATTCACTTGAAAAAACGCATTGATATTTCTCAATGCGTTTTAAATTTAGATTTATTGCGGATTATTGGGATTAGGGACGATTGGATTGACAATGTTATCTCCATTCTCTCCGCCTGTACCCGGCGTTTGATCACCTGGCTTTGTACCTTCTCCTGTCCCGTTTCCATTCCCAGTTCCCTGTCCATTTCCATTTCCTTGTCCACCTTCATTTGCAGGTGGAGTAGTTGGTTGTTCAGTTGAAGATAAATCAACAGTAACTGTAACAGGTCCACTCTTACCTTCAGCACTCATAGCAATAATCGTTATTTTTACAATATCTCCAGGGACAATTCCATTAATACTCGTTGCTGTACTCTGAATTTTTTGAGTTTGTCCCGCTGCACCATTTACAGTATAACTTACTTCAAAAGACGTCTTTTGCAGCAGATTTGCAGGATACGTCCAATTTAATGAAATATTACTTGTAACAGGGTCATAATTTGCCTTAACATTTTTTGCAGACTCAATTACTATATCTTTAGGAATATCATCTACTTTTTCCCCTCGGATGTATAATTCGTTTCGAATCTCTTCAACTGATGAAGGTTTTCTAAATATAGCGTTTCGATCTCCATTGGCCGCTAACATATCTCTTGCAATGTATTTTGCAATATTCGTTGACCCTTTACCAAGAAAATTATTCTTTTTATTTTTTTCATACCCTGTCCAAACAGCCATTGTTACATCAGAAGAATAACCAATAAACCAACTATCTCGAGTTGCGTTATCCGGAAATCCGTATTTTTGTTTTACTTCATCAGAATAGTTTGTCGTACCTGTTTTACCTGCCATATCAAGACCTGGTACATTTGCTCTCTTACCAGTACCAAGTGGTGTTTTTACTACATCACGAAGCATATCTGTAACCATATATGCGGTATAATCACTCATTACTTGTTTAGGCTCAGTTGCGAATACCTTTTCAGTATTATCAGGATAAATAATTTTTTTAACGGAGTGAGGCTTAGTATATATTCCACCATTTCCAAATGCAGCATAAGCTCCTGCCATCTCCATTGCTGATACACCTGTGAATCCTCCTATAGAATAAGATTCATAATATGTATTTTTCGAAAAATTAAATCCTAAACCATTTCCAAATTCTCTAGAACGATCACTTCCTACAGCCTGGAAAGTCTTTAATGCAGGAATATTTCGAGAGTCGACTAATGCTAATCGAATTGAAATATTACCTTTATATTTTCGATCCCAGTTTCTAATAGGTGTACCATTAGAATATGTATAAGGCTCGTCAAGGATTTGATGATAAGTTGACCATTTTAAATACTGAATAGCTGGACCGTAATCAAGAATAGGTTTAATTGAAGAGCCCGGCTGTCTTTTAATATCAGTTGCAAAGTTTAAACCACCAGTACTTGTATTTCTACCAGCACCTACTGCTCGTATTTCACCCGTTTTCGTATCTAATAATACAAAACCAGTTTGAAATTCATCACTAGGATAGAAGCTTTTACCTCTACTTAATATTTCATCTGCTTTATCCTGAGCTTTAGGATCTAATGTTGTTTCAATCGTTAGTCCATCAGTATAGACATTTGCATCACTGTTTTTTTCTACTTCATTTACGACTACATCGATAAATGAATTGTATTTTGTTTCACCAGATTCATGCACCTTTACTAATGATTTCATTGGTATTGCTTTTGCACTTGTATATTGTTCTTCTGTAATATAACCATATTTTTTCATTTGACTTAAAACTGTATTTCTACGATTTTGTGACTCAATAGGGTGCTTTGCAGGATTATAGCTATTTGGAGCTTTCACCATACCTGCTAATGTTGCTGCTTCTGGTAATGTAATTTTAGATAAATCTTTACTAAAATAAGTATCACAAGCTTTAGCTATACCATATACTCCTCGCCCTTTAAGACCATTTGAGAAGTAAACTTTATTTAAATACATTTCTAATATTTGATGTTTAGAGTATCTTTGTTCTAATTTAAAAGCTAAGTACCATTCCTGAACTTTACGCTTAATTGTTTTTTGAGATGATAAAAATGAGTTTTTTACTACTTGCTGAGTGATTGTACTTCCACCTTGCGATCCGAACCCTCCAGTAATATTCGCTAAAACTGCACCGAATACCCGACGAATGTCTACGCCTTTATGTTGATAAAAACGCACATCTTCGGTAGCAATAAATGCGTCTTCTACAACTTTAGGAATTTCATTGTAGGACACTTTTGTACGTTGTTCTCTACCTAACTCTGCTACAACTTTGCCATCTTTATCAACAATAGTAGAAGAGAGCGGTACTTTAAGTTTTGATTCATCTAATGCGGGTGCTCCGCTAACTAAATATGAAAATATTCCTACACCAATCAGTATGAAAACAATTACGATTGATAATAATGTTACAGTAATTTTTTTCCATAAGCCTTCAGACTTATTGGAAATTTTAGAAGGCTTTTCCAGCCGTTTACGTTCCTCTCGCGAACGATATTCATTTGCCATCTTAGTTCGCCTGCCTTTTTAGTAAAATAGAGCTTTTTTGGGCAAAAATTATACTTTTTATTTAAACCAATTTATAAATAATAGTATTTTCTACACGCTCAACTTTCATGTACTGAAGAATATCTTTCTCTAATAAAAAAAACAGATCAACCACTCTTTAAGGTTAATCTGTTTTACAAAATCAAATTAGTTATTTAATTTGTATAGGACGAAAACGTCTTATTAATAAAATCAATAACTTTCTTCGTATATGGTTCTGGTTCTTCAATAAATGTAGTAATATGGCCATGTTCTGTTAGCCATAATGTTTTTTCGTTTTCATTAGGGATTTGTTCATAAATCATTTCACTGCTACTGAATGGTACTTTCAAATCATTCTTTCCATGAATTAATAAATAATTTGTTGAATTTCCTTTTTGAACTGATATAACTGGTGACACTTCTTTTGGGTCAATCTTTAATAAATGTTTCATCGAACGTAAAATAATTGACGTAAAAGGTTTTTTAGGTAATTTTGACCATACACTTAAATTATCTTCCAAATACGTTTGTAAATCATGAAATGGGCTATCTGCAATAACTCCTTTAATTTGTGGATGAAGACTACCAACCAGTAAACATGTCGCCCCACCCATACTCCATCCAAGCAAAACAATTTCTTGTTGATTTCGTTGGTTAATCACATATTCCACTGCCGACGATAAATCATGCTGTTCATAATATCCTATTCCTGTTGTTCGTCCACCTGATTTTCCACTATTACGGAAGTCAAACATCAATACATTATACCCTTGATCATGAATTGATTGAACTATTCGAAGACCATTAATCTTTTTTTGACTTCGTTCATCTGTGTACCCGTGTGCAGTAATGACGGTTTTAGCTGTTGAATTTTTTGCTGGTATCCACCATCCCCTTAGCACAACTTGATCAAGATTGCTCTTAAATTCAACTTCTTCAAATTGCAAATTATAATCGGCAGGGGTTTGTTCGGTTTTTCGTCTAAATGGATGTGTTAAAATTAAACCGACTAATACCGGTATTAGGAAGAATAAAACCGGAGATAAAATTACCATCCAAATTAAAAGCTTATTTATTTTTTTACGTTCCATCTTACACACTCCTTTTGTCTGTTAGCCAAATAGAAGTTCTTCTTTTTAAATTATGAATTATATCAGACTTTGTTAGTTAGTCTTAATGAACTTTTATTTATGTATTAATTGTAGCTTTTTAAGTTCCTGCTAATCAATAAATAAGGGGTGCCGAAATTTCAGTTTTACCGAACTTTTCGGCACCCCATTTAATGAACATTAAGACTACAATAAAAATTTTTAATTGATGTCAGAAAGTGTAATGACAACGATTGCTAATAATATAAGAATTAATGACTTTTAACCAAATTATAAGGAATATATAGCAATTAATTTAAATTTAGACAAAGCTTTAACAAAGTACTTATCTATTAAATCTAATATTAAAATTCGTACCATTTTCACTAGTTGTAAAATCAATCGTTGCGTTATTTCGCTTAGCAATCGCATAACAAATTGCTAATCCTAATCCAGTTCCACTTTCTTTTGATGTGACAAATGGGGTGGATATTCTCTCGACTATTTCTGGTGGAATGCCATTTCCTTCATCATTAATTGACATAACAATTTTATCGTCTTCAATATAAGTATGTATTTTTACAATTTTTCTAATATCCATTGCATCTAAAGAATTACTAACCATATTTAAAAGTAGTTGTCTAATTTCATTTTGATCAATGATTAAATTAGGAATTTCATTTAGCTCTCTTATAATGAGTTTGTCCTCTTTTAATGCTCTTGTTTCAAGTAATGGATATAAAGTATTTATTATTTGATTTAAATTATGTTCTTCAAGCTTGTTAGGCTTTTTCTTTGCAATATCGAGAAATTCAGTAATAATTGCGTTTACCCGATTAATTTCATCGATCATAACTTCAAATATTTGACGATAGCTTTCAAAATCTTTATTTTGTAACCCTAATTGTAAAAATCCTTTTACTGTAGTAAGTGGATTTCTAATTTCGTGCGCTACACCAGCAGCCATTTCTCCTATTATTTTTAATTTTTCAAAATATCTCTGCTCTTCTTCCTGTATTTTTTTCTCAGATATATTACTAAAAATTGCTAATATCCCATTCTGATCGGGTATGACCCTAATTTCATATGGAATAAGCGAGTACTCCGTTATTGTTTCAAATGATTGAATTTTTTGTTCATTATAGGCCATATTGTAATAATGATATACATCTGTATCTACATAATTAGGTAATGCATCCCACAAACAAACACCGATTAACTCTTTTTTCGGCTTTTCAATCATTGCTTCAGCAGCCTTATTAATAAAAACAAATTCCATTTTTGAATTTAAATAGTAACATCCTTCCGCCATGTTATTAAAAACCTCATGTAGGTCAACATGACTAATTAATTGATTTTCTTCGTTTAATGATAAATTACAATTTGAAACCAAGTCATCATCCCCTTTCTTTTTTGATGACTAAAAATCTAAACTACCCAGTCTATTTTAGAATATCATATTTCTGAATTTTCGGAAATAAAACCTAGTTTTACTGATCAGTTAGTAAAAACAATTAACCAATTTATGATTTCATCAAAATATTTAAAAGAAATAAACAAACAAAATAGGGACAGTTTATCTGTATTATTATTAATCACCAGATTGATTATTATATTCGAAGTATAAAAACCAGGATTTGCACCATAAAGAAAATTAAAAAATATCTCTAAACGCAAAAAATCCCCTCATATTTCCACTATTTACTATAGGGGAAATATAGAAGGACAAAATTTAAAATTAGTGTTATTTATACTTAAATAATTAAATCTGATTTATCATTGCAATTGCTTTTTGGACCGAGCGTATAATTCCTGTATATCCAGTACACCTACATAGATTACCCGATAATGCTTCTTTGATTTCATCCTCTGTTGGATTTGAATTTGTGTCGATGAGTGCTTTTACAGCCATAATCATACCCGGAGTACAGTATCCACACTGATACCCTCCTTCTTCTAAGAAAGCTTTCTGTATAGGATGGAGTTCTACATCTGCTATCCCTTCAATTGTACAAATTGAAGTATTATTTACTTGATAAGCCATCATTAAACATGAATTAACTAGTTTATGATCCATATGAACAGCACACGCACCACATCGACCAATTTCACAAGAAATTTTTGTTCCTGTCATTTTTAAATGTTCTCGTAAAATGTCAATAAGACGCGTTGTTGGAGCAACATGTAGTTGTTTTTCAATATTATTTATTTTTAAATTAAGTTCAAGCAAATGAATAGGTTGATCTTGATCATATTTATTCATACCCATTATCTGATCTCCTTGAAGTTATTAATTTCAATAAATATTCTGGTGAAATTGGTAATTTATTGATCCAACAACCTGTTGCATCAAAAATTGCCCTAGCAATTGCAGGAGCAACAGCAACTGTTCCGATTTCTCCAACTCCTCTAGGTCCAAATGAATCTTCTTCATCAAGTTTTTCAATTGGTTCTACATTTAATTTACAAGGTACATCACAAATTGTTGGTATTAGATACGTATCAAAGTTATCAGAAACATAAACTCCATTTTCCATTAACGAATCTTCCATCAATGTATACCCTAAAGCCATTACACCTCCACCTTCTATTTGTCCTTTATACCCTAAAGGATTAACAACTGGTCCAGCAGCAACTACCTGGTCTAGATCAAGTATCTTAATTTTACCTGTAAGGAGGTCAATCTCAATTTGTGCCAAAACAGTTGAGAACGTATAAAGATAGTGACTACCTCCGACAGATGCATCAGGACTTGTAGGAAAATCAAAAGAAGTTTGAACGATTATATCTTGCTTTTGAGGCATTTTTTGAGCAAGTTCTTTATAAGACATAATAAATTTATCTTCTCTACCTTTACCTTTCAACCAAATTCCATTCGGTCCCATTTTAAGAATATTCATAGGTATTCTAGTAGCTTTTTGGGCTAGAACAAGAATCTGATTGTTAAATGAATCTTTCATTCTTTTTAGAGAATGCCACACCATGCTTGTAGCTCTAGAAGCTGTTGAAGAACCGCTAATTGGCACTAGTTCAGTGTCGCCTATAATAATATTAATATCTTGGATTGTACAATTAAATTCTTCAATTAATAATGTTTGGATAACAGCGAGTAAACCTTGACCACATTCTTCAAATCCAAATGCCGCTTCAATTTTACCTTTTCTCGTAAACGATATCCGACCTCCAGCTGGATCTATTCTTTCATATCCAAGTCCCCCACCATGCATTGTAAGGGCAATTCCTTTTCCATATAACTTCCAATGCTGACAAAGATCTTTTTCATTATGATTATTTTGTATAAGTCTTTTAGATATTTGATTTAATACATCATAAGCACCATTTGTTGGTACAATCTTTTGACCTAATGGTCCTAAATCAGTTTTTTTTCTTAAATTTTTAAAACGAAATTCAATTGGATCCATTTTTAGTTTTTCAGCAATTCGGTCTATTTGTCCCTCAAGAGCAAACGATATTTGATTTCCGCCAAATCCTCTAAATTCACCAGCAACTCCATTATTTGTAAATACTGAAAATCCTTCAATTTCAATATTAGGGATAATATATGGTCCAGGAGCATGCTCGATAGCAAAATCTAAAACAGCGGGACCTAATGTTGCGTATGCACCTGTATCGGCAATAATTTTTACTTTATGTGCCACAATTTCCCCATTTACATTTACACCCGTTTTCATTGTAATTTTCATTGGATGACGCTTTATGCCAGACTTAACAGATTCACTTCTACTTTGGTGAATTTTGACTGGACATTTAGTTTTTAATGCTAACAATGCTCCATATGGTTGAATATTTAACTCATCTTTACCTCCAAATGAACCACCCATTGGGCTGGAGATAATTCGAATATTTCCTTCTGGCATATTTAGGATTCTGGACAATTGAAAACGATCTTTAAAACCATGCTGTGTTCCAACATATACTGTTAGATTCCCACTTGTTTCAGGAACTATGATTCCTCCTTCTGTTTCCATATAGGCATGCATTTGTCTAGGTAATTCATATGTTTCTTCTACAATCGTACTACAATCACGAAAGCCTTGGTAAACATCACCTTTTTGATATTTAGCTTGATGTAAAATATTTCCTTGTTCATGTAATTTAGGAGCTTCTTTGCGGAGAGCCATTTCAGGGCTATCAATAACAGGTAGCTTTCTATATTCGACTTTAATCAATTCCAATGCTTGTTCAGCAATTTCTTCTGTATCAGCGGCAATAGCAGCAATTGCATCACCGACATATCTTACTCGATCTTTACAAAAAACGGGTTGGTCAGGGAATATTAAACCAAAACCATTTAAACCAGGGATATCCTTATAAGTAACAATCGCTTTAACCCCCGAAAGTTTTTCAGCTTCATCAATTGATATAGATAAAATCTCTGCATGCGGCTCAGTGCTTCTTAATACTTTTCCATATAACATGTTTGGGAAGGAAAGGTCTGTTAGATATTTCATTTCACCGTTCACCTTGCTTAAACCATCCGGACGAACTCTTCTTTCTTTTTCTGTTGGAATCAAATTTTCACTCATTGTCCACCTCTTATTTACTAACTATTTTAGTAATCTCGTAAACAATAATATTAGTTGTAATCTCCTGTTTATAGTTTGAGGATGTAAAATGGTCAGAAGGAGGTTTGAATTCCTTTTTGATTGCTTGAGCTATTTCCTTTAATTGATAAGATGGTAGGTATAACTTTTTAATCATCTCTTCGGTGTCTACTAGCCTCTGAGGTGAAAAAGAGCTACCACTAACAGCTAGGTAAACTTGTTCAATCACCTTTTTTTTGCCAATTTTGAAATAACCAGATATACTCACAATACTTTGACAAAAACTCTCTCTTAATCCTATTTTTTTATAGAAATAATTTTCACTAGCTTTCTTTGTTTGTACAGGTATTTTAACGTTCACGAGAATGGAATTTGATAGATATTTCTCATCTTTTATACATTCTGTTAACTTTATTTCTCGCATATGATGTCCATCATATAATATAAGACTCGCATCAAGTACTAATAATGCAGGAATGACATCACCATTACCATTTGCAATATTTCCCCCAATTGTTGCTCTATTTCGAATAGCTGGAGATGCTATATTGCGAATGGCTTCAACTAATATTGGGACATTTTTAAGGAAAATTGGTTTACTCCTACAACAATCTAAAGTGGTTAATGCTCCAATTAGGATAAAGGTTTGACGATTATTTTTCACCAACTTATACTCCTGCAATTCTTTTACGTTTTCAATACTTATTAGATTTTTAGGATACTGTACTCCCTTTTCCCAATAAGTTTGTAAAAGAGTTCCACCTGCGATTATGCATGAGTCATTAAGGAATTCCTGTTTTAATTTGTATGCTTTTTCAAGTGTATCTGGAATCCATACAGCAGGATAATGAAAGTTTGCATGTCCTTGATTAATCACCATTAAGCTCAATTCCTTTCGCTACATCATACGCTTCTTTTGTATCAATATCGAAAAAATCCCACTTATTTTCAAATTCAACTAACAAACCTTCTAAATTAGTATGATTGCGAATAATTGATCTTGCTCCTTCATCTCCATTTAACATGAATAAATCAGGTATCGTATTTGGAGAAAGGATGATTGGGGGTCTGGGTATACTTTGAAAGCTTGCTGCTAAAAAAGGAATTGTTGAATTCTCACTAACACGGTTTAAATAAATTTGATGTAATTCATTAATCGTTTGGTTCGATAAAAAAGGTTGGTCTGCGAGGAGAATCATGATTCCTAAAGGCTTTGTTTTTAGGGCTTGAGTTAAACCACATTTTAAAGAATATGATTGTCCCTCGTTAGCACTTGTACATGGAACATGTGTCCATGAATTTTTATAAGGTTTTTGAAAAAGATCTTTGCTAATCCAATTTAGTGAATCATCTTCTTTTGTGACGACAAAAACATGGTCAATATTAGAATTGATAAATTTACGTAAACCGAAACTTCCAATTGTGGAATTACCTAATGGAAGTGACATTTTATTCTGTCCCATTCTTTTACTACTACCTGCAGCAAGTAAAATTGCAATGATTCTATTATTCTTCATGCTTAGATAACTTCTTGATTCTTTGTCTCTGAATTAATTCACCAACAATACTGATTGCAATCTCTTCTGGGCCCTCAGCCCCAATTTGCAGGCCAGCTGGACTATTTATTTCTGTCTCTCCTTTTTTACCTTCCAAAAGTCGTTGGATTCGTTTTTTTCCACCAAGAACACCTAAATACTTAAGATTACTATTTAAAATATGATTTAATATTTCCTTGTCTTTTTGGAATTGATGGGTAATGATAATAGCAGAATCAGAAGCAGTCAATTGAAGGCTTGGTATGATTTCGCTCGGAAAGCCTACAAGGATTTTTTCTGCGTCTGGAAAGTTTTCTTTAGAACATAGTTCTGCTCGCCAATCAGTTATAGTTACAAAGAATCCTGCTAAAGAAGCAAGTTTTACTAAAGGAATCGCATCCTTACCTGCTCCAAACACGAATAATCGAGGCTTTGGATGAAAAGTATGTAAATACATATTAGTTTCAAACAGTTCAATCGTTCGAAGACCACTTTTTTGATTCGTATAATGTAATTCACTAAGAGCACTTTTAATCTGAACTAATTTTCGTTCATTACAATTTCCAAAAAAGGTCTTTTCATCCACTAAGAATAATGTTTCAACTTCATTACTATTATCCGAAAAAATTTTCATCATCGATACACTCGTACCATTTAAGAGGTATCTTTTTAATTTAGTTAGTAAAAGAAACAAACTTTCATCAATTGGCTCTAAAAGCACAGTAATAATCCCGTTACACCCTGCTCCATTGCCCCATGTTAAATCATCCTCAGCACTCATGTCATAAGTAACAGTTTGAGCTGTTTTTCTTACTCTTGTTTCTTGAACTCGATATGACAAATCTGCTTCAAGGCAACCGGCACTTAGTAAGCCAACCTCTTTCCCATTCCCCTTAAATAACATGGAAGTTCCTTCTTTCCGGTAGGCTGTGCCTTCTACATGAATAATTGTAGCTAATACATCACCTTCTTTAAATGAGGTAATCTCATTTAGTATCTCATGGATACTTTCCATTAAATCACTCCTAAATATAAAATCATTGATTCAAAACTAACGGCATTTTAGTAAATATTAATATATAGTTCTACTATGAATGTGTTATGTCTCGATTCAAAATTAATTAATATTAGAAATGACTACAAAAAAAAGATTAACCACCATCTATGGTTAATCGATAATTATAAATAAGTTAAATTGAAAAATAAAAACTTAATACAAAATTTTTATTTTTTTATTCCGAGAGCGTTCCTTCCGATATTAGCTAGTACAGTTTGTCCATCAATTGTTGGATGTATATCTCCCTTTCTAACATATGTTGCTTGTTTTTCATCAAACGCAGAAAAAGCATCAGCTATTTTTACATTTTTATATTTCCCTGCAATGCTAGCAATTTTAGGATTAATGATAAATGATAATAATTGATTTGATAGTTTATGCATCGGTTGATTATTTACTTGAAATGGATTATAAAAATTGTACAAAACAATCGGAGCATCACAAAGTTTACGAATTTCCTTAATTATTTCATTTAAATTTCCTGTTAATTTCGGCATCATTGAAGCAATTTTTCCAGGAAGTTGTTCTAAGTGATTACTTTTTTTCAAAATATGTAACAAATCATTATTTCCTATATCCAAACTAATATAGTCTGCATGTTTTATTGATTGTCTGAAATTGGTATCATGTTTGATTGCATGTAGAAGATTAGCTGTCGTCCAACCTGGAACGCCTAAATCACGAACTTCAAGGTTTGCGTTTTCACCAATTAGAAAAGGAAACGCATAGTTTGATGGTATATTATTAGTAATGCCTAAATTGAAACCAAATGTTATGGAGTCTCCAAGACCAACTAGCTCGATCTTTTCATAAGTATTAACTTTATCCTCTTTTGCAAGTGCTGTATTTGAAAATAAAGAACCTGCTAAAACAAAAGTAAGAAACGTTATAATAATTTTACTTCTTCTCAACAAATACGCCCCCTTAAATAAGTGTTTTAAGATACTAAACTTCTTTTTATGATTAGTAAAAAGTAGTAATACAAGACTTAAGATACTAATTTTCAGGATTATACTCTAATTACCTTTTTTATAGGTATTGTGTTTTATTAAATTATTTGTCTAAAAGAATAAAAACATGTAACCATTTTTTCTTCCTTCCTAGTACATCCTAAGCTTGGTGAATTAGTTGAGTGAAGATGCTATCGGATCGGTGTGGTGTTAGTATGAAATTAAAATATATCGAGAAGCGTCTCTTCGTCCAAAGAGATATTAAAATAAGGTATGTAAGTCAATTGAACAAATATCTACGTTCCAATTAAAGATAAACTTTTAAAGCATTTATAGAAAATAAATATTTTTTAAAAAAAATAGATTAATTTAAGTGTATGAATCTAGTAAAAATATGGTAGATTTGATGATGAACATAAAAATAAGTTTGTGTAAAAAGAGTAGGGGATATAAAGGTGGAAATAGAAACGGATACTGGAGGGAAAAATGAAAAAGATATTTAGCATTTTTATAATTGTTTTTATGATGACCATTCCATTTAATGGTCTCACATTTGCAGAAGAAACGAATACTCCAATACAAAATGGTAACCCGATTACTGCACAGATAGCAGAAGGAACGAAACACACATATGAATTTACAACGAATGAAGATGGAGAGTATTACATCATACTCGATAATACAGTCGGTAAATACAATCTAACTCTTTTTGATAGTGATGGGAAGACCATTTCAACTACTTATAATGGTGGTTCGAATCCAATTCTTAACTTAAGAGGCAAACTACTAAAAGGTAGTTATACCATTCAAGTAGAACCGCGCGATTTAAGTGGGATTTCTATTGGTAGCTATCGAATTAAAGCGACATATGCAGCTTCGTTTAGTAGAAATGAGGTTACATTTGAACCAAACGAAACCATGCTAACAAGTACAATTCTTAAAAATGGAGAATATACGAGCTCAACTGCCGAACATTATCTTGATAGAGATGTCTATCAATTGACAACAGACAAAGCAGGGAATGTATATATTGCTATTGATGAAATTGTTGGTAATTTTAATTTTAATCTTTATGATAGTTCGGGAAATTACGTAGACCACCCTCACCAACCATCACCAAATGGTCTGATCTATTTCAGTACGAACGTTCCACAAGGTACGTATTATCTTTATGTTGATCCGTACTATACAGCTGATAAAATTGCTTCTTATCGAATAAAAGCAACATTTCCATCTATATTTACAAGAGATAAAACTACTTTCGAACCAAATGATACAGACGAAACAAGCATGCCATTGACATCAAACCAATATTATTCTTCAAGTTGTACGAATATGAATGATAGAGATTTTTATCAGATTACGACAAATAAATATGGTTTTGTCCGTGTTGTGCTCGATAATACAGTGGGACTTTTTTCGATGTGGCTTTATGATAGCAAGGTAATGCCTTTAAGTTCATACGGTTCATACGGCTATACGCAAAATTCAGGTGAAAAGATACACCTCAATTTAAATCTAGATAAAGGTACGTATTATGTTCACGTTGTTCCGATTGAACCACCTGGAGTAGATTTACCTGGAACAACAATTTCCTCTTATCGGATTAAAGCGGATTTTCTAGATAAAACACCAAGTGTTGACCCTGTTTATCATATTGATACGCATTTAACAGGTGCAGCCGAAAATGGTACGAAAGTGTCTGCGACTGTAGGAAGTAAAAAACTTGGAGAAACTGTAGCAGTAAATGGAAAGTATAACATCACGATTCCAGCTCAAAAAGCAGGAACTGTAATCGGAATTTACACAGTAGATGAAATCGGAAATATCAGTACGACAGCAAACACGACTGTAGTTGATGCGACAATAAAGGCTGTTTCTAGTTCGTACAACAAGATTAAAATCACTTGGAACAACTTACCAGGAGTTAGTGGCTATGAAATATACCGAAGCACCTCTAGTTCAGGGACTTATAGTAAGGTTGGTACGGTGTTAAATGAAAGTACGAATACCTTTACAAACAACTCTGTTGCAACTGGTACTATCTATTATTATAAAGTAAGAGCATATCGAACTATTAATGGAACGAATAGCTATACTTCTTTCACAAAAAACACGAGTGGTAAAGCTATCCCAGCAACACCTAGTACACTTTGGGTGAAAAAACTGAGTTCTAATTCAATGACCTTATCTTGGTCAAAAATTGATGGAGCAAGTGGGTATCAAATTTATCGTTCCACTTCTCCGAATGGAACATTTAGTTTGGTTGGTACAAACACAAGCGGAAGTCTAACTAGCTTTAAAAATGTGAAGTTGACAAAAGGGAAAACATACTACTTTAAAGTAATTGTTTATCGTACAGTTAACGGAAAGAAAGTATTTAGCCTTCCAACCTATGCTAGAATTTATAAAAATTAACAAAATTAGTTGAGTCATTGTGGTGATAACCGCTCTAACTTTACTTTTAAAAAAATTACGATACTTTTAAATGTTCAAAGTCTTAACAATCATAAAAGCGGTTCATTAAATTGACCTTTAAAGATTTGGCTCTGTTAAACTAAAATGTAGATAATTGCAACTTAAAAAGACTGTTAATTAAAACAGTCTTTTTATCTTATATATAACTAATTCATATAGTAATTAAACGAGATTTTTATTTAGTCAATTTAATGTTGCTCATTAAGGCTGGTATAGCATTATTAATATGATTCACTAATTGTTTCATTTGTTTTTTTAACAGAGAAATAAAAAAGCTAACTGATCTGATTATCTTTTTATGAATACTTTTAATCTACATCTAAATTAATTTGAAACTTATATTCTCGCTTTAGATTTAAATTCCAGCAACTTTTGAAGGGTTATTTAGTTTATATTTAACTTCTTTGTTTAGTTTCTTATCAACTACTTTTCCATCAAATTGATAAGATTTACCTACCTCTAACTCAGCTGCCTTTAAGGTTTTACTCAATGAGCACCAAGCATTTCCAATTAATAATTCCTGTTCTCCTTTGACAGCAACATTTTCCCAAATAACGATCTCTTCCTCGCTATCATTGAAATGATTATATTTTGTACTAAATTCTTTAACGGTGCCGCTAAAATGTGATTTATCAGTTGGTAATGTAATTGAAACTTCCTCTTTCTTTTCTACTTTTTTCTTTGTAGTAGCTTTAGAAGTACTTTCTTTCGACTTTGTTTCTTTTTCTGATTCTGTTTTCTTCTCTTCACTGCTCTTCGTATCACTTTCCCCAACTGTGTATACTTTCTTAAAACTTGGTGATTGCATTTCTTTTAAATAAGCAGGATGAATACATGTTAAATTGCCATCTTCAAATTCTATAATAATTGTATGGTACTCATCTGTAACCCCATAAGTTTCATAGCCAACAAGCTTTACATTTACTTGAAAGTCTTGACCTTTGAATAAAAAATCATGTTTTGGATTTTTATTAAATAAACCCCAAAATCGTCCTTTTTCTAAATAATCCTCATCGGACAAAAATTTTGTAAATTCTCCTTTTGGAGGTATGTATTTTATGATCTCAGTTTTCTCATTTTTCTCATTTTGAACTATATTTTCTGTCATTTTATTTACTCCTTTGGTGAATCTTTTTTATTTCCAGATTTTAGTAGTAGTTTTATTCGTTATATGTAGAAATTATAGTTTAGTTTGGAACTTTTTGTCCATCTTATCGTTAAAAGAAATAATTTTAGGAATACATTACGGTACGTGAAATTATTGAGTTAGAATAACTGTTTATTAAGTTTTATTTATGAATTTAAAGTTCTAGATTGTTTTGTATTAATTTACGGTGAGTGAAATTTCATTCACTCTCATGTCATACAAAAAACGCCGATTTATTAACCGACGTTCTTAAATAATTAAAATTCCACCTTATCAAAATGATAACAATTTGTTAAATATGACGTATTTGAATTTACGACTAGCTTTTGGCAATAGTCTTCTAATACTTTTGGTCCTGTAACAAATTTACTCATCGCAAATGTACCTTTTCGATATCGGTCTGTTCGATCCCTTGAACTATCGAATCGATAATAAATTAATTTTCCATTATATTGATATTCTGTAATTACTGGATCACCTTTTGAAGTAAATTCAACAAATCGAATAAAGTCAGGCTTCTTATTTTTTACATTATTAATAAATTTTTGAATCCGTTCATTATGATTAGTAGTTCTTCCTATTATTAATATATCTCCATTTTTTAGCGCATCTTCTTTACTATAGGATGCCGGGATTTTGTTAGTTGCTTTTTCTCCGTAATTCTCAATTTCTTTTTTTAACATTTCTTTCGTATATACACTAGCCTTTGCTACCATAAAATGATCGAAGGAAAAACCAAGAAATATTAAAAGCATAAACGATACGATTGATTTATACATTTTGCCCTCCAATATTATGTTTAACAATATTGGTTAGTTTTTCCATTCTATTATAACTTATGCAATTGACAAAAAAATCCACCTTAACGTAGTAAGTTGGATTTATTTTTAGGAAGAGTATGAGCTATATGAGCTCGAATGTCTACGATGATGGCGTCTCGACGATGAAGAGTGTCTGTAATGATGCCTTGAAGATGAGTGATCATGACGTCTTTTCTGTTTTTTGTGACGTCGATGGGAACTTCCAAATAAAGATTTAAAAAAGCCTAGTTGGAGCGTTTCTTCTTCAAGAGAAAATCGCCCGACGTCTACAATTCGAACCTCTCCATCATTTGATAACATTAAATTATGATTATGTAAGTCGAACGCATTTAAGCCTGCATATTGAGCATCAAAGATCGCTTGATTAATCTCTGTTTCAAATTGTTTACGTAAATTTTTACTATGTCCATCTAATTGATAAAAAGTTTCACCATATATTCGATCACTTACCATAAAATCATGCGTAAATGCATGGACTTTTGGATAGTAAATACTTCGTTCAAGAAGGTGAAGTTTCATTCCATCATCTCGACTTTTCCCATCTTCCTTAAATACTTTTATTACATAATTGTCTCTAGTGTAAACATCTCCATCTTTTCCGCTTGCTAAGTATTCAAAATGATCTGCATGTTCACCAAATAAAGTAAAATCATGAATTTCTTGCAACAGCGAATGTTTCATTCATAAGCCCCTTTCAACTTGAAAATATTTATTCTAAGTGATCAAGTTTAGAATTACTTTACAAATATATTCTTTAATAACATTCTTTTTACCTATCAACTATTTGATTTACAAAAAAAGTTTTCTTTAGTGGAGTAATTTGTATTAGCTATGATTTTTGGGGATAATACCCTATTAACGGAGAAGATTGGCGTTTAGTAATTTTGATCAATCGTAAAAAGTGTTGAACAAAAAGGAGTTAGTAAATATGCATGAAATAATTATGAGCTTAATCGCAGGTTTAATTGTTGGAGTTGTATTTACTCTCATTAAATTACCAATTCCGGCACCACCTGTATTTTCAGCAATCTGTGGGATTATAGGTGTGTGGGGTGGCATGAAATTGGTTCAACTATTTATATAAAAAAACCTTACTTTATTTAATGATATTTTTATATTGATTGGAAACAATAAGATTGCAAATTAGAAATTATTCTACGATTTTGTAGTTTGGAGGAAAATAAATGTCATATATTATTGCAATCATTGGCATTATCTTGATACTTATTATTAGTTGGCTAATGTCTAATGATAAAAAGCACATTAACTATAAAGCTGTTGCAATTATGTTAGTGGTCCAATTGATTTTAGCTTGGTTTATGCTAAAAACCTCAATTGGAAGAACAGTTTTACAAAAAATCGTCTCTTTCTTTAATAAAGTTTTATCATTTGGTAACGAAGGTATTTCATTTGTATTCGGTGATTTATCGACAAAGGGTTATTTCTGGATTAATGTTTTAATGATGATCATTTTCGTATCTTCATTATTATCAATTTTGACTTACACAAGAATACTACCGTTAGCAATTAAATATATCGGTGGTGCAGTTGCAAAAATTACAGGCTTACCAAAGATTGAGTCTTTCGTTGCTGTAAATAGTATGGTATTCGGTGATACAACAGCAATTCTTTCTGTTAAAACTGAATTACATAAACTAACACCTAACCGATTATTTGTTGTCGTTACTTCTTCGTTAGTAGCGGTATCATGTTCGATCTTAGGTGCATATATGCAAATGATTCCCCCTGAATATGTACTAGTTGCACTACCAATCAACGTGTTCTCTGGTTTAATTCTTTCTTCAATGGCATGTCCTGTTACATCAGAACAAGATGAAGATATTAATGTCAAAGAAATGATTAAAGAAAAGTCATTATTTGAAGCCATCGGTAACGGTGCTCTTGATGGAGGTAAAGTTGCTTTAATTGTAGGTGCAATGTTAATAACCTATATTGGTTTACTTGCAATGATTAATTTCGTATTCAATTCAATTATCGGAATGACATTTACTGAAATTTTAGGATATGTTTTTGCACCTGTTGCTTTCATCATGGGTATCCCAACAGATGAATTAGTACGCTCAGGATCAGTTATGGGGACAAAAGTTGCTGCAAATGAGTTTGTCGCAATGCTTGATTTCCAAAAAATCATTCCTAATTTATCAACAAAAACTGTAGCAATCGTGTCATCATTCTTAGTATCATTTGCTAACTTTTCATCAATTGGTATTATATATGGTGCAATTGCTGCAATTGATAAAAAACAATCAGAGCTTTTTGCTAAATTTGGTTTAAAAGTATTATTAGTTGCTACGCTAGGTTCAGTATTAACAGGAACGATTGTAGGATTATTTGTTAGATAATACTTTAAACATTAAAATTAACGTAAAAATAAATCAGCCGAATCTTTTTATTAAGTTTTCGGCTGTTTTGTTTTATTAATTAGCTTTATTTTTTCCCGAATTAGTTCAAGCAACTAATTCTCCTTCAATCCATTGATCACAACACTTAGTATAATTAGCCCTTGTTTACTTAAATGAAATATTTTTTTTCATTACACTTCAAGGAAATAGTTTTAAAAATTACTTCACCTTCAAAATAATAATCCCCCATTTAGAGATTAGTGCAATCATAAGCAAACATGAATAGAAACTTTCCCCTTTTTGTTCATTACAATACGGTATGTGAAATTTCCGCTAATTTCGAAAACATTTTAATATTTGTCTTTTTAGTATCCATTTTGAAATAATTTGTTGAAAAAATAACATATTAAACAAACCGAAATCTCGTTAAAATAATCGTAGTAGAAATCTAATTTTGTTATGACTGACTGATTGATTTTTTATCTTTCATACTCAGATATTGAAATTATGTAACAATACAAGTTTTAAGGAGATTTAATTATGCAATTTGTTACAATACTCATCCTATTCTTATGTACCTTCTTCCCAATCTTACATATGATTAATTCGCTTCCAATTTTTTTTAATCGTAAGAAGTTCCAACAAAACCTTGTAAGAACTAATAAAAGCATCAGTATACTTATTCCATGCTTTAACGAAGAAAGCATTATCGAAACAGCAATAAAAGGTATTAATAGATTAGATTACTCAGCAAAAGAAGTTATTTACATTAACGATGGTTCTCAAGATGGAACCATGAAAATTTTGCATAAACTTCTTCGTCTTTTACCGGAAGAGCGAAAGATATCAAATCAGTTAAAGAGTAATACAATCAAAAACTTTTATAAATCGACTATTTACCCTAATGTCTACGTAATTGATAAAGTTAATGGTGGAAAACATGACGCCTTAAACGCTGGAATCGAATACTCAAAAAATGAATTAGTCGTAACTTTAGATGCAGATAGTATTCTAGCAAACGACGCATTGGATGTCCTAAACGAAGTTTTCCAAGATCCTGATGTATTAGCAGCAGGAGGAATGGTGCATCCCCTTCAGGGTGTCCAATTTAATCATGAAAATATCGATCGCACTTTAAAGGTAAATCATGTCATTCGATTTCAAATTTTTGAATTCATAAAAGGATTCTATATTAATAGAGTTTCTCTTGCGAAATTCGATGCACTCTCCGTTATTTCTGGGGCATTCGGGGTATTTAATAGAGAAATTTTATTTAAAGTTGGTGGATATAGAAAGACTTTAGGAGAAGATATCGACATTACATTAAAATTTCAACAGTACATTTTAAAAAATCCTGGCAAGAGAATGGTGTTTGTACCAAATGCTGTCTGTTATACGGAGTGTCCAGAAACCTGGAAGGATTTATTTAAACAAAGGGTTCGTTGGCAAAAGGCATTTATTGATTGTGTCATTTATAATTTTCCGATGCTTATAAAGACCTTTTTATTTCGCACTGTTTCTTTCTTTATGTTAATCGATTCTTTTATTTTAGGTACAGTTGCTATTTATTTTACACTTTTTAATTTTGGCTATATGTTGTTTACAAATATAGGACATGCTCAAAATCTACTATTATTCTATCTGCTTGGGGTTGTATCTTTAAATTTTATATATAGTCTATTTGCTATGTATTTGGCTAATTATTATGGCGTTAAATTTAAAGGCAAAGAAAAGATCAGATTAACGGTTACAATTATTTTAGACCTATTTGTCTATCGTTTTGTAACATTATTTTTTGTATTATTTGGAACTATTTCCTATTTTATAAACCGGAATGATTGGAACAAAGTATCACGATCGGGAAGAATTTATGAGTTAGAAAAGGATAAAGGAATGAAGAACGTTGGATAAAAAACTTGTTATCGTATATGCTGTTCTGATTTCATCATTCTTAATAGCATATCCATTTATGAGAAGTAGTGCATCTTATTTGTCAGAGCCTAAACCACAAAATGATTCGCAGCAAACTACTAATTGTATAAATTTTCAAAGTAAAGTTAAAACACCACAAGAAATTCAAAAAAACAAAAATAAAGCTAACATTATTTTTACAATGGATGATGGATGGGAAACGCAATTTACGAAAGGTTTTAAAATCTTAAAGGAAAATGATGTAAAAGGAAGCATTGCTGTCATACCTTCGAAAATAGGTACTGAAGGATATATGTCATTACGTCAATTAAATACTTTATATCGATCTGGTTGGGATTTAATGAATCATACAAATACACATCGACATTTAGCAAGTTTAAATAACAAAGAACAAAAAAGTGAATTAAACGATGCACGAAAATGGCTTGATCAACACTGTTTTACAAGAGCTAGTAATATCGCTGTTTATCCATATGGGTCTTTTAATCAAGATACTTTAAAAATTTTGCAGGAAGAACATTATCGAAGTGCTCGTACCATTAAGGATGGAATACAAACAAACAATATCAAAAAATATGAAGTTCGCACGATAAATTTACTTCCTAGTACAGATATTACATGGGTTAAAGATCAAATTGACTTCGCAATTAAGACGAATCAATCGATTGTATTTACTAACCATCGATTTGAAAAAAAAGCTGATAAAGCTCAAATGAATTTTGATCCAGAAAAGTTTAAAACGATTGTTAATTATGTCGTAAGTAAAAAAGATGAATTAAACATTTTGACATATTCTGAATGGCTAGATATAAAAGAGATTAAATAACATTATGAATATTAATTTAAGCTGCTTTGGCAGCTTTTTTTCTTCTAAAATAAAAATAAAGAGAGTGAGGAGTTTTAATCTTACTTACCTCCCACTCCCCTATTTTATAAGCCTTACATGAAATTAACTTACTTGAATAGTAGATTCATTCATTTCCGATTTTTTTAATTTTGATTTATCTGTTACAAACTGGATGATTATACAGATTATAAGAACACCTAATAAAATTGCAGATGCGATTTGTGTACCATTCTCTAATCCTAATCCGCCTTTTTCTTGTGGTTTAATTAGGAAATCTCCAAATGTCGCTCCGAACGGTCGTGTTAGTACGAACGCTACCCAAAATAAAAATACTCTATTTATATTTGTAAACCAGTATGCTAAAAGAATTAATAATATTAGACCACCAGTAAGCATTGCACCTTGAGCGATAGTTAATCCTAACCCTTGTTCTAGGTAACTTCCTCCACCTGCTAATGTACCTACCCCTTCAGTTTTATGTGACAGAAAATCACCAGCTGCTGTGCCCAATGTATTAGATACAAGAATAGCAACCCAATATAAAACCTCTACTCTTTTCGTCGCAATATTTTTCACGTTTAACGTTGGCTCTGTAAAATACCAAAAAATAAAAATGATAGCAAGTAAACTTATTAGAATTAGTGAGCCTTTCATATAACCTAACCCTAATGAACGATCCATATAATCTGAAAACGCTGTACCTGCAAGACTAGTAGATAGAATAACTGTCCAATAGACAGTTGATACATATCTCTTTACAAACAATTGAATCATTAAAAAAACAGCAAATACACCTACGAAAAACAGAAAAGGAGTTAAATAATTATCTTCTGTTCCAGGTACAGTTACTAAATCACTACCCGTTTCTCCAAGTGTTGTTGCAGCAATCTTCATGATCCAAAATAACAGTGTCAATTGTGGTATTTTACTAACTGACGACTTTAAAACTTGTTTTGCATTTGACATTAAAATATCATTCCCTTTCATATGTAATTTTAAATACAATTTATAATCCCATACAATTATGAAAGGAAAATGAAAATAGCTTGTTTTAAAAGATTTTATCTATTCTTTTGTTAAATGATGCTCGCAAATGCTTGTTCATAATGGCTGCGCCCCATTTAAAAAAGGAGCCGAAAGTTCGACTCCTTTGAAATTGTTTCATAAACTAATTGTTTTTATCTAATCTATTAATTTTATAAATTAAAATTAAAACGTTTTATTTAGGAATTTGGCTAATGCCTCCACAATTAAATGATGATCATCCTCTTGTGCTAAGCCTGAAACAGTAATTACACCAATTACACCCGATCCTTCAATTTTAATTGGAAATGCCCCACCATGTGCAGCAAACTCATAGGGACTGGCTGAGTAAAATTCGTTATATGATCTATTTTTCATCTCGTTGTATAGTCTCATATAATAGGAGCTACAATGATGACGGAGAACAATATTAGATTTTCGTTTGATCCATAAATCTTGGTCAGGTGCTGTATGATCCATTGCATAATGAAAAACACTTTGACCGTTTTTCAGAATATTTATAGCAACTGGTTTATCAAATTCTTTAGATGCTTCAATTATTAACAAACCAATTTCTAAAGCATTTTCATTTGAAAAACTTTTAAAGATTAGCTTTTCTTCTTGTTTCCTTACCTCTTCAAGTTTTTGTTGAATAGTTGGCTCTACCATACATCCTCCAATTATAGATAAATCACTTTCTTTTCTTCACTACTTTTAAGTGCCGCTTCAATAATTTTAATAACAAATAAACCTTCTATACCCGTAACTGGAGCATCTGAACCTTTTAATATACTTTCAGCAATTTTCTTATAATACGTTGTATACGAGCCTGGTATTGTTTCAATTTTTTCTTTTTCACCGTCAATAGAATAAAGCTTTCCATAGAATTGTGGTTCATCTGTTCCCCATGTTTGTTCAGTTGGTTTTTTACCTTCTTTTAGAGCTGCTTCTTGTCCATCAATTCCATCTTTAATAAAGCTCCCTTTGTTTCCATGTACTTGAAAGCGTGGTCCGTTACTTGGGATGATGGAACCAGAATGTAAAATTACACGTAATTTGTCATATCCTAAAATAATATGGAAATAATCATCTGTTTCTGCATTTTCTCTTTGTGCAAATACATCCGCAAAAATGAATTGAGGTTGTCCAAAAAGGCTTAAAGCTTGATCAATTAAATGTGAACCTAAATCATATAACACGCCAGAACCAGGTCCTTGTTTTTCTCTCCATCGATTTCTTACTTCTGGTTTATAACGGTCAAAATGAACTTGATATGTATTGATTTCTCCCAATACACCTTCATTTATTAGCTTTTTAACTGTTAAAAAGTCATTATCCCATCTTCTGTTATGATAAACGCTTAGCAGTAAATTCTTTTCTTTAGCAATCTTAATTAAGTCTTCTGCTTCCCATGCTTCTACTACCATCGGTTTTTCTAAAATAACATGTTTACCAGCTTCTAAACTTTGTTTTGCCATTTCATAATGCATACCACTTGGCGTAGTAATGACAACTAAGTCAATCATTTCATCCTTTAAAACCTCATCTAAACTTTTTACTACCTCTACATCTCCTAAATCTCTTTGAACATCTTCCTTTTTTGAACTTACAACTTTTCTCAATTCATATTCTTCTAATACACTAATAAATGGTGCGTGGAACGTAGCTCCTGAAAAACCATATCCAACTAAACCAACCTTAATTTTTTCCATCCGAAACCCTCTCACTTTCCTCTTCTTCTAAACTAATTAAATGAATATTATTTTCGATTATTTTTCTTTTAAATTCTTCAGCTGGATCTTTGTCTGTAATAATGATGTCTATCCCCTTAATATCACTTACTTTGTGCAGAAAAACTTTTTCAAACTTTGAATGATCCGCCAATAAAACTACTTGTTTTGCACAACTGATCATTTTTTTCTTCAAAAACGCTTCCTCTTCATCAGGTGAAGTTATTCCGTCAGCGCTAATTCCACAAGCTCCAAGAAATAACTGGTCAACTTTGAAGTCATTAAGCGTTTCAATTGTCCTAGGACCAACTAAATTTCTATTTTTTCGATTAAATTTTCCTGGTAACATAAAGGTTTGAATTTCCTCAAACTCACCTAATAAATCTACTATATCAATTGAGTTTGTAATTACATTAACTTGTTTACCTGACATAAATTTAGACATGAGTGCACAAGTTGAAGATGTGTCCATTAATAAGTCACTAGTTTCACGAATAAGTAATGCAGCTCTTTGCGCAATTTTCTCCTTACCTTCAGTTACATTTCGTTCTTTATAATCGGTTAAATTTCGATTAGTAGTTGGAAGTGTTGCTCCACCCTTTATTCGCATAATTTCTCCGCGTTCTTCAAGTTTGACGAGATCTCTTCTTGCTGTATCCTTTGAAACGCTAAGCATTTTACATATTTCTTCTAAAGTAATCTCACTATTTGAAGCTAAATACTTTATTATCAAAGCTAATCTTTGTTCTTGATACATGCTTTAAAGCCCCTTTTTTATATTTCCTTATGTGTGATTCTAAAATAGTATAACTAATTATTGTCATTATTTCCACAACAAAACTTATAAAACTTAATTTAATTACGTTTTATAAGTTTTATTGCAGGTTATATACAACATAAAAAAAGACGGTATTTAAACTCTTTACCGTCTTTAAAAACTGCCCTTTATAAAAATTTAATTTGGTGGAATCTATGATTTTTTCCATCCCATTCGATTATAAATTCTTCAATCCCTAAAACTGCTGTTTCTGGTTTTGACACTTGATGATCAATCCATTTCTTAAGTTTAGGTATTACTTCATTATGAAATTGAGATTTCGCCTTCTCAGGATAAATAGTTTGGGAGATTGGATAGAAATAAATTCGAATATCCTTGTCTCTATTACAAGTAACAGAAGCTACAACTGTACCGCTAATCTGTGGCGGTCTTGCACAACGATTATCAAATTCAAACTTTCTTGTTAGGCCAAATATAACACTAGCCTCTTCTTTACTAGGAAGATTCAACTTTATTTGTTTTTTATTTGCAGCATATGTTTCAATTTTATTAAGATTTCTAAAAAAAACGATTTTCAATTTTGCACCTCCTAATAATAGCCAAAACAAATATAATTTCTACTTCATTTAATTTATGCCCTTACTAATAATCATATTGACCTACTTTGAAATAATCACAATAAAAAAAATCGACAAAAATGTCGATTATGTAAAAAAGCTATTAAACTATTTGAGTTATGATTGAATAAAATCATAAAAAATTAATTAATATAGTATACTAGTCCCCCAATACAAATATAAAAAATGCCAATAACTCCTGACCATCTCAAGAATTGATCCTTATTTAAGTGCCCTAACTTAAAAAAATCATCTTTCACAACTCTTTGTTGTTCTGGTCCTTTAAGAATGATATTCAAAGGAGAAGTCCCAAAACCCTTATTATTTAAATCCACTTATATGATTGAGCCAATTACTAAACTCCAAAGAAAATTTCCAACTAACAATGACAATCCAAGATACAGAACAAAAATGAGAAGTACTACAAAGAAGCTTTTAAACTTATTCAGCATAGTAATCCCCCGTTGTGTAAAAGATTAGGTGTCAAAATAAGTAAATATATATCATTTTATACTGATAATGGGGAGAAAGAACTTAATTTGTTAATAAAATTGTAATGATAACTTCAGGATTTTAAAGAAATTAATCCTTCTTATTTCATTAACTATCCTCTTTACACTTGGTAATACATTATGAGAAATAACCTCTCATAATAGAGAGGTTATTTCTCAGCTTTTAGATTGTAAACCGGTTTCATAAAGAAATCGATCTCAATTTGTTCTGTAATATTTTCTAATATTAATTTAGGCTTTTTATATACCATTGGTGATTCATCAACTGTATGTTTGTTAACAGAGGTTGTATATACGCCCTTCATTGCTTTTTGGTAAACATCTAAGTCGACCTTATAGACTGCGTCAGTTCGGCTCATTATTCGCCCTGCCCCGTGTGGTGCTGAATAATTGTAGTCACTTGAACTTTTACCTTTTCCTACAACACAACCATATGCCATATTAAATGGGATAATTATTTCTTCACCCTCTCGAGCTGATATTGCACCTTTTCTTAAAATATTGTTTTTAAGGTCGATATAATTATGTACCGATTCAATTTTTTTAATCGAATCAAAATCGAGCTTAAAATATTTTTCAATGATGATTTTAGCAATCGTCTCTCTATTTAACGAAGCGAAATGTTGAGCAATTGATAGATCTCTTAAATATTCATCTTTTTCTTCCTGTTTAGATAAATAATCGAATCCTTTATAATTTTCTCCGAATAATTGTTTCATATTTTCTTTAGCGACATTCATATGATGTTTTGCAATTTCAAATCCAAAATTTCTTGAACCTGTGTGGATTACAAGCCAAAAATGATTATTCTCATCTTTATCAATTTCGATAAAATGATTACCGGAGCCTAGCGTTGCAATACTGTTCATTACATACATGTAGTTCAGATTAAGTCTCTTAATAGCTTCTGCAATCTCTACCGGTTCAATAACTGGCTCGTCATGGATATTTGAACCAATCGGGATATTTTTCCGGATGAACTTATCGAGTTTTTCACTCTTTATTGATTTCATACGCCCTAGATTGTATGCACTAACTCCACATCCAATATCTACACCGACGATTGAAGGAATAATAAAATCATTCAACGTCATCGTAAAACCTACCATGACACCTCCACTAGAAATATGGCAGTCTGGCATAACGACAATGTTTGAATTTGCAAAGCATTCAGTATCCAAGATTGTTTTTAATCGTGTAATGACATTTGTATCAACATAATCAAGTAGTATTTTTCCATTATTATATTTTCCGTTGAATTCTAACATGCGTGATCCTCACTTGTGTGTTTTACTAAATCAGTTTTTTCATTTAACCATAAAACGAACTTAGAAATATTATATCATCTCTTATTATACGATTCGTTAATTTACTGAAAAATAAGAATCGTCAATTTCTTTCACCGTTTTCAAATTATGCATTTTTAGAAGAATATCACCTGTTTGAAATTCCTTTTTAATATAGAAACTTCTATTCTTTTTATCTACCTTATAGTTGTTCAATCATTCACTCTATACAAAAATTAAGAAATTCCATTACACTATTTCCATATTCTTTTCACTTCAACTAATGAATTACCTTCAAAAGTTAATTTATAAATATCCGGCATAGCAAGTCCATTCCAAAAATTGAAATCATATTTTTGATCAAAATAATTCATAATGAGTACCATCATATTACCATGCGTACCAATAACAATATTTTTACCGGAATAATTTTTTAATAGTTTGTTTATTGCTTCTATTCCTCGTTTTTGAGCTGTATAATTTGACTCTCCACCATTCAACGATCGATTAAAGTCCATCCAAACTTCTTTTATGACTTTTTCAAAATCCTCAACTGGCTCATGTGATAGGAGTCGCTCTTTAAAATTTACTTCTATCATAATTTCTAAATTTAATGATTTGGCTATCTCTTCAACAGTTTGAATTGCCCGTTTATATGGACTTGAAATAACGTAGTCGATTTTTTCTTTTAGTAGTAGTTTAGTAACAATACTTGCATCAGTGAATCCTCTTTTAGATAATGGTCGGCCCAATTCATCAGGAGTATAAGTTGCATGCGCATGTCTGACTAAGTATAAATTTGTAATCATTTGGCACCACTCCCTATATATTTTTTATATAATGTAAATTTCGACATTTTTTCAATACTTCCTTGTTCTTTTATTAGGTCTTGGTGGCTCTGAATTTTAGCTTGAATAGTATATTGCTGAAAATCACTTGGACAACAATCATTATCATCATTTGTTCACAAATAAAAAGAATCGACGAAATGATGGATCCTTCTACTACTAGTCTACTTATTATAATATGAAGCTACAAATCTATTATTTTTAATTATTTAGCAGAACGAAATCCAATTATTACTCAAAAGGTTCAGTAAAAAGTATTTCCACTTAATGCGAGTAAATTCACTGAACTAAATAATTGTACATAAATATTCATAACTTCTCCTAGCCAAAATAATAACAATTATCATATTCATATTTATATAATTTCGAACATTTTTTTAAGTATAGTTAAGAATCATTCAACTTAAACTAAACAAAAAAATTATCACGAGGATTGATATGAATAGATGAAAAAAATATGTATTTCTACTATTTTAAGCACTTTCATTTTTTTAAGTTCTTCGCAGTTAACGCTGGCAGCAAAGTTAAATGAAGTTTCTGCAACACTTACGGTCCAAGTTGGCCCTACAGCTACCTCTTCAGGAGAAACTGGTCAACCTATTAAAGGCGCTAGGGTTATTATAATCAATTCATTAGGTAAAATTTTAAGTACTGAATTAACAGATTCGAAAGGAATTGCAAAAATTAATGTACTAGTGAACAAGGATCCTCTTTTTCCGAACAGGCAAATGGGAGAGGTTACTATAATCACTGTAGCAAAGGGATATAATGAACAAATTGACTTTAGAGTACCAATCAATGAGTTTAATGATCATACGGCTAAAGATTCGGTGTCACTTTGGATTGTGGATCCAAAAAGAAGAAATGAACCACGATATACCAATGGTTCTTATCATCGGTTAACCGTATATGATATGTTAGATGATTATGCAAATCAAGTAGGATTAACGAAACAAAATATTAAGATGGATGTAGGAGCAGAACCGCCTTGGGGACCAGATTTAAAAAAACAGTAAGATTACATTCAACCTTATTTATAGTTTCTTATTAAAACCAAATAATAGACTGTTTCAAATTAACAGTCTATTTTAAACTTTTATCCATTCAACATTCTCAAAGATAAAACTTACTTCATGCAAGAATTAAATCTGTATAACAAAATCTAATTTCTCCTGTATAAACATCAGCAGTTAGCTTCTTTTCTCCAATGCCAAACTGAATGGGATTATTGAAAATAGGACCATCAAATACAAATGAATGGTATTCTCCATTCTCACCGCAAGGATCAACCTCTTTTGGAAGTTCGTAGATTAATCGAAAATCTATTTCTTTACCAGAAAATTCTTCTGATAATCTAGTTAAATCAACACATGTAATAATTGTTTTATAGCCTAAGGAAATAAAGCGTTCAATCACATTTGTCGTACCTTGACCCCATAATGGAAAAATTGGCTTAATTCCTAATGGTTTAAGCATTTCCTCTCGATATTTTCGTACGTCTTCAAGAAATAAATCTCCAAATGCAATACATTCAATCCCTTGTTCCTTTAGCTCTAAATTTACTTTTGTCATAATTTCTTGATATTTTTGATTAGAACAATTTTCTGGAATCCAAATTTTCTTTAATGGTAGACCGATTGAATTTGCTTGCGCCTCCAATAATTCAATCCTAACTCCATGAATGCTCGTCCGATTAAATCCTTCAGTTACTGATGCGATTAGTACTACTACTTCAAATTCATCAGAATGTAAAAGATCATGCAATGCCAAAGTTGAATCTTTACCACTAAAAGATACTGCTATTTTTTTCTTATTAATTGCGATTACCACCTTTTTTATAAACTTTTCTATTAATTAAATTTTAAGTCTCCTATCGGATATAGGTTCCATCATCTTCCATAAAAAATTATAGCATTTTTCAATTAATTAATATTCATATAAATAACATTAGGCAGCGGAAATTTGATTAACCTTCAAAAAATATAATAAATTTTTATACAATAGCTAATAAATAACAAAGAATGATTCTCAGAAAATAAAATTGACATACAACCATAAGGTGTTATAATTTATATAACACCTTATGGTTGTATAAATATTTTATAGGAGGCAACAAGAATGGACAAGCAAGGTCAAGAAATGTTTTTAAATTTTATTTTACAAAGAGTTCAAGAAGGTAAAGAAGATGAAGCAAGGGAAATTCTTTTAGAAAACTTCAGAAAACAAGATGAAGGCACTTTTTCATTAGAAGAAGTTCAACAATTCGTCCCAAAGATGATTACTTTATTAAAGCCTGATAAACTTGAAGAAGTTAAAGCGGTTGTAATGCAATTTGCTGGAAATTTTGGTAAATAAAAAGAAAAAACTCTGTCTATCAGAGTTTTTTCCTTTATTCACTATTTTTTGTTTAAAACTTCCCACCAAATAGCTCCATTGACCTGTTCACCTTCAATCGATCCTTCTACTTCTCTAAATGTCTTTCAAAAATAAAAAATGAGTATAGTCTATACAATATTGCGATCAGCGCTAAAACTGATAAATAGATCATCGAATTGTCTTCAATAAAAAATGACGCGATAAAAACCGCAAATGTTAGTAAAGTGAGGAAGTTCCCAGAGAAAGCATTAATTGGCTGATTGTGTGAACTACCCACCACTTAGTTAACCTTCCGGTGTACTTGGAGGCCGCTGAATAACTCTATGATTTTTGAAAAAGTTCAATTCCCTAAAATTTCCATCCCCACTTTTGTCTCAAAAATGGGTTAAAACGTAATGTGTCCTTGCCACTTTATTTATAAAAATCGAGGTTTTTATGGGAATTGATTTTTCGTAAAAAGTAAAATTTGATCAAAATTTACTTTTTCAGTGGCCTCTCTACTTGAAGGGGGGCTTCTCGACTTATTGTTGCTTTTGCTAGCCAACAAAAACTGACCGAGCTAACCCTCATGTTCCATGAGTTTTTGCTTCTATGCTAATACTAATAGGCGAATGCCTTCATTTTTGATATTGACTGCTGAATTGTAGTCACGATCTGTCGCATAACCGCATGAACAATGGTAGGTTCGTTCAGATAGTTTCATTTGTTTTTCTGAACCACAACAAGAACACTTCTTAGTGGAAGGAAACCACTTATCATATTTTCACAAGCTGTTTTCCTTGTTCTTTTAGTTTGTACGCTAAGAAAGTAGTGAACATGCCCCAACTATTGTCGTGAACGCTTTTACCAAAGTGAAGGGCTTTAGACATTCTTTTCATGTTCAAGTCCTCAATCACGACAGCATCAAAGTTAGAAGCTAATTCTTTTGACTTATGATGAAGGAAATCTTTGCGTTGGTTCGCTACTTTCTCATGAAACTTAGCAACTACTAGTCGTTGCTTATTCCAACGTACAGAACCTTTTTTACACTTAGACAGAATGCGTTGTGCTTTTGCTAATTTTTCTGACATAACACGATAGTAGCGAGGATAATTGGCTTTCTCATTCACGCTACTCACATATAATTCAGACATCGCAAAGTCTAATCCAATAACGTTTTTCACTTCTTTTTGTACAATTTCTTTTTCGTATTCAGTCAAAATAGAAACATAGTATTTACCAGTAGATGTCATGGAGACCGTGCATGACTTGATTATGTAGTCTTGTGGGATTTTTCTATGTTGTCTGATTCGTACCATTTTTAGCTTTGGTAATTTTATATGGCGAGCAAATAACAGTATGTTTCCGTTTACGAGATTGGTTGTATATGAATTTCTACCCTTTTTGTTCTTGAATGTAGGTAATTCATTGTGACCACTAAAGAAATTCTTATAAGAAGTTTGCAAATTTAGTTGAGCGTTTGCTAAGGCTAAAGAATCAACTTCTTTTAGCCACTCAAATTCTGCTTTGTATTTTGCAGGAGTTGGAAACTTTTGTTTCTTTAGTTGTTCCTTATCATCTTTGTATTTCTCGTATGTTTCTTTTCTTTCTGCCAACATTTTGTTGTATACGAATCTGACACAACCGAAAGTTTTTCGCATAAGAAATGCTTGTTCTTCTGTTGGGTATAAACGAAACTTATATGCTTTATAGTGCTTTGCCATATCATTCCACCTCACTTTTGAACTTGATTTTCTAATAATAATCTACCGAATTGGTCAATGATGATTGCAACTAAACCAACAAATATTAAAGGTCTATTTACAACAATACTCCTTAAATCTACTATATATCCCATTTTTACGCCCCCTCAATATTACTATATTTTACCAAATAGCTTCATCTAGTTTCCCTAAATGTTATATATTTTGTTTTCATTTTCCATGAATAGAAATACTTGGAAATCATCATACTAACTTTTAGTTTAAATTTTTAATTTTGAGATTGGAGAGATTGAATTGTCTTCAAAAAAAACTGAGAGAGCTGACAGAGAACAAGATCATAATTTAAATGGAACTTTTATAAGTGTACTTGTACTTGGTGTTTTCATTATCATTTTATGGTTTAGTTTCTATGTTTTTTATTTACATCGTTAGAAAGGAGGATGTGTATGCATCTACATAAATACGAAAAAATTTGGTTAACATTTGGAATGATTTCGTTAATTGTTTTTCTTGTAATTATCGGTATTACAGCATTTCGTTCACATCTTCAGCCAGCAGGCGGGATGGACACGGTAAATCCTCAAACAGTTGAAAAGACTGCTCCTTTCAATCACCCAGGTGTGTATCAAAAAGATGATGGTACTTACGAAGTTGTATTACTTGCAAAAACCTTTGCTTATGCACCTAGTAAATTGAAAGTCCCAATCGGAAAGAAAGTCCGATTTGTTGTGACTAGTACAGATGTGACACACAGTTTTTCGATTGTTAATACAAATGTCAATATGATGGTTGTGCCAGGTCAAATTAATACGAAGGAGTATTCCTTTAAAAAGCCAGGAAATTATTTAATTTTATGTAACGAATATTGTGGAACGGGTCATTCATTTATGCAAACAACTATCGAGGCGGTGAAATAATGAATGAAATGATTGGACGACCTGATCGTAGACTAGCTTTAACACATATTATAGTGGCATATACTGCTTTTTTAATAGGAACATTTACTGGGCTAATGCAAGTATTTGTCCGAAATAACGCACTTGAACTACCAAAATGGCTCGATTACTATCAAATTCTAACTGCTCATGGAATTCTACTTGCAATTGTCTTTACTACCTATTTTATATTTGGTTTCTTAATTACAGGTATGAGTAAAACATTAGGTGATTTTGGTTCGAAGGTACAGACATTTACTTGGTTAGGTTTTATTGTAATGACAATTGGAACAATACTTGCAGTGATTATGATTTTATCTGGTCAAGCCTCTGTTTTATATACCTTTTATGCTCCATTGCAGGCTAGTGCATGGTTTTATGTCGCATTAGCACTTTTTGTTGTTGGCACATGGATTAGTGGATTTGCATTAGTTGGACATTATGTTGCTTGGAAAAAGAATAATAAAGGTAAAATAAGTCCACTAATCGCTTTTATGACTGTAGCAACAATCGTATTATGGGTAATTGCTAGCCTAGGTGTAGCTTCGACAGTTCTATTTCAATTCATTCCGTGGTCGTTCGGATGGGTAGATACAATCAACGTTGAATTAAGTCGATCGCTTTTTTGGTTTTTCGGTCACCCACTTGTTTATTTTTGGCTACTTCCTGCTTATATTGGTTGGTATGCAATTATGCCAAAAATAGTTGGTGGAGAAGTATTTAGTGACTCTCTTGCACGACTCGCTTTTATCTTATTTCTTTTGTTCTCTATACCAGTCGGCTTTCACCATCAACTTCAAGAACCTGGTATTTCAACCTTTTGGAAATTCTTACAGACTGTCTTAACTTTTATGGTAATCATACCATCATTAATGACGGCTTTCTCTATGTTTGCTGTGTTTGAGATTTCAGGAAGAAAAAAAGGGGCGAAAGGATTATTTGGGTGGATTTTTAAATTGCCATGGAAGGATGTTCGCTTTACATCTCTTTTTATTGCAATGTTGTTTTTCGCTCCTGGTGGTGCAGGTGGAATCATCAATGCAAGCTATCAATTAGATGAAATTGTTCATAATACACTTTGGATTGTTGGACACTTCCATATTACAGTTGGTACACCTGTTGCAATGACATTTTTCGGTTTAACTTTTTGGCTTATTCCTTATTTAACAGGAAAAAAACTAACAAAAGCATTCCAAAAATTAGCGTTTATACAGATTTTCACATGGGCTATCGGAATGTTTTTAATGTCGACTACAATGCATATTTTGGGAATTTATGGTGCACCTAGACGCACTTCATACACTGATTATATGGGACATCCTGCAGCAGCTAAATGGTTTTCTGGTATATTCACAAATCATGTAACTGTTGCTGTTGGTGGATCAATCTTGTTTTTATCTGCTTTATTATTAATTTTTATTGTTCTACAATCGTTATTTACTTTACCAACTGCTAGTTCGAAAGAAGAAATAGTTGAATTTCCGGTTGCAGAAAGTAATACCGAAAACACACCTCGTATATTGGAAAATTGGTGGCTTTGGATTGGTGTTTCAATTGTATTAATTGCAATTGCTTATACAATTCCTTTATCACATATGATGCATCAACATCATCCGACTGGCTCGGAAGGTTTCAAAACTTGGTAGGAGTGAATAAATTTGTTCGTATTTACATTTTCGTTAATTCTAGTATGTGTCATAGGTATTGTTATTCTGGTTGATTTAACAACAAAAGAAGAATAAAAAAATGAAAAATCAACCTTGAGTATATTTATATAGTAAAAAGAAACAACCTTTTTCGATTTTTTGGTCAAGGTTGTTTCCCTTACTTTTTATTTTTTCAAACGTAACTTAAGATGCTTTTTTATTTTCATTATACTTAACATTTGAATATTTTTTATTTATTGCTTCCGAACTAGAAACCCAGTAAGCTACTCCTACAAATAAACTACCGCCAATAATATTTCCAATTGTAACGGGTACAAGATTCGAAATCATCATTCCAGCTAATGTTACTGTTTCTGGATGTTTAAAAATAATAATGTCGAATTGGAACACAAGATTCACTAGGTTTAGGAATCCAATTTTACTAAAAAAATCAACTTCATCATTCATTACTTGTTTTTCCTAACCTACTAAATACAAGTTTAGTATAACGGATAAAGTAATTTAATACTGGAAAATAATTGACAAAATTTTGAACAAAATGATATGTCCTTATTACTAAAAAACCTCCAAAGTTTAAATTTGCTTTAGAGGTTTCGAACTTATTTTTTCTTTTTTAATTTTTCTTCAGCTTTTTTAATATCCTCAAGTTCCCTATACTTTACAATCTTTTTTATCAAATCAAATGGTAGTGGATCATTTATTGGAAACTGTACAGACCCTTTAGCGCCTTTATAAACTGATAATTCTTCTTTAAATGCTGCAATTCCGCTTGCGCCAGGGTAAAATCCAATATGATTTTTAAATGCAGCAAAATGTACTAAATTTTTATTTAGAGCAAATGTAGGCATTTGATAACTAATTCTCTCTACCGCATTCGGTACAACCTCTTTTACAATCTTTCTTAAAGCTTGTAATTTTTCCTGAACATCAGGCTGAAATTGTGAGATATATTCATCAATCGTTTCAAATGTTTTTTTAGTATGTTCCATAAATCCTCCTTTAACAAATTATCCTGCTTTTTCTGTTTTGTCTCCAGAAAGTGAATTAATTCTCCTAAGTGAAGGGAATAAATACATCCAAAGTCCAGCAACTACTATCGTTCCAAGTCCACCTACAAATGCAGCTGGTACGGCACCAATTAATCCAGCCATTGTTCCAGATTCAAATTCCCCAAGCTGATTCGAAGTTCCAATAAATAGCGAATTTACAGCATTTACTCTGCCTCTCATATCATCTGGTGTTTGTAGCTGAACAAGCGAAGAACGTATTACTACGCTGACCACATCTGAAGCTCCGATTATAAATAATGCAATTAATGAAATGACTAAGTTTGTTGAAATTGCAAATAGCATTGTTGCTAATCCAAAAATACCTAACGCTACAAATAATATCGGCCCAAAAGATTTTTTAAGTGGAAAATAAGCTAAAACTAAAGACATGATTAATGCTCCGACAGCTGGTGCAGTACGCATCAGACCTAAGCCCCAAGCCTTTGTATGTAAAATATCTTGTGCATAAATTGGTAAAAGTGCTGTAGCTCCTCCAAGTAAAACGGCAAACAAATCAAGTGATATAGTTCCTAAAATGATTGGGTGTTTATAGACAAATTCTAACCCCATCAGCATTGTACGTAAAGTTACTGGCTCTTGTTTACGGATAAATTCACTTTCTAATTTTATAAAAATTGTTAAGATTGATGAAAGTAATAAAGCAATTGCTGACGTTGCATATACGTATGCAGGTCCCACTGAAAATAATACACCACCAAGAGATGGCCCGAGTATTTGTGCTGTTTGACCTGCAGATGTGCTCCAAGAAATTGCTTGCTGTAAAATAGATTTTGGCACAACTTGAGGTAATAACGCCGAAGAAGCAGGTCCTTCAAATGATCGGCATGCACCGAGTATAAAAGCAGCAATTAATATTTCCTCTCTGCTAAGCCAATTAGCAAAATTACCATATAAAAGAAGTCCTGCTATTAAAGCTTCTACCATTTGGCATATGAAAACAATTTTCCGACGATCTACTCTGTCAGCAACTTGACCAACTACTAAAGTAAGTAAGACCATTGGAATGAATTGTGCTAAACCTACTAGACCTAGACTAAACGCGTCATGTGTCAATTCATACATTTGCCATCCAATTGCTACAGATAGCATTTGAAATGAAGTCGAAGTAAACATTCGTGAGACCCAGAAATTTGTAAATGAAGTCCCTTTAAAAATAGATTTTTTTGATGCAGACAAATTCAAACTCTCCCCTTTTTAACTCTAACTAGCAAATTGAATATTTATACTATTAATGAAATTTAAATACACATCATTATACTATTTTTACTCTGAATTTGTGGATTAATCCAACTTATATTAAATGTTTTTTAATAAATGTTGAGCTCTATTATCTTCCCACTCTAACCATTTATGTGTAGGATATTCATATCTTTTTACGTTTTTACTTTCTTTTAATCACCTCATGATGAAGTTGGTTATATTTGTTCAACGGAATTTAAAAAAATCTGCAAATGGATGATAAACTACTCTCTGCATTTATATACTATGGTAATTTAATTGGAAATTTTTAGAAAATACAACTAGAGCTTATGATACAATCATTTTAAGCAAAAGAGAATTAGAGATAATGAAACGAATTGCTTGTGGCGAAAGTACAAAAAAATAGGCAGATTCCATGTATATTAGTGATCTTACAGTAAAACAATATGTAAAATCTAAAAACTTAGTGCTAATAATCACTCTCATGCGGTTTGTGAATTAATTCGAAAAGGAATTATCTCTTAAAGCCATTTTCGAAAGCGCTTTTAAACTCATAAAAAAACACTAATCCTTTTAAGTATAAGATTAGTGTCAGAGTGGTGAAATATAAAACAGTCTTTACAATATTTGATAATTAATCAAGCGAAATCCAATTATTTTTAAATGCAAAAATCACAGCATTTAATCTGTCAGATACCTGTAATTTTTGGATTATATTTGATACATGATTTTTAACAGTTTTACTCGAAATGAATAATTCAGAGCCTATTTGAATATTGGAAAACCCTTGAGCTAAAAGTTGTAAAATTTCAATTTCTCTTTTCGTCAAAAGATTATTCATAGCTTCATAATCTAGTTCTTTCTGTTTCTTTCCATTCTCAAGCAGTCGTGTATTTTCTTGAATGATTAAATGTGTTAATCGAGAATCTAAGAAGAATTGACCATTTTGAACTTGTCTTACAATATGAAGTAAATATTGTTCGTCAATGTCTGTTAAGCAAATTCCATTTACCCCAATTTTCATCAAACTCTCAATTTCATTATAATTTATATTATTTTTAATGATTACTATATTAATATTCTGATCAATTAACTTTAAAAGCTGAGATTTTGCTTCCATCTCTTCATTTTTCACATAACAAATAAAAAATGATTCATTTAAATTGCTTGAATTTACTTCATGGAAATCTATTTTTCTAGCATCTAGATTATGATGAACTAAAATTGTACATATTCCAGATACGAAAAGAGTATTTTCAACAAAAATAAATGTTTTATTTTCGTGGTGATTAAACTCATTGTTAGTAAACATTTTTATTCCCAACTTTCAACAGTAACTAGATTCAATCACTGATATTTCATTACCTAATCCTAATTAATCCTATAAAATTATATGGAATTAAGTAGTATTTTACATCGTTTAAGGAAGAAATTATATTTCATATATGTTAAGCTATTGTTAAGTAATACTTAACAATGTATTGCATTTAAATATATTAAACTATTGATAGGATGTTTTTATATTAGGAGGTTAATATGAACTTTGAACAACTAGAATATGTTGTAAGTATCGCGAATGAGAAGTCGATTTCAAAGGCAGCGAAAAAATTGCATATATCTCCTTCTGGGGTTAGTCAAGCCATTAGTCAACTTGAAAGAGAGTTAGAAATAAATATATTTAATCGTTCTAGAGGAGGAATTACTTTAACTTTTGAGGGAGAGTTAGTATTATCTAGGTCGATTGAAATTTTAAATAATTTAAAAGAATTAAAAGAACAGCTTTCGGATTTTAAGGAAACTAGAGTAAAACATATGAAAATTGCATGTGCACCAACTTTTACTTATACAATTCACGAAGTTTTAAAAAAATACTCTGGTAATAACAATGGAGCAACGATTGAATTAATTGAACAAGGTACACCTCAGATCCTTAACAATTTAGCAAAAGAAGACTATGACTTAGCATTAGTTGTATCTTCAAAAGCGGAATTAGAAAAGGAAAATAATATTAATTTCGAATTTTTAAGTAAAGGAAATGTTTGCATTCTAGTAGGTAAAAATTCTCCTTTATATGAATTAGATTATGTTACCGCTGAAGAATTACTTTATCAAAAAGCTGTAATGTATACTTTTTCTAATAAAAATTTTCTACAATTAGCTAAAAAATTTAAAAATGAGATCGTTCTTAAATCAAATCGTACAATGACACTTATTGAAATTATTAAGGAAGGACGCGTATTTACTTTTGTCCATAATACAACTTTAAAATATTTTCCTGAAGTTTTAAGCGGCGAATTAAAAATAATCCCAATTAAAGAAACAGATTATATTTATCAGGACTTTTGGATAATATCTCCAATTACCAAAGAAAATACAAGTGAAAAAAATGAATTCATAAAGTGTGTAAAAGATCATTTAAATGGTATTTCTTAATAAAAAACGCTAAATGATACAAACCAAATTTGTATAATTAGCGTTTTTTATTTTTATTTAAGCATTAGGAAAAATCTTTTTTAACGATTCCTTCATATCAGGATTCGATTTAATTGTTGGACGTATTAATCTAGCCATTTCTTCAGCTTCTTCAATTGTTTCAGCTTTGTTTAGTGCAATTAATGCACCTACTGCAACTGTACCTGCACGAGTATTACCACCACCACAATGGAAATACACTTTTTGATCATTTTGATATGCTTCTACTACAGAATCAATTGCTCTTTTAAGTGTTTCTGCTTGTTCTTCTTTATCATCAACAATCGGACTATGTACTCGGTTAATTTGAGGGTCAATCTCATAATTTTTTACTCTTAGATCAAAAACAATATCTGCTTTTTCGTTTTCCATCATGTCTTTAACGTCATCTGCTCCACCGAAAAAGACACGATCTTTTATTAATTCTTGATAATTCTTGTTGCTCATTTTTTTGCCTCCAAAAACGATTTTTTAATATTTTTATCGAATGATTTCACTTAATCTTTCTTTTATATTCCCCTCAAATAATCCACCATGATAACAGATCATTTTTTCAATATCAAATGACAATAAAGCCTCAAGTGATTTTATCGATTGTTCAATATCATATGTATATTGTGGGTTTGAAGGGTTTAATTGCCCATTTTCGATCATTAGTGCATCTCCTGCAACCAATGTTTTTGACTCCTGATGATAAAAGCTTATATGACCTGGTGTATGTCCAGCAGTGTCAATTACAGTAATCCCACCACAAATTGCCAAATCATTTCCTGGGGTAATAATATGGTTAACTTTACCTTTTGGTGGGTTTTCTAATCTGTTTTTAAATGCTTTTCGAAATTCATCTGTTGCATCCGCTGGTAATGACGCTACAGCTTTTGCAATTTTTTCAGGTGTAATTTTAATCAGTAACTTTTCACCTTGAATATAAGGTTTTTCTATTTCACTCGCATAGACGTCAATTTTGTTTGTAGATTCTTCTACAATTACAGAAAGACTTCCAATATGATCAATATCTTGATGAGTAATCAGTATTTTATTCAGTTTTTCAAAAGATACTCCAACAGTTTCAAAACAATTTTGAAATTCGTTTAATTGTCCGGGATAACCTGTGTCAATTAATACCATATCCTCGTCATCCCAAATTAGTGTTGGATGAATTGTATTCGTCATACCATTTGAATTCATCGTAATGCTTAACATTTGGATCTTACTTTTACCAAGCATAAAATCACTCCTGAACTATATTGTATAATCATTTCCAAGTTCTATCGTACCGATTATAGCTCACCCAGTCAATACAAAAATATAATATTATAACATAAATATTTTTGTTTGTCAATAGATTGTTCGACTCACTAAAATGTAATTTTTAACATTTTCTAAACAAAAAACTAGATATACTAAAGTATATCTAGTCATTTTGTTGCTTAAGGACTTGTTACATCGATCAAAAACATTCAAACTATTAGCAGTTTAGTTAATTTCTATTTTTAAAGAGGGATATTTCCATGTTTCTTCTTAGGTCGAGTTTCACTTTTTGTACTTAACATTTCTAAGGATTGTTTTAAGACTTTACGTGTTTCTCTTGGATCAATAACATCATCGACCATGCCGTGAGAAGCTGCAACATATGGGTTTGCAAACATTTCTCTGTATTCTGCAATTTTTTCAGCGCGAGTTGCAATCGGATCAATACTTTGATTAATTTCTTTTGCAAAGATAATATTTGCTGCTCCTTCTGGTCCCATTACGGCGATTTCTGCATTTGGCCAAGCGTATACGACATCTGCACCTATTGCTTTAGAATTCATTGCTACGTATGCCCCGCCATATGCTTTTCTTAAGATAACTGTAATTTTTGGAACTGTAGCTTCTGAATATGCATATAAAATTTTAGCTCCGTGTCGAATAATGCCACCATGCTCCTGGTTTACACCTGGGAAGAAACCTGTTACATCTTCAAATGTAATTAAAGGAATATTAAATGAATCACAAAAACGAATAAATCTTGAAAGTTTATCAGATGAATTAATATCAAGACCGCCTGCCATTACTTTTGGCTGATTTGCTATGATTCCAACACTATGTCCATCAATTCGACCAAATCCAATAACGATGTTCTTCGCAAAGTTTGGTTGTACTTCCATGAAATCTCCATTATCTAGAATTTGCTCAATTACTTTTCTTACATCGTAAACTTTCGTAGATTCGATTGGAACTAAGTCAATTAGATCTTCTCTCCAATCATCTTTTTCGAAGAATGGAACTCCTTCTGGTTTTTCATTATTATTTTGAGGTAAAAAGCTAATTAATCTGCGTACCTGTTCTAATATTTCTGGTTCTGATTCTTCAGTGAAATGAGCTACTCCACTAATCGAAGAATGAACTTTTGCCCCACCAAGATTTTCCGTTGTAATTTTTTCTCCAGTAATAGTTTCAATTACTTTTGGACCTGTAATAAACATTTGACTTGTCTTTTCAACCATAAAAACAAAATCAGTAATAGCTGGTGAATAGACTGCTCCACCTGCACATGGTCCCATTATGACAGATATTTGCGGAATAACACCAGAATAGATCGAATTACGATAAAATACATGACCGTAACCGTCTAAAGAAACTACTCCTTCTTGTATTCTAGCACCACCAGAATCGTTTAATCCTATAATCGGAGCACCAACTTTTGCAGCTAAGTCCATAGCTTTTGCAATTTTTATAGCATGCATTTCACCTAATGCTCCACCAAATACTGTAAAATCTTGTGCAAAAACATAGATTAAACGTCCATGGACTTTACCATAACCTGTGACAACACCTTCACCTGGGCTATCCATTTTATCCATTCCAAAATTCGTAGCGCGGTGTTTAATAAAAGGATTTAATTCGACAAAAGTATCTTCATCTAATAAAAGATTAATACGTTCTCTAGCAGTTAATTTCCCTCTATTATGCTGTGAATCTATTCGTTCGTCTCCACCGCCTAGTTCAATGACTCTCTTTCGATCCATTAATTCATTTATTTTCTCATACGCTGTCGTCATAACTTTATTCAACTTCCTTTCTTAGTAACACTAGATGATGGTTGGCATAGCTCAAACAAAACTTTATTCGTTGAATTTGGATGAAGGAAAGCAACGAGGCTATCATGCGCACCCTTTTTTGGAACTTCATTTATTAGTTTAATTCCATGTTCTTTCATCATTTCAAGCTGTTTCTCACAGTTTTCTGTTTCTAATGCGATATGGTGAATTCCTTCACCCTTTTTCTCAATAAACTTTGCAATTGGGCTTTCTGGGCTAGTTGCTTCTAAAAGCTCAATTTTCACTTCTCCGATTTCGATAAATGCTACTCGTACTTTTTCACTTTCAACTGTTTCAATACCTTTAAGTTTTAAGCCAAGTATATTCGTATACAATTGAATAGAAGTTTCTAAATCTCTTACTGCAATTCCAATATGATTAATTTTTTTAGGACTAATCTCATGCATTACAATGTCTCCTTCCGATTGCCTTCAAAAATGGATAATAAATAGTTTGCAGCTGAAGTTGCTGTTACTTCTCCATTTACAATTGAGCTTTCAATCGTTTTTAAATTTAGTTTCACACTTTCATGATTCATAAAACTTAGTTTCAATTGTTCAAAAACCATGTTGTACATCCAATCAATCATTTGTTTTTGACGGCGCAAAGAAAAATAACCAGACTTAGTTGTTAAATCTTTGAAAGCATTAATTTCATTCCATATTTCTTCAATACCTTCACCAAGTAACGCTGAAGCTGTATATGCTTTACTAGACCAACCAGGAGTTGAAGGCTGTAATAAGTGAAGTATTCGATTAAATTCAGCCCTAGCCGCCTTGGCCTTTAATTTGTTTTGTCCATCGGCTTTATTGATGACAATTGAATCTGCAAGTTCCATGATGCCTTTTTTAATTCCTTGTAGCTCATCTCCTGCTCCAGTTAGCATGACTAAAAGAAAAAAATCTACCATTGAACGAACCTGTACTTCACTTTGTCCAACACCGACAGTTTCGATTAAAATCACATCATATCCTGCTGCTTCGCATACTAGCATTGATTCCCTTGTTTTACGTGCAATCCCACCAAGAGAACCACCTGATGCAGAAGGTCTAATAAATGCATTAGGATTCTTTGAAAGTGAATCCATTCTTGTTTTGTCTCCTAAAATACTACCTTTTGTAATTGTGCTACTTGGATCGATTGTTAAAACGGCTACTTTATGTCCTTGTTCACACAAATATGTTCCAAAGCTTTCTATTAAACTACTTTTACCGGCACCTGGAACCCCAGTTATTCCAATCCGGATCGAACGCCCTGAATAAGGAAGTAACCTCGTCAACACATTTTGTGCTGAATTCATATGTGCTGATGAATTACTTTCTATAAGAGTAATTGTTTGGGCTAAAATAGTTCGATTGCCTTCAAGTACTCCATTTACATAGTCGTCTTCTGAAAGCTTTTTCTTTCTTTTGTTTTCGTAATCCATTTAAATCGAATCCTCAAGTCGGCGATTAATTTCTTCAATAACCTTTTGTGCCGCAACTGGGATAACAGTACCTGGTCCGAAGATTGCTGCCGCTCCGTTCTTCAATAAAAACTCATAATCCCCTGCTGGTATTACCCCTCCAGCTACAAGAACAATGTCTTGTCGATCTAGTTTTTTTAACTCTTCCATCAATTGTGGAAGTAGCGTTTTATGACCACCTGCTAAAGAGCTCATCCCGATAACATGAACATCATTTTCGACTGCTTGAAGTGCCGTTTCCGCTGGTGTTTGGAATAAAGGACCGATATCTACATCAAAGCCTAAATCAGCAAATGCCGTTGCGATTACTTTCGCTCCACGATCATGTCCGTCTTGTCCCAGTTTAGCAATCATAATACGAGGACGACGACCTTCTTTTTCTTCAAAATCATCTGCCATTTTACGCACAATCTCGATTTCATCTTTTTCTCCGTATTCCGCACTGTAAACACCCATAATTGAACGAATAACGGCTTTATGTCTGCCTACTACTTTTTCATAAGCATCTGATATTTCACCTAATGTTGCACGAGCTCTAGCAGCTGATATTGCAAGCGCTAACAAATTACCTTCCCCAGACTCCGCAGCCTCAGTTATTGCACTTAATGCTGCCTGAACTTTTGCTTCATCTCTAGATGCTCGAAGCTCTTGTAATCGCAATATTTGTGCTACACGAACCGCAGTATTGTCGACTTCTAAAACATCTAATGGATCTTCTTTTTCAAGACGGTATTTATTAACGCCAATAATTGTTTCTTTACCTGAATCGATGTGAGCTTGACGTCTTGCAGCGGCTTCTTCGATTCTCATCTTTGGTAAACCAGTTTCAATCGCTTTTGCCATACCACCTAATGATTCAACCTCTTGAATATGCGCCCAAGCTTTTTGTACTAATTCATTAGTTAACGATTCGACGTAATATGAGCCTCCCCATGGGTCGACTACATTACAAATCCCCGTTTCTTCTTGTAAATAAAGCTGCGTATTACGGGCAATACGGGCAGAGAAATCAGTTGGTAATGCAATTGCTTCATCTAAAGCATTCGTATGAAGTGATTGAGTATGACCTAATACAGCAGCCATTGCTTCAATACATGTACGAGTCACATTATTAAATGGATCTTGTTCAGTTAAACTCCAACCAGATGTTTGTGAATGCGTTCTTAGCGCCATCGATTTTTCTTTCTTTGGATCAAATGATTTGATTAATTTAGCCCAAAGTAAACGAGCTGCTCTCATTTTTGCAATTTCCATGAAATAGTTCATCCCAATTCCCCAGAAAAATGATAAACGAGGAGCAAACGAATCAATATCGATACCCGCTTTTAAACCTGTTCGAACATATTCCAATCCATTTGCCAACGTATAGCCTAATTCGATATCTGCAGTTGCCCCTGCTTCTTGCATATGGTAACCAGATATACTGATGCTGTTGAATTTTGGCATATGTTGTGAAGTATAAGAAAAAATATCAGCAATAATACGCATTGATGCTTCTGGTGGGTAAATATAAGTATTTCTCACCATATATTCTTTCAAAATATCGTTTTGAATCGTTCCTGTAAGCTGTGATTGATGTACCCCTTGTTCTTCAGCAGCAACAATATAAAATGCTAAAACGGGAAGTACTGCACCGTTCATCGTCATTGAAACTGACATTTTATCTAAAGGAATACCATCAAATAAAATTTTCATATCAAGGATTGAATCAATTGCAACCCCTGCTTTTCCAACATCCCCTTCAACACGAGGATGATCTGAATCATATCCACGGTGAGTAGCTAAATCAAACGCAATCGATAAACCTTTTTGACCTGCAGCTAAATTTCTTCGATAAAATGCATTACTTTCTTCTGCAGTTGAAAAGCCGGCGTATTGACGAATTGTCCAAGGCTTGTTTATATACATCGCAGGGTAAGGTCCACGTAAAAACGGAGCGATTCCAGAAACGTAACCTAAATGTTCCATCTGATTAAGATCATTCGAATCATATAATGGTTTTACATCTATTTGTTCTAAAGTTTTCCAATCATCATGATTAAATTGCATCTTTTTAGGAGGTGCTATATTTGGTGCTGAAAATGTTGTATTAAATGGCATCTTTGTAAAGTCTGTTAGTTTGTTCATTTCATAATCCCTCCATCCTTTTGAAGATTTTGCAACTTCTCAAAATTATTTACATTGATATGAATGAAATCATCAATTCCAACTTCTTTATATAAATTCATATCATCTATTGACGGCTTTCCTGCTAAAAGTACTTTTGCGTTCGAATGAATTGTTTTAATCTGTTTTGTTAAAGATGGTACAACTTCTGAATATTGATCATCAGTAGAACAAATGACAGCAATTGTCGATTCTGATTTTTTAAATGCATCAATTATTTCATCTATTGATGAAAAGCCTTTATTTTGAAGCACCTTAAATCCTCCAACTTCAAAGAAATCAGTAACAAAGTCCGTTCGAGGTTTATATGCTGCAACTTGTCCAAAATTTGCTACAAATACAGTTGGAAATTCACCTGTACTATTTTTATAGCTTTGAGAATTTTGGCGTAATGATTCATATGGATGTGCACCACGATGTATATTCAATGGATTAACTCTAGGAAGTTCCGAATCTACTAATTCCATTGCATTTAAAATATTCGATATTGTTGCACCGCTATTTGCAACATCAATTATCTCTTCAATTGAACAACCACTTTGTAATATGAAATGTTCGGAACTACCCTCGAAGTTTTCTTTAATCCACTCAACTTCTTTCGGATCCGATTCTTTTTTCTCTACCCCAGTTTCGTTGAGGTTTGGATAAATAGTAGTCCCAATAAATTTATCTTTTCTATTTTTTATATTGTTCGATTTTTCTTCTGCAACCTGTCTAACTAATGCTTGGGGGAAACCTTCTTGTATTGCCTTAACCATTCCACCTTTTTCTTCAATCTTTTGGAATAGTTCCCATGCCTTTTCAGCCAAAGAGTAAGTAAGTGCTTCAATATACCAAGAACCACCAGCTGGATCAGCGACTTTTGATAAATTTGATTCTTTATCAAGAATTAAATGTGTATTTCTAGCAATACGTCTAGAAAATTCATCAGATGATTTAATCGATTCATCGAATGGTGAAACATGAAGTGAGTCAGATCCTCCAATTACTCCTGCAAAAGCTTCAACAGTTCCTCTAAGTATATTTACATAAGGATCATAAATTGTTTTCGTCCATGCAGATGTACGAGAATGAATTTTCATTTTTTGTGATGCTTCATTACCACCTAATTCTTTCAACATTCTTGCCCAAATCATTCTAGCTGCTCTTAATTTTGCGATTTCCATAAAGAAGTTCGATCCGACAGAAAACGCGAAAAGTATTTTCGTCGCTGCATCATCAAGCGGAATTTGTTGGTTATCCATTTCACGTAAATACTCTAAACCAGTTGAAATAGCAAATGCTAATTCTTGCACTGCATTTCCTCCAGCATCGTGATAAGAATGTGACTGCACTAATATATTTCTTAAATTTGCTGTATGCTTGACTGACCATTTTGTAATCTCAGCCATCATTTTGTAAGCATTTTCAAGAGAATACGGAAGTGTCCCATTTTTCACTAAATTACTGATTGGATCCATTCCAATAAAGCCATTTATTTTATTAAAATCGTAATTTTGTTGTTGCAAATATGCGATAAATGAACCAAAAAATGCTTGCCCACCGTTAACTGTTTCAATATATAAAGGAACTTCCTCTAAATTTATATTTTGAAAGGCTATTCTAAAATCATTCATAGATGTTAAGATTAACCCTTTATTTGAATTATTATTTTTGCTTTTTATTTCAAAAGATTCATTAAGTTGAATCTTTAACATCGTTTGCCCTTTGTCTAAATCATGTTTTGCAACACGGTTGAACTCTACTGGCGAAGAATAATCTAATTCCTGACTAATTTCCCATGGTTTTTCTAAATAGCCTTGTTCACTTGTTCCTCTAACAAAAGGAAATTCTCCAGGTTGTGCGTTTATATAAGGATAGTTAGCGATATCTTCTTCCCCATACATCGGCTTCAAAATTATTTCTTCATACGTTTTTGTTACTAGCTTTTCCTCAATAGTGGCTCCTTTTAAGGATTTTTCAACAACATCTCTCCACTCTTGAACAGTAGGCTTTGGAAATTCAGCAAATAATTTCTCTTCCAAGTTATGGTTCGAAGTTTTCGTATTTTCTGACATGAATAAAGCCACTCCTTTCTTTAACTCTTAATTTAATAAGATGTAAAAATACATTAGCTCATCGAACTTATCTATGTAATAAAGTCGATTATTCTTTTCATTAAGAATATAAATGCAAAGAATAATTAAAATTTCGACAAACACTTTCAAAAATCCTCTAAAATTATGAAAATTACGTATTTTTTAAATCCTCTTATTTATTAATATATTTTGATATTAGTTTTTTCAAAAAAAAGCATAAAAAAAACAGCTAGTCTACCAAATCAATGGGTAGTCTAGCTGTTTTACTATCTTAAACTCTAAATTTCAAGGATTATCTGATTTGACTTTGCCCGAGAGACACAGGTTAAAATCATTTTATTACTTTTTCTTTGATCCTCATCCAATAAGAAGTCGTGATGCTCAATTTGACCATCAATTACATTTACTTCGCATGTCCCACATCTACCAACTCTACAGGAATAGGGTACCTTAATACCCTCATCGAGTAAAACATCTAATAAAGTTTTATCAACAGGAACTTGCTTTGTCGTTCCATTCGCCAGTCTAACCTCAAAAGGTCGATAGTTACCCAATAATTGTGGTGTAAAAACTTCTATATGGACACTTGATTTCGGATAGCCAAATGCATAAGCTGATTCATTAAATTGAGAAATAAACCGATTAGGACCACAAAAATATACATGAGTTCCGATTGAATGGTCTAGAAGCGTTTCAACTTTTATTCGACTAGAATTAATCTCTTTCGTAAAGTAAAAAGTAGTCTCTTCTTTATAATATTCATTTAAAAAGTCATAGAATGCACTACTTGATTTTGTTGCCGAAGTATAGTGAAGTTCAAAAGTTTTATTTTTACTTTTTAATTCTTTCATCATTGATAAAAATGGCGTTATGCCAATACCCGCTGCATAAAACACATGATGTTTCGCTCTTGAACTTAATGGAAAATGATTTTTTGGATAGCTAATCCGTAATCGATCACCTATTTTAATTCGTTCATGCCAATATTTTGAACCGCCCCTTGATTCCGAACTTAAATGAACGGCAATTTTATAAGTGTTATCAATAAGTGAATGATGTACTAAAGAATAGGGTCTGCAAATAATCTCATTTTCTGCAGCTACATATGTATTAATATGAGAACCTCCACTAAAAGTTGGAAGATTTAATTCATCAATTGGAATAAAACTAAATTCTTTAACCTGTTGTGTTATTTGCTTTATTTCATTAACACGAACTAGTATCGTATTCTCAATCAATCTATTCACTCCCATCTACAATTTAGCAATATTTCCTAAATATGCGTCATAATGGACCGAATAATGGTCAGAAACTGAAAGTAATAAATGACAGTTTTGACACTGAACTTCTTTACCAATTTCTAAATTTTTTAATTCAGTTAAACTATGACAACGACAGCAAAAAACCTTAGCGTTCAATTCACCATAACCAACATATTGTACTTCATCTTCAAAAAATCCAACATCTTCTATAATTAATCGTAAATTTTTTAGTTCTTCTTTACTTAGTGCTATATATAAATAGCTACCCATTTTCTGATTTTGCAACCAAGTTTTAAGATTATTTTGCAATTGTTCCGGACTTGAATCAAATCCGATAAAGACAAAATCAAAAGAATAATTTTTCTCAAGTAACTTTTCTAAAATTGGCTGAATTAATGGCCTCCCTCTATGATTGGAACAGATTAAATATTTTCTTTTTCCATCTATAAAACTAGCTTCTTCAACTATTAAATTATTCATCGCATTTTACCCAACTTCATCAAGTTTATTTTTTAAATACGTTATTACTTCTTTTTTATATGAAGAGATTCCTTTATAATCCAAAATGAAATCTGGCAATTCACTTAGAATTTTATAAAATTGCTCTAACCATTCCTTATTTAAGCTTAATTGCTCTAGTGGTAATAAGTGAGTATGAATCGTAAATAGGAGCCCATTACTAGCAGCCAACCTAAATAACTTTTGAACTTCAACACGTAAGTGAACAAAGTTCCCTACATTATCAACTGTAACTTTTTTTCTATCTTTACCCCATTGATTGAATGTTTCTAATGAAGTATCTAATCTTCCCCCTGCCATTAGTGACCAATTTTTACGAGTCCAAGGAGTTCCTTGTTCAATATTTTTTAAGAAACGAAGAATTCGATCATCCAATGATTTTTCACTAAATAGTGGGATTGGCTGATGAATCTCTTTAAATCTCATCCCTAGTTTAAAAGCAAGTGACCAATTAGAAGGAAAACAGAGATGTCCAGCATCTAAAAATAAATCACCATCTCGTTGACTCATATAAATTAAATCCTCTTGTACATGTCTACCTATGAAATTTAAGGGCTTTCCTAAAACCGAAGTTCGATCCCCAAACCTAAACTGTTCCTCTTCCATCAGAAGCTTATTATAAATAGTCCAATATTCATGCCCCTTATAAACTTCAAAATAGTTTGGATAATACCTTATTAAATGTTCTAAAACTATTTCTACAATTTCCCATTGCCCTTCAAAACTAGTAGGAAGTGCTTGGTAACAATGGCTTGGTGAATTGTGTAACAAGCTTCTTTTTAATTTTATTTCATTCTCATATTTAGGAGTAATCTCGATGCTTACAGGTGGATCTAATAGAATCGAATTATTAGAGTAACGATAAATCTCCTCTTTAAACGGATACGGAAAGCTTTCTAATTCATTAACTTGATTCATCTGAACACCCTTTTTAGTCGATTAAAAGTAAATCGTTCAAATTAGTTAAACTAGATAAAGGTAGCATTCTAATAATATCTTTATTTGTAGCATTAGGTTTTAATTAATTATAAGAATATTCTGTTTTTTATGTCAATAGCTAGTCCGATTTATTGTTCAATTTAATAGAAAGTATATGAAAGAGTCGTTTATGAGTTACTATATCTCAGCCATTTGTCTTTTTGCTTCCTCACGAAGCCTTTTTGAGTCACTTTCTCTCCGCTTTTTCCCTTTTTACTTACTCATGAACCCTTTCTTTTACTGTATTCTCCTACTAATAAACCTGAGTATGTTGTGATCTTTCAATTCAAATAAAAAAATTGCCTATATTCTTTTTTATATAAGCAATTTTGAGCAATTCGATTATTTAATTTCTCCTGTCCAAGCAAGCATACCGCCAGTCATATTCACAACATTAAATCCATGACTTTCTAAAAACTGTACTGCTCGACTACTTCTGCCACCAGCATGGCATACAACGATGTATTCATTATTTTTATCAAGATCTGCCATGCGAAATTCGATTAAACCGAGTGGAATATGCGTCGCACCTGGGATCATTCCGTTTGCTACTTCATCCGCCTCGCGAACATCAATAATATTTAGGGAATTTCCATTCTTTAATAGATCTTCAAGTTTTTCTGCTGTAATTTCTCTCATTCATTATTCTCCTTTATTAAGACCAGGTACTCATACCGCCTTTTACATTTGTAATATTGGTATAACCCATTTTTTTAAGAACTTTACATGCTTTTTTACTTCTCATTCCACTTTGGCAAATAATAATTGTTTCTTGATCTTTTGAAAGATGATTTAAATTTTGTTTTAACAAATGCAATGGAATATTTTTGAATTCTTTAATATGTCTTCCTTTATATTCTGCAGGCGTTCTAACATCAATGAATTGTTTTTCCTTACTTTTCAATTCATTTTTTAATTCATTTGTTGAAATTTGCTTAACTCCTTTAATTGGAAGAAAAGTTTGTACTAGAAAATAAGCAATTAATACGATGATTAGAATATTTAACATTTCCATTTAAGTCCTACTTTCGAGAAGTTGATGGTCAGAAATATTTTGGCCAGTGATAAGTTTTACGAATGTTTTTTATCTACTTTTTACTAATAAGTTAACTGCTTCTTTTACAAGCTCTTCTGCATTTTCTCCATTTTCATCAGCTAGTCTTACACATTCAATTAGATTCGTACTTACAATGACCCCAATTGTACGATCCATTGCCGCTCTTACTGCTGATAATTGAGTGATAACATCTTTACAACCTTTATCCTCATCCATCATTTTTAAAATGCCTCTAAGCTGCCCTTCAATTCTTTTTACTCTATTTTTTATTTGATCATCATAAGACATAGAAATCTTTCCTTTCTTAGTAAAATTTTTACATTAGTTAAATTGAACTATATACCCAGATAGGTATGAAGTCAATTAAATTGTCGTCCATTTTAGATTACTAGAAAAAGAAGATAGTCAATTTCTATTTAAACAGCATAAAAGCCTGGTTTTTAACTATTCCAGGCTTTACTTCTTCACATATTTATGACCAAGAAAGGTATCGTGATGATCGCTACAATCATTAATAACCAATTATTCTTCTTAATTTGAGTAATTTCTTCCTCCAATAACAGCTCTTCACTTTTTTTCATTATATATTCCTACTTTCAGTTTTGATTAATTTATTCTTATATTTAAGATTTATTTCCTTAAATAAAGCTTAAAATACCTGTAAGTATAAATTTGTTACATTTTTACTTTATATAATGAAAATGAAATTTTAATGAAAACCCTTTTCTTATTTCAATTATCTTTATTTAATCCATTTTACTTTTTCGTTTAGTGTATTATTCTTACTCGATCAAAAGGGAAAAAAACGCCTTCAACTTTGCCGACTATTTCTGACTGCTTTATATACCCTAAACCATTTCTGCTATCCTTACTATTTAGTCGATTATCACCCATTACTAGATACGACCCGCTAGGTACTTTAACTTGATTAAATTGAAGATATTCTTTATAGACATTTTTTAAATGATCATTTAAATAGTTTTCAGCTATCTGTTTTCCATTAATATATAGGAGCCCATTCGTTAAATTAACGTTGTCGTTTGGCAAACCAATGATTCTTTTGACATAATACTTAGGGTCATTTTGTTTTTTTATAATGACAACTTCGCCTCTATTTATTGACGAAATATGAAATGAGGCTTTGTTAACAAACAAATAATCATGATTATGTAGGGTCGGTTGCATTGAAGCACCTTGAACAATAAAGGGTGAAAAAATAAAAATCTTAACAATTAATGCAGTTGTAAAAGAATAGACTATTATTTTAAAAGTTTGCCATGAAGATTCCTTTTTTCGTATTTTCAAATTTGTATCCCCTTTAAATTTATTGTCTCCACATTTTACCATAACTTGATTAATTATTTGAATATTCCTTACAAATATTTAATGAAAAAATAGCAAAGCGTTCTGTTTCACTTTGCTATTTCTTCAATGATTAAATCAGTTTAATTAAACTTGTTTTGAAGCAGTTTCTACTGCTTGCTCTCTAAGTCGGAATTTCTGTATTTTTCCTGAGGCAGTCATAGGATACTCTTTTACAAATTCTATATATCGAGGAATTTTATGTTTTGAGATTTTTCCTTTACAGTAATTTCGAATATCCTCAGGTGTAATTTTTATTCCTTCTTTAAGAATAATGCAAGCCATTACTTCTTCACCATACACATGATCAGGTACTCCAACAACTTGAACATCTAACACATCTGGGTGAGTATATAAAAATTCTTCAATTTCACGTGGGTAAATATTTTCCCCACCACGGATAATCATGTCTTTGAGCCTACCTGTAACTTTGCAATAGCCATTCTCATCCATAATTGCTAAATCTCCAGTATGTAACCATCCATCTTCATCAATTGCAGTACGAGTAGCTTCTTCATTTTTGTAGTAGCCTTTCATTACATGATAGCCTCTAGTACAAAGTTCACCTTGTACTCCACGTGGTACTTCATTAGAAGTGCCTGGTTCTACTATTTTTACTTCAACATTTGGTAATGCCTTACCAACCGTTTCAACTCGTACTTCAATCGGGTCATTTGTTCTAGTTTGTGTGATAACTGGAGAAGACTCTGTTTGGCCATAGGCAATTGTAATCTCTGTTATTCCCATTTTTTCGATTACTGCCTTCATAACTTCAATTGGACAGTTTGAACCTGCCATAATTCCTGTTCGTAATGTTGATAAATCATATTTAGAAAAATCAGGTTCATTTAATTCAGCGATAAACATTGTAGGAACTCCATGTAATCCAGTACATTTTTCATCTTGTACTGTTTGAAGTACTCTTTTTGGACTGAAGTCTTGTACAGGTACCATCGTTGCTCCAACAGTAACACAAGCCATGGTGCCTAAAACACATCCAAAGCAATGGAAAAATGGAACGGGTATGCATAATCGATCTGCCTTTGTTAATTCCATGCAATTCGCAATATTAAACCCATTATTAACGATATTTGAGTGAGTTAGCATGACACCTTTTGGGAAACCAGTTGTTCCAGATGTATATTGCATGTTTATAACATCATACGGACTCATTGTTGCAATTCGCTTATCCAACTCGATGTCTGATGTATTTTTAGCCATGGTAATAAGCTCATTCCATGAGAATGTTCCAGGGTATTTTTTCTCACCAAGAACAATTACATTCCGTAAAAATGGCAGTCGACTGCTATGAAGTTCTCCAGGAACAGCATCCTTTAATTCAGGTATAATTTCATAAAGCATTTCAATATATGAAGAGTCTTTATACTGATCCATTAAAATAATCGTTGTTGAATCAGATTGCTTTAACAAATATTCTAGCTCAGCTGTACGATAATTTGTGTTTACTGTAACAAGAACTCCACCCATTTTGCCAGTTGCAAATTGTGAAGTAAGCCATTCAGGTGTATTTGAGGACCATATGGCTATATGATCACCTTTTTGAATTCTAAGACTCATCAAACCTTTTGCTACTTCTCTACAGTGGTTTTCAAATTGTTCGTAATTCATCCTTAAACCTCTATCCGCATAGACAACAGCCTCATGAGTAGGATGTAATTTCGCTTTTTCTTCTAATAGTTTCCCTATCGTAATATCTAGTAAATTTGTCATCTTATCCTCCTTAATTGGTTCCCTTCCAAAAGGACGCGTTAGTAGAACTTAAATTAAACACAATTAAGAATATTCTATGTTTTTAGATTTTTCCCTTTAAAAAAACTTCTGTAAAAGTAGAAAAGCCACAAGGAATTTCTTTTTCCTTGTGGCTGTTGTTTTTAGGTAATTTATTTGAGAGTTAAAATATCTTTACTATATTATACGTTACATAGCAACGTTATTATCATTCTTCACCACTTCTGGTTTAAATTCACGTTCCCATTTAGCAATTACAACTGCTGCTAAAGAGTTACCTACTACGTTTACTGCAGTTCTAGCCATATCTAGAATACGGTCAATACCAGCAATAAATGCTAAACCTTCAACTGGAATTCCTACTGTACCTAATGTTGCTAATAATACAACGAATGATACGCCTGGTACACCTGCGATACCTTTTGAAGTGACCATTAGAACTAACATTAGTGAAATTTGATCAGTGATTGATAAATGAATACCATACATTTGAGCGATGAAAATTGCTGCTAATGCTTGATATAAAGTTGATCCATCAAGATTGAATGAATAACCAGTCGGAATAACGAATGAAGAAATTGATCTTGGTACTCCGAATTTTTCTACTTTTTCCATAATTTTAGGTAAAACTGTTTCAGAACTCGCAGTAGAATATGCTAGAATCAGTTCATCTTTAATTAATTTAATGAACTTAAATATGTTAACTCCTACCATTTTAGCTACTAAGCCTAATACTACAACGATAAAGAATGCCATCGTTAGATAAACAGTTATGACTAATTTCCCTAATGGAATTAAAGATTCTAATCCAAACTTTGAAACTGTAACACCGATTAATGCAAAAACACCAAATGGAGCAAATTTCATAATTTGATTTGTAATGTAAAACATTGTATCAGCTGTACCTTGGAAAAATGCTAATACTGGTTTTCCTCTTTCTCCTACCGCTGTGATCCCAAGACCAAACAGCACTGAGAAAAAGATAATTGCTAACATATTTCCTTCAACAAAAGCTGAAAAAATATTTGGCGGTACGATATTTACAAATGTATCTGCAAACCCATGACTTTTCACTTCTTTAGCTGTTTCAACATAAGTATTGATATCAGTTTTGTGAAGAATACTCATATCTACACCAGCGCCTGGTTTAACGATATTCGCTACTAGTAATCCGATTAATATTGCTACTGTTGTAATAATCTCAAAGTACAGAATCGTTTTTCCGCCTAAACGGCCAAGTTTTTTTGTGTCACCAACACTAGCGACACCTACAATGATACTTGAAACAACGATTGGTATTACAATCATTTTAATCAGACGTAAAAAGATGTCTCCAATTGGTTGTAAATAATCTGCAACCTTTGGATTTTGATAAAAAATTGCGCCTACGATGATCCCGATAACAAGACCAATTAATATTTGCCAAGCTAAGCCAATTTTTTTCATAATAAAAGTCCCCCTTGTAATAGAATTTTGCCAAGTTTTTTAATTTACTAAAAATAACAAAACCATTTAAATCTTTTTTAAATGGTTTAAGCACTTCTTGGCTTATTAAGATATCGATGGAACTCTCATAAATTACCCATCATTTCCATAATTGACTTTTTGATTATATTCAGAATTTACAATCAAAAAAAGTTATAAAAAACAGTATAACAGAAATCAAAACGAGATTTCAATTTTACTATATTTTCCAAATTAAGATTAAGGTACATTACAATTCTACTAAAAAACTAAAATTTTTACAAATTACCTTTATTGTTTTTTAATTATTTTTTAATTTTCAATCTAGCAATTACATACTTTCTATTTAATATAAGAAAAAAAGTTGCATTATCCAAATCATTTAAAACCCCTTTGTTTACAAGGAATTGTAAGAAAAAAGTTAAATATTATCAAGTCTCTTATTTACGAATCTGTTTGTTTTGTTTATGATATAAGATGAATAATTTGGAAATTTAATTTATTTTTTAATAATTAATGAAAATGCTTTCAAATATTTTTTTGAATGTGATTTTACATATTTTGTATAATCAGCCTTGATTATTACTAAAATAAGTTAGTAATTTATGTTTAAGAAGTGAGGTAAATTAATTGAAAACTAAAGTAAACCCAAAAGCAGCTATTGTCATATTTGGAGCAACAGGAGACCTTGCAAAAAGAAAGCTTTTTATTTCAATATATAGATTATTTTTAAGTCAAAAAATTGATGAGGGTTTTGCGGTTGTTGGTGTAGGTAGAAGACCTTGGTCAAATGAAGAGTTTCGTGAAACAGTAAAAAAATCAATTCAATCTATTGCTTCATCTGAGACTGAGATTGAAAGCTTTTTATCTCATTTTTATTACCATCAATTTGAAGTTTTAGAACCTTCTTCATATATAGAATTAGGAAATTTATTAACAAACTTGGATAACCATTATTTAATTCCTGGTAACCGTGTTTTCTTCCTAGCAATGGCACCTGAATTTTTCGGAACAATTGCTAAACAGTTAAAGCAAAATGGTTTGGCTGATACAGAAGGTTGGAGTCGAATTGTAATCGAAAAACCATTTGGACATGATTTACCAAGTGCAATTGAATTAAATGATGAAATTCGTGAAGCATTTTCAGAAAATCAAATCTACCGTATCGACCATTACTTAGGTAAAGAAATGGTTCAAAATATTGAAGTGATCCGTTTTGCGAATGCCATGTTTGAACCACTTTGGAATAATCGATTTATTTCAAATATCCAAATTACTTCTAGTGAAATTCTTGGTGTTGAAGACCGTGGAAAGTACTATGAGAATTCGGGCGCTTTAAAAGATATGGTTCAGAATCATATGCTTCAAATGGCGGCACTACTTGCTATGGAGCCTCCGATCAAATTAACAACTGAAGAAATTCGTAGTGAAAAAGTTAAAGTATTTAAAGCTCTTCGTAAAATTGATGAAACCGAAGTAAAAGATTATTTTGTTCGCGGACAATATGATGCTGGTGTAATTAGCGGTGAAGAAGTACCAGCATATAGAAATGAGAACAATGTTGCACCTGAGTCTCAAACTGAAACTTTTGTAGCGGGCAAACTTTTTATCGATAATTTTAGATGGGCTGGTGTTCCGTTCTATATTCGAACTGGAAAAAGAATGGCAACAAAATCTACTAAGATTATTGTTCAGTTCTCAGATATACCAATGAATCTTTATTACAATACAAAAGAGACAATGTCTCCAAATTTATTAATAATACATATTCAACCAGATGAAGGAATTACATTGCAATTAAATGCAAAAAGATCTGGCTCAGATGAAGGCTACACAAAGCCAATTGAATTAACATTTAATAATAATTGCGTTGATTGTATTAATACACCAGAAGCATACGAGCGATTAATTTATGATTGTATGCAAGGTGATGGAACAAACTTTACACATTGGGATGAAGTAAAATATTCTTGGAGCTTTGTTGATGTCATCTCGAAAGCTTGGAACAATAATTTAGCACCACTTGCAACTTACAGTTCTGGTTCAATGGGTCCAAACGAAGCTGATACATTATTGACAGTTGATGGTCATAAATGGTGGCCTGTTACTGATCGATTAAATGAAAATTAAAATAATAAAAAGTTACCCCCAAACTATCGTAAAATGTACCCTATAGAGTAGACACTTAAAAAAAGTGACCTCTATAGGGTACTTTTGTTTATAATTAGAAAAAACGGGATCGGGGAAATATTAGATGAGCGATAAAATATTTACAGATAAAGAAATTAATCTACTTTCCAAAAACCAACACGTAAAGTCAGTTAGTTCGAAAGGGATCACTTACACCGATGAGTTCAAGCGTATTTTTATTTCGGAAAATAAGAAAGGAAAATTACCAAGACAAATATTTGAAGAGTGTGGATTTGATATAGAAGTGATTGGAATGAAAAGAGTTCAAGCTGCTGGTAGTAGATGGCGTTCTGCGTATAGAGAGAATGGTGAACTTGGTCTTCGTGACACGAGATCCGATAGCTCAGGAAGACCTTTAAATAGAGAACTAACTTTAGAGGAAAAGAACGCTCGTTTAGAAGCAGAAATTAATCTACTTAAAGCTGAAAATGAACTACTAAAAAAGATTCGTTTCTTAGAAGGGAGGATGAAGTAGTCGTTATTTCTCCTAGCCAAAAATATACTCTAATACGTTCCATAATTGAAAAGTTTGAAATAAAACATATGGTAACTTACCTTTGTAAGATAGCTGGCGTATCAAGAAGTGGTTATTATCATTACTTTTCTATTAAGTCACAAGAACGAAGAAAGCAACAAGATGAAAAGGATGAAATTGTAAGGGTAAATATATTAAAGGCTTATCGCTTTAAACGTTATAAAAAAGGGGCACGTCAAATCAAGAGTACATTGGCGGGTCAATTTAAGATTGTCTACAATTTAAAACGTATACGAAGAATCATGAAAAAATACGGTATAGTTTGCCCAATTAGAAAGGCAAATCCCTACAGACGAATGATGAAGGCTACAAAAGAACATAGGGTTGTGCCAAACCGATTGAATCGTCAATTTAAACAAGAAGTACCTGGGAAAGTACTTCTAACAGATATAACCTATCTAAAATATGGTAAAGGTCAGAAAGCATATTTATCAACAATTTTAGATAGTTCAACAAATGAAATAATGGCATACCATGTTTCAGACCGAATAACAATGGAGTTAGCTACAAATACTCTTCGGAAGTTAAAAAGGAATCGTAACTTTAAGAAAGTAGAAGGTTCACTCATTCATTCAGATCAAGGAACACATTATACACACCCAGACTTTCAAAAACTAGTAAAAAAATTAGGTTTAATTCAATCAATGTCTAGACGTGGAAACTGTTGGGATAACGCTCCACAAGAATCATTTTTTGGCCATTTTAAAGATGAAGCCTCTATTAAGTCATGTCAAAATTTAGAAGAGCTTAATAAAGAAATAAAACATTATATGAACTATTACAATCATTATAGATATCAGTGGAATTTAAAGAAGATGACCCCTGTTCAATACAGAAATCATCTCCTTAAAGTTGCATAGACTTTTTTTCAATGTCCTTTACAAAGGGTACATTTTATCGAGGGGGTAACTTTTTTATGTTTCGAAAACAAATTTTAAATTATGTCCACTGAGTATGGTACGTACCTTCTTTATCGATTCGTTCATAAGTATGCGCACCAAAATAATCTCTTTGTGCTTGGATTAAATTTGCAGGAAGTGTTTCTGTGCGGTAGCTATCAAAATAAGCTAAAGCAGCAGAGAAACATGGAATTGGTACACCAGCTTCAATTGCTACTACGCTTATTTTTCGTAAAGCACCTTGGTAGCTTTCTACGATTTCTTTGAAATATGGATCAAGTAATAGGTTAGATAGATTAGCATCTAAATCGTAAGCTTCTTTAATTTTTTGTAAGAAAGCCGCTCGAATAATACATCCACCTCTGAAAATCATTGCAATATCACCATATTGTAAATCCCAGTTATACTCATCAGATGCAGCTCTTAATTGAGCAAATCCTTGAGCATATGAACAAATTTTACTCATATAAAGAGCCTTACGCACATCTTCAATAAGTTGCTCTTTATCACCATTATATGTACTAGTTGATGGACCAGATAATAATTTACTTGCTTTTACTCTTTCATCCTTCATTGCAGAAATAAATCGTGCAAATACAGACTCAGTAATAATAGAAGTAGGAACGCCTAAATCTAGCGTGCTTTGACTAGTCCATTTTCCTGTACCTTTTTGTCCTGCTTTATCTAAAATAACATCTACAAGTGGTTTACCTGTTACTTCGTCTGTTTTAGTAAAGATATCGGCAGTAATTTCAATTAAATAGCTATCAAGTTCACCCTTATTCCAATCACTAAATACATGGTGCAATTCGTCAGCAGTTAAGCCAAGTACATTTTTTAATAAAAAGTAAGCTTCTGAGATTAATTGCATATCTCCATATTCAATTCCATTATGAACCATTTTTACATAATGACCAGCACCATCTGGACCAATATATGTTGTACATGGCTCATTATTTACTTTTGCAGCAATCGCTTCAAAAATAGGCTTTACTAGTTCAAATGCTTCTTTTTGTCCACCAGGCATAATTGAAGGTCCTTTTAAAGCTCCCTCTTCTCCACCTGAAACACCTGTTCCAATAAAATGAATTCCGCTATCAGATAGCATTTTATTTCGTCTTTGAGTGTCTTTATAATATGTATTTCCACCATCAATTAAAATATCACCTTTATCAAGATGAGGTAATAACATTTCAATTGTTGAATCAGTTGGGCCACCTGCTTTTACCATTATTAATATTTTTCTAGGTGTTTCAAGAGAATTTACAAATTCTTCAATTGAAAATGTTCCAACTACATTTTTACCTTCTGCTTCTTTTAAAAATTCTTCTGTTTTTTCAACTGAACGGTTATATACAGAAATTGAGAAACCTCTACTTTCAATATTTAAAGCTAGGTTTTTTCCCATTACTGCTAAACCGATTACGCCTATTTGTTGTTTAGCCAATTCAATTAGTCCTTTCTAATTAAAATTTGCAAGGGTTTTCAAATTAAAAATTGTAACAAATTTACTATCTTTAATATATCCTCCGATTAGTTTTACTATCCTGTTAAATGTTCAAACGACTAACAGAGCAAAATCCTTGCATACCATAAACTTAAGGTCAATAATGATATTAACATAACAAGCGCGATGAATAAATGTAAACATGATCTTTACATTAAAATTTTATAATTTGAAAAGAAGTGAAACTATGGTAATAAATTACAACGATAATAAATGGACACAGCTTTTATTTACTTTAATTATAGCAATTATTGGTGGTTTTTTATTTCAATTAATTAAACTTCCAATACCTTGGCTCCTTGGCCCAATGTTTTTTGTACTGATCCTTTCTAAAATTAAAGGGATAAAATTGTATTGGCCAAGTAAAGTTCGAGATACAGCCATGATCATAATCGGCTACACAATTGGGCTATCATTTACATCTTCTACGTTTATTCAAATCGGACATCAATTAACTTCTATGATTTTGATGACCTTTCTACTCATCCTTTTTACAATTACAATGTCAATCATAATTTCTAAAGTATTTAAAATTCATTATCCAACTGTTTTATTAGGTAGTATTCCAGGTGGTTTAAGTCAAATGATTGCTCTTGCTGAAGAGATTAAAGATATTGACTTTACAATTGTGACATTCTTACAAATTTCTAGGCTTATGATGATCATTTTTATGGTCCCATTATTAATTTTCAGTCCATTTTTTAATGTACATAAAAGTTCGATCTCAGAAGCCATTTACCACTCTTCAGCAAGCTGGCATGGCTTATTTCCAAATATTATTATTTTTGCGATTGTATGTACGCTCCTAGGGCTTTTAGGGAAGAAAATAAATTTTCCAACAGCATTACTTTTAGGTCCAATGATCGCAACAATTATCCTTAATTTATCAGGACTACATGGACCTGCCTTACCTTCTGTTATATTAGACTGCTCCCAGTTAATGATGGGAAGTTATATTGGCTTATTATTGAAACCAGAAAACTTGAATAACAAATTAAAAATAGTTTTAGTTTCAATCTTAAGTGGAGTCGTTTTATTAACATTTTCGCTTTTATCTAGTCTATTTTTAACACATACTCACACCATTGATCATATAAGTGCCTTATTAAGCTTAGCCCCTGGTGGAATGGATCAAATGGCATTAATTGCAAAAGAAGTAGATGCAGACATTACTGTCATAATGTGTTATCAACTATTTAGAACACTATTCATCTTTATTGTTGTACCATATTTATTAAGATATATTTTTAGAGCAAGGATACAAGAAAGTAAGGTAAAACGGATAAGTAACCAATAAGAAAGCAAGGAAAATTACCTTTCCTTGCTTTCCTATTCTTCATAAATCATTTTTCTAGTCATGCCACCATCAATTATGATATTTTGACCATTTATAAAGTTATTTTCTGGATCAGCTAAATAAATACATGCTTTAGCGATATCTTCAGGCCTACCTACTCGATTTGACCAATGTTGAAGATGATCAGTTTCTTTTAATTCTTCATTCTGATCAACTTGAATCCATCCAGGGCTAATACAGTTTACTGTTATACCATTTGGCTGTAGCGATGCTGCTAACGAATGGGTAATTGATACAATTCCACCTTTTGATGCTGCATAAGCTTCTGAATTTGGTTCTGACATAATGGCCCTTGTTGATGCCATATTTATTATTCTTCCACCTTTATTCATCACTTTAACAGCTTCTCTTGATGAAATAAAAACACTTCTCAAATTAGTATTAATTACTTGATCCCATTCATCTGTTGATAAGCTTAAAAATGGCTTAAAAGCGGAAATTCCTGCATTATTAATTAAAATATCAAGTTTACCAATTTTTTCAATAACATTGCGAATTAGATTTATGATGTCTTCCTCTTTACTAACATCAGTCTTAAAGAATATTGCTCTCCCACCATTTTCCTCAATTTCCTTTACAACTCTATGACCTTTTTGTTCATTAACATCTGCTATAAATACAATTGCACCTAATCTTCCAAATGCAAGTGCAATACCCTCTCCAATTCCATTCGCACCACCTGTAATAATAATTGATTTCCCTATAAACTTTTCTTCCATATTTTTATACCTCTTCATGCAATTAGTCTATTACTATTATTTCCAGCCTTAACAAAAAAAGCCGTCAAATGACAGCTTTTAATTCAAATTAGTTCGAATTAAGTTATCTCAACCTTGAGGTTGATTTTTGCTTAATCCAACCTTTTTTAATAAGTAGATTAACATATCTTTTTCAGCTGAATTTAGTTGAGAAAATACGTTATGAATCATTTCACTATGAGCTGGAAAGATGCAACTAATTACTCTTCTACCCTCTTTAGTCAAAGCTGCATAAATAACTCGTCGATCTTTTGGACAATGAATGCGTTCAATATATCGCCTTGCCTCTAATTTATCTAATACATACGTCATATTTCCGCTTGAGATTAATATCCTTTTTCCAATTTGTTGAATTGGCTGATCTCCTTTATGATAAAGCAATTCTAAGACTGCAAACTCAGTCAAATTCAAACCATAACATTTAATATTATTAATAGAAGCATCAGTCAAAAATCGATTTGCTTTACAAATTTCAGAGTATAACTGGAGCGAATTAGTTGAAATTTCATTTTGATTCAATTCATATCAACCCCTTTCAACTATCTTGAATTAAAGATAATTTTAAAGTATTTTTTGAAAGTAGTCAATGTCCGAGTATGGATTCATTTCTTATTGTGATAATTAGTTTACATAATAATATTACTAAATACTAATTAGTATAATATGCTACTTGTTTATTTACATGAACTAAGGTTCCGTTCTGTTCATAAATAATGTTTATTACTATACAAATGGATCAGATAAAAATCTTCTAGCTTTTTTATTTCCTCATCAACCTCTTATGAGTAACTATATTTTTTAGACTATATTGAAAAGGTAAATTGTGGGTATCCTAACTGTTAGATTCGAGTGCTATATACCATTTATAATGGTCCCTTTGCAAGCGAGACATTTATATTTAGGACGTGAGATTATGTCAGAGACAGATATGTCAAAATACGAGAAGAAAATTGAAGTTCGAAATATACGTATGGAAGATATTACTGAAATTATGAAGTTATCAAACCGTTGTTTTCCTGGCATGGAAGGATGGAAAAGAGAACAATTAGAAAGTCATATTCGCATTTTTCCTGAAGGTCAGTTTTGCGTAGAGTATGAAGATAAAATTATTGGTTCTTGTTCAAGTTTAATGGTTGACTTCGATGAATATGATGACCAGCATACTTGGAACGTCATAACTGATAATGGTTATATTACAAATCATGATCCGAATGGGTTTAATTTATATGGAATTGAAGTTATGGTTGATCCTGAATACCGTCGTATGAAAATTGGTCATCGCCTTTACGAAGCACGAAAGGAATTGGCTCGACAACTAAATCTTCAAAGTATTATCATTGGTGGTCGAATTCCAAATTATCATAAACATAGAGATGAAATGTCACCACGTGAATATGTAGCTGCAGTAGAAAAACATAGTATATATGACCCAGTTTTATCATTCCAATTAATGGAAGGTTTTACAATTAAACGGATTAATACACGTTACCTTCCCGATGATAAGGCATCAGATTCATTTGCCACTTTGATGGAATGGAGTAATATTGACTATCTTCCAAAATCTAAACGAGTTTATCGAGCATCATTCCCAGTTCGAATTTGCGCAATACAATACATGATGAAAAAAATCGATTCATTCTCTGATTTTACGAAGCAAATCGAGTATTATGTTGATGTTGCAGCTGACTTCGGTTCCGATTTTGCTGTTTTCCCAGAGTTGTTTACAACACAATTGATGTCTTTTCTAGAAGAAAAACGCCCTGATCAGGCTGTACGCAGGCTTGCAACCTATACTGAGCAATATATCGAACTTTTTACAGAACTTGCTGTACGCTACAATGTCAATATTGTTGGGGGATCTCACTTCGTTGAGGAAGACGGTAATATCTACAATGTTGCGTATCTATTTAGACGTGATGGTACGATTGAAAAGCAATTAAAAATTCACGCTACTCCTAATGAGAGAAAATGGTGGGGAATTTCAGAAGGAAACGAAATCCATGTGTTTGATACGGATTGTGGTAAAATCGCTATCCAAATATGCTACGATATCGAGTTTCCAGAACTTGCTCGTATTGCAGTAGATCAGGGTGCGAATATCATCTTCGTTCCATTTTGTACGGATGATCGCCAAGGTTACCTCCGTGTTCGTTATTGCGCTCAAGCAAGAGCAATCGAGAACCAAGTATATACTTGTATCGCAGGCACAGTTGGGAACTTAACACATGTACAAAACATGGATATTCAATATGCACAATCTGGTATTTTCTCCCCTTCTGATTTTGGCTTCGCAAGAGATGGCATTGTTGGTGAATGCGATGCAAATGTTGATACTGTCGTAGTCGGCGATGTTGACCTTGAAAAATTAAGACGTTCCCGAAATACAGGATCAGTCCGTCAGCTACGCGATCGACGTCGTGATTTATATCGAATTGAATTTAAAAATTTAAAGCTAGAATAAAGAACTTGATTGATAAGTAGACACTAAAAAAAATTGATATGAAAGTATTAAGCTTAGTCTAAACTAGTAGGCTGAGCTTTAATTTATTTTATATTTTTTAAAAAAGACTAAAACAAATAGCGTAATCAATTTATATGCGTCATAATTAGGCTTCCAATTGTAAATATAGAAGAAACATAAAATGCAAATGGAACTTTAAAAACTTCTGTTTCATTATCTATTCTTGCTGTGATTCCTGTTTTCCCCTTAACTGTTGATTTATCTAATCTTCCAATCAAGCCATCACCACTAATATTAAAAAAAGCGATTATAGCTGTAATAAGCAATGAACTAGCAAAAAGCCAATCGGTCCAAGTGGAACCCATTGCATGGGAAAATCCAAAAGGTGTCAGTATCAAGATTACAAATGTAATAACTCCTGAAAGTAATTTTTTCACTTTTTCACCCCTTTGTCTTCCTGTTTTTTAGGCTCATTTTTTACTATATTCTACTAATTTTTTATGATTCATCTATTGTTATATTTTAATAACAGATTTGCTTGTAAATAGCATATTGTCTTAAATACTACAACTTTGAAAATTTGACACATTTAGACATTGGTATAAACCTGTACTATTCTGCAAAAATGTTTAACTGAGTAATTTTTACTAAAAACTTATTAAAACTACAAATTTGTGTACGATAAAGGATTTTTGTGATATGTTTACTTTATAATTTGATTATTCAGAAATAATTATGGATTAAAATAATCTGTCGAATTATTTTACATTCATAATATGTCTAATGAAAATCTTTTGATATGAGGAGTGAAAGCTTTGGAATTTAATGATGTTTTACATGGGCACAGATCAATACGAGAATATGAGGACAAGGAAGTAAGCCAGGAGCTTTTAGATCAAATATTAGATGCGGGTATTCGTGCCTCATCAAGTGGCAATATGCAATCTTATTCGATTATTGTTACAAAAGACAAAGAAATTAGAAAGAAATTATATACAGCACATATGGAGCAATCAATGGTTATTGATGCACCGATCCTTTTAACTTTTTGTGTAGATTTTAATCGAATGAGAAAATGGCTTACGCTGAATGATGCACCAGTACATTTTGATAATTTCATGAGCTTTATGATTGGTGCTATTGATGCTACTTTAGCATCTCAAAACTGTGCTTTAGCTGCTGAGAATGCAGGACTAGGTATATGTTATATGGGCTCTACTCTTGCAAATTGTAATCAAATTGGAGAAATTCTTAACTTACCACCAAATGTCGTACCAGTTGTAGGCTACTCATTAGGCTATCCAAAAGAAAATCCAGCATTACGTGACCGACTTCCAAAACAAGGTCTAGTTCATTATGAACAATATAATGATTACTCAGATGAAGATATTCTTGAAATCTATAAAGAAAGAAATGAAAAAGGCTGGCAACGTTACATGGACGTTCCAAAGCTTAAAGAAATGACAGAGCGACTAGGATTAAAGAATTTAGCTCAAATTTATACGATTGCAAAGTATACACAAGAATCCCATCATGAATATTCTCAAACAGTTCTAGAATATTTAGAGAAACAAAATTTTATGAATAATAAATGATAGTTAACAATAAAAAAGTCGATTTCCAATGAGAAATCGACTTTTTAAATTGATCTCTATTAAAACGGAATCACTTTAATAGCATTAGTGATATTAAGTTAATAATAGATCCATAATAGGTTGTAATCTAATGAATTTTTTATTGTAAGATTGTCTTCTAACAAAGCTTCAAATAGCATCTTCGTTTCGATTTGCTTTTACGTAAGAATCATTAATTACATTATATTTAATTTAAGATTAATAGTTTTGTAACTCGAAAAAATTATATAAACTAAAATTTCAATAAAAAACCTGGTTATTTATAAAGATATACATATAAACTAATATCCTCTTGCCTAATGTTATAATTCTTAAATTCAGTATTATTTAAAAACATCTCAAAATTTTCTTTTGTATAAGCACCTTTTTTCAAGAAAGTTTTAAATGCAAATTTTACAAAATACTTATCAAACCCCGTCATTCCAGTTTTTCTAATTTCACCTTCTATATCTTGTGCAGTTGCATTAAAATTCATATCAATTATAAGAGATGTTCCACCTGGTTTTAATACCCTATACATTTCTTTGAGTGCTTTTACTGGATCCATAAAGTTCTTAAATGCTGCACTGCAAACAACAAAATCAAATGTGTTATCATCACAAGGTAGATTTGAAGCATTACCTTCTTTAAAATCTACTATAACATTTGCTTCCTTTGCATTATTTTTTTCGATGTTAACAAAATCTGGACTTAACTCTACTCCTGTAACATCAAAACCCATTTTTGCAAGCTCAATAGATAGATATCCTGGTCCAGGAGCTACTTCTAAAATCCTTGCACCATCATGAACTAAGGATTTAATTTCAGTTGCATATTCTTGCATTTGTGTCAAACGGCTTTTTCGAGAATTTTTGTCATACCATTTTGCTGTATAGCCATAAATACCAACATCTTTTTTCTTGCGCATATTTTTCATCATCATATCCACCCGTTCTCTTTTTAATGTTGTCAATCATTGTTCACAAGTCTTCTTATTTAAATTTATTTGGTTTACTGGTAGGTAATTTGTTTGAGCTTTAAAGTAGTTTATATTTCTAGTACAATAAGAGAACAAAAACGTCTAACAACGTTAGTTATCTAACACCGTTAGATTAACATCTAACAGTGTTAGAGTCAATGACAATTATTAAATTTTTGGAGAGATTTTATGGCGATAACGAAAGAAGCAATTGTAAAAGCATCGCTCGATATTTTAAATCGTGACGGAATAAGTAATTTATCGATGCGCACATTGGCAAAAGAGCTTGAGATCAAAGCCGCATCCTTATATTGGCATATTAAAGATAAACAAGCTTTGTATGATTTAATTGCTGAGCATCTGAATAATGAAATGGTCCTACCAGAAGAATTAGAAGATGCCAAGGAAGCTTTAACAGCTCTAGCATTTGAAGTAAGAAGAGTTTTGTTAAAAACAAGAGATGCAGTAGAGGTTTTTGCACAGTCAATGCCAACTACACCTAGTAGATTAAAAGCAGTCAAATTCACTTTAGAAAATTTGACAAAATACGGTGTATCTGATAAAAACTGTCTTGTTGCGGGTAACCTTTTTAATAATTATGTATTATCATTTGTAGCAGATGAACATCGTGCAAAACAGTTCACATACACTCCAGAAGAAGTAACTGCATTTACTTCATTCTTTGGTGAGCAATACCAATATAGTTTTGATTTTGAAGAACAATTTCGATATGGATTAAGGGTATTATTTGCCGGATTACATACTGAATAAATAAAAATAAGTCACATCGAAAGTATGATGTGACTTTTTGAAATATTATTTCGAATTTGCATCAAATTCTAATTCGATAACATTCTTTGAAAACGTTGGTTTATAAACAATCCTAATCAGTCCTATACTTTACCACCTTAATCAAACCGTACTGTATCAAAACCATCCAATAGATCTTCTAATTCAGTTAAAAAATTTAATTGGACTGGACCAGGAATTTGCTCCATCCATTTTTTAATTTCAGGTAACTCTTCAGCGTCTTCTATATTAGTTGGTTTTGGATCAAGCGTTACCCACCATTTTTTCATTTCATCAATAAATTCATAGAAGTAGCGTTCGAATCTTTCTGCCCATTCTGCTCCTTCATCATCTGTCGTTTTTTGCATCATACTCCAAGCTTCCAACGCTGTTTCAAAGTATTCATCAATCTTTTTCATGTTATTTTCCCTTCTTGGTAAAAGTACTACTTCTTTATTATATTAACTTTTTCAAGTTTAAACTTCATTCAGAAAATAGTATATTGATTTGAATTAATTCGGTGTGTAAGTCATTATACAATTCAACAACTACACACGTTAATTAAAATCTTGGTCGATCATTGTTATGTGTCTGTCTCGTAATTTCTTCATGCAATTTTTGACTTTCCGATTTATCTGGTGCTTTTGTTCCGAATTTTTTTTGCATAAAGAAACCAAATGCAATGGCGACAACAATAAATCCCCAAAATAGATAGCCAAATAATGTCAATTCAATCACTCCTATCTTCAATTGTATAGGCAAAATAAAAATCGACTAGTCGTCGATCGTGTTGTTTGATAAGTAACTGTTTATTGACAAGTTAAAACCTATGAATTAATTCATTTATTCCAGGTATTAATATCATAATGATTGAGCAAGAAATTAAAAGTTTTGTGACTATTTTAGTTAATTTCTCCCTTCCTTTACCATTATACCATCCACTGAATTGTATTTTATTTCGATACATAACAAATATTAGTACAAGTATACCAAAATAACACGACCATCCAGTATGAGTAAGATTTACACTAAATTCAATATATATTTCTGATACAACAGTTGAAATTAATGCACCAATTAACCCGAAGATCAATATGATTCTAATCACTTCTAGTATTAATCCAATTGAAGCGGATAATGCCTTCATTAAATGCCTCCTATAATCTTTTAATCTTTTTTAATTGGTATATTTCTTTATTATTCGATATTTGGTATTTTTTCCCTTTTTTAATTTTACAAACTTGATAAATATATTAGTATGAAGATTTAAGAATAAAGTGTAAATAGATAGAAAATACTATAGAAAGGTTTTTAATGGTCAGGGGGGATACTTTGTTTAGTCAGGTCGTAAAATCTATACCCAATTTACTTACAATCGGAAATTTAGTTTGTGGTGTTCTATCGATTACACTTAATATGAGTGGTTTAATAATGATTTCCTCAATTTTTATTTTCATCGCTGCTATTTTCGATCTTCTTGACGGAAAAGTTGCTAGGAAACTAAAAGTGAATAGTGAATTTGGGGTAGAGCTAGATTCTTTGGCCGATATTGTTAGTTTCGGCGTTGCCCCTGCGCTTTTATTTCATTCCATTTCGGCACCATCAATCTTAACTTCACTTGCATTTATCCTTTTTCCTACGATGGGGGCATTAAGATTAGCAAAATTTAGTGCTAAACCTACTATAGGTTATTTCAAAGGGTTGCCTATTCCTGCAGCTGGTTTACCTTTAGCTGGTATGGGAATGTTTTTTTATAGTAATGCATGGATTACTTTAATTCTTGCTTTCTTAATGGTTAGTCCTTTTAGGTTTAAAAAGCTTTAACAAACTCCAATCTAAAATGCTATTACCTTCTGTAGAGGAAATAGCATTTTTAATTTGTATTCAAAAATTTTTTTCGCATTAAATTATTTATTATTAAATGAAATGATCGCATTTTTTAAAGTGTAGAGCTTTGCAGTGAAAATATAAAGTTCATTATAATTATTTTCCACGTACTCATCAATAATGCTAATTCCTTTTATAAAGTTCTCGATCAATAAATATGTATATTTCCCATCCCATGCGAACCGATTAATTCTGAATAGTTCATCTGCCAATACTTGGAACCTAAACTCTTCAATTAATAGTTTTATTTGATATATTTTGTCTTTATTATTAGTAGATGAGTATTTACTATTTTCATAACTATTATGTACTAATTTGACAAAATCATTTATATCTTCAGCCAACATATTCGCTTTTTGCATCTCAAATTTCATTTCTCCATCCCCTAAAGTGTCAAAAATATACATCACTAGAGTATATGTTTTTATTTTAAATCATATCACAAACAAACCAATTAATCCCGTATCCTACCCTTCATTAAAAAAGCAATTCAAATAAAATAAGGGCCACTATTGTGGCTCTTTAGTCTACCCGTAAATGCTCGTTTCGGTAATTACCCGCGCAGTGCTTATTACAATCTACTTAACAATCTTGCCCTATTAATTAAATAAATTAATCCATGTTCATCAAAATACCGATTTTCTAAACTAAATGCATTTGATGCTATATAACATTGTAATGATTTTAGCGCTCGGACTACTAACTATTACATGGATGTGCCGTATGAGGTTTGGGTAGACCGTAAAAACAAGTGAAAGCGAATGTAGAAGATCGAATTCTAGTTAAGATGAGGAAGAATCTTGATTTCTTTAAAAAATGAAGGATGATTTTAAACACTCAGTTGGAAAGTTTGCCCGGGGAAACATTGTACAGACAGATAAACATTCGATGATTAAACAGATTAAAGCAAATCGACTAAAATAAGAATAGAAAGAGATTATTTTCTCCTATAAAAACACTTTAATTAAAAGGAATGAGAACAAAGGTTTTATAAAAATATTTGATGAGTACAACTTTACTAAAAACATCATCTAAAAAAGAGACGCTAATCCCTCAAAGAATCGCATCTCCAAAAAATTCTTATCTTATCATCATTCAAAAGCCGTTGGTATTCAACCTATTTAATATAAGTTAATCCGATTCGATTATTAAAAATTTGATTTCGATTTTTGAAAACAAATGATCCATCAACATAATCAATTACTAATTGGTCTTCGTATACATCTTCAAAATTTTTATTTACCATAAACTCAAACTGGTCTCCAATTATCATTTTTTCATTAGGACCACATTCTCTTTTATTAATAACTTTTATCTCATAGATGTTATTAACGACATCACAGCTTCCACGGTCAAATTCTAATTGTAGTATTTTATTTTGATCTACTGCGCCAAGTATTTCTTTGGCCGCATCAGTTATTTTAAAATCCATCTTAAAAGTCTCCTAATTTAGATTAAACGTTTAAAAATTTCACACATACTGCTTCAGGTACTTGTACGTCTGATTGAAGCACTGTTAATTTTCCAGTAGTTTTATTTCTTGCATATAAAACTAGATTCCCTGACATTTCATTTGAACCAACTAAATAGTTCTCAGATGGATCTAATACGAAATCTCTTGGCCAATTACCTTCACTTGAAGTAATTTCAACTAATTCAAGCTTACCAGTATCTTGATTTACACTAAATACTGCGATACTGTTATGACCACGATTTCCTGCATATACGAATTGACCATCTTTTGAAATATGGATGGCACTTCCTTGATTGTTTTCAATAAATTCACTAGGGATTGTCGAAATATATTGTAAATCTGTAAAGCTTCCATCTTCATTTAATTGTAGAGCAATTACTTCTGAACTAAGCTCCGTCATAATATAAGCGAACTTTCCATTTGGATGGAATGTGATATGACGTGGCCCACTTCCAGGTTTAACAGATAGACTGCTTACTTCAACTAAAGAATTGTTTTCGATTTTATATGTAATTAATTGATCGATTCCTAAATCAATTGCAGCTACATATTTTTCATTTAATGTATAACCAGAATAATGGGCATGAGGTTTTTCTTGGCGCTCTTTATTTGGACCTGATCCCTCATGTTGCATAATCGATTTAACATCACTAGCAAAACCATTTTCTTGATTGATTTTATATAATTCAATTGTACCTTTATGATAATTTGCTGTAACAATATTTTGCTTACCTGAGTCAACGCTAATATGACAAGGTGAAGCGCCTTCATTAAGCTGTTCATTTAATTTTTTAAGCTCTCCACTGTTTTCATCAATCGAATAGACAGTAATTCCACCTAAGTTTCCTTCTTTTGCAACAGCATATAGATTTTTATTGTCTTCACTAATTGTTAAATAAGTTGGATTTCCTAGTTCAGCAACTGCTTTAACATCAGTTATTCTTTCTTTTTCTGTATCAAGTGTAAATTGATAAATACCTTTACTTTCACTTTTTGTATATGTACCTACATAACCAACAAATTTCTGATTCGAATTCATTACTATTTCCTCCTCTATTCCTTGTTTTTATGTAAATACCCCCATTTCATAACTACAAAATGAGTTTCAATGAAGATGGGGGCTTTATACTTATTAGATTTAAAGTTTGTTACAAATTATAATGAAGTTTTTGCCCAGTCAGCAGCAAATTTTTCAATACCTTGATCTGTTAATGGGTGTTTAGATAATTGCTCAATAACACTGTAAGGAATTGTCGCGATATGAGCTCCAGCTAATGCTACACGAGTAACATGGTCTGGGTGACGAACTGACGCAGCAATGATTTGAGCGTCCATATTATGAACTCGGAATAATTCAGCAATTTTAGCAACTAATAATACACCATCTTCAGAAATATCGTCTAAACGACCTAAGAATGGAGATACATAAGTAGCACCTGCTCTAGCTGCTAATAAAGCTTGGTTAACAGTAAAGATTAATGTTACGTTTGTTTTAACACCTTTTTTCGTTAAATAACGGCAAGCTTCTAACCCTGCAAGTGTCATTGGTAATTTAATTGTAATATTTTTATCTCCACCGTTTATTTTAATAAGCTCGTCAGCTTCAGCGATCATTTCTTCAGCAGAAACTGCGTTTGGTGTAACTTCAGCAGAAACTGATTCTACTTCAGGAACTAATTTTAAAATTTCTTCGATACGGTCTTCGAATTTAACGCCTTCTTTTGCTACTAAAGATGGATTTGTAGTTACTCCAGATAATACGCCCATTTTATAAGCTTTTTGGATGTCTTCTACATTAGCTGTGTCAATAAAAAATTTCATTTTTAACTTCCTCCAATTTTTAGGGATATTTCCTATTTTATACTTTATTTATTTCTTTTCAACTGCATGTCCACCAAATTCATTACGAAGAGCCGCAACAACTTTACCTGTGAACGTATCGTTATCTAATGAACGGTAGCGCATTAATAATGACATTGCAATAACTGGTGTAGCAGCTTGAAGGTCTAAAGCTGTTTCAATTGTCCATTTACCTTCACCAGATGAATGCATTACGCCTCTAATTTCATCAAGCTTAGCATCTTTTGAGAATGCATTTTCAGTTAATTCCATTAACCAAGAACGAATTACAGAACCATTATTCCATACTTTCGCAACTTTTTCATAATCATAATCAAAGTCACTTTTTTCTAATACTTCAAATCCTTCACCGATTGCAGCCATCATACCGTATTCGATCCCATTATGAACCATTTTTAGGAAATGTCCACTACCAATTTTACCAGCATATAGGAAACCATTTTCTACTGAGGTATCTTTAAAGATTGGTTCTACGATATCCCAAGCTTCTTGGTCTCCACCAACCATATAACAAGCACCGTTACGAGCGCCTTCCATACCGCCTGAAGTACCAGCATCCATAAACCTTATACCATGTTCTTTTAATTCATCATAACGTCTAATAGACTCTTTATAGTGTGAGTTTCCTGCTTCAATGATTATATCCCCTTCAGATAAGAATGGTTTTACATCATTGATTACAGAATCTACTACCCCATGTGGAACCATAATCCACAGAACTCTTGGTGTATCAAGATTTTTTACTAATTCTTCTAAGCTTGAAGTACCAACAGCACCAAAGCCTTTCATTTCTTCTACTGCAGCAGTATTTAAATCAAATGCTACTACTTCATGATTATGATCCATTAAATTTTGACCTAAGTTTAAACCCATTTTTCCTAATCCAATTAAACCAACTTTCATTACGTGATCCTCCCATAATCTCTACAGTAATATTAATGTTTTTCTCTAAGTAAAAATTTTTATGTTAAAAAATAAATAAAATATTATTTAAATCAAGAATTCAATAAAGTTTTACTTACGTTTACTACATTCTTTGTACTAAAACCAAATAATTCCATTACTTCATTACCTGTTCCAGATGCTCCAAAAGTCTCGATTGAGATTTTTTTACCTTTGAAACCAACATAGCGTTCCCATCCAAGTGAAATCCCCATTTCAATTGAAACTCGGTTTAATATATGTGATGGTAAAACAGACTCTTTATATGCATCTGATTGCTGATCGAATAGCTCCCAACTTGGCATTGCTACTACACGAACTGATAAGTTTTCTTTTTCTAACTCAGTTTTACTATTTACTGCAAGAGAAACTTCTGAACCTGTAGCGATTAAAATAATGTCTGGTTGCTCATTCGTTTCTGTTAAAACATATCCACCTTTTGAAAGATGATCTAATCTAGATGCTGTTTCTTCAAATACAGGTAAATTTTGACGACTTAATACTAAAGCGATTGGTCCATTTGTATTTTGTAACGCATATGCCCAAGCATTAGCTGTTTCATTTGCGTCTGATGGACGAATAACTGTTAAACCAGGGATTGCACGTAATGCAGCTAAATGTTCAACTGGCTCATGTGTAGGACCGTCTTCACCAACTGCAATTGAGTCATGAGTGAATACATAAGTTACTGGTAATTTTTGTAATGCTGCTAAACGAATTGATGGACGTAAATAATCATTAAATACGAAGAATGTACTTACAAAAGGCTTAACTCCACCATGTAATGCCATACCATTTGCAGCAGCACCCATCGCGTGCTCACGTACACCAAAATAAATATTGCGTCCAGCAAATGATTCTACAGCGAATTTACTTTCATCTTTAATATCTGTCATTGTTGAATGTGATAAATCTGCGCTACCACCGAAAATTTCAGGAACTGTTTTAATGTAGTGATTGATCGCTTCTCCACTTGCAACACGTGTAGAGATTGTTTTATTCTCATCAAAAGTTAATAAATCTTTTGTTTCGATTAAAACTTCACCTTTAATTGCTTTTTCAAGCTGAGCTGCTAATTCTGGGTAAGCTTCACGGTATGCATTAAATAATTGTTTCCACTCGGCTTCTTTTTCACTGCCTTTTTCTTGTATTTCTTTAAAATGTAATTTAACTTCTTCTGGCACAAAGAAATCTTCTTCGTAGTTCCAAGCATATGCTTTTTTCGTTTCTTTTGCTTCTTCATGACCTAATGGATTACCATGGGCTTTATTTGTACCAGCCACTTTTGGACTTCCGTAACCAATAATTGTTCTAACTTCAATGATTGTCGGTTGGTCTGTGTTTTGTTTAGCTTGTTCGATCGCTTTAGAAATTTCTACATGATCGTTTCCATCTTCTACTCTTAAATATTGCCAGTTAAATGATTCAGCTCTCTTTTTCATATCTTCTGAATAAGAAAGATTTAATGTACCATCTAGTGAAATATCGTTTGAATCGTATAATACAACTAACTTACCAAGTTTCATATGGCCAGCAAGTGACATCGCTTCGTAAGCAACACCTTCCATTAAATCACCATCACCAACTAATGCATAAGTAAAGTGATCAATAATAGAAAGGTTGTCTTTGTTAAATTTACCTGCTAAATGTGCTTCAGCCATTGCCATACCAACAGCAGTAGCGATACCTTGTCCTAATGGGCCAGTCGTAGCTTCAACACCATCAGTGTGTCCAAATTCAGGATGCCCAGGTGTTTTACTATTTAGTTTACGGAAATCTTTAAGATCTTCGATTGAAACATCGTAGCCTGCAAGATGTAGTAAACTATATAACATGCTTGAACCATGACCAGCTGATAATACAAAACGGTCACGGTCAAACCATTTTGAACTTTTTGGATTATGCTTTAAATGATCTGCCCATAATGCATATGCCATTGGCGCAGCACCCATTGGTAAACCAGGATGACCAGAATTAGCTTGGTTAATCGCATCAATTGATAGTGTACGGATTGTATTAATTGATAATGTAGAAATCGAACTCATAATTTAAATACTCCTTTTTAGATCTGTTTTGTTGTTTTCATTTTCTTGTACAAAAGCTGTATCTAACCACCATTTGAAACCATCTTCTGCTAATAATTCATCAGCAGCTTCTGGGCCAAATGAACCGGATTTATAAGTATGAAGTGGTACTAAATTCTCTTCAAATGCTTCTAAAATTGGTTGAACCCATTGCCATGACAATTCAACTTCATTCCAATGCGCAAAAAATTTCGAATCGCCTCGTAACGCATCGTAAACTAATAACTCATACGCTTCTGGACGATCTTCTTTATTCGCAAAATACTCAGCTTGTACAGGTTCAATATTGCCATCTACGTTTTTGCTATTTAAATAGAAAGAAACTCTTTCATTTGGATTAATTTCAATTACCAATAAATTTGTTCCATTATTAGTTCTAAGGTTTTGAATTGGACTTTTGAATTCAAAAACGATTCGAGTAGATTTTTCTTTCATTCTTTTACCTGTACGGATATAGAATGGGATTCCCTTCCAAAAATCGTTTTCGATTAATACTCTAGCTGCTACATAAGTATCATTTTGTGATGAAAACTCAATTCCTGGTTCTTGTCTATATGCAACTACTTTCTTACCATTTTGTTCACCAGAACCATATTGACCTCGAACTACATGAGAAACTACTTCTTCTTTTGATAGAGGTCGAAGAGATTCAAGAACCTTTTTCTTCTCAGCTCTAACGTCACTTGCAGTATTTTGGTTTTTTAAATGCATAGCAGACATCATTAACATTTGTAACATATGATTTTGGAACATATCCCTGATTGCTCCAGATTTATCATAATAACCCGCTCGTTCTTCAACTCCGACTGTTTCACTTGCCGTAATTTGAACATTTGCGATATATTGATTGTTCCATAACGCTTGTAAAACTGGATTAGCAAACTCTAAAGCTTCTAAGTTTTGAACCATAGGTTTACCTAAGTAATGATCAATTCGGAAGATCTCATCTTCTTTAAATGACTTACTTAATTTTTCATTTAAATCTCTAGCAGTTTTCAAGTCACGCCCAAAAGGTTTTTCAATAATTAGACGCTTCCAACCTTTTGTCGTTCCTAGTCCACTTTCTTTAATATTTGATGCAATAATTTCAAAAAATTCTGGAGCTACAGATAAATAAAATAATCTGTTTTCAAGTAGCTGTAATTCCAGTTCTCTTTCTTTGACTAAATTTAATAAATCAACGAATCCTTCTTTGTTCGTGATATCTAGCTGTTGATAACGAATTGAATCTAGAAATTCTTGGACCATTTTTTGATCTTCTATCGAACGTCTTGAAAAAGTAATGAGTGATTGCATTACTTGATTCTGAAATTCGTCATTTGAAAAATCTTTCCTACCAATTCCAATGATTGAAAAAGACTCAGGCATCTTTTGATCTATATATAAATTATATAAAGCAGGAAATATTTTTCGTTTTGCTAAATCGCCTGTGGCTCCGAACAATACAAATGACATAGAATCCATTAACTAAACCTCCTCTTAGTCGAACTTTTAACTAGATGATAATAAAAAATATATTTTCAAACGATCTTTAATTTTTATTTAGAGCTAATGTTAGTTCAAATAATTCATTCCAATTATTCATTCGGAAAATATTTTTTACCCAAACCTATAATACATGAAAAAAATTTTTCTTTCCAATAAAATGCTTATGTTTCTATTTATTGGATTTTTTTAATTTCATTTAAAGAAAACTCATCGATTGGTGAGGCTATAGGCGAAGAACATAGGAGTCGTTGCACTTTATACTTAATTCCAAAAATTGGAAACTTGTCGATACTTATTCTCTGCTACCAATTTACTTTCTTAAGGTGAAAAAAACCTTAATTAACTTTTTACGTTAATTAAGGCTTTAGAATGAAATATTATGTGAAAATCAATCTTAGGCTTGTTAATACTAATCCAATAATAAATCCACAAACAGCACCATTTACACGAATCCAAGTAATATCCTTTCCAATTTTATTTTCCAACAAATCAGTTATTTCTTCAGTAGATAATTTTTCAATATTGTACCTTACTAAATCACTAATTTTGTGATGATATTTTTCAATTGTATTAGTTAATAGTTTCTTAAAACTTTGCTCAACATTATTAATCCAATTCGAATTTTTAATGAAGCTGATTATTTTTTCGATAGCATTTAAAATAAATTCTTCATCATTCATTTTATTTCTAAACAGTTTAATTGCTTGATCTACAATATATTCATAGCCTTTATTTTTCCATTCATCTAATTGGCGAATAATGTTTTCATTCGATTTATTTTTTTCAGCTTCCAATCGAATAAACGATAAAATGAAATTCCTTCTATCACTATTTGGGTGTTTTAATTCCGTTAGTAAATCGATTAATCCGCTATGTATAAATTCTGTGATTTTCTCTTCTCCAATCATTGGTAGAAAAGCTTTTATCATAAAAAACTTACGCTCAATAAACTGTATAACCTCTTTGCCGATTAATTCCTTAATATGTGGTAGGCTCACTGTTTCTTCGATTTTATTAATTAAAAATTCATATGTCTTTGCATCCCATTCTTTTTCAATAACCGTATCCACAGCTTTACTTAATAAGTTCAGAGATGATATGGAATCAATTGTCGGTTTAAAGGTATTTAATAAGAATTTTTTGATTGTATCATCCTGAATAGATGCACCAAACTGCTTGATTGAATGAACCATTTTATTTCTAGATTCATCATTTTCAAGCATCTTTTCAAAAGCATTAATACCTTGATTAATCCAATCACGTTCTTCTACCTTTTCAATTAAACTTTCCTTACTTAGCCACTGATTATTAAGTGTGCTTAAAATCCCCTCAGTAATCTTTTTTCTATTTTTAGGCAATAAGGCTGTATGTGGGATCGGTATACCAAGAGGATGACGAAACATTGCAGTTACTGCAAACCAATCCGCAAGACCACCTACTAAAGCTGCCTCAAATCCACCAGAAAGGATTTGAAATAATTTAGATTGAAACGGCATTGTTGCAGCGAAACCGCAAGTTGCCACTATAAGTGAAATATTGGCTAGCCGTTTTGAATTCTTTTCTTTCATTTACTAAAAGCCTCCTGTATCTATTTGAAAATAGTATATCATTCCTTTAATCTATTTTCTAAAATCAATTCTAATAAATAATAAAAGATTTGGTCCGTAAGCATAAATGTAAAGCTTTTTAAATGTACGATCAAAAAAAGAGACTGTTTTCACAGCCTCAAAGTATTGAGAATCGATCTGCTAACTAATTTAATTAAAAATTCAATTGAAAATGATGACATGTAATATTTAAGCTATTTTTAAGATAAAACCTATGAGCATCATAACCTTGTACCCCTGCCTGAGAGAAAACCTGTACCTTTATTTAGAATGGCATCTTTAGTTTCTAGTTTCAATTTTTAAAAGGCTTTTCTTCATTTCTAAACCACCACGATAGCCAGTTAATGAGCCATCCTTTCCAAGGACACGATGACAAGGAATTATAATCAATAATGGATTTGCACCAATTGCTCTCCCGACTGCTCGAATAGATTTTGGCTTATTTAGGTAACTTGCAATATCGGAATAAGTTTTCGTTTCTCCATAACCGATGGAGCATAGGGCATTCCAAACTGAATTTTGAAAAGCTGTACCACGAAAATCAAGTCTACTTTTAAAATTAGTCCGCTCGCCCTCTAAAAATTCAATTATCTCTTTTTTATAAGCTTCTAATATTATTTCATCTTCTATCATTTCAATTCTAGGAAAGTATTTATCCTTAAATAAAAGTAATTCTTGAATGGTTCCACATTGTGAGCCTACGAAACATAGCCCTTTTACTGTTGCAGCAATGTGAATCTTCCAGTCTTTATATTCAATTAAAGTCCAATATAATTTTTCAGTTGAATGCATTTTAAATCACCCTTTGCTCTTCATGGTCTTATGTAAATTTTATTATAGACTTAATTAAGAAAAATGGACTGATATTAGAATGAAAGAGCAAGAATTTGATAAATATTTTAGAATGAACTGCAGATAAAGTGTGTAAATAATGTCTTGAGAACTGCAATTAAGTGCTGGATAACTGCAAATAGTGATTCTATCTGTGCAAATAAAAGTGTACTGCAATTAATATCTAAAAATCGCAATTAAAAATGGTTAAACTGCAATTAAATTTAAGAAAAAAGCAAATAAAAGTTGTTATTCTACAATTAAATTAAAAAGAATAGTAAATAAAATAATTAATTACCTATACCAATTAGGGTATTACGTCCGATAGAATCTACAATCGTGAGTAATTTCAAGTGAAAAACTAGCAAATATACTCTAAACCTTTCTAGAATGAATAAAAAGACTATATATTTCTGCTAATTACTTGAAATGAAGAGTTCAATTCCATCAATAATACTTTAATGCCTCGTACATTTTATCTAAACATAAGGCGGGCCACTGTATTGGATATGTCCAAATAAACGAATTAGCCCCTCCCCATCGACAAAGCTCCAAAATATATTTTATTTCTGCTTCTCAATCAGATCCATTACTAATTTTTCAGCTGCATTTTTATATAAATTACTCATATTAACGAAAGAAGTAATTAAGAGCAATTGCTCGATATATTCTTTACTCGCATCATCAATCTGTTCAATTTCTTTGTTTACATTTTCACCAGATTGTTGAAGTTCCGTTTTAAACTTTTCGAGGTTTAGTTCATTTAAATGTAAAAAACTTGAATAAATAACATCAATATTTATTTCATTGTTTTCAAGGATTCTTTGATTTAACCCATTTAAGGTTTCTTTTATATCATTAATCGAAAGAGCACCCTTCAAATGATAAATTAAACTGATTAATATAATGTGATTCTTTGTGTATTTCTTATTTTTTATTGGGAATAGTAATTTAGCTTTTGCGTAATTATTAATCATTGTTTTTGTCATTACTTTTTCATTAGAATTCGGTTTTGCAAATTTATTATCAAATAATTGGATTACTTGATCCATATATAGATCAAGATTAGGTATATCATCTAATAATATTTTTTTATCTAAATCTATTTGTTCTATTAGTTCAATAATCTTTTTCATTTTTCGTCCTCTTTTTATGTAATTTACAGGTTAATTTTATCATAAAAAATTTGTTCTTAAAACACTTGACTATATAGCGTCGTTGATGATAACTTTATATGTAGTTATCAAAACTACATAACATAGTTGGAGGAGATTTACATGGGGAACTTTATGCGTGAGCCTATTAATTCCATGACACATTTAGTTGGAGCTGTATTATCACTTTTTGGGTTACTAGCGATGGTTTTTAAGTCTACTTTTTCTGGTGGAAGTATTTTACAAACATCTGCGGTTATTGCATTCGGTGTAAGTATGATTCTTCTCTATTCAGCTTCAACGACCTATCATATGGCAAAAGCTAGCGATAAAATAATCGCTTTTTTAAGACGGATGGACCATTCAATGATATTTGTCTTAATCGCAGGTACATATACTCCTTTTTGTATCATTAGTCTAAAAGGAACATTAGGATGGATCATCTTTTCGATTGTTTCTTTCATTGCATTTTGTGGTGTATTGTTCAAGTTGATTTGGTTTAGTTGCCCAAGATGGTTATCAACAGCCCTTTATATTGCCTTAGGTTGGGTCATTATACTTGCTTCTGCACCTTTATCTGATGCGATCAGCATGAAAGGAATGTTCGCGCTAATCATAGGTGGAATTTTCTATACGGTTGGTGGAGTCATTTATGGAATTAAACCTAAATTTTTATCCTTTAAAAATTGGGGATTCCATGAAATTTTTCATATTTTCATTATGCTTGGAACACTTTGTCATTTCTTCTGTGTTTATTACTTTGTACTCTAAATAAACAAAAAACCATCCACTTCAAATCCTGTAGTGACCCCATAAAGTTAGACTGGTTACTTCAATTAGGCAGCCTGTTGGGCATGAACTCGGTATTTTACTGGGCTCATGCCTTTTAATTTTGCCTTAATTCGTTTGTTATTGTAGTAATCTATATATTTAGCTAGTTCTTGTTTAAAGTGTTCGACACTGTTAAATTCTTTAAGATAGAGTAGTTCAGATTTCATGATACTAAAGAAACTTTCAATTACTGCGTTATCGTAACAGTTTCCTTTTCGTGACATACTCTGAGTGATTCCACGTTTAATAAGAGCACTACGATATTTTTTCATTTGATAGTGCCACCCTTGGTCTGAATGAATTAGTAGTGTATCGGAATCTGTTAATCGTTCAAGAGATTGTTCTAACATATTTGATACAAGTGAAAAAGTTGGACGTGAACCAATTGTATAAGCAATTATTTCACCATTATATAAGTCCAACATAGGTGAGAAGTATAGCTTTTCTCCAAATAATTTAAATTCAGTTATATCTGTAACCCATTTCTCATTTGGTTTTTCAGCTTGAAAATTTCGATTTAAAATATTGGGTGCAATCTTACCTACTTCACCTTTGTAAGAGCGATATTTCTTTACCTTCACAAGTGATTTTATCCCTAGTTCTTTCATAAGTCGTTGAACTTTTTTATGATTTACTTTATAACCACGATTCGTAAGCTCGTCTCGAATTTTACGATAGCCATAACGAAATTCGTGTTCCTCATAAATTTCTTTTATCAGCACTTTTAACTCTGCGTCTGGATCAGGACGTTCTAGATTTTTCATCCAATAATAAAACGTACTACGCGGAATACTGGCTAGCAGTAGAAGTTCTTTTAACGAAAACTCATGCCTTAATTCATAGACAACTTTTACTTTGTCTTGTTTCGTGATTTTTCCTTGTTTTGAACTAAGGCATTCAACTTTTTTAGATATGCATTTTCCATGCGTAAACGTTCTATTTCAGCTTGAAGTTCTTCAATTGATCCTTCAACGGGTGTAGTTTTCTTTGTTTCTTTTTTCATGGAAAGTCGCCCCTTTTTCTTTGATTCTAGGGCGTCTTGTCCTTGTGTTTCAAATTGAGTCCTCCATTTTCGAATCGTTCTAGGGGAAGGAATATTGAAAATTGCAGCTGCTTCATTCGGTGACGTCCCGTGGTCATTCATATACTTTAATACGTTTAGTTTAAACTGTACCGAATAACTTGTATATGACTTTTTAAGCAAGCCATTAATCCCATTTTCCTTATATTGAGCTACCCAGTTTCTCACTTCAGCATGGGACGTTCCAAATAACTTACCAATAGAACGAAAACTTTCCTTACCTTCTAAATAACGCATAACTACCGCTAATTTATGTTCAGTAGTAAATTTAGTCATAAAAAATGCACCTCCAAATGTTAGTCGTGTCTAACATTTGGGGTGCACTTCAAATCCCAATGGATGGTTTTTTATTATTTTAAGATACCAGTTCCAACAATTTTCACATCAACTTTTGGTTTAATTGTAATTTTAGCATAGTCTTTGTTCCAATCCAGTTTTTTCCACACGTCTGGATGAAATGATATTAACTGTCTACCAATTCCTAAAGCATCACAATTTGATTCTTGAACAGTTTTAATGATTCTTTCAGCTTTTTTAGTTAATTGCTTTGAAATTTTTTTATTTAACTTATCAATTTCTTTTTGGGAAGCTAATTCATCATGTGCGTACTCAAGTGTATCAACTTCTAATTTTAGATTTAAATTTACGGTTATATTATTGTCTTTTGAAACTTTAATTTTCATTTTTGGCTTATTTTTTTTCACTTGAATCGTTATATACCGTTCCCTAATATCCTTTTCTTTCGGACTAACTTCTACATTGAATCTTGCATACTTCTTCATTTGATTTTTAAATAAAAGTAACATAGTGGGTTCATCACCTAAAAGATTATACCCTGTATATTTGTGGTCGTTAAATAATGCTACCCCAGAAATATTAATTAATTTATCATCATCTTTTTCAATTAGCGGTAAAAAAATATCTTCACCTGGGTCGAACATAATTGTACAGATTGTTTGTACATTTTCAATAGGAACCATCGTATGTCTTTCTGCGTTAGTTACTAAATCCAAAATTTCTTCACTTATAAGGGTTTCCTCTACTTTGCTCAGTTTTAAAATTTCTTCCGCTCGCCCCTTAGTAATAATAACTTTTGCCCCTAATGAACTTCTTGGGTCTCTATATACAACATCGAATATAGGATAAATATCCTGTTTAGACAATTCATCTCCAAGTAATAAAACCCTTGTTTTATTAGTAGCGTAATCTCCCGCTACTTTTCGAGTAACTTTTATTCTTGCATCACTTGATGTTTTTCCAGTAGCAGTAATTATGACATTTGTTGTTTTAACTTGTGAAGGATCACTTCCACCTTGACTATTTGTTTTAATGACTGCAGTTACTAGCATATTATTATCCTCTGCTAAATCAAATCCAGCACTATAAACTAGCCTAGACTCCTTTAGTAATCTTTGATCCCAACAACTAGTTAAAGGCAAAATACAAATTAAAGATATCAATATTAATTTATACTTCATATGAATTACCGAGTTCTTTCTTTTTTCTAATAAACGAAACAATTAATAGAATTAAAGGTAATACAAAGATAAAAAAATAACTTGTAAAAGAAAGAATTGTCCCAAATTTCATTACAAATTCTTCACTATTTGGTATTAAAGTACAGATGATTGTGATGGCAAGTCCGGTAAAAATAGTTGTTTTACCATGGCTTTTAAGCTTTAAGAGTTTACTGATTCCAAAACTAGTTAAATATAAATAGGTTACAAATGAAGTTAAGATTGGTACCACCCAAATAGAAAGAAAGACAAGGTCTAATCTTTCAATTACTTCGTATGAAAGTGATTTTAATAAATATAAAATTGGCTCGGGAACAATTCCAATTTCCGCTGTGCTAAAACTCATATAGCTTGTAATTAAAAAAAATGTATATAAAAGGCTTACAAAACTAATTGCGATCGTTCCAGATTTTAATATTTTGTTTGGACTTCCTTTTACATACGGAAATAATACTAAAATGAATTCAAATCCCATCATTGAGATTAGTGCATCGTGAGATCCTAGTAGGATGTTTTTAACACCCGCCTGTCCAATTGGAAATAAATAGCGATAATTTACATTATTGTAAGAACAAATTTCAAAGAAAATTAAAAATAAAATTAAAATACAAACGAAAGTAAAAAATCGTGCGATTACTTTCATATTTTCTTTTGCTAAATAAACCCCTGTACTAACTATAAACAGGATTAATACAAAAGGTGGGGTAAATGTAAGAATCCATTTTTTAAGTACAGAAATAGTGATCATCACGACATAAATCGCAACAATAAAGAAAAACAAAATATAAAGATACGAAATTACAATCCCAACATATTTCCCAACTATTTTCGTTGTATATTCATAGATCGTATCTTTCGGAAATCTCGTACCAAGCATCCACATTATTAGTAATAGTAAAAACACACCGATTCCAGCTACTAATGTAGAGATCCAACCATCATGTCCTGCATGTTTATGGACTACATATGGTAGTGAAAGTAATCCTACACCAATTTGAGCTTGAATGATGACGAATGTAAATTGCGATATTGAAAGCATCTTTTCATTTTTCATCATTTTCCCATCCTCTAGAATTGTTTTCTCGTATAAATTTCTTAGGTAAAGGTGCAAATGGTCGTTTTTTCATTTTCCATTGTGGAGCACGAACAACTGTATCTTTTAGATCTGATTTTCTAAGTGGAGCAAATGGCGCGAAATAAGGTGACCCGAATGATTCAAGTTTACAAAGATGGATTAGGATAATACAAAGTCCAAAAACAATTCCTATTAAACCTATTAATGATGCTGCAAACATTAATGGAAATCCAAGCAAGCGGACAGAGGTACCAATTTCACTGTCTGGTACAACAAATGATGCAATTGCAGTAAGTGAAATGACAACAATCATCGTATTTGACACTAAATTTGCCTGTACGACTGCAGTTCCAATTACTAAACCGCCTACAACACCTAGTGTTTGTGCAATTGGATTAGGTAGTCTGATTGCGGATTCTCTAAGTAATTCTAATGTTATTTGCATGCCTAGGGCTTCAATTAAGGGTGGGTATGGAACGTTCTCTAGTGAACTTTTCACATTAAACACTAGATCAATTGGAATAATTTCAAAGTGAAAAGAAACTAATGCGATATATAATGCCGGTAATGAGATCGCAATTAAAAAACTAACTAATCTTAAAATACGTGCAAATGATGCGACCATCCATCGACTATTATAGTCATCAGGTGATTGATAAAACGTAAAAAAAGTAATTGGTAAAACAAGTGCTGAAGGACTACCATCTGTTAGAATAGCAACCTTTCCTTCCATTAAATTACCCGCTATTCGGTCAGATCTCTCAGTTGTTAATACTTGTGGAAAAGGTGAATACGGGTCATCTTCTATAAATTCCTCAAGATTACCTGGTGAATGTAAATAATCAACATTTATATATGAAAGTCTTCTATGGACTTCCTTAACTAACTCCTCATTTGCAATCGTATCAATATATAAAACTGCTAATCGTGTGTCAGATTCTACCCCTAATGATAAAGTTTTTACAACAAGATTGGGATTACTAATTCTTCGTCTTATTTGATTAATATTGGTCAGTATACATTCTACTAATCCGTCGTGTGATCCCCTGATTGTTTGTTCACTACTAGGCTGTTGAATCGATCTATTTTGAAAGGAAGTCGTTTCTAAAATAAATACATTTTTTTCATTTTCTGTGAAAATGAGCGTGTTTCCTTTTACAATACTGAGAATACATTCATCAAATGATTCCGAACTTTTCACATCATTAATTGATACTGTATTTGGAATCGTTTCCTTTGGATTATTAATAATTTGTTGGATAATTTGTACTTCAAGAGCATCCCTACCTACAATTGTACTAATATAGACAACTACGATCTTTTTATTATGAAACATTAGATGTCTGATCGTTAAATCACTCGTATTTATTAGTGATTTCTTTACATTTTCTACATTACGATCTATATCGCCACTAATTTCAATTATTGAATCTCGATTATTTTGGTTATGTTTATTTGAACGCATTATGCATTTCACCCAATTTCCAAACTCATACAATAAATTAGACTTATTTTGCGTTAAATTAAGGTTATTATTCACATGGTAATTCCAGTATTTGTAAAACTGCTACCATTTGAATAAAAAAAGGCGATCCTATAAGTCAAAATAATGACTTTAAGGTCGCCTTTTTATTGTACTTAATTATTCATTTACTCTTTTTTTCCAAATTCCAAGCATAATCGCTGTGATGATTGAGCCAATTAAGATAGCTAGTAAATACAGTACTGGTTTATTTACTAACGGAATAACAAATGCTCCACCATGTGGCGCAGGTAATGTAATACCAAATGCCATTGCAAGTCCACCTGCTATTGAAGAACCTACAACAGAACTTACAATTACCCTTACTGGGTCTGCTGCAGCAAATGGTATCGCTCCTTCTGTTATAAAAGAAATCCCCATTATATAGTTTGTGATTCCTGATTTACGTTCCATTTCCGTAAACTTCGATTTGAAAAGTGTAGTTGCTAAGGCAATACCTAATGGAGGTACCATACCACCTGCCATTACAGCAGCATGTGGTGCAAAATTATTTGCTGCAATTGCAGCTATACCAAATGTGAATGCAGCTTTATTTATAGGTCCCCCCATATCTACTGCCATCATTCCACCAAGAATTAATCCTAACAATACAGCGTTTCCACCATTTAAACTACTTAACCAATGAGTTAAAGCTGAATTTAAATAAGTTACAGGAGGATTAACGACTAATTCCATTAAAATACCAGTAATTAATAATCCAAATACCGGATATAATAGAACCGGCTTAATACCTTCTAATGATTTTGGTAACGTAGAAAATACTTTCTTTAGTCCAAGGACAACATAACCAGCCAAGAAACCAGCAATTAAACCACCTAAGAATCCTGCGCCAGCGCTTGAAGCTAAAAATCCACCAACTACCCCTGGTACAAATCCAGGTCGATCGGCAATCGAACTTGCAATAAAACCAGCTAGTATAGGAACTAAATAACTAAAAGCACCAGTTCCTCCAATTTTCATTAGTAATTCAGCAACCGGACCTTTTGTATGAATTCCTCCAAAAGCAAATGCTAACGCAATTAGAATTCCTCCACCTACTACAAAAGGTAACATATTACTTACACCATTCATTAAGTGCTTGTAAATCCCCGAACCTTGATTTGATGAAGTACTTCCACCACCATTACTATTAGCATGAAAAATTGGTGCATCTTGTTTAACAGCTCTTTCAAGCAATTCCTTTGACTTACGAATTCCATCTGCTACTGGTACTTGGATGACATGCTTTCCATCAAAGCGATTTACTTCTACTTGTTTATCCGCTGCTACGATAATAGCTGCTGCTCTACTAATCTCGTCTTTTGTTAATTCATTTTTTATCCCAGTTGATCCATTCGTTTCTACTTTTAAATCAATATTTAATTCTTTTGCTTTTGCTTTTAAAGCATCTGCCGCCATATAAGTGTGAGCAATACCTGTTGGACATGCAGTTACTGCAAGGACTAGTGGACGTGAAGAATTTTCTATGACTGTTTCTTCATTTTCATCATTTAACGATTTTTCTTTTTGATCGACTAATTGAATAATTTCATTTGCATCTTTTGCACTTAATAAAGAGCCGCGAAATTCTTCATCCATTAATAGTGAAGATAATCTAGATAATGTTTCTAAATGCGCATTATTTGCGCCTTCACTAGCTGCAATCATAAAAAATAAGTGAGCCGGTTGACCGTCAAGTGATTCATAATCAATCCCATCTTTTGATCGACCAAATACAATTGCAGGAGTTTTAACCGCCGCAGTTTTAGCATGTGGAATTGCAATACCTTCTCCAATTCCAGTAGTACTTTGACCTTCACGTGTTAAAATCGCTTCTTTAAATTGTTGTTTATCGTTTAATTTCCCTGCCTGATCTAAAACCTGTATTAATTCATCAATTACTGACATTTTTGATGATGAATTCAAATCAATGAGAACTGTATCTATTTTTAATAATTCTGTGATTCTCATAATTCGCCCCCCCTAACCTTTTTCAATCTTTACTTGATTAAGTAATTCTTCAATTTTCTCTCTTTTTGTTAAATCCTCTGAAAAAGCGGTAGCACTACCTGATGCTACTCCTACTTTAAATGCAGTTTCAATATTATTTGTTTTTACATAAGTACCAACAAAACCAGCGACAAGTGAATCGCCTGCACCTACTGAATTAATAACTTCTCCCTTTGGAACATTTGATACATAAACAGAAGAATCAGTTATAAGAATCGCTCCATCACCTGCAAACGATATGCCTACATTTTGAGCACCCATTTCAACCAACTTTTTACCGTACGGGATTGCTTGCTCAATTGAAGTAATTTTGACATCAAATAAGTCACCTAATTCATGATGATTTGGCTTGATAAAAAATGGACGATGTTTTACCACATCTAAAAGTACTTTTCCACTTGCATCTACAATGATATGAATCCCATTTTCTTGTCCCCACAAAGTCAATTGTTCATATAAATCAGATGGTAATGTATTAGGGATATTACCAGCTAATACAACATAATCACCTTTTTTAATTTGTTTTAGTTTATAAAAAAATTGATCTAATTTTTCTTCTGAAATTGTAGGGCCTTGTCCGTTGATTTCCGTTTCTAATTGAGATTTTAATTTTATGTTAATTCTAGAATCACCTTCCACTTGAACAAAGTCAGATGTAACTCTTTCATTTTCCAAGACATTTTTAATAAATTCTCCTGTAAATCCTCCGACGAATCCAAGTGCTATGCTTTCGACATCTAATCTTTTCAAAACTCTAGAAACATTAATTCCTTTACCACCAGGAAATTTATTTTCCCTTTTCATTCGATTAATTTTTCCTAACCCTAGATCCTCTACTTCAACGATGTAATCAATTGAAGGATTAAGTGTTACTGTATAAATCATGATTTCACTACCTTTATCAAAGATGTTTTTTCTTCAAATTGTTTGGCTAGTACATCATCTATTTCGTCCGTTAAAATAATCGCTTCTTCAATTTCACAAATCTTCGCAAAACTTGTTTCCCCAAATTTACTGTAATCAGCTAATATAAATACTTTCTCTGAAATAGAGATTGCTGTTTTCTTTACAAAAGCCTCTTCAGGATCTGGCGTAGTATAGCCAAATTGAGGATGGATACCGTTCGCCCCAATAAAACATTTATCAAACCGATAATTCTTAAGACTTTCAGAAGCCATACTCCCAATCAAAGCTTTTGTATGCCCTTTCATTTTTCCACCTATAAGATATGCAGACACTTCATTTTCGAAAAGAGCTTCAACATGCATTAATCCATTCGTAACGACTGTTACATTTAAGCCTTTTAATAAAGGAATCATTTCGAATGTAGTACTACCAGCATCTAAATATATACAATCGCCTTCATTAATTTGAGTTACTGCAAGCCCGGCGATTAATTTTTTACTTTGAACGTTTTTGGATGTTTTTTCAGTCATACTTAATTCAGTGGCTTTGCTATTAATTGAAGCTGCTCCACCATGAACTCTTTTTAAGAGATTAAGAGACTCAAGCTCAACTAAATCACGACGTATAGTCGACTCGGAAGTATTTGTAGCCTCTACGATATCCCTTAATTTCACAATACCCATTCTTTTTATCATCTCTATAATGAATTGTTGTCTTTCCGGAGTTAACATTGAATTCATCCTTTCATAGAACCAAGTATAAGACACAAAAAATAAAAAAACAATCATTTTCTTCCAAAAACGTTCAATAACAATCTTGAACGTTCAAACTCACTCAAAACCGTTCAAATTTGTAAAAATTTACATGCTAAATTAAACTAAAAATAAGATTTTAAATTTGTTATTTATATTATTTCTTATGATGACTCATAATATTTATCTAAATAAGTAATACTCAAATTTTAGATTGATAGAGTCTTGTAAAAAATCTTGGGTTACAATTATTAAAAAAATAGAAATGGGGAATATCTTTTGAAAGAGAATATGCAAATTCGTGAAGAACTTATGGAAGTTATTGATCATTTAACAGATGAACAGTTAAATAAGAAGATAACTAATGAAAAATGGTCCATTATGCAAGTTCTTGAACATTTATATTTAATGGAATCAAAATTAGTAAAACTGATGACACGGACATTTAATGAAGCACCTAGTGAAGTTATACAAGATAAGCCAATTCATCTAGCAACTGATCGTACTAAAAAAATAGCCTCTCCACCTCATTTTGAACCAACTGATCAATTTATTACTAAAAAAGAAATGACCGAAAAATTGAACCAATCTAGAAAATCACTATATGAATTTGTTGAACTAACGAAAGATCATAAATTAGATGATAAAGGCATGCCACATCCGATTTTTGGACTAATCAATTTAAAACAATGGATTCCTTTTATAGGTGTTCATGAAAAACGTCATATTGAGCAAATTAGAGAATTAAAAAACGAATTATAAATAAAATAAACATGAAACTAGAAAGTTGTTTATAGGCAAGTTTTACTAAAACCTCTTAATAATATGAAAAAGAGCTTACAATCGCGTAAGCTCTTTTTACATTGAAGAAATTGCCTCAAATTCTTTCTGGTAAAAACTAAGTATTTGATCTTTATGTACTTCTAACTGATTAGACACTTGTGAAATTGAATAGCCGATAAATAGTGGTGATACAACAAATCTAGGAATAATTTTACAAATAAATTTCCCCTTCCATTTATAAAAGAATAGATTATAGCTTTGAAGTCCTTTATAAAAATGGTTAAGTAAATAATGTGTAACTGTTTGTAAGTAGACGGCCATTTGTGGAATAAATTTCAGATCTTCAATTAGAATATTGAATTCTCTAAATCCCATAATTGGATGAGTAGAAATGTTTAATTCATACCCATTACCCGACGAAATGATAATCCCCTCGAAATACACATCTGTTACCTTTTTGTTGTAATCAATATTTTTCAAGCCAACAATTTGCATATGCGGATGACTTAGTGTTCCCCCTGATAATGGGCCATGATTTTTATATAAAATAACAGATTTGTATTCTCCTGTCGATTCCATTTCTTCCCATTTATTAATTGCAAAGGCTAATAATTCTTTCAAATGCGTTAAAGAATATTTCGAAGGATCTCCTTCACAATCGTCGCTTTCAATAATAACAGTTTGAAAAGTATCTTCTAATGTTGGAAATTTATTTTTCAAATAAATGATCGAGCCAGATGTATCGATAATATCCGTTAAGTTTTCACGATCACAGAATGGGCATTTAACTTCTTTATTTTTAATACTATCAGGTTTTTTTACACCTATATCCATTTTAAATTGTAAGACCTCATTTTGAATATCCATCACGGTTTCCCCTTTAAATAAATTGAAAAGAGTTTTGCTAAATAATCTCCTCTTTGAAAATACATAATTTTTTAGTTAATTCATTAGTCATATTGAAAATTGCCATCATTTAAGCAAGTTTGCGATATGTATTTCCTATTACTTAAAATAATAATAAACGATACGATGGATTATCAATTAAAACGCTCATTACTAACCATTAAATTTTAGATTGAACAATTTACTTAAATGAAATTCTTTTTTCACCAAAAATTAAAGTTAATTTATATTGGTATAAACCAAAATCTCATATTAAATAAGATCAAATTAATTTTAGTGTTTTAATATAGTATCTTTTTCAACTAATTTTCAAATACTAACTATGATATTCAATTGAATATCAAAGATATCCTAAATTATCTTAGAGGTGAATCAAACATGACATTAAAAAATCATTTAGATCCTCATTCTCAGAAATTTTACCACAATTGGACTAGACCTAAACATGCTAAATCACAAGTCAATGGACATACTATGGAGTCTCAGAACACGATCATTTTAAGAACCAATGCTAAGGCACATAGATGGTAAAAAAGGATAATTAAGGAGCAGGAAGACATTTAGATGTCTTCCTTTCTTTTATCAAATTAAAACTAGCCATGACAATTGCCACGGCTAGTAAAACATGCATTATTTATTTGTTCCATGTTGCTTAGTCGGTAATTTTTCGTTCGGTGTTCCATTACCTTGGTGTTCTTTATTTTTTTGATCTTTTCTTTGCTTTTCATGCAATTTTTCGACAAATTCATGTGTATCTTCCATTTTTCAATCCTCCTTAGTAAAGAATCTACATGTTACTTTAACCAATAAGGTAGGAAAAAATTCATAATTAGCGTGATCTAGAAGTTACATAAGAATTTTTATCAAAAACAAAACAGACCTTACGATCGAGATTGTTTGAGCAATTCCAAATAAAAATCCTGTTATAAAACGCAAGAAATTATTACTTTCTCTCCATTTCCATTTCTGTGTATACCCATCAATTAATAACGGAGTCATTAAAATAGGAATGTACCACCAAAATATAAATGATGAAAGCATAAAGAGAAAGGGAAGAAACAAATAACCCACAAGTATGGCAGTACATCTTGCACAAAGTGGAAAAGCATAAGAACCTATATGAAATGACCTTTCTTTTTTACGATGACATGGAATCCAATTCAAAATCAAAAATAATCCTCCTATTAACTTGGACAATCTGGGCTACAATCACAATCTGGTGCACAATCCGGTGTGCAGTCAGGCATGTGATGATGACAATTAGGGATGTCACAATCTGGTATCATACCAAAATCACCGCAATCACACCAATCGAATCCCCTATTCTGTCTTCTCCGCTCATAGTAAATAATCATTATAATTCCAAAAACGATACTTGCACTAATCAAAATTAATCCTTTTACTAAAAAACCCTTTACAATTAATACGATTCCTAAAATAAGTAGAATGAAAAAACCACTGATTAAGAAAAAGACCAACTTTACCACTCTTTCTTAAAATTAATGAAAGACTAACCTGATGTTAGTCTTATTCTTAGAAACAAACATACCAATTATATGTTACCTATAAATCCTTCTATTTTGAACGCTGAGTCGCTGCACCAATTAATATAAAAATAGCTGATAGAATATGCATAATCATACCTACTATTGGAATCCATGCAAGACAAGAAGTTACAATCCCAAAAATATTTCCACTCGCAGAGACACCGGCTTTTTTCGCTAACACGAGTGTAATAATGTGGAGAATTAAAGCTATAAATAATGGCGTATAACCAAAACCTATAACGATCGAACCACCTAAAAAAGGGATCCCCAGTAATGCTTCAAAACCACCCGAAATCCATTTCATATTTTTTACGTTAGATCTCATAAAATCTCCTTTTCAACTTAAAATGTTAATTTTTTCTAATAAATACTATTGTATTCGATAAATTCTTATACGGATAGTTTTTATGATAAAATCCTTTTAAATTCAGTCTAAAGAATGAGAATTTCAGAAAGTGTAAAAAATAAAAAGCAAGAGACAAAAACCATCTCATGCTTCTTCATCAATTATATTCTTGTAAAAACGCCCTAACCGAATTTGCAATTGATTGGACATCTTTAAGTTGCTCATTTATAAAGTTAAGTGATGTTTTCTTTTCATCTAATCCCAATGATTCCTGTAGTAAACCCGTTAAACCACGATGTGAACCAGCTTTATCTACTGCTACCATCATAAACAGTCCATCTTTATTCGGTTCGATCATACATTCAATTTCATCAAATCGCCATTCTCTTTTAGAGCTTGGAACAAACTCCCACTCTTGATAGAATCGACCATTTTGAGCCTCCACCTCGACCTGACGTAAACGGAAGCCCAGAATTTTAAATGCTTCTACAAAGTTTGCTAATTCTTCATGCGCATGAACCTTTAAGAAATCGGTATCTGTTGGGTCTATACTTAAATCGATATCTAAATCAGTTTCAATCCAAACTTGGCCATGTCTTATTGTAATCGGTGTGTAAAATGGCAATTGGAATGAAAAAGGAATTACTTTATCTTCATTCGCTTCAATTTTCATTTTTCCGGATACACGTTCTTCATGTAATTGAATTTTAACGTTTACTTCATCGTCTCCACTTTTCTTTTTAGCATAAGTCTTTAATTTAAGCCCAATATGATTAATTTCTTGTGCAACTGAACCACCTTTAATTTCAACTACACCTTCAACATTTTTTCCTGGATATAAATCTTTCGTATGAATAATTGTATCTACCGTAGCTGCTCCAATTCCTAGTCTAGCTAGTACTTTTTTAAACATCAGATCCCCTCCAAAAAATTACTACATTTCCATTATATAGTAGTTTACCATTCTTGAATAAATCAAATTTAATAATTGTACTTTCTATACATTATGAATAAAAGAAATAATGATGAAACATATGAAAGTAGAATTATTAGACAAGTTATTAATAGGATAAGCATATTTTATAATATGAAATTAATTTTGGAGGTGTCTTATGCAATTTATTTTTATTAAGAAAAAATGGTTATTAATTTGCTTTCTCCTTGTAGTGATTGGATTAAGTGGTTGGTATTACTTAACACCAAATTCAGTTCAAACTGCAGTTGAGCAGCAGCACGTAAAAACAATAGACATCGATATGATAACAGCCGAATTCAGTACAAAGCTAGACGATGGAACGGAAATTGAAGCGTATAGATGGGATCCAGGTACAATAGTTATTGAAAAAAACCAAAAAGTAAATTTAAAAATTCATGGAATAAACGGAAAAGAACATAGCTTCCATATCGAAGGAACAAATATCACGGGTGTAGTTGTCAAAGGTAAAACGACTGAAGTACCTTTATTCTTTAAAAAAGAAGGTACATACCGATTAATTTGTGATACACATTCTCATGACGGGGCACCAATGATTGGTTATATTGTTGTAGATTAATTAAGTATTTAATAGCAGAAGCAGGTAAAGCAATCTAGTTTTAATGGACAACCCAAAAGTATTTCAAAAAAAAGATAGTAAAAATAGTCTAGTTTACTAAATTTACTATCTTTTTCTTATTCTTCTTTATCTAATTGTTACTTTACGTTCATTTTTACCCTTTTTTAAAGTAATTTGTTTACTCCAAGTACCTTCCATTGGGAGTTCCAAGCTCACTTCATATATACCTGTATTTATTTTCTTCATATTCGCTTCAACATGATGATTCATATTTTTCATTTCCATTTTAAAATTAACCGAATCTACATCTACTTCTTTTCCATCTGAATTTACTAAATTTACTAGATACACATGTGTATGGTTTTTATTCGTTAATTTTTTTTCGTTAATTGATAATTGTATATGATCTAAAAAAGGGCTCGATGTAATTTCAGCCTTTTTTCCACAGCCAGAACAAACTAGTAAAATAAATAATATAGTTATGAATATGTAAAAGCAATTCTTCAAAAAAAATCACTCCTTTTTAGCTAAAATCCTCACCCTTACTTTACTTAAAAAGGTAAATTATATTTGTGATAAAAATGTGAAAGCATAAATAAAAATAAAATTATTGTAAACTCATTCATACAATTAAGCTTTTTCAACATATAATTGAACGTTATAACTCAAACAACTAAGGATCCTACATAGGGAGGAGTTTAACTTAATGTTCTTAGAATGGGCTAGCATTGTCTTAACTGTTCTACTTTCATCATATGTCATCTTAGTTGCAAATAGAAAAAAAGAAAAACTTTCTTGTACTGCTGGGAAAATGATCAGTATGACGAATTCAATGATGACAAGTGTCACCGTAGGTACAATCTTTGGTATTTTTTTTCGCAATACAGATTTGACGATTCCTACAATTATTTCAATAACTGCAGGCATATTAATAGGATACTTAACAGGTAAACCTTTATCATTAATGGCTGTACTAGAAGGTATAACTGCTGGAATTATGGGTGGAATGATGGGAGCAATGCTTGGCATTATGTTACAGGAAACCTATTTAAACATATTAATCTATTTTATAGACGTTGTTTTTGTATTAGTTACCATCCTATTAATTAAAGTAATTGATCAAGAAGTTAGCAAATTCAATAAAAATGAAAAATCTTTCCAATCAATTTGATCATTAAAATAGCCTACCTATTTTAAAATAGGTAGGCTATCATATTATTCATTTACTTGTTTTTCTTCTCTACGTTCATATAATATCCCTGCAATTAAAGCAAGAAAAACATTTGTTATTAACAATGGGCTAAATCCAGAACCACATACAAATGATAAAAAAAACGCAATTATAACGAAAAGGACTGGCAAATTCATTTTGTATTCTCCTAAATGAAAAAGTTAATTAATTTTAGACATATTATTAAAGTAGATTTAGACAAGCTTTTTTGTAAATTGTTTTACTTCCATAAAAAACAATTCCTTCTCTTCTAAAAAAGGATAATGATTACTTTCATTTAAAATGACTAATTTAGAATTTTTAATTCCTTCAGCCATTTCTTCTGAATATTCGATTGGACACTGTACATCATGTTTGCCACAAATGATTAAAGTTGGACAGGTTATTAATGCTAACTTTTTTGTGACATCATAAATTTGATATTCTCTGTTAAAATAATTAAGTCGAATTGCAGACATTTTTTTAGAGATTGGTAAATTAAAATAGTCAGGATATCGTTCAGGCTTATGTAAAGATAGCTTTGTCCGCTCAATTGATAGCCCTTTTCTTTCTTCATTAGACAATTCGTTACTTTTTAGTCTTTCAATTAATTCTTGCATGTTATTAAATTGCGGATGAGCCCGGTTATAAATACAGTTTTCTGAAAATGTTGCATAGTCTCTTGCAGCAGCCCCAACTATAATATTATGTTTTATTGAATTTGAAAAATAGATCCCATAAATGATTCCAAGCATTCCACCGGTAGAATGTCCAGCAAAATTCCAGGATGAATAACCTAACGTTTTCCTAATTTCTTCTAAATCAAAAATCGTTTCTAACATACTTAATTCATAAGGAAAATGTGCTTTTTCAGAATTACCTGTTTCTCTTAAGTTTATTAAAAATACTTTAAATAATTTAGTAAATGAATTGGCAAAATAATCTCCAGTATCATTAAACTCAGAGTAATTATGTGTGACACATAAAGCCTCTCCCTCACCTTTACAAAATACTTCAAATGTACCTCTTTTCGTATGAATTAGTCTTCGTTCCCATTTCTCCATAGCGTAAAAACCCCTACTTTTTGACATACCCTACTATTTCTTGAAAATAGGTACTAATTCCTATCATTTAAAAAATTGTTCACATATTATTCAAAATTAATCATACGTAAAATTCAGTTATCTCTGAACAATATAATACCAAACTGCTTCTTCTCCAAAGTAGTCACCAGTCGGATTAAATCCCGATAGCTTATATAAATTCATAGCTATTCTATTATCTTTATGAACTGTTAAACGAATTTCATTGCACTGCTGAAATTTATTCACAATCCATTTTATCATCTCAGTAAATGCTAATTTCCCATAACCTTTACCTTGATACTGTTTATCAATTAAAAACCCATTTATCCAATAACTATTTGTTGTATGTTCTTCATAAGCATGCATAATAAATCCAACCATTTTCTGATCATCATAAATTGCAAATGGGATATATTCCACATTTTCGCCATCTGGTTTTATATATACTTTTGCAATGGATACTGAAACCGAAGGAACAAAATTTAATTGTTCACGATCTACTTCAAGTTTTAAAGCTTCTTCCCAGTTTTCTCTTGTTACGATTTCTAAATGAATAGTCATCGATAGCCTCCCTTGAATCTTATATCCCTTATATCATATCATTTTTTAGTTAAATTCAGAAATTTCAGTTATTACGGTAAATGAAATTTTTAATTAAAGGCGAATATTTTTTAGTCTTTAGGTAATAACAACCTTGAAAAGCAATTTTTGATATTTACTACATAATTTTTATTTAGCTAGTACATTTAATCTATATGAAAGGAAATCATTATGAAAAAAATTGTTATTATTCTCTCTATCTTATTTGCATTTGCATTTGGTTCATTAGCTGGCATTGGTTTTAGTAAAGCTGAATTTGCAAGAAGCACGCAAGAACATAATGTTATGTCTACTAATTGGTTTCAATCCTCTGCGGAAAACAAGGCTTTGCAAATTCAAATTTATAATCAGGCAAAAGAAGAGCTTGCTGAAACAATGGTTAAAAAGAAAGCAAGTGATAAATTAAATAAAAAAGCGAAACCAGCCGCAGTTGTTTTAGACATTGATGAAACAATCCTTGATAATTCCCCTGATACTGCTTGGTCCATTAAAAATAATACTTCCTACCCACAGGGCTGGGATGAATGGATCCATATGGCAAAAGCTGATTTAATTCCAGGTGCAAAAGATTTCTTGCTGACAGCGAAAAAAATGAATGTAGATGTTTTTTATCTTACAAATCGTCCTGAAAAAACACGAGATGACACAATTAAAAATTTGAATTTACATGGATTACCGAATGTTGACTCAAAACATTTATTTTTAAAAACAGATACAGCTCAAAAAGGACCGAGACAAGCAGAGATTGCAAAAACTCATGAAATTGTTATGTTAATAGGCGATAATTCAAACGATTTATCAGATATTTTTTATAAAGCGGATTTGAAAACTCGAAGAGATCATGTCGATCAAATCGCAAAGGACCTAGGTATAAAGTATATCCAATTACCAAATCCAATGTACGGAGACTGGGAAGACGCGATCTATCATTACAAAATGTCAAAAACTGCAGATGAAAAAGCAGTCGATCGATATAAGGCTTTACAAACAATGAAATAGATAGGTTACTAAGATTAGATGAAATGGTTTTACTCATCTAATCTTTTTTAATTTAAAAATTGATTTGAAAAAAATGGCTATCTAATTAGCATTCCTTGAACATTTTCTGTTAAATTTCTTCATTTATAACGATTTAAATCCATCCACCCTTTAAAAGTATTTCTAAAAATTCGCGATATAGTTTCATCTTTACTAAACAGTAAATTATAGGACGAGTCCCAAAATACAATTTCAAATACTGCCTTAAGATGCTGCGTTTTCGGATTAGATTCCCAAAAACTACGGTTACCTACTGCAAATGGAATGCTCTCTAAATTACTAAGTCTAATTTTTTAATTTTTTTGGAAACGCTGAAGCTTGAAAAATTTCATTTGGCGAATAAAACACTTCAGTTATTGTATTCATTTATTTCTCCCTTATAGTGTGTTTAATTAGCTTTTTTCTTGTTTTAGTTAACTCAAACATCCCCCCTTATTTTTAGTTTTCAACAATGATTTTCGACAAAACTCCCGAATACTACAATAATTAATATCTTCTAAAAAATTTTTTCAAAATTTTCTTTAAACATCAGTCTGATAAGCTATGATTTAGGCAGGAGATTGCGAACACAATGAGGAATTTATTCTTAAAACAAATTTTTTGTCTTCGGGTATTGTAGTCTAGATTCAACAATCTAAATTCCAGTTTTTTTCTTTTCTACAAAAATGATTTGCGAAATTTGTTCAAAGCAATGATCTCACCAATTTTTCCTAGGATTTGTATTAATGAAATAGACAAGGAGATGTGAAAAAATGTTAGAAGAAGGAAATTTAAAGGAAACTGAACAAACCATTTTTAATCATACTGGCCCGATTATCCAAACAATTGATCGCGAGATTGAGATTCTTACTCGGAAAGAGGAACCATTAATTGTCTTACTTGATAATGTTTTAAGTGATGAAGAATGCGACGAGTTAATCAACCATGCAAAGTTACGCATGAAACGGTCAAAAATTGGATTAACACATGCGGAAAATGAGATCAGAACAAGTAGTGGTATGTTTTTTGAGGAAAGTGAAACGGAGCTTATTAAACGTATTGAAAATCGCATCGTAACGATCATGAATATTCCAATCGAACATGCAGAACCATTACAAGTTCTTCATTACGAACCTGGACAGCAGTATAAACCACATTTTGATTACTTTTCTAAACATCGGGCAAAAAATAATAGGATAAGTACACTCATTCTCTATTTAAATGATGTAGAAGAAGGTGGCGAAACGATTTTTCCTTCACTTAATTATTCTGTTACCGCTAAAAAAGGCACTGCTTTATACTTTGAATATTTTTATCAGGACGAAGCAATCAATGAACTAACGATTCATGCAGGTAGCCCTGTTATTAGCGGAGAAAAATGGGTTGCGACTCAGTGGATGAGACGACAACGTATTCGCTAGTATAAAAAAAATTAATAGATATTTAATAGAATTTTTTGCATTTTTAGGACTAAATATTTCAGATAATTCTAATAATATTTGGTCCTATTTTATGTATGCTGTATTCATTATTGTTCTTCCGATAGCCATGAACACTCTATGTGGTACTATAAATCACTTTTCTCCCGTTAACTTCCTGATGCCCTTTATGAGGTTCCAAATCTCACTTTTTCCTGTTACAAGTCCTTATGAACACCCTACGAGTTGCTAAAAATCAAATTTTTCCGTTTCACCTACTAAATAAACACATCACAACTACTTACGAAATCCATTCACTATCAAAAAAACGCAAGGTATCGACCTTACGTTTCACAAATCAATTGTTTTATTCAACTTCCTTCAAAAAGCCTTCAACTACTCGTATATACTCTTTTGGCTCTTCTATGTACGGCATATGTGCACTTTGCTCAAATACATGAAATTTTGCATTAGGCGTTAGCTCGCTGAAATATTCTGTTGATTTAGGTGTTGCCTCATCGTATCTACCGCAAGTATACATCGTAGGGATTTGGATGTCCTTTAATTTTGAAGTGCAGTCAAAATCCATTAAGTTTCCAGTTACATGAAACTCGGAAGGTCCCCACATAATATTGTATACTTCTGGATTTCTGTATTGTTTTCCTTGTTTTAGGAATTTTGGATATGGATCTAATCTGCAAACAAAATATTTGTTAAATACTGCGTTGGCATTTTTGTATTCCTCTGAATCTGTTGTTCCATTTTCCTCGCACTTTATTAATGTTTCTTGTACATCGAGCGGGAGTAGTTTTCGATTTTGATCCTGATCCTCAGCCCATAATGGAGCGCTTAAACAAGGGCTTGAGAAGATTATACTTTTAACTCCATCTGGTCTCGATAAATAATATGCTGCAGCAAGTGTTGTTCCCCATGAATGACCGAGTATATGAAACTTATCAAGCGAAAGCGCTTCTCGGATTTGAGCTAATTCTTCAACGAATCTATCAATATTCCATAAAGAAGTATCTTTTGGACGGTCAGACTTACCACAGCCTAACTGATCATAAAAAATTACTGGGCGATCTTCTGCTAATACGTGGAGACCTTGCATGGAATAATGCGACGATCCAGGTCCTCCATGTAAAACAACAACAGGAATTTTAGATGAATTTTTATTATGAAACTGATACCACACCTTACCTCCTGTTACTTCAATAAAACCTTCAATCACATTCATTTACTTCTCTCCTTTTCATTCAAAACAGTATATTTATACCCATCTCAAACATTGGTTCTTTTGATGATCAAAGCAAGTGCTAATGGAATCAATGGAAGAAATACAAATAACCTAAACCAACTCTCTGCGCCACCAAAATATAGGGTTGGTACTATTAATGCAATTCCGCTTACTATTAATGTTTTCCAGGATTTTTTCCATAGTCCCAAAACTAAAAGAATGAATCCGGAACTAATTAACAACCAAAAGATTAAACCTACCCAATAGAATCCAGCATGTTCCATTAAATCACTCCATAGTCAGTTTTAAGACCATTCCAATAAAAATAAACGATAGGTATTATTTCATATGTATGCTTGGATAATTTCTATATTTATCTGAATTTTACCACATTTTTATTTTAAATAGAAAAACATTATGTATTTACGTTAATCCTTACACAGTTTCATACCATAAATGTAATAAAGTGATTAAAACAGTTATTTTTACTTAGGCTACCCTGAAAATTAACCATAAAAAAGGCAACACAAAAGTAGGGGAATCAGTAAGAGGATCTAAAAACTATCTTGGTGCACTGTATAGGCGTACAACTGGACGAAAAGGACAGAAAAAGGAAGCAATCGTAGTTGCGCACGCAATGTTAAGAATTGCATATTACCTTTTAACTCGAAAAGAAATGTACGTTGATTTAGGCGAAGATTACTTTGATAAGCAAAGACAAGAATCTATTTTCCGCCATTCTGTACGAAGACTAGAAAACTTAGGTTACACAGTGAATATAACAGAAGCCTCAGCCTCCTAGTCTATTAGATCAGTCCATAAATCACCGAATAATGAGTAGCTACACTTTAAAAAAAAACGAATTAGCTGCTTCTATTTAGTGTTACCTTTTTACTGATTTTTCAGAAGTTTAATTTCATGGTAGTTGCATAAGATTTTTACCATTTCCATTCTTTAAAATATTGCCATCCTTCATCAGTTGAAGCAAAAATAGATTTACATTGTTTGCATCTAAGAATTACACCAGAAGGATATTTGGGATTATCTATAACTAACTTCGTAGTGCACTTTTTGTACCCACATTTTGGACATTCTTGAAGCATATCTTTTGTAACTTTCATTTGATTCTCCTAAATTTAGCTTTATTGATAAATTGTTCAACTAAGGCATCAGTTAGTTGAATAACGATTATTCTAATTCAATCTTTTTAAATACTCTCCAAAATTCTCCATTAGTCAATAATTGAGTGACCACTTTTGTTATTGTTTTACGACTTATTTCTTTAATCAATAACATATCAGGTGCCCAAAAATATTTACCATTAAGACATTCACCGGTAGCTTCGTTCTTATTTTTTAGGCTTAATATATTCTTATTTGTAAAAAATGTCATAATCGCTTGACCATTCTTCAGCCTCGATCCAAATCTCTTTCATGGTACACCTCAAAATTGTGTATTTGTTATGTAACTAAAGCATGCGTTAGTTACTTAAGTAATGTGTGTTTTTATGCAAATCCAGCACTATGAGCAAAATATAAAAATCCATGCTTGCTAACTTTAAAGTGTCCAAAATACATCGGTGCCGATTCTTTTGGTAATTTTGTTAAATCATAATATCCACTATCTTCTGTAATATCTGTTTTAATCGCTATTATTGGATGACCATCCATAAAAACCTGTGTTCTAATAGCAACAGATGGAGATAAATGTAAAAATAAGAACATTATGATTGGAAGCAATATAACAGGGCTAATTATAAGAGCAATCTCTCTCCATTTTGTTTGTTCCATATTGTCACCTCGTTCACTTTTACTTTAGAAAATTATACCTTTATGACAGGGATTTGTATCTTGGACGAATTTCTCATTTTTTCAATGAAATGAATTCTTCTTATTCAAGTAATCTGCCATTTACTTGAATAAAAAAAACGATCCTTCGATATCGAAGAATCGCATGCGCTAGTTTATTAAGTTAAAGTTGTCATTTATAAAATAAAACAATAAATAAAGTAAAATAACAGCAAGTATTACTTTGAAAATCATTTTTATAATGGGTTTCACAAAGATTTTCATTAAAAAGAAAAAAAATATAACTACCAATATACTATCTTTTAAAAAATCAGTAATGGTATAAGTTAAAAAATTTAAAAATGTAGTTAAGCTCATCTTGAAAATTCTCCCTTTTGCAACTTTTTTAATATAACATTAATAGTAATTATACTGGATATTCCACTACTGTAATTTGGGGGAATTTCGCCTTTTTTCATTAGAATTTCAAATTATCCTTATTGCACTAAACTGCCATTATGTTGAATAAGGAATTAAAGATTTTTAATCAGAAGATCAAACGTAATTCAGGAATTTCTCCACTTATTATTCAATGTAGTCAAGTCAAAATCCTTCATTATTCAATAACTGAGGCTACTATCTTTTCGTATGAAATTCTCTAAAATTAAAAAGATCTGGAAACCCAGATCCCCTTTGATTTATAGCGTATTTTTTCGAACTTCGACACACTTATTTCAGTTGTTCTCTTGCATCTTGTAAAATTAATTTTGCGTTTTCAATTAAATCTTGTTTCGTTTCTAATTTGTCGGCTTGATAAGCATTTACTAAGATATCTTCAACGATTTGAAGGACTTTATCTACTCTGCCAACTGCTTCTTTCACAACATCGAACGAATCAAAAATACTTGTTCCATCCTTAATTTCCATTCTTATATCACCCCTTATTTGTGTCACTCTTTTTGTCAAATCTTCATCAAGTTGCATTCGTGCTGTGCCACTTTCCATTTAAATCTTTCATCTGTTTCCACCTTTCGAACCATTTTTAATTTTCCTACAACTAAATGTTACCAGTTCAAATCATTAAATGTAAAAAAAGTTAAAATTCCTTGGTACAAAAAAATGGACTAATGGTTAAACCCATTAGTCCATTTTTCTTTATTTATTTTATTGGTTTTTTTATCACGACGCGCTCATCAATTTCACTTACAAGAAAATCTTCTTTTGTTGGAATACTTTCATTTTCAAAATAGTTCATTATATTCCCAACTCCTTAATAAGTTTTAATGGTCTGAAATTTTTAATCGGTACCCGACTTAGTTGTCATTTAACATCTAATTAAGCCAAAGTATGAAACTTTGTTGTTCAGTATATAACTTTCTTTGTCAGTATGATACTTTGTTGTCTAGTCTGAAACTTTCTTGTACTTTAACAATATAGAGAAATAGAGGATGATCATTATTGATCATCCTCTATTTGTTGTACAACTAAAGCATGCGTTAACCATCCATGAATCCTCAGATTCACAACAGTGAATGGAAGTTTATATCGCACTTCCATAGTAGTTGAATAAGAAGTATCATAGTCATCGAAAATTAATTCCTTTTATATTTTATAATCTCTTTTACTAATTTTGCCTCTTGATTATCCAAGCTTATATAATTGAATTTATTCAATATATTCTTCTTGATTATGGCACCATTATTCGTAAACCAAATTAAAAAGCTATACGATTTTTCATTCGCAGGAACTTTTAACGATAATTGAATATCGTAATCTTGTAAATCACCTTTTGGTTTATTAATTGTTTTACCGTTCAATAAAATCTCTTCTAATTTATCTATCTTGGACTGAATTTCCACATTCACTCGTTTAAAATCTGTACTACTTTTACTGTTATAACCTACCCAAACTTCACTAGATGACTTAGTTTTATGCATTTTAACATATTGAAATCCACCTAAAAATAAGGTGAGAATTGATATAATACTAATTACTAGATATCTTTTTTTCATAACTAATTACCCCCGATTTAAATAAAATTTGAGTTTGTATACCATATTTTACCACAATAGTTAGGGTGAGTTTTAAAAATATTCCTATACTACCATAAAAAAAAAGCTACCGAAGCAGCCTTAAGGTTGTTTTACTAATGCATGCGTTAGTTTAAGTACATTTTTTCACAAACAATCAAGTTATTAAGGTCAGTATACCGACCTTATGTAAACATAAGATATAAAAATCCACATTAGAATATTCATTATAATTGTCAATGTTTTTCTTGTTCCTTCTTTTTTACTAGCAATAATAATTCCAAATATAATATACAAACAAAAAACCACATATAATAAAGAGTTAATAGTTGGTGTATTATAAAGTCCTGTATTAAAAAAAAATATTTTAAATACAAGTATTACACTTATTGTCCAATTTAAAATTGAATAACCTTTTTGCAAAAACTGGCTCATAATTTTTCTCACCTTTTTTAGACAACTTAACCCTTTATAATATAATTTTTAATGATTTTAAATCCGGTAACAACTATGCAACCGAGAATTGCAGTAATTAAACTATCTCTAGTTATAGCAAGAGAAATCTTAAGAAAAGTGCCTTCATCTTTATAATGCTTATCGGCTAAATTACGATACGTATTAAGACTAACAAAAACAATAAACAGTGAAAGAAAAGTATTCAGAATTATTGTGCTCACACCTTTTTAATTATAACTTTAGATAATTATACCTATATAACAGGTATTTGTAACTTGGGGGATTTTTGCATTTTTTTACATAGAATTTCAGATAATCCTTATGCATACAGATAGGTAAGGGTTTGAAGTTATCGCTCCCTTTTCCCCCTGTTCACACCGTACGTGCGACTTTCACCGCATACGGCGTTCCAACTATTCCAATTTATTCTTTTCTATGTATTAAGCAGACGAGTGCTTTTCTTCCAATTTTAGATTGTTTGATTCTGACATTTTAGTCGTAATGAATTTACTTTTTCCATTTGCTTTTGAGTAAGGTTTAAGGATTTCAAAAGAGCTTCTATTTTATCTTTATCTTTTAGATGAAGCAGTTTATGTATAGCTTTATCTACAATAATAAGATTTGAATAGCTATCATCATTTGAAATATGATAAGGGTTAATGTGATGGCAATGCCATTCATTAATCCCTAAATCCACTCCTAATATGGCACATTTGCCATATTGGGCAATAAATTTACTGATTCGATTGTCATTGTATTCAATTGATCTATTTGGAATGTAGTTTCTCATGATGTAAGTAAGTATATTTCTATCGATAGCTTTTAAGCTATTATGTATTTTCGCTCTACCTTCGGCAGTGAAGTTACATATCGTTTGTGTAAAACAGTGTGGTAATTTCCACCGTTGGGCATGAATAGGGACAAATCATTTGCTGTATCTTAAATAATTTACTTTCATAACCTTTGTACCTTTTCTGTAAGGTCTTAGTCATATCATGAAAACTTGCCTCTGTTCTAATATTCTTTAGTTGATTGTATAACGTTTTGCGTAGATGATAGTTTAACTTATTTAGATTAATAGTAATTTGAGAGGCAACAGTATAATAGTTTTGGATTCACTTCGGATTGCCCTTATAGATTAGAACCCTGCCTGTTCGGTAAGTTGGAGACCTCACGGGGTCATCGCATTTTCCTTCAATACATACCCTGCACCATCACGTTATAAGCCACATTTTCTCGCTCTGACTTCTAAAGAAAATGCCGTTTTAGTGGGTTTCCTCACTTTTCGCAGAGTCACCAACTTATCCCGCCGCCGTGCTTCACACTTCTTGCATTTGGGTCTATCTTTTCGTCTACGGGTCTCTCGATTTACCGCATCTCCTTCAGACAATACCTCGCGATAATGCCCTAGATTAGACTTATCGAGCTAGGTCAGTCTCCTCGAGGATGGATTTTCACCATCTGGAATTCATCATTTTATCCTTCATCCAGTCGTTACACCGAAGTGTCGTCTCTGTCTAAATAAAATAATTGAAGGGCGCTGACTAGGTCAGCACCCTATGCGACTGCCCGTCGCACAAAAAGACTAGGAATTTCCTAATCTTTTTATAACTTAATATATTTACTTGAGCTTTCGTTTGGTCTAACGTGTATATAACGCCCTGTGGTACTTACATTTGAATGTCCCAATGTATTTTGTACTAAATGAAATGGTGCTCCTGCCTCTAAACTGTGTGGATGGAAGTCTACTCTGACTCAATTAAAGAAAAGGTGTCTAATTGACACCCTTTTTTGATTACATTTGTGTTTTATAAAGTTTTCTAGTGGATTTACCAAATAAAAAAGGTACTCTTAGTGAATTCCATAAATTTTTCCGAACAAATAATATCCTATTTTGGAAAGTCATAATGGAGGTACGAAGAAAATTAAAATAAAACGTCGCATTTCGGGAAAATAGGTTATCTACACAGATTATGCAATAAATAAAGACCATCAAATTATAGATAGTCTTCATTTATTTTAAATATCGACCTATTTTAACTGAGCCCATTAATTAAAACCAGATGGACTCTTTTTTTCCTTATTTATTTACAGCAGCATAATTACTCTTTATCTGACTTGGTACTGTGTAGTATTTTACAGTTTTGTCTTTCTTCACATAGTAACCATTACCCAACTTATATCCATATTTATCATTACCGTAAACAGCAAATTCAGATCCTTTTGGAGCAGACTTTACGTAGATTAGTTTGCCTGACTTTAGTTTATAAACTTTTGAAGTACTGACTGCCACTACTTTACCAACGATCCCAGATTTGTATTCAACTTTTCCCCAATAAATTTTGGGTTGAAGCTGTAATTTATATGATATTTCATCAGATTTTCCATTTAAATACTTAACTTTAATAAAATAGGTACCTTTTACAAGATTCAGATTTCCTATTGAAATCATTGGACTTTTTCCTGTTTTTGTATTAAACGTTTTAATTAGTCTATTATTATTATTTACTACCTCAACCTTAAATGAAGTAGATGTAGCTTGCGATAACGAGAAAGAAACGTTTGCATTTGCAGGTACATTTACTTTAAATGTATCAATATCATTTTTCCATGAAATAAAGCCATTATAAGTTCGCTTAAGAAGAACAGTTGTTGCAGAACCTGTTGTTTCATTATGTTCTAGTTCAGTGAATGGATCTGCCTTAAAATTAACTTGAGTTTCGTAATATTCATTTGAATACGTGTCATCATCCTGACTTACTACTAAATAATAAGTACCTGCTCTCACACCTACCGTAAACAAATTTTTAGTTTCATCCGTATCTTTTGGATCAAGTTTCCATCCATCAACTTGCTCGCCTTTAGTATTTATAAGTATATAGTATAAAGTTACATTTGGTGAGTAGCTCCCTCGAACAGTTAATTTTCCATTTTCTTTAGTTACAATTTTATAATAATCTTCTGTGTCAAAATCAGAAAAACCAATATATTCTTTTCCAATAGTTATTGGGTTAGCCGTTTTCAGTGTATTATTTGCTTCTTTTTCTACAAAATTACTTTTAAGGTAAAAAACTTTCATTTGATATTTAGCGTTTGTAACAGTACCATTATCAATTGATAGTCTAATATAGTAGGTTCCCGCTGGTAATCCTTGATCTAAAATAGGAATAACTTGATTGCCACGATCCGTTACTAAGCTCTCTAATAACTCACCCTTATTATTAAATAGATCAATCACAATCCCAGCATCTTTTAATTGAGATATGTCAGTTTCAATCATTCCAGGAGCATCCAAAGTAATACGGAAATAATCAACGTCTTTTTCGTTTTCAAATTTCCCATTTCCATTTGCTACATATTGATAAAATTCATCATTAGCGGTAGTAAAATTAAGTGGTGTAGCTGTTTCCTTCGTATTATCATTATCGATGTCATGTGGGATCCCTGAAACAATAGAACCTATATTAGACTTGCTTAATTGCCCACTGTTATTCGAATATTTTTCAACATAGCCTACTGCCTGATTGTAAGTATATAAACTGTTACTATTAGATTCTATTAGATCCACTTTATTTTTAAAATCTCCTAGTTTCGTATTCGATCCTTCGTCATAAACACTAGTCGAAGAAAATAAGAAATTTTGTTTTGCATAGATTAAAATTTCCGAATTATACATTTTATTTGGATCTTCTGAACTGAAAGCAAATCCTGCATAGTACACGTTTATTCCATCAAAAAGAATGTTCCTACTTGGATAAGGAAATCCATAACCATTCTTATAATTTGATGTTCCAATAACTTTATTATCCGTTGTGCTATAGTATATCAAGTGTGAACCACTTGAATACGATTCCCCAATATACAAAATGTGATTATCTGAATTGATTGCTAAAGCAGGTGCATATTGTGCTGTAATTGGCAATTTTTGATCCAAATTTGTTTGTAAATTATAAGCATATATACTACACCATTGATCTTTTTCAGTGTAATAAATCATATTTCCGTCCTTAGCTAACAGAAAGGGGTCAGACATTGTATATAAGGTATTTAAAACCAGCCTACTAGCCATATCGATAACAACAATTTCGTTTAAACCATCTAATGCAACATAAATCTTCCCATTGTCTTTAATAATATCAGTAGGCGGGCTATCAAAGGTCATTACTTTCTCTAGATTTAAAGTCTGCGAGTTAATGAATAATAATGATTTACCATCAGATGAAATTCCATATAATGTATGTGAAGGTTCATCTAATACCCATTTTGTAAGTTTTGATTGAACATGAAGCATACTTGTATTTTGATCGACTTGTGTCCCTAGAGTAATATTTAGATCTTCGGATACTTTTCCAGAAAAAATTGAACTAATGTTAGAACTGCTTATTTGATTTTCATTTACAGTATATTTATTAATTTGACCAGTCGATTGATTGTATATGAATAATGCGTTCTGTGATAATTCCGTAAGATCCGCAATGTAACCATATTGCCCCAATTTCACATGTGAAATTGAATTATAAAAATTTTTGCTAGTGAAAACGAGATCATTTTTTGCACAAATTACATTTTCTGAATTTCCGTAATTTCCATTAATTACATATGGATCACTTAGGCTAAAGGCAAATCCTGCATAGTACACATTTACATCATCAAAAAGAATAATCCTACTTGGATTCCAATAACCATTGGCATAATTTGATGTTCCAATAACTTTATTATCCTTGGTGCTATAGTAAATCAAGTGTGAACCATCTGAACCCGATTCTCCAATATATAAAATGTGATTGTCTGTATTAATTGCTAATGAGGGTTGAAACTGCATTTTCTGTATTTTTTGATCTAGATTGGTTTGTAAATTATAGGCAAAAACGTTTTGATTGCTCTCCGCATAATAAATTGTATCTCCGTCCTTAGCGATCTTATAAGGGTCGCTGATGGTATATAACGTGTCTACTTTTGTCCTACTGGCCATATCTACAACAGCTATTTGATTTGCATCATCAAGTGCAACATAAAGCTTCCCATTGTCTTTAATAATATCAGTTGGATTGCACGGAAAATTAAATACCTTCTCTAAATTTAATGTCTGTAAATTAATAAATAACAATGATTTATCATTATTTGAAATACCATACAATGTTTGTGACGGCTCATCCAACACCCATTTAGTCAACTTTGATTGAATTTGTAGTTGACTAGTTTTATCGTTTATTTGTTTGCTTAGAGCGGTATCTTGAGGTTGATTCGCTATCCCAGAAATAAGCGAGATAATGTTAGAGCTATTTATTTGATCTGAATCATATTTTTTAATTTGTCCCGAAGCTTGGCTGTAAATAAATATAGAGTTCTGGGATGAGGCTATAAGGTCTGAATCATAACCATATTCTCCTAATTTCACGTGTGAATCTTTATTGTAAATACTCGTTCTAGTGAATACGAGATTATTGTTTACATAGATTACTTTGTCATTATTACCAAAGTTACCATTAAAACGATTGGGATCATTTGGACTAAAGTCACGTCCTGCGTAATACACATTTACCCCATCAAAAAGAATAATTCTACTTGGAAAAGGAAATCCATAACCATTCTTATAATTTGATGTTCCAATAACTTTATTATCCGTTGTGCTATAGTATATCAAGTGTGAACCAGTTGAACCCGATTCTCCAATATACAAAATGTGATTATCTGAATTGATTACTAAAGCAGGTTCAGATAGCGTTTTAATTGGCAATTTTTGATCCAAATTTGTTTTTAAATTATAAGCGTATATATTACACCATTGATCGTTCTCCGCATAGTAAATCATATCTCCATCTTTTACAATCTGAAATGGATCAGATGTTGTATTCAATGTCTGAGTTATGACTTCCTTCGTTATATCCACAACAATTATTTGTTTTAAACTATCTATTGCAACATATAAATTGCCATCACTTTTTATGATGTCTGTAGGAGCCCCTTCTAGGGTCAAGGTTTTATCAATAGTCAATGATGAAGAGTTGATAAAAAATAATTTCTTATCTGTCGATGATATGGAGTAGAGTGTATTTGAAGGGTCATCTAGAATCCACTTTGTTAGACTTGAGCCTATAGATAATTGATTTACGTTTGTTGCAGCAGTTACTTGAGTAGGCGGAAAATATGTCAAAAAAATAGAAAAAATTAATAAGACTATCCTTAATTTCCTCAGCACTATTACTCCTCCATCATTATGATTTATTTTGTTTATAATTTAATATTAAATATTTATTTCCCCCTAAGTTTTACTTCCTCAAATTCCATATCCCCCCTATTAACCAGTTGAACCAATCCATAAATCCTCCTGTTTTCAATGGTTATTCTTCTCTTTGTATTAATAATATTAATTAATTATACAGCTTATATCGACTTCTGTAATTTGGGAGAATTCGCCTTTTTTCCATAGAATGTAAAATTATTCTTATGCAAACATTTGTATTTAAACAAAAATAATTAAAATCATTATTTCTTAACAAAAGGACCAAGTGAGAGGTCCTTTTATTTCGTAAAATACTCTTAATTTATTATTTACCTTAACAGCAGTTATCGAATAAGAAAAAGAACTACTAAATAACACAATCTATGCAACTAACGCATGCTTTAGTTGAAGATCACGAGTTGCTTGCAGCTCGTTTTTTTATTGCAGTAAATGGCAGAATAGTTGAACAAGAACCACTTCAATTTCGCTTGAAATTTTATGTAAATGTAGTCTACATATATACCGTTATCGGCTAGCAGCAAAAGAAGGACCTTCTAAAAAGATCCTTCTTTTGCTGCTTCTTCATCTAACACACCCTAAATGTGAAATTAGTTTTTTTCATTAATTGAAAGAGACTTATAAGTATTTATCACTAATCACTTTCATATGATGTAACTCGTGCCCGGCAATGCCATATGCAATGGTACCTAACGAAACTGGTCTGTTCATTACAGTTCCATTTCGAACCCACGCTGCATCATCAATGGTTGAAATAAGGCTTAACGTGTTGGTGCGTACCGTGTCTAAGCCAGCTAGTAGCTGCTCCCAGGATAATTTGTTGAAGTTTGCTGCAGAAACGTATTGATTTTGATCCATTGCTGGGAGTGGTTCACTTTCATTTCGTGCAATGGCAAGTATTCGATACGTCATCACACGTTCCGAATCGGTCAGATGCCCAATCACTTCTTTTAAAGTCCATTTCCCTGGTTCGTACGCCTTCCTTGCTGACTCCTCTGAAACGCTGCTTAATAGGGTAATGGTATTAGTTCTTTGTTTACTAAGTATTTCTATAATATCTCCATCTGGCACAAGACTAACATACCTGTAATGCTCTGGATTTTCAATCGATAATGGTCGTGGACGCACAAGAATCCTCCTCATCGGAATAGTTAATTGCTTCTAGGCAAATATTCGACTGTCAAGAAGATATTTCCTTTATTTTTGATTTTTAATTTCATTACTGCAAAATAATTGCAAATTATAACAACTTTTTTGATAAATATACTAAAGTATGCGTTAGTTACATTATATATTGACTAAAAGCTTAATTTTTACTTCCTTTTGACCTTATTTCTTTTTTTCTTTAGATTCTTTTTTGATTTTCGCTTTGGCTTTATCCAGAATAAAAACCGATCATAGTATTTTTTTTGAAGGATGAGTATCCAAATAAATTCAAATAGTTGCCAAAGTACGATCGAAACAAGAGAGGCAAGACTAATGTATAACAACCAAAGTAAACATTTTTCAAATGAAATACCAATCATTACAAGCAATCCTATAATCAAAACAACCAATAATAAGATTATCAATTTGTACCTCATATTGATCTCCCCTATATAATTTAACTCTACTTAATTATCCTAACTATTACTCCGTATAACCTCTTCTTATTCAACTAATCTGCCATTTACTTGAATAAGAAAAAAGCTACCGAAGCAGCTTTGGCTTGTTCAACTATTGCTTGCGTTAGCCATCCATGAATCCTAAGATTCACAACAGTGAATGGAAGTTTATATCGTACTCCCATGGTAGTTGAATAAGGAAAATGTTTATTATTGATATTTAAATGGAAGCTTTCTTATTAAATCATGGAATTTATTTTCCCAATGTAAAAAATCAAAAATAGGTAAATTACCCCAAAATTTCAGCCCTGACATTTCGAATGAAACTGATATAAAAAATTTATCTCCTTTTTCCTCATTACCAAACCTTCAAGGAAATGTGGTTGGATTACCCATATATGATGGTAACTGTTCATAAATCTTACTTAACTTCTCATAAGATTCTTTATCAAATTTATATTCATCAACCATATAGACTCTTTCAAATTCTAATATATCGTTATTTAATATGTATTTATTATTATAAAAATGCTCATCCTCTTTAATCTTTTTCATAAAATACCTTCTCCTGCATATTACTGAATGATTTGTTATTGAACTAATGCTTACCTTTAGTTTTCAATAGGTAAATAACTGATAGCTTCCGTAAAAACAACCTATAACACCAAATAGTAATAACAAGATTTTTGTAACCCAATAGGGCAAATCATCGACAGCCCACAAAAGGGGGAACAATAATTTAAAGCTTAAAAATCTTTCTTCCTTATGCATTTTTTTGTTATAAAAGACTCCCTAAGCTAAAAAAAGCTAACCTATAAAGTCCTATAATAATTCCCAATTGCAAATCGTATCCAACTTTCTCTATAAGATTTTGATATATATATTCTATAATGGGTAGAAGTAATCCTTTTAATACAGATAGGTAAGGGTTTGAAGTTATCGCTCCCTTTTCCCCCTGTTCACACCGTACGTGCAACTTTCACCGCATACGGCGTTCCAACTAATCCAATTTATTCTTTTCTATGTATTAAGCAGACGAGTGCTTTTCTTCCAATTTTAGATTGTTTGATTCTGACATTTTAGTCGTAACGAATTTACTTTTTCCATTTGCTTACGAGTAAGTTTAAAGGATTTCAAAAGAGTTTCTGTTTTATCCTCATCCTTTAGATGAAGCAGTTTATGTATAAATTTATCTACAATAATAAGATTTGAATAGCTATCATCCTTTGAAAGATGATAAGGATTAATGTGATGACAATGCCATTCATTTATCCCTAAATCCACTCCCAATATGGCACATTTGCCATATTGGGCAATAAATTTACTGATTCGATTGTCATTGTATTCAATTGATCGATTTGGAATGTAGTTTCTCATGATGTAAGTAAGTATATTTCTATCGATAGCTTTTAAGTTATTATGTATTTTCGCTCTACCTTCGGCAGTGAAGTTACATATCGTTTGTGTAAAACAGTGTGGTAATTTCCACCGTTGGGCATGGATAGGGACAAATACCATTTGCTGTATCTTATATAATTTACTTTCATAACCTTTGTACCTTTTCTGTAAGGTCTTAGTCATATCATGAAAACTTGCCTCTGTTCTAATATTCTTTAGTTGATTGTATAACGTTTTGCGTAGATGATAGTTTAACTTATTTAGATTAATAGTAATTTGAGAGGCAACAGAATAATAGTTTTGGATTCCCATTACCACTGTATTAAAATTCCAAACAGTCTGATTGCCAGGTTTTTTCTTAACCAATTTTATAGCTTCCTTTATCTTTTGGAAGGCGTTTTCTTTTGCCTTCTTCGACATATCGGACCTTGCTACATACGTTTTTCCTTTTCTTATGGCTTTTACTGAAAAGCCAAGAAACTCGGAAGAGTTCTTCTTTAAGTTGATAATTTTAGATTTCTCTTCACTGGTTTCCAGATGTAGTCTGTTTTTTAGGAAGTCTTTCAATGCATAATTCATTTTTATTGCCTGTGACCTTGTCCTACACATTATCTTAAAATCGTCCGCGTAGCGAACGATAAAGCACTCTTTCAAAGCTGTTTTCTTTAAAGACTTATACTTGCTGCCATTGCTCAAATAAGTATGATTACTTTTAAACGTTTCCCATTGTTCACTAATCCACCAATCCAACTCATTTAATACAATGTTGGAAAGTAGGGGAGATAATATTCCTCCTTGTGGAGTGCCTCTTGTAGGAATACCTACACCTTCAATCTCTGCTTTTAACAGTTTAGATATAATAGAAAGAAGTGGTTTATCCCTTATACCTAGCGACCACATTTGTTTTAGTAATTTACTATGATTAACGTTATCGAAGAATCCTTTTATATCTACATCTATACAATGGTAGAGTCCAACTCGATTTATTAGAAACTCGAATCTAGCTTTGGCATGGTGTGTGCTACGATTCGGTCTGAATCCATAGCTATGTTTATGGAATTTTGCTTCACATATTGGCTCTAAAATTTGAAGTATACATTGTTGAAAGATTCTATCCCAAATTGTTGGAATCCCCAATGGTCTGTTTTTTCCTTTTCCTTTCGGAATAAAAACACGCCTTACTGTTCGAGGCTCGTAACACATGAACATTGTTTGAACCTTTTCTATTACTTCTGTAACTGACAGATGTATAATATTATCTATCGTTAATTTATCTGTTCCCGCAGTTTTGCTTCCTGTATTTCTTTTAATGTTTCGGTAAGCAAGTCGAATATTATCTTCAGAACACATTAATTCTGTTAAATCATAGAAGTGATGACCACTGACACTTTGGGCATAAAGTATGTCAAAACAAGTTTGCATACTGTAATATTCACTGTGTCTCAGTTTCTCCCGTTTCAATAAGTCGGTTTCTCCTTTCGAAGTTAAACCTCTTTTAGTCTCACAAGAACCTTATTAATCGATAAAGAACTGCCTTACATGGTTGAATAAATCTTTATTAGTCTAGTGGCTATCCCTCCATGTGGATTAGACATTTCATAGGTACTGTGCCACCACTTTCACTGATATAAAGACAAGTTATACAGTAACTAGTATCATTAATGCTTTCCTTGCCAACGCTTCATTGGGAGTAAGCCCTCTACGTTACCAGCTTACAATGTTGAATTATATTTATTATAGAATGAACTTAGGTGCTTCCTTTAAGCCTGTTAGCATTCATACGCCTGTAACGTATCATGGATTTTCATATTAGTTAGTCTTACTCATCCACATCTAACCTCACAATTTGGTGATATACACATTTCTATGTATTGCAGTTATAGACCCGTACATTCAGAAGTTTGTCAGCTTAACCTTTTATTTTAGGTTTATTCGCATTCTCACCATATTCATTCAACTCAAGCATCATGAATTACACCACTCCATCGAGTAGGATTTCGTCAGCCGAACTGGTACGGTAATTTCTTACGCCTTTTCGCCGAGCTTATAACACGATCATTCTTACTAAATCAAATGCTATTCGACTAAGAGAGAACCCTTCAAGGCGTTACCCAATCATTTGATTCTTCGATATAATCCTTCAATTCCGAAAGGAACTGTCTAGCCTTTACCAGAGTAATGTGACCATTCTCCATTTAAGCTAGAAACATTTCGCACAACTAAACTGCCATTAAGTTCAATAAGAAAATCAACAATCTTTTATAACAGAGTCTTTACTTAAACAACTTTATTCAAAGAAATTGCGAATAGTCATGAACTATTATGAGATGAAATAATATAGGAAAGTAAGATATTTAAAAGCCAATGGGGGCGATTAAATTGGCATTTGTAGAACTTGATTCACATACAAAGCTCTATTATGAAGATCACGGGGAAGGTCAAACAGTTGTTTTTGTTCATGGAGTTATGATGAGTAGTAAGTTTTTTCATAAACAAGTACCGTATTTTAGTAAAAATTATCGCGTCATTACTTTAGATTTACGAGCACATGGAAAGTCCTCAAAAGTTCAATTTGGGCATACAGTAGCACAGTACGCACGTGATTTAAAATGCTTTATAGATAAACTAGATTTAAAGGATGTCATTTTAGTAGGTTGGTCAATGGGAGCTTTTGTATTGTGGGATTATGTTAATCAATTTGGCAGTAAAAATATTAAGGCGCTAACAGTTGTTGATCAATCTGCATCCGATTATATATGGCCAGATTGGGAGTTTGGAGCGTTTGATTTTACGATATTAAAAAATGTAATGCAGTCTATCCAAGAAGATCAGAACAAATTTAATAGCGATTTTATATATGGTATGTATATGGATCAACCTGATCCAAAAGAACATAAATGGATACTAAAAGAAATGAATAAATTACCTGCAGCGATTGCAAGTACAATAGTATTCAATCAAACTGCTGTAGATTATCGGGATACTCTTTGTAATGTTGATATTCCAACATTAATTTGTTTTGGTAGTCATGGATTTTTCCCAATAGCCGCTGGTGAGTTTATTCAAAAAAAGATAAAAGGTTCAAAATTTGTTCCATTTTATAATAGTAGTCATCTTTTATTTTTGGAAGAAACAGATAAGTTCAATAAGGAGCTTGACGAATTTTTTAAGGAAGTACAAAAATCTAGTAAAGGAAAAACAAAATCTAGAAAAAAAGAAAAAAGAAAAGCAGGAAACTAAATGGTAAACAAGGAATGCAGGTTGGTTGGGATCTTAAGTATTGAAAATTTTGTTTTCAATTCTTGCCCTACCTGCTATTCTTGTTTTTATTTTCCTGCAATAAACTTCACTTAAACCAACCTTTTTCTTTTGATTGTTTTATAGCTTCGATTCTATTTTTAACTTCTAATTTGTCTAAAATCATAGATATATAATTTCTAACTGTTCCTGTTTTTAGACTCAATTCATCTGCAATTTCTTGTGTGTTCTTACCATCGGCTACTAGTTCTAAAACTTCTTTTTCTCGGTCAGTTAACGGATTTTCTTCAGCGTATACATCATCCATAAGTTCTGGAGCATAGATTCTCTTCCCGGAAATAATACTTCTAATTGAACTTGCTAACTCTTCACTTGGACTATCCTTTAATAAATAGCCCTTTACACCCGCTTTTAAAGCTCTTTGAAAATAACCAGATCTAGCAAAAGTTGTTAATATAATCACTTTACAATCTAAAGGTTTTAATTCTTCTGCGGCCTCAAGTCCAGTTTTACCTGGCATTTCAATATCCATTATACAAATGTCAGGTTGTAATTGCTTGACTAGTTTAACTGCTTCTTCTCCATTTGATGCTTTACCAACAACTTCCATATCATCTTCTAGATTAAGTAAAGAACCAAGAGCACCTAATAGCATTCGTTGGTCTTCAGCAATTACGATCCTAATCATACTAGTTCCTCCACTTCAATTTGTTTAACATCGATTGGAACTGTCATAATTAAAGTCATTCCATTTTCACAGTTTACCTCTAATGTTCCATTCACAAATTCGAGTCGTTCCTTCATTCCAATTAACCCATAACCAGTTGTAAACTTATCCGATTTACAACCAACTCCATTATCTATTACAGAAAAAATTATTTCATTTTTCATTTGTCTAATTGATATTTTACATAAAGTAGCATGACTATGTTTTACAACATTTGTTACGGCTTCCTTTAAGCACATACTAACAATATTTTCTGTAAGTAAGGAAACATTTGAAAGTTGAAAGTTTTCGTTACATTCAACTGCAATTTCAGCCGCATGTAGGATTTGCTTAATCCTTATTAGTTCATCTTTAATTCGAATCCCTCTCATTTGAGAAACGATTTTTCGTACTTCATTTAAAGCTGTTCTGGCTGTTTGTTGTACGTCCTTTAATTCATTTTGAGCTAACTCTGGATCCTTTGTAATTAACTTTCTAGCTAAGTCACTTTTTAAACCAATCAGTGAAAGTTTTTGACCTAGTGTATCATGTAAATCACGAGCAATTCTTTGACGTTCTTCTAGTTTTACAAGATCTGAAATACGTTTATTAGCATCTACTAACTTTTCTTCTAATTGCCCTCTTTCATTTCGACTGTAAAGACTAAATGGTAGCAAAATAACGCTAATCCAAGTGATGATAATAAATGGAAGCTGCCTAATTATTAATTCTTCTTGAAGGATAATCGTGATGTTGATTGATATTGTAGTGATTACTAAATGAAGGATATATAAAGTTAAAAATGTGACCCTATTTTTTCTTTTTCCAATCATATATGCTATAAAAAATGCAAAATATACATAACTAAAAAGTATATTCATTGAAGTGGATATGATGATTAAGATGGATGACCATAGAAAAATTGACCATCCTTTTGATCTGTACGCCAATCGATAGATGATAAAAAATGATATTGTTAGTAAAATTCCTATTATGATTCTTAAAGTGGAATGTGCAGAAAGAAAAATAAAATAAAATGGCGAAATCCCTAAAACTGTCCAAATATATGGTGAGATTCCTGTACTTTTTAGGAAAACTAAATATCTTTTAAACATAAATTTACCTCATTATTCAAACATTTTGTGTCATTTATTTATCAATCTTATCATAGTTAAGCAAAGTTAATCTTTATAAAAATAAATTAAATACATCAAAAGTTCAGACAGTGTCTGAACTTTCGCGATTTACTTTATAGATTGATTTTATATCTTTGAATCCTACAAATTGCTTTGTTTCTTCATTCCATAATTTGAATTTTAAAGATGTTAAACTAGTTTTTAGTGTAATCGTCGGTACACTTTGTAATGGAAGCGTATTATTATGAACAGACTCTAAATTATAATTCGGTACTCTTGGACTTAAATGATGAACATGGTGGTATCCAATATTACCTGTAATCCATTGCAATAATTTTGGAAGTTTATAAAACGAACTTCCTTCAACCGCTGCTTTTACATATTCCCAATTCGCATCTTCTTCAAAATAAGTGTCTTCAAATTGATGCTGTACATAGAAAAGCCAAATTCCTAATACTGCCGAGATGAAAAAGATCGGACCTTCTACTATTAAATAATTTTCCCAACCAATTGTAAGGCAAAATAACGCCGAACCCCCAACAATTAATATATTAGTTAAATAGGTGTTTAGTCTTTCTTTTAATTTCGCATTTTTCGTATTGAACCGATTTGTAATTAACACGATATAAATTGGTCCTAAACCAAACATGATTAACGGATTACGGTATAGACGATATTGTATTTTTGTCCACAACGATGCTTCAACGTACTCTTCAACAGTTAAAACCCACATATCTCCAATCCCGCGTTTATCTAAGTTACCACTTGTTGCATGGTGGATTGAATGACTATGCTTCCACTGGCTGAATGGAAATAAAGTAACAACGCCTGTAATTGTGCCAAGAACTTTATTTGCTGTTTTATTCTTAAAAAATGATTGATGACAACAATCATGGAAGATGATAAATATCCTTATTAAGAATAGTGCAGCAACAATATCAATAAAGATCGTTAATACTACTGAAATAGAAATACTTTTATAGGCAAAATACCACAAAAATATAAATGGAATAAAAGTATTAATCATTTGCCAAATACTAGCTTTTAAATTTGATTTTTCATAAGGAATAATTTGCTTTCGTAAACTCTTTTGATTTTCTTTTGACATTTAGAAGTTCCTTCCTAATGTTGTAACTTTTATTATTATATTATCCTAATTATATAAGTTATTTTCCCCATTGGTAGTAGCAGGCGTCATATGAAAAAGATGACAAATGTCATATTTAATTAAACGCTTACTTCAATCTTGAAACTAGAAAAACACATTAATTAGAATGTTTAATTTTTTGGTAAATATTATCGTTTTTTCATAAAAAAAAGTAATACTCAAAAAAAGTATTACTTACTCAGTTAGAACACCATAAAATAAAAGATTTTTTTATAGTGTTGCCACTTTTTTATTCTTTTTTATTTTTCCAAAAGGTTTAAAATACGTAATGAATGTCATAAATGCTAAGCAACTTAAGTTAAAAATTCCAGTTATTATAATTGAAAGCCAAGTTGACTCAAATTTATTTTCATTAAGTGCACCAGCCCCTACTACTTCTGCGGTTTTTACTAAATAGGCGAACCAGTCATTAATCAAAAAGATACCAATCAAAATAATTAAGACAGTTAGAACAAGTTTTATAACAACCCAATAATATTTTACTAATCCCCACTGCGTCCAAACTGAAAGTAAAATTCCAGTAGCTAAAGTTGCAAGGGCAGGATATTTTAGTAAATTTTCATCTATTATATGCATACTAGATAATGTATAAATAAGCTGCTCGGAGTTTTGTGCATTTTTCAAATATAATCCTAATATGATTAAACTTAATGTACCTCCAAACCAAGCACATACTGCTAAGACATGTACACTAACTAATATATTTTTTTTCGTTAAATTTATTTTCTTTTTAGCCACTACTCTGTTCCCTCCGTTTTTAAAAACTTCATACTTTTCATCATAGCGGCAAGATCTAAAACTACTATTATCAATTTCTTAAATAATTCTTAAATCAATTCTTAATTGAAAAAATGCTTTTTATTTAACGACCAGAATAAGTTACTTCCGCACTGTTTTAATAATAAAATAGTTGTATTTATTTTGATGAAGTATTGAAATGAATCTATCTTTTCATTGAATATGAAAAAAAGTCATCCTATAAGCCAGTTTACTAACTCACAAGATCACCCATTAATTTAAATTAATGAAATTTAAACTTTAAACCGATATCCCGCTCCCCATATCGTCTCAATATAATTTGGGTTGGACGGGTCAACTTCTATTTTTTCTCGGATTTTTCGGATATGAACAGTTACAGTAGAAATATCTCCAACTGTTTCAAATCCCCAAATTCGATCAAATAATAATTCTTTACTAAATACTTTATTTGGATTTGAAGCAAGAAAGGTAAGTAAGTTAAATTCCTTCGTTGTGAATATTTTTTCTTCTCCATTAACGAGAACTTTTCTAGAATCTTTTTGAATTGTAAGACCTCTAATTTGAATTTCTTCTTCATTAATTTGACCTTTACTTGCTAAACGTTGATACCTTGAAAGATGAGCTTTCACTCTGGCTATTAATTCACTTGGACTAAATGGTTTCACGATAAAATCATCTGCCCCTAGACCAAAACCCCTAATTTTATCAATATCTTCTGTTTTTGCTGAAACAATTAGGATCGGAATGTCTTTACTTTCTCGGATTTTTTTACATATTTCAAATCCATTTAATTCTGGTAACATTAAGTCGAGTATGATTAAATCATATTCATTCGATATAGCTTTTTGAAGTCCGCTTTTTCCATTAGATTCTATTTCAACTTCAAAATCATTTATTTCTAAATAATCTCTTTGTAATAATGCGATACTTTGATCATCTTCAATAATTAAAACCTTTTTCATTTTGTCACCTTTACTATTGATTTCTTATTTAATGAAAGAAAAATGTTTGTATATTCACCAATTTGACTTTCTGCCCATACTTCTCCACCGTGCTCTTCAATGATTCTTTTTGCAATAGCCAGACCTAATCCAGTCCCACCTGTTGATAGATTTCTTGATGGATCGGCTCGGTAAAAACGATCAAAAATAAACGGAAGCGCTTCATTCGAAATCCCTTTACCGTTATCATGAAATTTTATCTTTATTTTTTCTTTGTCATCTATTAATTTTATGGAAATTTGTTTTTCATTTTTATCCATGTATTTCAAACTATTTTGAATGATATTTGTCATTACTCGTTTGAATTGTTCCCGGTCTATTAGTACAATACTATTTTCTCGATCCACATTCTCACTAAAAGTAATACTTACATTTATCGGTTCTAAATCAAATTTCAATTCCTCGATTCGATCGACTAAATAATCGTGAATATTAACTTCTTCAAAATGAAATGGTACTCGTTTTAAATCTAACTTCGAATAAAGGAATAGTTCATTAATTAATTGATCCATATCCAAGGTTTTCAGATAAATTGTTTCAATATACCGGTCCATTTTTTCTGGTGTATTCGCCACACCATCTTTAATTCCTTCAATATATCCCTTTATTGAAGTAATTGGCGTTTTTAGATCATGTGAAATATTTGCAATTAATTCTTTACGATTTTCTTCGTATTTTTTCTGTATTTCAGCTGACTCTTTTAGATTTTTTCTCATTAATTCAAAGCTAATGGCTAATTGACCGAGTTCATCATTGTTTATTGGTTTAACTTCAAAATTTAAATTCCCTTCACTTATTTGTTTAGCAGCATTTGTAAGATTTTTTACTGGTCTTAGTATACTTCTTGAAACAAAATAGGATAGCACTCCATTTGTAATTGCAAAAATAGGGACGATCATCCCGAAACGGAAAAAATAAAATGAATGTGGTGGATGACCATTAAATTTAGGTACAAACACTTTATAGTAAAACACACCGAGTAAAATCTCGATGAGGATAAAAGAAATGATTGGAATAACAATCATTGCTATATTAGATAAGATTAACCGTTTTCGAATCGACAAATAAATTCCAACTTTCAGACGTGTGATGAACTATAACTTTATTTCAGTTTTTGATACTTGTTTGTGGCATAGTATAAATCGAAAAAATTAATTCCCCATTATTAAATTCTTAAATAATTCTTAAATTTTATACTTCCATCCGCCAGAAAACCATATTTAAGTAAAATAAAAAAAAGTGTGACACAGGCATTAGTGTCACACTTTTCATTAACTTTTCTACAAACTACCAATAAAATTCATTTTATCTACTTCCATTGAATCGTAAGCACCATCGATTAGTTTTCGAACATCTTGTAAGGTATTTTGCAAATTAACAGATGCTCCTTTTGTACCTGTGAATTCTTCTGCTACGAAAAATGGTTGAGTTAAATAGGCTTCTAATAATTCACCACGTTTATATGTTAATTTTTCATTTTCTGGTAATGAATCTAATCCATGTACTGCTACGAATGATCTTAACTCGCGATATCGACGTAGTAATTTCTGAGCTGCTTTTTGCACTTGGTTGTGGGTTTGATCTGGTTGATTATCTTCTAAAACTGTGGATGTTGAATGAATAGGATTAATTGCAGGGTATTTATGTCTAAAAGCTAAGTCTGCATCAAACTGCCATAATGTTTCTAAAGGTCCGTAAGGGAAATCTTCGTCCACCGCTTCTCCTTTTAAATCAACTAAAAAAGTCGTTACATCTTCAATACCGATATCTGCTAATTTTTGTTGTAGTCGGTTTATATCACCTGTAATGACGTTTGAACGATCTGCTGCAAAAGCAAACTCAACATTTTTTCCCGCTTTTGCAATCGCTTCATACACTTCATCAATTGAATAACATACTAAATTTACATCAGCTAAAATATCGTCAATTTCAGGATGCTCACCTTCTGGTTTTAGTAAAATCGTATAATATGAATCACTCTTTAATTTATAAAACATTTCCGCTAATACAACTAATTGGCCCATACCTGGTCTTGCAACCAACCCGACTGTTCCACCTTTTACTAATGGAGCAAATAAATCAAGCGTTTTTATTCCTGTTTCAATCATCTCAATCTTCTCCCCTCTAATGATCAGTTCATCCAATGTACATTCTGCTAAAGCAGCTAAAGCGACTAGTGTTCTTACTTCTGAGCGACCAATTGGAATTTTTCCAGTACATAAATTTGAAACAGTTGCTGGTCGAAGTCCAACAGATTTCGCAGAAGTAGTCAAACTTGGTACTCTTCGGCGTAACAATGCGACATTCAAACGTATATTTTCCATTTTTCTCCTCCTTTAAGTTTAATTTATTCGAATTTACAGAATTATGCAAGCGTTTTTTACTTTAAAGAGTATTTTTTTTACCTTAAAAAGTAAAAACGGATATTATTCACTAAAAGCGCTATATTTTTGGAAATGATTTGGTTTTTTTAATCAGGTAGAACTAAATAGAATTTCCTATCTATGAACATTAAAAAAAGAGTAGTGGATTAGTCTTCTCTTTGATGTGATTCAAAATGAAACAGAAACCTTTATAAAAATGTTATTTCAAATATCCTATTAATATGGATATTTAACTATCAGCCCAAACAAAAAACATTAATTTTCATACTTTAATAAAGATAAAACTAAAAAGGAGTTGATAAAATGAACTTTTTCCCTCAATATCGGACATTTCCTGGCTTTCCAGGACAACCGGGCGGGTTCCCAGGGCAACCAGGTGGATTCCCAGGATTTCCGGGACAACCGGGTGGTGGAGGTCAAGGTCAATCTCAAGGTCAACCGACTGCACCACCACCTTCATTTACACCACAGATGTCGCAAGCTACAGCATTTGCAGTAGATCCAGGTGCAATCGCTGGTTGTAGATTTAGAAATACTTATGTTTGGTTGAATAATGGAGAACAATTTTGGTACTTTCCAACCTTCGTGGGCAGACATTCAGTTTCAGGCTGGAGATGGATTGGCTGGAGATGGGTTTTCTTTGGAATTGATACAAATCGAATTAGATCGTTTACATGTTTCTAAAAAACTATGCTACTTTAAAAAGCCTTGTGATTAATGATCACAAGGCTTTTTAAACGAACGACATTTCCAAATTACTAGAATATACTTTTACTTGAATTCTACCATTCATCTTACCCAAATACAGAGCTTTGTCTGCAAAATTTATGCCATCTACAATGTCAATTGAATCATTTGGCACTAAATTTTACCAACCCAATACTAACACTTACATATGGGGAAACGAATGACTTTTCATTCGGAATCTTTAAATCTACTATTACATTTCGAATTTTTTCTGCAATATTTACTGCTTCTCTTTCACTTGTTTCTGATAATATACCTACAAACTCTTCTCCACCATATCTTGCAGAGAAATCATTATCTCTTAATAAATTGATCGAAATGCCATTTGCTACAGCTTGTAGACATTTATCTCCTTCTAAATGACCATCAGTATCATTGAATATTTTAAATGAAACAATATCACCTACAATAATTGGATATTCTTTTTGAAATTTTTGCTTTAAAAAATGTTGAATTCGATTAAACCCAATTAAGAAAAATATAAACAATGAAAAATTAAAAAATAAATCTTTAAACATATTTACACCCTTATAAAATCATTATCTTTCTAATTATATAAATGCTCTAATTAGATTATAGTTCGTCTGCTAGTAGATTTAAAATTTTATTCATTTGAGTGTCTATAATAGAGCCATTAAAACATTTTATTTTCAGTACTATTTAATAAATAAGCCCATCATTAAAGTATTAGAGTACTTTCCATTTATATAAGTATCTTCTTTCATTACCCCTTCAATTTCAAATCCTAAATTTTTATACAATTGAATGGCTGTAAGATTATCTTCATTCGTAACTAATTGAATTTTTCGAGTTAGATCATTATGTTTAGCCCAATCAATTAAGGATTGCATTAATAACTTCCCTAAACTTAATCCCCAATATTCTTTTTTAACTACAATACCTAGCGTACCAACATGCTTAGTACGTTCCTTTTGACTGGAATTGATTGAACCAATACTTATTATTTGATCATTGATTGTAACTAATAAAATAATTGAATTATTTTCATTGAAGGTATCTTCTAAAAATGTCTCATATTCTGCTTCATTTCTTTTAAACTCATTTCCTCCAAATGATAAAAAGTTCGTTTCCCCACCTACGATGTTATAAAAATCTATAATAGATTTAGCATCAGTTCCTATTGCTTGACGAACTTTTACTATTTTTCCATTTTTTAATTTTAATTCAAACATTCTATTTTACTCCTTTTCAAATTAAAAAATAGCTATATAAATAGCCATTTTAAACATTTACATATTATTAAACTAATAGTCAGAATACAGTTTATCATATACATTTTAAAAATCCATTTTATTCTCTACACTCTTTCTTTTCTCACTAGTAAGAACAACTAAAAGCGCTCCACATAGAACAATACTCCCACCTATTATTTGAAGTAAACTCATATTTTCATGAAATAGAATGGTTGAAAAAGTGATTGTCACTACTGGTTCAACCATACTTAATACTGCCCCTTTTGTCGGTCCTATTCGTTTTACACCAGCAAAAAATGTACCCATTGATATAACACTTGATATAATCGAAATACCTAAAATTGAGATCCAACCAATAAATTTAAAATGAATATGTATCGTGCTTGTCGATACGCCAACTAGTAAAAATGATATGCTTGCAAATAGAGAAATATATGCACTTGTTACTAGTGGAGGAACATGGATTGAAACCCTCCCACCAACTATTATGTATATTGAGTAAACTATTGCTGCTGCTAGTGCTAATATAATTCCGATTGGATTTATATTTTCCGCAGGAGCTCCAAGTACTAGTACAATTCCAATCAACGATAGTACAATTGATAACATTATATTTTTTGTTAATTGCTCTTTATTTACCAAAAAAGATAGAATCGCTACAAAAATGGGATATAAATAGAGAATTAATGCAGCTAATGAAGCAGGAATATATTTTACTGAACTGAAATAAAAACTTGATTGAAGCATATACAATATTCCACCTAGTAAAACAAACAATACTAATTGTTTTTTCGTAATTTTAACTAATTTTTTACTAACCACTAAGTAACTAAAGAACATAATTGTTGCAAATGTAAACCTTAAAAATAATAATGTATTCACACTTACATTTTGATCATAAGCATAAAGTGCAAAAATAGGCATTAATCCAAAGGCTATTGCAGATATTAATATTAATAAATAACCAAAATACAAAGCATTTTCCCCTTTCCGAACCATTTATCTGAATATTATAATTATTAGATAACAGTTTAACATAAAACTCTATTTCAATCTCTAGCCATTTACAATGTGTACATATAAATAATGCAGGTCATCGTTTAAATAAAAATTTAAGGGAGTGATGAATGTGGAATTATTGGCAATCCATCATGTTTCACTACTTACTACAAAGGCTGAAAAAAATTACGAGTTTTACACTAAGGTTTTAGGGATGAGACTTGTTAAGAAAACTGTAAATCAAGATAACACTTCCAGTTATCACTTATTTTACGGTGATGCAAAAGCAAATCCCGGGACAGAAATAACCTTTTTCGATATCCCTCATCTAGGAACTACATATCCAGGTCACTCGATCGTATCTTCAACTTCATTAAGAGTGGCCACAACTGAGTCACTACATTATTGGAAGAATCGCTTTGAAAAGCTTAATATTTCACATGATGAAATAATTAAAAGAGCAAATCGAAATACACTCGCATTTCAAGATTTTGAAGGTACAAGATTAATTTTAGTAGCAGATAATGGTGAAAAAGGTATTTCACCGGGTACTCCTTGGAATAAATCAGATATCCCAACCGAGCATGGAATTCTTGGCTTAGGTCCAGTGACACTTACCGTAAAAGATTCGATTCCTACAAGTAAAACTTTAACGGAAGTTTTAGGATTTAGACTTGTTGGTACTTACCCTTCTACTGAAGGGAATTTTGCAAGTATAGAAGTTTACGAAACTGGATTAGGTGGTGCTGGAGCAGAAGTGCACTTAGAAGTAAGACCAGACTTACCAAGAGCCAGACCAGGACGAGGTAGTGTACATCATGTAGCTTTTAGAGTACCGAACGAAGAAGAATATAATAAATGGGCCGACAAATTAAATTCACTTGGGATCATGAATTCAGGAAAAGTAGAACGCTACTATTTTAAAGCACTCTATTTTAGAGAACCAAATCATATTTTATTTGAATTATCAACTGATACCCCTGGATTTGATGTCGATGAAAATATTGAAACTTTGGGTGAACGATTAGCTTTGCCCCCATTTCTAGAGCCTAAACGTGCTAAAATCGAAGCAAGTTTGCGACCATTAGACTTTAATCAAAAATAATATGAGTACTCACATTAAGAGGGTTCCCAAAAATAAAACAATATGGGCACCCTCATTTTTTAACGGTAAATATGGAGTGGAAGATGAACTGTTGGAAAAGAAGAGTGGCCTGGACTGCAAATAAAATTGATAATTACCTATACCAGTAAAGGTATTGAAAGCTAAAAATTATACAATAGTAAAAAATTAAAAATGGAGAACTACCAAATATGCTCCAACACATACAAAGTTGTATAAAAATAAACGATAAAAAAGAAAATTCTTATTTCATAACTTGGTAATACTTTGTATATAACTTAGTTACTAACTGTTTCATCAAACGCTGAATTCTAGTATAATAGATAAGATGTAAAAATTTGTTTATGATCTTTGATTTAGAAAGGACTTTATAATAGATGGCAAATAAAGAATTAATTAATCAAGTTGCTAAACGCCGTATTTTTGGGATCATCTCTCACCCGGATGCTGGTAAAACAACTTTAACTGAAAAATTACTACTTCATGGTGGAGCAATTCGTGAAGCTGGTACTGTAAAAGCTCAAAAAAATTCAAAATATGCAAAATCTGATTGGATGGAAATTGAGAAGCAACGTGGAATTTCTGTTACTTCTTCTGTTATGCAGTTTGAATACGATGAAAAAATGGTGTCAATTATGGATACTCCTGGTCATAATGATTTTGGTGAAGATACATATCGTGTACTAACTTCTGTTGACTCTGCAGTTATGGTAATTGATGCTGCAAAAGGTATTGAGGCACAAACTAAGAAACTTTTCCAAGTTTGTCGTTTACGTGGTATTCCTATTTTTACCTTTATGAATAAATTAGACCGCCAAGCTAAAGATCCATTAGAATTAATGGAAGAATTAGAAGAAGTTCTAGGAATGCCTTCTGTTGCAGTTACTTGGCCAATTGGTAGTGGAATGCAATTTGAAGGTGTTTATGATCGATTAGAAAATGAAGTTCATCTTTTCCGTAAAGATGAAGTGATTAAACTTGGTCAAGATGGCGTTCATGGTCCTGAATTAGAAGCACATTTAGAGCCTTCCAATTTAGAAAATTTACGAGATGAAGTTGATCTTTTACAAGGTGCAGGAAATGAATTCAATTTAGACTTAGTTCGAGCTGGGGAACTTACTCCTGTTTTCTTCGGTACAGCATTAGTCGATTTTGGGGTAACACCATTTTTAAATCATTTCTTAGATATGTCACCTGCACCGGGACCTCGTAAAACAATTAATGGTGAAGTTAATCCAACTGATGAAGTATTTAGTGGTTTTATCTTTAAGATTCAAGCTAATATGAATCCTGCTCACCGTGACCGTATTGCATTCTTGCGAATTTGTTCGGGCGTATTTGAACGTGGAATGAACGTTATGCTTTCTCGTACAGGAAAACAAATTAAATTAAGTCAATCAACTCAATTGATGGCTAATGACCGTGAAACGATTGACCGTGCATATGCAGGTGACGTAATTGGTATTTACGATTCAGGTACTTATCAAATCGGAGATACAATAACATCTAGCAAACAAAAATTATTCTTTGAGCCATTACCTACATTCCCACCTGAGTTATTCTTACGAGTTAGCCCAGTTAACTCATTAAAATCGAAACACTTCCATAAAGGTGTTGAGCAATTAGCTCAAGAAGGTGCAATTCAAGTTTATAAAAATGAATTTAATGAAGTCATTTTAGGTGCTGTAGGTCAACTTCAATTTGAAGTATTTGAATACCGCTTAAAAAATGAATATGGATCTGATATCCGTAAAGACCATGTTGATTTCAATATAGCTCGATGGGTTAAAACAGATGACGTAAAAGGACTTAAGAAATATCAAGATATGCGGAACATGCTTGTTTATGACCGTTTCGAACGTCCTCTATTCTTATTTGCCAATGAATTTACGTTTAATCGTTTTAAAGAACGTCATGAGGAATTAGAATTAGTTGAAGCTCTTGATGTTAATAATGAAATACAAGTGGACTAATAAAAAAGTGGATGTTTTTTAAAATGTACCCTTTGTAAAGGACATTGAAAAAAAGTCTATGCAACTTTAAGGAGATGATTTCTGTATTGAACAGGGGTCATCTTCTTTAAATTCCACTGATATCTATAATGATTGTAATAGTTCATATAATGTTTTATTTCTTTATTAAGCTCTTCTAAATTTTGACATGACTTAATAGAGGCTTCATCTTTAAAATGGCCAAAAAATGATTCTTGTGGAGCGTTATCCCAACAGTTTCCACGTCTAGACATTGATTGAATTAAACCTAATTTTTTTACTAGTTTTTGAAAGTTTGGGTGTGTATAATGTGTTCCTTGATCTGAATGAATGAGTGAACCTTCTACTTTCTTAAAGTTACGATTCCTTTTTAACTTCCGAAGAGTATCTGTAGCTAACTCCATTGTTATTCGGTCTGAAACATGGTATGCCATTATTTCATTTGTTGAACTATCTAAAATTGTTGATAAATATGCTTTCTGACCTTTACCATATTTTAGATAGGTTATATGTGTTAGAAGTACTTTCCCAGGTACTTCTTGTTTAAATTGACGATTCAATCGGTTTGGCACAACCCTATGTTCTTTTGTAGCCTTCATCATTCGTCTGTAGGGATTTGCCTTTCTAATTGGGCAAACTATACCGTATTTTTTCATGATTCTTCGTATACGTTTTAAATTGTAGACAATCTTAAATTGACCCGCCAATGTACTCTTGATTTGACGTGCCCCTTTTTTATAACGTTTAAAGCGATAAGCCTTTAATATATTTACCCTTACAATTTCATCCTTTTCATCTTGTTGCTTTCTTCGTTCTTGTGACTTAATAGAAAAGTAATGATAATAACCACTTCTTGATACGCCAGCTATCTTACAAAGGTAAGTTACCATATGTTTTATTTCAAACTTTTCAATTATGGAACGTATTAGAGTATATTTTTGGCTAGGAGAAATAACGACTACTTCATCCTCCCTTCTAAGAAACGAATCTTTTTTAGTAGTTCATTTTCAGCTTTAAGTAGATTAATTTCTGCTTCTAAACGAGCGTTCTTTTCCTCTAAAGTTAGTTCTCTATTTAAAGGTCTTCCTGAGCTATCGGATCTCGTGTCACGAAGACCAAGTTCACCATTCTCTCTATACGCAGAACGCCATCTACTACCAGCAGCTTGAACTCTTTTCATTCCAATCACTTCTATATCAAATCCACACTCTTCAAATATTTGTCTTGGTAATTTTCCTTTCTTATTTTCCGAAATAAAAATACGCTTGAACTCATCGGTGTAAGTGATCCCTTTCGAACTAACTGACTTTACGTGTTGGTTTTTGGAAAGTAGATTAATTTCTTTATCTGTAAATATTTTATCGCTCATCTAATATTTCCCCGATCCCGTTTTTTCTAATTATAAACAAAAGTACCCTATAGAGGTCACTTTTTTTAAGTGTCTACTCTATAGGGTACATTTTATTTAGCATCCACTTTTTTTTGCACAATTAATGGTAATTTATTTTTAGAACAAAAATCCTTAATAAAAAAGCCGAACCTACTATTATTTGGATAGCAAGTCGGCATTTTTAAACTAAATTTATTAATCTATTAAATTACATGTTTTTCTGTATCAACATTTGCTTCCTTGTTTCTTGAAAATAGATTAGCCAATGCTTCAGGTAATGCAATCATTGCTGGTAAAAAGATTGGTAATAAGATGAAGCAAAGTACGACTAGACCAGTTATTACCGCTATTGCTAATTCAAACAATAAAAGGATTCCAGATGGCATAAGTGTTGCAAATGTACCACCAAGTATGATTACAGCTGAAATAATGACTCCACCAGTATGCTTAGATGCTAATACGATAGCCTCTTTTGGTGCCAAATGAGTATATTCCTTAAATCTCATCATTAGGAAAATACTATAATCCACTCCTAAAGCTACGATAATTATGAAAGAGAAGAAGGGAACAAAAGAAGATATTCCTTGATATCCTAGCAAATCTATGAAAATATAATTGATCATAAACATAGCGCAGTAGTATGCTCCTAAAAGTGATGCAGTGATAAATACTGGTGTCCAGAATGATTTTATCACTAGGAATAATACAAGTAATACCCCAATAATAACAATTGTTGTTGTTTTATTTAAGTCACTACTCAAAATATTGTTCATATCATTTGTTGTTGCACTTGGACCTGAAACACCTGACTTTGCATTTGAAAGTTCTGTGCCTTTAAGTCCACTTTTAACAGCCGAACTTATTTTATTGATCGTATTTAAAGATTCTTTTGAATATGGATCATTCTCCAAAACAATTGTTAGCTTTGTAATCTTTTTATCTTTTGACATAAACATGTCTAATGATTTTTTAAAGTTCTCGTCAGTTAATGCTTCTTTTGGAATAAAGAAAGTTTTATTAGAATTATACTGAGTTAAGAAATCATTTGTCTTTCCTAATCCGTCAGATATTTTCTCTAACCCACCGTTTACATCTGATAGTTTTTCCCCGAAAGTACTAAAGCCATTGATGCCAGATACTAGTTGTTGCTGACCTGATTTCATTTGACCAAGTCCATCTGATACTTTATTCATATTTGTGACAATTTTTCCAATTCCAGATGATGCATCGCTTAAGCCACTTTCAAGTTTTTTCAAACCATCAGCCATTTGGGTTAAACCATTACTCATACTAGAAAGATTACTGTTAGCAGTAGCAAAACCAGCAGTTACAGCATTATAATTCTCATTTAAAGCTTCGATTCCTTCTGGAGTAATTTGATTTAAGGAGGCAACCGTTTGATCAATCGTTTGCTTTAAAGATTGGTAATTTACATCATCTTTTGAATTCGAATAACTACTACCTAGTGCTGTCACCATTGATTGCATTTGAGAAATTGCGCCTTTTAGACCAAGAAGTGCTTGTGCTGATTCTTGGTAATGAGTTCCTAGTTCCTTATAACCCGATTGCATCTTCTCATAATTTTTTGTTAATAATGTAACACCACTACTCATTTTTCTTAGATTCATTTCGATCGTTGCTATACCACTAGAGATTGATTGAGATTTACTAGAACCATTGCCAATCCCTGCTTGAATTTGTTTTAATCCACCACTTAATGCTGTCACACCATTTTGTAGTTCCGTTGTTCCATCTACCATTTGGTTAACCTTTGAGAAATCCGCTGATCCTAGTTTATCTTGGGCCAAACTTAATCCGTCATGTATTTCGTTAACTCCATCTTTTGTTTTTGAAATACCATCTGTCACTGTACCCATTTGACGATCAACATAAAAACTATCAATTTGTTTGCTTTCAGGTTGTGTTACTGAAGAAACTTGCTTAACACCCTTTATCTTCTTTAGTCGTTTTGTAACATTATCAATTACTGCAAGTGATTGGTTATTATCAAGCGCTTTGTTGTTTTCAATAACGACTGTTGCAGGCATTGCCTGACCTTTACCAAAATGATCTGAAACGATATTAAATCCTTTTGATGAAGGATATTTATTTCCCAGTTCTCCAATTGTATCAAAGTTTAGCTTTTCTTGATGGAAATAGACCATTGGAGATAAAATTAATAGTATTACGACAATTGTTATAATTGGTTTCTTTATGGCAAAAGCAGACGAATTACCAAAAAATTTATTTTCCTTGTGTCCCCCAACATTTTTAGATGGCCAGAAAAGTTTTTTTCCTAATACCTTCATTATAAATGGTGTTAACGTCAAAATTTCTAATAATAATATGCATACACCTATAACAACTACAACACCTGACTTATAAATTGGAGATTCTGCAAATACAAGTGCAAGGAATGCAATAAACACAGTTAAAATACTATAGGCAATTGTTTTACCAGCCGTTTTATATGTGTTTACAATTGATTCATCAACTGAATGTCCGAGTGAAAGTTCCTCTTTGAAACGATTAAAAAGGAGTATGTTGTAATCAGTACCAATCCCAAAAAGAATAAGTACTAAAAGCATTTGAGTAAGACTAGTAATTGGAAATCCAGCTTTATCGATTAATTGGGCAGCTATTCCCATAGAACATAGATAAGAAAATGCAACTGCAATCAATGATACAAATGGTGTAACGATTGATCTAAACGCAAGAATAAGTACGACTAAAATAAAAATAACTGTCAAAGCAGCACTTTTTTCGACTCCCGCTTGCGAAGCTTTTAAATAATCATTATTGATAAAATCTTCACCACTTAAATAATATTTAACTGGTACTTTACTTAATTTATTATCTATTTGCTTTTTAATATCATCTATTTCTCTTCCGTTCTTATCTAGCTTATAACTCACCATTAGTGTGGTTCCATCTTTTGAGACTAATGAACTTTTTGCATTTGGAATATTAAAAGGATCAATGATTTCCGAAATTCTAAGTTCTTTACTACTATCATGTATTTCTTTAACAGCATCACCAATTTTTTTCATTTCGTCATTTGAAATTTTATTTTTATCATAAAAAACAATCAGATTATTCGTTCCTTTTGCAGAATCCATTTTTTTGAGGATATGATCTGCCATAACAGAAGGTGAATCACTATTTGCTCCTTCCTGCCCCTTATTCCGCAGAATTGCATTTATATCAGGCTGAAGAACTGTTAACAATACTGTTGCAATCAACCATATGGAAAAAATGATCCAACGACCCTTTATGATTTTGTTCACATGGTCCCCTCCTACATTAATTTATTTTCCTTTTTTTTCTTTTTCGTCATCAAGAAAGTACAATACATCAAAGAATTCATAATTATCCATTCCATCTGTCTCCATCTTTTTCTTAACAGCTGAAACTAATAATTTCATCCCTTTTTCTACAATCTCTTGTTCATCAGAGTCTAGAAGACTTAATGCACTATTTACTGACTTATTTGCAATTTCAGTAATGTTATCATGTATTTCATCTGCAATATTATCAGGTAAAGAAATCTCGACGAAACGTTTATCTTTTGGATTAGGTGTTTTCAATAAAAGGCCTTTTGTAGTCAGACGCTCAACGATATCTGATACAGTACTTTGCGTCATTTTAAGATTTTTAGAAAGTTGTTTAATACTCATTGTTTTATGAGCATATACTTCGCCAATAACTCTTGCTTGTGGAATTGTAACTCCATGTTCCTCCGAATGCTTTTGAAGGCTTTTCATTAAAAAACGCTGTAAAAAATCGATTGATTCACGAATAAATTCTGGTCGTTCTACCATTTTATCCCTCCAACAAAATACTTCTAAGTAAAATAAATCTTATACGATGTATCGCACAAGATTTATATTATTTGTCCTTACTGCATTTGTCAATTTAAATACATAGAAAAGTCTGCATTCATAAAATTCATTCCATCTAATCTTAAGATTCGTATATTTAGGTAAATTAGCCAATAAAAAAAGCAGTTGAATATATCAACTACTTAAAAATGTATCATGCTTTTTTCGAGTTATATTGAAGCGTCGTTTTCTGCTTAGGTTCTTTAATCGATAGATACACAGCTACTACTATTAGAACACTTCCTATGAAGAAAGAAGGACTAATTTCTTCATTTAATAAAAAATAACCAAATATCGTACCAATTAATGGTTGTAAAAAGAAAAATAATGATCCTGTGGAAGTATCAATAAATTCAAATCCTTTGTTCCAAAGATAAAAGGCACCTGCTGTTGAGATTGTACCTAAAAATAGGACCCCCATCCAAATCCAACCATTTGATGGTAAGTGAGTAATGTGATTACTTTGTTCAATAACCGTAAATGGTAATGTAAAAATTACGCCAAATACCGTCGCCCAGGTTGTTACGGTTAATGATGAATATTTACTAGTCTGAACTTTACTTAAAACTGTATATAATGCCCAGGTAATGGCTGCACCTACTAGTATGAGATTTCCAAAATATGCACCTAAATTTGATCCACCTTTTGGTAATCCTATTACAACGATTACGCCAATTGTTGCTAAAATTAACGAAACTATCTTACGGCTATTAATTTTTTCTTTTAAAATAAAAAATGCAAATAATGATATTAATGCAGGTGAAGCTGAAGTAATTAAAGAGCCCATTGCAGCGCCTGAAAGCTTTGTACCAACAAATTGAAAACCAATTGAGCCAGTATATCCGACTAAAGAAATAACTGCGAGAGGAACCAAATCTTTTTTATTAATTTTCCAGCTTTTTTGGAAAAGACTGATTACCCCTAATGTGAATAAAGCTAATAGAAATCTCATTTCTAGCAATAACCATGGAGAAATCCGATCTAATACTACTTTACTGACAACATAAGTCATGCCCCATATACTTGCGGCCAATGATAAATACAAAGCTCCCTTAAAGAAATTCACTTAATTCCCATCTCCTACTTTTTATTCCAATCATTTTTCGAAAGCCCAAACATAAATTCAGTTACATATTGGCCTTTAAACAAAGAATTTTCTATTTTTTTCATTTCATGAAATCCTAATTTTTTTAGTAATTTAATTGAAGAAGAATTTTGTTCTACAGCGATTGCGTTAATTTTTTCTTTATTTAATTCATTAAATAAATAATCAAGAATCCCTTGTAATGCTTCAAAGGCATATCCCTTATGCTGGTACATTGGCTCTAACGTAAAGCCGACTTCAACTTGATTTTTAGGATTCGATAAAGTGTGTACTCCAATATCCCCTATTAGTTGACCATCCATTTTATTTTCAATCGCTACTTGAACCCATGAATCAGGAATATTCATTTCAGCTGACTTTTGTTTTTCGATAAAATTAGTCGCTTGTTCGTATGTATAATTTTCCCAGCCTTGATAAATCGCCACATCCGCATTTGAACGATATTTATAAAAGTTGCTAACATCTTCATCTTTAAACCTTCTAAGTTTTAATCGACTAGTCTCTATTTCAAAAAATTCTAGTTTGCTCATATTCCACCTCTAAAATTTCTCGTTATTTTTTTGTATATTCTATTATACTTAGAAGTTTCAAAATAAACTAACTTTTTACACTTTACTATATTAATTCTAGCAATAGTAATTCTTATAATTCGTCGTAGAATATTAAACTTGTGCCTATTGTATAGTTCATTTTTGTATTCGTTTATGTATAAACACAATCCATCATTTAAACTCAAAAAATATAGTTGACACTTTTAACTGTAAATAATAAAATTACAGTATACTCATTTAAATTGAGTACGGGAGCCAAACTATTATGTTTTTTAGTTAATACATTATAACTAGTTTTTTATCTCAACTGTAATTTTTTTTATTACATTTTAAATATAAGGAGTGTGTAAAAGAATGGTGAATCTATATGTAACACCAAGTTGTACATCCTGTCGAAAAGCAAAAGCTTGGCTAGAGGAACATGATATTGATTATAGTGTGAAAAATATTATGAACGAATCACTTACACTTGAGGAGATTAAATCTATTCTTCGTATGACAGAAACTGGTACTGAAGAGATTATATCGAAAAAATCAAAAACGTTTCAGGAATTAAATATAAATATTGAATCGCTCCCACTTAATGAATTATATAAATTAATCATAAATAATCCAAAAATGTTGCGCATGCCAATAATCGTAGACGAAAAAAGATTACAGGTTGGTTATAATGAAGAGGAAATTCGTAGTTTTCTTCCTCGTAAGCTACGTACATTTTCATACATTAAATCACAAAAAGTAGCTAATTAATAATTATATTAATTATTAAAATGTCTGTTTTCTAACACATTCTATTTAAGTACTAATTATAATCACGATATTTAAAGAAATTAACGATTTTAGGAGGCAGACCATGAATAGTGATTTTACTCTTGCCATTCATAGTTTAACTTATCTTGCGCTGCAGCCGGATCGGATGTCTACAAGTGATGCAATATCAGAAAGTGCCTGTGTCCATCCAGTTCGTATTCGTAAAGTGCTTAGTTTGTTAAAAAAGCATGGATTTATAAAATCGAAGGAAGGAACTGGTGGTGGATTTATATTCGCAGTAGATTTAAATGAAGTTAATCTATGGGACATTTATATAATCACCTCTGAGGGAGCACTACAGCCTAAGTGCCCAGAATCAAATGAAAAGTGTGTTGTTGGGGCAAATATGCAAAATGTTCTTTTTAATATTTTCTTAGGTGCAGAAAAACATCTTGGGGGATATTTAAAGCAATATACTATTAAGGACATTGTCGATCATATCAAATGTGAGAAGTGAAGCTAAAAAAGTGAAGGCTAAGCCTTCTTTTAATTTAAGTGTAATAAAAAAAATTACAGTTAGTTTTAATGGCTGTAATGATCACAAATTTTTTAACTAGTACTCTAAATAAGAAGGTGGAAAAAAATGAACTTAAATAATGATTCTATTTTAAAAATAGGTGATTGGGTTAAGGGTATATCATTGCATGGAGAATTAGTAATAGGTTATGTTGAATCACTTACTAATTTTGATGAAGTAGTAAAGGTAAATGTCATAACTTCAGATCATAAAAAGACTGTTGGAAAGACCATTCAAATGTTAAATAGAAACGTAAAGAAAATTCCTGATTCGAAAGTGACAAACAAAGAACAGATTCACTTTCTAATTGACTTGGCCCTCTCAACTGGAGATGAGGATTGGTTTAAGGAGCTATCTTCACAGTTAAACTCAATGAGGCAACTTGTTAATAGTGTAAAATAAAACTTACAAACAAAGAAGTAATAAGAGTTCCTAAAGGTTGTCTATTTAGACAGCCTTTTTTTAGTTCAATAATTCTTACCATTTAAATTTAATAAGACACCCCTTCTTCCGCTTCAATCTAATGATAAACAAGACATTCATCCATGAATTAAACAGCATGAATTTTAGTAAGTACTTAGATTGAAACAAAAAAAACTGATCAAATCATTGACCAGTTTCAACTCATATTAATATTGAGTTAATTTATTCAATGGTGTTTGAATAATTAGTGGTTTTTTTGCAGGATCTAACCATTTTAAAATAGAGATTACATTTGTTTTAGATGTAGCTGTGCAGCCTGCAGTATATCCCGAAGCTCCAGCTACGTGAAAAAAGATTGCACTACCTTTTCCTGGGGTTCTCGCAGTATTATAGTTAATAACAAATCCATAATCATATTGAGATATATTCATCTTTTCGGCAGTTTTCCATCTACCATTATTTTCTGATGCCAATTGCCAAGTATTATATAATTTACTATTTGAATCATCTACAAATACATCATTTGCAGTAATTTTGCGGTATGTCATTTTCGTACCTGGATTTGAATATCTACCGAATGCTGTTGTAATTGTATATTTCCCTTCAGGTGTTTCATAATCACCCTCTTGCTTACTACTAATCATGCCGTTTTTACCGATCACACCTGAATATGTATGTAATTTTTTCCAACTAGTACCGCTTTTTTCAAATGTTTCAATTAAAACATTTCTTGTACTTTCATTTTCTGCTGACACAATGATTAATTGTTTTGAAGTACCTAAAGTTTTCATTTTATTCACGGTTGTGGCGGAAACAGTTATTGGAGCTTTTTTAATATATTTACTTGAAACCCATCCAATTTTTGTTCCACTTTTTATTTTATACCAAGATCCACTTATGCTTGTAATCGTAACTTTCGCACCCTTTTTAAGTGTCCCAATTACTTTATAACTAGTACTAGGACCGCTTCTTACATTTAAAACTGATGCAGTTACTGTACCGCTTATCGTCGCAGCTTCCACGGTTTTATTTGAACTCGGAGTAGTATTTCCATAGAGTAAACCTCCAGTTAAAATTGATAGTGCCAAAGTTGTTTTGTAAATACTTTTAATCATTAAATCAGCTCCATTGTAAAGTAAATCTATATTCGAGCCTTTATTATACATAACCAACCTTACATAATAAGGACATTTTTATTACAATTCAATTAGATTTATAACAGTTCTCTTAAAATTGTAGCAATTATTAAAATTTTTTCGATACTATTTAAATTATAATCAAAAATGACAAAAAAAGAAGCCAATTTTAAATTTGGCTTCTTTTTAATTTATTAATGTCCGACCATCATTGAAGATTTTGACTCGTCAAGATCTGCTTTTGACGCATCTGCGTCTAGCATTTTTGGTTTACGTAAAATAATTGCTAACAACGCTCCTACTAATGCGATACCTGCTGCTAGTAAGAATGTATCACCAAATGCTGAAATCATTGCATTTAATGGATTTGTTGTTTTAGCCATGTAATCCTTTGTACTAGAAGTTAAAAACCCAGCCATACCTGCTACTGCAAATGATACCATTACTTGCTGAGCAGCTGCAGTTAAAGGTGTTACACGACTTACTAAATGTCTTGGTGCAGATTGCAATACATGTGTATTAATCGGCATCATTGATAATCCCATTCCAGCACCCATCATAGCAAGTGTTAACATAATAAATGTATCTGATGAGTCGACTGAAATTTTAGAGAAAATAAATAGTGCAGATGTAATAATTGTTAAACCAACTAACGCCATCGGTCTAGCTCCAACTTTATCATACATTTTACCACCAATTGGCATCATTAAAGCAGAAGCTAATGCTTGAGGTAACATAATTAAGCCCGTTTCAAAAGCCCCATATTGTTTAACTGTTTGTAAAAATAATGGAACAATTAGGAAAGAACCGAATAAAGCAATTTGCATAATCCATGTAATTAAAATACTCCTAACAAAATCAGACGATTTAAATACACGTAACTCAAGTAAAGGTTGTTTTAGGCGAAGCTCAACAAAGATGAAAAGTAATAATGCAACACCACCAACAATTAAACCTGTTAATGTTCCTTTTGAAGTCCAACTTGTTGAACTTTGACTAACTCCGTAAGCTAACATTGAAAAAGCGATTGGAGCAATGATTATTCCTAATCCGTCTAAAGCAGGTACTGATTTAGATTCAAAGTTAGGTAAAAATTTAGCACCAATTAACATTGCAATAATACCGATTGGTAAATTAATTAGGAAAATCCAATGCCAAGTAGAATACTCTACAAACCATCCTGAGATAACCGGACCTAATGCAGGTGCAAGTAACATCGGAATTCCAAGCATTCCCATAATTGAACCGATTTTTTCTGGAGGAGCTAATCGAAAGATAATTGCCATACCGATTGGCGCAACCATTCCTCCACCAATACCTTGTATTACTCGAAATAAAATTAACTGTTCAGGAGATTGTGCTACTGAACAAAGAACTGAACCGATTGTAAAAAACAAAATCGTTAATAAGAAAATTTTCTTAGCTCCAAAACGATCAGACATCCAGCCTGCAAGTGGTATAACAGCTGATAATGCCAATGTATAACCTGTAATCGTCCACTGCATTTTTGTTAAATCTGATTTAAAATATGTGGTAATTCCAGGTAATGCTACGTTTACTACCGTACTATCTAAAATAACCATGATCATACCTACGATTACTGCCATCATTGGACCAATAATCGTTTTTACGCTAAACTGCGTGTCAGCCGAGTTTTGCTGATTATTCATATATTATCCCCATTTCCTCAATCTATTTTTGTTAAGCGGTATTGAAATTCGTTCAAATTTTCCATTCTACTTATTAGTGCAAAAAACCATATTATGATAAAAGCGAAATTTGAACAGAAAGTCTATCATACAAAAAAACAATTAAAATGTAAATAGTAATTGTCCTTAATCCGAAAACAGTACTCACAATAAGTACAGTATATGTTAATTATCTGTCCATTTCAAGTTTAATTTTTAATTATTTTTGTTGATTTTTTGTAAACATACTTAGCTACTTCAAACAGAATAAAATAAAACAAATAAAAAATAGCCCTTATGATTCTATTCATTGGGCTATTTTTTAATCACATTTATTTTTATTATTTATTTTTTACATACTTCATCATTAGATGAGCAATTGTATGTTGTTCTTGTTCATCTGCAACATTCCAAAGGTCTTTTAGAATTTGCTCTTCTGCATTTTTTGGTTCTACTTCATTTGCTAAGTAATTTCCTAAGCGATATGCCATTTCAGAAATAGCCCCTTCACCAACACCTTTGTCACCTGTTGCTTCTAATCGATCACCTAAAAAATCTTTCCATTGATCCCAGTTATCTAAAATTGACATCGTTTTTCACCTCATCATAATAGTTGTTGAAGATTACATAAATACTATTTACCTTTTTTAAAGTAATTATGTATGAATTATTATCCGGGTAATATTGTCAGAAAATTAAAATAAAAAGAGCTAATCATTTTGCAAAGTTAGCTCTTTTTATCATATTATTTTTTATTTTCGTTCATAAAAAATATCGCTAAAGTACCAGGTCCTGCATGAGCACCTATAGCAGATCCGATTGAATTAATGACAAATTCCTTACATCCAACTGTCTCTGCCATCGCATTTTTAATTTCAATTGCTTTGTCAAGATCGTCACCGTGAGAAATACCAATTAATTGAGTTGATAAATTCGTCCCTCGAGATTCCATAATTTCAAGAATTCTTTTTATCAATTTTTTTGAACCTCTAATTTTCTCAATTGGAATTAACTTTCCATCTTCAACGTGTAGAATCGGTTTAATATTTAATAAATTACCTACAAAACCAGCCACTTTACTTAAGCGACCTCCACGCACCAAATATTGAAGGTCATCTACTGTAAAGATATGTTCAATATGTTGTATACTATCTTGTATATTATTAACAACCTCTTCTTTTGTAGCTCCGTTCATCGCAAGCCTTGCAGCATTAACAGCAATTAACCCTTGTCCGATTGATGCACTTTTTGTATCAAATATCTCTATATCAAAATCAGGAAATTCCTCGCCAAACTCATTTTTTACCATTACTGCAGATTGATATGTACCAGAAAGTTCAGAAGAAAACGCAATATAAATACATGGTGTATTTTCTTTCGCATATTTAACGAAGGTGTTATAAATATACTCATACGACGGAAGAGACGTTTTAAATACTTTTCCATTACGCATTTCATTAAATAAAGTCTTTGAATCCAATGTTAAACCATCAAAATATTCTTTTTCATCTTCCGAATAAACGCGTAATGGAATGACATCAATATTATATTGTTCGATGATCTCTTTTGGTAAATCCGCCGCACTATCCGTAATTATTTTTAAATTCATCTAATCATACCTCTGTTTCAAAAAATTGGTTTAGCCTATTTAAACTGATAAATTCTATTCTCTCACAAAATGGTTTTACAGAAAAATAAAAAGTTTTAATATAATTTTAATAATAATAATATTTGCTATTAACTACTATATACCTTCTTTTTTTCATATTCTTCACAAAAAATTAGTAATTTACCATTCGAACTGTTTATTTGGATAATAGCCATAACGATATTCTAATTGTTCTCTCTCATATTCGCTTCTTTTATTTCGTAGTGCATAAATAATTAAAATTGCTCCGAACACTTGAACCCAGCTACCAACAAGTAATAAATCTTCTCCTAAAATCATCTTATCACGTAGTAATGCAGCATTAGCAATTCCGTCAATTAAAGCACCTAAACCGATTAATTGATTGCCATATGCCTCAATTTTATCTAGTTGCGTCCCTTCCATCAATGCTCCAATTGTTTCAATTTGTGCACCAATTGATTGAATGACACCACCAATCGCATTTAATCTAAATCCTTCTCTTTCCAATCCTTCTATTTCTAAATTTGTTGCAAATGTATTTGTACCATTTCCAATCGCTTGAAGCCAAGCACCAATCATCATTGTTAATTCAAATTCTTTTTCTATTTCATTTTCATTTTCTATTTTTGCTCTCTTATATAATTTTTCTCTTCCAATAGCTTGAATACTGTTGCCAAATGCTTCGATTGCATTACCTTTAGCGAATAAACTTCTACCAAAGTTTTCACTAACGATCTTTTTACTTGAAATACCAACAGCCGCCGTTGTTGTACCAAATAATAAAAAATACGCACCGATTAGGGGTAAATCATCAACTAAATCCCTCAATTTGGCACCTCCATTCAAACAGTATTTAAACTAGTTTATTCAACTTTAAATTTAATTGACAATTAATATTGTTTTGATTAATATAATAACAATTAATATTTCGAAATTTAAAAGCTATGAAGAGAAAAGTAGTAAAGCTAAAATTATTTACAGAGAGCTCCTGTTTGCTGAAAAAGGAGTAATAATGAACTTTATGTAAAAAGACTTGGAGCTTCGTATGGAACTAAAGTTCACTTTAGGGATGGTACGCCGGGTTCTCCCGTTATAGAGATAGGGTATAAGCATTCGTGCCGTACCTAAATGAGGTTGGTATGGTAACATATCAATAAACTGGGGTGGTACCACGAAGTTAACAAACTCTCGTCCTCAAGATGATTAAATCTTGGGGGTGGGAGTTTTTTTATTTGCAATTTGAAAGTTAAATAAAAAATTTTGAGGTGAAAACATGCATTGGGCAATTAAAATCGCAAATGAATTAATTGAAAAATATCCAAATAAAGAAACTTATGTATGTGCATCTGGCATAAGTCCATCGGGGTCGGTTCATATTGGAAATTTTCGTGAGATCATTACAACTTATTTTGTTGTGAAAGCTTTAAATAATTTAGGTAAGAAAACAAGATTTATCTTTTCTTGGGATGATTTTGATCGTTTTAGGAAGGTCCCGAATAAAATTGATCCAACTTATCATCGTTTTATAGGGAAAGCTTATTCAAATATTCCTGATCCATATGGCTGTCACTCAACATACGCTGAACACTTTGAAACAGAATTTGAAAATTCCTTATGTGAACTAGGCATTGAGGTTGAGTTTATTTATCAAAGTAAAGAATACAAATCTGGTAGATACAATGAAGACATAATACATGCTATTGAGAAAAGAAAAGAAATTTATAATATTTTAATGAAGTTCAAAACAAGCATGCCAAATGAACAAGAACGTAATGATTTTTACCCTATTACTCTTTACTGTGAAAATTGCGAGAAAGATGATCCTTCAATAACCCAATATAATAAGGAAAGCAAAACTTTACATTATACTTGTCGCTGTGGATTTTCAAATCAATTATCTGTAGAAGTTGCAGACAATATTAAATTAAAATGGAAATTTGATTGGGCTATGAGGTGGATGAAAGAAGACGTTGTATTTGAACCTGGTGGAAGAGATCATTCATCTGAAACCGGTAGTTACAATGTTTCAAAAGAAATTGCTAAAGCCATATTTGACTATGATGCACCTCATTATACACCGTATGAGTTTATTGGAATAAAAGGTCAAAACCAAAAAATGTCGAGCTCCACTGGTAATTTAATAACACCTGCTGAGTTATTGGAAATCTATTTACCAGAAGTGATTCTCTTTATGTTTGCTAAATATAAACCAACAGCAGCATTTAATATTGGTCTAGATGAAGATGTGATTAAAAACTATTCAGAATTTGAACGGTATCAATCAAATTATATTGATCAATCTTTACACTATTTAGATATTTGCCAATCGGTCGAATTTGCACATATTGGCAAAATTGATAAAAAATATCCAAAATTTAATCATGTAGCTAACGTTCTGCCTCTCATTAATTACAATGTAGATTTATTAAAAGACATATTTGTTAATAATGGAGAAAATTACTCATCCATTGAAATAGAGAAAATTAGTCTTATGGCAGAATATTGGATTAAAAAATACAATCCACAAAAAAATAGCATGATAAACGAAAAACAAGGTATTGGATTTTATCACTCTTTAACTGAAGGTCAGAAATTTTGGCTGAAAAATTTATGTAGCTATCTATTAAATAATGAGGCCCTAGATCAAACTGAATTAATGAAAGAATTATATGCGATTTGTTATCATGAAGATAAAAAAATAATGAAAGCAAATCAAAAAACTTTTTTCACAATGATTTATCAGCTTGTTTTAAATAGAACAAGTGGACCACCTATTCCATTGTTGTTTCAAGTAGTGAATAAAAATCAGCTAATCAATTTATTAAACTTCAACGAAAGTTAATATAAGGTAGCTAAAATAAAAATGGACTCAAATCTATAAAATCTGAGTCCCATTTTTATCAATTTTTATTGAATACGATTTTTAAATGCTTCTTCTGTTACAATATAATCTTCTTCTCGATCTTCATGTTTACGGTCTTCAGGTGCGACTAGTGTTCCTTTTGGATGAGTTGGTTCATGACCTTTTTTCTTATGATTAAAGCTTTTACCTCTTGCCATTATAAAATCCTCCTTAGTTAAATCATCATTAATAATATGAGTATTTGGACTTTAACTTATAGATGGTAGATTATGACAAGGAGGAATTTTATTAGACTGAAATTGATGATATGATAATAAAAAGGACTAAATTAATCGTTGAGGTAGAAGATGAAAAAAGAATTTGCAATCAGTATTTCAAATCAGATTAAAAATTGGATGGTTTCAAATAATTCTTTATTTAATATTGAAGAAATACCAACAACTTTCAATACATTACTAAATTTTCAACAATGGACAAACGGAAAACCGATTGTTTCAGCGTTTCACTTAAGGAAAGTCGAAGAAGAAAGCTATTATTTACTATTAATCGACTGGCATCGAAATGAAAATTTTTATTTAGTCATATATGTTGAAAATAAATCAACAACCGCTGCAGAAATAAGAGAAATTAGTGAGCAAGATGGACAATTTTCTTTAGTTTGGAAATATAATCCATTGAAACGTGACGGTAAAAACGCTGAACGAAAAGCTTATTTTAAACAAGTATTTGGTTCACTTCAAGTAAAAATACCAATTCCGCGTACTCCTAATGAAGTTGAACGATTTTTTAATGATATCTACAAATTATGTAGAAACCGTCAAACGGCAGACAGGATTATAAATCTATATGATTTTTAAATTAGGCTCTGTTAAAGTAAATTGTTGATTTTTGTACAAAAGAATAAGACCACAAAAATAGTAGTCTTTGCTTTTTCTTATACAACTAAAGCATGCGTTAGCCATCCATGAATCCTCAGATTCACAACAGTGAATAGAAGTTTATATCGTACTCCCAAGGTAGTTGAATAAGTTCATTCACTTCTTACAGACATAAATCATTTCAATACTGTTTTTATTTAATGATTTTTTATCCCAAGAACCGTATACATCTAATTCAAAATAAAATTCTCTTCCAGAATTCCCACCCGCCAATGTTTAATAGAAAAAAGCGCCAAACCACGGGCATAGTCTGACGCTTACTTTCAGTTCCGCTTACCGAACTTCTTTAATTAATTAGTTTTACACCATTGATGATAATCGCAACCATCCCAATCAATGAAACGATTACCCACCAGTTCTTTTGCTTTTTCTTAAAGTGAAGTGCTACAAAGAAAATAATTACTCCAAGGATTATACTAGCAATAGAACTATACAATTCTACCTGTGAGTTTGCACTATTTAAAAAGATACTATCTAACTTTTCCTTCATGATCAATTCCTCCTTACAGTTAAATGACCGAATCGGCTAAAAGCATTTGTTCAACTAATGCATGCTTTAGTTGAATTAATCGATTAATTTTCTATTGATAAATAAGTACACCATTGTTAATAAAATCAACATTATTATTATAAGAACCGTTACCTCATAAGGATAGTCAGTAAAACTATAGAAAATTATTAATAAGCTGAAAGGCAGAAAAAAAACATCCACCTACTACTTTACCTAACAAGGACTTATTTTTAATCATTTTCTCATTAAAACCAGCTAACAACCATGTTTGTTTTTTTACAGCGATTAGGTAAGCCACAAGTAAAAATTGCTATACCTATAATCAATAATCCGTAATCTATCAACATATACATCTCCTCAAAACCTTCTCATTTTTTCCATAATATGTAAATTCTACCTTTTAATGATTTTTCCTTCTCTAGGTACTAATGAAGTTATAAAATTAAACCTTATTGAACTAAACTTCCATATAGTTGCATAAGAAAATCAACAATCTTTATAACAAAGCCTTAAATTAAAAAGATCAATCTAACAAAAGAAACACCTTCTATAAACTAGAAGGTGTTTCACCGTTCAAATCTTCGTAACAAATAACACAATTTTTCCCGTTTTGTTTTCCTACATACATAGCCTTATCAGCACGATTAATACTTTCAACAACACCCTTTTTAGAGTTAAATCTCGCCAATCCAAAGGTCATCGTTACGTGTATGTTTATACTTTCGAAATGAAATACGTGTTCCTCAATCGCACATCTAAGTCTTTCAGCTATTTCTTTCGATTGATTAAACGGTGTATTGGGTAATACGATTAAAAACTCTTCGCCACCCCATCGTCCTAAATAATCATCATTACGAATCAATTCTTTAATTAGTTTAGCACTCTGATTTAATACAAAATCTCCCATTGTATGCCCATATTGATCATTAATTTTTTTAAAATTATCGATATCAAAAATCAAAAATGAGCAGTTTAATTCCGTTTCAGTTGTTTTTTCTAAATCAGATAGGATCAAGTCGTGGAGCCCTCTTCGATTTAAAACTCCAGTTAAAGGATCCTTTGATGAAAGATCTTCTAACTCGTTTTTCTTAAATTCTAAATCATTTACTAATAACTTTAATTTTTTTTCAGCATCCATTCTTTTTTCAGCTATCCAAGTAATCCATACTAAAAGAATTGTGATAAATAGTATTGGTAGAATCTTCATGCCAATGATTTTTAGCAAAGCTGAGGTTGTCAAAATATAATAAAACGTCCAGTCCGTACCTGGAAAATCACATTTTAGCACTTTCATGCCGTTTATCGTTGTGAGTGTTTCATTCTGCATTGTATTTATTTTAGCTAAAGATCCTTTAGAAAACTTTTGATCTAATTTTGTCATATTTATGATTTTATTAGATGATAAAAATTCTTTATTTGAAGAAGCTATGATATTTCCCTCATTGTCAGATAAAATTGCTGTATAATCTTTATTTAATTCTCTACTTAAATTTTCAAAGGTAATATCAATTGAAATTGATCCAACATATCTTTGTTTATAATCAACAGGTGAAGATACTGTTACCATCATCCCTTTTCCTGCACTGTCCAAATAAGGACTGCTCCAATAAGGTTTGCGATACGGATTTGTTTCGATTGTTCCTAATGTCGTACTTTCTTCTTTTAATAATTCATTTGAAAATTTAAATTCATTCGACGGTACAAAAGGATATAAATTATTAAACCCAGAGATGCTTGTATAATAAATCCAAGTAATTTCAGGATACGAACTATATATTTCTGAAAAATAGTTATTTAATCGATCAGCCAACAAAATTTCCTTAAATTTCACAGGATTATCATTTGGCTTTCCGATACCTGTAATATTCCCTTTTTTATTTTCACTCAGAGTATCTTTGATTGAATCACTATTGAACTCTTTTTTTATCGGATCATAATGGATGTAACTCGTGTCTTTTGCGGCATTATTACTTTCATCTTTATTTAAAAATTCATTTGAATAGATTTTTAAAACTTCAGTGAAATCAGAACCTGTTTTTGAATAATCTTGTATGTTGTGATAATCAATATTAAAGCTTTTTTCAAACTTAGTTGTTTCAGTTTTATTAAAATAATAAAGTGAACTACCTACAAAAATGATTGATACTAAGATGACCAACAATAATGGGATACGTTTACGGTTCATAAGCCAACACTCCTAATATTTTTGGCGTATTTAAGCTGGTCATAAAACTTATTTTCTAAATCCGCAACAGGTAATGGTTTACTATAGAAATAACCTTGTGCGTATTTACAATTTTTAACGGTCTTTTTTAACGGTCTTCTACTGAAATAACTACTTTACTTTTTTTTATTAATAAAGTGTAAAAATGCAAACCACTAAATAATCCAAATAACACCGAACAAGAAGTAATATGAAAGTGCATAGAACGAGAATTTTTTGTGTCTTCTCAGGGTTTTCTGCATTGACAAAACCTTTCTGGTTTTATATCCACACTTAATTATTATCTTAGAATAATTAACTTAAGGTTATTTTAACTTATAGACTTACGTTTCTCAACGTCAAAAATATGGAAAACAACAATAATCAACGTTAACTTTTAACCAAAACAAAGTCAAAAAAACCTAGTCCAATCAAGAACTAGGTTTGCTTTGAAAATAGTATATATTGTTAAAAAATATTCTCATATATGTATTCTAAACATTAACAGCGTTTTGAAACCTTGCACTCTTTTTTAATAATAGAGGAGTTATAATAAAACCGATAACCATACCTGCCAAGTGACCAGTTAAACTTGTCGACGGGATAATTAATGAAGATAGTAATCCAATTCCTAAAAATGTTATGACAAACTTACGATCATCTGAAAAGAGCATGTTTTTTCTAAATAAAGTAATAAATAAATACATCCCTAAAAAAGCATAGCCTACACCGGATGCCCCAGTCTCAACTGTATTAGGCGAATAATTAAAATTAATAATAAGTCCTGTAAGAATAACCGATAATAAATAAAATAATAAGAATTTAACTGAACCTAACGCTCTTTCTAATGGTCTACCTAAAATAATCATAAAAGTCATATTCATAAAAAAATGAGCGTAGCTACCGTGCATAAATGCATAAGTAAAAAGTCTCCATATCTCACCTTGTTTTACTAATTCGTGCTGATAACCACCTAAATTGATGATATTTTCAATCGTATACCCACCTAAAAATGTCGTAATAATCGCTAAGATAGTACATAAACCAACCATTATTGTAGTGATTGGATATTTCCTAATAAACGTTTTGAAGTCTTCTGTTACCAAAAACATCAATCTTCATCCCTTCTTGGAGCTATTATCAAGTTGTTATTTATATTTTCTAATTACTTAATTCGACATTTTTTAAGTAAAATCCTATTTTCAAATTAAAAAATCATACAAAATTTTGAGGTAGGAATAGGAATGACCGGACAAAGGGTATTTTAAATAAGATTAAATGAAAGAGTAGCGCAATCATCATGGATTATTAATTCTTGGTCTGTGTAGCCAATTTTACTTTCATTTCCAGCCCTATTCACTAGTTAATATGAAAGGATAGTATTTTTGAATGATTTTTAATGGGGTAAAAGTATTGATATATTTTGCACTTGTAAAAACAGCTACGAATTGATTTTTTGGTGAAATAAAAATGAATTGGCCTCCATAACCCATGGCAAAATAAATCGTTGAATCAAGATCCTTTAATTCATTATTTTCAAGCACCCACCAATGATAGGCATATGAACCAACATTCCGATATGTAAGGTACTTCGCTTTTGTTGATTTTTCAATCCACTCACTTGAAATAATTTGTCTATTATTCCATTTTCCTTTTTGCATCATTAATATTCCTAGCTTTAGTAGATCATCTGTCGTTAAACTTAAGCCAAATCCCCCAATATTAATTCCTTTTGAATCTTCATGCCAAATAAACTCTTTAATGCCTAACGGATCAAATAACATTCGTTTTGCGAAAATAGATAGTTTTTCATCCGTTACCTTCTGAATAATTGCACTTAGTACTTGAGATGCTCCAGAATCATAAATCATTTTTTCACCTGGATTATTAACCATTTCTTTTTCAAGTACATATTGGATCCAGTCTTTACTATTAATCATTGGAAATGGACGCCCACCCCATTCTCCCCACTCTTGCCAATCATATCCAGGTGTCATTGTGAGCAAATGTTCGATCGTAATTTCACTTTTTTTCGTTTCAATATTCGGAAAAAATTTAGATATTGGTACTTCAACACTCTCTATAAATCCTTTATCAATTGCAATTCCTATTAACATCGATAATACACTTTTCGTAACAGAATTGATTTTGAATAGTTTTGTTTCGCTTTTATAATTTTTATAAAAATTATATTTAATTTCTCCATTTTGATAAATAAGACAAGTTGAAATGCGTTCTTTCTTTAATTCATTTTCGAATTTTACATAGTTCATAGAATTTGTTTTCAAATCATTTCCCCTCTCAAGTTGCTTTAGTAAATTCCTTTTAATTTAATTCTAAATATGTATATTTTTCATTCGTTCAAATCATTTTTAAAACTTTGTCCCCTTTAAAACAAAATCGAGCTGCTTTAGCAACTCAAAAATGATTTATATTTAACATCTTATCTATTTTTTAAAATGATCTTTAATCAAAACAAGTTTCTTTATTAGGATTTTGATAATATTCAAACATTAATTCTAATTGAGAAGCAGTATTTCGATTGAGAGAGAGCTCTGGTAAATGCTCTTTATCAAAGAAATCAATATCGCTTGTTTCTATTCCAATTGAGGGATTACCACCAACAATTTCACATTGTATAAATAATTTGTAGTAGTGATATGAATGAGGTGGATGGTCGTGCTTTGTCATGTCTAAAACTGCTAGTAGTTTCTTCACTTCAACTTTATAGCCTGATTCTTCAAAAATTTCTTTTACTACATTTTCTGAAGCTGACAATCCAACGTCACAAAAACCACCTGGTAAAGACCATTTATTTTCTAGCTTTTCTTTTACTAATAATAGTTTACCGTTTTTAAAAACGACACCTCTAACATCAAGCTTTGGTGTGGGATACCCCCGTTCGTTGCGAAACAATCCTTCGATTTCTTCAATTTGTAATTCTGAATAATGATTTAAAATATCAGCACTTATATGTCTTAGTTCTTCATACCTTTCTTTATCAAAAACATCTTTCGTAAAGGTCAATCCTGCTTGAGAAATTGCTTGGATTCTCTGTGCCCATTCTAGCCATTTTATACTCATAGGAATCCACTTCCTTTTCTACTTTTAGGTAGTATTACAAACAATTTAATACTTTGTCCTAACTTTAGTTTACGCACAATTGCTTCTCGTTGATTTACTAAATGCCTATATAAAAAAAGAAAGCTCTAAAACCTTAGAGCTTTCAGACTGTTGACAAACGCTCGCTTTCTTTGTTGCTTCGCCTGTTGAGCGGTGCTCATTACCCTCTATGGGTAACTCCGCTCCTTACCAGGCTTGGCGCCTTGAAAGACAAGCGCTTGCAATCAGTCTGAAAATCAAATTTTTGTACTTTGTCTATATTTAAATGATTGAATCTTCCATCGTTAAAACAACGGGACAGTGGTCACTTCCCATAATGTGAGTGTGAATTTCTGAATTTATTAGCTCATTTTGAAGTCTATTTGAAATAATAAAATAATCAATACGCCATCCAATATTTCGTTCACGGACTTTTGCCATATAAGACCACCAACTATATGAACCTTCTTTAGTTGGATTTAAAAATCGAAAGCTGTCAGTAAAACCACTTTCTAATAATGCGGTCATTTTACCCCGTTCTTCTTCCGTAAAGCCAGAATTCGTACGATTTGATTTTGGATTTGCTAAATCAATTTCATTATGTGCGACATTTAAATCCCCACATAGGATGACAGGTTTATGTTCATCGAGCTTATTTAAATAGTTTTTAAAATCATCTTCCCATTTTAATCTTATTGGTAGTCTAGCTAAATCTCGCTGAGAATTAGGTGTATAAACATTTACCATATAAAATTTATCGAATTCTAAGGTTAATACCCTACCTTCTAGATCTTCTTCTTTACCATTAAATCCAAAACTTACATTTAAAGGTTTATGTTTCGAAAAAATTGCAGTACCTGAATAACCCTTTCTTACTGCAGAATGCCAAAATTGATAATAACCGTCTAATTCCAACGTTATTTGATCTTCTTGGCACTTCGTTTCTTGTATACAAAATAGATCCGCTTTTTGTTCTTTAAAATAATCTAAAAATCCCTTTTGTACACATGCTCTTATTCCATTTACATTCCAAGATATTAATTTCATACTTTCTTCTCCAATTTACGTTTAGGTTTCGGTTTTACTAATGATGAACGATAATCAAACTGATGAATTTGCCCATAATAAATTGAAGTTTTCTCATATAACTCTTCAAATGATGAGATTTCATATTCCTTCGTTAAATGAAGAAATATTTTCGCACAGCTTTCCGCATCCGCTAATGCATGGTGATGATGTTCTAATAAAATACCAAATTGATTTGATAAAGTATCTAAAGAATAACGGGATTGTTTTGGCAATACCTTCTTAGCAAGCTGTAGTGAACATAGTAAATTATTTAAAGCTGAAGGTACACCATATCTTGATAAATTATCTTTTAATGCATAACCATCAAATGCTAGATTATGTGCAACTAATGTTTTCCCCTCAATTTTATCTTTAATAGTTTCATAAAATTCTGGGAAAAGAAGTGCACCTTGTACATCTCTTGGCCTAATTCCGTGCACTGAAATATTCATCGAATAAAATTCTTCTTCAGGATTAATTAGTGAGTAAACTTGATCAACAATTACTCCTTCTTCAACAAATACAAAACCGGCAGCACAAATGCTATGTCGATTGTAATTTGCCGTTTCAAAATCGAACGCTACAAATGATTTCATATTATATAACTTCCTCTATTTATATGATAAAACTATTATAATCTTTTTTAGAAAAAGATGCATTTTTATCATAACGAAAAAAGTTCACATTTTCGCCATAATTTATTGTACAATAATAAGATTAATAGTCTATTAGTTAGTAAGAATCAAAGGATGTTGAAAATGAATTTTGTAAAATTGATTGTTCAAATAAGCTTTCTTTACTTATTATTTTTTATTGGAAATAGTATTCAGCAACAATTTCATCTAATTATTCCGGGAAGTATTATTGGTATGCTGTTATTATTTTGTTTACTATTTATACCATTCTTTAACGTAAAATGGATTCGAAATGGGAGTAATTTTTTAAGTAAGCATTTAACCCTTTTGTTTATTCCAGCTACTGTAGGGATAATGAATTATTCTTCTATTTTAAATTTTCACGGTTTAATTTCTATTATAATCGTATTAGTTAGTACAGCAGTTGTATTTACTATTACTGCAAGCATTAGTTCGTATCTTACTTCGAAAGCCCATAAAAAACAAACAAAAGATTTATTAATTGGGAGGGATACGAATGAAGGACATTAAAAGTTTACTATTTATCCTCATAACGATTTTTTGTTATATTCTTGCTAAAAAATTGTACGCTAAATTCACATACTCGTTACTGATTCCGATTGTTACTTCTACTACAGTTATTATCATCATTCTTGTAAATCTTCACATTACATATGATTCGTATATGCTTGGAGGAAAATGGATTAATTTACTTTTAGGTCCTGCTGTTGTTTCTTTTGCCTATCCATTATACGAGCATCGGGCAACATTAAAGAAACATTGTATGTCCATAGTAGTTAGTGTAATGGCTGGTACGATCGTCGGTCTACTTTCAGGTGTATACTTATCACTATGGCTCGGATTAAAAAAAATCATCATGCTTTCTTTAGCAGCAAAATCAGTTACAACCCCTTTAGCTATGGGGATTACTTCAATGATCGGTGGTATTCCGTCTTTAACGGTTGTATATGTAATGATTGCTGGTATTTCAGGATCAATGTTTGGTCCTGCTATTCTATCAAAACTTAAAATAGACCACCCTGTTGCGATTGGTGCATCGTATGGAATCTCATCACATGGAGTAGGTACAGCAAAAGCAGCAGAATATGGAAAAATTGAACAAGCAATAAGTTCGATAGCAATGACGCTTAGTGCGATATTTGCCTCTATTCTTATTCCCTTTTTCATAAAATTATTATTGAAATAAAACTCCCCACAAGGCACTTATGTTCCTTGTGGGATATTTTTTGAATTAAGCGTTTTTTTAAACATAAAAAGGTGTCTCAAAAGTACAATGACCTAGGAGACACCAATTTCAATATTATTTTAATTTACCAATTTACCAACGTCTTCCCCAGCCCCATGGACGATAAAATCCCCAAGGTCTTCCCCAGCCCCATGGACGGCCCCAACCCCATGGATGATAAAATCCCCAAGGTCTTCCCCAGCCCCATGGGCCAAATGCCGCTGCACCAAGTAAAAAAGGAAAGAAAAATGGGAAAAATCTTTCATCTTCTTGTTGCGGTACTCCGGAATATGGATAATATGGTTGCTCATTTTGTTGACGATAATCATACATTATAAATCACCTCCATACTATCTAATTTACGGAGATTAGCTCATTTAGGAGCAAGGTCATGTAATAGGCTAATGTACAAATTCTTAAGTGAAGATCATTTTACGGGTTTCCTTCTTATCCTAAATCATTTTGTACATTTCATATTGAGCTATTTTTTCTTTCTTAAATTCTAGTTTATGCAAGAAACCTTCAAGGCTATTGTTATTTGGGATTGAAGTTGAAAAAGATTTTAAATTTAGATCACTAGCCGCAGATTGTAATAAAGAAGTTGCTATTTTTTGATTACGGTAAACTTTATCAACTATCAGGACGCTTATTCTACCATTTTCATTAACTGCTAAAGCACCAACATTTTCATCGTTAACTTTAGCTAGAAAATAACTAAAATTAGTTAGTTTTTCTAAATAATCAATATCATTTTGCCAGTTTATATGATAGTCCCATATTGTAATTGTTTCCTTGAAAGTTTTAAAGTCAACTTTATTTATTTCTGAACTAGGATGTAATTGTATTTGGTGTAAACTTGTTAAATCTGATTTAGAAAAATAAGTAAGGTCATAAATCTTTTCGTATCCAAGTTTATTATAAAAATTAATTGCTCGATCATTTCCTACAATTACTTCTAGGAATAGTTGTTTGCACTCGTTTTTCTCTGCTTCTTCTTTATGCAGTTCAAATAATTTTTGGCTAACACCTAATCCCCTATAATCTGGACTAATTGCCAATGTACCACATCGCATTGTTTTAATCGATTCATACATTTTAATCCCGCCTAAAATCACACCTACCGCTTCATTTTCATAAATTGCAACGAAAGAGTGCTCAGGTTTGTTACCTTCTGGACCAAAAAACAAATTTACAAACTGTTCCTTAGAATAATTGAATTTAACGATATAATCTGAAAAACCTATGGAAAATGCTTGATAAGCTAATTCAACGTCTACTTCGCTACATCTAAAATAATTTATTTTTTCTAGCTCAATATTCTTCTTCAAATTTGTTTCCATATAAACACGTCCTTTTTTATTTAGAAATGATGAGTTCATTTTCATTTTGTTGAATTTGCTCATAGTTAAAAGCAATTTTTTTCTTAATTAGTAAGTAACTAGTTACACATAAAATCATAATGATTAGACTACCATGAAACAACCAAAAAAGATGTGGCATTGATAAAAATGATAATAATGGTGATGCAGCTACAAAACCGATCGTAAAACCAACCCTATTTAACAAATTTGCGACTCCAAAGATTCTACCTCTTATAGAATTTTCGGTTTTTTGAATCATTGTTGAAAAATAAGTACCTGCTGCATTATCAAAAAAGCCTGTAAAAAATGCGAAGAAAAATACTACCCATAAAATTTGATTCGATAAAAATAAAATGAAGCCAATTGATGTTAAAACTGAAGTTCCGTAATACATAAATAGATAATGTTTTTTTAACCAAGAGACCTTTGGGATTAAAAAAGTCGATAGGATTCCTCCAATACCCCAAGTTCCCCAAATCAGTCCTTGGTAAAATGTTGCATGTTCTGTGCTAATTTTTTCTGCTAATATTGGTACTCCGACATTATGAGAGCTTGTTGAGAATGTTTGAAATAAAAATACAATGAATACAAATACTAATAGCGGTTTAATTAGCACATATGTTTTTACTTCTTTCAAATCATTAAATAGTTGTTTCCATTGATTGTTGACACCTTTTTTAACCGTATTTTCCCATTTATAAAAGATTAGAACAAATGCGGATAAGAAATAAGAAAGGGCATCTATTCCGATGATTACACGATAATCTACAACCGTTGATAAGAATGCTGATCCTAAAAATCCAATAACCATACTAATTGCAGCAAGGCGCGAAATAAAAGCGTTTATTTTTAAAATATTTTCTTCACCAAATATTTGTGGTAAATCTGCACTAAAACTAACTGAAAAAAAGCTTCCTAATGCACCAATGATAAATGCTACAATTGCAAACATTAATGGTGAAGGGAAAATACATAAGGTAAGAATACTTATTCCTCTAGTAATATCGCTAAATATCATTAGCTTTCTTCGATTATATCGATCGGCAAATACACCAGAAAATAAACTTGTTAAAATGCCTCCACAAACTCGTAGGGCTAAAACCGCAGCCAGCCATGATGTACTTTTCGTCATCGAGTAGATTACTGCATTCATTACAACTAATTCCATCATACTACCTATATCCGAGAACGCCTTTGTATATAAAAAATAGACTTTCTTTCCAACTATAATCCCTTCATTCTACTAAAATTAAACAGACACACTTATTAATACATAGACAAAAAAATAATTCTAATTTGGACTGCATTCATCGTAATACCTCCTTTTCAATTAAAACTGACTATTAAGTTTATTTTATTCTATGATTAGTGTATGTTGTTTGCTTTATTTTTAACATAAAAAATTTTCTGAATTTAAAGTCTTGGTAGGAAAGTATTCACCTTCTCTACCAAAAACTTTAATTTTGAACTATATAAGACATAATCATTTCTTCTGCGGCTTTAAATTGTGCTTTGTAAATTTCATCTTCTTCTACAACTGAATAATGTAAACAAATGCCATCGATATTAGCCCAAAACAAACTAGAAATAATATCAGGATCGATTGATTTCTTAAATTCACCAGTTGCTATTCCTTGTTTAATAATTTCACTTAAAAATAATCGGTATTGATTTTTGTACCTTTCAATCATAATGGCTTGTAGATTTTCATGCCTAGCTGAATTAATCCAAAACTCCATATGGACTCTAATCATATTTCGCCATTTTTCTGTTAATGAAATTTCACTATACATTTGAAATAGCTCTTTTAGCTTATCTTTTGACGAACTAATAGTTTGGAATCGTTGATTAATTTTTTCAAAAGTTTGGACTGTTCTTTCTTGCATTAACGTTAAATAGAGCTCTTCCTTACTTTTAAAATAATTATAGATTAGCCCTTTACTCGTTTTGGAATATGCAACAATATCATCCATTGTAGTCGAATGATATCCTTTTTCTCCAAAACATTTTAATGCACTTTCAAGAAGACTCTCTCTTTTGCGTTCTTTGTAATCATCTGAGACTTTTGGCATTGAACACATTCCTTTACTCACTAAATATATTTAAACTGACTGATTAGTTTAGTTTATCAACTAAATTTTGGAATTTCAAGAGAATATTCAAAATAATCACGCGATTATTTTCAAATCACAAAAAAAAGTGACGATAAGTTGTTAAACCTATCAAGTCACTTTATCAAGTCAAAATTAGTTTAGTTCAAGTTTTGCTTGAACAGAAGCTAATTTACCTTCCATTGTGCTCTTCTTATCGCGACGATCATCAATTCGAATAGTCGTTGCAACTCTTGAAATTCCATTTTCAAATGGTACCTCATGCATTTCTTGTACAACTTTTAATAATAACGGTAATTCGCCTTCAATAATTGTATTCATTGGTGTAAGTTGGAATTTCACTTCGCCATTATACTTTTCTAGAACTTTATGTATATTTGCTACATACGCACTTACACTAGGTGTTTCTGTGCCAATTGGTACGATTGAAACGTCAATAATTGCCATTTTTGTATTCTCCTTTTTTATCAATTTGTTACCTGTATATCCTAACATGTTTGTGATAATAAAGAAAACTCAACGATTGGCGTGCTTTAAGAAAGACAGTGGCGTTGTTGTACTTATCCTTAATTCCTAAAATTTACAACTACGTCAAGTCCCCTTCATAGCTGCAAATTTATAATTTTTTAATGGGAAATGAAAAATTTAACTACTTATTGCATGGCGGCCTTTGGCAAATTATCCCCATTCTACATCATAAAATTAATATCCCTTTTCAATCTTCACTACATTTCTTAATTTCCCGTTATTTTCTAATGTTGAAAGTGTATTGACAAAACATTTTACACCATCATTTGGTAAAGTAACAGCCGAAATATGTGGAGTTATTTTTACATTAGGCATTTGCCACAATTCAGATTCGGCTGGAAGTGGTTCAACGGCAAAAACATCTAAAATAGCTTTTCGTATATACCCATTATTCAAAGCTTCCTTTAAAGAGTCCTCACATACAGTTGCTCCTCTACCAACATTTATAAACCCTACATTATTTAACTGTTTAAATGTATTCATATCTAATATATTTTTAGTTTCATTCGTAGACGGAAGAACACTAATAATCCAATCTGTCTGATCTAAAATTGTAGATGCTTCTTGGAACGGAACTATTTTTTCAAAATATTGTTTTTGATTACCACTCATAGAAACGCCATATACTTTCATTCCTAAGCTTGATAAAACCTTACCAATATGTCCTCCAATTTCTCCTGTACCATAAATGACAACTTTTTGGTCTTCTAAAGATTTTGGAATATGAAATTCCCACTTATTTTCATTCTGTAAATTTGAAAATTGTTCATGTAATTGTGAATCTTGGAGTATGTAACTTAAACAATATTGACTCATTTTCGGACCAAAAACATCAATCGTTCGCGTTAAAAGTACATCATTTTTCCATTTAATTTTCATGAAACTATCTACGCCCGCTGCTAATGAATGGATCCACTTTATGTTTCCAAATTCAAAATTTGGTGTTGGACGAAAACCAACAAATGTATCAGCCCACTCATAATCCTCTTTTGTTACTTCATCTTCAGGTAAAAAACGAAACTCTTTTGATAGATTATGAGATTCAATTAGATCTTTTAGCTTATGATGAATTCGGCTAGTTACTAGAATTCTTTGAATTTCCATTGTCCTACACTCCTTTTTTTGTCTTAAATAAATTTTAGCATAATATTCCGAAAAGAATGAAAAGAAAACACTTCGATTAATAAAATAGGATTCGAGACCTTTTCTCTCCAATCTAAAAGGGGATCTAGATGACCTATTGCTTCTTTTTAACTCATAATTAGATGGTTTTTATCAACTATTTAAGCGATTTAGAAATAATTAGGTGATATTTGCTAGTTTTCCATTAAATAATCTACTATTATACAGTAATCACGTTATAATACTCTAACTGGTATGAGTAATTCTTACTCTTATTTGCAATACTTACGGATTTAATTGCTGTTCTATTGATTTTATTTGCTGTTTTGACATATGTAATTGCTGTTCTGTCATTTTGATTTGCGATTCTCCAAATTTATTTGCAGTTAGTCCTTAATTTGCAACTTTTCATCGTTTATTTGCACATTTGAATTCGTTATTTCCGAATCACGAAGATTTTATTTCCAGCCAGACTGAATACTAAATCTCCTATGACATAAAAAAAGAGGCTTCCCTAAAAAAAGTCGGGATAACCTCATCTATTTAATATCTTCCTTATAAAACTTTACTTAAAAAGCTTTTCGTACGCTCGTGTTTTGGGAAATCAAATATTTGCAAAGGACTGTTTTCTTCTACTATGTAACCTTGATCCATAAAGATTACGCGATCACCAACTTCACGAGCAAATCCCATTTCGTGTGTAACGATGACCATTGTCATTCCTTCTTTAGCTAGTTGTTTCATAACCTCTAAAACTTCTCCGACCATTTCGGGATCTAAAGCGGACGTAGGTTCGTCGAATAACATAATTTTTGGTTCCATTGCAAGTGCCCTTGCAATCGCAACACGTTGTTTTTGTCCTCCAGATAATGAATCAGGATATACATTTGCTTTATCTGAAAGCCCGACTTTTTTTAAAAGTTCAAGTGCTTTCGTTTTAGCAAAATCATTCGCTCGATTTCTTACTTTTTTAGGTGCTAGAGTAATATTTTCTATAACTGTTAAATGTGGAAATAGATTAAAATGTTGGAATACCATGCCTACTTCAGTACGAATTTTATTTATATTTGTCTTTTTATCTGTAAGATCGACGTCTTCGATAAAAACTTTACCCGCTGTTATTGTTTCCAACATATTTAAACATCGAAGGAAGGTTGATTTACCAGAACCAGAAGGACCGATTACAACGCAAACTTCACGTGGTTGAATTGTAATGTTGATATCTTTTAATACTTCTAGCGAACCAAATGATTTTTTTAATTTTTCTACTTTAATCATCCCGTAGTCAACCTTCTTTCAATGCGATTTAAAACAAAGCTTAATGTTAATGTTAGGACTAAATAGATTACAGCAGCAGATATGTACGGCTCCCACACTTTATAATACTGCCCTTGCATTGCTCTACTCCAATACATAAGTTCAGGTGCAGCAATAATAGCTGCAATTGAAGATTCCTTAATTAAGACAATAAATTCGTTTCCAAGTGGAGGGATCATACGTTTTACAGCTTGAGGTAAAATAACATGTTTCATAGCTTGTACATGCGTCATTCCTAAAGAACGAGAAGCCTCCATTTGCCCCTTATCGATTGATTGAATCCCAGCACGAAAGATTTCTGCAATATAAGCTGCTGCATTTAATGATAGTGCAATGATTGCGGCCGCTATTGCGTTTGTCTCCCCTATAAAATACGGAACTACCCCAAAGTGTATTAATAGAATTTGTACAAATAGCGGTGTTCCTCTAAAGAAATTGATATACCAAACAAAGGGTAATGCAAACCATTTATTTGATTGCATTTTACCTAATCCAATAAATAGTCCAATTATTGTACCTAAGAATATTCCTGCAAAAGATAAGCCAATTGTTAATGCAGTTCCTTTTAGGAAAAACGGTATGTATTCTTTTATAATTCCAAAATCAAATCCCATTTCTTTTCCCCCATTTAGATAAAATTGCGTAACACAAATGCCTGTTACGCAATTTTTAATTTCCTATTTATTTTCTTCTGCTTTTAATGTTTCAAGATCTGGCTCTGATCCAAAATGCTCTTTATAAATTTTTTCATAAGTACCATTGTTCACTACTTCTTTAATTGCTTTATCAAGTTTACCTTTTAATTTACTTCCATCTTGAAGTAATAGTCCGTAATATTCAGGTTCAAAGCTATTTTTATCATCAATAACAACTAGCTTTTTATCTGGATTATTTTTTGCATATGCTTCTAAAACACCATTGTCCGCAACTACTGCATCAGCTCCTCCACTAAGAAGCTCTAAAATTGCTAAATTGTTATTTTCGAATTTTTTAAGATTTTTATTGTTTTTACCAAACATTTTTTCAACAGCTTCTTGTCCTGTTGTACCATTTTGCACTGCTACAACTTTACCTTTTAAATCTGCAGCTGATTTAATACTACTACCCTCAGGAACTAGGATTTTATTAATCGAAAGAAAATAAGGAGTTGTAAAATCATATGTTTTCTCACGATCTGCATTGATGGAAATAGAAGACATACCAATATCAGCAGTTTTCCCACCAATTTCAGCAAATAATGGGTCCCATCCAGTATTCACAATTTTGATTTTTACCCCAGCTTCTTTCGCAACTGCATTAGTAAAATCAACATCGAATCCTACTATTTTACCGTTATTAAGATATTCAAATGGCGCATAAGCAGCATCAGTAACAACTCGTAATGGTTTGTCTGCTTTTCCGCTTGTTTTAGCATCCTTACCACAACCTGATAAAATAAGAGCTGTCGTCACAGCAAATGCAAACGATAGTTTTTTAACATTTTTCATTTCAATACCCCCAATTATTTTTGATTTATGTAATAAATTTCTGATTCGAATAAATTTATTGAAAATTTAATATATTTAGATTTTTAATCATTATATCTATTCTTGTTTAAATATGCAATACTATGTCAACTATTGCTAATCCCCTCCATTAAACAGTAAAATAAGAATTTATATTTTTAATGTATTTACAGATAACTATATTTAATTCAAAAAAATTCTAGTAGAACTCTTTTTAGTAAAAATAAAAAACCGGAAACATACGCTTAGTTTCCGGCTCTTACTGCTTTATTTAATTAAAATTGATAACTCTGAATATCCTTTGTTCGTTTTATGAACTTCAATTACTGCAGGCATTGCATCCTTTACATCTTGCACATGGGAAATAACGCCAATTAATCGGCCAGATTTTTGAAGCTGAATAAGTGTATCAATTGCTTTTGATAATAATTCATCATCTAGTGATCCAAATCCTTCATCTATAAACAACGTATCAATTGATACACCGCCTTTATGTGCTTGAATAATATCTGCCATCCCTAGAGCTAAACAAAGTGATGCATTAAACTGCTCTCCACCAGATAGTGTTTTTACATCCCTAGCCAGACCTGTATAGGAATCATACACTTCCAGTCCTAATCCACTTTGTTTCCTACCTTTTTCAACTGCATCTTTTCGTTGCAATTGAAATTGGCCATTTGATAAATGATCAAGTCGAATATTTGCCGATTCAATAATTTGTTCAAAGTAATCCAATAAGACATATCGCTCAAACGAAATCATTTTATCATTATCGCCTTTTGTAACTTTATATAAATCAGTTAAGCCTGCTAATTTTTGTTCAGTTTTTACAAAATCCTCTTGATAGATTTTTAGGTCACTTTTCAATTGACTTAATCGCTTATTTAATTCTTGAATACGGATCATCTCGTTAACGATCGCGTCTAAATGCTGAGTAATTTCCTGTACCTTCATTTTAAGTTCACTTACATCAATTTTTTCCATCGATTGAACTTGTTTTTCTAGCAACTCTTTTTCTGTACTTAATCTTTGAAGATTCTCCTCGAACATTGATAAATCATTTCGATATTGATCAATCATTCGAATAGAATCAATTGCACTTATAAACTCTGATTCACCATTAAAGTCGTACTCAGCTAGTTTTTCATGATAAAGAATCGTTGTTGATTGAATCTCTTCATTTAATTTTAAAACTTCTTTCTCAAGATGAGTGCGAGTAGTCACTTTAACCGTCTTCTGTTCAGTTAGGATGCTAAATTCTTCTTCAATTTTTGAAATTTTAGCTTTTAATAGTGCTATATTTTTTTCAATTTCATTTTTTTCCAATTGCCATTTCTCAAGTGTTCTTAAAGATTCCGGTAATTTTGATTCAATTTGTACGATCTGAATTTTTAATTCATTTAATTCATTCGTAAACTTATTCATTGCCTCAGTCTTTTCAGTAACTTTTACGGTTAAATCCCTCATTAATTGTTCTTTTGTTTTTATTACATTATTAATCTTTTCGAAAACAGCTTTTTTCTCAGTCAGACTTTTTAAGTTTGATTCATTTTCATTAAACTCATTAGCAAGTGTTTTAAGACCTTCATTTGTAAAATCAAATTGTCCATGCTCTTCAAAAAATGATTGTTCATCAATTTTTAATGAGTTTTCTTTACTTTTTATTTCTCCTTGAATTGTTGCTAGTTCAGTCTGAAATTGATTTACTTGTATTTTCAATTTTTCTGCTTCTTCTTCATTGACAGTTCCATTAAATTTAGCAAGTGATGGGTGATGTGTGCTTCCACAAACTGGACATTGCTCTTGATCTCTTAAATCTTTTGCTAAAAAAGCGGCTTTTTGCAGATGCATTTCACTTTCAATTCTGTCCAATTCATTTTTTAGCTTTATATGGTCTAAATTTTTTATTTGATATTCATTTCGTTTTTGCTCTAATTCTTTTTTTGCAATAAAGATTCGTTTAGCAAACCCACCTTTTAGTTTAATTTCCTTGTTTAATAAGGAGAGTTTTGCCCATTGATCATGAACACCTTCTAAATCATTTAGTTGCTGTTTTAATTGATTTAATTCATCGTTCGCTTTCTTTAAACCATCTTGTAATGTCTTTTCTTCATTTTCAAATAATAGAATCTGTTTCGACTTAGTATGAAACGCTACCTTGTGGTTTTGAAATTGATCGACATCTTCTTTTAACGCTAATAAATTACTCAATTGGCTTTCTAAGCTACCTAATTTTTTTTGATCTTCAGGTAATGTAGCTACTTCCGCAGAGATTTTTTCAATTTTAATAATTGTTTCTTTTAAACTATCTATTTCAAATAATAATTTATCGTTCGTTACTTGAAGTGAATTTTTTAGTTTCTCAAGTTCAGTTTTTATAGGCAATACTTTTTCAGCATTTGTGGCTAATTTTATTTTTACTTTTTTATCTTCTATTTCTAACTCTTGACCTTTTAACATTGTTATTAATTCAATTACTTCAATTAATCGATCAATATTTTTATTATGGACTTCTGCTGAAAATAGCTTTTGCTGACTAACTTCTAATTGTGATTTTTGCATTTTCTCATTTTCTTCAAGTCTTTTTAAATCATCCAATATACTTACTATATGTTCAGTCAAAATCTCATTAACAATATGAAGATTAATTTGAGATTCGTCAGCAATTTGAATTCCTTTTTCGCTTAACAATTTTTCAATCACTTCTAATTTAATAACGATTTTTTGCTTTAAATTAGTAAATTTACTTTCCATTTTTTTTCGAGCTAAATTTAGAGTTTCAGTTACTTTTTCAAATAGTTCAGTTCTGAAAATTTTTCGCAAAATTTCTTCCTTTTCTTTTGTATCCGAAACTAATAATTTTCTAAATTCACCTTGAGGAAGTAATACGATTTGTTTAAATTGATCTGCATTGATTCCTAATAATTCTTCTACTTTTTTATTGACGATTGAAGTTTTGTTAAATTCCTGGCAATAAGGTACTTTTTCTTCATTCTCAATTTTATAAAACTCGATTTTATCGCCTGTAATACCTTTATTTTGCTTCTTTTGATGACCCTTTTGTCTAAAAATATTATAATGGTTTCCTTTTAATTCAAATGTCAATTCAACACTAGTATATAGATCATCATCAGCAAAATGACTTCGAAGCAATGTTTGGTCATTCCTATTTTCACCGCTCGCCTCACCAAAAAGAGCAAAACAAATTCCATCAAATATTGTTGTTTTACCTGCACCGGTTGGACCAGTTATTGCAAATAGTCCTTTTTCGTTTAGTCGACTAAAGTCAACATATACCTTATCCTTGTAAGGTCCAAATGCGTGAAGTACTACTTTTAATGGCTTCAAATCTATTCCTCCCTTACAAAGATTTCTTGAATAATCTCTTTCATGTATTGTTCATCTTCAATTTTCAAATCTTCATTTTTCATTTCTTTATAAAAAGATTGGAACAACTCAAGTTGATTTTTTGATTGTTTTTCCACTAAACTCAGCTGATTTGTTTTATCTGTTTGTAATGTCGTTCGTTTTCGACTAACATGCATTGCATTTGGATAAACTGTTCTGATTTGCTCCATCGGATGTACTACCATATGCTCATCAGTTAATTTTACAAATACATAATCATCATTCACAGAATGCTGTCTGATTTCCTCAATTGTTCCTTCAATCGATCTTAAATCTCGTTTTGGATGAAAATCTTTCTTAACGACTGATAGCTCACCGTCAGCTTTTATTTCAACAATTAAGCAGCCTTTTTTATGGTTTTCTTCAGAAAGTGAGTACTTTAAAGGTGATCCAGAATAACGAATTGATTGATTTCCTACAAAATGTGCCCGATGTAAATGTCCTAGGGCTGTATAGTTAAAATGTTTAAAATTATGATGTGATACGTATTCAGCTCCACCGATGGAGAGTGTTCGTTCACCCTCTGTCTCCTCATCTGAAGGCTCACCATTATTTGTAACAAATGCATGTCCAACAAATACATTTCGTACTGATGGGTCTAATTCTTCATCTCTTATTTTATTTATGATTGCTTTCATAGCGTCATCATGTGAATGAATATCATCGTTTTGTAAAATAAAACGTACAATACTCGGTTCGGCATATGGAATTAAATAAAAATGAACTTCACCATCATCATCATTCAGAATAACTTTCTTAAATGGAGTTTGAAATTTTCCTACTAGATATAAGCCTTCTTTTTCCATAAAACGGCTACCAAATTCAATTCGTTCAGCGCTATCATGATTTCCAGCAATCGCAAGGATGGGCGTATTACATTCAATTACAATTTTATGGAATACCTCATTTAATAGTTCAATCGCTTCAGTTGGAGATATACTTTTATCATATAAATCACCTGCTATAACAACTGCATCTGGCTTTTCATCTTTAATGATTGAAATGAATTCATCTAATATAAATCGTTGGTCTTCTGTCATATGTACACCATGTACAATTTTACCAAGGTGCCAATCTGCTGTATGAATAAACTTCATTAAATACACCTCATCATTTTATTTACTTTCATTGATATTAAATTTATAGAACAACTTTTCTATCTTATATTTTACATCAACATACGAACGTTTGTATGCTTTTTAATCACATTAATTATAAAAATGAATTATTAAGTTAAAATAATTGAAATACTAATTAATATGATTCAAAATAAACTTATTAAAGCTTTAGGAGGCAATTATGGAAAAAATAGAAGACGTAAAAAAATATGAGGAAATAATTAAAAGTGAAAAGCCAATCGTGGTGAAATTTTATGCAACTTGGTGTCCTGATTGTACACGTTTAGATGCTTTTATCGGAGACGTAATTGAAGAGCACCCATCCTTTACTTGGTATACAATGGATCGTGACGAATTTCCTGAAATCGCTAGTCAACAACAAGTAATGGGAATTCCAAGCTTACTTGTATTTAAAGATGGCGAAAAAATTGGTCACTTACATAGCGCAAATGCAAAAACACCAGAATCAGTCGAAGAATTTTTAACAACTTTTGAATAATATCAAGTTAAATCTTGATGTGAATAGGATTATCCCTAAAATTTAAATAAAATAAATTAGACCACAAGGTGAATGAGCCTTGTGGTTTTCGTATGCATATCCTAATTCCTGGTTTACTTGTCTTTAACATTTATAACAAATTTGGACTTGATTTAGATCATATACATCTCATGAGGTATTTATTGTACTTAATTGCATTGAAGATGTTGTTCGATTTCCTAAAGGCACTATCGGGAACCAAAAAGAAACACCTACATCATCTCGATGATAGGTGTCATTTTTTCCTATTTAGTTAAAGCTGTTTTCTTTCATGTAAATTAATAAATATATTTTTACAAATACTGTACCATGCATATCCTACTAGCCATCCAGCAATAATATCTGAAAAATGATGTACATGTAGATAAATTCTACTCATTGATATTAAAAATATCATTAAAAGAACGATAAATTGAATCATTTTTTTATGTTTCATCATTTCAGGTTGAATGACAATTAAAATAAAGCCTAAAGTTAGAAAGAAGGATGTTGCCATAACTGCATGACCGCTAGGGAAACTAAATCCACTTTCTACATAGTACATTGAACTTGGTCTTGGTCTTTCATATAGATCTTTTAAAAAGGAAACAACCACTCTAGCTGTCAATATTGTAATAATTAATGATAAACCAGTCCAAATACGCTTACGTAAAATTGAATAAACTAAAACAATGACAGCAAATGTTAAATACATTTTTGAAGAACCAAAATCTCTTAAAAAATAACAAAATGAATCTAGTGCATCTGTTCGAATGAATTCAAAGAATTTAAACGCTGAATCGTCCAAACTTCGAATCATGTTTGAATCATAAATAAGTCCTAAAATAACAAATAGAAAAATAGAAGTAAAAATTAGTATCCAATTATTTTTTTTCATATAATCCTCCAATATATATACCAGTTAATGCAACTTAATGGCTTGTACTTTGGATACACAAAGAAAAACGACGAGAGCTCCCGTCGTCACTTTCATGACTATTCTTCTTCCTCATCAATTTCATCAATCATACATTTTTCCAGTAAGTACTCAAAAGTAATATCCGCTAGTTCCTCAATTTCCTCTTCCTCAGGAACATAACCCCGCTGAATGAGCTGTTGATAGAAAAATTCTGCTATTTCTTCCGTATCAATAACTACCTCAATTTCTTTCACTAGCATCACCCCTTACTAGTTAATATGTGAAAAATGAGAAAATATGAAAAAAACCTTACCAAGCACAAAAAAATATTAATATGTAACCTTTAGCATAATACAACATTGACAAGCATATATTCAATTAAAACATGTTAAAGGAGCGAGATTCCAATGATAAAAATGGACAAGCTAGCTAATTTAAAAGAAATTATGGTTAATGATGAACTATTTGAAGAAGCCGTTGAAAAACTGACGACAATTGCATTTTTTATTTTAATAGGGATAGGCATACCTTTTATGATTCATATAATTCTACAATTATTGTAGAATATCCTCTCTCTCAATTTGTTTTCTTCTCTGAGAATTTATTTAAATTTTTAAGCACTAGATCCATCACAATTTTATATTCTTCGTCTTGGAAGATTGAATATAAAACAGCGTAATCATTATATATATCTAATAATCCATCAATTATTTCTTGTTTTGTTGTTTTATTTCTGTTTTTATTAAAATCATTCATTGAGCGAAGTTTTTCTAAGTCTAATTTTGTAATGCCATTTTTATCATTTCTTAGTTTTTTTAGAATTGCATTTGCAGTTTGTGCTGATGCAATTAAGGTTAAATCTGTTTCATCGGCTTCTAACCATTCTCCATCAGTAATACGCGCTAATTCGTATATTGTATCTTCCCACGCGTCATTTTTATATCGCCAAACCTCTGTACGGTACCCAACAATTCGAAAAATTTCTTTTTCATAGCCATTGACTTGAACAAGATCCCCGAAAGAAAATGAATAATTTACTTCTATCCATTCTTTTTCAAGTTTTTTCCCATCATATTCGTTGAGAAGCTGAAGAGTATTCTCAACATAAAGTCCGTCATGATTATTGACTTCATAAACAAAAACGCCATCCATCAGTTTAATATTTATTAACTTTCTATTTTTATTGGCTATTTTAGACAAAAAAAACACTCAAGTAAGTTTTACGTGAGTGGCTTATCAGATGTCTTTATTTTTATATCGTCATTTTTTATTTTTAAAGTTAATTTTAGTAATGCTTCTGCAGCAAGTTTTACATTTAACGTTCCAATTTCTTCATATTTAAACTTATTCATGAAGAAACACCCCTCTATAGACTATTCAAAGGTCTTGTCTATAGTTCGAGGTGGGTATTTTAATCGACCAAACTGGCTATAAGAAAAACAATATTGCATAAAAAAAACAACTCTTCTGATTTTAATGAGTTGTTTTTAGTCTGAATACAAAGGACTAAACATTACTTATTTACTAAAAGATGTAAACAGTTTAAACCGATCCTCTATTTGATGGTTAAAGTTTGTATGTGCTGCTCTTAAAGATTGCAAGTAATGTTCATTTAAAGATGACCATTCTCGCTCTCTTTCCTTTAAACCCTCTATGTAGTAATTTCCAGTTTGTTCATATTGCTCTTCTACCCTTTCAATAAACTCGATTGAGGCTTTTAACGGCGTAGATAGTAACTCACCAAATTTATTTACCGTTTCTTCAAATAGATTAACACTTGATTGAATTTCTGAAGATTCATCTATTTTAATTCTTAATGTATTTGCTTTTAAATGATGATTAAGATACTTTATTTCTTCAAATAAACCATTTACTGCATTACGATATTCCTCGTTAAATTTCCTTGTTTCTTTTAATACTTTTATAAACGAATCTAACCTTTGTTCTCTACTGTCTCTTATGTATGTAAAACTACTTTCGTATTGATCCCAGAGCGTATTAAAAAAAGGATTCATAAAATATTTTTCTACTTTCTGGTCTTTAATTTTTTGAACTTCTGCCTTTGATTTTGAAGCTTTCTTTAACGTCAAACTTCTTCCTCCTCTTTTGATTTCGAATTTTTCTCTATTTTAGCCTCTCTTTGTAATGGAGGAATGTAGAGCTCAAGAAAACTAGTGTACATTTTGAAAAATTGATCAAGCATTGATTGATATAGTTCGAGTTGTCTTGCGTTACTTGTTAAGTATGCCTTCCCAGCTTCTGTAATTGAATAACAGCGCTTAGCAGGTCCGCTTCCTTTCGTATCCCATTTTGATTGTACAAGATTTTCTTTCTCTAGTTGTCTTAATAATCGATATAAATTTCCTTGGTCAAGTGTTTGAAACCCGAATGCGTGGAGCTTTTGAATTAGATCATAGCCATGAAGTGTCATCCGACTAAGGAGTAGAAGAATAAAAGGCATAATAAAATTTTTTGATGGAGTAATATTTTTATCTTTATCATTGTTCATTGGTAACACCTCTATATAAAAATCTAATAGGTGTATTTTACACATATATGAATATAGGGTCAATATAGTAAATATAATTTATTATAAATTTTCAAAAAACTTCAAACATAGCGTTTATTCGTTAAATATTTTAGTAAAAAATACAAAGGAGTGATAAAGTTGTACGTTATTAAAACCGAAAGTATCAAACTGTATTATGACCGGTTAGGTACTGGAGAACCTCTCGTATTAATTCATGGTCTTGGTGAAGTAAAAGAAAGCTGGTTTAAACAATATGAATTAGCGAATGAGTTCGATTTAATTATTCCTGATTTGCGTGGCCATGGAGAAAATGATTTAACTGAAGGCATCTCAATTAAAAATTTCGCCAAAGATGTACTTGATTTAATGGATGAGTTAGGAATTGGAAGCGCGCATATATTAGGCTTATCTATGGGTGGGACTGTTGCACAAGAGATGTACCGCCAAGCACCTGAAAGATGTCGCTCTTTAATCCTAGTCAGTACATTTCATTTTGCGCCAAGATTACTAGGATTATGGTTTATTCATTATAAAGAGTTTCGTTCAAAAATTTTCACATCCCAACAGATAAAAGAGATGACAGCAAGAACTTGCCTTTTTTCATGGGAAGAAGAATCATTACAACAATTTAAACAATATTATCGTCCAAACCCAGAAGGATATGACAGGTCGATGAGAGAATGTTTTAAGGTTGATAATAGAGAATTGTTACCAAATATAAAGGTTCCAACACTTATTATTGGTGGTCAGTATGATCCGATTACGCCAGTATGGCTCCAATTAGTCATGCATAAAAGTATTCCTAATTCAAAATTAGTTATTTTCAAAAATACAGGCCATGTAACAAAAATGGAAGCTGCGGAAAAATTTAATCAAACGATTCGCTCCTTTTTAACTAAACGTGAACCCGTTAAGACTTAAAATTAATATCTATCGAATTAGATCAACCTATTTTCAGCTTGCTGGTACAGTTTTTGTAAATAAAAAAAGCTTTATCAACGTATTTCATCTAATTGTACTATTCTAAAAAAAGCCACCCTATAGTTAACATAAACGGGAGGGTACCAATATGTACGAGAATTGGCTGAATACATTATCGTCTAATGATTTATTCCTGACCTTTCTATCAATATTAATTGGTGCGATCGGTGGTTATGCCAATATATTATTAGCTAATGAGGGCTACATTAGAAGTTATCGGTTTAAAGATTCTGATGGTAGAGAAAGATATTCACTTGGTTCTAAGCGTGAAATAATTCTTGGAGCTATGGCAGGTTGTATATCATACCTTATTGCTGTTTTAACGACAAATGATCAAACTCCTGTATCAATTATCATTTATGCTTTTATTTGTGGAGTTAGCGGCGGTGCTTATTTAGAAAAATTGGTTGATAAAAACGTTAATAACAAAATCATTGATTTTAGTTCAACGCTTGAGGAAATGGAGAAAGAGAAAAATGAGAACAAAAAGACAAGTGCCCCAGCTTATAACAAGGGAAATATGCATCAAACAGATACTGGTGTTGTCGATGGGATCGAACTAAATAATGAAGATGACAGTACAAATGATGCAACAAATGGAGAAGTTGATTTTCATTACAATTTTTTAATGAGAAGGTTAAAATGTGCAAGAAGTACCAAGGAAGCAGAAAAATATTTTAATGAATTAGTTCAATTAATCAATAACAGATAAATTTTTAAAATCACTACAAAAAAGTTCAGTTCGATCTTTTCGAAGATGGTAAACTGAACTTTTTTATTTTAACTTTAAGATTCTTAAAAACCGAATATGGTTAGTTTTGTCGTTTCATAGAATGTTAATTGATGCATTAGATCCATTCTATTTTAATAGTGGCAATTTCCTTACTTCGAGTAGTATCATGACTTGAATCCATATTACTACTAAACCATATTTTATTAATAAAAGATTTTAAAAATTGATTACATATTTCAGGATCGATGACTTCTAAATTGTCTAGCGTTTCAATGATCTTCTCTATTTTTTGACGCTCATCGTTTTTGTTTCTTAAATTCTCTATTTGGGTCTGATAGGATTCAATTTGCTCGTTCAGTTGATTCATTTGGCCGATTAGTTCATTTTTTAGTTCTTCATATTCCTCTTTAGTAATTTCTGCATCCATTCTCATTTCTCTAACGTTATTTTGTCGTTTTTTAATTTTATCTTTTTGTTTAATTAATGAGACGAGTTCAGTCGTTAATCTTTGTTCTAGTTCGATTGTTTTCTGAGAATCTAGCATTTTTAGCGCTTTCTTTAGCTCTGATTTTTTTTCTTTAATGCTTTTTAAAACAAATTCTTCAACTAATTGATATTTATAGCCTCGATCTTTACATTGATTGTTTGATATTTTATATGAACATGATTTAATAAAATCAATATTTGAACGATCTTTTTGAATATATCGCTTCCGCCCACAGCAATTGCAGTATAATAAATTTTGTAATCTACGGATTGCTTTTCGGTTTTGAAAATAAACATTTTTATGATTTTCTAATATAGTTTGGACGGCAAAAAATTGCTCCTTTGTTATGATAGCCTCATGAGCATTTTCAATAAAAACTTCATCAATAATCTTATTATGAATACGTCTTTTTGCCTGTATGGCCCCATAATATACAGGATTCGTACGTAATTGGCTAATATGTGATGTAGTAAGGATTTTACCTTGCCTACTCCTCCAATTTAACCTATTTAATTGCCGAGCTATTTCATTTACTGAAACTTTTTCTAACGATTTATCGAATATTAATCGAATGATCTTCGCTTCATCTTCAATGATTTCTAATTTTTTTTCCGAATTTTTACGATACCCTAGTGGGGTCTTATTACTCATTACCCATTTTCCTTGCTCCGCTGCTGCTAATCTACCTCTTGATAACCGCTTCTTTATCTGCTTATATTCAAAATTAGCCAATACTGCTTGAAATGAAAATAACATTTCATTCGTTTCCTGGGATAAATCGATTTTACCTTGTGGGGTTAATAGTTTAATATCATTTAAAATTAATAATTGTTTGATTTGTTCCGCATGTGCATTATCACGTGAAAGACGATCTATATCCATAATAATTAAATAATCAAATTCATGTATTTTCTTAAGCAATAAATTTAATTGTTCACGATCCGTATTCACACCACTCGAGATTTCCTGAAAAATGATATATTTTAAATTATGCTGATTGGCAAGCTTAATCAAAGCATTTTTATGATTAAGAAGAACTTCATCTACATCTTTTTGCTCTTCATTTCTTGAGAGTCTGAGATAAATAGCTGCTAACATGGAATCACCTTAGCATTATACATTTTACGTAAGTGATGAATTCCCAATAAAAATAGAAAGTTTATATTTGTTATCTTACCGACAGTACCATATAACGTAATCACGACAATATCATCTACGTTATATTTTGGTTGTTTTTTCTTTGTCATACTTCTTACCTCCTTCTCCATACGTCGTGACTAATTCGTTTTTACTGTATACTATGCAACCAATAGATAATTGTCTGTCATTTTCATAGTAAATAAAAAAAGGGATTAGCCTATTTTGTAGGTAAGAAATGAATAGCTAGTTTCAGAAATGGTAGAATCAATAAATTAATGGGATAGTTTGAAAAAGTGGCAATTAAAAAAAGATGCAACTTAGGTTAAACTAAGTCACATCTTATTGATCTTCTAAATATAAGTTCCATGCTTCATCAAAAACGCTCATCGATTGATGGAAAGTTCCATCAAATTCTAAATACGAGCTAATTTCGTCATAGCTTGAAGAATGTTTTGGAAATGAGTGATCATTAAAAAGATGATCTGCCAATTTTCCAATTTCATTAGGAATTTTATAGTTTCTATGTTTCATCATATAATGGTAAAATGACTTTCTCATGATTCTCCCTCAGTTTTATTATTTATTTTGTCTCTTTTTCCAAATTATTACTTTTTGACTATGCTTTATATAATAACAGATTTATTTTATATTTTAAAAATACTCGTTCTATGACGAGAAGTCAAAATAATTTCTTTTTAATAATCTCGGCTGCTTCATTAATTCATCAAATGTGACTGAAACCGGAAGTAATTTTGTTGAAATGAGAAATAACTGATCTTCTATCGATTTGACTATCTCTTCCTTTTGATAGGTAAATTTACACTGATCACAATGAAATGATGGTACTCCTGTAATTGTAATTGCTCGGGAACCATCTGGTAATTCCCAGTGTACAACTGCTTTTGTTTCCTGTACATTCTCCTCACCGCACCAATCACATTTTAAAGTATTATTCATCTTTCTTTACACTTCCATCCATTTTTTGAATTTGTGATTGAAACTTTTTCTCTTTTAATTCATCCCTTTTTTCTCGTTTATTTTTTAATGAACTATGTGTTGGATCTGTTTGATATTGTTCTCTCTTTTTCATTCTTTCTAAATCTGAAGGAATAAGACTTTGTACTTGATCATTCATGATACTAGCAATCCCAACCTTAGCTGCCTTATTTAAATAATCAGGGTAAACTAGTGAAAAATACTCTTCTGCAGTATCCTCTTTATAGTTTTCAGGCTCTGGGTAGGATGTGATGACACCCTCAAAATTTCTTAGTACTGTTTTTTTACTGCTTTGAGAGACGATATAGTTTGGTTGAAGTGAGATTTTACCACCTCCGCCTGGTGCATCTACTACAAATGTAGGTACTAAATTTTTTAAATAATGTACTTAAAACTGTAACTTTATTAATTGAATTTTTATTAGATTAATCCACTTTACATAATCCAGAAAAAGATCAGAAATAAAAAAAAACGGACTACTTTTTTACTGTAGTACCGTTTTTAAAGGCTATCAAAACACTTCTCGCTATTAAATTGATATTTGGTTTATTTCGTAGAATAACTGTGCCAACGGGTTTATTAGGAGCTGATGTAGCACTGTTATTCTTTGAATCATAGTTTACCATGCTACCCCGCCCTTCCCTTTTGTATTGGTCTTGATGTTATATACAGGGCGGTTAGGTGCTTTCGCACATACCGTATTAAATTATATGTAGTGTATGCTTGCCTGTGTTCATATGTCATTTCAAAAAAAGACATATCGCTAATAGGCAAGCCGTTACTATATGCAAAAAAAAGAACGGTTTAATTTAACAAGTAACCATTACTTGCTGTTAAATTAAACCGTTCTTTTTAAATATTTTTTACCACTCTTTTCAAAATGGATAAGTTAATTTCGTTTAGATTATTATTAATCGGTTGAAAATTTTAACCACTTTAGTCCGCTCTACTATTACTCCACTATTTTTTGAGCATCCACTCCGTTTGTTTTTATATAAAAACAAAATATTTTTAATAAAGAATAATTACTTTTGATATCGTCTATTCTATATGTAAGACATTTAATTTGGAGGCTTTGAAATGAATTGGAATAAAATCAAGCCAATTGACGATGAAACAGAATTTGCAATGATTCGCTACCTCTCATCACAATATTGTCTTCACCCAATCATTACCCAACATTTATTCCATTTAGGGATAAATACATCTAAAATACTAGGAGACTTTCTCATTCCTTCTCTTGATTCGATGCATCATCCATTTTTACTAGATGAAATGAGTATTGCAGTCCCTCGAATCTTACAAGCTATTGCACGACAAGAACAGATTCTAGTATTTGGAGACTATGATTGCGGTGCGACACGTCCCTAAATGAAAAGTTTAGGCACATTAACAATGGTTAATGGAGAACTGATAATCTTAGAAGTAGAATGATAGGGTAACGCCTTGAAATGCTTCCTCTGATACTCCGACATGCTTTAGGCTTTGGTTATAAAGTCCTTAGTGTGAAGCTCGGTGAAGTCAGTTGAGAGATACCGTAAGTGACTGCCTATATGTCACACGAAAGCTGTCCAGAGGTGGATGGTGTATCCTATAGACTGGGAGTCCTATAAATTGCCTATGATTAGAATGTGGAGTAATCCACTGACGAATCTTCGAATGTACAGGTCTAAACATAGATATTACAGAAATGTAATAGGTAGCAAAGCTATCGCATGTGTGGATGAGTAAAAATCCGCAGTTATGAAAATCCATACTCTGTTACTGGCAGAGTCAAGCATGCAGGACTATAGAAGAAATCTAAGGGCATATAGAACGGATAAAGGTAATTGGAACGTGGGAAGCTCAGGATGTGGAGGTATAACCACCTATGAAACAGTCCAAACGAAAGGCGATTTGCTATAAGTTGGTTAGTCTGAGTGAAAGTAGAGCCACAGTACCTATGAAGCAGTGATAATAAGCTGTGGAGGGATAGGCTCGAGTCGGTTGTATAGTAGTAAATAAGTACACAGCAAAATAAAACATTTCAATCATAGTTTCGAGCAAGACTAAGAGGACGTTTCATAATTATAAAGGGACGATGACTATGCCAAGTTCAAACTTGTAAAGCTGTGTAGATTAATATATCTTACTATGCTATCGATGGAACGCCGTATGACGGGAAACTGTCACGTACGGTGTGGAGTGGGGGAAAAGCCAGAGAGTCATATCAAAGGCTTACCTATCACTATATGGGATGACTTCTTCGACTATATTAAGCCAGGCTTTATTTGAATTGGGTGGGCATGTAGACACACGATTACCTTTAAGAACAGAGGGTTACGGATTATCAAAGGAAATAGTTAACAGCCTTTCAAAATCTTATTCATTGATTATTACAGTTGATAATGGGTCAAGTGCACATGATGCTTTAAAAGCAGCGAAAATAAAAGGAATTGATGTGATTGTCACTGATCATCACGAAGTATTAAATGGGAGACCTAATTGTTTGGCTTTTATCAATCCCAAACGTATTGACAACCACTATCCGAATCCTCACTTATGTGGAGCAGGGGTTGCATTAAAGCTAGTACAAGCTATTTATCTTAAGTTAAAAAGAGAATGGATTGGTGAATCTTTTAAATTTTTCGACTTAGCAACTTTAGGAACAATTGCAGATGTCGTGCCATTAATTGGAGAAAACCGAATTATCTGTTGGCACGGATTACGAAAAATAAAAAATCATCCTCATCCTGCATTCAAAAAAATAATAGATAAATTAAGGATTAAAACAGTTGATAGTTCAACATTTGGCTTTACTTTGGGTCCGATTTTTAATGCGTGCGGACGAATTGGAGACCCAAATTTTGCTGCTGCCATTCTACGTTCTACTGATCCAACTAATGAAGAAATTGATCAACTAATTGCATTAAATGACAAACGAAAAAAAGTAACAGCAGAACAATTCTTGACGATTCAAGAAAAAATACAGAGTGAAAATTTACTAAACGATGACGTTTTAGTGATAAACGGAGATTTTCACAAAGGGATTATAGGGATTCTTGCCTCCAGAGCTTCTAACTATTACAAAAAACCAACAATTGTTATATCAAGTGACGGTACTGGATCTGCAAGAAGTTTACAGGGAAGTCAATTTTCAATTATTAATTGTATTTCTGGTTGTGAAAATTTATTGAAGAAATTCGGTGGACATCCAATGGCTGCTGGATTTTCAATTAGTTTAACTGATAAACAGGTTAATTTATTTCGTACAAACATACAAAAAGAAGCGACAAAACAACAAATTTGTACACCACAACAATTTTATATCAGTAATATTCCAATCAACACATTTCCTATAGAATTGATGTCTGATTTACCTATTTTAGAACCTTATGGAATGGGTATGCCAAAACCAATTTTTAAAAGTAATGCAACCAAAATAGCATCATCTCAATATTTCGGAAAAGAAAAAGAACATTTAAAATTACTAATTAAAGATAAAAATGTTTTAGGATTTTCACAGGCACATATATTTCATAAACTTGAGAATCCCTCTGTGTTAGATTTATTTTATTCGGTTAATTGTCATAAAAAAGAGGACTTTTTTTTACATGATTTGATGAAAATAGAAGACTGTTTGGAAATTTGAAAAGTACATTAATAGAGTATACTTAATCCTTTAGCACCATTTGATAATGGGCATAAAATAATTAAAAATGTACCTAGTGCTAGATGTAGTTTAAAAAAGAGGTAGCAAAGTAAAGCTACCTCTTTTTTTAAACTTTATTTAACTGCTTCAATCACTGCTGAGACAATATAATCCTGTACATTACGACCTGGTGCCCATTCCTTAATAAACTCATGTGAATCATCTTTTGGAACAATCCTTATTGCATTAAATCCTGCCAATTGAAGGTACTGCTCTAAATCTTTAATATAAGAAGATCCTGAAATACACCCTGAATAGAAGCTCAAGTCATTACGAATATCATCAGGTAAATCAGCTGTGAGAACAATATCAGAAATAGCTAAGCGTCCACCTTTTTTCAATACACGGTATGCTTCTTGAAAAACACGATTTTTATCTGGTGATAAATTAATTACACAGTTCGAAATAATAACATCGACAGAGTCATTAGCAACTGGTAAATTTTCTATCTCACCTAATCGGAATTCAACATTTTTAAATGAATTTTTCTCTGCATTTAATCTTGCTTTACTAATCATTTCAGGAGTCATATCAACTCCAATTACTCTTCCACTTTCACCAACTTTGCGTGCAGCTAGAAAACAATCAAATCCTCCACCGCTTCCTAAATCAAGTACAGTTTCTTCAGGTTTAATGTTTGCAATAGCTTGTGGATTTCCACATCCTAGCCCCATGTTCGATCCCTCAGGGACTGATTGTAGCTCCTCATTTGAATACCCTAGTTTATTTGTGTAGTTACTTAACGTATTATCAGTGGAAGAGCAGCAGTCAGTCGTTCCACAGCAGTCTTTTTCCAATACATTTAAAGCAACCTTTTTATAATTATCACGCACTGTTTGGCGGATACTATCTTTTTCTAATTCTTTCATAACAATTACCCTCTTTCATTTATATTGTCTTTCACTTAGTAAGACGTAATAAATGAAAAAAGGTCGCAGAATTTAGTAACTTTTTTCTTATTTATCACAACAAATATTTTTTTGTTGATAATCCAGGATGTTACCGTATTTATCAATTTGAAACTTACAACATTCTTCAAGTAATAATTTAAGCTGATTTCTCCCACGTTGAACTCTGGATTTAGAAGCAGAAACTGATAGTTCTAATCTCTCAGCAATTTCTTTATGTTTCATCTCTTCAAACTCATAAAGTCGAATTGTTTCTTGATATTTTTCAGGTAGGAGATTAATAAAATCGTCAATACAACAAGTAATCTCTTCATTAAAATTATCTTCGCCACTTTCAATTACTTTTTCTAACTCTTCTTTAAACTCTTCTGTTACCTTTGATGAACGATAATAATCTATGATTGAGTTTCTAGCGATTGTAAAGATCCATGATTTCAGATTTTTTTCTTCCTTTAACTCACCTAAGTTTTGATGAATTTTCAAAAACACATTTTGAAGAATATCATCGGCATCTGCTTTATTGTTAATTTTACCTTTAATAAAGAATAAAAGTCGCTCATTAAATTCATTCCAAAGCGCTTCAGTTTGAATTGTCACGATTTATCCTCTCCTTAAAACACTTACTATGTTTATTTTAAAAAAGGTATTCATTAAAAATATGAATACCTTTTAAACCTTAAATCTAAATTCAACGATTTAGTTTATGCATGTGGAAATAATCTTTTTAAAGCTTCTTTCATTTCAGGTTTTACATTAATCTTAGGTCTTGCCGTTTTAGCAATTTGTTCTGCTTCTTCAATTGTAGATGCTTTACCTAACATTAATAATGTACCTACTGCAACAGTTCCAGTTCGGTTACTACCACCTTGGCAGTGGAAATATAAATTCTTTCCTTCGTTATATGCACTAATTACATGATCAATTGACTTCTTAATAGATTCATCTTGATTCTCTGCATCATCAACAATAGGACTATGCACACGATTATATTTTGATTCTACTTCTGGAGCTTCTGCTCTTAAATCATAGATAACATCAATTTTTTCATTCTTTAATAAATCTTCTACATCGTCTGCTCCACCTATATAAATGCGTTCTTTTAATAATTCGTGATAATTTTTAGACATAATTAATCCTCCAAATAATATCTAACTCTAAATATTGCTTTCTTAGCAACAACTACTTCCACCTTGAATCACTAATCCTGCATCTTCACCTTCACCTTGTAAATCAAGAGTTACATCACTTACTATTTCAATAATAGAAGGTGCAATTGCAACATTTAAACCATTAATTGTTTGTACTACATCAGCTGATTCAGCAGGCGCAAGTTCTACACCCCAACTTGGTCCGCAGCAACCTTCTCCATTAGATGCAAAACGTAAAGTATCTACATTATTTTGTTTCATAACATTTTCAATAAACATTTTTGCTTTATCTGTAATAATCATTATTTTCTCCCTCGTTTTCACTTATTTTATTGTTAATTTTTGTAGCTCTTCATACCCTTTGATTTCATGTTTTTGCCATGGGACAATCACACAATTATTAGAAGAATATTTTTGGACTTCTTTGATCCATTGTGCTTCTGAAGATGCTCTACCACTTAAGATTGGATCAATTGTTTTAGTCGCATATAGACTCTGATTGATTACCCACCATTTTGGTTGAATACTAGCACGTAATAAATCTTGTTTTAATCGGTTCGCTTCAAAAACAGGGGTTGCTTCTGCTAATGTCACAATAACTACCGTTGTTTCTTTTGGATTCCTCAATCTAGGTAATAAATTTTTTACAGATTCAGGTACGTCTCCTTGAGACCTTTGGATTTCTTGATGATAAGTTTGAGTAGCATCTAATAATAAAAGTGTATGTCCAGTAGGAGCTGTATCAATCACTATTATTTCATCATTAGCCTTTTCAACAATCTCTGCAAATTTTCGGAAGACAGCGATTTCCTCAGTACACGGAGAACGTAAATCTTCTTCTAAATAAGCTAATCCTTCTTCGTCTAACATCTCCATAGAGGAAGACAAAACTTCTTGTTTATAATTCTGAATTTCAAGTTTTGGATCAATTTTACTGACAGAAAGATTCGAATGTTGTTCATTTTCTTTCATGACATATTCTAAATGGGCTGCTGGATCTGTTGTTGTTAAATGGACTTTTTTTCCACGTTCTGCTAAAGCCACTGCAATGGCAGCTGCGATCGTAGTTTTTCCAACGCCACCTTTACCCATAGTAAACACAACACGTTGATCTTGTTGAATTAAATCATCAATTAATGTATTAAACACTTCATAAGAAATGTCCATATCATCCACTGGTTTCACTAAAGTGAATTGATTATAATGGAACATTTTACGCAGATTCTCTATTCCCGTAACATTAAATGGCATTAATGGAATTATATATTGAGGTAATTCTTTTAAATCATTCGGTATTTTTTCTAATGCTGATTGTTGTCGTTCATAAAAAGCGATTGAAATTTCGTCGTCTATAATTTTGTCACTTAGTAAACCATTTATCACTAGCAATTGATTAGAAATACCCAATTCTTTTAATTCTAAAGAAGCTCTAGCTGCCTCATTAAGAGGTGATTCATCTGGTCTTGTTACAAGAATTAGTATTGTTTGTTTTATATCAGATAAAGCTTGAACTGTTGCTTCATAAGATTTTTTCTTATCTGCAAGTCCAGCTAATGGTCCTAAACACGACGCTCCATGAGTACTTTCTTCTAAAAATCCATTCCAAGCAGTTGGCAATTGAAGTAAACGAAGTGTATGTCCTGTTGGTGCTGTATCAAAGATAATATGATCATATTGATCGATTAAATTTTTATTTGTTAGAAGCGAAGTGAATTCATCAAATGCAGCTATTTCAACTGTACAAGCTCCTGAAAGTTGCTCTTCCATTTGATTTACTAAAGCTTCAGGTAGTTTATCACGATACGGTCCAATGATTTTCTCTTTGTATTCAAGAGCTGCCGTTTCGGGGTCTAAATTTGCTACAAAAAGATTACTTACCGAAGGTACTTGTTTTGGTTTATTAGTTAATGTTATCCCAAAAACATCTTGTAAATTAGATGCAGGATCTGTACTAACAAGTAATATTTTTTTCCCTTGGTCAGCTAAAGCAATAGCAGTTGCACAAGCAGTTGATGTTTTTCCTACTCCGCCTTTTCCAGTAAAGAATAAAAATGGTGTTAAGTTTAGTTCAGCTAAATTAAACTGTTTCATTTCTGTCACTTCTTCCTAATTACTTTACATTTAAATTTAAGCGTACAACTTTTTTCTTTCCTAAATCTTCTAATGAAATGCCAGTTAGTTCAGCAAATTCTTCGTTACTTGGATAAACACTTTCTTTAAAAACTTTACCATCAACAAGTACCAGTGGTAATACATCTGCACCTTTTGATTGAAGTAAATCGTTTACCAGTTTATTTTCTGTAAACATCCCAGGCTCTGAAGCTAGGTTATAGCGTTTGATGTCCACTCCATTTTGTTGAAGGTTATGAACTGCCAAACTCATTCTAATTAAATCTGGATCGACACTTGGACCGCAAACACCAGTTGAACAACACATTGCTGGGTCAAATATTTCTATTTTTTTCATTTATGAAATCCTCCTATAAAAAATAGCCGAGAATATTCCTCGGCTATTTAGTTCAATAATTAATTACTCACCAGTTTCAGCGAACTTTTTAATACGATCACCAATTTGGTCACGTACGTTTTGGAATACTGTCCATTCTTGACCAGCTGGATCATCGAATCCCCAGTGCTCGCGTTTTACATGTGGTGGTGTTACTGGACATACATCGTTCGCATGACCGCAAAGTGTAACAACTAAATCTGCATTATTTAAGATTTCATTATCGATTATGTCAGAAGTTTGGTTGCGAATATCAATTCCTACTTCGTCCATAGCTTTAATAGCATTCGGATTTACACCATGCGCCTCAATCCCCGCAGATAAAACATTCCATTCGTTTCCTAAATATTTTTTACCCCACGCTTCTGCCATTTGGCTACGGCAAGAGTTACCTGTGCATAAAAAGTAGATTGTTTTCTTTTCCATAATAAGTTCCCTCTATTCTTGTATTATTTTATAAATATAAGTAGCAGCAATTGCACCCAATGTTGTTGCAATTAAGTAAATCCATAAAGTCGAAACATTTCCAGACACAATTGCAGGTGCTAATGATCGTGCTGGGTTCATCGAAGCACCAGTAATTGGTCCTCCAAACATTGCTTCTAATCCTACTGTTGCACCAATTGCTATGGCAGCGAATGATGTATTAGCTTTTTTATGAAGTGCAGATGAAAAGATTACCAATACTAACAAAAATGTTAATAAAAATTCTAAAATAAATGCTTGTTGTGAGCTACCACGCGGTAACGTAGCACCTAAATATGCTACATTTCCAAACAGATAACAGATCGTAAAACTTGCTAAAACAGCACCGATACATTGAACGAGGATATATTTTAGAGCAGTTTTGTTATCTATTTTCTTTAATAGTAAAAAACCAATAGTAACTGCTGGATTAAAATGTGCACCTGATATATGTCCAAATGCGAAAATCAATGCTGATACTACTAAGCCAAATGTTAATGCTACTCCTACATGTGTAAGGTCCCCAGTCAGCTTATTTATGACTATTGCTCCTGTTCCAGCTAATACTAAAAAGTACGTACCTAGAAACTCAGCAGTAAGCTGTTTTTTCATAAATATTTTTCTCCCTCTCCCCAAAACCTAAAAATAAAAATTAACAATAAAATTACTCACAACATTTTTGTCTAACAGGACTGTTTTTGATTAATTTTTCGATTAGTTCTGTTTGTGCTGGTGTGTGTTCTAGAATATTGTGAATCATTGAATAGAACACTGATTCTTTATTTAAAGAATAGTAAACCCATTGACCTTTTTTTGTTTCATTTAGAATTCCACCAACTTTTAATTTGCGTAAATGTTGACTAATAGCTGGTTGACTCATATCAAAAGCCTCTACAAATTCACACACACAACATTCCTGTTGATCTAAAATGGCAACAATTGATAATCGAGTTTTATCACTTAGTAATTTAAATATGTCAGATACATCTCCAATCGATATTGTTGAAGTCACCATATTTTATCCTCCTCTCCTCCAATATAACCATTCGCTTATATAACTATGTGCTTATATTAACAACAAAAAATTAATATATCAACATATTTGAGGTGAATTTACATTAACTTTACATGTTTAATTCCCATTTGTTATTCCTTACACCTCTCAGTAAACTAGAACAAGTATTCTGTTTTTATCACTTTTTCTAAAAAACCCCATAAAATATTACTACTAAAAGAACGTTTGTTTGTATATAATAAGAACATTAGTTCTTAAATATGAGGTGAAAACCATGTACGATTATTCAATGTTTCCGAATGACATAATATTTTTTATTGATATGAAGTCCTTTTTTGCTTCTGTTAGTTGTCGTTTATTAGGCTTAGATCCATTAAAAGTGAAACTTGCAGTAGTTGGAGATACATCTAGAGAAGGTTCTGTGGTATTGGCAGCTACTCCTGAAATGAAAAAATTGGGTATAGCAACTGGCAATCGTTTGTATGAAATACCTAGACAAAAAGATATCCATATTGTTAACCCTTCTATGGCTACGTATGTAAAAATTTCAAATCAAATTGCTGAATTACTTCTCACAAAATATGTTGCTCCTATCGATTACATGCAATATTCGATTGATGAAATGGCTCTTCAATTAAATGGCTATGATCGTATTCATAAAATGCCTCCGCTCGAATTGGCTTATACAATTCAACAGGATATTTTAAATACTTTTGGTATTTTTAGTTCAATTGGAATTTCGTGTAACCTTTTACTAGCAAAAATATGTATGGATATCGAAAGTAAGAAAGTTCCTAGCGGTATTGCGCAGTGGACATATGATGACGTGCAGACGAAAATGTGGAAAATAGAACCTCTCAGTAAGTTTTGGGGAATCGCAAAAAAGACGGAAGAAAAGCTTAACAGATTAGGGATTACAACAATTGGTGAATTAGCAAGATTTCCGAAAAAAATATTAATTCAAAGATTTGGTAATGTAATGGGAACTGAATTACATCTACATGCAAATGGTATTGACTATTCACGTATAGCTGAAATGAAGAACTTTAAACCTGCGGATAAATCGATTGGAAAGAGCCAAGTACTTTTAAGAGATTATAAATCGCATGAAATTCCTGTACTCATATTAGAGCAACTTGAAGAAGTTTGTTACCGATTAAGGAGTCTAAAAAACTTATGCAGAACGATTCATTTTGGAATTGGGTACAGTCAAGGCGGTGGATTTAGTCAAAGCATGACGATTGATCGCCCTACCGATTTAACGAAAGAATGGTACCAAGTTTGCTTAAAAATTCTGAATCAAAATTATACTAATGAAGCCGTAAGAACAATATCAATATCTCTTAAAAATTTCGTTTCTACGGAATACGAACAATTATCATTATTTACAAATGAAAACAATCGATTAAAAGATAAAAAACTTACTGCTGCAATGGATGGAATCCGTAGAAAGTACGGTAAAAACAGTATTCTAAGAGCTGTAAGCTACTTGGATTATAGTACGATTCGACATAATAATAAAAAGATTGGAGGTCATCTTGCATAATGAAACACAATCAGTTGGGAAGAACGATTAAAAAGTGGCAGCCATTCGCTTCAATACCGCAACAATTCAAGGGACTCGCTAATATTATTGAAGATCAACGAAAAATGCCTAAACCTATTTTAGAAGATGATGAGAAGGAACGAATTAATTTTATTTTAATAGAAGCTCTTGAATTAAATAATCAGATTGCCTTGAAACACTGGAATAAAGGCTATATTTACACAGAAGTAGGTCATATTCTCAAAGTAGATCACCTAACGGATACATTTCAGTTCATGGATAAGTATAATCAGAAGCAGTTATTTTCTTTCGACTCAATAGTTGATATTAAAATCCTCACGTGATAATTTCACAGCCATATATTCATGATTGTATGCTGTTCGATTGGCACCGAAGACATTTTACTGTTTACTATAAAGGTATAATAACACCGTGAAGCTCCTACTGCTTGTTCAATTAACATATGGGTAGTTGAACAAGCTATGATATTTTGGACAGTTTCGGCTACTTTGATATACGTATTTCTCTATGCTTATTTAATAGAAAGAATTATTTATACAAAAAAAGTACCCTATATGTAGACTTTTTTATAAGTGTCTACTATATAGGGGACATATTATAAAAGTAACCAGTTCTTTTTTTATTTATTTTTGCATGTTTTTCATCATTTTCATACAATCTTTTGCACTCATACCCATATCCATGCAATCTTTCATCATTTTCATGCAGTCTTCCGCACTCATACCCATAGCCATGCAGTCTTTCATCATTTTCATGCAATCTTTCTCACTCATGCCCATAGCCATACAGTCTTTCATCATTTTCACGCAATCGTCCGCACTCATACCCATAGCCATACAGTCTTTCATCATTTTCATGCAATCCTTCGCACTCATACCCATAGCCATGCAATCTTTCATCATTTTCATGCAATCTTCCGCACTGATACCCATAGCCATGCAGTCTTTCATCATTTTCATGCAATCTTTCTCACTCATACCCATAGCTTTCATCATTTCCATACAATCTTCCATACTCATTGTTTTCGACGCAGAAGTTGCAGTATTCACAGATTTCACTTCAGTTGGACTAGCTGCAAAAGCATTTCCCCCAAAAGCCATTAATGCAACAAGTGTTGAACCTACTATTATCTTTTTCATTATTTTCTCTCCTCAATTGTCTTATGTATAGATGAAAAAACAACCACCTACTACAACATTGTAGTAGGTGGTTGCTTTTTAGTCAATCAAATACTACATATCCGTAGTATTTGAAAGGAGATAAGTTCACAAAACTGACACACATCCTATTATGAAAGTAATAATTAGAATATGAATGGTGGTTCTCATCCACTCAAACGTAGAAATGGATGGACGTTTATATGTTCCCGTGAGAAGAACCTCTATCCTTGTATTCGTATCTTGAATAGAATGGTTCTGAAAGTGTACCGTTGCAAATGAAGAAGAAGGTACATTTGTCATTAATTTGTATAATGCTGATGCAACAGCCTTAATTCCTACTTTATGAATCGCAAAAGTATCTGCTTTTATTTCTTTTTCTATCATATAACGTTCATACAACTTCTGAGAGATTGGTAAGAATGAAAACACTTGTGCTAAGCTAAGCAATATTGATAATTTAAATGGATCTCTGTTTAGGCAATGATAATATTCATGTTCCAATACAGCCTCTAATTCATGTGGTTGTAATAAGTCTATTAAGCTAGCACTAACTAGGATTTGAGGATGAATTAATCCGTGCGTGAAAGCTAAAGGTTGCGTAAAATCTACAACCTGAACTTGTATAGAATATTTTTGTTGGAAGACCTTGATTATGTCTGATTCGTAACTGACTGTATTGTATAAATTTAGTTTAGAAACAAATTTTTGCGTTTTTTTTGATAGATATAAAAAGTACATAGCGGAACATACAAAAAGAATCCCTAAAGTAATCAAGATAAACAAAAGTAAATGATAGTGCTGAATGTTACAACATTCCAATATCTGATACATACAACTCTTCATCATGTGATAATGAGAAACAGAGCAAAATCCGATAAACAGAGTAATTACACTTATTAACCAAATGTATATATTTGAAGTTTGATATAATCGTGACATTATTTTTCACCCTGCTCTAACTTTTGGATTAGTTCCTTCAGCTTATTAAGCTGATCAGGGTTATGACCAACAGCATCTACAAACTGTGTAATAGCAATGTCTCCATAATGATGAAGGAGATGTTCCACTTGCTCAGAGGAATTTTGTTGAATAAGTTCATTTGCACTGTAACATGGTTTATATACGTATCCTTTTCCCAGTTTACTACGTGTGAGAATTCCTTTTTTATCTAGTCGATTCATTATTGTCATAATAGTTGTATAAGCATAGCTATTTTGCTTATTTAATTCTGATAACACATTTTGAACCGTTACTTCATTTCTAGTCCAGATAACTTTCATTACTTCAAGTTCCAACGGTCCTAGAATTTTTAATAATGCTTTATTTTCAATCATTTTACTCATCCTACTTTCGGAATACCTTACATGATTCCTTTTAAGTATAAAAGAAACAAAGAAATATGTGAATGCATATTCTTTTTATGTGAAGTTACATATGACAATATTATCGACAATAGAAAAAAGAATTTCAAATTGAAGGTTCTTTTCCACTCTTATAAAACTATTTCATGAGTTAGCTGAACAATAGATGTCAAAAATTGTTAACTGGTTTTCAATAACATTTAAATATATAATTTACTTAGTTTGTGCTCAATAGAGTACTTTATCATTGGAGGAAAAAAAATACATATGCTAATACCAGCTAGTATTACGTTAATTGCACTCTTATCAAGTTATGTAATCTACTATACGTACCGAAATAAACAAAAAATCACCTGCATGACTGGAATGATGATCAGCATGACAAACTCAATGATGACAAGCATTGCTTTAGGGACGATTTTGGGAACCTTCGCGCACACGAAAGATTTAACCATACCTACAATTGCTTCGATTACAATCGGGATCATCATTGGCTATTTAAACGGAAGACCTGTTTCACTGATGGCTTCACTAGATGGTGTAACAGCAGCCATTATGGGTGGAATGATGGGATCAATGTTAGGTGTGATGTTACAACCAAAATCAATTGATTTTATGGTCTATTTCATTGATATTTTATTTGTTTTTGTTTTTGTTATTCTGATTCGCTTAATTAGTGAAGAAACAAGCCACAAAAAACAGGAAACATCAGTAAAAAAACCATTAATCGCAAACCCAATTGTTTTAGTTGTACTGTTAGTTTTCATGGGTGTATTTGTATTCGGAAAAGGAACCTTATTTGCAAGTAGAACAGATGCACCTGAAGTAAAAGACATCCAATTTACGGAAACAAGTAGTAGCATTCAAACGATTAATGTAAAAGTTGATGGTTATTTTCCAAATAATCTTGTAGTTGAAGCTGGAAAGCCAATAATTATTAATTTTAAAACACCAAAAGAAGATGTTTGTGCAAGTATCATCTTATCGAAAGAACTTGACCTAAATTTATCTTTAAACAAAAACGCAGACAACTACGTACATATTAAACCTTTAAAACCAGGCGTTTATCATTATGAATGTGGCATGGGTATGTTTAAAGGTACAATTACAGTCAAATAAACAAAACAATCCCCCTATTAATACAAGGGGGATTATATATGTATTCTAGTTAAAAAGTTTATATACTAATTTCGTGGTGCCCATAGAATAACAGAAACACCAATTAAACAAATAAGTGCACCCAACCAATCATATAAGTCTGGAGATTTCTTGTCCACACCCCATCCCCAAAGAATAGATAATACGATAAAAACTCCACCATAAGCGGCATAAACCCTTCCAAAAGAAGGAAAGATTTGAAAAGTAGCAATTACACCGTACAGAGCTAAAACAATACCACCAATTAAACCTAAATATGCAGATTGTCCCTCTCTTAACCATAACCATACTAAGTATCCTCCGCCTATTTCCGCTAAACCAGCTAACAAAAAAATTAGAACTGCTGTAATCAATCTTGGTCCTCCAATCAAACTCAACTATTACACGTACCGTCTGGATTTACTTTTGAAAAACATTCTGACCATGTATGGCATTTACAATCTAATCCATTATTCAAGATGGTCATCATTGTATCAATTTGTTTCTTTTTTACTTCTAATTCTGAACGCTTCTTCAATGCCATTTGCTTCCATCTCTCAGATGGAGAGTCCTGTTCGTCAAAACCTTCCAAAAGCGTAATAATTTCTTGGTTACTAAAACCAGCTAACTGCGCCGTTTTGATAAACTTTAGTTGATCCAATACTTGGATATTATATCTTCTTTGACCATTAATTCGTTTAGGGTTAGGTAACATACCTATTGATTCATAATAACGGATCGCAGATGGATTAATATCAGCCTCTTTCGCTAACTCACCGATTAATTTATATGTCTCCATCATATCACCTCTTGACTTAAAGTTAACTTTAACAATTATACTTTAATTATAGAAAGGAGGAAATGACTTGAAAAAATTTTTAGCTGGAATTGGGTTCATTGGTTTATGTGCCCTTTGTTGCTTACTACCTTCTATATTGGTTGCATTAGCAGGTATCACAGGAATCAGTCTTGGATTTTGGAAATGGGGAATCGCTCTACTCTCTATTTCATTAATCATTTAGATATTATTAAAAAGAAATCCTAAATGTAGTCCTGAAAAAGGATGCAACTGTTCTGCTCCAAACTGTTCTCATAAATAATGTTAGAGGATGATAAACCATATGACTAAATGTAGTTGTTGTTGTACTTCATTAATTGCTTGCAATATTTCTGTTTTCGATCAGCAGGAAAGAATTAAGTACGATGAACTTCGAAAAGAATTAACTACAAATGTAAAAGTTGAAAAAACAAACTCTGGTTATACTTTTATATATCCCAATCACTCTTCAATACTTTTAAAAATTGTTGAATGGGTGTCTTTTGAAAACCGTTGCTGCCCCTTCATTAACTTTTCTCTTCATGTAAGCGGAGAATCAGACGTGGTTAAGTTAGATTTAACAGGTAACGAAGCAACAATTGAACTTCTTAAAGTAGAATTCAATTTATCCTAAATAATGAACAAAACACCCTCCCCTTTTTTAAATGATCATAAGCAGTTTGATTATTAAAGATTCAATCACAGTTCCAATTATTATCATTTTTCTAATAATTATAGTTGAATTTTTTTAATAAGCATCAATGTACTCAAAAAAACAAAAAGCAGAGTTTAAATAAGCTCTGCTTTTTTTAGGTCATGTATTCGTACTATTAATTAAAAAAAATATTGTATATCCAAACAATTAGACTAATCCATATACACATGATAATAATACCTGCTATCCAGCTTTTCTTTTTTACCTTTTCTGAATTCCTTACTTTTTCACGGCATTCATCAAGTATTCCTTTTGGAATCAAATTTAAAACGAAAGAGATTCCCAGTGGTATTAGCATGATGTCATCCAAATATCCAAAAACTGGTATGAAGTCAGGAATTAAGTCAATTGGACTTAGAGCGTACCCTATAATTAATAATGCTATTAGTTTTACATACCAAGATACCTTAGGATGTTTGTAGGCTTCAATCAGTACAAATATTTCTTGTTTTATTTTTTTTTGAAGTTTCTTTTAACTTCACCAATACATTTCCCATTTTCTTCTCACCTTATGACTATTCTAAACTTTTAATCCATTTAAAAGAACGATAGCGTAAAAATAATAATATTGCTCGTAAATAATTATCTATCGCAATCGAAATCCAAACCCCAACAAGTCCAAATCCAAAGTAAACTCCTAGTAAATAAACCCCTACTGTGCGAATAGCCCATATACCAATTGCTGTCATATACATCGGAAACTTAGTATCCCCGCCAGCTTGCAATGTTGCTGTCAAAGAAGCAACAACCGCAGTTGCGGGTTGAGTAATCATATCAATGACAAGAACAGTCGTAATCAAACCAATGACCTCACTATCAGTTGTGAAGATTGGACTGATTTGAGAAGAAAGCAAACATGTGATGAAGAGTGTTATGGTCATGGATAGAGACATTAAAGTTATTGATGACTGACTATATTTCCTTGCATTTTCAATTTGTCCTGAGCCAATGCTTTTTCCGACTAACGTGGTTGTTGCAACGGCAAAACCCGTTCCAATAACCGACGCAAAGATCGTAAAATTTCCTGCCAATGTATGGGCTGCGTAAACTTCTGTTCCCATTCGGATAATCATACCAAAGTAAATAATTTGTCCAAAACGCATAAATAAACGTTCAATTGATGCAGGTAATCCTAATTTCACTAAATCTTGAATCACATCTAGTTTCATTTTCCATTCTTTCAGATTTCGAGAAATGATTTCTTTTTTTAATAATTGGCGGAGTAATAAAATGACACCAAACAATCGTGCGAGTACACTGGATAAAGCTGCTCCCCTAATTCCAAACCCTTCAAAAAATACACCAAAAATCAAGAGATAATCCAAAATCATATGAACAACATTCATCGAAACCCCTACACGCATAGGGGTCCTTGTATCACCTGATCCCCTTAAAATTGCCCCAATGGTAAACATCATTGACATTAAAATCGATGGGGTTGCAACGATTCGAAAGTACACTGAACCAATTTCTAATACGTCCTTATCTGCACCCATCACTTTCAAGATTGGAACAGAAAAGAAAAATGAGATTACTCCAAAGAACGCTCCAACAAAAAGTGTTAAAATCATTGATTGTGAAGCGATGGTTTTTACTTTTTCTTTATCATTCGCCCCGTAATAACGGGAAACAAATACAGTCGAAGCCGTTCCAATTGCTAGAAATACAGCAAAATAAATTTGAAGAATCGCATTCGAAATACCTACTGCTGCTACTTCTTTTAAACCTATTTTCGATACAAAAAAGGTATCAACAAATCCAACCATACTCTGAAGAAGACTCTCGGTAATGGCTGGAATGGCTAAAATCAAAAGTGTTTTTGAATAAGAATTTATTTTCACATTGACCACCTTGTCTTAGTAGTACGATCCCAGCTTAAATCCTAAAAAAAACGAGGACTCCTGCCAGTAAAATGTACTAGCAGGAGTCCTTAGCGGTTAAAGGTGAACTCCATCACCCTTTTTATTAATTTTATTATAACATAATCCTTATTATTTAAAATTCTATAAGTAACTATTGCGCAATTATCTTTTCCATTGCCATTACGTCAACAAACTCTCCATCTAAAATCCCCTGATTCTTGAACACGCCTACTTCGCGATAGCCTTTTTTACGATACAATCCTTGCCCTAACCCATTGAATGAGAAAGTAAATAATACAATTTTATGAAAATCATTTTCTTTAGCTAGTTGTTCAAGTGATTCAAGTAATAAGCTTCCTACACCTTTTCCCCTATAATCTCTAGAAATATAGATTGATAGGTCCGCAACTCCGTTGTATGCACATCTACCATTATACTGATTCAATGAAGCCCAACCGATAACTGCCTCTTCATTTTCTACAACAATTACTTTAAAACGTCCTTGATGATTTCCATACCATTCCTTCATATACATTAAATCTTTCGGTTCAGTTTCTAACGTAGCAATTCGATCCTCGATCCCTTGATTATAAATCCGCTGAATCGATTCTAAATCATTTTCATTTGCAAGACGAATATCTACATCCTTCATTAACATACTCTCCCTACTTAACATGTAGTATCTTCACAATCTTTTCTATCCTCTAATCTTGAGCGATTCATAACATCTGCTAAAAACTTGATTGACCGTTGAACTGTATCTCGTTCAAAATCATTCATTTGTAAGAAAATATCGTTTAAATAATCGTTCACTTGTCGATCGATATCTTTTGCAACCCTCTTCCCTTTTTCGGTTAAAGCAAGATTTGTTACTCGTTTATCTTCTGGTGAAGGAATCTTCTTAACTAAATCCATTTTGGCAAGTGTTTGAATCTGTCTGCTAAAGGTTGTCACATCTATTCCAAGTAAATCTGCTACTTGTTGAATAGATGGATTTTCCTTTGTATCTATTTCATATAAAATGTGACTTTGAACAACTGAAAAATCTAATCCATCAACTGAACAACAAAATTTATTAAGTAAACCAAAACTACGTGTGATCGTTTGAAAAAATTCTCTCATCTTTAACAGCACTCCATTTGTGTTTCTTTTTCTTATATTGATATTTTATAATAACTGCACTGATCAACCAAAATCCACTTATTGCATAGAAGATCCATGAAACGGGGTATGTCTGAATAATAAATCCAGAAAGTAACGGTCCAATAATCATCCCTAAACTTGTTGCAGAGCTTAATAATCCCATTGTTTTGCCCATTCCATATCTCTTACCTGATTCAGATGCAAGGGCTGAAGAGCTTGCTATCGCTAATGCTGTTAAGAGTGAAAAGATTAATATGGTAACACATATCAATGTAAAAGTTTCTTGCTTAGGAATGATAAATAGTAAGACTGCTATCCCTATACATGAACCTAATAGCAATCTAGTCTTTTCGTACTTATCGGCAAGTTTTCCTAGAGGTAATTGGAATAAACCAACTGTAACATTGTAAACTGCAATTAAAATCCCTATTTGTAAAGTAGAAAAATGCTTTTCTATACCAAATAACGGGAAAAATGAAACAATAAACATAATCAAAACAGCAGTTGCAAAATAAGTACTAGCAAGGGAGAAGATATTCCCATTCTTCCATATTTTAGTTGATATTTTCTTGATTGTGTCTTTCTCCTTATTCAAACAAATACTTTTTCTTGTTGTAGTGACAGTTGTAAAAATTAATATTAAAGTTGCAATCGATAAAACAAATAATAATAGGAAAGCCGATTTTACGTTCCACCGATCAGTAACCCATCCACCTAATATCGGTCCGATTCCGTTCGCCAGAAATAGTACTGTATTATACAATCCCATATACGAACCTTCTTTTCCTCTTGGTGTAACATCACCTATGTAAGTCATCGCCATCGGTAATAACATTGCAGAAGCAAGACCATGTAATAGCCTTGCACCGAATAATGTAACTAAGCTATTGGAAAAGTAATATGACAGAGCAATAAATGGATAGATTCCTAAACTTATTGTAAGTAACCACTTTGGACCTATTCGATCTGCTATTATCCCAATCGGTGATCCGACAATAAATCGAACTATATAAAATCCACTGTAAATTCCCCCCACCCAAAGTCCATTTGCACCCATTGTTAGGGAATAAGAGGCTAGTAACGGGGCAACAACTCCAGTCCCAATAGTTAAGATAAAAACAATCGAAAGTACTGGAATTAATTCAATCATGAATGATTTCTTATTAAAAGCTATACTTGCCTTCATCTTGAAGCTTAAACTGAAGCTGCTTTATTCTTTTTAGCAATTGAAGGAATAATTGAAAATGCATTTTTTCTTAATCCTAAAATAAATCGGAACGTAGGACCATGGCTATGAGAAGACAAAGGTCCTGCAAAGTATAAACCTGGTAAACTTGATTCAAATGATTCACTTAGCTTAGGAAATTGATTGAAACCTTCTTCACGTTCAATTGCTGAAAGTATTTTATGATCAAAAAATGGTGCTTTATCTAGGTTTATATGAAATCCTGTTGCTGCAATAATATGATTAACTGTTTTTTCAGCTCCATTTGATAAGTAGATTCGTAGTTCATCATCATTTAATTGTTCAATACGGTCTACACTCACTCCTCCTGTTTGAGGTACAATTCCTTCGACATATGGTTTTAAGAAATGAGCAACACTTCCTGGAGACTGACCCCAACCTTCTTTCTTATCTTCAATTGGTAAATTATAAAAAACATCCCCTACATCACGAAGCGCAATTTCATTTTCTCTACTTCCTGCATAGTTCGGTCCTTCTTTTCGATAAACTAATTCAATATCTGCACCCTCTCTATGCAGTAATCCAGCTGCTTCCCATGCACTCTGACCACTACCAAGAACGACTACTTTTTTCCCTTTAAATTGTGCAAAGCTCGTATATCCTGATGTGTGAGAAACTAAATTTGAAGGAAATTCTTTTAAGATGTTTGGAAGGTGCTTATAATGTTCTACACCAGTTGCAACAATAACGTTTTTTGTTAAATATCGTTCGCCACTTTCTGAAGTAACTTCATAGTAATCTTTTTTATGTTCAACTTTAGTAATTAATTCAGTTGTAAATTCAATTCCTGCTTTTTGTGCAAACCAATTTGCATACTCAACAAAAATTGGTCTAGGTAGTGGTGTAACAAGCTCAATTCCAGTTTCTAATGAAAATTGTTGGACTGTTAATTCATCTTTTGGATCTGAAAAGCTGACAAATTCATGAGGTGTACGAATGAACATATCTTGTGGCATTTTGTTTCTCCAAAAATCCATTGGATAGCCAAATAATTTGTAGTCAAGATTACTCCCAATTGTATGGGCTGCTATCGAAATACCAAATGGACCCGAACCGATAATAATAACATCTAACATTAAAACCATCTCCTTTTTATTTGTATTTTACAATTAAATATTTTACTTACTCTGCAATTAATATATTGTTTATAATTTATTTATATTCTTTTTATTTGTATTTTGCAACTAATTTTCTTTTTATTTATCAACTTTTTGTACAAAAAAAGAAACCCAAGTTGGGCTTCAGCTTCTTATTAGTCATACCTTTTATTATTGAGTCTAGTAAGTTACTTTATATTAATCATCAATTACAATTTTTTTACCAGTTACGTTTTCCTTTTCTTCACTTTCAATAATATTAATTTTATTATCTATAATATTTCTAATCCCTAATAAAATTTCTTTTTTTGCATTACTAAAATGTCGTTTAGAGGCTTCTGGGATGAAACTGCTTTGTATCTCTTTCCGTAAATCAAACAACTGGTCAATCAAACCATGCATCCTCTCACGCTCTATCATACTTATTCAACTCCTTCATCGTTATTTGAAGTTCGTTCACCAAAAACAATTCGAAGTCTTTGCTCAACAAATCTTGCTCCCTGAATAGGTCGACCTACTAATACTCTAGGTAAGTAAACCTTTCTACGATACGAACCAGCTTGAATCGTTAATTCGTCTCCTCGTTGAGTTAGATCTAAATCTGATTTATCAATAAATGGTAGTGTTAAATACAGTACATTTTTGTCTTCTTCTTTTATTACTTCTTCTATCTTACCTGTATATAGAATTTCAGAAGGATCCACATTTTTAAACATTATTTGTGCTAACTCTTTTAAAGAAGCTATTCCTGTAACTTCTGATTTCATCAATGGCACCCGTAAAATAGGCAAAGGCTGGAATGATTGATTAATCACTTCTTCATATTGTTTTTGAATCTTTCTCCAACCATCAAAATAACTGCCCTCTGCTTCCTTAGGCAATACTCGGTTAACTATAATTGCATCAGTATTCAGGCTATATAGATTCAAATAGGTAAAAGCTCTTTGTGCCTCAGTAATGATCATTTTCTCTGGATTTAGAACAATACGGACGGATGTAATATTTTTATCTAATAGTAAATCCTGTACCTGTATAACTTTCTTAACCAATTTCTCTATGTCATTTAGTACTTCATCATCGGGAAGTTTCAAGCCACCAGTCACTACCTTAGCTACTGGGCGAGCCAATTTCAACAAACGACGTTGGTGTGGAAAAACTTTAGTCAGCCACCAAATTAATACATTCGGATAACTAAGTAAACGTAATGTTTCACCAGTGGGCGCACAATCGATAATCAATACATCAAATTGCCCACTTTCTGCGTGATCTATAATCTTCAATAGACTAAAAAGTTCATCCATTCCTGGAAAAGCCATCATTTCCTCTGCGTTTACATCCTCTAACTTAGTCCAAGACAATACTCCACTCAACCAAGTCTGTATAGCACTCCAATTTTTCTCAGTTTCTTTTAAATTATCTATTTCTTGTGCCCAGAGAAAATCAGCAATTTGAGTAAGCTCAGATCCTATCTCATCTATTTGAAATGAATCTCTTAAATTATGTGCAGCATCCGTACTCATAACTAATGTTTTTAGTCCTTGTGAAGCTAGTTGAACTGCTGTCGCTGCTGCAATACTTGTTTTACCGACTCCACCTTTACCAGTGTAAACAATAATTCTCATTTCCTTTTCCTCCTAAAGTTAAATACGATAAATTACGCTTCTGGCAAAAAATATTGGCACCTTTAAAATTATTACGATATCGTAATATATTTCTAAAAATAAAACTTGGTTTAAACCAAGTTTCTATTCTTCGATTTGTATCTTTCTAGATGTTTCTTTCTTTTGATTTATTGAATTAGTTGAACTCTGTAATGCATTAGCAACCTTTAGAATCAATGGGATAAATTGTTGTAATTCCTCTGGTGTAAGGGCATCTTCTACTCTTTGTAAAATGCTTTTAATAACATTTAAAACCCGAATTGCGATTGTTTCTCCATCTTTTGTAAGAGTTACTAATATCACTCGCTTATCATTCGGATCTTGATTACGTTCAATGAGCCCCCGCTTAATAAGTCTCTGACTAATATTTGTAACTGTACTAACTGGAATTCCTAAATCAGAGGCTAATTGAGACATAGTTGATTCGTTTCTCTGTCTTAACATAAGAAGAGCAATTATTTCCGAACGCGTCAATGATTTTTCAATCTCGAATATCTCCTGATTAATAAACATAGGTTTTAAAGCATTTTTAAGGAAGAGCGATATTAATTGGTCCATAGTTTTCTCCTATTCATAAAAATCTTCTCCCCTAAGATCATATTATTACGATATCGTAATAATTGTCAATCATTTACTCTTTCAGATCCATTCATTTAATAAATGTATAACAATATTAGATTAATCATACAGTTTAATGATTAACGAAAGGGGTGGATGAAGAATGGAGTATAGACCAGATATGCAACAAATGCATGCAAAAACAATGAAAAGTCTTCACGACTGTGCCATGATGTGTGAACATATGTGTATGATGTTACTTGAAAAACCAGATATTCAATCCAGAAAAGTGCAACTTAATTTATTGCGTGACTGCGCAGATATTTGTGAACTCTGTATGAAATATATGGCACGTCATAGTATGTATTCAAAATCTTTATGTCATACTTGTTCATTTATATGTGATGCTTGCGCTAAAGAATGTTTAAAATATACCGATCACGAATCTCAGATGTGTGCTCAAATGTGCATGGAATGCGCTAAAGATTGTCGTAACTATGCGATGTAAGTATAAAAATAAGAAGATAATATTTGCAGATATATATAGAAGTGATTAACTGTATTAAGCTTTTAATAATTGTTCAAATTTGAAAAGTAAATTTTATTTACTATAACTTACAGTTATTTCAATTTAATAAATAATTAGGCTTGGTTCTGAAAAAGAAACCAAGCCTAATTATTTTACTCTTATTACTATTTAAATTTACACCAAATTAGTAGTGTTCTCATAAGCATATAATTTGTAACCCTGCTCCAAATGCTAACCAAATATTTAAAACGGTCATTGTGTAATTCCTTCCAATTAAAATCTTAAAAACCTAATTAATTATAATTTATGCTTTCATAATTTAAGAATAAAAATAATAAAAATATTAAGATTTCTATCTTATTTGTGAACGATTTGTGAATAATCAGTAGATACAGTTGTTATTTAATGTATCAATTTATACAATCGATTTAATGTCTTTGTGGGAAGATACATGCCTTTAAATAAAGAATATGGTTATAATAATCTTTCCAATGTTAATGGTTAGCTCGTATTTTGATAGTATACTACATTTATTTGTTCGCAGTTTCGATACCTTTTCTACACTGAATTTACACATTTATTTTATAAACTATAACTATAAATAGATGCATTACATTAAAGGAGAATACATTGACTAGCTGGTTATATGATTTAATGAATTATTTGATAAATGTATTTTATGCAACAAAGTCTATCCCAATTATTGCAGCATTTGTCTTAGGGGTAGTAGGGACCCTTGCCCCATGTCAGTTAACTGGGAACATGGGTGTTATTATGATTATTAGCAATGATACTTTAAAGAAAACAATTCCATGGAAAAATATGTTCAAATTTATTTTAGGAAAGATAGTAGCATTTGGCGTGCTTGGAGGATTAACTTGGTGGTTTGGTCGTCAATTTTCTAGTAATATTGTTTTCTTATTTCCTTATACTAGAAAACTAATGGGTTTAACTATTATATTATCAGGACTACTATTACTAGGCTTCTTTAATAAACAATTAGCAAAAATTCTTTTATATAAACCTATTTTCAGATTTACTGCTAAATCAAATTACTTTATCATTGGAATATTGTTTTCACTGGCATTTTGCCCAACAATGTTCTCATTATTTTTCTTTACACTGATGCCACTTTCATTCACGAGTATTATAGGGTATTTATTACCTTTATTATTTGCGATGGGTACTGCCATCCCTTTACTTCTATTTATGTTTTTTATTGATACATTTAACTTACAAAGTTATTTATTGAAAAAAGGTAGAGTAGTAGGTGGTTATGTTCAGAAATTATTTGGATATGGCTTAATATTACTCGGTTTATATGACGCCTATATATATTGGTTGTAGGGTATTAAAAAAGAACGAACATCCGTCCGTTCTTTTTTGGGTTTTAAACGATATCGTATCCTTGATCCTCAATAGCTTCTTTCACTTTTTCAACTGTTTCTGGAGTTGTATGGTGAAATGTTACTTGTTTTCCTTCTAAATTAACTTCAATGTTTTTTGTGTCTGAAACACTTTCCATTGCTTTTGTTACCGCGGCTTTACAATGACCACAAGTCATTCCTTCAACTTTTAAAATTGTTTCCATTATTTATTTCCTCCTTATATTTTCACCCGTTTTAATCGAAGTGCATTTATGACAACTGACACAGAACTGAATGCCATTGCTGCCCCTGCAATCCAAGGCTGAAGCAATCCTAATGCTGCAACAGGTATTCCTAAACTATTATAAAATAATGCCCAAAATAAATTTTGACGAATATTGTTCATCGTTTTCTTACTAAGGGCAATTGCCTTTGGTATATGGGATAAATCTCCACCAACTAAAGTAACGTCAGCTGTTTCAATTGCAACATCGGCACCTGTACCAATTGCCATACCAATATCAGCTTTTGCAAGAGCTGGAGCATCATTTATTCCATCTCCAACCATTGCTACGACCTTACCTCGGTTTTGTAGATCGGCTACGATTTCAGCCTTTTTTTCAGGAAGAACTTCAGCGTAAATATGCTCAATACCTACTTGCTCTGCTATCGCTTTTGCAGTGCGAGTGTTATCTCCTGTTACCATATATACATCAATTTTCAAATCTTTTAATGCCTGAATTGCTTTAGCGGAAGAATCTTTGATTGTATCTGCAACAGCTACGATTCCTTCTAACTCGCCATTAATTGCTACTAACATGCCTGTTTTACCATTAGACTCTAAAGCTATTAATTGCTCTTCAATAGAAGTAATTCTAATATTCATTTCTTTCATTAATTTTCTGGTACCGATATAAATATTAAACTCATCAATAGTTGCTTCTACTCCATGACCTGGGATTGCAACAAAATTCGTTACTTCCTTCAGTTTTATCTTTTGTTCTTTAGCATGTTGAACAATGGCTTGTGCTAAGGGATGCTCAGACATATTTTCAACACTAGCAACAAGTTCTAATAAATCTTTACGTTGATTTTGATTAATCACATCAGTAACTTCAGGTTTACCTTTTGTGACAGTACCTGTTTTATCAAGTATTACTGCATTTATTTTTTGAGTGGTCTCTAGATATTCTCCACCTTTGTACAAAATACCATGTTCTGCGCCTTTTCCACTTCCAACCATAATAGAGGTTGGTGTCGCTAAACCTAATGCACATGGACAAGCAATTACTAAAACAGCAATTCCAACCTCAATCGCCTTTGGTAAATTCTGCTGATCGAATACAAAATACCAAAGTAAAAATGTTAAAATTGCAATTCCTATGACAATTGGAACGAAAACATTTGAAATTCGATCCGCCAATCGTTGGATAGGAGCTTTTGAACCTTGTGCTTCTTCAACTATTTTCACAATATTAGCTAATGCAGTTTCTTTTCCAACTTTCTCTGCACGCAAAGTCAAAACTCCGTTACCATTTACCGTTGCACCGACAACTTTATCATCTTTTTTCTTATCTACTGGTAAAGATTCACCTGTTATCATTGATTCATCGACTGTGGATATACCAGATAAAATAACACCATCAACAGGAATTTTTTCACCTGGTTTAACAAGTAAAATATCTCCTACTTTCACATCTTCTAAGGATACTTTCAATTCTTCTCCATCTTTAAGTATTGTTGCTACTTTGGCTTGAAGTTCCAATAATTTAGAGATTGCTTCTGTCGTTCTTCCCTTTGCAATGTGTTCAAAATATTTTCCAAGCAAGACTAACGTGATTAATATAGCACTTGTTTCAAAATAAAGATGTGGCATATATGATTCATTGTTGATCGTCTTAAGTGCTTCAACCAAACTATAAAAATAAGCTGCTGAGGTTCCAAGGACAACTAGTACATCCATATTTGCACTTTTGTTCCTAACCGCTCGATAAGCTCCAACATAAAAGTGCCATCCAATAATAAACTGCACTGGCGTTGCAAAAATTAACTGAAACCATGGATTCATTATTATATGTGGCATCCAAATACTATTACTGAATGGTATATGAGATATCATCGAGTAAAGTAATGGAATAGAAAGTAAAATAGAAACAATTAATTGGATCTTTTTCTTTTTAGTTGAATCATTTTCTTTATTTGTACTTTCGCTTTTTACAGATGCCGAATAACCAATATTATTAATTTTATCCATAATCGATTGGATTGAACGCACTTCTGGTAAATAGTCAATTGTCGCTGTATTCATAGCTAAATTCACATTTATATTCACAATACCATCCATTTTTCCAACTACTTTTTCAATCCGTCCAGAACATGCAGCACACGTCATACCTTCTATATCCAATGTGGTTCTATCTACCGAAACTCCATATCCAATTTTTTGAATTTTATCAATTAAATCAGTTGTTTGATATTGTTTCTTATCGTAGGTAATGGTTGCTTTCTCTAGAGCAAGATTTACGTTCGCTTCTATCCCATCCATCCGATTTAAACTTTTTTCTATTCGTGTCGCACATGCAGCACAAGTCATACCCTCAATACCTAGTTTTAACTGCTTTGCCTCACTCATCTTACCAACCCCTTTATTTTACATAACGCTTAATTACTTCCATTAATTCACTTACAGAGGCTTCGCCATTATTCTCGTTCACAGCTTTTACCATACAATGATTGGCATGTCTTTCAATTAATGAAAAACTTACTTTTTTCATTGCTGCTTCAACTGCCATAATTTGTGTTAATATATCGATACAATACCGATCTTCTTCTACCATTTTTTGAATTCCTCTTACTTGCCCTTCAATTCTACGAAGCCGTTTCATTAAATCACTTATTTCTTCTTCACTTCTAGGGACCATATGGTCGTCATGACACTGTTCCATTCCATCACCTCACTAACATTATATACTCTTAGGGGGTATAGGTGTCAATTTTTTATTCTAATTATAATATATTGTCCATAGTATATTAATGAGCGATATTTGGGGGGTATCAAAATTGATAATTGGGTGGACATGTATAATTTTATCTATTCTAATTACTTTCTTTTCAACTTATTTTCTACCAGCGAAGAAAGATCAAATGAATCTAATGATGTACATAATGATGATAAGTATGACCGTAGGATTAGGAACAGGCGCAATCACTACAATAACTTTACAAAAGCATTTTTTAATTTCTTTATTACTTTCAATGGGAATATCGGGATTAGTTGGTCTAGTTATTGGTATGCGCCTTCACTTTATTGCCCTAATTGAAGGCTTGTTTACAGGAATTATGTCTGGAATGATGGGGAGTATGACCGTTTCTATGCTAACTCCTTTAGAGGCAAAAACATTCTTATTAATTTGTTTATTATTAATAACTTGTACCGCTTTGTTTTTTTCAGTAACGTTTGTAAGTAATAGGTTTCCAAAGTTATTTTCCTCGCACTTTCCGATTGTATTAATAACAAGCCTTTTACTCATTTTTTCCGTGTATTTTTCTTTTGTACACATTGAACAACTAAAAACTACAAATATTCATCATAATGAACATTCCCATTAAAAAAGGCACCTCCAGGGTGTCTTTTTTAATTATGACTTTAAGCCAGGTATGCATAACTATTTTTGGGTTAAATCTTATTTAATGCATAATTTCTGCACATTTTTTTGATATCTTCCATTTGGAGAGAATTTGAAATGAAAACATTGAATGTTTAACAGTTATTCACTAAAACTAATAGTACTTGGGGGTATTTATGATTTTAATAAACAACATTTTTAAACCTTACATCCTATACATGATGTACTTTTTAGGGGTAGGTTTAATTTCGGGATCTATTGTACACGTTCCACTAGATCCAATTCGTTACAGTATAATTTTAATAATTGGTGCAATTTTATTTTCTTTTGCTTCATTCTTATCAGAGTTCTCAAAAAAAGGACAATCAATGAAATTAACTGAAATTATAAGAATTATCTTATTTTCATTAATCCTTTCAATTGGGATCGGAATGGTTAGTGGTGGAATTCAACATTTTAATGATATTGGTATATACGCTACTTATTTAATTCCTATTGGATTTGTTCTTTCAGTATTTGGATTCATTTATAAAAACAATACTAAAGTTTCTGGAATACAGTGGGGAGTAATATTAATTTTAATATTAGTTATTGCTCTACCGCTTAAATCATTTTTAAACTATGAAGTAACTAAATCAATGTCCAATGATGTTCATGGTGAAGAAGAACATGATCATGGTGATGATCATCAAAACCAGTAGTACTTCGTAACAACTTTGTTTATCAATTCTTTTGTTCTCTCCAAAAGCTCTTTTATGAATGATATCGATATGTTCAATATTTGGCATTGGCTTAATATTAATTAGCTAATATAGTGCCAGTGTATAATGGTTTTAGGTTAACTGAAAACCTTTAGCATTAAATAAGTGAGGTATATTATGCAGGAGTTATCCTTAAATCTTTCAGAGCACTTTATTCTATCCATAATAATCAGCATATTGTTAAATATTGTCATTAGTATTATTGGATTTATTCCAAGCACATTTTTAACAACTTTTAATATAGAAATATTTGGTGTAAAAGAGAGTTTGATTATAAGTTTTATTGGTGAATCACTTGGAGCCTCAGTTTCATTTTTGATTTATCGAAAAGGTTATATAATAATAAACCGTCGATATTCAATACCAACTTTTCTATTAAAATTTGAAAACAATTCCAAAGTAAAATCATTTGCAATCATTCTTTTAGGTCGCCTCATCCCTTTTATCCCATCAAGTGTAGTGACATTACTTGCAACAATTAGTCCTATTTCATTTGGTTTATTTATTATTAGTAGTACGCTTGGAAAGTTACCTGCAATTTTTTTAGAAGTGTATTCAATCAATGTTCTATTAACTTATCTAAACATGGGTAAACTGTTATTTATCATTTTAGTATCAATCTTATTATTCTCACTTTATAAAAAATTTTATAAATGATTTAGGTAGTCTGCACAGTTATCATATATACAAAAAAATTAGGAGTCTAACATGCAACCATTTAAAATAGTATCTTCCATAATAATCACTAGTCTTTTTTTATCAGCCTGCTCCTCATCAAACTTACCAGAAGTAAAAAAAGAGAATAGAAAAGAAATAAACAAACAGATAAGCGTCCAATTAACATCCTTTTACAAACCCATCAAACAACCTGAAATAGATCATATTCATGGAATCGGATATACGGGGAATATTGAAGGATTAACAGTAGCAACACATCATGGATTAAAAGTTTTTAGTAACAACAAATGGTATGAAACCAAAGATAACAATCATGACTATATGGGATTTCAAGCTATATCTAATGGTTTTTACAGTAGTGGTCATCCAGAAGAAGGTAGTAATTTAAAGAATCCACTAGGACTACTAAGAAGTACAGATGGTGGAAAAACCATTGAAACCATTGACTTCTACGGTATGTCTGATTTTCATAACTTAGCAGTTGGTTATAACAGTCACAGTGTTTTACTTTTTAATCAAGAAAAAAATGATCGTTTGGACAGTGGGTTTTATTTTAGCGAGGGTATAGGGAAACAATGGAAAAAAATAATTCCTATTGGATTACCAAATTCCCTTATATCATTTTCAATTCATACCGATGATACTTCAATTATTGCAATGAATACAAAAGAAGGTTTGTATCTATCTAAAGACAAGGGAAATAATTTTGTGAATATCACTCCTAATTACGAGGTAACGGCTTCTACATTTACAACCTATTATTTATATTATGCGTTTAAAAGAGAAGATAAAAATTACTTAGGAATTTATGATCTTTCAACAAAGAAACTAACAGAAAAAGTATTACCAGAAATTGATGCAAAAGACATGATATCGTTTCTAACTGTTCAATACAACAATGAAGATAATATTACTTTTTCCACAATGAATTCTTTGGTTTACACTAGTTCCAATCAAGGAAATACATGGATAAAACTTAACTAAACAAAAAAGCGAATTCAGTATTTGAATTCGCTTTTTCTTTATTCTGGCATGTTTCCAGCGTTTGGATCAGGTTGATAAGTAGATTTGTAATCTTTGTATTTTATTTCTGAAACCATACCTGCTGCTGCATGATGTAAATCATGACAATGGAACATCCAATTCCCTGGATTATTCGCTTTAAACGCAACAACATATTCTTCTCCAGGTTTTAAATTTAACGTATCTTTTATAATTGGAGCTCCAATAAACACTTTTCCATTTTTACTTAAAACTTGGAAAAAGTGACCATGTAAATGCATTGGATGATCATCCATCATTGATGTATTTTTCATTGTTGCTTTTATTAAATCATTCCTTTTTACATTTAATGGTGGGACATTCGGGAACGTTTTACCGTTTATTGTGTACTCCATATTATTATCTTTCATTTCAGTACCAAGGTTCATCGTATATTCAATATCATATTTTGTATTTAATGTAAAAGGTGTTTTTTCAAATAGACCATAATTTGATAAATTAAAAATTGGTAGTTTTTTGGATGCATTTGAATGATCATTTGAGGATGTCTTATCCTCATATTGAATAAATTCTTTCATTTCTTTTGATGCTTTATTGTCACCATGTTCTTCAATCAACCATTTCCCTTGTTTATCCGCAATGAATTCAACATCATAACGTTCACCAGGTGCAATCGCAAGCAACTCGTCTTTGATTTCTTTTGGTTGTTGAATTTTTTGTCCATCTGTTGCTATTACTTTAAAATTATGTCCATGTAGATGAAGATTATGGGTAAGATATCCAGCGTTAACTAACCGAATTCGAACCCGATCTCCTCTTTTGACTTTCAAAGGTTTGATCTTTTCACCACTTCTACCGTTGATTGTATAGACATCATATTCATTCATGTTATGATCCATCATCCCACCAGATGAATGCTCACCCATATTCATATGATTCATATTCATTTTTGAATCATTTTCTTTTTTACTTGAAACATTTTTCATTTCCGAAATTTGTTCAGCGATTTTTTTTTCATCACTAACCCATTCATCTAACATCAAAGTATAGTCTTTATCATATTTCACATCATCTTCTACTATAAATGCTCCGTACAATCCACGGTCTAATTGATTTACAGAGTCTTGGTGTGAATGATACCAATAAGTTCCTACCTCATTTGCTACAAACTCATAAGTAAATGATTTACCAGGAGCTATCGCGTCTTGGGTTACTCCTGGAATTCCATCCATTGAATTTGGTACAGGATATCCATGCCAATGAATTGATACGGGAGCAGGTAGCTCATTCTTCAGAGTAATCTTTACCTTCTCACCTTTCTTTACTCTGATTTCTGGACCAGGTGCTGCCCCATTAAACGTCCAAACAGGTACAACTACACCATTTTTTAATGTTTGTTTTGCTTCTTTTGCAACTAAAGTTACTTCAGGTCCTTTTAAAACCTCAAGTGGTTTTCCTTCTTTTAATTTATTAAGATTAATTTTTTCTGTATTAGTTTGTTGATCGTTATTCATATTGGACATATTATGCCCGCCCATACCATTTCCAGAACAAGCACTTAAAATAAGTGTACTAACAGTTAGAATACTGACTACTAATGATTTTTTCATTTAGTTCCCTCCTTAATCCTACTTAGTGTATGATGTAACTGTGCAGAAACCGTGCAGAAAGCTCATGTTTCTCTGCATTATTTCTGCATTTTTTTATGTTATTTTAGATGAAAATAAGGTAAAGGATGGGGATAGATGATTTCTATTTTACTTGTAGACGATGAACCAAGAATGTTAGATTTACTATCTTTATATTTAACTCCACATAACTATCGTTGCATAAAGGCTTCGTCAGGTAATGAGGCAATCAAAATACTACTAGACATGGATATCGATTTAGTAATACTAGATGTGATGATGCCAGAAATGGACGGATGGCAAACCTGTAAACAAATACGAGAATTTAGTAACTTACCAATTATTATGGTTACAGCAAGAGATCAAAAAAATGATGTGGTAAAGGGATTACAAATGGGAGCAGATGATTACATTTCAAAACCATTTCATGAAGAAGAACTTATTGAGCGAATCAAAGCTATCTTACGTAGAGTGATTCCAATCGATAAAATAGCTTTTAATGGATTAACATGGGATGAACATACACATCTCGTTACATTTGAACAACAGTCTCTTGTATTGACTCCAATTGAATTCTCTTTATTAGGTTTATTTTTGAAAAATGCTAATCAAGTATTTAGTCGTGAACATTTAATTGAAAAAGTTTGGGGTTTTTCTGCTGTCACAGAAGGAAGAACCGTAGATTCACACATTCGCAATTTAAGGGACAAATTGAGATTAGCACATTTTCCAGTTGATGATCATCTTAAATCTGTTTATGGTGTTGGTTATAAATGGCTATCTATTATTTAGAGGAGAACTATGTATAAATTAAAATCAGTTTCAACAAAATTAGGAGTTTCTTTTTTACTACTTACACTATTGATTGAAACGTTAATCTTTTCAACTCTATATCTCACATTAGTAAATACACGTGTTAATGAAGAAATTCATTCACTCATGGCACGTGGAAATAGTCATCGAGATGTATTAGAAAAAGATTTCACGTCAGCTACTATAATGCACGTTGCTCAAATGGAATCGTATGCAGAAACGAAGGTAGTTATTCAATCAGTAGATGGAACGATATTAGGTAAATCGAATTCACTCGATACCTTAATGAAAGAACATTTAGACATAAATAAATCTCATATTAAAGTCAATGGTACCGTAATACATTCTGATTGGAAAAAAGCTAATTACATTTCGACGGTCAGCCCGATTATCATTAACAAAGATCTAAAAGGCTATGTATATATGTTCTTAAAGACAAAATCAATTCAGGATCTTGTTACTCGACTAAAAATCATTTTTAGTTTAGCAGCTATCATTACATTTTTCATCACAATTATTACAATCTTATTTTTATCAAAACGAGTAACTCGACCACTAATTTCAATGAAAGATGAAACGGAGAAAATTGCTAGAGGAAATTTATCGGTTTCTTTTAAAATTGAATCAAATGATGAAATAAGTGATTTAGCAAAATCGATACAAAAATTAGCTACGGAACTTGATGAAATGAAGAATGAAAGAAATGAATTCTTGGCTTCGGTTGCTCATGAATTGAGAACACCGTTAACTTTTATACGAGGTTATGCTGATATTGCTTCAAGAGAAAAGATTAGTTTAGAAGAACGTACGAATTACTTATCCATTATTAAAGAAGAAACAGATCGGATGACAGCTCTTGTTCAAGATTTACTATTTCTTGCTCAAACAGAAACCCATAACTTCGCTTTGACAAAGTCGTACAAAAGTATCTGTTCTTTAATACACACTGTCGAAGAAAAAGTTTCAGGAATCTTAAACGAAAAACAAATCGAGTTACACGTAATTTGTGAATCGGACGTTTCTACTTATGTAGACGAACACCGTATGATCCAAGTATTTCAAAACTTATTGTTGAACTCAGCAAACTATGCTTTTCCACAATCGACAATCTATTTAACTTCTGAGGTGAAGAATGATTTTATAACGATTTCAATTCAAGATCATAGTTTAGGAATACCGAAAGAAGACATACCACACATATTTAAAAAATTTTACCGTGTCGACAAATCTCGTACTAGGCTATCAGGTGGGACTGGATTAGGTTTAGCAATTGTTAAGGAAATTATTGATTTACATGATGGCAATATCACTGTTGAAAGTACTGTAAATGTTGGTACAATTTTCACCATTTTATTACCCATTGAAAGTAAAATAGAAACTCATAATCTGCATATTTAATGGTTATATTAAACACAGTTGATTTTTACGCCAGACTAGATGTAGTACCCGCGCAGAAAGGAAATATTAAATTTATGAAAAATAATTCAATTGAAACAAAAGTTAATTGTCAGCACAGTACATCAAGCATTATCATAAACGACGAATATCCTCACGGAATGAGTGCAATAGCTGATGGATACGATTTTGAATGTGCTAAATGTAGAGAATTGGTTAACACACAATACAATAATTATCTAAATTAACGACTCAAAGTCGAGTCGTGTTTTATTAAGTAACAACGACTTTTATATACATATCCAATTAAAAACGACTACCAAAAAAGGCAGTCGTTTTTATCATGCTAACTATTTAATAGAGGGGATTTATATCAAATTTACATATTAATATACTTCGCTGGGTCAACGGCATTTGATTTTGCTTGGTTCCATTGTCCTGCATGTAGTTCAAAGTGTAAATGTTGACCAAATGATTGACCTGTATTACCCATAATTCCAATTTGTTGACCTTTCGTTACTGTTTGTCCTGTCGAAACGATAAACTTTGTCATATGAGCATAAACAGAAGTAAATGTTTTACCATCTATATTATGCGTTATATAAACTACATTTCCATAACTAGAAGATTGATAAGCACGAATTACTACTCCGTCTGCGGTTGATACAATCGGAACATTTCCCTTTTTAACAATATCCAATCCCCAGTGCATTTCATTATCAAATTTACGATATCCAAAACCTGAAGATAAAAAACCATCAGCTGGTCTTGTGAAATTTCCACTTGAAACTGTTGGTAATCCACTTGAATTAGCAACATTAGAGAAAGTCTTCCTAGTGCCACTTCTTGCTGCTTTCATTGCTTTTTCCTGTTGAGTTAACAGTTCTTCTTGTTCTTCTAAATTTAATACATTTTGCTCTTTTTCGTGTACTTGGTCTTTCATTTCATTAAGTAATTTCTTCATTTCATTTTCTTGTTTTATAAGTGTATTACTTAAAGTAACTAATTTCACTTTATCTTTTTCTAATACTGTTTGTGTTTCGCCTAGTTTATTCTTTTTTTCCTTAACCGAATTTAAATCATTTTGTTGTTCATTAATAATTTCTTTATCTGCTTTCATAAATGTGCCAACAGCAGATATTCGTTGAATCAAATCATTAAAACTTGCTGAACCAAGAATGACATCTAAATAAGTAACATTTCCACCTGATTTTTGTAGCGATCTCATTCTCTCATTTAATATTTCTTGTCGTTGATCCATTCGGATTTTCAACTCATTTAATTCCTTTTCTAATCGTTCTATATTCTTTTTACCCTGATTAATTTCATCTTCTTTTTTTACAGTCTTATTTTTCGCTTCTTTAATTGTAGCCTCAAGTGTATCTAATGAGTTTAATAGCGCTCTTTGCTGATTTTCTAATTTGGCAATCTCATTTTTCGCTTCTTGGGTTTGCTTATGAACAGTTGCTTTTTTTTCTTGAATTCTATTAACCTCAGCATTAGAACTGTTTTGTGCAAATGCACTTGCTGGAAGTGATGCTAACGATATACTGCTTGCAAGTACCACTAGTGCGATTCGATTATTCTTTAGTTTCATCTTATTTCTCTTTTGCCTTTCTTCGCATTGCGTTGTGCAAGTTTCTACATTTTCTGTCAAATAACGACTAATTTAATACTATTCTAGAAATGTGCAGATAACGTGCAATTTATATATCATTCTTTTTACAAAACGATAACAATAGGAAGGGACTAAAGGAAACAGATAATACGAAGTTTTTAATCTTTAAAAGTAAAATAGCTGCATTGTTAATGTTTATGTATTAGGGACAAGATTTTTTTCTAAAATAAAAATATAACTTTACTGAATTTACGTCGATAATCAGAAAAAGAACACATTATTTCGATAATTCCAATACCGATATTCATTTAAGTATATTTGTTCTAAATAACACTCCCTGTATAAAATAAATAATGACCCTCATTGACAAAGGGTCATTTCTAACTACATAACACAAATTTGTTGAAGTACCTTAAAATAATCCTCATTATTTCTCCATGCATATGCAGCATTATTTAAATGAAAAGGATTGTCCCCTGACCAAAAATGAAGTCCTAAGTCAACTAAATAATTTGTACCTTCTCCATCTTTTAAAGAATAAACTAATTTGGAATTTTCTTTCTTAAAATACCATTCAAACGGTCCATGTAATCGATTGGTAAAATCAATTCGTTTAAAAATTTTAGGAATAGCTGCAACATAGCAAGCCTTTAAATAGTCTTTATGTTCATTCTTAAAATAATTCAAGAGGAATTCATAATTCTTCTCATGTTCTGGGCTAATAAAAAACATGATTCACCCTCCATTTTTGAATGTTAGTTTGCTTTCTAATATTTAAAACATTATATGTGGACAGTATTTCTTTCATGATTATAGACTTATTTATTACTCTTTTAAAATAGATCTATAAAATTCATATAATTAACGCATAATTTTAAAGGTAAATATTAATATTTATCGAAATTAATGTTTAACAAAGCATGATTCGGAGGAAAATTATGTTACTAGACCTAGGTGAAAAAATGCGGGAATTGCGGCTTCAAAAAGGGTATGGATTAAATGAATTTGCTAAAATACTAAATATTTCACCGAGTTACTTAAGTCAATTAGAAACAGGTAAAACTGAGAATATTTCCTTTTCTCTACTTCAAAGATTTCAAGAAGAACTTGCTTTATTACCATTAAATTTAGATGAAAACTCAAGAATGAGACGTTTATTTCAACAAATGGACTTACTAAAAGAAGTGGATGAAGAATCATATGAGTTTGTTCTTTTTAGTCTAGAATCGAATATAAAATGGTTTATTGAAAAGAAAGTTAGATAACGAGTAATCTGATTTTTAATGACTATACAATTTTTTCATGTAATTCATTAGTTGCTTCATTCTTAAATCAAATCAATTCATCCCTCTCTTTTCCAAAAGTTCATCTGAAACAAATTTGGCTGTCTGCTTCAAAAATGGTTTACTTTTTTCAAACAGTTTTCCTGAAAATAAACACTTAAATTTCTTTTTACCTTGTGGCTGGTTCCATTCTGAATTTCTATTTAATAATGTATCTTTGATACTCCTTAAGATTTCTTCTTTATATTTTGAAAAGATATCAATTGTTAGTATAAATTGCATTGCATCTAGAATTTGTTTATCTTTAAAGGGAATATTTGTAACCATTGATTCTTCCTCATTTACTGGTTGCTTTTCGATAATGTCAAGATGAGTAAATCCATCCTCTTTTTTTGACTTATTTTTTAACTTACTTTTACTAGTAACAGTATTATTTAATCCGCTTTCTTGAAGAGAAATTATTATTTGCTTGATTAAATTCAAATTTTCATTAAGACTAGACACACTGTTTGTTATGTGAATTAATTGTTTTTCAATTGCTTTTATAGAAATAAGTTCTTCAGCCTGTACTTGGAAAGCATGGGCAATTTTTTGTTCAATTGATTCTACCTTTTCGGTTAATGTATCAATTGAACTATTTATTTCTTTTGTATTATCAAGTAACTCAAGCATTTTAGGCTTCTTTGCATTGATAAATTTAAATAGTTCTTCCTCACTAATCTGATATATATTATCATTTTTCTCACTTTTTATTATATTTTTACTGACCCATCTGGTAACAACTTGTTTCGATTTAGAAATTTCAAATTGCTCTAACAATATAAATGCTTCTTTGATAGTGTAATATTTCATTACGCTTCTCCTTAATTATTCATAATAACTCAAGTAATTTTATGTGGGAAAAATAAAAAAATTGACTAACTTATTGCATTTTAATATTATTCGACGGTCGCATTTATCATCTTAGTGCTTAAGAATGCTAAAACTAACGTATGAAAGGTTAAGAAGTCGTTTTTCAGCTACACAGTTAAATACTTCTTTTGTGTATCCTTTCGCTACACTTACTGCGTCATGCCCTCTTATTTTTGTATAAAATCCATAACTATGTTCCGAAAAACTCGGATCATAAATCGGTGTTAATACTTGGTAATTGCTTGTTGAATGAATTGGTGTAACACGGTTAGAATACTTATTCGATACACCACCATTAGCGATTGTTACTAATATATTTTTTAGCACTTCTACTTCATGTAATAACTCTTCGTACATACAACAGAACTTCGTATTGCAAAACAAAATTTATCTCCCTGAAATTTATTACAAAATAAAATTCATCCACTCAACTTTAACGTGATTAAAAATGAGCTGTACACTAAAAATGAAAAGCGCTGGTTTGTATTCTGGATTATCTTTTACAAGATTCCATTTCAAGCAGACTTCTTTAAAATTCTGCTTTTGTTCATCACAAGAAAAACACATAATTTACAACCTAACTCTCTAAAAAAAACAGTTTATTTGATTGTTGGAGCGAGAGAATTAGTCCATTTTTGATCAAGAGTGTAACTACTAAATACTTCTTTTTAAAGTTTAAACATATAGAAAATGATCAGAACTTTTTACAAGACAAGCTTAAATCCCTTTATTTTAGCCACTTTTACTGAAGTAAATTTACTTCAGTAAACTGTAATTGACAATTCTCTAAGAGTTTCGTAATCATCTTCTATATTTCTACTAAAATAAAATAAAAATTTACCTAAACGATAAATCTTAATAACCGCGTGTCCAATACCGAGCAATCATAATTACCGAAAACCAGAAATCTAACTATTCTAAATTTACCAACCAATGGACTGGAACCCTTGAAATCAATAGGTACGAGCACATTTTTTTAAATTTTTATTCGGTAAATAGGATAGAAACCGATCGGTTTCCATCCCAAAAACCGAAAGGGTGATATTAAGGTATCCTATTAACCGAATAAAAACTTGTATAAAATTGTCGAATCTATTTATATTTAACCCAATTAAACTACTTTAAGTATCTTAATCAAATTGAATGTTCGTATTAGTTCATTTTTAAAGCCCTGTCCATCCCAATTATCTTATGTGATTATTTGTGAAGAAATTTAGTTTTTATTCCACAGTTTGATTCACCCCCTCCGTGAATCTAGGTTCCACATATCTTTGTTATTTTTTTTTCTTACTTTTCTGCCTTTTATAAGTTATAAATTTTTAAAAAATTAAGAAAAATATATTTTCACAAAAAAAAACCAGGAACTCAAATGTTCTTGGTTTATCTCAATTATTTAATTGATTTACCTCTAAATGCAGCTTTCCATCTAAATCTACATATAGAACTGGATCTAATTCTAAAATCAATCTTCGAATCTGAACTTGATCACCTACATCCAACAATGGAGTCACTAAAAGAGCTTTCTCAGTATATTTAATTGCTTTTTCTAACTGCATAAGTTTTTTTTCTAAGTTCGTAATTTGATTAAGTATTTGATCTTTTTCTTTCTGCTTAAATAATTGATAATGTGTCAGAGATTCCAGAAATAACGCATTTTCTTCATTATCATCCATATCCTTATAAAACATTTCTTTCTGAAATATTTCCATTTCACTTATTAAAACACTATGTTCTCGTGCATGTTCTTTTAAATGAACTATTGTATCTACTAAATTTTTACGATCAATACTTAATTCTTGTTTTGCCTTACTCTCAGCTTTATCTTTACTGGATGCCAATAAACTAGGAAGTATTTCCTCTTCAAAAAATTTGTGGATTTTATCTGCCTCTAAACTAAATAAACATTTTTCAGAGTCACAAAAGTAAAATACGTTCCCATAATCCTTTTTATCCCCTACAGTAGTATATACTGTCTTCTTTTGATTCTTGGTCTTTAAGATACTATGACAGTACTGACACCTCAAGATATCTTTCAAATAAAAGGGTGTATTAAAACGTTTAGGATTATGACCTTTGCTTTTCTTCTTTTCATATATTTGCATTACATATTCCCATTCTTCAAATGAGATTATGGGTATAATCGTCGAATTCCTAGCAAATTTCCATTGATTCCGATCAGTCAATTTATTGTTTTCCAAACGATTCGCTGTAATGTATCCTGCATAAAATGGATTTGTTAAAATCATTTTCACTTTATCTTTACTCCATTTTTTAATTCCATCATTCCATTCATTCTTAATTTTTACAACAATTTCATTAAAACCATATCCTAATTTAAACCATTCAAAGATTTTAATTACAATTTGTTTTTCCTCTTCAATTAAAGAAAAACTTTTTGTATTAATATCATATTTATACCCAAAAGGAGCTTTTCCACCTGTCCACTCTCCTCTTTCTTTTTTGCTTCTTAATGTATCAGAGGTACGCTCTCGAATGTTTACATATTCCATTCGTGTCATCCCATCTTTTACAGCACGAGGAATCACATCCAATGATGTATATAATTCCCTGTCTGATGCACTAACAACTGGCATATTTATTTCATTCATTTCTTTTCTGAACTGTTGATGTTCAAGTGTGTCCCGTGCTATTCGATCGTCCTTATAGATAACTATAAAATCAAATTCTCCATTCTTTGCTGCATTTTTCATTTTTTGTAATCTCGTTCTTTTTTCCAGTGGAATCTTAATAGCTGATATACCCTCATCTATGTACTGGTGATCATCAAGAAAAACACAACCATATTCAGCCAGAAAATTCTTAACAGCGTTTTTTTGCATAATGAAGTCCTGTTTATCTGTTGAGTATCGAGCATAAAATGCTGCTTTACGATAAGGTTGAAGGACTTCATGATAAGTTAGCTGTTTTTGTTTCATGATCATACATCTCCCTTGCTGTAAAAAATGGATGTTTAAAATGAAAATCTATCTCGTAACGACTAATATTGATTTTATCAATAATATCAGAATAAAATACTTCCAACTCATCATTGGCTAATTTATTTAAAATATCACTTTTAAAAAGCTCATGCGACTCCTTCATTTTATCCATAAACTCCTTAATTTCTTCTAACTTCTCATAATAATAAGCTATTTCTTTCTTAATCTCTTTTAACCTACGATAACAAATAATTAGTTCATCCTTATGTATTTGTTTTCTATTTTTTGCAAATTTCTCTGTCTTTTGAATTGCTTCTTTTTCTAATTGTTTTACGTTACGATTATTTTTCTCAATGAGTAACTTTAATCTATTTATATTTGCTTTTTGCTGTCGATTATATAGTTCACTAAAATGTTTAGAAAGAAGATTTTCAAAGAAATATACTGATTGTACTTTAATATTCTGTTCAATATCGTCTAAATAAGCTTTTGTTAAGCATCCCTCGTTTTCACATATTACAATCCGATAATTTTTCCCTTTGACCATTTGTTTGCTTAGAATTACCTTTGTTTTACACTCCTTACAATAAAGGAATTTTAAAAATGGACAACGGAATTTAACTCTTTTGCCATTATTCTCTAGAAGTCTTTCAAAAATTCTATTTGCATCATTCCATTGCTCTTCAGTGATAATTGCTAAATCATCGTACTTTTTGGGAAAGGGTTCGTTATTAAAATTCATGATTCTAGTACCCGCATACATCATGTTTCCCACTATGTCTTGTAATTGATTTGTATCCCATTTACGAACTTCACCTGCTTTTGTAAATCTCGTTAATCCTTTCCCTTCAGTATTTAAATAATTGTAAATAGCCGAAATGCTTTCATACTTTTCACTTAAGACTGCCTCAAATATAGCTTTGACAATTTTAATATCCTCTTCATCTATTACAATGGAAGGCAATTCATTTTCAACTTTAATTACTTTATACCCAAATGGAGGATTTCCTACTTTAATTCCTTTTGTATAATTTGCAATCCTGGTTTCTAAAATGCGAAGAGCAATTTGCTTACCTTCGTGCTCAGCCATGGCACCAAGAATTGTTTCTAAATATTCCCCAACAGGTGTATACATCATAGGTACTTCATTTTGTGAAGTAAAGTGAACCGTGATACCATGGTTTTTAAAAAGCTGATACAATTCTAAATGTTCTTGTATATTTCTTGCTAGGCGATCCCGTTTATATACCACAATTCCTTCAATTAATCCATGTCCTATTTGTTTCATTATTTTACTAATACCAGGTCGATCTTTTAAACTCCGTTTTCTAGCAGACGTATCCACGTCTTCAAATTCTTCATCAATGATAATCCTTTTCTTACTCGAATAATGTAAAGCCATAGATTTTTGCATCTGAATTGAATTCTCTTGTAAATCTGTGGAATTACGAAAATAGGCTACAGTTTTTTTCACTGATTGCATCAACTCCCTTCATTTTCAATATACGTTTGTCCATCTATTTTAGACGCATTGTTGATAAGATTTTCTTTTACTATTTCTACATATGTGTTGAACCATTTAGATGCTGCTTGTTCGTCATATACATATCGAATTGATCCTATAGATAATTTTTGAATTTCATGTTTTTTCATGGTTATCATCCTTTCAATTAATACCAATAGTATGACCAGTTAACATTTTTTCATTCTCAATAAAAAACAAATTGTACTTATATAAAAATGCTTTTTGTAATAACTCATGTACACAAGTAAAAACAAAAAAGACAACTGCCAAATAAATTAGCAATTGTCTACAGTCATTCATTTCTTTTTTCCAATATACACTTCAAATTAATAGTTTTCCTTTAAATTGTAAAAAAACAAAAAAAGCCCTATCGGTAGGGCAGTACCAACAAGGCTCTTTAAGGAATTACGGAAACGATGATATTTAATTAAGAAACCAATGTTAGTATGTCCATTTAAAGAAAAAGAATAGCGGAACTAATCAGGGGCGATGCGCCAAAAGTATTGTTAGTATGCGCCTATTTGCCGCAATTAAAATGAGCTGCGCGCATGACTTGTCGTCCCATTCGCTCTAAGCATTGTATAATTAAACCAATAGGAAGATAGATATAGGAGGGGATAACGTGCCAAGAAATACTAAAGTTTGTATTGTAGAAGATTGTGACAAGCAAGGCATAAAAAAAGGTTGTTGTAAAAGTCACTGTACAGAGTGGGAAAAAACAGGAGAAATAAGAACAAAAGAAGGTGAAGTTATAAAATATGATGAACTTCAAGTTATTCGGGGAATGATTGAACACTTTGGAGTAAACGTTCGTACAAAATCAGACGGGTTAAAATTAACTAAAGAAAACTACATAAAAGTAAGTAATAAAAGTTCCTTTCCTTCAGTCGAAAGATGCGAAGAACCACCATATTTTAGAAGATATACAAAGATTTACGATGATGAGTTTATTAGTAGACATACAGAAAATTGTTTTTATAACTTTGATCTGAATATGAAAAATTTCAGCTCTTTAAATAAAGAAGATTTTCATGTAGAAATTAATGATTTTCTTTTAGATAATGAAGTGTTTGTAGAAGTTACTAATCTTAATGATTTTGAGAATGTTACTGGGTATTACATGATGGTTCTCGATGAATACAAACAAGTTTATATAGGGCAAAGCAAAAATATAAAAAAGCGTATTATGGCACATTGGAGCAACCAAAAAGAATTTGACCGTTTAATCTTTGGAAATAAAGATAATTCTATGTTGTCGATTGACAGTTTCAGAGCTTTAGACACAACTAGAATCTTTGCTTATAAAACATATTCCATTTATAACTTTGAAGATAATTTTATAAATTTCTTTCATCCGAAATTTATTATAAACCGAACAGTCGGCGGACAGTTAAGCGGATTAGGCGAAGCGATCGCTAACGCAAAAACAAGAGAATTGACTTCTTAAAAAATATGAGGCTGCTAAGCATTAAGTTAGCAGCTTTTTTATATTTCTAATTCAACTAAGCATGCGTTAGTTGCATAAGACAATTTTCTGACATTGTGTTATCTTACGATTTCATTCATTTCTTTTAATGCTTTTATAACTGCATCTGGACGATCGATATGTATAGCATGACCAGCATCATTGACTATGATATGTTTACTATTTGAGGACAATTTAACAAGTTCTTTTTGAAATTTAGTCCAGTAAATCCAAGACTCAGGTGTATGATAAGGTTGTGTACCACCAGTAACGACCAAAAGTGGAATATTTCCGAGTGACTTAGTCTCACGAATTTGTTCAAGACTTTCTTCAAATTCATTTAATGAAGCTTCAAATCTAAATTGACCATAATATTCTTCTTTAACTTTATCTGAAAATAAAGGTGCCATATATTTATTCTGATCCTCATGAACTGAGTCCAAAAGAATTACCCCAGCAATTTCTTCAGGATGTTCACTTGCAAATAACCTAACATTTGCTCCACCAAAAGAGTGTCCAACTAATACATATGGTGGTTTCACTCCTACTTTTTGAAGTAAAGTACGAAGGTTTTCAACATTTTGCTTACTATGTCGGGGTCTATCATCTTTTCCACTTTCACCAATTCCTGCTCTATCATATATAAACATCTTCGCAAACTTTGATACTTCATTCCTAATCGTTTTCCAATTATTTAGGTCCCATCCATATCCAGAGTCAAATACCATTGTTACATTTGCATTTTTTACTCCAAAAAACTCATAATGTAACTCGATTCCACCAATATCAACTTTTTGCTTTGCTTCATCTTTCCTAACATCGATCATTTTTGTTCCTCCAAAAATCTAATAATCTTATAAGTGATAGAATTTCATCTTTATATATCAATATTCTCTATAAAATTAATAATTTCCTTGCTCATATCCTGAATCCATTATAAAAAGGACTGCCGTAACAGCCCTTCTATTGAACTAAAGTATGGGTTGGTTGAATAACTATTGGTTTTTAATCAAAAATACCTTTAAGGAGTGAATTTGAAATTATGAATTCTTAGAGATAAAAGGTTTTAGACCAAATAGAAACTTAAGTCATCCGTATATAGTTCGATTTACAGTTTTAACTTACGAAAACAAGGAAAAAGGAAAACGACTTGGGCAAGATACCATAGCTTTCGGTGTGTCTCCTCTTCTTTTTAATAAGGAAATGAATAAAAGAAACATAGCTGCTTCAAAGGTTAAGCTCTTATCAATTAAGCATTCTAAACCTCCAAAATAAATACTAATTAAAAAAAGGATCCATCGTAAAGAAAAAGATCCTTTTTGTTTCTTATGTAACTAACGCATGCGTTAGTTCAATAGGGTAATAGTATTTCTAGTTGTTTAGTCTCCAATTTATTACCTCTGCTTCTAAAACACTTACTTCTCCTAAGCTTAAAATGTGAGGAATAAATGGAAACATTCCAAACTTATTGCCTTTCTTATTTTCTCCTTCATAGTAATTTCGGGTATCTATTGAAAGCTCAGTAATTTCTTCATATTCCTCAATATCAATAAAATGAACATCTTCGCTATTTATTTTCGAAGAAGGTCCTAAATATTTTTCTTTACGGTATAAATAAATCACATTCATATTATTTACTAAGTTTTTAGTCGGGATCTTATAAAACATTAAATCTGCTTTTACTTTAACACCAACAGTTCTTAGAGTATCATAAACAAGATGTGGATGTATGGGTAAAAAATGAATGACATCATTCCACAAGCAATCCAATTTTGGAATTTCTTTTTCCAAAAGTTTTGGTCGTTCAGGGTGGTCATAATATTTTTTTTCATACTGTTTATATAATTCTGCATCCAAAAGCTTTATTTTATTTAAGGACAAAAGTGTTTCTCCACTCATATTTTTTGGAACAATATGATAAACGTATTTAATAAAATCTCCCCCTTTTTTCGTACTTTTTCATAATTCTATTTTTAGTAATATTAGTCCTTCTTATTGAACTTTATTGTCAGCACAATAAATGAAAGTAGGGAAATCTCTTACGAGACTTCCCCCTTATCAAACCGTACGTGCCCTATTAAGGCATACGGCTTACCCATATGTTATATTGATTACCAAGAAGTTGCTTTCCAGGCATTATGCATCCACTCTTGGCTCAGTACTATTCCATACCTTTTCTTAATGTTCATCCAATCGGTTTTACCGCAGTAAGTCAATTGTTAACATAACATCTTGTCCATGACATGGAGCCATAGGTCGTTCCCCTTCCATTCATTCGGTGTTATGGTCACCGAACTACTTCTGTACTATGAGAACGTCTGACTTCTCCACCTGTTCTTCATCACTTCGGATTACCTTTATAGATTAGAACCCTGCCTGTTCGGTAAGGTGGAGATCTCACGGGGTCATCGCATTTTCCTTCAAGACATACCCTGCACCATCACGTTATAAGGTACATTTTCTCGCTCTGACTTCTAAAGAAAATGCCGTTTTAGTGGGCTTCCTCACTTTTCGCAGAGTCGCCAACTTATCCCGCCGCCGTGCTTCACACTTCTTGCATTAGGGTCTATCTTTTCGTCTACGGGTCTCTCGATTTACCGCATCTCCTTCAGACACTACCTCACGATAATGCCCTAGATTAGACTTCACGAGCTAGATCAGTCTCCTCGAGTATGGATTTTCACCATCTGGAATTCATTATTTTATCCTTCATCCAGTCGTTACACCGCAATGCCGTCTCTGTCCAGTTAAGAAAATGAAGGTTGCTGACAAAGTCGGCAACCTATGCGACTGCCCGTCGCACAAAAAGACCGACTTAATAGTCGATCAAGATGTTGAACTAAAGCTCTAGAATAGTAAGTTTGTGGTTACTTTTTTTCATTTGAAGTGTTAGCTGAGCCTGTAAATGGATTAATTTCAATAGTTAACGGTTTACTATAAATTAAGTATTCGATAAAAAATAAGTGAAGAGCCTTCCTTCCACTTTTTTTAAAAACTATCAGTATTCACTAAAATAAATAATTACCTAATCATACACTACTACTTTTTAAACACATATCATCGTTGATTTTTATAATTATTAATATAAATATCCTCAAAAAAATCATATAATTTATATTATGAACATTTTCACCTGTTGGTTGAGTACCATGACTATACATATTTCGTAAATCTAAAGCATTATTAAATCTTGACTTATTTAAGTAATAATTTAAATAATCTTGTTCAGGTTTTGAGAATAATGTATTTTCAAATTTTACTAATGATACTTTATTCATATCATTAATTTTTTCACGAAGTTCCAATGGATATCGCCAATAATTTATTACCTCATTATTGTATAAATCCTTCAATATATTTATTTTACTAATATCACATATTTTGAGATACCCTTCATTATTTACTTTGATAAAATCATGATTAATTAACCACTCTAAATCAAGATCATAATATCCACCGTAATCGTCAACCGAAACATTTTCATTAATTAATAATTCATAAAAATTTTTGTACTTGCTTCCAATTCTTTCGATATACGATAACATACATTGATCGGAAAACAGGTAATAGGTAATGCGATTAAATTCATCTCCATTAGCATAAACATACTTAATATTATGTAAGCTCGGTATATTGCTAAAACGTAGATGTCCTGAGGACATCTGTAATAGTTCATGATTAATTTCCTTATCTTCAACAAATAAACAAAATTGTTTTAGTACTGACTCCATTTCAGGTAAAACTGCTCTACATTTTTCAATAAACAATGATTTTTCAGAAGGCATTTTTATTCTAAAATCAGAAATATTAAATTCTAACAATAGATATTCTTTAAAAAACCATTCAATCAATTCTTCTAATCTAATACCTAGTTTGTTTAGCTCTCTATTATAAGCAAACATTTGTAACTTTGATAAAATATCCTTTTGATCAAAAGCAAATCCTTTAATATAAGCTTTTTTTGAACGCATAAAATGTTTTTCAAATACACCCATTTCTTGCTGCTTATTAACTAATAAAAAACGCATTTGTAAATCAACAAACTCAAACAAATAAATAAAATTATTCAAAAGTGTGTTATTATCATTTTCGTTTTCAATCCAATTTAAATCATATGTAACCTTCCAATTATGTTCATTATTTTCTTGTTTTACTACCTCTTTTTGATTTGGAAGAAAAGTTACCAAAGTTTCCATTGAAATGCCTGAAGCGTGATCAAAAAGTCGTTCTTGTTCCTCTTCAGCTCGTTTTCTAGCGTATAAACGAGTACGATCTGAAATACTAAATTCGCCAGTGCTCTGGATATTTATTATTAAATTGAGATAATTAGGATTAGGATTTTGACTCTTGATGTAGTTATTTATTATTACTTCTTTGTCTGCCGTTGTAATTTCATTTGGTAAGAATAATGATTTTTGATTTTCAACCTCATATTTATCTAATATTATTTCCGCTGATGAATCTTCCATGAGAAGTTGTTCTCTAATAACAGCACCAAAATGCTCTACAACTTTTTTATGTCTAAGTAACTCGTACCATAGAACATCCGATTGTTTCAGTAGTTCTTCAAATGCAACTTTAGATAATTCTTTATATACTTTATATTTTTCTATTAATTTCCAAAAGTCATCTGTATAATTAACATCGACCTGATGATATAAGGCACCGAAGTTTTCATCCGAAATAGACTTGAAAAATGTTACGATTAATTTTATTGAAAATTTAGAACAACTATTAAAATCTTTAATATCTTGTCTTGACCAAGTTTTTAAATATATCCCTCTTTCAATATATTGGTTAATATTATAAAACTCGATTATTTCATTAATGTTGTAAATATCCTTATTAGTGTCAAATTCCCTCAAAACCTTTTCTGCATTTATTAACTGAGAAGTCCCTCCAAAATCGTTAGCCGAATAAAATTTAACTCTGTACATTATCTACTCCTCCTTATATTTTCGCTTAAATAAGTTTAACTATATCGATTGGAAATTTATAATTCAAAATATTAAGCCTATTATACCATTTTTAAAATTATCTTTAGCATTACAAAAACACTTAAGTGAAAAATTACAAAATTATCCAATCAAAACAAAAATTCATTGTTATTAGCATATTATTGCTTGCTGCTGTATTTGTGAAGTATTTCACTTAAACTAATCTGCCATTTAGTGACATAAAAAAAAATCGACTAAACAGCCGATCTTGTTGTTCAACTAATGCACGCTTTAGTTCAATAAGAACTTACATTTCCAAGTAGGAAATTCGTTATTATGCTCTATTAGACACTCATTCTTTTATTTGGAGTCTTCCATTTATTTTTCTCCAATTCAGACAAGACAATCCAATAAATTCTAGTTTATTTGGGAACTCAAACGAACCAGCTGTATTTCATAATGTCACTTATTTTTTGGGGGCAACGATGTCATAATACCCTCAAGGTGCTATAATTAAAATACTTTAATAAAAGTTAGGAGTACTTATTCATGAGTAAGCAATGGGTAGCAATTTTATTTTTAATTTTTTTCTTTCCAGTAGGTTTATATTTGATGTGGAGACACAAACATTTTCCAGTGATTGCAAGAATCATAGTTTCAGCATTTTTTGGGATTTTCATTCTTCTTTCAATTTTTTCTGAAGATCCATCTATGAATGTAGCCAAAGATAATGTAAAAGAAGAAAAGGCAGCTCCAGTTGTAGCAAAGGAAAAGAAAGACAACAAGCCAGTTGAGAAAGAAGCACCTAAAAAGAAAAAAGAACAGGCGAAATCAGAACCTGTAAAAAAATCAACAGATTTAGAATCACCAGTCTCACCAAAAGTAGGTCTTGGCGATACACTTTCTTTATTCGAGAAACATCATGGAGAAAATAATGGTGATAAAGAATTGGGACGCTTTGAGAATGATTACATACTCCCTGTATTCCTTGATGACAAAGCTTGGAATATTACACTTCAATTCGAAAGTACCTCGACAAAAAGAAGAGATTTTAACGAAGCAGTTACGATTGCCAAAGGCTTTATCCCTTCTGATGCAACAAAGGTAAAAGAATACGCAAAAGATGAGATGACAACAGTTATTGAGTATAAAAGTAATAAGTTAAAAACAGTGTTCCCTGCATTCCCTTCACCTGAAGAAGTAGGTACTTGTATTGCAATTATCCATTATGATGATGGGAACAAAAACAATGTATTTTCAGTCGTTGTAAGTTTAGGAACAAATCCATAAAAGGTAAATGAAAAGACGTTTTTACGTCTTTTTTTATTAACTTAAATATTATAATTCAAGCAACCTTTCTTTTAGAATAATTAATCCTTATTGAACTAACGCATTGCGTTAGTTCAATTAGGAAATTTAATTTTATTTATTAATCTCCTACTGCAACAATTTGTTTTCCTTTATCTAAAGCATTTAAGCAAAGTTCCTTTAATTCCACTGAAAAAATATATAATTCATTAAAATCATTCTTGAAATTATAAATTATATACTCACAAATCCTTATCAATTCTTTTATTTCTTGATCATTAAATATTTTATCTCCATATGGATCTAATCCAAGAAGCAAATCTAAATTTTTAGATTCCTTATTCTTCTTTCTAACATAAAACTTTTCTTCTTTAATTAGGAATTCGTGTACTTCTTCTTCAAAAGCTACATATCTACTAGATTTTGCTGCTTCATTAATTGTATCTGCTATACAGAAATCAATACTCATTTATACTTTTTTCCTTTCATGTTATTCAACAAATGCATGCGTTAGTTGGATATGACTTTACATATTTCTGAAATCATAGTTTTCACTGTTGATATTAATTTGTTTCTGATTCACTAATATTTCTTGATTATTTATCCATTGAATACTAAAAGGTTCACCTGGTAACCACAATATGAATTTTTCTTTTTCCTTCTTATCTTTAGAACTCAACTGACCAATATAACTATAATCTGACTTCATAAAAACTCCGCCATTTAAATAAATCGTTAGTTTATGTTTCTTGTCAGGAGATTCAAGTTGTTTAATTACATCAAGATTTTTAATATTGACATCCTCCAATGCTGTAATGGAGTTTGTCTGATTAGAACTAAAAAAATAAAAAGCACCAATGCATATAGAAATTACAATAATAGTGTATATGACTACTTTTAGTTTTATCATAATTTAAAATTCTCCCTATAAAAATTAATATCCAAGTATATTCATTTCTATCTAAAGGAAAATTTTCCCTTCTTTTGTAGATTGTTTAGCTAAATTTCTAAACCTTTCTTATTGAACTAAACTGCCATTATGTTGAATAAGAAAAAATATTCTCCTGTTACCTTTTTGAAGTTTCTTAAACAGCATGGACCTTTTTTCACTCGCTTGACCAAATAGCCCATCGCTAGTAAATTGGTACCATTTTGTTGCAAAAGTAGTTCAATTAATCTTCCTTTTATAAGAAATGACGAAATTGGAGAACTTATGAATAAAGGTGGTGCTGCTGTGCCTAGAAGGTTAATCATTGGTCTAATCAGTCTGATCGCGTCTTTCCTGTGTATTCATGAGAAAACTCACGCAGAACGTGTAGTGGTAGGTTACGTACACGATGAAGTTTGGTATGACAGTGTGTTCTTGTTAGCTAATCGAGGAGATGGTTTTACAACGAAGAACTATGTGGTGCAAGTCGGAAATGATGGTCGTGAATTGTATTACTTTCCAAAATGGCGCGATTTCAAATATGGACCTCATGTGTATCATGCGGATGTAAATGGGGACAACCTGAAGGATATTATTGTGGCACTAGACAATCCCGACAATCCTATTCACGTGTTAAATGAATACATCAATCCTACCCGTCATTTCAAAGAAGAGCCTGTTGAACACCCTGATGATGCTGTGAAAAGACTAGTCAAAATGAAGAGAAAAGGTGACTGGGTTACGATTACGACGACTGTACAAAAGGAAATTGGACTCGATATCAAAGAACTGTTTGGGTACAAAATAGATTCGAATGCAACAGAAGTTTTTACGCATCCAGTAGACTTTTATATAGTAAAAAATAAGCTTACTGCGTATGTTGGCGTGAAAGCTACCTTCGTTGGTGCGCCTATTGGTGATCTTATTTTGACATATGAGTGGACAGGTAAGGAGTACAAGGTGAAAAAAGTGCTGTTTGAACGCTATATCCCACCAGGTCATTAATGGAAAGCCCCTAGCAGATGCTGGGGGCTTTGTTTTGTTAATTTGGGTGTTTTTTTAAGAGTTCTACGTCCTCTAATTCCAATTTTTAGAAGTTTTCTTATTCAACTATACTGCCATTTTGTTGAATAAAAAAATCGACTAAAAAGCCGATTTTGTTGCTCAACTAATGCAAGCGTTAGTTATATAAGCTTATAAATATTTTTTATATTTCGTTCATTTTTTTTCTTAGTTTACTAATACCTTTTAAAACCTCTTCTCTATTTTTTGCGCTCTTGATCCAATTAGGCAATCTACTCGCTAAACTTTTATTAATGTTTGGCACACGTTCTCTTAAACTTGCACTAACATAGTTCTCTAATAAATCTAGATGCTCTTCATTGTATGCCCAAAGTGTTTTGCCACAACAATGTGTCTGTAACCACAAACTTTCTTCACCACCGATGCTACTAAAAAAGTTCGATCCAGAAACAATTCCACACTTTTGACAAGTTAACTTTAGTTTCGTTTTATCAGCCACCCAGGTTATTTTTGTGCCTTTTTTACATTGTGGACATTCTACAAGAATATGATTATAAAAATCACCAATCCATTCTCCTTTATCCCTAAACCTTGCTTTTCTCATCTAGTTACTACCTTTCTAAAACTAATAATTTGAACCTTAAACAGAAGCTTCACTTCATAGTCATTTGCTTTTTCTAATTTAACTAAAGCATGCGTTAGTTGGATAAGCACTTTATCTAATTACTATTGTTTTAAACTTTCTAAAGACAAATTGATATCTATAAACTAAATATCCTAACACATTAAACAAAGCAAACACAATGACCCAGCCAGTCTTTAATCGTTTATTATGATACGCATTGACAGTTGCCCAAATCGTAAATAGAGTCCAATAGATAACTAATCCAGCTAATAACACATAACCTGAAAAAGAACCAAAGCTTCTGTGTTCCATTTCGACATACCAATCTTTATTTGCACTTCCAGAAGGATAAAAGTCGGGAACTAACCATTCAGGAGCCCAGACGTTTTTTTTATATTGATAGTCTGGTTTCACTAAGTTCAAAGTATCCCAATCCTCTCCTTGGGTTCTTACCTTCTTTGAACTATAAATGCTAACTTTAGAAATAAAGTCCTTACTTTCTACTAATTTTGCTATTTCTTTTTTCGATTCTGGAGAAACTTTCTCCTTGTTGGCTAATTCGTCTGCTATTTGTGTAGCGATTACTGAAAGTTCGTGTGAATGTTGTTCTTCGTATTGCCAAACGAACCCAAAGATTGATAAAAATATTAAAAGAAAAGCTATGGAACAGTATAGAACCCACTTGGCAAAAGTTTTTTGTGCTTGAAACAATTGACCAACTATTGAACGCATTTCTTTTTCTCCACCAAAACGCTCAATAGCACGTTTAATAGCTTCCTGTTCGGACTTTCCCTCTGATTTTAATTCGTAAACAGCTTCTAACAAATGACTTTTCATCTCTGCTTTTAACTCTTGGATTTCCTTCCGATTTCCACCAGCATTTAGATAAACCGAATCGACAAATGCGTCAATTTGTTTCATTTTGAATCGCTCCCTTCAATAAATGAATCGATAATTCGTTTAACAAAGAACCATTCCTTACGTTTTAGTTCAAAATTCTCTTTACCTAATGCAGTAAGGCTATAATACTTTCGTCTTCCACCAGGTCCTTGTTCTTCTCCCCAGTAAGAAGAAATCCAATCATTTTTTTCTAAGCGTTTTAAAGAAAGGTAAAGAGTTCCTTCTTTTAATTCAAATTGTTCATCACTTTTTTCACGTACATACTTCGCCAACTCATATCCATACATTTCTTTCGTGTGTAAGAGTGAAAGTATGATTGTATCAATGTGACCTTTTAGAACCTCTTTGTTAATATCCAGTTTTCTCACCTCATATCCTTTATATCTTTATTACTCTGTTATACAAGGTATTCGATAATATGAAATATTATCCTTCTAATAAAAATCGACAAAGAAAAAAAGAACGATTATCTACTAAATAATCGTTCTTTAAACATTTTTCTTATTTAACTAAACTGCCATTTAGCTGCATAAGAAAAACGATCCTTCGTTATTGAAGAATCGCATCAGTTAGTTGAATAAGGAGTTTAATTTATTTAACTCTTACAAAATAGAAACCTGTCCCATTTTCTTGTGGAACAAACCCTTGTTGAGCAGAACTATTTTCGACCATGTTTTGCTCTTCTGCTGATATGAATGTGTATTTATCTCCATTAGTAACTTGTTCAGTTTTTCCTTCAGCTAACATAGCTTCACTCCAATTTTGCTCTTCTACTGATACAAATCTGTATTGGTCTCCATTAGTCTGTGCATATACCTTTGCATTTGGAAAGTCTTTTGCAAATACAATTGATAATGCTAGAACACTTACAAAGCCAATTGATAATACTAATTTTCTTTTCATAAATAAACCTCCTATTTTAATTTGGTAAGTAATTCCATCTTGTTGTTATAAAGATAGTAACACAAATAAAATAAGTAATTTGTCTAATATTGTTTAACTAATCTGCCACTTACTACAATAAAAAAAGCCGCATTTAAGCAGCTCGTGTTAAGTAACTAACGCATGCGTTAGTTCGATACAAAATATATAGGAGAATTATAGAAAATGCGAAAAGTATCTTATCCATTCTTACCAAAGTCAAATTCATTTTTAATTCCAGGACAATTCTGGGCAATTCCATTAAAAAACAACAAATTCGCATGTGGTCGTGTAATAGAAGTTTCAAAGGAAGATAAACGAGGATTTTTGGCAGGATTAATGGACTGGGTAGGTGATGAACCGCCAACTTCAGAATCAATTGCAGGAAAAAAGACTTTAATGCAAGGTGATGCTCATATAAAAACTATCCATGAAACAGGTTTTGAAGGGATGGTGCTAGGCTACCGTTCACTAGAAGAAGATGATATCGTTCCTGATATGTTTAAATCAGAAAGTGTATTTTCTGAAACCTGTAAATTAATGAAAGGCTACGAAAAAATTCGCCCAATAAACAAAGAAGAATGGGAGAAATACTCCACATTTTCAACCTGGGGTTATCTTGTTATTAAAAATTTAGCAGAGGATTTTTTCTGTAAAACACAATAAACCTTATGCAACTAACGCATGCGTTAGTTGAATAAGAAACGTATCCCCGATTGAATAATAAAAGCTAATAATGTAGTAATTACGATTCCAATAACAATGTGTTTCTTTTTCGTTTTTTTATATTTAGAGTCGATAAAATAACTTAAAACGAAAACAACAGTAAAGCATCCGAGTAGTTCAAGAATACTCATTTCCATCCCCCATTTTTGTCTACCGTTATTAAACAAAAGCATGCGTTAGTTGAATTACCTTCCAAAAATTACAATAACAACTATTAAAATATATGACCAGTTTATAAATCGCTTATATTTTCTTTTACTTTTTTCCTCTAACACATTTCCTAATAAATTTTGTTTTAATAATAATTTATTAAATAACTTAACTATTATAAAACTGACTAAAAAGATAATTAAAATAATGACTAGAGATTTATTGCCTTTCTCTAATATTCCTGTGTATCTCAAGATAATTGAGATTATCAATGTTATATTAAATGTTATGTTCATACTATGTTCTTTAAGAAATTCTCGGGTAGTCATTTTTTTATCCTCCAGATTATAATATTTAATTTAAGTATAACAACCAAGTAAGTATTAGTAATGGGGTATTTTTACCTTCTCTACATAGAATTTTAGATAATCCTTATACAACTAAACTGCCATTTACTTCAATAAAAAATGAGCCACTTCTGTGACTCATGATCTTCAACTAATGCATGCGTTAGTTGAATAACGATAAACTATAAAACGTGTAAATTTGTGATTGAAAACGATAAAACGTTATCTGATTGGTCGATTATTGCTTCACAAGACAATGTTAAGTCACTTTCCTCATTATCAATCCAAAGTTCAAATTCCATTGCATATCCTTCGCCATAATTGTACTCAATATAGTTAATATTCTCGTAAGCTAATTCAGGTGGGATTGTAAGTGTCCCCCAGTAATTTAGTTCTTCTTTAATGTCCTCGATTGTAAGTTCTTCGATTAGTTTGGAACTAATTTTTACAAAGTCTTTATTTATTAAATCAAAAACAGTTTCTTAAGTAATAACTTCAATTTTTCTTTTAAATTCATAATTCCACCACCTAATATGAATTTAATTATACAGTATCTTATTGCACTAAACTGCCATTATGTTGAATAAGATAAGCAAGTAGTCTACTGCTTAGATTTACTTTTCAATGAAAGACCTTTTTTCCTTTTACACGAAGGGCTTGTTTATCTTATTTACTAACAAATAGCTTTTTTAATAATATTTCATTCAAAATACTATTGTTTGTTTTATATTCTGCAAAGAAAAATGAGCCAACATCTAATTTAAAATAAAAAAATACCTGAGTTAACAAATGTTATCAAAGGTATTCTAATTCAATCGTAAACGGTGAGTTCCTACGTATCGGGTTATTAGGTGATAGGTTTTTCAAATCTGGTTCTAACATACGTCTATAATAAATTTTACGTATAAACCGTTTTAAGTGAGTATTTATTTCCATAGGATCTGCATTACCATTTTCAATATCATCCAACACAGATAAAACATTAGACAGCTTTTCTGTTGCTGTTGCAGTATTAGTATTTGCTAGCCTATCAGTCAATTCTTCACGTTCTGCATTAAGTAATTCAATTGTATCTGTTATTGATTCTTTCTTACTTGCTATTTCATTAACGGTAAATACTCCACTAATAGCTAATTCAATTAATTTGTTAAATTGTTTTGTTTGCTCTTCTATTTTTCCGTTTATATGAATTAATTGTTCTTCTAAATTGATTGTTAAATCAGTTGTATCATTAGTAAGTAGGCGTTCAATTTCTAGCTCTATTTCACCTCTTAACTTATCAACTTCCTCCATTACTAATTCTTCAACATAAATAACGTTTATACCCATATTGGGACATTTAGTACCATCTTCCATTAAGTACTCGCACCCTTTAATGTAATAACTTGCATTTCTATTGTTTTTACAAATAACTAGCTTTCTACCACAGTTTTGGCAATAACATAAATCTTTTAAAATCGTTACACCTGTAACAGAACTAGGTCGTTCTCTAATAATCTTTGCCGTTTCTGCCCTGGCATCTCGAATACTGTTTGCCTTTTCCCATTCTGCTACAGTAACAATTGAGGGGTGTGCATTTTCTACTTCTATTGTGTTAACGTTAACATAAACGTACTTACCATTCTGTTTAACTCGCTTACGATCATTAAACACTACCATCCCCTTATAAGCTGGATTACGAATGATACGTCTAATACTCGGTAAGTTAAACGCTTTACCTGTTGCACTTTTATATCCTTCTGCATTAAGTAAATCTCGTATACGATAACTTCCTAATCCTTCATTTTGCAGCTTAAATATGTAGCGAATAATTTCTGCACTTTTCTCATCTATTTCTAACCGTTTAGTATTCTTATTACGTTTGTAACCGTAAGGGACAGTTCCACTAACATGCATACCTTGTTTAACCATTGATAACTTATTATTTTTACTACGCGCACCAATTAAGGAGTGTTCTTGTGAAGCAATTAAACTTCCAAAACGGTACATTAATACGTCGGATTGACTATTTGCCAAATCGTAAATTCGTTCTCTTGTAATGATTGGCTTATTATAATCTACACATGTCTGCAACACTTTTTCACTAATCAGCCCATTTCTGCTTAAACGGCTTAGCTCTACTACCAATATTCCGTCATATAATTCAATATTGTTTAACATGCGTTGTAGTTGTGGACGTTCACTTAACTCTGATTTACCACCGCTTAATACTTCTTGGTACAGTTCGTATGCCCATCCACATTCCTTAGCATATTCCATTAACATGGTTCTATGGTTGAGTAATGTGTCTGCATTTTCTCCTTTCTTCTCTTGAGATATTCTTAAGTAAATGGCAACGTTGTTTATGCTGCTAGCAATATTACTTTTTTCTAAGATATTCAAAAGTTCTCCCCCCTCTTAATTATTTTATTGTGTAAGACGTTAAATCCGCACAAAATTTAGTATAAAAATAATAATACAATGAAATAAAAAGTACTGCATTAAAAAAATGCAGTAGGTACTGCATAACCAGAAGTATGCCCTCGTAACCCCTCAATAATCTCCAACCCTTTTGCAACTGGTGCTCTAAAATGACCAATTCCTTCTGATAAATCACATTGATAAATATAATATGGTCTGACTCTTATTTTTACTAAGTCATGCATTAACTTTTTCATAATTGGTACGCTGTCATTTATCCCTGTTAAAATAACTGATTGGTTCCCAACTGGAACGCCAGCATTTGCAAGCATTTCACATGCTTTTTTTGCTTCTTCGGTTACTTCAATGCTCGTATTAAAATGTGTGTTTAACCATACAGGATGGTATTTTTTTAATATTTCGCATAAGTTTTCAGTAATTCTTTGCGGAAATACTACGGGAGCTCTTGTACCAATTCTAATAATTTCCACATGATCAATTGCTCTTAAATTTTTTAAAATATATTCCAAAATATTGTCATTAATTAATAATCCGTCTCCACCTGAAATAAGTACGTCCCTTACTTCTTCATTTTCACGTATATAGGTAATCGCTTCATCTAATTGTTTTTTGGGAACTCCCATACCAATTTGACCTGAAAATCGACGTCTTGTACAGTAGCGACAATACATTGAACATTGATTTGTAACTAAAAAAAGCACGCGATCTGGATATCGATGAGTTAATCCAGGAACTGGACTATCATCATCCTCTCCTAGTGGATCTTCCGAATCATATTTTGTTTTATTTAATTCTTTACTAATTGGTACAGATTGCATTCTAATGGGACAGCGTGGATCGGTTGGATTCATTAATGAAGCATAGTATGGAGTAATATTTAATGGAATTGTTTTTGTTGATATTCTTACCCCTTCCTCTTCATCCTTTGTTAAATCAATCACTTGTTTCAAGTCATCCAATGTTCTGACTGTATTCGTTAATTGCCATAACCAATCGTTCCATTGTTCATCCGTTACATCTTTCCATAGAGGAATATCTTTCCAATGTCTTTGAGGTTTATAAAGCTGATTTTTCATTTATGGTCCTCCTTGTTTATTAGGACAATTTAAATTTACTAGATTAAGTAAAAGTTTCTAGTTATATACCTACTTCTTTATATGCACTTATTAAAAAGTTGGTGAAAAGAGTAAGACTTAAAAAAACAGTATGAATTCTGTGTAAAATGAAATAAACCGACTAACTAATCGTTAGTCGGTATCTGTGGCTGACGCTCAATAGTTTTTAGCAAGTTACAAAAGATGCACCGATGATAATTAATAAAATAAACAATACAACGATTAACGCAAATCCTCCGCCGCATCCCCAGCCACAACCGTAGCCTCCGCCGTAGTAAGGTGAATAACCCTTCATATAGATTGCCTCCTTCACTTAACTTTTAGAAATCACAATAAAGTATATGTAAGGTTCACAATCCTTGTTACATAGGCATTTGACTATATTTCGTTCAGCATTATTAAACTTATAGGTTTATGAATGAGTAATCAATTTTTATAAAATCAACTTTAAGAAATAAAAAAGTCTTGAGAAAAATTATCTCAAGACTCTAAAAGCTTAATAAATAAATGATAATATATATGTCCAAATACAAACAAATGCTAGTAATCCAAAACTATATTTTAAAGTCATTTTTGTTAATTTTGATTCATTACCTGTTTCGCCTACTGCAGCTGTTGCGATTGCGATTGACTGAGGTGAAACTAGTTTTGCTATTACCCCACCTGCAGTATTTGCTGAGACTAATAAGGAAGGATTTGTACCTAAAATATTACCTGCTGAAACTTGAATTGGAGCGAATAAAGTATTGTTATTTACGACAGAACCAGTCATAAATACCCCAATCCATCCTAAAATTGGAGATAAGAATGGAAATGCATCTCCAGTGTGTGCAACTGCTTGACTTAAAGCACTTGTTAATCCTCCGTATGTCATCAATTTCGCGATACTAATAATTGCACAAATCATGATGATCGGTATCCAAAATTCTGAGATTGTTTTTTTTAGTAGAGCAAAACCTTTTCTTACATTTATTGATTTAGAGGAGAAAATAGTGACTATCCCTGCTAATAGTATTGCAGTACCTGTTGCTCCGATTAGATCAATGCTGACATTTATTGAAGAACCTGGAACAACAAATTTTATTACAGTAGAAGCTAATGCACCTCCAACAGCGAATAAACCTTTAAATGATTTTAAGCTCCAAATTAATACGAAAATTGTAAGTAAATAAAATGGTGACCATGCTTTAATCACATCAGCCATTGAATAAGATTCAGTTTTAAACTCTTTCTCATTTAGTAAGAAAATATTTTTAGGTTGCCATTTTTTAAGAAATAATGCTAAAACACCCATTGTTAATAATGAAGGAATAATATCTGCTAACTCTGGACCTAAAAAGATTGTCATAATTGCTTGAGAGACTGTATAAGTAACAGACGTTACTAAAATTGCAGGTAAAATTTCTTTAATTCCTTTAAATCCATCGATTAACCAAATCAACAGAAATGGAATCGTAAAATTAATAATCGGTAATGTTAGTGCAGTCATGATTGAAACTTTCATTGAAGTTACACCATGTAATCCAAATGTATCAATAATTCCCACTGGTATTCCAATTGCTCCAAACGCACCAGATGCACCATTCGCAATTAAACATAACATAGCTGCTTGTAATGGTTTAAAACCGACTGAAACTAATAATACCGCACAAATAGCAATCGGTACTCCAAAACCTGCTGCCCCTTCAAGAAAAGCATTAAAACAAAAACCAATCAATAAAAACTGAATCCGTTGATCACTCGAAATACCCACTATACTGCTACGTAAAATATCAAACTTCCCAGATTCTACTGTAATTTTGTATAACCACACAGCCATAACAATGATATAACCAATTGGCCATAATCCCTGTATGGTTCCTTGGGTAATACTTCCGATTGATTCACCAATTGGTAATTTAAAGATCGTTAGTACGATTATAATCGTAATTCCAAGGTTTAATAACGCTGCATAAATACCTTTCATTTTTAATACTGTTAAGCATAAAAGAAATAAAAGAATCGGTACAGCCGCTACTAGTGCAGAAATTGCAAGATTATCAAATGGATTAAAACTATTTACTAACATTTGATTTACTCCTTTGTTTAGGTTCTTAGATTTTACATTAAAAATCTAGCATTCAACCTATTATTTGGTAAATAATTTCACAAACATAATTATTTTTAATATTGCCATTTGAAATGATTAATATTATTTCAAATGAACTACTCATAATGTGAAAAACTTCACATACAGTTACAAAAAAATAAAGCATTTTGCTAATTTCTTTATTCCAAATTGTGGATTATTTAACAAACTATATTTTATATTAAGAACTATTTCATAACAATCAACTATTATTTCCATTTATGGGAAAATACGGTATATCTCTTTTTTCTTTTTTTTGTTATGTATTTTCAAAATAATAGAGGGGAAATATAAACTAAAATACATAAATAGACTAATTAACAAATAGAAGGAGTAATAGATTCATGTCAAAGTTCTTCCGAATATGCCTTCTTTCTTTTCTTGTTTTCCTTTTGACCAGTTGTCAAATTAAACCATCAAATCATGGCCAAAGCCAATTAAATCCAATAAGCGAGCAAAAAATGAGCTTTAAAAATAAACTTTTAAAAAACTCATTATTTTTCCTTGTTATAGGAGTTGATTCTCGGGGTGAAAAAAACTCACGTTCAGATAGTATTGCAGTAGTTCAATATAATGTTGAAGACCGGACTTTAAAAGTTGCATCAATATTAAGGGATTCATACGTTAAAATTAAAGGATATAAGTATGGTTACGGAAAAATTAATCAGGCCTATTATATAGGTGGAGAAAAACTATTAAAAGAAACAATTTATAATAATCTCGGTATTCCAATTGACCATACGGTTATTATCGATTTTAAAGGTTTTGTTGGGATTGTAGATACACTTGTTCCAGAAGGTATAACAGTAAATGTTAGTCAATCAATCATTAATGATATGAACTTAAAAATAAAACCTGGAAAAAATAAACTACATGGTGAACAGCTCTTAAAATACGTACGTTTTAGACATGATCATGATAATGATTTTGGCAGAGTTCAAAGACAGCAAGAAGTATTGTTAAAAGTCGTAAGTGCCGTTAAAGAAAAGTTAAATACGTTTGGTGGAATCGCTAGAGTACCTCTTTTATTAGACGAAACAACAAAATATGTTTCAACTGACTTAAAATTAGATGAAATACTTTCGCTTGTTTCCATTGCCTTTTCTCAGCCAATTGAAAAAATTGATCGCTTAAGTATTCCTGTAAATGCTGGCTTTACAAACGAAACTGTTGAACATTCAGGGGCAGTACTAAAATTAAACTTTTCTAAGAACAGACAAACCATTAAGCAATTTTTTAAAGCACCTGCACCAGTAATAAATAGTAAAAATAGTAATAAAAAGTTGAAAAATAAATGATATATTTAACTTTACAAAAAAAGAGAAGGTTGTAATCCTTCTCTTTTTTGTTTATTTTATCTTATTCTGATTTTTGCATTTTCATTGATTAAAAGAAATAACTTTATAAGTATCAGATGAGTATTCCAAGATTGTGATACTAGCGTTTTTTATTTCTAATTCGATATTAAATTCCTCTGAAAACTTTTTTACTATATTACGAATCGTATTTCCATGAGTGACAATTAATACATTCTCATCATTTTTATTATTTTCATTAATTAGTTCATTTAGCCCTTTTTCAATTCGATTCCAAAGCTCGGAGTAGTTCTCGGCATGATGGTATGGATCAGACTCTTTAATAAAATTTGTAATATCCTCTAAAGATCGATTCCTTAATAGTTCCCTAAAGGAAGAATAGCCATGATCATTTGCAACTTTACCTAAAGCAACTGCTGAGAATTCTCCTTCAAAACTACCAAAAAAGGATTCTCGGAAGGCTTTTGATTTTCTAATTACAGGAATTTCATAACTGTTTTGCTGTAAAATTAGTTCTGCCGTTTCAACAGTTCTACCAGAATCGCTAGTATATACACGGTCAAACTGGATATCTGATAATCTATTTCCACATTCAATGGCTACTAGTTTTCCTTCTTCTGTTAATGGACTGTCTGCCCATCCTTGCATTCTTTTATAACGATTTAAATAAGTTTCACCATGTCTAATTAAATATAAATGAATTTTATTTTTCATCTAATCACCCACAATGTGAATTTTAAAATCTAGTTAATACAATATTGATCCTTATTTGCCAAAACCTTACCTAAATAAATCCCACTAGCCGCTGCTTGAGATAACGAGTGGGTAACTCCGGAGCAATCTCCAATTACAAATAATCCTTCTATACTCGTTTGAAAGTTTGAATTGGTTTCTATAATCGGTGAATAAAACTTTCCATCCATTCCATAAAGAAGTGTATCCTCATCAATTGTCTCTCCTATAAATTCTTCCAATTGATTCAAAAATCCTTGTAAAATATTCAAATATAAATTCGGAACTTCATTTTTAAGGTCACCGCAATCGGCATCTAATGTTGGCTTTATACTGTTTTTTTCCATTTTCACATTAGTTGTAGGCTCACCTTTTAGTAAATCACCTAATCGTTGAACGACGATACGATCTAAGCCATTATTTATTTCCCCTATAATTTTATTGGCATAAAGATTTGCTTCTTTCAGTGATGTAAAATATTTAGGTGTGAATAAAGTAAAATTTAAATTAGTTGTTCCTGTTTCTTTTTCCTTAAAATTTTGTCCATCAGGCATAACTAATCCTTCTTGAAACTTTCGAACGATTCTTCCTTTTGGATTCATACAATATGTAGTTGAAATCAATTCATCATATTCAAAAGCGAGTTTCGTTTCGAATGTATCTTGTAAAATTGAACGAAGCTGTTGTTCTTTCATTTCAACTCTAATCCCTAAATCTAAACGAGTTCTACCTTGTTTAACTCCAAGGAAAGCACACTGTTCATTTAACCATTCTGTTCCTGATCTACCAGTTGCAAATACTACGTTTTTAGATTCAAATTTTCCTAAGTTAGTATCCAAATAGAATCGATGGTTCTCCTTTTTAATATCTCTAACATCAACTTCAAAACGAATATCAATCCTACTAGTTAGCTCATGATATAGTCGTTCGAAAATTTCAGTTGAAAGACGCGTACCAAGATGTCTAACTTCAGTCGTTATCATATGTAAATTGCAATCCTCGGCTTTTTTAGCCAAAATTTCATTTACAGTCGAATATTTTTGTACAGAATCTCCTCCAAAAAGGCATAATAAATCGTCAACCTCTTTCATTAATTGTTCAAGATTTTCTCTGCCTACCTTTTGAGCTAATTCTCCTCCAAAATTACTTGAATAGTTAAATTTCCCTTCTGATTTACCGAGTCCTGCAAAGCCATAATATTTTCCACAAACATCGCAATTACATATTCCGCCTTTGTCTATAGCACAGGCCCTTTCCTCTAAAGACCTTCCTTTTTCAAGAATTAATACTTTTTGATTTGATTGTAATAATGTATATGCTAAAAAAATGCTACTTACACCTGAACCGATAATTGTAATATCATACATCTTTTTTCACCTTCTTGATTTTTTCTCTTAATCTAATTGTACAATAGTTACTATACTTTAAGTGAAATCCCTAAATATTATTTGACAGAAATTATCTGAAAAAAAAAAACACGCCTTAACTAGCGTGTTCTAAGAATTTTTATTCTTATCCTTATCTTTAAACTCTAAAATGGCGATCACAAACATACCAAAGCTAATCATCAGTGATAAAACTTCGAAAGTAATTATACTAACCGCCTCCTTACTTTTAAGCCTTCCCGGAACCAAGTTTGTCCTATACATTCAATTATCGTTTATTTTTAAATTTTGAAACCTCTCTTCAAAAAGGGTAATATTACAGAAACTATGAAATTGTGACAAAGAATTCCAGCAGTTTCATATTGGCTAATCTCAATAAGTAATGACCGAAAGCAACATTCATCCGATCATAGGATCATGATTCATTATATTGTCACCCCAATTTTTCCCATATTTTTTTAGGACTATTTTTTGTTAAAAATAGGAACAATATCACCGACAGGAGGAATATAAATGGAGCATTTCGAAGCATTTTTGAATAGTAAGAATTGGATTGATAATGATTTAGATGCAAGGTATATAAACATAAACCACCCCTATGCAATTTTAATTTCTGGAGATGAAGGACAAATTACTTTAAGAGGGAACACCGGTATTGATAACGGTCAAAACGGAGAAGAAATTTTCTCCTTTACATCATTAAAAGAGCTACAAGAGTGGTTTGAAGATAATATTGGGGAATGAATTAGTTGTATATAATAAATAATCCGACTCATGCCAAAATTTAAAATGATTGGCTGAGTTTTTTTATTTTAATGCATGTAAAATGCCTAAAAAAATTCAAAATTAAAAAAGCAGTATGTATAAAGGATATTGAAGCCTTTGCAACGAATAATTTTCTTTGGAGGTGTTTGATATGAGCAGTAAAAATAATGAATTGAATTGTAATAAAGAAGATTTGTATCTTGAGGTAATCAACGAAATGAAAGGAATACAAATTCATTTATTAGAAGAGATCACTCGGTTAAACAGCGAAGTTAATTTTCTGATATCAGTTGTTCTACCAAATATAGATAGGGATAATTTAAATAACGATCAATTGGCTATGTTCGGAGAAATCGTATTAAATAAAAGAAGTTAAAAAATTATTTAGTATTACATAAAATTCTATCAAATAAAAAAATGATAAGCTCTGAAGCAATCAAATTATGTTTCGTACATTTCTTTTCTTTTACCTCTTATAATTTTTACCACTTTAGATAAATTATTAGATGGATGAACCTGAATCCATAGGTATAAAAACATTTAAAGTAATGAAAATAATTTCAATGTACATATTTCTGTATTTAATTTACAAAATTCCAAACAATTAACGTTTTACTCCTCAATCTTTTTAGAAAAAACTTTACCGTTATTCAATTGACACCAGTCCAAATCTGTATTGTCACTGTATTTTGAGTTAAATTCATCTATCGAAAGGAAAACTTCAATATTACCTTTTTCAAGCTCTAAAAGAAGCGTATATGGAGTTAAACCGTAAACATTAGAAACAGCAATTAATTCACCTATATGTATTTTTTCTGAAAAATCAATTTTATCTTCCATTTCAATCTCTCCCTACCCTTTAGAATTGATCGTCATAAATATTTTACTGCCTTAATATAAGTATATCCTTAAAATTTTGTGTATTTTAATTTAAATTAACCATCAATACGAGAACAATCTTCAATTTGAAAAATGAATTCAATATAGTTAAATGACTCAAGTATTTTTCTTGAGTCATTTTATTGTTTGCTTTACTTACTGAAATAATTTATTAATAGTATTATTTTTTATTTGTTTTTACTTTGTGATTTATACCATAAGTTTGATGAATTATTATATTGGTATTCTTTTTTAAGAAAGAAAACAAAAATTTTATGAGGTATTAAAATGAATCAACCATTTAATGAGTTCTCTAAAATTAATGAGATTGTTTAAAGGTCACATCTGACAATCAATATACTCCCCTATAAAAAATTCATTTTCCTTCGTTAAATACAAGTTTTTACCTTTCGCCTATATTTATTTAACAAAAAAAGACACCTGTATTAGGAGTCTTCATTTCATTATATTGATCAACTCGGAAAAACTGGAATAAATTTAAATTCATTTACATTAAATAAACCTTTAGTAGTTAGTTTTATACTCGGAATAACAGGCAGCGCTAGAAATGCTAATGTTAAAAAAGCGTTAAATGAATTGTTTGGTCTAATTTGAAGTAATGATTTTTCAATTTGATGTAAACCTACTTCTACTTCTTCAGCAGATTTATTACTCATTAAACCGCCTATCGGTAAGGATAATTTGGCAATTACTTTTCCAGATGATACGACGACTATTCCACCGTTCATTTCTTCAATTGTTTTAATGGCAAGGTACATATCATGATCATTCATACCAGCAACGATTAATTGGTGTGAATCATGAGCAATGGTTGTAGCGATTGCTCCGTCAATTAAATTTAAACCTTTAACAATTCCTAGACCAATCTCTTTTTCAGAATGGTAGCGATCTATTACTGCTATTTTACATAAGTTTTCGGCGACACTTGGAATAAAATGAGTAGTGTATTCACTTGATAATTTTTCTTTTAAATGGTTTGTTACTATACTATTCGGATTAATTTCTATTATATTTGCTAGCGTTTTAGAGTCTGTTTTTAATTCAAGATCTTCAATTTTTAGATCTCCTAAGCTTACTTTTGAATCAATTAAATTTGACTCTTCATTTTTAATAAGTTTACTAATTTCTTTGTTTTTAACGATAAACTCATTTTTACACCAAACGTCCGTAATTTCTACTAATTCTAAATCGTTTAAAAAAACAAAGCTTGCTTCATACCCTGGAGCAATTGCACCTTTTTGTTTTAAACCATAGCATGTTGCTGGGTTTAATGTTGCCATTGAATAGGCAGTCACTGGGTCAATTCCATATTTGATTGCTGTTCGAATACAAAAATCAATCGAACCTTCTTTCATGATATCGTCTAAATGTTTATCATCTGTGCAATACATAATTCGCTGTGCATTTCGATCATTTACTGCAGGTAATAAATCCTTTAGATTTCTTGCAGCGGACCCTTCTCTAAATGCAACATATAACCCTGCTCTCAGTCTTTCCATTACTTCCTGAACATTTGTACATTCATGATCAGTTGAAATACCTGCATACGAATATGTGTTTATTTCATTTTTGGTTAATCCAGCTAAATGACCATCGATCGGCTTTTGATAAGCGTGAGCTAATTTTAATTTATCAATCATTTGTTTTTCCATCGACATAACTGCAGGATAATCCATTACTTCAGCTAATCCAAGTACTCTTGGATGTGTCATAAAAGGCTCTAGATGTTCTGCATAAAGTATGGCTCCCCCACGCTCTAAAGAAGTTGCAGGTACACATGACGGTAACATAACTCTTACGTCTAACGGAATATTTTCTGAAGCGTCTAACATCATTTTAATTCCATCCACTCCAGAAACATTTGCTATTTCATGTGGATCGCAAATAACAGTTGTTACTCCATGTGGTAGTACAGTTCTCGCATATTCACTAGGTAAAACCATTGATGATTCAATATGAACGTGGGAATCAATAAAGCCAGGTGATATATATTTTCCTTCAGCATCTATTACTACATTAGCTTCATAATCACCTATTCCAACTATTATTCCATTTGTAATTGCAATTGAATCTTCTATTATTTCTTTCGAAAAAACATTTATTATTTTCCCATTTATAATTAAAAAATCAGCCTTTTCAGCTTTTGTTGACGATTTCATTTCATGTAAGTTCATGTTTGTTTCCTCCTAAATATTTAGGAGAGAATATGCTATGTCATATCTCTCGTAGTCAAACTATATCGGCAGCTTGGTAGATACTTTTGGACCGGTTATTTCCAAAATTATACGAGCGTATTAAGAATCTCTTTATTTTTATTGACTCAGACTAGAAAAACAAGTTTACTGAATCATTTAATTTAAAGTGAATGAACTTAATTAGCTACTATTTAATTGTAAAAAACTATATTGATAGTATTCTATTAAATTTTGACTCTAAAAAGCAATAACTATTTTAATGGTTTTAAATATAAAATAATTCATAATATTCTTGTTAATGAATACTATTTTAAATGGGATTGTAGGATGGTAATCATAGGAGGTATGTAGTTTGAACAAAGTCGTACAAAAAAATCGAATAAACCCAAATATTTTTAATCATTTTTCATCCTATTCAAAAAAAGAAAACAATTTGTTCCAAGTTAATTATATTCAATTTGATTCGTTCCAAAGGCTAATAAATAATAAATCACCCATAAGTTATAAACAGGACAAAATAATAAAAAAAAATTTAGCTTTTATAAGACTCCTTAATGTTTTACCTAAAAAAATAAGCTTAGACATTTATATTAATCGTACTAAATTTATTTCGAATTTAACTTTTAAAGAATCATCTCACTATTTAACTTTACCATCAGGGGAACACTTAGTTGAAATTTTTAAAACGAATGATCAAAAACCAATTCATTCAGAACAAATATCTTTACTCGCAGAACAAAATTATACGATGGCTATTGGACATAAATTAGACCAAATCTCCCTGTTTTCATATATGGATAATCATTCCTTGCATAAAGAAGAAGCTAAAATTCGTTTTATTAATCTATCTCCTAATTCTCCAAATCTAGATTTTGCAGTAAAGGCTGGTGAAGGCGACGTTGTTTTCCCAAATGTCCCATACGCAAAAGCCTCCGAATATCTGCCTATATCCCCTATGACGGTTAATTTGGAAATACGATTAACAGGTACGAAAACGATCATATTTCCTCTTTATAAATCAAAGTTTGAAGAAAATATAGTATATGATTTAATTTCAGTAGGGTGTGTTGAAGAGAACCCCAAATTTGAAGTTATTATATTATTTTAGAATTATTATTACCGATAAGGAATTAACGGCAGGAGATAGGTAGCCCTTTTATTTTAAATTGTTGATAAAAAACAGGATTGTCAAAATTAGACAATCCTGTTTAACGATTCATGCTCCAGTTCATATATGTTATAGTCCCTTTTGTTATATTTTGTATAGACAATATACGCATTAAAAATCGGAGCTACAAAGTACTTTGCTCCCATTAATTTCATTTTTTTGTCCTCACCCAACAATTTATCAATTCCACTAATAATGAACATACTCATTAGAAGTAATTGCGAAATTAACATTGTATGGTGTGTAAATTTATTCCAGTTATATGTAGCTAATAAAAAAGAACGACCTATAGTAGTCGTTCTAAAGTTGTTTCTTTTAATATCATTTTATTTTTTGGGTCTGCTCATCTTTATTGTAAGAAAAACAATAAGCACTAGTGACACCGCAATTATAATTGCATTAAACCAAATTTTCGTTTGAAACCACCGAGGTTTTTGAGAGTCTACGATAGGCGAGACAATCATTTGTTCTTTTAATTTCCCTAACGCCAAATTTTCTTTTTGAATATACTGTTTGAAGTTCTCAATATCATACTTTGGTGCTTCTACATGATCGTTCCCATAAAGCAACTTGTATGGCCCAGTACTTTGGTCCTCAAATATAATCTTATCCAAAAAATATTCGACCTTTATTCCCTTTATATCCAATGGTGGATTGTCCTCGTTATTAATTTTTATTGTAAAATATGGCTGCGTAATTGGAGTTACTGCTGTGATCGTAGTATCGTTAATTTGAACGTTTTTAAAATTAATGTGATAGATTTCATTTTTACCATCAACTTGAATTTCATTATCCTTCGGGTCAAATACAGAATAAGCTCTAGTAAAATTATTATCAACGTCCAGCATTATTGTCTTGATTTTAAGCCTATTTTTATTCTGGATTTCAATATCCGTCAGCTTAGAAACCTCTTTAATTTTAAAAGTGGGATTACTAGTTTTCTTATAATCATTCCATTTAAAATCGTAAGTTTTATGAACTAAATGTAGCTGTTTAAAAATCAGATTTTCAACATTATCTAGCACTTTTACTCGATAAAAACTATATTTATGGACAGTGCCAAGATTAATTATTTTATTTTCTAATCGATCAGTCCGGTACAGGTCATTTTTCTTTATATACTCCCACAGATTACCATCATAACTACCATAGACTTCTACATGCTTTAAAAAATCTATATTCGGCAAATCGATCAGTAGTGTATCTCCTTGAATATCCTCATTTTCTTTTATTGGGGTGATACGAAAATCCAAGATCGTATTTTGATCTTTCTTTGCCGTATTCACTAAGGTTGAAGAATAGACTATGTTTTGCTCCTGCGATTCTTTATAGCCATTTTCTATATAAAATGGAACAAACTGCCCCTTACTGTTTACGATTCGAAGGTCATTTAAATTCTCATCTGCTCCGGCATATACTTCTTCATCCAAAAAAAATGATTGGTATTTATTATTATCTGGTATATCAATTGACTTGGAAAAATGCCAATCCTTACTTTTATCCTTTGCTTCGATAACTGTAAAGACGGGTAACATATAAACCAAAGAAGAAATACTAGCAATTAAACTAATTTTTCGAATCAACTTGACCATGCTGCTCCCCCAGTCTTGATGAAACTCTTTGATAAATAAATGACACGCCAATAAGTACAAAACCGAAACTGAAATATGCGATTATCTTACTTCCCGAAGATAGAAAAGATAAATCAAAAAAGATTAACTTTCCTGTTGATACAAGAGTTAGTCCAAGACCTAATCTTCTAATATACATATATCGCTTACGGAAGCCATACAAAATATAAGAAATTGCTAGCAATAAATATAATAAACTAATTGCTAATCCTACATTATTTAATTGAAGCTGTATATTTATGAATACTGTAAGGATTCCTATTAAGTAGATTCCTAAAATTAAAGGATACAATTCACTACTTTTAAATTGTCTTCGAATATATGCAATTAAGAAGTCCCGACTGCTGAAAAACACGAAAATATTAACACCAATCAATATACCTAAGGCAAGATATTCGACAAATGTATTTTTTGAAAAATCTTCCTTCAATGCCGGGAATTGAATCGTTACATAAATACAAATTAAATACCCGATCATGTATAGGAATAAACAATAATACTTCACAATACTGTCATAAAGGACTTTCATTTTAGTAAGAATATATGCAAATACAATCGTAATAAATGCTACTAGTAACCCTTGATAAAAAGAATAATGTGTAAATTGATCAGATACATTTTTGCTATATACATTTTCAATCTCATACATTAAATAAAACCATATATTAACTAGAGTAAAATATTTAAACCAAGTAATTACATTTAACTCGATCGGTCGAGAGAAAAGTGGTACATCACTTCGATTTTGTCGTATCGCATAAAATAAAGTAAGAATCGACATACCAATAATAATCGCACTATATTTAAAATCAAAATAATCATTGTTAATATCTAGTAATACATTCATTCCGATATCAATAACAAAAAATGATCCAATACATAGAAGGAATATGCCCCAACCAGCTCTAGTTAGTTGCTTGAATTTATAAATACTTCCATAAAGGCTTAACAGAATCCCCTCAATAAGCCATCCTATAGATAACCACTGGATTCCAAACTGGAACGGAATCATTAAGATAGCAAATGTAAGTGATGTCGCATAAAATAAGAACATCGTTTGTTTTTCTTTCTTCATGACTTTCTCGATGAATTTTCCCAAACCTATATACACAAGACTAAAAATAAGTGCTAATAAGCCTCTTAAGTCCTTTAATCCCGCTTCGTCAAATAGGAAGTATAATAAACCGCAACTAGTCACTGTGTTTAAAGACAATAATACAACGTCAAGTCTAGTAAGCTTTGATTTGTATTTAAATGGATACAATAAAGTGATACCATGGTACATTAAGAATGTAATGATTGAGTACAATATGCTAATTGATTCATTATCAGCTAACCATATTAATGCAGCTAAAGAAGGTGTATTAAATAAAAAACTAATGTAATTTACAATCGTCCAACGTTTTCTAAATGAAACTAACAATATGCAAAGATTTAATAGAAAAAGATAACCCATCGCTGTGTAAACAACATTTCCGTGGAGGCCAAAAGTCCACATATATGAAAATAATGGAAGATAACCTCCTACTAGTCCAAGTGAACAAATAGTCCTTGAATGATATCTTAATGATAAAAGTACTGCGGTTAAAGAAACTAAAATAGATAAAGACAATCCTACATAAATGTCTATTATATGTAATAAAAAATAACTATAAAAAATCGATCCATATAAGACCGAAATTCCGCCTCCTAAAAGTCCTAAGGCAAACGTCTGTTTTTGCTTTCGGAAAAACACTTCACCACCTGCCAGCATTACTGCCCCAAGCAGGAAAAATATACTCCCTTTCATATAGCCGTTAAACCAAGTGGAATATGAATATTTAAATGCAGCCCCAACCCCTAATATAATTAGGAGAATTCCAAGTTTATTGATCCAATTCAAACCGATTTTCATTTCGATTTGATTTTGTTTTATTCGTTTTTGAATTATTTCTTCATTTACTTTTTCTGAAGAAAATTGGTCTAAACCATTTTTGACATTACCGATTAGCGTTTTCTCTTCTTCTGCTATTTGCTCACGATGCAAAATAATTTTTTGATCTAATTCTGAGGAAATTTGCCTTAGCTTCGCTCTAAACTCATCTTTTTCTACTTCTAACTCAATGGAAGCCCTTTCAAATAGACGCCTGATTTTTTGTTTTGCATCAAATTCAAACGCATCTAAGCGGTTATTATATTCTTTTGTTCTTCCTTCAAAATAAGTTTCTAATTTCTTCCGAGATACTTTAATAATATTGAGCTTCTCATCAAGAATTTGCTCCATCAATGAATTTCGTAATTTAACATTCTCTTCTGATTTTTGATCATACTTTTCCTGTAATTGAGACAATTGAAGCTTATACTCTTCGTAATACTTTCGTAAAGTTTGATTTTCATGAATCAAATCATTTGACTCATACTGCTCAATTAAGGTCAGATACTCCTTCATCAACTCATTCTGACTATCTTTCAAGAGTATTAACCTGTCTTTAAACTCATCCATCATTTCCTCCTCCTTGTTTTCGAAGATGATATAAATTATAAAAAGAAAACAAAATATTACTTTTTATATAACACTACCGGTATATACTATTTCACTTTTAGTAGTGTGATAACACTTAAATACTATTAAAACTAAAATAATTGAGATAACAACTGTGGATAATTGTTTCTTTGTTCAATTAACATCTTCCTAAGGTCTCTATTGACTGTTTGCTAATTCAGAAAGGCGATTCATTACATCTTCCTGATCAAACGAACTATACCATCGGTAGTCTGAATCATCTAAAATACGATAATGTTGACTAATTACATTTTGTTGAACACGATAGATGCCTTTTTTCTCAACTTCATGCCAAAACAGTTTCCCTCCAAGTGTTTTAAATTTTGGAGTATACATTTCATCGTGTGCTAGTGTTTCAATTACCTCAAACGGTTCATCACCAAAAAAATTCTTTAAAATCATACTATCCTTGAACAAAGCACAGACAGCAACTGTATTTGTCCATCCTAATGATGTTCGTTCTTTTTCAATTTGAACGAGCGTTTTTTTTGAAATTCCAAGAACAGTTGCCATTTTTTCTTGCGAATACCCTTTTTCTAGGCGAATCAATCTTACATTTTTTGAGATGAGTTCGATTAGTTTATCTTTATCCATATTAATCACTTCCTAATTAAAGATTCAAGGCGATGATGTGTTTTAGTTCAAAAAGTTACCCTTAAAAACTTTTAGTGTAATATTACACTATATGAACATTCTTGTAAATAAATGCGTTTATTTATTATTTTAAAATTTTTCAGAATACAGTCTTAAACATCATGAGTAGTGGTTGAAGAAAAGGATCTTCTTTTTCGAAGATCCTTTAAAGATAATTACCTAACGTTTCTTTACTATTTTATGTTCGAATTATGCTTTCCTTATTCACCTTAACCATTATCAGATTCAGCAATAGGTTAAGTTAATTATACAGGTCATACCGACTTCTGTAATTTGGGGGAATTTTAACTTTTTCCATAGAATTTCAAATTATCCTCGTTAAACAAGCTAACAATATACAAATACATTATAAAAATAAAAAAACTCGGACTAATCATCCGAGTTTTTTAATGCCTCTTTTGGCAACGTTATGTAAAATGCTGTCCATTCATCATCAGAAAAACATTTAATATTGCCATCATGTTTTTCAATAATTTGCTTACATACAAATAAGCCAATTCCAGTACCATGATTTTTTGTCGTAACGAATGGTTCAAAAATTGTCCGTATACTTTCTTCACTAATTTTAGGCCCATTATTTCTTATTTGAATTTCAATCATATCCTCTAAATCTGAAACTTGATAATGAATCGTTTTTTGACCATCGTTCTCAGCCAAGGCATCGATTGAATTCATTAATATATTAAGTAAAACTTGACGTAGTTCATTCCTGAAACCTGGTATGTATATTTTTTGAGATATTCCTTCTTGTAAAACGACATTCGAATTGACAATACTCGGATATAAGAATTCTGTTATTTCTTTAAATAAATCATTAATTAAAAAGGATTCCACTATTTGATCATGTTCCTTTTTCGAGACATGAAGAAATTGATCAATTCTAAAATTTAATTGATGCAATTCATGATCTATGATGTCTAAATATTTTAATTGTGGATGATCTCCTTTAAGTAATTTTACAAATCCAATAATTGAAGTAAGTGGATTTCTGAATTCATGAACGAAACTAGCAGACATTTGTCCTAAAATTGTAAGTCGCTCTTTGTGAGTCTCATCAATAAATTGTTTTTTCTCTTCTATATCTTGTGTAATGAGATATGAATATTGCTTTACAGTAAAATAAATAAACTGGTCAAAAACGTAATTAATTTTATTAATGAGTGGCTGAAGTAGACTAATACTTTCTTCAAATTCTGACAAATGTTTAAATAGTTCACTTCTACCTATATTCGAGTTATACACAAAATCTCCGATGTTAGCACTTGCTTTAGCTCGTTCAAGTGCAATTTTATGTGCCAAATCTTTTACTTGATCCTCATTTATCTTGCCCTCAATAAATAATAATGTAAAGTCAATCAATTTAGTTCCATTAATGATAATCTCGGATTTAAATGGATCATTATCGCTTATTACCGCTTGAGCGACCCAATTCTTTGTTAATGTAGGCATACTTTCCTTTATGAAAGTGCTATACCTACTCTCTATTGACATATCAATAAGGAACACCTCCAAATAAATATCTATTAATTAAATAGTAACAAATTTTTAAATATTCGTTAAGTAAAAAAATAAAAATTTGTCGAATTTATTACGACAAAGTTATATTTTTTACAATATTCTGCAAAATTGTAATTTAATTTATGAATATTTCTTTCATTTTATTTTGCACCTGAACTTTTACGACTGTCACTAGTTTAAGTAATAATAAAACTAAAAGTATACAAAAATGTCAATAATATGGTATGTAGAATAGAATAATGTTAGATACAATTAAATTAATAAACTGAAGGTAGGTATTTCAATGGCTGGAAATAAAGTTGAAGATTATTTAATTAAAGGTATCTATGGCGAAAAGCAAATAAAAATTGAAGAACGAAATATTTTTTTAGGAACAATTCGCGAAAGAATTGAAATTGCGTTAACAACAAGTCAAGTGATGGCAAATTCAATTTATCCAATCGTTGAAAAATCAATCAATAAGAAAAATGTTACTTTATTATTAAATGGTACACTGCCTTATAATACAATTTCAAAATATCTTTTAATGGCAAAGAAAAAAAATATTCCCTTTTCACTAGTCAATAATTTACCCATCCCTACTCCGATTGGGCTTGTTGTTACGCATAATGACGCAATTGATAAAAATGAAATATTTATTAAAGATGAGCTTTATAAGTCAACTAATTTTTAAAAAGTTCGGTATGTGAAATTTCTTATAATATGGATAAAAGCGCAGCTCAATTGTTTTTTCAATTTAAGTTGCGCTTTCTTCTTCAAGTTCAGGTTTTTTAATCGGTTCCCGTGTTAATTCAATTGATTTTATATAATGTCCGTCTAACTTAAGGACTTTAAATGTACAGTTAAGATAGTTAATCGAATCTCCTTCTTGCACATCAAAATTTTCAGTTAAAATCCATCCACCAATTGTATCAACATCTGTATCATCAATGTCTAAGCTAAAAACATCATTTATTTCACCAATTAAAACTTTACCTGCAATGATGAATTTATTTTCGCTTACTTTACTTATATCTTCTTTCTCATCAACATCAAACTCATCTCGAATTTCTCCAACAATTTCTTCTAAAATATCTTCAACTGTTACTAAGCCAGATGTACCTCCGTACTCATCAACTAATATCGACATATGTATATGTTCTCTTTGCATTTTAACAAGTAAATCATGAACTGATATTGATTCAATAACTTGAATGATTGGTCTAATATATTGTTCAAGTGTTTTTACCTCTGCTTCCCCTTTATGAAGAACAAAATCAGTAAAAACATCTTTAAAATTTATTAAACCAACGACATGGTCCTTATCTCCATCTACAACAGGAAAACGCGTATATTTTTCTGTACTCATAAAATGAATATTCTCATGAAAAGCTTCTCGTAAGTCAATTGCAACCATTTCCGTTCGAGGAACCATTATTTCTTTTGCTACTCGCATATTGAAATCAAATATATTGTTCACATACTTAAATTCAGATTGATTTATTTCGCCACTTTTATAGCTTTCAGAAAGTAGAATTCTTAATTCCTCCTCTGAATGAGCAACTTCATGTTCTGAAGCAGGAGGAAGTCCAAATATTTTTAATACCATCCTTGCTGAATTATTAAACAACCAAATAAACGGATAAGTAATTTTGTAAAAAAGTATCAAAGCTGGAGAAAACGTTAATGTAATCTGTTCAGCCTTTTGAATTGCGATTGTTTTAGGAGCTAATTCACCAACTACAACATGAATAAATGTAATTATTCCAAAGGCTAGTAAAAAAGAGATCGTGCCGCTTACTGCAGTAGGTAAATGCAAATCGTCAAGTAATGGATGCAATAACTCATCGACAGCTGGTTCACCTAACCAACCTAGTCCTAAACTTGTAACAGTTATACCAAGTTGACAAGCTGAAAGATATTCATCGAGATGTGTTATTACTCGTTTTACAGATCTTGCTTTTTTATTTCCCTCGCCAATTAACTGATCAATTCTAGAACTTCTAATTTTTACAATTGCAAATTCTGATGCAACAAAAAAGGCAGTAAATGCAATTAATACAACAACTAATAATAACTTAGTACCAATTCCAAACAATTGAGTCATCCCTCCAATTGGAAGTGAAGGCTATCTTCATAATAATATTTTTAAATTAGGCTTATCTTAGTATATTCAGTTAAATAATTTGTTATCAATTTTTTTATTTTGGCATTCTTAAATCAGGATTGAAATGATTTTAGAAGAGTTTTACATTTCTTGTTTTAACATTCAATATGCCTTCCCTCTTATTACCATTCTTTACCTTATTTCTATTTTCCTTCTCAAATCAGTGTCTTGCATTATATGCTATTTCTCTACTTTATATTCTAAAATTAGTAGAATATTTTCCCTAAAGATACTGTAAAAAACCGAGTTTCGATAAAAAACAATACAAAAGTAATTAAGTTTACATTTTCAGCTATTTTGACTGTTTAGAACCTATTTATTCAAAATATTTTAAGAACTTTTGCCGAGTCAACACTAGTTTTGTCAACCTCAAAGGAATGTACAGTTTAATAAAGAATTTTTAATATATAAATTATTTAGAGGAGGAATAGCGTATGTATACAACTTCTCAAGTGGCAGAACAATTGCAATTAACAAATAAAAAAGTATTATTTTTTTTAAAAAAAGGAAATTTAAAAGTAGAGAAAACACATAATGGATATTTATTTACAGAGGAACAAATCGAACAAATTAAAGAAATTTATGAAGCTTCGATGCATACGATTGAACCAAAACAAAATGACATTGATCATATTGACATAATAAAAGAATTAACTCAAAAATTAATTCAACTTGAAGAAAAAGTTGAAACAAAAGCAAATGAAGTCGTTTCAGTACAGATTTTGGAACATCGATGTGAAATTGAAGATTTAAAGAAAGTAGTTGCTAAACTTGAAAATCAGGTAGAACAATTAAATGAACAATTGACCTTATTAAAAGCGGATTTAGAGGATCAAAAAAAGATTATTACATTTAAACCGAAAAAACGATTTGCAATTTTATCGATATTCGGATAGTTCAAAGTCAAACGTGGTAATGAAGGATACAATTGTTTGGCGTTCATTTAAAAACGTAGAAGAATTTTCTTCTACGTTTTTTTACATACTAAAATGAAAGTTGGTCAAAATAAATTTGTATGAAAGGAGGAATATCCATGCAAAAAAATGCGCGACAATATACTCAGGATGCATCTACTGAACTTAAACATGCAATTGAATGTCTTCAATCTGCATTAGAAACAGTTGAAAAACCCCATAACCATGAACAAATCGAACAAGCGCTTCAAGCTTGTCAAACAGCTTATAATCAAACGACTCAGGCAGCAGGTACTCTTGGACAAGAATAGTATGGAAATTGAAAAACTCAGGTTTATCCCTGAGTTTTTTCGTGATTACTTATCATAATACATTAATATTTCTTTAAATTCATTTGAATATTTTAATAACTTAATAGCATGCTTAATATCCAACAAAAATGGTACAGCAATAATATCATCACTTATTTCGAAATATTCATCAATCGGTAAAATTTTAAATCCTGCACTTCTAGCAAACATATATAGTCTTTTATTTATTGTACCAATATACCAATCAGCGTTAGAATGATTGGCATGATCATAACACGCAAGTAAAATTTGTTTAAAAAATCCTTTACCTCTATTTTCCCTTGTAATTAATAATTTACCAATTTCATAGATTTCTTCATTTTGAATATATTTAATATATTTGTTTTCGGAAAAATTATAATAATATTTATTTTTGGCCTCATTTTCAATATTATATTTACTAAACTCGAGGGTACCAATTAACTTTTTATCCGAATTACAAATTCCATAACGAGTAACTTCATTACTTCTTACTAAGAAAGGTATTTCGTTTTCTTCACAAAAATCTCCCCAAAGCTCGTTAAATAAATTATTCTCTTCTTTTGTATGAATAACACGAAACACTCTCACTCACCCCTAAAATTCCTATATAAATATTCTTATCTTACGTCTAAAAAACAACGTTTATACCAAATTTTAATATTGTCTATTTAATTCTATTTAGTTATTTTGTTAAAAAAATATTTTATTGGCCTGTTTATATATGGCTCTATTGTATGGTAAAATTTAGCTTTTGGCAACGCTTACATAACTAAATATGTATATTTTGTGAAATCAAAATTATCTCATAATTAGTTTTCTAGTATAGATTCATACGATATTGAAAGTTTTAAAAAAACATCCTCGAAAAAAAAATTTGCCCTATGCCATCGTTTGGTAAAGGGCACATGAATTTTGTTTGGTCGGCTTTATACATTAAAGTTTCTATTACAATCGAACTATTTAAGTTCTTCAAGTGTTCTGTTTATTATTTCTACTAACTCTCTTTCACCTACTAGTTCATAAAAATCCTCGCCCTTTTTCTTAGGATAAAACTGAATGTAAGTGCCACACCCCGCTTCTAGTACTTTACGATGAACATTACTACCCGGATATAAACAAATCACTTCGTTGATCGGTTTTCGCACATATGTCATTTTTCCATTAACACGTTCAACATATTTAAGTCCCCAGTATTTATACATTTGTTCCATTGCCTTTGTATTCCCTACTGGTTGATAAATATTAAACATTGGACTATATTTAATTTCAAAAATGATCGAAGCAACATATTCTTTATTTTTTTTTCGATAAAAATCTAATCTTATATCCGGTTTTTTCGACTCTTCACCACTAAAAAAGTTTGTTCCTTTTAACAGTGATACTTGCGGACTTCCTTCGATAATTTCGTTATAAACTAAATTAATGATCCAACTTTTATTTTCAAGTGACACAAATGCTCCATCCATTAACTCATCGTCTTTAATATGCATTAAAATCTGTTCAGCTAATGGTTCAGAATCATTTTTAAAATTTAACTTTAAGAAAATATCGCATAATGAGAAAAAGACAAAATATTCATACAGTAAAAAAGTTGGCTTATATACGGGTAAAAGCATTTGTTTTTTTCCGTATTCCTTTACTTTTTTATCAAACAAGCTTAAGGAATGAATAAAATTTAAAAATACTTTCGATGGACTAGTTGGATATTTTGAAGCATCAGTATCCGTCGCTATACGAAAAATTCCAATTGTATATTCTCTAAAATAGACTTCATAAAGTTTTTCCAAAGAATTCGTAATGCGTTCTTTTTCTGAAACACTTTTAGTTAATTTTTCTAATTCTAGCTCTTTTAACATTTTTGACTGTCTATATTTAGCTTTTTCTCGATCAGTAATTGAGCCGTTCCCAACTACATTTTGCATCATTTTTTCTATATCCTTCACTTGAAAATCGATTTGGTCCATTTTATTTTTGTCTTTTACTAATTCATATTTTACAAAGGTTAATAATGTTTCAATTGTAAGTAGAAATTTACGAACTTTATGTTTAGCATATTTTATCTCATCGATATAATTTTCTTCTTGAACAACTGGTTGCATTGTTAAATTAGTTGCATTTGAAATGGCTGGATGCAATAAGGTCCATCTAATTGTATTAAAATCTAATTTTTTGACCTGCCTTTTTAATTCATATTCCTTTTTTTGTTTCCGCTTCAATTTACTAATAAACTGCTGAATTGCAACTAGTAGTCTTTCTTCATTTGACTCGATAAATCGAATAATCGGCCAAAAATACATTGTTCCATTTTGAGTAAATGAAGCAGAAGATTTTTTAAAGTATTGCGAGTCATTCATTATTCCATTTATTTGTTGATTTAATGTTGAATGCATCCACTCTAATTGATCATAATCTAAATTTTTTGGTACTATTTTTATCATTCCATAAAATTGTTGTTCTTGATAAATAATACAAAATTCATAATAACCGCATCTCCAAGGATAAGCATTCTCGGTTTTACCATGTTCATATATTAATATTTTTCTTTTTTCAGCTGTAAAAATAAACTGCTGATCATCCAGGTTTTCTTGTTGAAAATGATAAAGATTATTCCAAACGAACGTAATATTACCGTCAAACTCACCATCGACTTGAAATAAAAATCTTTTTAATTCCTGTATTTCATAGGTAAATAAGTAAGCCTCTTTTGGGTTCATTGTAAGTGCATCAAGAGATATTTTTTCCTCTTTCCCCCTAGTTCCGACAAGAATTGCAATCGTAAATGGGAGATAAAGTGGTTCAAAAATTTCTGGACTATTATTAGTTGACATATCCATCAATCTCCAGCTGCTTTCTTTTCTTTTTCAATTCTTTAATAGAATACTCAAAGTCAGAAATAGATCTACCTAAATTTGATTTCATGACCATATTTAATAGCCCTTCCTGCTCATTCCCTTCACCTGTACCAATTAATTCTTCTAAATTAGCAAATAATCCCCTTACTTTCGTTAATACGCGTTGCTTAACAAAGAGATCGATCGCTTCTTTTCGTTCGAATTGAATATGGGAAGGAAGAGTAGGTATGTTAGCCAAATAATTTGATAAATCTTTCATCATACGTGGAGAGATGATTCGCTCACTTAGTGACTGTTCCACTATTTTATTAAACTCATCAAAAAACTTTAATTCATCACTTGTAAGCTCAGATGCACTTAAAGTTTTCTTTGTCCAATTACTATAGTTTTCTGCATTAATATAGATTTGTGGTACCGTATCATAAATATTTTCATTATTCATCTTTTCTGCATAATTTACGAATGAAGTTGATCTTAGTGAAATTATATTTACACGATCTAACAGTCTTAAAGAAAACTCACTTGAAGTTTCATCAAAGTTAACTGTTCCAACAAAAATAATATTATTACCTATTCTTACTTTGGGCTTATAATATTGGTTAATAACCACGTTATGATCATGAAATAAAGTAATCACTCTCTTATCCTGAGGCATTTCTAAAATTGATAAAAATTTACTAAACCAATGTTCAATTTGAGAAAGATTCATTTCATCAAAGATCACCATATACATCCTGTGTGGAAATTGTTCAGCCTCAATCAGTAATTTGGTTAATCCCGTCTCAGAGTCTATATAAATCCCAGTAGTCGGATTTAAATAACCCAATAAATCATAATGTTCACGATAAGATGGAGATATTGGAACAAATAATAACTCCTTGCCAAATTCAAGCCCTAATGTTTCGCCATAAATACGTGCTAATTGAGATTTACCAGTACCACTTACACCACCTAAAATTGTTAGAGCCTGAAATTTACAACATATATGAAAATTAATAATATCTTTTTTTTCGTATAACAAACCTTGCTGCAAACAATTTTGGTAAAATCGTTCTATAAAAGCATTTTCAGTATCATTACTCCATTCAATTGGAAAAGCTTGTTTCTCAGTAAAATCTTGCGTATAAATAAGTTCTTTGCATTCTTTTTTAAAGTTTTTACACAACTCTTCCCACTGTTTTTCGGGAATAAAATAAATTAAATGATTCAAATGAATAAAGGACTTTTTAAGTTCATCTTCATCATAATCTTGAAATGTAACTTCATTTTGTTTTTCTAGATAACTAATATCATTCATCATCGATTTTAAAAACAAATTGCCATATAGTCTATTTTCATAAAAGACAAATTCGGGTTGATCAAAGTCATTAAAATATTTTGGCAGATGAATTGGCAAAGAACCTTTTATAAGTCGGTTTTCAACCTCTTCACGCTTTCCCTCTCCCCTAAGTTCGATGACAGGCAGGAGATGATACGAAGTGTCCCTTTTCCCATCAAAAAACTCAACTAAATCTGCTGTAACTACTTCATTTGCGTATTCAAGCCGAAACATGACTAATTTAGAATCAAAAATCTTTTTTAATCCTTCAATTATGTCATCTTTTTTCTTATTTTTAATTAGTGGTTTTATTTTACTTTCATTATTTTTATTTGCAGTTGTCCCTACAAACAAAACATCTTGAGTTGAAAAACTAGCTTTTAACTTTGATGGAATTGGAGATAAGCACTCTACATAAAAACGAATATGCTCTTCATCTTCATAGAAAAGTAAGCTCTGCTTCTCTTGGTCCACTACTCTTTCTGTAACAATTTTTCCAAGGAATAAAAAGTTGTGAATTTTTTTTGCTAATTTCTGGGTCAATGCGCGTTTCAATTTCAAAGTCATTTCCCCCACTTTCCGACATTTCTCCTACATTTTACGTTCATAGTATAGAAATTATGAATAATACGGCCTTTTTACAAATAAAAACACCCAGGTAAACCTGAGTGTTATACTACCCGCCAAACGCTTGTTTTCTTTGTTACTTCGCCTATCTGAGTGCCCTTACCATCTAAGGTAACTCCGCTCCTCTCCAGGCTTCGCGCTGTGACAAACAAGCGCTTGCAATTAGTTTGAAATTCAAGTATTTAGTACTTTATCTACAAGCTATCTCCCAGATAAAATTGAGTGTTTCTAATGCCTCCATTCTTTTAAAGTTTTGTATTTGGGTTATAGCATTAATTGATAATATACAATATCTAGCCATTGATTAAATTTCTGGCCTACTTTATAAAAATGACCTACCTTTTTATATCCTAATTTTTCATGTAATCTTTCGCTCACTTCATTTCCGCTAGTAATACAAGAAATAATTGTAAAGTGGCCTAATTTTTTGGCAGTTTCAATCATCTCAGTCATTAATGCCTTCGCTAGTCCTTTTCGTCGATAATCAGGATGAATATACACAGAAAGTTCAACCGTATGTTTATATGCATCTTTTTCCTTAAACTGTGTGAGTGAACAATATCCAGTTACTTGACCATTTTCTTTAGAAACAATTACTGGGTAAAGCTCATTATGGTTGGCAAACCATCTTTGCATTTCTTCTTCTGTTTTTATTTTCATATCAAATGTTGCTGTCGTGTTTAGAATTGCATCATTATATATTGTTACAATTTCGAGTACATCTTCTTTTGTTGCAAGCAGTATTTCCATTCTTAATCCTCTTCTCACGTTTTATCTTTCCATCCATTGTACATGACAATAATTGATTTTCAACATACGTATAAAAAAATCCTTCCATCTAAACATGCACAGTGTTTAGGCTCCTTACATATACTGCGTTAGTCGGAATGATAGGAGGTATGAATATGAGTGAAAAAGAAAAAAACAACGCTCAAGATGAAAAACAAAGTCATTCATCTATTGATCTTCAACATTATTTAAAAAAGGTGGATGATCTAATAGATCAGTCACCTATTAGAGGTCTTTTTGATGAGATTGATAAATTCTTTCATAAACATGGAGTATTTTCCTCAATCGGTGTAGAGATTATTGAAAACGGTGAGGAATTAATCATTCAGGCAAGTATGCCAGGTGTAAGTAAAGAACAAATTTATATGGACCTTGAAGGAACTATCCTAACAATTGGCTTAAAAACTGACACGACTACAGAAGTACAAAACGATCAATCAAATTACTCCTATAAAAAATATTCTTATAGCCAATCCCAAAGAATTGTAAAATTACCTTACCCAATTAACGCAACAACAGCAACTGCAACATACGAAAACGGTATGCTTGTCATAAAAGGTACAAAATTACCTGAATACCAAAAGCAAATCTTTTTAGACTAAAAAGTAACACTGCATATTACCGACAACTAAAAAAATAAATCCGATGAATGTCGGTGTTTTAACAGGCAACATATTTAACTAAATTCAAATAAAAAAACTGAGTATCTTTTAGAAACTCAGTTTTTTGAGAATGTTGAAATATAAAGTCGTCAATAGGGAAAACGGACTTTAAATGACAATCATGATAAATTAGCATTTTTTGAATGATCTTTAATGGTTTTAAATGTAAAAGTGTTTGAGCAATTTCATTATTCCAATAACACTAGTAATGATTTTTTTTAGAAGTTAAAAATATTATGGGCTATTTTTAGGAAACAAATTTTATAGTTTGATTTAATAATTGTTCGATATTAATTGATCTACAAGCTGATTAATATACAACAGTTAGATTACTCTAAGTAAAGGCTATTTGACTAGTATTTGTTACAGACTTTTTTTGATTGAATAAGTTGATTGGAACGGAGGGGTGATCGACTCCTATGGGATTAGCGGGAAGGCTGAGACCCCGCAGGCTTGCCGAGGAGGCTCAGGTTTCGCCCCATGGAAAGCGAGCACCATGTAGTGGAAGTCAACATCACTCTCCTCCTTTTACGAAAATTTGATAATTTATTGACAAGGTAGTTTTTCAACAGCATGAAAAAACTGAGTATCTTTTAGAAACTCAGTTTTTTATTAAATAAATTGAAAATCTTTTACTTAAACGCAAGCTTTATTTCCCTGTCAACGTTTCAATATCAGATAAAATCTCATCAAATGGCACATTACTTACACCACTATAATCTTTAACGATTTTTCCATTTTGATCAATTAAATAAAATTTAGTACCATGGATTACTTGTGAATTGTTTTCAGGTTTTTTAACAATCGTTTTAAAATTTTCAGATGCAAATTTTTCAATGTGTTTTTGAGAATATCCCGTTAAGAAATTCCAATTACTAAAATCAACATTAAATTTATTTGCGAATGTAGTTAATAATTGTGGCGTATCAACTTCAGGATCAATACTAAATGAGATGAAGTCTACATTTAACTTCTTCTCTGCAGCCTTTTGTTGTAGTTTTGCCATATTTGCTGTCATTGGCGGACAAACTGTTTCACAACTTGTAAATATAAAATCTGTTACCCAGACTTTTCCTTTTAAATTTTTTGTCCCAAAAGTTTTACCGTCCTGGTTAGTGTATGTAAATTTTTCTAAATCCCAATTTAAAGGATTATCAATTTTATTTCCACAGCCACTTAATAATGCAAGACAAAAAATCATTATAAATGTCACAAATACCGTATTTCTCTTCATACTTTTCCCCCTATGTTGCATTGTACTTGTCCATTGTATCAAAAACAGATCGTTTCTTTCTAATAATTTAAACTAATTGACATATATATTTAAAATTTTTCAAATGATACTTTTACAAAATAAAGTTAAACTAAACATATTGATAAAGAATCTTGAAAGGATGACTGATAATGCCAAATAAAAAATATGAAAATTTAGACACGAGTTATCGTAAAACTTTTAAAGATTTTATCAAATGCGGAATCGAAAGAAGTAAGACAAAAAAGGATTATAGTAGTGTAATTCAACAATGTAGTCATAAAAAAATCTCCTATTTAAAGGAAAATCGTAATAAAACAACAATTACATGGATTGGACACTCGACTTTTTTAATACAAATAAAAGGAGTCAATATATTAACTGACCCTGTTTATGCTAATCAAATGGCTTTAAAAAAACGATTGACGAAACCAGGAATACTTATATCAGAATTACCTCCCATTGACATAATTTGTATTTCTCATGGTCACTATGATCATCTAGATTTTAATACATTGCGACATTTCCCTAAAAAAACACGATTTATTTTACCGATCGGCTTGAAACAAAAATTTATTAGTAAAGGCTATAACAACGTTCATGAAATGAAATGGTGGGAGTCAAAAGACTTTTTAGGGATCAATATTTCATTTGTACCTTCTCAGCACTGGACGAAGAGAACTTTATTTGACAGGAATAAGTCACATTGGGGTGGATTTGTATTCAAAACGTCCAATGACTGTATATATCACGTAGGTGATAGTGCTTATTTTTCAGGTTTCAAAGAAATCGGTAAAAGGTTTAAAATTGATACAGCAATTATTCCAATCGGAGCATATGAACCTGAATGGTTTATGAAACACAACCATATGTCGCCTGAAGAAGCTGTTCAAGCGTTTTTAGATTTAAAGGCAAAGTTATTTATCCCAATGCATTATGGAACATTTAAACTTGCAGATGATACTCCTTTTGAGGCTCTAGAGCGATTATGTTCAGAATGGAAAAGGAAAAAAATTAAACCTGAAAAGCTTAAAATTTCATTACTTGGTGAAACAATTCACCCCTCAATCGTTGGAAATAAAAAAGAAGAAGCCACTATTTATTAAGCTTCTTCTTTGTTATGTTAAAAAATAAAATGTTGAATATAAAATCTATTCAGCATAAAAAACAAACCCTATAGCACCTTTTCCTGTATGTGTACTAATTACTGGAGTTGTATAATCAGTTTCATCTAATTCAAGGTTTGTTAGCTGTTGTATTGATTTTCTAAGATTCTCTGCAAGTTCAGTAGCATCTGCGTGTGCAATTCCTACACCTTTTATCGTTTTTCCAAGTGTGTCTTGTTCAAAATATTTAGTTAATGTTTTTACTACTTGCTGATGGCTTCGAACTTTACCAACTGGAGAATAAACTCCACCTTCAAGTGATGCAATCGGTTTAATATTTAGTAATGACCCAATGAAGGCTTTACCCTTTCCAATTCTTCCGCCTTTAACTAAGTTTTCAAGCGTATCTACCATGATATATAAATACGTACTATTTTTAATTTCCGTAAGTCGGTTAACTATTTCTTCAACTGTGGATCCCTCTTCAGCCATTTGTGCTGCCTCAATGACTTGAAAAGCCATTGCTCTTGTAATAAAAGCTGAATCGATTACTGTTACATCACCTTCAACCATCCCTGCAGCTGCACATGCGGTTGAATAAGTACCACTTAAACCGCTAGATAAATGAATTGAAATGACTTTACTTCCATCGGCTGTCAATTTTTCAAATGTTTCCATAAATGTTCCTACAGCAGGTTGAGATGTCTTTGGCAATTCAACTGAATGTTGCATTTCATCAATAAATTGCTTTGGAGATAGATTAACCCCATCTAAATATGTTCCACCATTTATTTGAATTGTTAAAGGAATGACTGTTATATTTAAATTTTCAATTTCTTCTTTTAATAAGTCGGCCGTTGAGTCGGTTACAATCTTAATGTTTGCCAATCTATTCACATCTTTCTTCTCTAAAATTCTACAAAATTTGCAAAGCAAATTCATTATATCATTTTTACTCTAAGTTAACAGTAAATATTAAAGTTCCATTAAAATTTCAATAATTGTTTGAAAATCCTATTGACATAAGAGAGAGTTTAAAGTTAATGATGAATAAGATGAGGCTTTTGAATAAAATAGATAGATGGAGAATGTTCAAAAAAAAACTCGGTACTTATACCGAGTCTTTTACTGATTTATTTGCCGTTCTTTTCGTCTTTGTCTTCTAAAAGATCATTTGTTAATCCTTGTGTAGAACGCTTAAATTCTCTAAGTGTATCACCAAATGCTCTTCCGATTTCAGGTAATTTTTTTGGTCCAAATATAATTAATGCTAAAATTAAAATTAAAATTAAACCTGGAAAGCCTATGTTAGCCATTATTTTCCCCCAACTTCCATCCACTATTAATAAGTAAGTACCAAACTTTCCTTATATAGTAATATTGTCAAAAATTTGTTCATTCGTCAAATAATTTCAAGGAATTTTAATAAATTTTAATAACTTATTTAGTTTTAGTTTACATAACAATGTTATCAGTTCACATTATTGTTATTAGATAAAATTAATTTTTCTTTAAACTGTAAATACTCTTCTTTGTTACTAGGTACTACTAAAGCACCACTTTGAATTTTATCTTTATATTCATTAACTTTTACTAAAATTGGGTCCTCAACATTATTATCCGCTAGTATTAATTTTATACCATCTTCATTTAAACCATAAATTAACGTTTTACCACCATGAAATTCATTCGATTTTGTTTGTTTAGCCAAATCATATACTGCCTGATCAACTTTTTTCACAAGTGAAATAAGAGTTACGTTTTCAGGTAATCCGTGTTTATACTCATTACGGTCAGCCCCTATTACCCATACTTCCCTTTGATTTGATCTCCTAATCTTTTTTGCAGCAGTAAACACGCCTTTACTTGTTAAACCCGCTACAGGAAAAATTATATCAACGTCTTTCATCAAAAAGTCATTTGCTATTCTTGAACCTATTTTAGAGTCATTAAAGGTATTTGAATACGCTGTTAGAACTTCAATTTCTTTATCTACTGATTTTACACCAGAAATAAATCCATACTTATATCTGTTAATAATTTCATTGTCTTCTCCACCAATAAATCCAATTTTTTTTGTTTTTGTTTTCATTCCTGCTATTACACCTGCTAAAAAACTTCCGTCTTGTTCAGTAAAATTAATACTAATTACATTTGGTTGGTCAACTCTTGAATCAATCACACCAAATTTTGTACTTTTATTGTTTTCTGCAACTTTATTCAATACAGAAGTTAGATTATTACCTATTCCAATAATCAAATCATAATTTTCTTCAGCCATTTTAGTAATTTTTTTTCCAAAACCTTTTTTACTACTTGTTGTAATGTATTTATAATTCTTATCTTTTTGTAAATTTTCCTCTTTTGCAAATTTAGTAATTCCTTTCATAGCAATTGAATTTAAATAACTATCATTTTTATCATTTGAATTGGAGATAATCCCAATTTTGAAAGTATTACTAGACTCTTGATTATTACTGCAAGCCGAAATGACGACTGCAATTATCGAAATTAAGATTAATGCAGTCTTTTTTATATACAAAATCATTCACCTCATTCGAATACAATTATTTCTAGTATGAATTTTCGATTATTGTTTTATTCGTTGAAAAAAAGAGGGATTAGGAAATTGAGGGTTATTGGATCGAATATTTTTAAAAGCAGGAAGTACATATACCTCCTGCTTTCACGTTGCTGAAAAGCATTCTTATTATTTATTTTTCAAATTTACGTAAAAGGAGTTAAGTTTTGTTGATTTCCACAAAAGGATGCTCGCTCTCGAATTAGAAAAGTAGGAATAATTAGTAATTCCTATTCTTCTATCAATTAAGCTATATTCATTCAAATGTTCCTTTTACTAATATTTCTTTATCTTGCATCATCATTTTACCTTTTGAAATAACTACTTCGATTTCTAGCGTGGCTTTATTTAGTAAGACTAAATCTGCATCGTATCCATTTTTGATTTGTCCTTTTTGTAATTTTAATATATTAGCTGGGTTTTTAGTGATTACGCTAATTGCATCTTCAATCTTGATGCCTTCAATTAAAATTGCGTCTTTTACTTCGTTATATAAACTGCTTACTCTTCCAACCTTCATGCCTCTGAGTATTCCGTTTTGATCAAAATCTGGTAGACTACCTTGTCCATCAGATGTAAACGTGATTTGTTCAATGCTTACACCTGAATTGAGCATTCTTTTCAATGCTACGCTACATTTCACTTCACCATTATTCAAAAAGTGAGGGATTGAGCTAGTTGTAAAGTCAACAAACCCTCCTTTTTTAGCAAAGTTAATTCCTGCTTCAAATAAATAGCTATTGCGGTTAATATGTGTTGGGTAAAATTGAGTAATTGGTAATTCGGTTTCTTCAACAACCTCCTCGATCATTGATAACATTTTTTTACTATCTCCAATATGTACATTTACAACCCCGGACTTTCCTGAAAGCAAGCCCCCATTTCGAGCTTGTGCAGCTATTCTTGCAAATTCTTCCTTTGTCGGTTGAGATGATCGATGGTCTGAAATTGCTATTTCTCCTACACCGATAATCTTATCAATTAAGATGATGTCTTCCTCAATTTTAGAAAATAACGTTTTGACAGGTGTTTGGTAAGAGCCCGTATAGACAAATGAAGTAATTCCCTCTTCTTCTAATGCTCTACATTTAGCTAGTAGACTGGCCATTGTTCTTGTTGTTCCATCTGTACCAATTACTCCTACTACGGTGGTGATGCCTCCTTTAATACAATCAGACAACAATAATTCTGGTGTTCTTGTTTTAAATCCACCTTCACCTCCTCCACCAATAAGATGCACATGAGCATCAATGAAGCCAGGCACAATATAGTAGGCAGTTGCATCAAATATTTGTAAAGGAACCGAAGATGAGGTAATGCTTATTTCTTCATGGACATACTCAATTTTTTCATTCGAAATTAAAATATCATTTTTACCTATTGACTTTGGGGTAAAGATTTCACCATTTTTTATGAGTAACATATATACCTCCATTTAGAATAATTTTGTTTAATTCAGATTACCATATCTGTCTTTTTTATGAATCATTCTTGCATTTTAGTAACTTTTTAAAATGATCGATCAAAATATACATCCAGCTATTAAATATTGAAAACATTAAATCCCTAGTTTTGTTCATAATACTCTCATGGATAAAAATGATTCAATTAACATAGGAGGCATTTTTATGAGTAGAGCAATGAAAGAAGAATTAGCAAACGCTATTACTCATGGGATTGGTGCAATAATGAGCATCCCAGCACTATATTATTTAATTAGTAAAGCTATGCATAAAGGGACACCATTGCATTTAATTTCCTTTACAGTCTTTGGTTTGACTATGTTGTTATTTATATTTGCTCAACATTACTTCATAGCGTTAGAGACCCAAAGTTAATTAGACTGTTTACAATTTTAGATCACTCGGCAATTTATTTATTAATCGCTGGAACTTATACTCCATTTTTACTCGTAACATTAAGGGGTAGGATTGGCTGGTCCTTATTAACAATTATTTGGGGCTTGGCCGTTTCAGGTGTAATCTTTAAATTTATATATGTTAATAGGTTTGAATTATTTTCAACTATTGTTTATTTAATTATGGGTTGGTTAATGATGTTTGCAATTAAGCCTATTTATGTAGGATTATCTGGCATAGGATTTTTCTACTTATTATTAGGAGGACTATTTTATTCGATTGGCACAATTTTTTTTCTAGTCAAACGTTGGCCATATAGTCATGCTATTTGGCATTTATTTGTATTATTAGGTAGTGCATCTATGTATTTTTGTATATTTAAATTTGTTGTTTAAAAAAAGCGCTTCATTTTAAATGAGCGCTTTTAGTTTTAATATTCAATAATCTCTTTAATATAGTTAGTTAATTCTTTAGCGTCTGTGATTCCAATTTGTTCAGGATAAATTGGTGGAAATACTTTAAGTGTAACATTTGCTGGTTTAATACGATTACCATTAGCTTCTAAAATATTATAAGTCCCTTCAATTCTAACAGGAACAACTGGAACCCCTGATTTCGTTGCTAAATGTAGGCTCCCTGATTTAAATTCACCCATTTGACTACCCTTACTTCGAGTACCTTCTGGAAAAATAACTAATGAATGGCCATTTTTAAGTTTATCAACGCCTTCTTTTATAGCTTTAAGTGATTGTCTTCGATCACTTCTGTCCATAAATACACTATGCATTTGTTCCATCCAGTCTGGTACAATAGGTAGTTTTTTTAATTCGATTTTTGCAATGAATCCAATCGGCTTATTTAAATATCCTAATAATAGTGGAATATCAAAATTACTTTGATGATTACTTACAAATAGGACTCCTTCGTCTCTAGGAATATTTTCGATCCCTTCAACTTTTACCTTACTACCAGTACAGCCAATCATCATTTTCCCGAAATAATCAGGAAATTGGTGCATTATACGGTCTTGCTCATGTACAGGTAAATCTTTTGGTATTTTTTTAACTGATGATAATTTTAGCTTTGCTTCAATTACACCAACTACAATGCGTGTTGCAGCAAATATTGTGCGAAACATATTAATCCTCCGATAATTGAGTATGTTAATTATTATACAAAATGCCCAACCACTTGAAAAGTATTATCCATCCTGATTATTTAATAAACGACAATCAAAAAAGAATCGGCTTTTATTTGCCGATTCCTTAATATAGTGAATCTTTAGTTCGAAACTTTTGCCCCACTGAATTCTGCAGCAAGAACTTTAGCTTTTTCAATTGCATTAGCTTTAATTTCTTGTGCTTTATCTGGCATTGCAGCCATACCTTCTACGAATAATGTAGTTACATCAGTAACACCTACAAAGTTTAAGATACTTGTTAAGTATGGGCTAGAGAAATTAATTCCAGCTGCAGGACCTTCTGAATATACGCCACCGCTTGCTTGGATGTGTAATGCTTTTTTATTCTCAAGTAAACCAACTGGACCATTTTCAGTATATTTAAATGTTTTACCTGCAATTGAGATATTATCAATAAAGTTTTTTACAACTGATGGGAAACTAAAGTTCCAGAATGGTGTAACAAATACATACTCATCAGCTTGAGTGAAAATTTCTAAGTTACGATTCATAGCAGCTAAAGTAGCTTGTTGATCAGCACTTAATTCTTCAAAAGCAGTACCGTTTCCTAATTTGCCCCATGCATCAAATACATTTCCATCTAACATAGGGACATTTTCTTTGAATAAATCAAAATGAACAACTTCATTTTCAGGATTTGCTTTTTTGTATTCATTAATAAATGCTTCCCCTACAGATAGACCAAATGAATTTTCAATTGCATTTGGATTTGCAGTAATATAAAGTAATTTTTTCATCTTAAACATCTTCCTCTCAGTTTCATTTATCTTTAATTCGAGATTTATTTTTAAAAATCAAGGGATTGTTTAATCCCTTAACCTCATGATAATATCTCTAATTCAAGATGTCAACACTTTTTTTCATAAACAAAATATCTAAATTTAATTTTTGATTTTTCATCGACTTGTACATCAGAAACAGATTTAACATTCCATTCTTCTTTTGAAAAATCAGGGAAAAAAGTGTCACCCTCAAAGTTATGTTCAATTTCCGTAATATAAAGTGTATCTAAATAAGGGAATGTTAAATTAAAAATTTCAGCCCCACCAATAATAAATAAATCTTTATTTTTATTTTCTTCAATATAACTTATAACGTCATGAATGACTGTAACACCTTCTGCTTGAAAATCCTTTTGTCTTGTTACAACGATATTTTCTCGGTTTGGAAGTGGTCTACCAATCGAATCAAAGGTTTTTCTTCCCATAATAATTGTATACCCAGTAGTTACTTTCTTAAAATAAGCAAGCTCTTGTGGAAGATGCCAAGGCATCTTATTATTTAAGCCGATTACTTTGTTTTCTGACATCGCAACTAATGCAGCAATCATACACTTACTACTCCTTTGATCGCAGGATGGCATTCATAATCTTCTAATGTAAAATCCTCGTATTTAAATTCAAAAATGTCTTTGATTTCTGGATTTATTTTCATTTTTGGTAATTTATGAGGCTCTCTTGTTAATTGTAATTTAATTTGATCAAGATGATTTGTATAGATATGAGCATCTCCAAATGTATGTACAAAATCACCTAATTCTAAATCACATACTTGAGCAATCATCATTGTTAATAGTGCATATGATGCGATATTAAATGGAACTCCTAAAAAAATGTCAGCTGACAAAATCTTCAACCAAGTTCGTTACGCTTGGTCCGTTCTTAAAAAGAACTGCTACATGTCACCATGCAGATGAGACTATATCACGACCTCATAAAGGTCCCTTGCATTTCGGGTGCCAATCACTTGCACCCTACTCCATAATTGGATAGTCGTTAGGCATTTATGATTCTTTGTAATTATGAAATTTGGGAATTAATAATTTTAAACAATCCAGATTACTATTTCATAATACCACCAACAAAGAATAAATTTAGCACGGGATTGTCTTTATTTAAGAGTTTCCCCGTTTAGCAAGGTTATCGGTACAGATTACTCTGTAAAGGCGCTCAGAATTAACGCTGATAAAGCTGACAAGAAAGTTTTCCATCATTTACATAAAACTGGAAAAAACAATGACATGGTGCTAATGCCATCTTATCAAGTTCTCCAACATTCCACGCAGAAACAATCAATCTTCGAGAATCTGGATTTGTTTTTATTTGATTAATTACATCAGTAATTTGATCAATTGTTGAGCCATCAGCAGCTTTCCATGATCTCCATTGTTCCCCATATACAGGGCCCAAATTACCATTTTCATCTGCCCACTCATTCCAAATGCGAACACCATTTTCTTTTAAGTATTGAATATTAGTGTCGCCTTTTAAAAACCATAATAATTCATGAATAATAGATTTTAAATGAACTTTCTTTGTGGTTACTAAAGGAAAGCCATCTTGAAGATTAAATCGCATTTGATAACCGAATGTACTAATTGTTCCTGTTCCAGTACGGTCTGTTTTTTTCATGCCATTTTCTAATACGTGTTTACATAAATCTAAGTATTGCTTCATATTGACCTCCTAATTATGTATTGTTAATGCTGATCTTCTTCTTTAATTTCAATATAGCCAAAATGAAATTCTGATGATTTGCGAATTAATTGATTAAATCCATATTTTTTAAATCTTTCACTTCTAAAATGATCTTTCAACACTATTCTTTTTTTTGCAACGCGCTTAGCTTCGTTGATTACTTCATATGTTAGGTCATCATATGATGCTAAATTTTTCAATGCTGCAATACCCGAGGAGGTTTCAATATTTTTTTCAAACATCGGATCAAAATAAACGATATCAAAAGATTGATCTGGTAGTGTCTTTAAATACGTTTTATAATCTATATTTATCACTTCAATTTTGTTAATGATATTCGACCAATCTAAAATGTTCTGTTTATTTGTTTTTAAACCTTTCTTAGTTAGATAAGCAATAATTTGGTTTTTCTCTAAGCCTAACACTTTACCTTGCTCACCTACAACGTAACTTGCAACGATACTATCTGAAGCCATTCCAAGTGTACAGTCTAATAGATAATCACCTTTTGTTAATAAACAAGCGTCACAAAATGGATCATGTTCGCCCTTTATCAAACGTCTAATTCTAAAAACTGAGGAGTTCGGGTGAAAAAAGTATGGAATAGCTTGGCTATCCTCATACCATTCTAATCTATTTTTACTAATAACAAGTATAGGTTTTTTAAATTTAGCATAGATTTCTTCAATGCTAAATTCTTTACGGAGGATTAGCTGTCCATTTAAGTCTGAAGCAATTATCTCTGCTTCCTTTTCTAAATAAACATCTGGTCTTAGACAAGTTGTTATAATCATATGTCTCCTTAATTAAGAAAAAAAGAGGAACAATCCTCTTTTCAGTTGCCCGCCAAACGCTCATCATTCTTAATTGCTTCACCTGTCTACCGAGCTCTTTACCGCGTAAAGGTAAACTCCGCTCCTCACCTAAAAGACAAGCGCTAGCAAACAGTCTGAAAGTCAAATTTTTGGATTTAGTCTATACACTGAAAAGAGGAAAAATCCTCTTTTTACATTTGTGCAAATATTGATTGAATTCTTGCTTTAATATCTTCAGGAGTTGACCCTTCGATTTGTTCACGAGGAATAAATCCAACTACCTCTTTACCTTTAAATACTGCCATTGAAGGTGAAGATGGTGGGAAGTCAGCTAAATATTCTCTTAATGTTGCAGTAGCTTCCTTATCTTGTCCAGCAAACACTGTCATAACATTTGCAGGTTTTTTCTCTGATTCAATAACAGCTTGAACTGCAGAAGGTCTAGCAAGTCCAGCAGCACAACCACAAACTGAATTGATTACAAAAAAAGCAGTATCATTTAAATCATTCATAAATGACTCGACTTCTTCCCCAGTAGTTAATTCTGTAAAACCATTTGAAGTTAATTCCTCTCTCATTGGCTTTACGATCCCTTTCATGTACTCATCATATGCATTCATTAGTTTGTTTCTCCTTTGTCATTTTCTATTTTATTACGCTCAGTCATTTGTTTCCAAACTGAACCAAGTGCTTCCTCACCATTCTCAATTCGATGCAAAGCAAGTTGAACTTGTAATTTCACTTCGAATTCTGGGTCTTCTAATGCAGCTTTTAATGCTGGAATTGCACTTTCATCACCTAGTTCAAAAAGAAACATTGCTGCACGCCATCTAACTAATTTACTAGGATCTTTTAATGCTTCAATCATAGCTGGCATGGCTTCTTCAAATCCTAAGTCTGATAGACAATCTCCAGCAATTCGTCTTACACCAACTGCCTTATCCTTTAAAGCCTTATATAAATAAGGTAACACTAATTCTGATTTTAACATACCTAAATAAGCTGTAGCTAATCTTCTTATTGAAACATGTTCATCTTTTAATGCGATTTCTAGTAATGGTAGGTCTTCAAGGGTAGGATCGATTTTTACAAATCTCGCATACCTTTTTTTCCAATCTTTTTCTTCAAAAATATCTGCAGTAAAAGGTTCAAATTTAGGAACTTCTTTTTTCTCAGTATTCGATTCATCATTCTTCATCACTTCATTGACGATATTCTTTATGTCGTTTTCAGTGTGAATAGCCGTTAATTCATCAATAATTTCTTTCTCTATTGTTGCTAATTCACCATAACGAATGCCATAATCAATCCACTGTCTTTCAAATACTACATTTGATGCAGATGTTGTTAGTTTCATAATTGCTTCCTTATAGAAAGGAGGTAAAGCTGCTCTTTGTTCTTCACCATTTACAATTAATTTCAACTGCATTGGTATATTATGATACATTTGAACAAATACTTGTACCTCTCCAAAATGACTATCAATTATCGTTTCATTAGTAGATTCATCATTTACTTCTTCACCAAATACATTTCTGACTTGAAGCAAAATGGTTTGCCAATTTGCATTTGACTTTCGATCAATGGCAATAAAATCAGCTACATGATAGACACTTTTGATCCCTTCTATTCCTAATATTTCTTGAATTATTAATGGTGCCTTGTCAATATTATCAATAGAATAATGATTTCTACTTCCTGATGGCAATTCTTCATTTAATAACACTTTCATTGTATTAGGACTTGGTGTTGGTTCAATTGACTTAATTTTCATCTTTATCTCCTCTTCTTGTTATTTAGTCCATTCTATCAAAAAGAGGAAAAACTCACTATTGTAACGCCTTAACAAATTCTTCAAAGTCATTTGTTCTAGATTCGATTGCGTTGTGAGTTAACTCTTCAGTTCGACGAGTAAAAAGGTGAAATTTCTCAACTATTATTTCCGTCACATAAATAGGTTTTTCAGATTCCTTTACATAACTTGAAGTTTTTATAACTCCTTCAATAGAAACTTCCATCCCCTTTTTTGCTTTTTTAGTAGCATATTCAGCAATGGGACCCCATAATTTTACTGAAACATAGTTCGTTTTCGTTTTTTTCAGATAATCTGAATAAACATTTGTAGCAATATTAATAAAAGTTGTTTTCCTTCCATTCGGTGTAGTTTGTAAAATGGGCTCTTTCGTTAATCTACCTACTAATACAACATTGTTTATCATTATTACCATCTCCTTTATTTTTTTCTACAATACAAAATTATTGTAAGTTCGTAAAAAAAGGAAAATGGTATTTTAAATAAACTTTTATTTTAAAAATTTCATTATGAGATAAAAAAACTTAAGTAGTAAAATGACATCATCATCCAAAACTCAAAATTAATACTCTACTTTAGACTTTCCACTAAATCACTTAAAACTGACCAACGCTCCATTTTGTGTTCAAGTTGTGCTTCTTTTTCCTCAATATCTTTCGAAAGTTTATAAGCTTCATCAAAATTAGAGCCTACGCCTTGTAATTTTTCATTTAGTTGCTCAATCTCATTTTCCAGTTTTTCAATTTCAGATTCAATACTATCCCATTCTTTTTGTTCTTGATAAGTTAATCGCTTTTTCTTTTGTTCTTTTTGATATACTGGTTTTTCAATTGGCTCTTTTACAGCTTCAACTTCACGTTTTTCGTTTGATTGTCGTTCTAAATAATCCGTATAGCTTTCTAAAGTAGTTGAAATTTTTCCTTCACCTTCGAAAATTAATAATTTATTAGTAACTTTATCTAAGAAATAGCGATCATGTGATACGGTAACTACTACTCCACTAAAATTCTCAATATAGTCTTCTAAAACCGTTAAAGTATCAATATCTAAATCGTTCGTTGGCTCATCAAGTAATAATAAATTTGGAGCAGTCATTAAGAGCCTTAATAAATATAGTCTTCTTTTTTCGCCACCTGAAAGTTTGCCCAATTGTACTCCGTGAGATTGGGTAGGAAATAAGAATGTTTCCAGCATTTGTGAAGCTGAAATTGTTTTTCCATCTGGTGTATGAATGACTTCTGCTTCTTCCTTAATATAATCAATCATTCTCATCGTTGGATTCATATTTTCTTGTATTTGAGTATAGTATGCTACTTTTACTGTTTGCCCAATTTCAATTTCACCAGAATCAACTTGTTCTTCTCCAACAAGCAATTTCAATAAAGTTGTTTTACCCGCACCATTTTCACCAATTATTCCTATTCGATCAGTTTGAAGTAAAAGTAAGTTAAAATTATCTAAAATCGTTTTCTCATTAAACGACTTATCAACATTAATAAACTCAACAACTTTTTTACCTAAACGAGTTTGTTGAAAGTTCATCTCTAATTCCACTTTTTCTTGATTGTTGAGTTTACCTGAAAGCTCATCAAATCGTTGAATACGAGCTTTTTGCTTAGTTGTTCGAGCTTTTGCTCCTCTACGCATCCAAGCTAATTCTCTTCTAAATAAATTATTTCTTTTTTCATTAGTAGCTGACTCTTGCTCTTCTCGAGCAGCTCTTTGTTCAATATAATACTGATAGTTTCCTTCATAACGATAGATATTACTATTTGAAAGCTCTAATAGTGCTGTAGTAACTTCATCTAAAAAGTAACGATCATGGGTTACAAATAATACTGCATTTTGTAGTCTTTTTATGTATTCCTGTAAAAAAACGATACATTCATAGTCCAAATGGTTCGTAGGCTCATCTAGAATTAATAAATCACATGGATGAATTAATGCTTTTGCTAGGGCTACTCTTTTCTTCTGACCACCTGAAAGTAATGAAACATCTAAATTTAAATTTGATAACCCTAATTTAGATAAAATTGTCTTTGCATTTGCTTCTAAATCCCAACCATTTAATGAATCCATTTCAGCTTGTAATTTTAGTAATTCATTTTGTAATCCTTGATTAGATGGATCTTCTCCAAGTGCTTGTAAAGTTTTTTCATATGATTTTACTAAAACCATTACTTTATCATCACTCTCAAATACTGCTTCAAGAATCGTTTGTTTTTTATCAAAGTCTTCATGTTGAGGCAAATAACTTATTACATAATCCTTTGGAGTCGTAATTTTTCCATCATCAGCTGACTCGACACCTGCAATAATTTTCAATAAACTCGATTTACCAGTTCCATTTATACCTAATAATCCAATTTTCTGCCCTTCGCTTACGGTAAATGAAATTTTATCGAATAAAGTTTTTTCCCCATAAGTTTTAATTAAATTCTCTACACTTAAAATCTTCATATTTTAAAATTCCACTCTTTCATGAATTCATCGATGAATTTTTCTACAAATAAATGTCTTTCTTCTGCCATTTCTAATGCTGTTTTTGTATTCATTAAGTCTTTTAGTTTTAATATTTTTTCATAGAAGTGATGTAGCGAAGAACTTTTGTCACTTCTATATTCTTCAATCGTCATGTTATCTCTTATTTTAAACTCAGGGTTATACATACTACGACCTTTTTTACCTCCGTATGCAAACGTTCTAGCAACACCAATTGCTCCAATTGCATCCAAACGATCAGCATCTTGTACAATTTTACCTTCTAAAGAAGTTGGAATAACCCCATTACCTCCTTTATAGGAGATATTTTCAATTATGTACAAAATTGATTTTACATCTTCATTACTATTTAATAATTCATTTAGAATTGATTCTAATTGTATTTTTTGAACTTCAAGATCATCATGTAATTTATCATCTATTACATCGTGAACTAATGCAGCACATTCTACGATGAATTGATTTGCATTTTCTTTTTTAGCAATATGTACAGCTAAGTTTCTAACACGGTCTATATGATGCCAGTCATGTCCAGAACTATCACCTTGATGAAGATTTCGAACATAATTTTCTAATTGTAATATGATTTCATGCTGATTCATACTCGTACCCCCATAAATCGACTAGTGATATTATATCATTTTTCTTTCTCCGAAAAACATTAATAGGCTAAGTGGGAATTAAATTTACGAAAAAACCTTCACTTAAAGTGAAGGTTTTAGGTGTTTCTACAAAATTATGATTTTATATAAATTTAGAAATCTAATTATATTGAGTCGTATATTTGTTCTTAAATCTATTTGGATTCGTTTTATGCCATTTCCAAGCAGCTTTAATAATCAAATCGATGTCTTCATTCTTTACTGTCCATCCTAAAACTATTTAGCTTTCTCTAAAAGAAGCAACTAGAATATTTGGGGCACCTCCTCTTCTAGAATTGATTTTATATGGTATTGGATTCTTAGTTATTCGATGAACTGCTTCTACTATTTATAATACTGAATATCCCTTATTATTTCCAAGGTTAAAAATATCACTTTTTCAACCATTAAAAAGGTAATTAAGTGCGAGTAAATGTACATTCATTAAATCTTCAACATGAATATAGAGCTCCGCCAAGTACTAAAATATTCATTTTGTTCACATTCTTTCGTTTTCGAGTTGTTTTTTATTCATATTTTTATTTTTAAAAACAAGTAATTTTTGACCAAAATAATTTAAAATCGTATATAACCCAGAACTAATTAAGACAGCTAAGTCATTTTTAAAATTTTGAGATATAAAATCCTGTAAATTAAAAAGATATTCAATTATTTTAGCACCAAGATCAAATGCTATAAAATAACAAGTTAAAATGACAATGATAAACATTGGAATACTTTTTTTTACTGAGCCTTGACTTTTAAATGTAAAATTCCGATTTAAAATATAACTAATACATGCGCCTAAAGAATTTCCAATAAATGTTGAAATCCAATAAGATAAACCAAATAAATGAAGTAGTAAATAAATGAATGATAATCCTACAATTGTATTTGCAATTCCTACTGCAATAAAACGGAAAAATGTCTTATTCATCTTTACCCCTTATTTACTAGTTCAGTATGCGTCATTGTATATAAATCTGTTTCAATTGCATACCTTGGTCGATTTTTAACTTCGTGATAAATCTTTCCAATATACTCACCGATCATTCCAATACCCAATAATTGAACTCCACCAACAAACCAAATTGAGACCATAAGTGATGGCCATCCACTAACCGTATTCCCTAATATATGTTGAACAATTGCATAGCCACCTGCTAATAAACTAAATAAGATGGATAAAAACCCCAGCAGTGAGACAAATCTAATCGGGGCTATACTAAATGAAGTGATCCCGTCAAACGCAAACGATAGCATCTTTTTTAATGGATATTTTGATTCTCCCGCAAATCTTTCTTTTCGATCGTAATAAACATTAGTTGAAGGAAAACCTACAAGAGGTACTAGTCCCCTTAAGAATAAATTTGTTTCTTTATATTTGAATAATTCATCTAATGCCCGTTTACTCATTAATCGGAAATCAGCATGATTTGGAACCAGATTAATTCCTATTTTCCCCATGAATCGATAAAATCCAAGCGCTGTTGAACGCTTAAAGAAAGTATCTGTTTCTCTACTATCTCGTACGCCATAAACAATATCAAATCCCTCTAAATACTTTTCTACAAATTTACGAATCACATTAATATCATCTTGTAAATCCGCATCAATTGAAACTACACAATCGGATTGCTTGTTTGCAATTTCAAGCCCAGCAATGAGTGCATTTTGATGCCCTACATTTTTAGCAAGCTTCAATCCTTTAACAAATTGATTCTCGTTACTTTCCTCTTCTATTAATTCCCATGTTCGGTCCTTACTTCCGTCATCTACAAATAGAATTTTACTATCATCAGAAATAAGAGAATCATATATTAATTCTTCAAGTAAGTAAGTGAGTTGATAAGCTGTTTCTTCAAAGACTTCCTGTTCATTGTAACAAGGTACAACAATCGTTAATAAAGGTATCATGGATATCACGTCCTTTTTAAGGTGGTTATTTTACTTCGTATAGATAGATGCGCCATGCAGAATTATGATCATTAAAAATCTTCATCAATCTAAGACCATTACTTTTAGCATTTTCAATTGGGACAGCCGCAAAAATATATTCCCCACCCATCTTTTTAAATTCATTAAAATTTAGATTTAAATGATGGATTTTTACGTTTGAGTCCTTTTTAAATTCATAATTTTTACCTAGTTCAGCTACAAATAGGTAGCATCTCCCCCCCCAATGATCGAAATAATTTTCAAGCAACGGGCTTTTTTCAAGTTCAGGGGCAATTATTTTTCTAAATTGGTGCTTATACTTTAACGAATAAAAATTATTATACGTATCGAGCGTGTAAAAACCGTTATACTGAGCAATCGATGGGTGAATGCCTATACTTGCAACCCGATAACTATTTTTAGGTTTTCCAATATATTTCGAGATTTCATTAAATTGATTTACAGCATAAAATTGTTTAAATGATGGTTTCCCCGCTACTCGATATACGATTTCCTCATTAGCACAAAACATTACAATTACTTGAACTACTAAACAAATCTTTACAAACTTTTGCCAACCTTTTCCCTTTAACCAAAGAAGATAGGCTCCAACAGCAAACATTAAATAGATTATTAAAGGTCTTAAAAAATGAAATCTAGCAAAGTTAAACGTATTTAAAAGTTGAAATTGTTCTTTTACTGGCTTCCATCCTTTATAAAACCAAAAGGCGTACCAAACGGATAATAAAAAATTAAGAATAAATAAGTATAGAAATCTTTTTTCAATACTATCTCTTTTTTTATTTCTTAAAGTCCAGAATACAATAAAAGATAAAGGTACAATGACTAGAGTGTGAAGTGTTAAAACATGGGTATGTCCTAAAAAATAATTCTTAAATACTAATCGAATCGTATGCCAAAAACCCAATGTAGAGCTTAAAAACTCATTTCTACTTGTTGGTTCAGATGGAATGACTAGTGAGAATACAAGGCGATATTCGATTGCTAAATACATTAAAGTCATTAATAAAATACTTAAAAAGAACACTAGATTGATTTTCTTTTTTACAAATACATCTCTTAACCATAGCAATCCCATCATTACTAAAAAGAAAAAGAATCCTAATACAAAACTAGAATAGAAGGGTAATAATATAAGAGTAATCCAGTCTATCCAGGAATATTTTCCAATTCTTATATTTAGAAACGCCCATAGTGCTAGTGGCATCCCCAATGTACTTAGCATTCCAGACGGCCAAAATGGTGTTAGTGCAAATGCAAGTGAGACCCATACTCTAATTAAGTAATTTTCTTTTGATGTTATAAAATGCTTTTTTAACAAGAGATACATCCCAAGAAACGCAAAGACTCTGGTAATTGTCTGACCTATTGAATAGGCCAGCATTGGCGCAAAGAGATTATTTAACCACTGTATACCACTAAATTCCGTTCCATAAGCATTTCTTGGCAATCCATTAATGATCTGTGGGATTGTAGAATTTAATTTACCAAATAATTGTCCTGAGTTTCTAAGTGTTTTATACCATGCAATATTTGAATCTAAATTATCATGTACTCTAATATGAGCATTTTCCCCTAATAGGAATAGAGGAGAAACATAAATGATCATTAAAATTGTTGCAATAATTAAATGTTTATTTTCATGGCTTAATTGTTTAAATAATTTCAAATTTATTACACCACTTTGTTTATTTTTAGTTTTTGGATTACTGATTAAAATTCCCCTCTCTTGTTCGCCAGAGTTCGATCCTTCCAACCTTTTTCTCACTTCTATCATTAATGATAAAGATTTCGTTTAATAGACGCTTAATGCTATGTCCATTTAATATTAAAATTCTTTTCTGAAAATCAGATGAAAATTTGACTAAAATTTCATTTAAATTTTCCTATAATTTACAATAAGTAATAAATATTATTTTAATAATGTGCATAAAAATTTGATTAGGCTAATTTCTTTAATAGTATATAAATAGTTTTTAGAAGTCATTAAATCATGTACTAGAGGTGCAATCATGCTGATTTTTGTGGATGACGAACAAAAAAAGTTTCATCTAACAAATGGAAGAATTAGTTATGTATTTTATGTCATGAAAAATGGTCATCTTGGGTCTTTGTATTTTGGAAAAGCGATTGACATTCATTCAAATTTTACTCATATCCAAAATGACAATAGTGCTACAACATATACTTCTTATTATTATGCTGATCGATCAATTAGTCTTGAAACAATCAGACAGGAATATCCCGTATATGGCACCTCTGACTATCGAGAACCGGCATTAAGTATTCGTCAGTTAAACGGTAGCCATATTACTAGCTTTATCTATAAAGATTATACAATTACAAAAGGGAAACCCATTTTACATGGTTTACCTGCTACTTATACAGAAAATGAAGAAGATGCAGAAACAATTCAGATTGTTCTAGAGGACTCAACACTTAATGCTGAATTAGTCTTATGCTATACAATTTTTAAAGATTTGTCTGTTATTACTAGAAGTGCTTATATTTGTAACCACGGTTCGGAACCTTTTTATTTAGAACGTTTTATGAGTGTATCTATTGATTTTCCTGATTTTGATTTCATTATGATTCAACTAAGTGGTGCATGGTCTAGAGAGAGACATTTAAATGAACGTCAATTAGTGATGGGTACACAAGGCATATCGAGTTTACGTGGTTCAAGTTCACATCAACATAACCCATTTCTTGCCCTTAGAAGAAAAGAGACTACAGAAAATAATGGTGATGTATTTGGTTTTAATTTAGTTTATAGCTCAAATTTTATTGCTCAAGCTGAGGTTGATCATTATGATATGACTAGAATTACGATGGGAATTCATCCGTTTCGATTTACTTGGAAATTATCTGAAAACGAACACTTTCAGTCCCCTGAAGTAGTGATGGTGTATTCTGATAAAGGTATGAACGGGATGAGTCAAACTTATCATGATTTATATCGAAACAACCTAATTCGTGGTAAGTGGAAAAATAATGAAAGACCTATATTAATAAACAATTGGGAAGCCACTTATTTCAACTTTAATGAAGAATCTTTACTTCAAATCGCAAGAGAAGCAAAAAAACTTGGGATTGAATTATTTGTATTAGATGATGGATGGTTTGGTAAAAGAAATAATGCTACTAGCTCTCTAGGCGATTGGTATTCAAATACTGAAAAATTCCCTTTAGGAATAGATCATTTTGCCAATAAAATTAAAGAGTTAGGTTTAAAATTTGGTCTTTGGTTTGAGCCTGAAATGGTTAGTCAAAATAGTAATTTATTTAAAAATCATCCTGATTGGATTATTCATACACCTAATCGACAGGTTTCTTTAGGAAGACATCAATTAGTATTAGATTTCTCGAGAAAGGATGTTGTCGATCACATTTATAAAAAAATGGCAGATGTTATAAAAAATACAAATTTAGACTATATAAAATGGGATATGAATCGAAATATTACTGAAGCTTATTCTATGAAGTTAGCTAATGATCAGCAAGATGAATTTTTTCATCGATATATTTTAGGTGTGTATGAATTATATGAACGACTAGTAAGTGATTTTCCAAATGTGTTATTTGAATCATGCGCTGGCGGTGGTGGTCGATTTGATCCTGGTTTATTGTTTTATGCACCCCAAGCATGGGCAAGTGATAATACAGACCCAATTGAACGATTAAAAATTCAATACGGTACCTCACTACCATACCCAATTTCTAGCATCGGATCACATGTATCAGCATCACCTAATCATCAAACATTTCGTAATACCCCATTATCAATTAGAGCTAATGTCGCATTCTTTGGAACATTTGGTTACGAATTAAATCCTTTGATACTTACTGAAAAAGAAAAATCAGAAATTAAATCGCAAATACAATTTTACAAACATCACCAATCGTTGATTATGAAAGGAGATTTTTATCGTTTACTTGATCCTTTTAAGGAAAACGAAGTAGCTTGGATGGTAATAAGTAAAAATAAAAATGAAGCCATTATAGGTTGGTACAAAATATTAGCAAGCCCAAACCCAATGAAGTCCCAGACTTTAAAACTGACAGGTTTAAATCCAAATAAGAAATATTTTCTAAACACAACGAATCTCACTTTTTATGGAAACGAATTAATGGAAAACGGAATCCCCTTACCACTCGAATTTAATGGCGCCAATAAAAAAATTGCAAAACGAGCAGGTGATTTCCAATCTTGCATCTTTCATCTTGTTTGTCCTGATTAAATGTACAAACTCGTCCTTAATGTCCTCTGACGAAGTTCGAAATAGTAGAAATATTGACCAATCGAAACGCTTGTCTTTACGAGAAGCAAATCTTGCAGATGTGCGATAAAAACAAGCGTTTTTAAATGGTCTTAAGACCATTCAACAAATGAAGGTTCTTAAGCTTTCAATAATTTCTCAATAGTCGATCTCATCTCTTGAGGATTTGTTTGAGGAGCAAATCGTTCAATGACTTCACCATTTTTATCAATAATAAATTTAGTAAAATTCCATTTAATTGATTTTAACCCCATAATACCAGGAGCTTCTGAGCTTAAATATTTAAATAGTGGATCTGCTTTGTCACCATTTACATCAATTTTTCCGAAAATAGGGAAAGTTACACCAAAATTTAATTCACAAAAACTTTGAATTTCTTCATTTGAACCTGGTTCTTGATTCATAAATTGGTTACATGGAAAACCAAGAATTACTAATCCTTCTTCTTTATATTCTTCATATAATGCTTGTAAATCTTTATATTGAGGAGTATATCCACATGCACTTGCAGTATTTACAACAATTATCACTTTATCTTTATATTTTGAAAGAGATACTTCTTCGCCTTTGCTATCTTTGACTTCAAAATCATAAATACTCATTTCACATTCCTCCTACTTCCTTATAATATTAATAGTAATTATTTTCCATGAAAAAGTCTATTCTAATTACTATTTTTTGAAAAAAACCTCCAAACCTATTAGTATTTAAATTATAGTTTAATTAAACTATTTTCTTCACCTTTTAACAAAAGAATGGAGGTATGGGTATGCAAGATTTAGGCTTTAATACATATTTAATTGATTTATATGATTTATCGCTTCAGGAACGAACGGGTAGCTATATTATTTTAGAGGAAGATATTACAATCATTGAAACGAGTGCTAGTCCTTCCCACGAGTATTTATTACAAGGTTTAAAAGAGCTACAAATTTCATTAGACAGAGTTAAACATGTTATCGTAACACATATTCATTTAGACCATTCAGGTGGCGCTGGATTATTAATGGAAAAATGTCCTAATGCAACTCTTTATGTCCATCCAAAGGGAGCTAGGCATTTAGAAGATCCGACAAAATTAATTGCGAGTGCAAAACAAGTTTATGGTGAGGATTTTGATCGTTTATTTAAACCAATTCTCCCAATTGACTCTACTAAAATTTATGAGGTAGCCGATGGTGAGGAGCTTGTTATTGGTAAAAATCGCAAACTAACATTTTTGCATACTCCAGGTCATGCAAATCATCATATTTCAATTTTCGATTCTTCTAGTAGATTTATGTATACAGGAGATACATTAGGTATTTATTATCCACAGCTTCAAAAAGAAATAGGTACGTTTATTTTACCATCGACATCGCCTAATCAATTTTCATACGAAGCAACGCTAAGTTCATCTCGAAAAATTCAAGCGTATAATCCAGATGCTATCTGCTTCGGTCATTATGGATTAACTAGAGATACAAATTTGGTATATGATTCTTTAAAACTATATTTAGATCGTTTTATAAAATTAACTACTTCCTCCATTGATGATAATAAAGAAAAATCTTTTTATGATAAAAGCAGGATCTTGTCAGCAGCATTATATAATGAAGTAAAGCAAGATCTTCAAAATAAGAATATAGATGAGAGTCACCCAGTTTTCCAGATTATTAAGTTAGATTTAGAAGTTTCAGCTATGGGATTAGTACTAGCTATGGATCAAAATTAACAAAACAAAAAACTTCAGCCACTTGGCTGAAGTTTGTTTTATTTTTTAATTTTTTTCATTGGTTTATTTTTGCTTGAAAAAGGTTTTTTATTTTGATTTGAATCTGGTTTCGTTCTTTTTTCTTTTGATTGATTTTCATTCAGTTGTTTTTCTTTCATTTCGACTTTTTGTATTTCACCATGCGAAACCGTTAGATGTTCAAAAAACAATTTTTGCGTTCCTCTTAAGCTAAATAAATTCTTTTTCTCTCGAGGTGTTACTAAGTTTATAACAGTTCCTTGTTTACCCATTCTTCCTACACGACCACTTCGATGAGTATATTGTTCAACTTTTTCTGGTACATCAAGTGTTATGACATATGGTAAATCTTGTAAATCGATACCTCGTGCTGCTACGTCAGTTGAAAATAGTAAAGTAGTTTTACCGATTTGAAGATCATTTAAAACTCGACTTCTTTCCATTTTCCCTAGTTTTGAATGCAGTACCGCTGTTTTAATTCCTCTAAAATTTAATTTAGAAGCGTATCCTTCAAGTTTAAATGGTTCATTACTAAATACGATAGCTTTCATATTTTGAACAGAAGCAATTCTTCTAAGTAATTCTAGCTTCTCTCTTTCTTCACAAGGAATAAAACCATGAATTATATTTCCTTCCAAGCTTTGTTCAATCGAAATTTCTTTTAGATTTGAACTTGTTTCCTTTGCAAATTGCATTGCTGCTGGTGTTATTGTTGCAGATAAAAATACTAGTTGGCGATCTTTCATCGTTGCTTTGACAATTTGCGGTAAATCTTTTTGATCATCTGTTTTTAATAATTCATCTACTTCATCAAATACAATTGTCTTAACACAATGCATTTTTAATTTTTTCTGTTTAATTAATTGTGAGATTCTCCCCGGTGAACCAACGATAATTTTAGGCTTTTGTTTTAATTTTTCAATCTGACGTTTTATATCCGCTCCACCAACAATTGAAGCTGCCTTTATATTCGTATTTTGTGTATAGTCTTGAACAACCTGAAAAATTTGCATTACAAGTTCACGAGTTGGAGCCATAATCATAATTTGAGGATTTTCTTCCATTTCATCAACCTTATTAATTAGAGGTAAAACATATGCAAGAGTCTTACCAGTACCTGTCGGAGATTGCGCTATGACATCGTTCCCATCTAAAATCGCTGGGATTGCTTCCTCTTGAACTGCTGTCCATTTCGTAATATTATTTGCTTTTATTTTTAAGATTGTTTGTTCTGATAATTGAAAATGTTCCATTTAAATCTCCTTTAATATTTGCTCATCGTACCATTGTAACATTATTTCTGTAATATGTACCAATTCTTCTATTAGATCGAAGTCATCTTCGGTCATTTTATTTTGAAATTTTATGTTAACTGACGATTCAATCATATTTTTATCTAAAATAGAGTGTTTAATGTTATAAAATGGAGTGAATTGCTCATTTGTCTTATTTTGAAATAAAAGTAGACTTCTTTGAATGATTTCGATTTCTAATGGTTTAGGAAAAGAAAATTCAATTTCAATATAACATCCTACTTCAGTATTTCCATTAATTAATTCATTATATAAATCACTAGCTGATGTACTCATTGAAAATGTGCAACTTGTTGTCTTTGTCGTCTTGTTTAATTTTTTAAATCGAATTGAGAATAATCGATCCATTTTGGAAAGATTAACAAAGTCATTTCGATCAGTGATTTCATATTCTCCTTCTAAATCTTTGTCATATAAGAGCCCTTCTATTATAACCTTCATATTATCAAAAGCGGTCGGATCAAACATTATCTAAACTCCTTTATTCAATAGATTCCTAAGTTCGCTTATTTCCTAGTATGTGTCATAATAAACGAACCACACAAAAAATAATCCGATAAAATCATTTTGATTCAATTTTATCGGATCAATTTTTATTTTATTATCTCAAATTGGCTATTATAAAGATTTGCATAGAAACCTTCTTTTTCAATTAATTCCTCATGCGTACCTTGTTCAATAATATCGCCATCTTTCATACAAAGAATCAAATCTGCATTTCTTATCGTCGAAAGGCGATGCGCAATCACAAAACTTGTTCTTCCTACCATTAAATTATCCATTGCTTTTTGAATGAGTTCTTCAGTTCTCGTATCAACACTACTTGTTGCTTCATCTAAAATTAATATTTGAGGATCTGCCAAAATTGCACGAGCAATCGTGATCAGTTGCTTTTGACCTTGGGATATATTATTCACTTCTTCGTTAAGTATCATATTGTATCCATCAGGCAAAGCTCTAATAAAGTGATCGGATTGAGCAGAAATAGAGGCACTTTTAACTTCTTCATCTGTTGCATTAAGTCTTCCAAAACGGATATTATCGGCAATTGTACCATTAAATAGCCAAGTATCTTGCAGAACCATTCCAAATAATGATCTAAGTTCATCCCTTTTAAAATTCTTTATGTTATGTCCACCGATCGTGATTTCCCCACTATTTACATCGTAAAACCGCATTATTAAATTGACAATTGTTGATTTGCCAGCTCCAGTTGGCCCAACAATTGCAATTTTTTGGCCAGGTTTAACGACTAAATTAAAATCATGAATAATCATTTTTTCAGGTGTATAACCAAAAGCAACATGATTGAAGCGAACTTCACTTGTAACTTCATTCTGTTTAATTGATCGTGCATTTGTAACTTCAGATACTTCTTCTTTCTCTTCTAAAAATTCAAATACTCTTTCTGAAGCTGCTGCAGTTTGTTGAAGTATATTTGAAATATTAGCAATTTGTGAAATTGGCTGCGTAAATGAACGAACATATTGAATGAAAGCTTGAATTCCTCCAACTGTCATTGATCCATTTGCAGTAAAATATCCACCTAATATACAAATCGCAACATAGCCAATGTTTCCAATAAAAGCAGTGATTGGAATCATAAGTCCCGATAGAAAATTCGCTCTCCATGCCGATTTATATAACTCATCATTATATTCACTAAAAGCTCTTGTAGATTCATCTTCACCACTAAATGCTTTTACTAAAACATGATTTCCTAACATCTCTTCTACATGACCATTTACTTTCCCTAAATATTTTTGCTGGTTAATAAAATGTTTTTGAGATTTTTTAACGATCATCATGACAAATACCATTGAAAGAGGTAATATGCATAGCGCAACTAAAGTGAGTTGCCAGCTGATCGAAATCATCATGATTGTTATACCTATAATCGAGGTAATTGATGTAATTATTTGTGTTAAACTTTGGTTTAATGTTTGATTAATTGTATCAACATCATTCGTAATTCTAGAAAGAACCTCACCGTGACTAGTTTGATCAAAATAGCTTAAAGGTAATTTATGAATTTTATCATTAATATCACTTCGAAGCTTAAAAGTTACCTTCATTGTAACACCACTCATTACATAGCCTTGAAGATATGCAAAAAATGAGCTTAATACATATAAACCGATTAACCATAAACCAATAGCACTTATTTTTCCAAAGTTAATTTTTCCACTACCGCTAATTTGTTTCATGACACCAGAAAAAATTTCATCTGTCGCTTTACCAAGAATTTTTGGCCCTAGTATTGTAAAAACAGTTGAAATAATTGCTAGTATAAAGACAAAAACAATTGTCTTTTTGTGCGCACCTAAATAACTCATCAATTTTGCCATCGAACCTTTAAAATCTTTCGCTTTTTGCCCTGGCGCCATTGGGATACTTCGTCCAAACATTTGACCGGGCCCACGACCACTGTCCCGATTTTGAAAAGTATTTTTATTAGAATTGCTCATGCTAATTCCTCCTTGGATAACTGCGATGAAGCAATTTCTAAGTATTCAGGGCAATTGTTCAGAAGTTCTTTATGAGTACCTTGACCTACAATCCTACCATTATCTAATACAACAATATGCTCTGCATTCATGATCGTATTTACACGTTGGGCAATTATGATCATCGTAGTGGATTTAATCTCTTCATTTAACGCTTTTCTTAGAGCAAAATCCGTCTTAAAATCAAGCGCAGAGAAACTATCGTCAAAAATAAGAATTTCGGGTTTCCTTGCTAAAGCCCGAGCGATCGAAATTCTTTGTTTTTGACCACCTGAAACATTATCTCCACCTTGAGAAATTTCAGCATCAAATTTCCCTTCTTTTTGAAAGATAAATTCACTAGCCTGAGCGATTTGGGCTACTCTTTCCATTTCTTCACCAGAAATATTCTTATTTCCGTATTTTAAATTGGAAGCAATTGTCCCTGTTAGTAAAAGTCCTTTTTGAGGTACATAACCAATTTTAGTGCGTAAATCCTTTTGCTTTACTTCCCTTAGATCTACACCATCAACTAAGATTTCCCCTTTGGTAATATCATAAAAACGTAATATTAAATTTGCAATTGTGGATTTTCCGGAACCAGTTGGACCAATAATAGCAGTTGTTTGTCCTGGCTTAGCAACAAATGAAATATTATTTAGTACATCATTTTCAGCACCTTCATATCGGAAACAAACATTTTTAAATTCAACAAATCCTTTTTTATCTGCTACAAAGTTTTTATTAAGCTCTGGATCGTTAATTGATACATCAGTAGACATTACTTCTGAAATACGTGTCGCAGAAACTGCAGCTCTAGGGACAAGGATAAACATGATTGAAATCATTAAAAATGCTGTGATGATTTGCATTGCATATTGCATAAATGCAATCATATCCCCAACTTGCATATTAGATTTAGCAATTTGGTGGGCACCAACCCAGATGATTAAAAGTGATGAACCATTCATAATCAACATCATTGAAGGCATCATCATTGTCATGATTCGATTTACAAATAAATTCGTTTTTGTTAATTCGCTGTTTACCTCTTGGAATCTCGTTTTTTCATGTGAAGCATTTCCAAAAGCCCTAATTACCATCAAGCCCGTTAAATTTTCTCTTGAAACAAGGTTTAACTTATCGATTAGCTTTTGAATTAATTTAAACTTTGGAATAGCAACTGTCATGATTACAATAATTAAAGAAAGTAGAACGATAACAGCTAATGCAATAATCCAGCTCATCGAAGCAGATTTATTAATCGCCATTATGATTCCACCAATCCCCATTATTGGTGCGTAACAAAGCATGCGGATCCCCATCATTAAAAGAGTTTGAATTTGCATTACATCATTTGTACATCTTGTAATCAGAGATGCCGTTGAAAATTTATCAAATTCGTTGTTTGAAAAGCTTTCAATTTTTTTGAAAACATCATTACGTAAATTTCTAGCAACACCAGAGGCAATTTTTGAGGACAAAAAGCTGACTAAGACTGTTGCTATTCCTCCAAGTAAAGCAATCGCAATCATAATCAATCCTATTTTAACGATATATAAACTTCCTACTTTATGTAAATTAACGCCTAGTTCAGTATAAAATGCTTTCGTCATCAGAATACCACTTTGAGTTAGTAAGGTTTTATCTGATGAAAGTGCTTTATTATGCGCATTTAGTATCACATTTTTGGGAAGTTTATCAAACAGTGGTTGCAACTCATATAGTTTTGTTAAATTAATATTATTTGAACGCGGCGTACTACTAGTTTGTGCATGACTTACTTTTCCAGTAGCTTCTTCTTGGATTATATTAAATAATGTCCATGTGGAAGCAGCAAATGATTGATCAAGTTGTTTTTCTACATTCTTATTCAATTTTTTCTTTACGTAAATGCTTTGATCTGCTTTTTTGTATATACTTATGTATTTATTTCCTTTTGAATTTTTGTCATTTACGGATTTCAAATCATAATTTTTAAATATTATTTCTTTTTCCTGATCTGTCATAAAGGTTGTCATTAGTTTCATACCTTTTTGACTAATTGCATCTGGAGCAACATTCAATATACCATTTTGCTGAATACCATTGTTTACAATTTTGGACATATAGTTGGGTAAGTTCAAATCACACATGGCCTGACCAAATAAGAATAATATAGCTAAAATTATACTAGTACTAAATGCTTTTAAATACTTAGCTAACTTGATCAAATGAGTCTCTCCCCTATTATGATGTATTTTTTTAAAACACAACTCATACTGAAAAAACTCGCATAAAATGCGAGTCATGCTGTTGAAAAAGTACCTTGTCAATTAATTATCAAATTTTCGTAAAAGGAGTAGAGATGTTGATTTCCACTACAGGGTGCTCGCTTTCCATGGGGCGAGACCTGAGCCTCCTCGGCGAGCCGAGGCCACTGAAAAAGTCCTTGTGATTAAAAAAAGTGAAGGCTTTCTCGATTTCATCGAGGAAGCCTTCACTTTTTTCTTGTATAATTGTTGTATCAAGTAACGGTGGTGTATCGAATGATCTCAAATCAAGAATCTTTTACTCTCAGTCCTTTCATGGCTTTATACGATTTAATTGTTCCGAAAGATAATATACTTCGTCAAATAAATGAATTAGTAGATTTTACGTTTGTTTTAGAAGAATTAAAAAATAAATATTGCCTTGATAACGGCCGGAATGCAGTGCCGCCTATTCGTATGTTCAAATATTTGTTACTAAAATCGATCTTTGATTTATCAGATGTTGATGTTGTTGAACGATCAAAATATGATATGTCTTTTAAATATTTTCTTGATATGGCTCCGGAAGAATCAGTGATCAATTCAAGTTCTTTAACGAAATTTCGTAAGCTTCGTTTAAAAGATGTTGAATTATTAGACATGTTGATCAATAAAACAGTCGAAATCGCACTTGAAAAAGAACTAATTAAAAGTACTTCCATTATAGTTGATGCAACTCATACAAGATCTCGATATAATCAAAAATCACCAAAAGAATTTTTAATGGAAAAGTCAAAGCTTCTTCGAAAAGCTGTTTATCAAATCAATGAGGGAATGAGAGGAAAATTTCCAGAAAAGCCAACAACGAATGATTTAATCGATGAAATTAAATATAGTCAAAAAGTCATCCAATCTGTGGAAAAAGAAGAATCAATCCGTGAATATCCAAAAGTCAAAGAAAAACTAAACTATCTAAAAGAAATTGTAGAAGATTACGAGGGCAACCTAGAATTTTCACATGATCCTGACGCAAAAACTGGTCACAAATCAGCTGATACCTCATTCTTTGGTTATAAAACACATATTGCGATGAACGAAGAGCGTCTTATTACAGCTGCATTGGTTACTACTGGTGAAAAAAATGATGGAAAGTACCTACAAACATTGATTGAAAAAAGTTGTGAAACAGGAATGGAAATTGATACAGTCATTGGTGATACAGCTTATTCAGAGATTGATAATCTTCAATACGTAAATGAAAATGAATTAAAATTAGTTTCGAAATTAAACCCAACGATTACACATGGAACACGTAAAAAAGAAGATGAATTTCAATATAATAAGGATGCGGGTATGTACGTTTGCAAGGCAGGTCATATGGCAATCCGAAAAAGAAGACAAGAAAGAAAAAATCAGAAAAAAAATCCGCGTGATATGTATTACTTTGATATTGAAAAATGTAAAAAATGTCCCTTTAAAGAAGGATGTTACAAAGAAGGTGCCAAAAGTAAATCATATAGTGTAACAATTAAATCAACTGAACACAAAGAGCATGCACAATTTCAAGAAAGCGAATATTTCAAAGAGAAATCAAAAGAACGCTATAAAATTGAAGCAAAAAATAGTGAATTAAAACACAGACACGGGTACAATGTAGCAAATTCCACGGGTCTATTAGGCATGGAAATGCAAGGGGCAATGGCCATATTCGCAGTTAATTTAAAACGAATACTGACCTTAATGAAGGAAGAAAAATAAAAATGTATAAAGGAAAAGGCGATTTTCCGTTCAATTCTGAACGAAAAATCGCCTTTTTTAGATCATATATAGATTACAGTAAATAAAATTGACTGTTTTTCAGTGGCCTCGGCGAGCCTGCGGGGTCTCAGCCTTCCCGCTAATCCCATAGGAGTCGATCACCCCTCCGTTCCAATCAACTTATTCAATCAAAAAAGTCTGCAATAAATATTAGTCAAATAGCCTTTACTTAGAGTAATCTAACTGTTGTATTTAATCAGCTTATAGATCAATTAATATCGAAAAATTATTAAACTAAATAATCGAATTTATTTTCCTAAAAATAGCCCATAATATTTTTAACTTCTAAAAAAATCATTACTAGTATTGTTGGAAAATGAAATTGCTCAAACACTTTTACATTTAAAACCATTAAAAAATCATTCATAAAATGCTAATTTTATTATTATTAAATGTTCACTTAAAGTCCGTTTTCCCTATTGACGATTTTATATTTCAACACTCTGACTGGCATAAAATGCGAGTATATTTTTTCAGTAGAATGATTAAGTTAATTAAAACAATCCTTTTGGACGGCCTAGTTCATCTACGTCCATATTTAATGCAGCTGGTTTTTTCGGTAAACCTGGCATTGTCATTACGTTCCCTGTTAGTGCAACAATAAACCCTGCACCAATTGATGCTTTTAGTTCCCTTATTTCCACTTTAAATCCAGTAGGTCTTCCAACTAAACTTGGTTGGTCAGATAACGAATATTGAGATTTTGCCATACAAATTGGTAGGTTGCCCCAACCATTCTCATTAAATTCCAAAATTTGTTTTTTTGCTTTAGGAGAAATATTTACTCCGTCTGCACCATAAACTTCTTTTGCAATTTTTTCTATTTTATTTTCAATAGAATCTGATAATTCATATAAATAATTAAATTTATCTTTAGGATCTTTTAACATACTAACAAGAGATTCAGCTAGCTCTACGCCACCTTTACCACCATATTCCCAAACTTCTGTTAAGACAATCCTTATGCCGTTATCTTGTCCCCATTGTTTTAATACACTTATTTCTTCCTCTGAGTCAGAAATAAATTTATTAATTGCTACAACAACAGGTACATTGAATTTGCGAACTGTTTCCACATGCTTTTCAATATTTTGAATTCCATCTTTTACTGCTAAAGCGTTTTCATTCGTCAATTCATTTTTATTTACGCCACCATGCATTTTTAATGCTCTAATTGTTGCAACGATTACAACTGCATCAGGAGTAACACCTAAAGCTCTAGTTTTGATATTTAAGAATTTTTCTGCTCCTAAATCTGCACCAAAACCGGCTTCCGTTACAACATATTCCCCTAATTTCATTGCCATTTTAGTTGCAATAACACTGTTACAGCCATGAGCAATATTAGCAAATGGACCACCATGAATAATTGCAGGAGTGTGTTCAATCGTTTGAACAAGATTTGGTTTAATTGCGTCTTTAAGTAATAATGATAGTGCACCTTCTACTTTTAAATCTCCAACAGTTACTGGAGTTTTATGTATAGTATAGGCAACAACAATTCGTTTAAGTCTTTCTTTTAAATCTTGAATTGATGTCGCTAAACAAAGAACCGCCATGATTTCAGAAGCAACCGTTATATCAAACCCATCTTCTCTTGGAACCCCGCCAGATGGACCGCCTAAACCTACAACGACATTTCTTAAAGCACGATCATTTAAATCGACTACTCTCTTCCAAGCAATTCTACGCACATCAATTTCAAGTTCATTTCCTTGATGGATATGATTATCGATAAATGCTGCTAAAGCATTATTCGTCGTAGTAATAGCATGGATATCACCGTTAAAATGTAAATTAATATCATCCATTGGTAAAACTTGAGAATAACCTCCTCCAGTTGCACCGCCTTTTACGCCCATTGTTGGCCCTAAAGATGGTTCACGCAATGCTACGATTGCATTTTTGCCAATTTTGTGGAAAGCTTGTGCAAGCCCAACAGTGACAGTTGATTTACCTTCACCAGCAGGAGTTGGATTTATTGAAGTAACTAAGATTAATTTACCATCTTCATTTTCTTTTAATCGGTCTAAAATTGATAATGACAATTTAGCTTTATAATGCCCATAGTTTTCAACTTCTTCATCAAAAAGATTTAAATTATCTGCAATTTCGTTTATTTTTTTCATTTCTGATTCAAAAGCAATTTCTAAATCTGACTTAACTTGACTCATTCAATCATCTCCAATTGCACTTCATTATAATCAAAATTATAGCACAATTTTACAAATAATTCATTTTTAAAAATTCTAAATTCTTTAATCATATCCTTCAAAATTACTAATACTTTCTACTTATCAATGGAATTCAAAGTTACATACTAAAGATAAGGCATTAAAAGAAAGGAGTGTAATAAAATGTATCGTCATAAAAAGCATAAAGAACATAAACGTAATCACAATTTACCAAAGGATCAAAATGAAGAATATAGTGCAGAGTTTTATCCCACAAGGAATGTGTTTTATTCGGAAACAACTTCAGATAAATCTCATGCCTCTGGAATTGTAATTGGATACGTAGCTCTATTTTTTTCACTATTTTCGTTATTTTTAATGCCTGTTTTATTTGGAATCGTTGGAATCGCGCTTGGTATATACTCTGTAACTAAAGGTCATTCTACTTTAGGTTATACAGCTATTGGATTTGGATTATTTTCGGTAATTGTTACTATTTTCTATAATTTATTAATTGTCCTAAGTGCAATTCTTTAAGGATAGATTGAAAAAAGCAAAAAAAGACCTTTAAGGTCCTTTCAGATTAGAAAATTTTTGTCTCCATCTACACAATGAAAGAACCTTAAAGGTCTATTTAAATTCCTCGCCAACATTCACTTACCTTTTCAATATAAGTAATCGTCACAAACCGTACATTTAATATCTTTAAACTTGAACGACAGACCATTCATCATCTTTTTTTGAATAAGTTAAATTTGCAATATGATTTGTCAGGTCACGATACTCTTCAACATTTTCCAAAATTTCATCTACACCAGAATAAAAATCAACTCGGAAAATTGGGATTTCGATTACTTTTCTATTTTCAACTCTTTCACTTAGATCAATTATTAATCCATCCTCCATTAAAGGGTATAGTGTCAACATTAATTTAATATTTATTGGATTAATTTGTTTTGAACGATTAAATATTTTTAAACTTCTTCTCTGAAGTTGTGTAATTTTAGATGAAATGACATTACAAAGCATAAAAATAAAGTCATTAGTTCGTTTATAATAAACCTTTTGATACATTCCATCACTTATGTTCATGTATGCAAAAGAATTGTTTAGTCTTGGTATAAAAGGTTTTTGTAATGGTTCTTTTTTGTGAGCAAGATACAGTAATTCTGCAATTTCTTTAGGCTCTAACTCATCTAGATCTGCTAATTCTTCAAAGTCGATCCAACATAGGTCATCATGTTCACTATGCTCTAATATAAACTGATTAATATATTCTCTTTCAACATAGTAAAAAGAAGAATTTAAATTAAATTCGGACCATTGAATATCGTGTTTTAGCAAAAGAATGTTTTGAAGAGGAAAAGGAAGTCCTTGAACAAACTCTTTATAATTAATACCTGATGTTATAAAGCAATGATTATGGTTATCACCATAAATATAGATTATCTCCTTTATTGAATCAATTCCCGCCAACGATATTGCCACCTTTAATTTTTTTCTTTATCATATCATACTTTATATTAAATTTATCATCCAAAATGATAAATTTAAATCTTTTTACCTAATATTTTTTTACATTATTTACCAAAATATCGCACTCTACCTCAAAATAATATTAGACAGGTGGCCTACATAAAGAAGTAGTTTTTGTTTGAATTGGTTCTTTCGTAACAGAGCGAATGCTCCATTCACCGTCATCATTTGAATAATTAAATTTAACAAGAGTGTAAGGTGGTTGTTGATCTTGTTTATATGCAATTAATTGAATTGTTGCTCCGAATACGTATGTACCATTATATTTCTTTTTTATATTTGTTATTGTTGCACAATTATATTGTTCTCCTGGACCGAACATTTTATATAAACGGTCATTTATACTAGGAAAAAGAATTGATAATACTGCATCTTCTAATACTTCATTTTGGACCGCAAATGCATTGACCGGTTTTGATGTCCCAATTAAGCACATTAATAGTAAGATAATAATTCCTTTTTTCATTTCTAACCCTCCATCTTAAGGTCTTAACTAATTACTTAGTATCTATTCTTTACAATTTACTGATGGTTATGAAAGAGAGTTTAAATGACTTGGGAATAGAAATTTTATTGAATAAGAAAAAAGAAGACCAATGAAAAGTTTTTTCTTTTCATGGTCTTCTTTATATCTTGTAACTACTATTGATGATCCCAATAGTATTTACTTAAGATATCTGAGAGCAAGTCAATTGTTCTATAAAGTTCAGGTAATGTATTATCGACTCCACCTACTTCAATTAATATTGAGTGCGGTGATAAATCTTGGTTATAAACGCCATTCCCTTGTTTATAGTTTTTACTAAATATTCCTCTTGTTAAACCTTTGTTAAATTTCATAATTTCATTATTTAATTCTTTAGCTAACGCTAAGTTTTTTCTATAATTTTTGTTTTCTACTCCAACTATAAAGTATAACTTTGCGTATTTTTGCCCATTAATTTCAGTAGTTGTCACATTTTTTCTTTGATCATCACGATGTATATCAATAAGATAATTCAAATCTTGATCTTGAGAAAGCGCATCTTGTACAACCAATCTAGACATTTTATATGAACTTCCCCAATTCCAATTTCTTTTCGTTAATTCAGCCCCAATATTTGTTTTATCGTCAATCGCACCGATTCCATTTGCTTCTAAATTCTTTTTCAATCGTTCACCTAATAAGCTTACATTTACTTTTGGAGAAGAAGCTTGATTTGGCGACTTTGCACCTGGAATTAAAGGTAAAAATGATTCCCAGCTATGTGTGTGGTAAATAAAAAAGACATCTTTTCCATTTGTAGTTTTTGATGGTGGATTTGTTGGATTTTTAATTGGTTCATTAACTGGATCTTTAACAGTTGGATTTTGGTTAATTTCGTCGAGTGTTAAACTTGATTCTATTGGAAGATTCGTAAAATCAATTCCTTCTCCAGCAACTAAGATATTATTTTCGAATTTTGTCATACTTGATATTTCATGCACTAATAAACTTTTTGGATCGTACAGTCTAATATTTGTAATGAATGAAAAAAGTATATTACCGATAGGTTGTCCATTTTTAGTAGAATCGTCTCCTACCTTAAAATGACCATTTTCATATTCAAACGCTTTAATAAATCCTTCATAGCTCATTTTTTCAAACCATTGATGTACATAATATGATTTAGTATTTTTCATTGATGTTACAAATAAACTCGCTAACAAAAATAATAAGACAATGCCTACAAAGACACTTGCCGTTACACGTTTAAGATTAATAGATTTTATATATATTGATTGTCTCATTAAATCACCTCTAATAAAACGTATGTACAAGCCCTATAAAATAGAATGAAAAAATGATTAGAATTTTGATTTGTAAAAAAAGAGATGCCGTAAAAGACACCTCATAAAAAAGTTCATAATTCAATTAGTGTAAAAGCTCTTTTTTAAATAGATTACATATTATTATTATTACAGCGATTGAATACTGTGAACGGATTTACAACGCAACTATTTCTTGCAGCTTCTAATTGAGTATCACAAAATGAGCTTGTTGCTGGCGATACCATACTGTTATTCATATTTCTATTTCTTCCACATCCACTACGTCTATTATTATTCATATTTCTGTTTTCGTTTCTGTTTCTGTTTTCGTTTCTGTTTTCGTTTCTGTTTTCGTTTCTGTTTCTGTTTTCGTTCATGTTTCTGTTTTCGTTCATGTTTCTGTTTTCGTTCATGTTTCTGTTTCTGTTTCTATTCGAATGGCCATTATTCATATTTTCACTCATTACTCTGTCATTGTCATTATTTCTATGACAATCACATTCATTACATGGTCTACGAACTTCAACAAACTCTCTCATATCTCTTACTGGAGATACTTCTTCTCTTTCTTCTCTTCTACGATTGCAACCACAAAATCCCCACATTTAAGAACACCTCTATAATTATTTATTGTACATTTATAACATACGTAGAAATTTAGATATTGAATGTGTACATGTCTAGATATGAACAAGTTTTTTATATTATTTTTCTATTTTTAATGCCATTACGGTAAATGAAATTTTTAAAAAAGTCATTTTTATATGAATTAGTTAGTTGTTTATCCTAAAAGTAAAAAAAAATGAGCCAATTAGGCTCATTTTACTTGTTACGGTATACATATTCATCTTTTGGTGGTTGAATTTCCTTAATTTTAGTGACGTCTAAATAAGGAATGTTTACTTTAAATGGTTGATAGTACATTTGTTGTATATAACCAGTAGCTTCAATCCATTGATCATTTTTAAACGTTTGCCCATCAGGCAAATCAATTAGCACTCCATATACACCGGAATCGGCAACACAGTGAATAATTCCAAATCTAAATAAGAAAACCTGATTCTTTTTTAATCCTTTTTCATGATAAATAAAGCCTTTATATGTTAATTGTTTTCCTAAATATTTTCCAGGCTCATCATATAAAACTTCCATTCCTTTAAGAAAGTCATAATCATTTAGCACAATGCTTTTCTTATTTATATATTCTTTTGATTCTTGTTTAATTAATTTTTGATACCCTTCTTGCCCATAGTAGATACTTAAATCTGGCTTTAAATACTGCCTTTGCATAAAAGGATCATTATTACCCGGTTCTGAAACTGGAAAATGAAACCCTTTAGCTTGTACAATCGTAGAGTCCAAAGTTGCAACGGGCAAAAATATACCTGTAAACAATGGAAAGATGAAAACTAAACCATTTAAAAACTTTTTAAACCCTTTTGCTTCTTTATGAACATGTCCATGTACACAAGTATGATCACAATTATGATCATGATGGTGGCTATGGCCGTCGTCATGATCATGGCTATGCTGTTCATCTTCATCATGACTAGTTCTTAAAGTATGAATTACTTGAATTAAAGTTAGAAATGCAAATAATATCCCAGCTGTCAGAGATAAATAAGAGTATTTCATATTAATATATTTTGAAATCGTACCTTTAATATGCAATTGCATTAAAAAGAAGGTAAATCCTAATAGTACATATGCTCTTGCCATATTGATTCTCCCTTAAATGAATAATGTTGTGAAAAACGTTAATACAATAACTAATCCAATAATAATGAATACATATCGACTTTTGAAATGTTGGAATAACATTAATGTATTTTTTATATCGATCATTGGACCAATAACCATAAACGCAACGATTGAGTTTAAAGAAAACGTACTTTGAAATGAAGATGCTACGAATGCATCAGCCTCAGAGCAAAGAGATAAAATAAACGCTAATGCCATCATTACTAGAATACTAGCAACTTGTCCATTACCTATATGCATTAATGTTGAAGTTGGAATAAATGTTTGTACGAACGCTGCAATAAATGCACCTAAAATTAAAAATTTACCCATAGAGAAAAATTCTTCTATAGCATGTACACAAACACTCCATAATTTTTTCCTTGCAGGAATTGAATGATCAACTGGAATTGTAACTAGATCGTGTTTTAATGGATTCTCGATTTTTAAATATGATAATACGATTCCTATTATATAAGCAATGATCATAGCAGCTCCAGCACGATAAATAACCATTTCTATATTATTACCAAATGCAATAAATGTTGCAAACAGTACAATAGGGTTAATAATTGGCCCTGTTAACATAAACGCCACCGCTACATAGTGTGGCACACCTTTTTTAATCAGCCTACTTACAATTGGTACGATTCCGCACTCACAACCTGGAAAAATAAAGCCTAATAAAATAGCTACTAATACTGCTTTATATCTATTCTTTGGTATTAATTTATATAACATTTCTTCCGTAATAAATATTTGAATGATCCCCGATATAAAAACACCAATTAATATAAATGGCAATGCTTCTACTACAATCGAAATAAAGATCGTATTCATTTGTAAAAACGAATGGTAAAAATTCGTACTCATAATCTCTCTCCCATGTACTTTTTAAAAATGAAAACTCACAAAACCTCCGAATGACCGGCGGCTTTGTGAGTTAAAAGTACCTTTTTTTCCAAAATATTAGTGCAATAGTTGTTGATAATATTGCAGATATACCAATTACCATTGAAAACGCATGTGGTATTTTTGCTAATGGAATATTATCAACGTTCATCCCATAAAAACTAGAAACCATTGTTGGGATTGATAAAATAATTGTAATAGAAGTTAAAAATTTCATTACAATATTTAAATTATTTGAGATAACTGAAGCAAATGTATTCATCATACCACTTAAGATATTACTATAAACTTCTGCCATCTCTATTGCCTGTTTATTTTCGATAATTACATCTTCTAATAAATCTTCATCATCTTCATACATTTTTAATATATTCCCTTTAAGGATTTTTTGCATGACGATTTTATTCGATTTAAGTGAAGTAGTAAAATAAACAAGACTTTTTTCAAGGTTCAGCATTGTAAATAACTCTTGATTTCTCGTGGATTGATGTAATTCAGCTTCAATTTCATTTGTTTTACGATTAATTTGTTTAAGATAACGTAAATAATATGATGATGTCGTATGCAATAGTTGAAGTGCAAATCTAGTCTTTTTAAACGTAAAGAAGCCTTTTACTTTTTGGTAAATAAATCGTTCAAAGATTGGATTTTCACTTAAACAGATTGTGACAAAAGTGCTGGATGAAATAATCATCCCGATTGGTATTGTATCAAAAATTGTGTGCCCATTATCATCATGAGCTACAATTGGAATATCAACAATAATTAGAGTGTGTTCCCCTTCAACCTCTATCCTTGAACGTTCTTCATCATCAAGTGGGTCTTTAATAAAATCTAAATCTAAGTCTAATTTTTGAACTAGATATTGAATTTCTTGTTCTGTTGGATTGATCGCATTGATCCAACAACCTTTCTCAATAACATCGACTTGATTTAGTTTCCCTTGTGCATCTGAAAGATAAAAATTTAGCATCTTAATTCACCTCTAATTCTAAAACAAAAACTACACAATAATAGCATACGAAACATTTTTATATGTTTCAACCTTTATTAAAAAGAAAGTCCATTTTCTAATAATCAAACGCTTTTTGCAGCTATTTTAGTGAGCATTTATACTATTCACAAATAAAGAAAAAGGCCACTTATAGTGACCTATTTTTTAGTATCCGCTTTTATAAAAATAATACATATCACTTAATTCATCAATGTATTGATAAACTTCTAACTGACTTTGTAATTGCTCTTTTGTATGTAATGTATAATCTTCCGTATTCAATTGATTTTGAACATTTGATAGCGTATTTGATAAATCAGATTTTAATGCATCATACGACATAGAATTCATAAAATTCATCCTTCCAATTTGAAATTTATCATATTATATGTAATATAATGTAAAACAAATCATATTTATTTTATTTTCTGCCTTTTGCCACTAATTTTTTTATTAAAAAATATACAACAAATAGAGTGATCGCTATAATGATTAGCATTGGGGTATATGGAGCTAAAACAGATTTAGCAGTTTCCCAGTTTTTACCTAATTTTTCACCTATTTTGATAAATAGTATAGACCAAGGAATGATTGCAAGAACTGTATAAAGTGTAAATTTACTTATTGGCATCTTTGCTAATCCCGCTGGAATTGAAATAGCATGTCTAACAACTGGAATAAAGCGAGCCGTAAATACTACTCCTACGCCATATTTTGAAAACCATTTTTCAGCCAAATCAAGATGGTGCTTATTAATTAGAATATATTTACCATATTTTTCAATGATTGGTCGACCACCAAAATAACCTAGCCAATATAAAAATAATTGTGCAATAGTTCCCCCAATCACACCTGCTACTAAAGCACCTACAAAATTTATATGCCCTCCGGCTACAAGATAACCAGCATAAGCTAAAACAATCTCACTTGGGATAACCTCTATCATTAATCCTAATGCTACCCCTAAATATCCTAATGATGCAAAAAATTCTAATATTTGATGTATGATATTTGTCAATAGGATCCCCCTCTCTATAACAACTTGTACTACAATGATAATACATAGCAAGATAAAATATGTCAAAATAAAGAAATACACTGGTGAAAGTATTATTTCATAAAAAAAGGCTGTCCAAGTCAGTGACCTGACATTAGAACAGCCTTTTATCATTTCTTAATTATTTAATTACAACGTTTTTGTAAGTGTAATCTGGTCCGAATGCATGCTCAATTAATCCAGTTACTTTTGGCTTCATAACGTATGCAATAGCACGTTGGTAAATTGGAAGAATTGCAGCATTGTCTTGTACTAAGATTTTCTCAGCTTGTAAGAATGCATCAGAACGCTTAGTTGGATCTAATAAGAATTCAGAACCTGCTTGTGAGATTAACTTATCATACTCTTTGTTAGAGAATCCCATTTGGTTGAATGGGCTTTGACTAGTCCACATATCGAAGTATGTCATTGGGTCTTTGTAGTCTGGACCCCATCCGCCGAATGAGATGTCATAATCTTTCTTAGAGTTTAAGTCTAATTGTTGTGCAAATGGAACTGATTTAATGTTAATTTTTAAACCTGGTAAGTTTTTAGTGAATTCACCTTGTAGGTACTCACTGATTTTTTTGTTAGTTTCAGTATCTGAACCTAATAATTCGATTGAAACATCTTTCTTACCGATTTCTTTTAATCCTTGTTCCCATAATGTTTTAGCATCAGCTGGATCGTATTTTACAAGTTGTCCAGAAGCATCACGGAAGTCTTTACCATTAGCATCTAAGAAGTTACTTGGAGCTAAACCGTATAAAGGTACTGAACCGTTATTTAAGATTACGCTAGTAATTGCTTCACGGTCAAATGCTTCGTTTAAAGCTTTACGGATGTTAACGTTTTTAAGAGCTGGATTTTTCGATTCGTTTACACGTAAGAAGAATACAGTTGGCTCTTTAGTTGTTCCGTAGTCAGGGCTAGATTTATATTTGTCAACAAACTCTGCAGTTAAACCAGCACGGTCAACATCACCAGACTCATATAAGTTAACTCCAGTTTGTGGATCTTTTACGATTTTAAAGTTGATTTCTTTTAATGATACGTCTTTAGCATCATAGTAGTCAGGGTTTTTAACTAACTTGTAGCTTTCATCATGTTTCCACTCTGATAATTCAAATGGACCATTGAAAATTAAATTAGATGCTTCTAAACCGTAGTTCTTACCTTGAGATTCAACATATTTTTGATTTAAAGGTAAGAATGTTGGGAAAGTTACTAAAGAATCAAAATATGGAATAGCTTTTGCTAATTTAACTTCTAAAGTTTTATCATCAACAGCTTTAACTCCTAATTGATCAACTGGTTTTTTACCAGTAGTAACATCTTCACCGTTTTGTAATACATTCAACATAAATGCATACTCAGATGCATTTTTAGGATCTGCAGCACGTTTCCATCCGTAAACGAAGTCTCCTGCAGTTACAGGGTCACCATTAGACCATTTAGCATCACGTAAGTGGAATGTATAAGTTAAACCATCAGCTGATTTATCAAAAGATTCTGCGATACCTGGTTGTACAACATCATCTTTACCTAACGTGTTTAGACCTTCCATAATGTTACCTAAAACGTTGAAAGATTCAGCATCAGTACTAGTACTTGAATCTAAGCTTGGTAATTCAGCTCCGCCTAGTAAGTTCAATACTTGTGGTTTTGCTTTTGCTGTTTCTTTTTTACCATCATTTGAGTTGTCTGAGTTACATGCAGATAAAAGCATGCTCACAGCAACAGATAAAGATAGAAAATACGATACCTTCTTTTTCATTAGATTGCCTCCCCAAAATTAAACAATTAGACTTAAAAACTATTAAAATATTCAAACAATTTATTTTGTCCGAATAGTTAATAACCTTTAACTTACTTTTATTTTACATACTTTTTAGAAAATTATCAACAAAAAATCGACATTTTTTTCAAAAAAATTAATAAATTTAAATAAATCTTTACTTTTTTGTAATTAAAACCTCCATTTTGAAGTCTTTTTTGCATATTAAATCAAAACAATTAATAATTGCCACAATTTCAATAAATGATTAAAGTTGGACAAATATGTATATTTTTTTAAAATTTCTTAAAAAATCATGTTTTAAAATTTAATTTTTCATTTGTAAGTTAAAAGAATCCAGTTAAAAAAGTATCATCTGGACACCTTTTAACATTTACTTTTAAACTTTTTCTTATACACAAAAAAAGTTAAGAAATCTTTGAGTTTTTAACATAAAACTTTCTAAAAAAGAGAAGAGTGATCCCTTCTCCTTTGTCACGCTGCTGAAATACATCCTCGTCAATTAATTTACCAAATTATCGTAAAAGGAGTAGCGTGATGTTGATTCCACTGCAGGATGCTCGCTTTCCATGGGGCGACATTCCTTAGCCTCCTCGGCAAGCCTGCGGGGGGTCTCAGTCTTCCCGCTTATCCCATAGGAGTCAAGAAACATCCGCTCCAATCAACTTATTCATCAAAAAAAATTGAGATAAACCCTAATAGCCTTTACTTAGAGTAATCTAACTGCTGTATATTAATCAGCTTGGAGATCAATTAATATCGAACATTTATTAAACTAAACAATCGAATGTGTTAAAAAAAGTCCATAATATTTTTTACTTCTAAAAAAATCATTTCTATATTAATGGAATAATGAATATAAAGTCCGTTTTCCCTATTGACGACTTTATTTTCAACACTCTGAAAAAAGCGAAAAAAGAGAAGGGTGATCCCTTCTCCTTTTTGTTTGATACTATTATTTTTCGTTAGAAGCCCATTTGTAAGAGAAATCTCCGCCAAATTTGTGCGCAATAATACCTTTAACAGAATCTTTTTGTAAATATGCACGGCCGCGTTGGTAAATTGGTGAAATACCAGCTTCATCCATAATTACTTTTTCAGCTTCTACCATATCATCCCAACGTTTTTGTGGGTCTGCTTCTTTCTTAGCAGCGTTTACAAGCTGATCATATTGTGGATTATTGTATGCCATTTCATTGAATGGACTGTTAGATAAGAACATATCAATAAATGTCATTGGATCTGGATAGTCTGGACCCCAACCTGAGAATGAGAAGTCATAATCTAATTTTTTCTCGTTATCAAGTTTAATTTCAAACGGTTGTGGAGCTACTGTAATTTTTAAACCAGGTAAATTCTTCTCAAGTTCACCAGCAACATACTCAGCAGCTTTTTTACGAGTTGTATCATCATAAGATAGCATTTTTAGCTCAAATGTATCTTTACCAAGTTCTTTTTTAGCTTCTGCCCATAATTTTTTAGCTTCTTCGACATTATATTTGTTAAAGTCACCATTATGATCACGGAAATCTTTTGAATCTGGTCCTTTTACCCACTCAGACGGAACTAACCAGTATGCAGGTTTAGAACCATCATTTAAAATCGTAGATGTAATTGCTTCTTTATCATATGCTAAGTCAAATGCTTTACGAGCTTTAGCATTTTTAAAGATTGGCAGTTTTTCATTAAAACGGAAGAATACTAAACGAGCATCTAATTGAGTTTTGTATTCAGGGTTATTTTTATATTTATCAACGTATTCAGAATCAAGCATTACTTTATCAATATCGCCGTTTTCATATAAGTTAACTGCCGAAGAAGTATCTTTAACTACATTGTATTTAATTTCATCTAACTTAACTGAATCCTTGTCCCAATATTTTGGATTCTTCTTTAATGTAAAGCTTTGCTCATGCTTCCATTCACTTAAAGTAAATGGACCATTATATAATTGAGTATTTGCTTCTAAACCATACTGATCCCCTTTAGACTCTACCCACTTTTGATTTTCAGGTAAGTATGTCCCAAAAGTAGTTAATTGTAAGAAATAAGGAGTTGGTTGTTCTAGCGTTACTTGTAATGTTTTATCATCTAGTGCTTTCACACCCAATTGGTCTTTTGGCATTTTACCATTGAAAATTGCTTCAGCATTTTTCACATAATATAAAATAAATGAATATTCAGATGCAGTTTTTGGATCTACAGCACGTTGCCAACCATAAACGAAATCATTAGCAGTTACTGGTTCACCATTTGACCATTGTGTATCACGTAAATGGAAAGTATATGTAAGACCATCTTTACTAACTTCAACCGAATCTTTCTTAGCAACTCCATCTACTACTTCGTCACCCTCTCCTAAACGAAGTAAACCTTCATTTACATTGTCTAAAACTTCAAATGACATTGAATCAGTAGTTTTTGCTGAATCCATTGAAGGAATCTCAGTAGTTGTAGTTAACCTTAACGTTTGCTTCTTATCCTTCTGTGAGTTAGTTGCTGTTTTTTCTGTGTCTTTGCCACAAGCTGCTAGTACCGTACTTAGTACCAATAAACTTGAAACAGTTGTTGCTAATCTACGCTTCATTAGAGCACCTCCAAATATTAGTGATTATTCATTTTATAATTTACTTATTTTTCTGAAAAATCACTTTTTACTTTTTCAATATACAACATATTTTTCAGAAAAAAAAGTATTTTTTTAATATTTAATTTATTTTTTATTAAATTCCCCCAAATTCCTAGTTCTAATATCATATTTTTTATTAATTTTAGTGTAGTTCAATATGATTGTATGACTATTCACATATTTTATCGGTCCAAAATACGACAATTTCCAAAGACTTTATGTCGATTCTAGAAACATTTTATGAACTTAATTATTAGATTCCATTATTACTAAATTTTAGGTTATAATATATCTTATTGAATTTGAACATAACTATTTTTTATATCAATTTTAGGAAGTGAATGTATGATAAGAAAAAGTATTCCAAACCTATTTACTCTAGGGAATTTATATTGTGGGTTTCTATCGATCGGCTTTGCAGCTAAAGGAGAATTTAGAAACGCCGCAATTCTTATTTTAATAGGAATGATGCTCGATAGTATGGACGGTCGAGTTGCTAGAGTTTTAGGAGTCCAATCACAATTAGGAAAAGAACTAGACTCTTTAGCTGATATAGTTACGTTTGGAGTTGCACCTTCCTATTTGGTATATTGTACACAATTTTCAACTGAAGGTATCTTTGGTCTTGGAATTGCTGGTTTATTCCCACTGTTTGGGGCATATAGATTAGCAAGATTTAATGTTACACCGATTTCAACTTCACTAAAATATTTTACTGGAGTTCCAATTACAGCAGCTGGTGGTCTTGTTGCTTTTTTAACATTATTTGGAAGTCGAATACCACAAATAGTCATCATAACAGTTTTTGTTGCATTAGCATTCTTAATGGTTAGTAGAATTAAAATTCCAAGCTTTAAAGATATTCCTATTCCTAAATATGCTACAATTATTACGATTTTTTTAGGATACGCATTATATCTAGTATGGCATGCTAAAAAAGAACAATGGCCATTCTTTATTTATTTAGCTATTCCGCTTTACATCTTCTTTATTTTCTTTCAATTTTTCAAAAGTAAAAAGAAACAATCAAGTAATGAAAATAAGAAACCACGTAAATTCCGTTTAAAAAGAAAATCTTAATACAAAGTATGTTTTGATGTATTGTTTTTCATCAAAGCATACTTTTTTTATCTATTTATTCTTTTTAAATCGCATTTTTCTTGCACATTAATCATTACTGTTCTATAATGACTTAGGATTAAATCGTATTTATTACGATTTTGAATATTTTATTAAATTTATGCATTTAATTGTTTGATAAGAATTATCTTACTTTTTTTTTAAAACTTAAAAAGGAATGATTACGAATTAATAAAAATATTTTAACTTTATTCGTTTATTAACCACCTCATTTAAAAATACTAAAATGATTAATTTTTTAGGGAGAGAAAAAAATGAAATTAAAAAAATTGGCAATAACGACTTTGCTAGTAACAAGTGCAGTTCTGTCAGCTTGCAATAAAGACACACATCAGCAAAGTACAAAAAATAAAAATAAGCTAACGATATATACAACCATTTATCCTTTACAAGATTTTGCTGAAAAAATTGGTGGTAAATACGTTGATGTACATTCCATATACCCTACTGGTGTGGATACTCATGATTTTGAACCAACTTCTAAACAAATAGTAAAAATCGCAAACTCTGATTTATTTGTTTACAATGGTGCAGGTATGGAACCTTTTGCAGATAAAATTAAAGATACACTTAAAAATAATGATGTTGCAATCTTAGAGGCAACTAAAAATATTGAATTAATAAAGTCAAACGAAGAAGAAATTGAGGAAGATGAAGATCATCATGACGTTGATCCACATGTTTGGTTAGATCCATCTCGTGCAAAAATTGAAGCACAAAATATTAGAGATGAATTAGTTAAATTAATGCCAAAAAACAAACAATACTTTGAAGCAAATTATGATAAAATTGAAAATCAATTTGATGAACTTGATAATGAATTAAGAAATTTAGTTTTACATTCTGCACGTAAGGATATTGTCGTTTCACATGCAGCTTATGGATATTTGGAACAACATTACGGAATTGAACAAATCCCGATCACAGGACTTTCCCCTTCTCAAGAGCCATCACAGAAGGATTTAAAGAAAGTTGTTGATTTTGTAAAAGAACATCATGTCAAATATATATTGTTCGAAACATTTGCTACACCAAAAGTAGCAACAGTTGTAAAAAATGAAACCCATGCTGAAATCTTAAGACTTAATCACCTAGCAACTATTTCAGAAGATGATTTAAAGAAACATAAAGATTATTTTGACTTAATGCAAGAAAATATCGACACATTAGATAAGACATTAAATAACCGTTAAAAAAGAGGGCTCAATTTGATGAGTCCTCTTTTATTACGATTTATCCTACTTTCATTTGATCAGAAAAAGGTTCAGGTTTTTTCTTGATTTCTTTAAACATCAATTCAAATAAATATGCTCCAATCAAGGCTAGGAGCGAAATTATGCTAAATGTCCATTTATATCCAATTAGCCCAGCTAGTGGAATCGTTAATGGTGCTATCGTTCGTCCGAGTGACCATCTTAAACCTGCTGCTGCAAAATACTGTCCACGTTGATTTTCAGGGGCAATTTTTGCAATAAATGAGTTCTGATTTCCTACAACCAATATCTCACCCAACGTAAAGAGTGCCATTGCAATAAAAATAACATAGGCTGATAGGGTGAATCCAAACAATAACATAGATAAAGCATAACAAACAGATGATGCAAAAAATAAAAATCTTTCATTAAACTTATTGGCAAATTTCGTTATTAAAACTGTAAATAATGCTACGATTAAACCATTTTCGGCTATGACCCAGCTAAATAATGTTTCACTATTTGTTCGTAAAATAAGATTACCAAAACTAAATAATGTTTGAACCGGAATACTTTCTTTTATATAAACCGCTAGTAATAAATCTAATTGAGTAAAAGTTTGAGAGATTAATATACCAGCTGCTACAAATAAGAAGAAAACCTTATCAGTAAAAATTACACGATAATTCTTTACTTGTTTAATTAAAACTTTTGAAATAGACGCTTCTTTTTCTTGTCTTAAAGAGTCTGGTAATGATTCCTTTATTAATAGTAGAATCATAAAAGCGACAATTAAAAAGATCAATGAAGAAATAGTAAATAATAAAAATCTTGCTTTGAAAAATAAAATACCACCAATAATTGGACCGATCACTACATTAATATTTATCATCGTATAAAAAACAGCGAAGACTAAGTTTCTTTCATCTTTATCCTCAACTGTATCTGCTACCATAGCAGAACTTGCAGGATTATATAGCATTCCTGTGACACTTATAATTGCAAATCCTAAAAAAGTTAGCCATGGAGAATTTAAAATTGGTAAATTTGCAATTGTTAGCAAAATCATTCCTCCAGCTTGAATGAAAGCTGAAATTACCATCATTCGTTTTCGGCCATAAGTATCAGCCAAATATCCACCGATTAAATTTGCAAATACACCAACAGCTTGAGAGCACATAAGTAAGATCCCTGCTGTCACTTTGCCTAATTCTTCAGCAAAATAAATGGCTAAAAATGGTAAATACATCCAAAAAAACAATCCAAAGAAAAACTCAGCAACAAGCCTGATCTTCATATTAAAATTCCATTTAAGTATATTCATGATGTCCGTCCCCCTAACCTTCTCACTTTAACATAATTAAAAAAATGCGTAAATTTAATTTTAATTGGTACTTCCTTCTTCATATGCAATCTATTACAATATGCATTTAATTAATTTGTTTATAAACTTTTACTAATGGAGCATGTCTATTTTCCTTAAATGTATCATACAATTTAGTACTACATTTAGGAGGACTTCCTATGAAATTCAACTTTAGTAAAGAAGCTCGAAATATAGCCTTTACGTATGTCGGAACAGTGATTGGAGCAGGTTTTGCAACGGGTAAAGAGATAGTAGAGTTCTTTTCAATTAACGGGGTATATGGTGCAATGGGGATCCTTTTTGCCACTATATTATTTTGTTGGTTTGGAACAAAAATTATGACAATTGCTCATACATATAAATTAAATTCTGCTCAGCAATTTAATGTACTATTGTTTGGAGAACTCGGAGGAAATATTATTAATGGGCTATTATTTTTTGTTTTAATTGGCGTTACAAGTGTCATGTTGTCTGGTGCGGGAGCTGTATTTAAAAATTACTTACATTTTGACTCATTTATCGGATCATTATTATTTATCATTTTGACTTTTATGGTTTTAAGAAAAGGGACAAGTGGTTTATTCAGTCTAAATAATACGGTAGTCCCAATTATGTGTGCTTTTATCGTCGCAGTTTTCATCAACTCACATTTACCATTTACGATGCATGAAATAACATTAGACCATATTTTACCTTCTATTAATACGCTTAACTATACAGTGTTTACAAAACCAATAACCTATGTTTGTTTAAATATGGCATTAGCCCAGGCAGTTTTAGTACCGATTGGTTTTGAATGCAAAGAAAAATCTTCTATTGTTCAAGGCGGTGTATTAGGCGGTTTAATATTGGGCACTATTTTATTACTAATTCACCTGAACGTTTCAGGTGTAACCAATTTTCAACAGTATGATATTCCAATGGTAGAGGTAATCAAAAAAATCCATCCAATTTTCTATTACTTTTTCCTAATGGTTATTCTAGCTGAAATTTTCACCACATTAGTTGGAAATATATATGGGATGTCTAGACAAATTAATTCTTATATCCGATTAAATACAAATGTAGTCGTGATCTTATTATTAATTTGTTGCTTGTTTATTAGCATTATTGGCTATGGACCATTATTAACATTCCTTTATCCACTTATCGGTTGGATTAGTTTCCTTGTAATCCTAACCTTACTAAAACCTAAAAAATCATCTTAATCGCAATCTTCACAAACTTCATAATATAAACCAAATTCAATGTGTAACTTTGGCTTCCATTGAATCTTAAACATCCTACTTTGCCAACGTTCTAATACAAATTGAATTGAATTTTCATCATGATCGTTTATTAAGATCATTTGATGAACTTGTAAGCTTTTTACTGAGAAGCGATTTTCATTTTCGATATACCAATCAATCGTTAACTCATCGTATTCATTTATAATAAACTTAACATACGTGCTAGGTTTATCTTTCAGACTCATCTCGCTAAATAGTCCTTCGTCAGTCACAATAATCGGATAATCACCTTTATCATTTTTTTCTAATTTTATTTGAAAGGTATTTTCTAAAAAACAAATCATTTTGTCACCTTCTAATTTATGATATGTTGATAGTTTAACAAATAAAGACAGGAAAAGACAGGAATATGCCGCTTCAAAAGATCTCATTAGACTGGCAATGATGAAATTTTGTCCTCAAAATGAAAAAGGATTACTCTTAAATCAAAGAGTAATCCTTTTTATTTATTTTCGATTGTATAAAGCTTTATATTTAGACCATGTATTTCTTCTTTCTTTCATTAAACTAATGAATTCCGGTTTACATTCATCTAAATTAGTTAACGCTACTAGTTCGTTATTATTCCATTTTGTTACAATACCTTCTGTAGTATAAATTAAGTATTGGTATTCTAAGTAACTTCCTAACGTTGACAAGCTTATTTGTTCAAAAATATTTTCTGCAAAACTGTTAGAAAATGAAACACATACCGGCCTAGTGCCCACTCGATCCAAGTCAAGTACATGTACAATTTTCCGATTACAGTCTATACATAATGAATAGACGGAAGGAACAATTCCACCAGTTAGAAAAACTTGTTCATTGCTATAGAATTCCTTCACTCTAATCCTCCTATTATCATTGTATATAATTATATGCAATAAAAAATAGAATTGACTAGTTAAATTTCATTATGCCCCACTTTATTTAATGGAATTTTGGATAAACATAATCTTCCCTGATTCATTAAATTTTAAAGAAGCTTCAAATTCTTTGCCATCCTTTGAAAACCCTTTAATAGCTTCTGTAGTCTCACCGTTTAATAACTGCTTTATTAACGCCTTTGTAATTGTTTTTCCTAATATTTTTTTTGAAATTGTAACTTCACATTTTGTTTTTTGGAATTGATCGCACCCATAAAATGACCCTTTATCGACCATTTTACCACCACATTTAATACATTTTCCAACACTAGTTGATTTTTTCTTCGGACCAAACTTCGAATTTTGCATCTCTTCAATTTTAAACTCTGAAAAATTCCATATCTTCTCATTTTCATATGCATCAAGAATTATTTTTTCAGTTAATTTTTTTGTTTGTTCCATAAACTCAAGACTACTTGCTTTTCCTTCACCAATTTCACTTAATCTCTGTTCCCATTTTGCAGTCATTTCAGGTGAAGTTAAAATATTTTCCCCTAGCGCATAGATTATAAGCTTCCCTTTATCCGTAGCGAAAACTTGATTTTTCTTAACTTCAATATATTTTCTATTTTTTAAAGTACCAATAATACCGGCCCTAGTTGCCTCAGTACCTAGTCCTTCAGTTTTATTTAGTATTTTTGTTAATTCCGGATTATCAATATGTTTTCCGGCAGACTTCATTAATGTTATTAATTGTCCCTCTGTATATCTCTTAGGTGCTTGAGTTTTCTTTTCCTTTACCTCTACTTTTTTTACAATTCCTTCTTGCCCAGTTTCAACAACGGGTAAATTTTGTTCTTCTGTATTTTTTTCTTTTGATTTTTCGAATATGACTTTACGCCAACCTTCCTGAACCATTATTTTCCCTTTTGAAATAAAAGTCGCTCGTCCGTCAACTAACGTATGAATTGTTGTATAATCAAAAACTGAATTAGGATAATGTGCACTAATTAAACGATTTACAATTAATTCATATATTTTCAATTCCTCATCATTCATTTTTTGGATATTTGGTACTTGCTCAGTAGGAATAATTGCATAGTGATCCGTGACCTTTTTCTCATTAACGTAGCGACTATTATTTAATATCGATTGATTTGGCAGAGGAAAGAATTTTGAAAATTGCTCAATATTTTCAAGCTTCTTCAATATATCTGGGAGCATCATTGCTTCTTCTTTCGTAATAAAACTTGAGTCTGAACGTGGATATGAAATATTCCCTTTGACATAAAGTTTTTGTGCAATCTCAAGTGTTTTTTGAGGTGAAAATTTATATTTACTGTTTGCATCAGCTTGGAGTGCCGATAAATTATATAGAAAAGGTGGTTGAAACTCTTTTCTTTCTTGCTCAATATCAGTAATTTTTACGTTTTTATTTTCACAGAAGCCAGCAATTTTTTCAGCTAATTCCTTTGACATAATTTTAGATTCTAATTCGTTATGCCATTTTCCAAAAAATTTTTGCTTATCAAACTGAAAAGTAGCAAAAACCTCCCAATAAGGTTCGGAATTAAACCTTTCAATTTCAAGTTCTCTTTTAACAATAAGTGCTAATGTAGGTGTTTGAACTCTTCCTAACGAAAATACATCCTGGATTCCTTTTTTTTGTAAATGTAATGAATATACTCTTGATGCATTCATCCCAACTAACCAATCTGCACATGCACGGCTATACGCCTCAAAGAATAAGCTTTTTGTTTCACTTTCATCCAATAGTTGACTAAATCCTTTTTTAACAGCATTTTCTGTTAATGACGAAATCCAAAGTCTTCTCATTGGTTTTTTATTTCCAGCTAAATTTAAAATAAGGCGAACGATATGTTCTCCTTCCCGTTCACAGTCACCTGCAAGAATTATTTCACTAACCTCATCTAAATGGACTAAATTCTTAATGATTGAAAATTGATCCCATTTTCCTTTTGATACTTTATGCCCAAAGCGATTAGGTATAATTGGCAAAGTATTTAATGACCACTTTTTCCATTTTTCATCATATTCTTCAGGTGATAATAACTCACATAAATGGCCAATTGCCCAAGTTAAATAAGCACCTTTTGGAAAAAACTCGTTAGGTTGAATGACTAAGAACCCTTTTTTCTTTTGAAATTTAAAAGGGGCTGCAAGCTTTAAACCTTGATCAGGCTTTTCGGCAATAATTAATTTCATTTTCTTCCTCACAATTTAATCTAATTTTTGTTTCTTGTTTTTTGTTAGATATAGTTATTATATAACTTATGTAATGGTAGGGAAAGCAGGAAGAAACAGAAAAAGGCAGTGCCAAAAGAATTCATTCTCTTGAACTGCCTTTACTTCTCTTCTTGATTTTACAATCTTAACTACACGCTGGATTACGCGGTATTTGTATAAATTCTACTTCTTCTAATATTTTAATTCGTTTTGTTACAATGACAACATAGTTAGCTGTCCATATATATTGAGGAAAGTTATTTTCATCAACCATCATAGCTTGAAATGTATCATTCATCATTTCTTCAAATTTTTCCTCTGTGATTAAATCATTTTCAATATTAAATTCAATCCATTCACAATGAATCATTTTCATCACTCCGTCTCTTTATAAAGTGAAATCAAGATTGATTCTTACTAGTAATTTAAATTACTTACTATGGTTGTAGTATATCATGTACTTCCCAACTTGTGAATTATTTCACAAGTTCGTATTAACTTTTTTTTTATTTATGAAATTTTTAAGTCAATTGAATGTATATTTTGATATTAAGCGCTTACTTGACTTATAATCTCAATAGTTGTATATTAATTTCAACATTTATTAAAAATATTAATAAATGGAAATTCTTTCGCGCTTCATGTGCAATGTTTTAGGAGGAAAAGAAAAATGCAAGGAAAAGTAAAATGGTTCAACAATGAAAAAGGTTTTGGATTCATCGAAGTTGAAGGTGGAGACGATGTATTCGTACATTTCTCAGCAATCCAAACTGAAGGATTCAAATCTTTAGAAGAAGGTGCTGAAGTTTCTTTTGACATTGTTGAAGGTAACCGTGGACCTCAAGCTGCTAACGTAGTAAAGCTATAATATAAACTTGACTACATAAAGGACTGATCCATCAGTCCTTTTTATTTTTTCCTAAAAGATCATACTAGGAATTATTCAGTATACATAGACAAAAAAAAATCCTATCGCTTTTCATGATTCCTATTTTATTTGGGAATACTACGAAGTGAAATAAGGAGGGTGTTTATGTCAAACTTTAATAATTTTGAGGATGTTGAAATGAAAGTTAAAGCTGCTCAAAAACTTGTAGGCTATGCAACAATGAGCATGGATGAGCAACAATTAACAGATGCAACCACAGCTGTTAATCAAGCAAGAGAACAGCTTGAAAAAATGAAAGGCCTTGCTACTGATTTAGATGATGAGTTTTTAAAGAAACAAGAAGAAGACTTAATGCAAATTGAGCAACAAATAAGAGAAGCTCAGATATAATGAAAAAGAAGGTACTTTTATTAGTACCTTCTTTTTCATTAAGTTAGTGCTAGTTAGCAGTCTGAAGTTAATTTCTTACCGATTGTTTTTATTTTTTCTCCAATTGTACATTTATTAATACAAAATGATTGTGCGAATTTTTGACTATGGTCTTTCCTAAAATGCTTATAGACAAAACAGCCATCGCAATAAGTCTTTATTAAAGTATCTATTTCCTCCAAGATTTCTTTACGTTCCATATCATAATTCACCTCTTTATGTAACTTCAATCGTACTTATTATCTTATTCCCTTTAAGTGCTTGCGTTGCTAGATTATGAGCTTCTTTATTATCATTACGTTTAATAAGTTCTAATTGTAAGGTTAATTTTAAGTTTTTACATTTTCTTTCAATTCGATTGATAAATCGTTCATGTTGTTCTTCATAACAAGGCCAATCTCCATTTAATTGATTAATCACTACTTGTGAATCCCCTTTAATTACAATTGTTTGTCCTGTTATATTCATTTCCTCTAACAGTAAGATTGCATTTTCAATCGCAGCAAACTCCGCTTCATTATTTGTCAATAACCCATCTAATTTTTCATTAAACCTTTTTCGATAGTTTTTACCATTTTGACTAAAGTATAAGCATACGCCAATTCCAGATATAGATGTTGCTAGATCAAATCCACCGTCAAAAAATATTGAGATATTATGAGGTTCTTCTTCGAGTTCTTTTAAGTATTTTATTACTTGTTTTTTAGTCCACTCTGTGTCGAATTGATCTAAAAAGATGATTTCTCTTGTTCTACCTGTACTTTCAAAATCTTCTGCTAAAAGTAGTGCTTCTTTTATTTCTAACCATTCAGTTTCAAGTGTAATTTGATATTTCTTTTTGGTTTGATACTTCCAACTAATCTTTAGCTTCATCCGACACACCTCTTCTATTGTTAATTTTAGACTTGTTATGCTTTTATATAAATTACTTCATTTCATATTTTAAGTTTTCATTTTTTTGAATATATACTAAAATGGTACATATATAAGTTTTGGAGGTTTGCTATGATTGAAGTTTATATTGACGGAGCTTCCAAAGGAAATCCCGGGCCCTCAGGTGCAGGTATTTTCATAAAAGGAATTAAAGAACCTGTTTTTTTAAGTATTCCATTAGATTCGATGTCTAATCATGAAGCTGAGTTTCATGCATTGCTACTTGCACTAGATTATTGTGTCAAAAATAATTTAACAATTGTTTCATTCCGTACAGATTCAAAAATCGTTGAAGAAAGTATTGATAAGAAATATTCGAAAAACGATCTCTTTATTCCTTTATTAGAGAAATCATTCAAGTTGATTAATCAACTTGAACTTTTCTTTATAAAATGGATTCCATCAAGCGCAAATAAGGTTGCAGATGAACTTGCTCGAAAAGCTATAAAATAAAAAAGGAATGGACGATATGAAAAATAAATTAATCGCTTTTTCTTCTTTACTCTTTGTGTCCTTCATTTGGGGTTCTTCGCTTTTCATTGTTAAAGAAACACTTAAGTTTGTCCAACCATTTACATTTAATGCATTACGATTTATTGTAGCAGCAATTGTATTATTTACAGTTCAAACTTTATTAAATCGAAAAAATAATAAAAGATATCGCGGTAAAGCTGGTTTTATTTTCCCCGGAATCGTTATAGGATTATTTTTATTTCTAGGTTTCGTATTTCAAACATTTGGATTACATTACACGTCTATATCCAAATCAGGTTTTATTATAGGTATTAGTGTTGCGATTGTTCCTTTTCTTTTATTCTTTAAATATAAGAAAAAACTTACTTTACGGGAAAATGTATGTGCAATTATTGCCTTTATCGGATTATTTTTGTTAACACTATCAACAAATTCCAAGTTTAATTCTGGTGATATTATTTCCTTTTTCAGTGCGATTGCGTTTGCTCTTCATATTATTTATTCAACGATCTACTCACCTAGTTATAATTCATTACAACTGGCAACTGTACAAATAACTTTTGTAGGTTTAGCCTCATGGACATTTGCTTTAATCTTTGAGGATTGGCAAGTCATTTTCAACCATGCATTATGGACAAATAAATATTTTGTTTTTTCAATATTATTTACTGCCATTTTTTGTACCGCTGCAGCTTTCTTTATCCAAATGTTTGCCCAACGTACAATAAGTGCGACTGAAGTAGGGATTATTCTCGCTACTGAACCAGTTTTTGCAGCGATTACTGGGTATTATTATGGTGGAGAAAGATTACAAGAAATTGGTTTATTCGGATGTAGCTTGATTTTAGTTTCTACAATCGTAACTCAAATTAGAAAGAACAAAAGTAAAAAGCAATTATATAAAGAAGAAAAAACCATTCACAAAATGTGAATGGTTTTTTTTCCCGCAAATGCCGTTATTCCTTTTATGTCTAAGTAAACCGAACTCCAAGGTGGATGTCCTCACAAGTAACGCTCATCCTCCAATATGTAGGCACGATGTTGTTACTTAAATATCGGTCTTCCGGTATACAAATCATTGGTTTAAGACATAAACTGACAACGCACACAGCAGGTTTTGTTAATTTGTATTCTCATTCTATACCAATTAAATCTAATTTGCAACTATAATTATATTTTCTTATTCACAACATTTTCTTCATAAGAAATCCAGTCACTATAACTTCCAGGATAGAGTTTTACATTTGTATATCCAGCTTCAATTAACCCTAAATAATTAACACAGCCAGTGACACCTGAACCGCAATAAACAACAGTTTCTTTGTTATAGTTAAATGGTTTAAAAAGAGTTTGTAATTCTTCTTTTGATTTAAATTCTCCCGCTTCATTTAAAACATCTTTCCAAAATGAATTTTTGGCTCCAGGTATATGGCCAGCAATTCGATCAATTGGTTCAAATTCACCAATATATCGAATAGATTCTCTAGAATCAATGCAATTGAAATCCTCTTTTTTACCATTCTTTTTAACTTCATCCATCGAAGTAATCATATACTCTTGAACACTAATCTCGAATTTTTTAGGTAAAACTTCTTCAATTTTAGTAGTTACTTCAAAATCATTTTCCAACCATTTTTTATAACCACCATTTAATACAAAAGTAAACTGGTGCCCTACTAAATTACATAAAAACCAACATCTTGCGGCATTATCATTCGTACCATCGTCATAACAAATAACAATCGTATCATGATCGATCCCTAGATTTCCTAAAAGATTTCCAAAATCACTTAAATTAGGAAACGGATGTCTGCCTCCATGCTTTTGCACTGGACTAGATAAATCATTATTTAAATCAACATAACGAGAAAGCGGAATATGATTTTTCTGATACTCATTTAAACCATATTCAGGATTTGACAATTGAAATCGACAATCTAAAAATACAACATTTTTATTTAAGCGCAATTTATGTGCAATGTTTACATCAATAATATTTTTCAATTTTAATTGTCCACCCTCATATTAAATTAATTTTTTGAATAAGTTTAATACTTTTTCATCTACTACTACTTCATTTAAGTTTTCAGTTGCTTTAATTGTTTGTTGAACATCATTTTCGATTTGATTGCTACAGTTGTGCAATACCGAATTTAATGCATTAACATATTGAATGTGATAATGCTCTGTAAATAAGCTATTCATATTTGCTAAATAGTCTTTTAATGGTGTTCTCAACTCATTAATGCATTCATCAATCATCGTTTCTTTCATGTTTTCAACAAAAAAGCTTTTTGGATTTTTGAAGTAATTCTTTAAACTCTCAAAACGATCTACATTAATAAATTGATCAGGATTTTTTATCGAAACAGGTAAAATCTCATTAATTTCACTTTTTTGAACGATAAATTCAGATTGAATCGAATGTATTTCACCTATTACTCGATCTTGCGACATTGAAATTTCATTCGTTAAAAACTTCTCTAATCTAAATCCAGTTACTCTTAATTCCTTTAAAATCTCTTCCAATACTTCATAAATAAATTCACGAATTTTCGTTACAAATAATTGTTTAATATTTTTCGTTGTATTATTAAAAATACTTGGATTAAAGAAATAAGGGAATAAATCTCGCATCCTTAATTCGATACGCTTTTCGATAAAGAAAATTAATTGTTCGTTTTCTTTCATAAATGCTCTTGGTAAATTAGTAGGTTCTGCATTTTTAATCGCTTCTTTAACTTTTTTCTGAATTTGTTCAAGTTCGTTGAAGAATTGATCTTTTTCACTTTTTATTCTTTCAAAACGATTAATGGTATCACGTAAGATTTTTTCAATTGTTAATAGGTCATTAATGAATGTTTTAAAGACTTCATTCGCAATCTCAAATTGGAAGAAATTTTGGATTTTCGTATTTAATTTCATATAATTATTCTGGATTTCTAAATTTAACTCTGAATCACCGTATCCCTTCATCTGAAGCATACTTGAAATAGCAAATACAGATGGGAAACGAACTCCTAGTTTCGTTAATTGGTTTACAAAGAAATTTTGTACGATTTCGATTTCGTTTTGATCCTTTGCTAAATCCGTAGCATTTAACACAAAGTAAACTTTATCACTATCAAAGCTTTCTCTCATACGTCCGATTTGCATTAAGAATGACTCATCTTGACGGGTAAAGGCATGTTGATAATGTGCAACATATAAAATTAAATCAGCCTTTTTCAAATAGTCGAATGCTAGTTCAGTATGTCTTGAATGGATACTATTTCCCCCTGGCGTATCCACTAATACGATTCCACTTAACGTGATCTCACAATCAAAATAAACTGTACTTTCTTTGACAAAACACGCTCTATTTTCTTCACTTATAACACTTACATACTCACTTAAGTCATATCGCTTAGTTGTACCTAGTAGGCTTCTCATTTCTTCATAATTTTGACATACGCTTTCTGCATAAACGAAAGCATCAGTAGGAATTTTATCCTTTTGTTTCTTAATTAAATTTTGAAGGGTACTAAACCACTCTTTTTCATTTGCTTCCACACCCCATTTTTTGAAGAAATCAAGAAATTCTTCTTTTAAAGATTCTTCTGATTTATAACTCACATCAGCTTTTTTATTACCAGATTCAGCTGTTGAGCGTTTGATCTTACAAATTGCCGCTGTCGTTGGGTGCGGAGAAACAGGTAGTACACGATCGCCAAGTAAAGTATTTATATACGATGTTTTTCCAGAACTAAATGCTCCGAATAATGCAATTGTGTATTCGTTTGATTTTATTTGTTCTCTTTTTTCTTTTAAAATACCGATTTTACTCTGGATAAATTTATTTGAAGTTAATTCGTCTAATATAAAATCTGCAACTTCATATTTAGATTGAATTTCTTCGTTTGAATATTTCTTTGAATTAGTTTGTTCAATATCAGTATTAAATTCTTCTTTTATTTCCGGAGCTTGAACAGTTAAGATTTTGTGATTAATTAATTCACTTACTGATATTAAAGTAGGCTTAATTTCTGGTAGGTCTTGATTCATTTCTTGATCATTATTTAAGATCGTCTTAATTTGTGAAACCATATGTGAAATTTTTTGATTATTAAACTCTAATTCAGCAAATCCATCTATTTTCGATTGTAAATCATTCTTTTGATTTATTAATTTTAGGATAGTTGATTCATTTTGTACTTTAAGTTCCTTTGAAAGTGTATAAATAAATTCAGCAATACTTTTACGATATACCGCCTTAATTCCTTCACTGACTTCCTTCGTATACTGTAATAAATAGTTACCACCTGTATCAATCAAATGAGATGGCTTTGGACAAATTACATCTTCACTCAAATTCGGTTCTAAGATTTTATCAAAATCACTACTATCAATTTTATTATTTTCAATTTGTTTTACAGCTCGAATTGCTGCTTCTTTTACAAAATACTCAATTTGTTTATTTGTTAGTTCTTTTACCTTTTGAATAAATTGACTTTTAGACTCATGTAAAGCATTTTCAAGTTTTTTTCTAGATTGAAATAATCCTTTATTTTGCAATGCCTTTTCTGATTCTAAATATTTTGATGCTAATTCTCTCATTTCAAATGGTGTAATGTTTGAATTAGTAAGAACTTGTTGCGTAGATTGCAAACAATTTTCCTCAAATGTTGAAACTGATGTTTCAATAACTTCAATTTCATTATTTAAATCGTTATATTTCGATCTAATCTCATCAGCATTTTGATCGAGATCAATGTAATCGTTCTCAAGTTGTTGTATTTGTTCATTCATAATTGTTAAAAAGCTTGCATAGTCATTTTCAATTTGCACTACATCTTGATGACTGTATAAATCATTTAAATAATTAATAAACTGGTTATATTCGTTATTATCTACAGATTTATCTCTTGTAGATATATAAAAAACTTGTAAGTTGCCTAATCCTTGTTTTTTCAAGTTGCTAATTACACCATGTTTAAATTGTTCAAACGTCAATTCTGTTTCATCGTGTTTATCAATACATGTAATAACTAAACAAACTTTATTATTTTTTTCAACTAAATTATGAATAAAATCAATATTAGTTTTCGAATGAACATGTTGATAATCCATTAAATAAAAAATACTATCCGCTAGATGAATGACTGAGTTTGTGGCCTCTAAATGATCCATATCTGTTGAGTCGATTCCAGGAGTATCAATTAAGACAGATCCAGTTGGAATTTTAAATAGTTCTTGTGCCCACTCGAGCTCAATAATTGAACCACTATCAGAAGCTAATTTTTTTAGTTCATCTACTTGAATATCCTCTTGAATCTGATACATTTCACCATCTTTAAGAGTAATTAACATTTTACTTTCGCCATTTTTTAATTTTACAACGTTTGCACTTGTAGGAATTGGGCTTGTAGGTAGTTTTTCTACTTGTAAAAGATCATTTAATAAAGATGACTTACCAGCAGAAAAATGCCCACAAAATACGTAATAACTTTCCTTATTTTGTATTTTGTATGCTAATTTTTTTAATTGAAATAATTCCTTCGAATTTCCTTGTTCAGAAAGTAAATTGATACCTGAAGAAACCTTATTCAGTAATTCCCCTCTGTTAATCTTAGTGTTTTGCAACGTGATTTCCCCATTTCATTTCATACTCAAATATTTTCCCTAGCATTATTTTATCCCCATATATATTAATTTGGAAGAAGAATGTATAGGCATATACATATAAAATAAAAAAAACTAGGTAACATCACCTAGTTTTGAACTTGTTTAAGTACATATTTAGTTAATAAAAAGTATAAAAGAATTGTAGCTGACACAAATCCAAGAACCATTTGACGCACAACCTTTCGAAGTTGATAATGATTTTCATTCTACAGTAATCATAATCAGTTATTTTCCATTTGTCAATAACTATTCGATTGATTGTAAGAGCGCTTTATTTTCTTCTCGGATTCTTACTTTTAATAAAATTAAATTACAAACAGAAAAGATTACAGTTGTAATATACGCATGAAACATAATAGGTATTACTAATAATTCAATTGTAACAATGATGTAATTTGGATGCTTGATATATTTATAAAGCCCACGTTTTACTAATTTTTCATTAGGTAAAATAATGATTTTTGTATTCCATCTTTCCCCTAACGTTGAAATAACCCAAACCCTTGCTAATTGTAAGATGATAAAAACGATTAGGAGAAAAGTAAAAAATCTAATTTCTATATAATGAATGAAATAATTCTCAATTAGAATTGATATAAAAAACATGCTATGTAAGATGATAAAAAATTTATAATGTTCTTGGCCAAATTCAAGTGCGCCCCGCATTTTTAATTTTTTTTCATTATTCTTTGCTATACCTAGCTCAATCACTCTTTGTATGACGATGAATAAAAAAATAATCTTTAACATTAGCATTCTACCCACTTTAACAAAGATAACTCTGAACTAAATCCTGGACCTAAAGCACAAAGAAGACCGTACTCATTCGTTTTTCCTAACTTCATATACTCACTTAACACAAATAACACAGTACAAGATGACATATTTCCATATGATTTTAAAATATTTAAGGAAATTCCGATTTTCTCTACGGAAAGTTCTAAAGAATCGATATAAGCATCCAATACTTTTTTTCCACCAGGATGAGCAATGAAATGAGTTACATCCCTTATTGTTAGTTCATTTTCCGTTAAAAAATTTGAAACAACTGGTTGTAACCAATTTTTAACGATTGATGGTATATCCCTTGAAAAAATGACAAATAAACCATCATTCCGAACATCCCATCCCATTACGTCTAATGAATTTGGCATTAGAGTTGAATTAGTTTCTTCAATTGACGGTAAAGATTTATGTATCGTTCGATTTTTCAAATCACTCTCATCGCCAATAACTAGTACCGCTGCTGCTCCATCAGCAAATAATGAAGTTCCTATTATATTACTTTTGGAAAGATCTTCTTTTTGAAAAGTTAAACTACATAATTCAACTGCAACTAATAAAATATTTGACTTTGGATGGGCTTTACAATAATCAAATGCTCTAGAAATACCACTCGCACCACCAGCACAGCCTAAGCCCCAAATGGGAATTCTTTTAATCGAAGAATTAAATGACAGGATATTTGCGATATGAGCATCAATTGTAGGGGTTGAAATACCAGTTGAAGAGACAAAAATAATTCCATCAATTTTGTCATATTGAATTTCCGAAGATAGAAATTCATTACTTGTCAAACAATTTTTAATAGCTTCAATTGATAATTCAATTGAGATTTCAGTGTAAGCCTGAATTTTTTGCTCAAAGCTATGCTCTTCGCTATACCAAGTAAGCTCCTTAGAAATATATCGACTTTGTATCTCACCATTTTGAAATACAGATAATAAGCGATCGATTGAAGGGTATCTTTTCAAAAAAAGCTCTCGAATAAAAGGCACAATATTTTCCTGATCGATTTTATATTTTGGTACAGCTTTCCCAACAGATAGAATTAAAGGCATAATTTTCCACTCCTTATATTCATTACCTTTTGTATTAAATTGGAAAATTATTCTTTAATACATGAAAAATACTATAGTGGAAGTAAACTGACATTTTATCCTCAAATTTGTAAGATTAAATTTGCACCAAAATTTAATCAAAAAAAAGACAATTCACTATTCATTCAAGGACCATGAACAAATAATAAGAATTGTCTAATCGTTTTAAAGGAGTTTCTTTCTGTTGTGCAGTTTTAGTATATCTCATTTAACTCAAATCTACATTCGCAATTATTTCCAATAAAATGCTTCTAAAATAAACCACACAACATTTCTAACTCACAATTATGATTTATTTACTTCTTCCAGTTCATACAATTTTGTATATTTTGATTCTAAATAATCAACAAAATATTTCACATTTAATTCTTCACCAGTAACATCCTTTAAAATTTGTTGGGGTTCCTTCATTGCACCATATTGATGAATATTCACTTTTAACCAATCAAGAATTGTTTGAAAATCATTCGTTTCAACTAATTCACTAAAATTTGGTAATTCTTTGTCCATTGTTGCTTTAATTTGAGCAGCATACATTGCTCCTAATGCATAAGTTGGAAAGTATCCAAAATGCCCCATTGACCAATGTACGTCCTGTAAAACACCTTCTCGATCAGTTTCAGGAATTATTCCTAAATACTCCTCCATTTTTTGATTCCAAATTGAAGGAAGCTCAGAAACTTGAATTTTCCCATCTAATAAATCCTTTTCAATTTCATAACGAATCATTACATGTAAAGGATAAGTTAATTCATCAGCTTCAATACGAATAAATGAAGGCTTACTATTATTTATCACTTTATAAAATTCATCTAGAGAAATATTATCTAACACTCCATTAAGTTGCTCTTTTAACTTTGGATAATTCGATTTCCAGAATTCATAGCTTTGTCCAATTATCTTTTCATATAAAAGTGACTGAGATTCATGAATACCTAACGACGCTCCTTGAGCGATTGGTAAACATTCCAAATCTTTGGAAATGTTTTGCTCATATAGTGCATGACCACATTCATGAATTGTACTAAAAATGGCTTTTTCAAAATTATTTTCATGATATTTCGTTGTAACTCGAACATCACCTAAATTAAGAGCAGTAGCAAAAGGATGTGGAGTTGGATCTAATCTTCCTGCATCAAAATTATAACCAAGAGATGCTAATAGTTTTTCACATATTTCTTTTTGTTTTTGCGTCGAAACGAATGCTTTCATCTCTTCTTTTTCAAAATTTTTCCCGCTATTCGATATAGCTTTTACAATCGGTACTAATTTATTTCTTACTTCTGAAAATACTTCGTCCAGTTTATTTACAGTCATTCCAGGTTCATATTGATCTAAATATGTATCATATTTACAGTCTTTATATCCTAAATATTCAACGAACTTACGTTTATACTCAATTATTTCAGTTAAATAAGGTTCAAATTTAGCAAAATTATTTTCTTCCTTCGCTTCTGCCCAAACACGCTCAGAAATTGCTTGGCATTTTATAAAAGCTTCAAACTCATCAACTGGTATTTTCGTATTTCGATCGTACTGCTTCCTTAAGTATTTTACAGTTTTTTCAACTTCTAGTGAACATTTACCTGCACTAATGGCTTCTTCCATTGTTATTAAATAATGAGCCATATCTTTTGAAGTACTCATTTTAAAAACATCAGCTGATAATTGACTAATTACATTTGAACGCTGACTTACAGCATTTTTAGGTGCACCTGTTCGAAGATCCCAATATAAAACACTAATTGCTTCTTCAATGTTTAACATTTTTCTTACATAACCTAAAAACGAAGCCTCATAATCTTTTAAGCTCATCAAAACTCCCACCTTTTAAAAACAAATTTATAAGTCAGCTAAATAGTAACATAAAAAATATGTGGATAAATAAGAATTATCTTACTTTTCAAATAATATTTCTCGACAAATTGAATATTGTCTAATCACTTCGTTAATACTACTCAGGTATTTTTTAGACAACAAAAATTTACAATTCGAATATTCCTTGACAGGAATATTCATCATGAGGTATATTCAATTTATGAATTCGACTTTAATTGCTCTTGCAGAGCCGAACCGGTTACAGATTGTCGAACTCTTACGTGACGGTCCTCTATCTGTCGGTGAAATTGCTGAAAGCTTAGGACTTAAACAACCACAGGTTTCAAAGCATCTTCGCGTTCTAAGTGAAGCTGGGCTTGTCGAAGTTCAACCAATCGCCAATAAAAGAATTTATAAACTAAGACCCCAGCCGCTAAAAGAAATGGATTCGTGGATTAAGTCATTCCGTCACGTCTGGGAACAGAGATTCGATCAATTGGACGATTATTTAAAAAAATTACAAGGCAAATAATCTTAACAAATTCAGTGCACACAATTTAATTAGTACTAACTATTAGTGAAAGGAGAAGTATCTAGATTTTAAAGGAGGAAATAATGTCTAATTTTCTAAATAATAAAATAAATGGAGGAATTAATAATGAGCAAAAATACGTTTAATGTCGATGAGCAAGGATTAGTTTTAACAAGGGTTGTTGATGCGCCTCGTGAATTAGTATTCAAGGTTTGGTCAGAAGCAGAACACCTTAAAAACTGGTGGGGTCCAAAAGGCTTTGAAATGGATGTAGCAACGTTAGAATTTAGACCAGGAGGTAAATTCCACTATAAAATGGCATCACCAGAAGGATTCGTTATGTGGGGATTATTTGTTTTTGGTGAAATTATTGAACCTGAGAAAATTGTATTTATTAATTCATTCTCCGATCAAGAGGGTAATATGGTTCGCGCTCCATTCTTTGAAGTTTGGCCATTAGAAATTCAAAACACTTTAACTTTAGAAGAAAATGATGGTAAAACAACTATTACATTAAAAGGTTTTCCAATCAATGCTACTGATGAAGAAGTTGCTGCATTTATTGCAAATAAAGATTCTATGCAACAAGGCTTTACTGGTACGTTTGACCAACTAGATGAATATTTAGCATCATTATAAGATAAATAGTTAAATACCCTTTAAAGCTTGTAAATAGCTTTAAAGGGTATTTTTTTATGCTATTAATAATAGACAACCTTCGTTTTAGCGATTAAATCATGCAATGTTTTCCGATCTTTTCGGAAGATATAAAATAGATCAATTAGATACAAAATTCCAATTGCTTCTATAAATATTGGGAAATTCAGCTGACAACCAAAAGCAAATATCGAACGGTATGTCATTGTTTTAAAATCAACTAAGTCATCTGTATCCCTCACAACCATAATACTTAATAATCTTTTTCCTATTGTTTGTCCGTTCCAAATATAAGTAGGTACAATGACATAAAATAGGAAAATATATAATAGCGACCAAATTGAATATAAAAACAGTTGCTTACTACTAAACATAAATAAATCTAAAATGTCTTTACTTTCTAACCCAAGTATTAGTAACCCTAGTTTAGAAAATAAAAGATTTAATGAGCCATCGATCCAAGCTGCAAACAATCTTCTAATACGACTTGCCAGTTCGAAATCCATCTAGAACCTCATTCCACATTTTTATAAAAAAATGGATATTAATCGATATACTCTATTATATTTAGGAGATTTTAATTTTGATTAGTGATTTTTAACTAGTTGGTTTAATTTTTTAAACAAGCTACATAATTAGCATTTTTCACTACAAATCGTTTGTTAATTTTTTAAGATCAGTTTACAAACAAACGATGAACTTCCTTCATATGTACTAACCACCCTTGTTCTAGCCATTTTTATAATAGAATCTATAAATAATATTTTTTATTAAAGAACTTTAAACCTTATTAATAAAAAATAAATTTAGGTATTTGTTTACTAATAGCCCCTAAGAAAAAAATAAGACCACAAAAAATAATTTGTGGTCTTATTACGATTGTTTCATATTGGTTTAATATTAATTTTTGATTGTTTAACTGTAACCGTTTTCAATAATTTCTGTAGTTCTCTTAAATCAGTGTCCAACTGATGACGAATCTTTACTACTTCTTGATGATTGTCATTATTTTGATTTTGAGCTTCTTGCAACTTGATTCGTTTTTCTTCAATATTTCGTTCTAAATATCTGGCTGTCCTAAAAAACATTCAAATTACCTCCTTTTCAAAAAAAGTATGAACACGCTTTCATTTTTATCTATAATACTATAAAAAAATAACTTAAGACTTTCTAAATGCGAATAAATTTCGAACTTAATTTTAGTTCCGTTAGATCTTCAATCTTTCACCTAATTAAATTCAACTAATCTTAATAAGCAATTGTGAACACGCTTTCATTTTTATCTATAATACTATAAAAAAGTATTTTATTAAATATCTAAATATGTCTATTCTTTGAACTTATTAAAAAAACATAAAAAATAATAACTTAGAATTAATCATTTATTTATGTTTTCTTTAATAATGAGTATGGGGAGGTTCTTAACAACCTCCATCCACACGAATTAGATTATACTAAATTATACAATTTAGAGTATTTATCTTCCAAGTATTCAATAAAGTATTTTACATTTAAATCTTCACCAGTAACATCTACTAATAATTCTTTCGGTTCTTTTAGTTTTCCATATTGGTGAATATTAAGGGTTAGCCAATTAACAATTTGATGAATTTCACCGCTTTTTAAAATCGTTTCATAATCGCTTAAATCCTGTTTCATTTTATGCTTAAACTGTGCAGCGTACATCGCACCTAATGCATACGAAGGAAAATAACCAAAATCTCCTCCTGCCCAGTGAACATCTTGAAGAACGCCCTCTCGATCGTTTGATGGAACGATACCTAAGTATTCTTCCATTTTATCATTCCATACTTTCGGCAAATCCTTTACTTGTAAATCACCGTCAAACAGTTCTTTCTCAATTTCATATCGAACCATTATATGTAATGGGTATGTACATTCGTCCGCTTCAATTCGAATTAACGAAGGCTCACTATGGTTAATTGCTTTATAAAATTCTTCTACCGATAAATTTTTAAAATAATCACCAGTTTTTGCAATTAAATTTTCATACTGAGCTTCCCAAAACTCTTTACTCCTTCCAATCATATTTTCAAAGAATAGTGATTGAGATTCGTGAATTCCCATCGATGCACCTTCACATAATGGTGTCCCAATTATATTCGATGATATATTTTGCTCATAAAGTGCATGTCCACACTCGTGAATGGTTCCAAAAAGCGCACTCATAAAATTATCTTCAATATATTTCGTTGTTACACGAACATCACCAGGATTTAATGTAATCTGAAATGGATGAACTGTTTCATCTAAACGACCTGAATCGAAATTATAACCTAATTTTACAAGTATCTCTTCACTAACTTCTTTTTGAAGATCAATTGAGATCGGTTGTGTCAATTCTTCGCGAATTAATTTAGTTTGCGAATTTGAAATTTTCGCAACTAATGGTACAAGACTTTCTCTTACTTTACCAAAAACTTCATCAAGCTTCGCAGTTGTCATACCAGGCTCATAAAAGCTTAATAAAGTATCATATTTCTTATCCTTGTAACCCCAATATTCAATGAATTTCTTTTTCATTGCTACAATTTTTTCTAAATATGGTTGGAACTTACTAAAGTCACCTTCATTTTTAGCATCTTCCCAAGCATTTTCACTTAAAGAACACAGTTTTACATATTCTGCATATTCATTTTTTGGGATTTTACAATTTAAATCATAATTTTTTCTACATTCCTTAACCGATTTTTCAATGATTTCATTTAAGTTTCCTGTGCCTATTTCTTTTTCCAATAAATTTAAATAGTTTTCCATCGTTCTTGATGTTGTCATTTCAAATACTTCTGCAGAAAGCTGACTGATGACATTTGATCTTTGTTCAGCTCCATTTTTAGGCGCTCCCGTTCTTAGGTCCCAATACATAACATTAATTGCTTCATTATAATTTTCGATCTTCTTTAAATAGTCAGTAAATTGTTCTTGTATGTTAGTCATTGCCATATTTACCCCTCATTTCTATATTTTAGGATGTTCATTTCATTCTATCATAACTTTTATATTGAATTAATATTAAGCTTAAAAAGCACTTACATTATCAGAAATCATATGTTTAAGTTTATATAAGAGACATAATTAATAAAAATATTGTACAATACAGCAAGGTGATGTTATGAAAATATTATTATTAGGAGCTACTGGAAGAGTCGGTTCTTTTTTAGTGGAATTATTATTAGAGGCTAAATGTGAAGTAATCGCTTTAGTTAGAGATGAACAAAAAATAACGATTCATCATGAAGCTCTTACAGTATTAAAAGGAAATACGTTAAATGAAAAAGATTTAATTTTAGCTGTAGAAAAAGTTGAGGGAGTAATTTCTGCCTTAAATACTGGTGGTGAGAATAGTTTATCAAAAACGATGGGACTACTAATCCCTCTTCTTGAAAAGAAACAAATAGGTAGGATCGTTACAATTGGAACTGCTGGTATTTTACAATCAAGAGTAGATCCAACCATTTTACGTTATAAAAGCTCTGAATCAAAACGAAAATCAACAACTGCAGCAACCGATCATGAAAAAGCTTATGACATATTAAATGAAAGTCAATTAAATTGGACAATTGTTTGCCCAACTTACTTACCTGATGGTCCAATATCTAAAAATATTCGTGCTGAAAAGAATTATTTACCAATTGATGGCCATCGAATTACGACTGGAGATACTGCTTTTTTCGCATTTAAGGAATTTTTCGAATGCAATTTTAGTAAATCTAGGGTTGGAATTTGTAATTAAAAAAGCTAGCGAATGCTAGCTTTTTATGATGGATTAACAGGCAAACTGTTTAAGATTTTTTCTTTCGTTTCTTTGTTTAGATCATTCTCAATAAATAAAACGATTTTTCCTTTATCTTCATGACTACGGATTAGTCGACCAATACCTTGGCGTAATCTTAATAACATATACGGCTCATCGATCTCGAAGTAAGGGTTTTGTGAATTTTGACGTTTTGACTGGAATACAGGATCATTTGGCGGGAATGGTAGCGCATGAATAATCACTTGACTTAGTGACATGCCTTGAATATCTAATCCTTCCCATAAATGAACAGCACATAAAGACGCGTTAATATCTTCTTGGAATTTTTGTACAATTGAACTAATTTCTTCTTCACCTTCAAAATATAAATTGAAGTCTAATTTTTCTTTTTCAACTTGCAGTTTAAATTTTTTCATTTCTTGAGTTGAATTGAAGAGAATTAATGTACTTCCGTTATTATCCTTTAACTTCTCAATAATTTTTTCATTTTTTTCCTTAATTTTGGTTGGGTCAACTTGATTTAACTCAATTTTCATCTGTTCATCATAATCAAACGGAGAATTAACTGAAAATGATAAGTAATCTTTAATCCCTAAACTACCTGCGATATAATCAAAAGAACTATTTTGAGAAAGAGTTGCAGATGAAAATACAATCGGCATTTTTTGATTAAATACTTTTTCTTGTAAAAGCTCATTTACAGCCTTTGGCATGATGACTAATGTTAATTCACTTTGATTATACTCAATCCATTGAATCGCAGTAATTTCATTAATAAATAAATTTAAGCAACGCTCAACATCATCTAAATGCTCATCAACAATATTTAGCTGATATTCATCAATCGTATACATTTCACTTTCAAAGACTAATTCATCACCAATGCTACTAATTTGAGACTTTAATCTCCTTGCTAACTTAATTAATCTATCATTCATATTCAGTTTAAAACGTCTTGATCCTTCAACTTCTTCAGTATTATTATCTAATTCAAAAAAGAATTGATCGTATGTTTCTAATGTATCTTCGAGTAACTGTTGGAAGCTTTCACGCGTACCTGATTGCATTAAAAATGATAAAAATGTATTTAATGTCTCTTGTTGCAGTCGATATGTTAACGATTTTTGACTTGCAAATTCAAGTAAATGTCCTTCATCAAATACTACACAGCTTGGATTAGGTAGTAATGGCAATTGACCTTCACGTTTTCTAGATTCTACCGTCCAAATATGCTCCATATAAAATTCTTGTGAGCATACAATTAGGTCGGTTGCTTTACGATAATGCTCTCTTGATAGAGTTTGTCCACATCTATGTCTTTGTTCACAAGTAGAGCAGTCCTGGAAATAATCATATGAAATTGTATCCCATTCTTCATCTGTTAAGTCTTTATATTCAGTACGGTCTCCATATGGAGTAAATTTTTGGAGTGTTCCATAATCATTTACAAAGCTTGGTAAATTTTCATAAACTCCTAAAACAGCATCCGATACATCAATTTCTGAGCGCTGTAAATCTAATTTTTTTAAACATAAATAGTTTGTAGTTGATTTTGCTAATCTAACATCAATTGACAAATTTAAAGCATTCGATAATTTTTCAATGTCCCCATTTTTCTTTACAAGCTGTTCGATTAAAGATTCATCAGCACATGCGATAATAGCTGGCTTACCTGTATATCTTGCATAGCATAAACAATATAGCAAATAGACAAACGTTTTACCTGTACCAACACCTGCTTCAGCAAAAATAACTTTCTTTTCTTTAAACGCTCTTTCAACCTGATAAGCCATAAAGATTTGCTCATCTCTTAATTCATAGCCTGCATCTGGTAATAAATCGTAAAAAACGTCCCCAATCCATTCCCCTAACTTTTCAATGAATTGGTCTTGCTTTCCTACCTCAAAAGGTAATTTAGTTGAATGACTCATTGCTACCCCCAAAATGTAAATTAAAAAGAAAAAGTCCTCTTTTGAGAACTTTAATTTTGCAAATTTATTCGATCCATTATATTATTTAAAAATTGTCTCTACCCGCTATCATACAAAAAATGTGAGGGAAAGGCAAGGGAAATAAGGCATGATCACTTAAAGAATAAGGGAAATTTAAATTGGAACGAATTGAATGTTCCAGCTTTCAATTCTTAATACTCCTAATCTCTCCTTAGTTAACTTTACCAGCCTTTTGCTTGTTTTATCATTTCTTCAACAATCATTTGAGATTTTAATGCTTCTTCTCCATTGATCGCTGGATTTTCGTCAAAGTATATACAATTGATAAAATGGTTAATACAATCCTCAAAGCCTCTTTGTTTTAATGTTGTGTCCCATGATGACGAAAACGAATTATTTATTGTATTATTTTTTTCTACCTCAAAGTTGTTCATATTTTTTACTCTTATAATCGAACCTTCAGTAATTAATTCTAAGCGCTCAAGATTTGTTCCTGCCATTCGGTGCATTACTGTATTAATAGTTGTTCCTTTAAACGATTCATATTGGTGAGTAGCATACTCTAATTGATTAGTATGAGTAAGTTTGACTCTACCATTAAAAAGGTTAACTTCTCCATCTACAAACCATCTAATGGTATCAACTAAATGTAAATAATCATCCAGCATCGTAAACTCGAATGAATTAGAGCCAATTTTATTCTCTCGATGTTTTTCAAATCTAATTACAGCTATATTCTTTGCCTGTTCTTTTGCCTGCACATACATTGGACAAAATCGACGGTTGAATCCAACCATAAGTTTTCGATTTAGTTTCATACTTAATTCAGTTAATTTTTCTGACTCTGGCAATGTAGCTGCTAGTGGTTTATCAACATATACATCTTTACCTTTATTTAATAAATACGATACTACCTCAAAATGTGAACTAGTTGAGCTATGTACAAATACTGCGTCACTTTGTTCTGCAAGTAATTCCAAACTTTCAAAATCTTGAATTCGGTATTGTGAGCATATTTTCTTACGTTTTTCTTTATTTGGTGAATATGCACCGATAAAATCCCAGTTTTCTTCTTTTGTAAGAATTGGTAGATATGCTTTTTGTGCAATATTGCCTAATCCTACCATTCCAATACGTGGTTTTTTCATTTTTGATCAGTCCTTTAAATTGGCTTATTTTTCTAGATTTATTGTAACAAATTATCATTCTTCATTTAAAAGAAAAATGATTTTATTTCATAATAATCTAATGGCAATAACATTCGAATTATCGGGAAATCTAAAAAAATGATAAAAATGGTTGTTTGGAGGTGTTTATTTGTACTTATATTCTTTAATTCAGACTAATTTTGATACAAATGATGATATAAGTGTTGTAAGAGACCTTTATTTACTTCAGCATGAAAAGAGTTTCTCTAATGATGAATTCCATGATTTAGTCACTCAATATAAAAGTACTGCAGAAACGAATTGGCATGTTGCACATTTACTCGAAAAAAATCACGGATTTAGAATTGTACCTGCAATAAATTTATAATGTTAACAAAACGAATACAATTTTTGTTCGTAAAACTTTTATGAAATAACTTAATATAAATAAAAAGGTGCCCCAATCGTCTGAATAGACAATTGGGAACACCCTTTTAACTTTTTACTCTTCGATTCTTCTTGGAGGTCTTTTTCCAAAGTATTGATAATAGTCCGTTTTAATGAAACCATTAAATAATTTACGTTTTTTTGTTGCTGGTTTACCGTAAAATTGCTCAAATCCCTCATGACTAGTTAGTACATACACTGACCATGTATCTAATTTTGTAAATACATTCCCCATATCTGAATATAACTTTTCAACGTAAGGTCGATCGTTTAATCGCTCACCATATGGTGGGTTGGTAACAACATACCCATACTCAGATCTAGTAGTAAAGTCTTTTACTTGCATTTGTTTAAAAGCAATTGAATCTGATAGCCCAACTTCATCAGCATTCTCTTTTGAAACATTAATCATTCGATGATCAATATCAGATCCGATTATTTCAAGTTTTTGATCATAATTTGCTAAGTCTTCTGCTTCTTGTCTTGCTTCATTCCATCTTTTTTTACCGATCCAATGCCAATCTTCAGACGCAAAGCTTCTAAACGATCCTGGAGCGATATTATGTCCAATTAATGCAGCCTCAATTGGAATCGTACCAGATCCACAAAATGGATCAACAAAAGGTAAATCAGCATTCCAATTCGTTAGTAATACTAATGAAGCGGCAAGTGTTTCTTTTAATGGTGCTTCACCTTGATCAACGCGATACCCTCTTTTATGTAATCCTTCACGACCAGTAGTATCAATCGTTAATGTTACGATATCTTTTAAAATAGAAACTTCCACTCGAAATAATGGACCATCTTCAATTAACATTCCTTGAATATTTTGGATTGTTTTTAATTTATCAACAATTGCTTTTTTGACGATTGCTTGGCAATCTGATACTGAAAATAATTTTGATTTATGTGATTTTCCTGACACAGGAAATTGACCGTTTCTTGGTATAAACATATGCCAAGGTAAGGCTTTTGTTTTTTCAAATAATTCATCAAATGAGGTTGCCTTAAATTCACCAACACGTAGTTTTACTCGGTCAGCTGTTCTAAGCCACAAATTCGCTTTCACAATTCCAGCTTCGTCCGCTTTAAATAATACTCGACTATTTTCAACTACTACATCTTCAAACCCTAGGCTTTTTATTTCTCTAGCGACTAGTGCTTCGATTCCCATTGCAGCAGTAGCAATTAATGTATATTTCGCCAATTTAACCACCTATCTCATTCAAACTAAGAATGAACTTTTCTTTTCATATTTTCATTTTGATTCCTATTTTCATTATGAACAATTTATGTCGAAATTACAAAAAACTCTCCATAGAATGAAGAGTTTTTAAACAGTTTCATCATTTCATATGTTCTGTAAGCCATGTTCTGTACCATTCGTACTACAAGCGGCTCTCGCCTCGTACTACAAGGTGGTAATCATCTATCTACAGAATAATCTGTCCCTTTCTCTGTTCAATTCCTTTGAAAGGATTCCCCTACCATAATTTGGGTTTCTCACTCGTGGGGTTTACCGCGTTCCACTCCTCTCATTTCTTCGAGGACTACGTCACTGTGGCACTTTAAAGGTAGTAGAACCATATCCATAAAGGACTTAGGTCCGTTCCCTGCCGTTAGCTGTTATCACAGCTACCCTATCTTATGACTTCGATAGGCACGAACACTACAGCCATCGCAGGACTGTGCGAGCATGGACTTTCCTCAACAACGTCAAGCGTTGCAGCGATTACCCGAACATATTGAAACGAACATTTATTAGTATAGTAAATTATACTTAAATTTGCAATGCTTTCTTAAAATATAAATTAAGTTAAAATTATTCGAATAGTTTACTACCAAAAACATGCTTCTCTAAATTTGATAACCTTTTTAGAACATCAGTATTCGTATTATTAAAAGGTGATGGTGGAGGTGTAGCAGTATTCTTTTGGTCCTCCAACAATTTTTTATACTTTGCATTTTCTTGTTGTAGGGCTACGATTTGATTTTGAAACGATTCATAATCTTTAATGATAGTGTCTAAGTATTGATCCACTTCCTCTTGATTATATCCTCGCATTGAAACTTTAAACTCTTTATTTAGGATATCTTTTATACTTAGTTTTATTTTTGTTGATTCCATGTGTGTCACCCCAAAACATTTAGAAATATTTACCTTCTATTTTTTCAAACTCTTCATAAATTGTCAATTATCTATTCTATAATTCCCTATATTTATTGTCATCATTCTCAAATGACTCTTCTGCAATCACTTGTAAATCATCAAATGTGATGATTTCTACAGGATAATTATATAGTTCATTTTTCTTGTATGCTAAATCATATAAATATCTAGGACTACCTTCTTTTTCATTATCGTAAAATAAAATACACCCGTCACTTTTACGAACTAAAAACTCATTTTTTGCTTTTAACTGTACAGGAGATTCGTATGGTTTTCTTGAAATTGAGTCGACGTGATCTGCCCCAATTAAGATTTCATTATAATATTCTTTATTTGCTTCATTCCAATTTTTTTCTTGTTCTTCGTAGGGTGTAAAAATACCTAACTTTAATTCAGGATAATCAAGCTGAAGTTCGAATACTACTTCTGCGGTCCATAATTCAGTACCCATTTGCCCTGAAATAATAATCCATTCTAGTTCATCTATAAATAAAAGTATTTTATTTTTTATTGCTTTTTTTATGTACTTAACTGCATCGTGTTTATTCGAAAAAATTCCTAATTCAAATGACTTATAACCAGATATAAGTAGTATCTTCATATTACCTCACAATAATAAATTAGGAAGAACTAAAAGTTCTTCCACAAATTAAATTTTATTTTATTAAATACTCTGCTTTATTTCAATTATTTCGTAAACAAATAAATATTGTAAGTATAAATTTATCTCGCAAAAACCATTAATTTAAATAATATTCAAATGTAGAAATTTATATTGAGGGAATCTAATATTTAACTTTACATAGTAGTCATAAGCTTAGTGGAAATCAACTATTAAGATCAATATTTCAATACTTGATTGCTGCTAATAGAGGATATTTTATTCCCTTTAGATTAGTTATTGTGATAGGAATATTATTGTTAAAATCTTTTCGTCGAAATTTTATGATAAAATTACATACAAAGCTTGTTTAAAACTCGTAAAAATAATTAATGTTAATGTAATTGTGAAAAAAAATAAAAAAAGTATTTTGTTCAAAATTATCCTCTCCAATATCCTAAATATACTTTAATGTCAACTTTTTTATTTTATTAGGTTTGAACATATTTCACAACAATAAAATTAATAATGATTAAAAGTTTAAATATTCTGATTTTTGAGAGGATACACAATGATTGCCGAAAGCATTTTATTCCTTTAAAATGAGTTATGAAATCGTTTTAAATATAGATAATTAATGCAATTCAAGGAGTAAAAAATGATTAACAAAAATTCCCCAATACCAATTTATCATCAATTATTAGAATACATAAAATGTAAAATCGCTTCAGGTGAATACCCTGCTGATGAATTGATTCCATCAGAAAGAGAGTTTTCAGAGAAATTCCAAATATCTCGTATGACCGTTCGACAAGCATTAAATAATTTAGTGCAAGAAGGAATTGTTTACAGGCAAAAAGGTAAAGGTACATTTGTTAGTCGTCAAAAAGTTGAAAAAAAAATTAGTAGATTAAATAGTTACACTGAAGAAATGGTTGAGAGAGGTTTAAAACCGAGTAGTAGATTAATTCAATTTGATATTTTAAATTCTGATAAAGCACTATCCAATATACTAAAGATAAAAGAAAACGATCCTATTTATTTTATAAAACGGGTCCGTTTAGCAGACTCAATTCCTATGTCGATTGAAAGTATCCACGTGTCATGTGATATTGCTCCAAACCTAAATCAAAGTGTTTTAGAAAAATCATTCTTTGATTATGTAAATGCCAATATTCCAGATCCTATTCAATATGCAGATCAATCGATTCAAGCTAGAATGCCTTCTGAAGAAGAAGCTCAGTTATTACAAATTCCACCGAATTGTCCCGTATTAGCAATTTATCGAACAACCTATTTAAGAAGTGGTAAAGTTTTAGAATACGAACTGACTGTATATAGAGCAGACCGCTACAAGCTTGTACATTCTTTATCTAGAAATGATTAATCGTATAGAAAGTAAATTCTTTATACGATTTAAAAAAGCCAGGAGACCAACCCTGGCTTTTTTATTTGAATAAAACCCCTATTTGTTTAAAAAGTCCACCTACTTGATTCATCGTATTCATCATTTGACCTGCAGTAGACATCATTTTTGGGACATCGTATGAACCTGAACCATTTTTAAATTGATTTAATATTGATGAAAACTGAAAAGATTGGCCATTATTATTTTGCTGGTTTAATTTTTTTGGTTGAGTTGGATATGGAGTACTAGGCGCAAACATTGGTGGAGTTGTAAATGGACCTTGTTGTAACATTTGAGCATGTTGAGGTTGCATTGAATACTGGTGATTTTGAGGGCTGCTTAAATAGTTCGTTTGATTACCAAATTGGGAAGGATACATTGGCATATATGGATTTTGGTTTTGCATCATTCCATAATAATTAGGATCGTATTGATACCCTTGGTTATATGGAACAGTAGCATGCTGCATCGAAAAGTGTTGTGGTGCTGCATACTGCATTTGACTTTGATCATAACTACTAGCTTGTATTGATGCCCCCCCATAAGGAGATGGCTCAATCATCTGTGATTGTTGGATTGGCTGAGTTGATTGTGTTGTTTGAACTGGTTGTGTTATTTGAGTCGATTGTGCTTGTTGCGATTGAACTGGCGGTTGTAGTGTATTCATAGTAGGGTTTTGGGAAAAAGGTTGAATTGTATTTCCATAATAACGCTGATTTTCATTAGATAGTTGATTCATTTCTGGAAAATTAAAATTCTCATCAATCATTTGATTTTGCTTTCTAAACCATTCAAAGCTGTTATCTGAATGATTTGGAGGAAACATTTGAGATCTCATTTTCTCACATCCATTATAAGTTTTCTCATTTATAAATATGTTACATAAGCCTATTCTGTTACTTCTATTATCTTATACGCTAATTGTCATAATATGTCGGAAGTTTAAATTTTTAAAAAAATTTAAATCTTAAATATTTATGGTACATTTTATTTAGTTATACAAGTTGTTAATTAAATTTTAATGTTGGAGGGGTAATAATGACTTTACAAGAACTAAAGAGCAAGTTTATTTCATCAAAAAGTTTCGAACCAACTGACTTTAATCAATTAATGGACTTTTTACAACAAAATTACCTAAATGGTGAGGTTACTATTCAACATTACAGAGAATTAGTTAAAGAACTTGAACTATTTGGTGCTTATAAGCCAATTTAGTAATCGGGAATATATAATATTATAAGAAATAAAGCGATACACATTTACTAAATTGTAAAAGTGTATCGCTTATTTCATACCATTATTCTCGTATCCCTTCATTCAAAACAAATATGTTTAACTTATCTATTTATTAAATAGTAAATGCTAACTGTCTTCCTAAAAATGGTGTTGAGATCCAACTACCACCCTCTTTTGCTTGGCTTACTTTCTTTTCAAAATGATGAAGATGCACTGTTGTTGACTGGATCTTATTTAAAAGTAAATTCTTTTCTTCATCACATTTTTGATCAATTCTTAAAGCTAAGGAGTGCTCAATAAATTCAACCTCATTTAAAAATTCATCAATTGCTCGAAAAAAATCATCTCTTTGAATTAACTCCATACAGTTCAACTCCTCTTTCTAATTTTCTAAATTTCTTTACAAAATAAATTCAACAACCGTTCACCTTCCTCCTTCCCTAGTGACAAAACTAGAACTATTTCGCTAAACAAAGTGAATAAAGGTATTTTCATCTATAATTTCGACAAAAAAACTTGTAACGTGGAACAGAATTGGGAAAGGTATATTACATGGAGGTGTTTCAAATGGCAAAAAACAAAAATGAAAAAAAGAAAAAACAAGAAAAAAGTAAAAGTCAACAAACTGGTAATCCAAAATTAGATGGACCTAATTTCCCTGCTACATAAATATTGGGAACCACTCGATTTTGATTGACATCCTTTCTAATGAAAATCGATTAAAAAGAAAAAAGCTAGCATTTTTGTGCTAGCTTTTTTCACGCTGATGAAAAACATCCTCGTCAATTAAATTACCAAATTTTCGTAAAAGGAGTAGAGTGATGTTGATTTTCACTTTATGACTCATTTTATTGAAAAATCGATTTCAATTTTAACAATGAACCAAGCAACTCCTGCTTTATTAAAAAAGATTGCTTAAAACTATCTCCATTAATAATTTCCTCATATTCATACCACTCATTTAAAATTTTACTATCTATATACCAATCATCCTCTACAGTTCGTGTATGAGGAATTATTGGATAAACATCTCTTAATTTCGGATTATTTGAACTTGTAATTCCAACTAACCCTTCATAATCACTTCTACTGCCTGTGTGAATAGTTTGCACAGCAAAATCAATAAATTCATTTTGCAAATCTTCATGAAATAAAATTGAATATAATTGTTTACCAATTTGAATCCTTTTTGTTAAATCCTCAAATTGATAAACTCCAAGTCCATATAGTTCACCATTTCTTGTTGGAAATATAACATAACTAAGTTTTAATTGTTCCTGAAGTTTAAATGCTAAAGAATTAAAAACTTCACTTTTAAAAAATTTATTTTGAATGACTGGTCTTTCTATCATATTTTGTTCGTTAATAATCAATGAATAGACTAGTCTTTTCTTATCACGATCAGTCCAATATTTCTCCCATTCAATTTCCATAAAACTAGATACTGAAAAATATTTCAATAAATAAAATAATGGCTTATTTTTCACTTTTGAATATTCAAAAAGAAGCAACTGTGGAAATGCATCTAAAAAAATAATCCAATTTGCCCGTTCATAGGTCATAAAAAGCTGTTTTCTTTGTTTTTCACTTAGTCCATTCACGAATAGTGGGTTTTCCAGATCAGTCATGTTGTAGCCTGCATTACGTGACACCATACTTGCAAGAAAAGACCACTCTATTTCACTTTGTCTTAAGAAATATTCTTGGTATGCAATCGTTCTGGAAATATTATCTGCATTATATTTAACTGCTTCTTTCTTTATTAAATCAATAAGTTTTGCTTCTTCATGTGATAAATTATGATCTTCTCTTCTTTTTTTTATGAAACCTTTCCAGCTTTCATGGTTTGCATTCATTGACTCACCCCAAGCAATCTGGTATTTTTTTACACGAACATCTGTTTTAGTGCTATAATACGAGTTGTATGTAAATTAATGTGGAGTTGGTTTTATGACAATAAGTTACCCAAATCGAAGAAATAATGTAGTTCAAAAAAATCAAAAAAATAACGAAATACAAGTAAAATCAAATAATACTTATAGTAATCGCGGAATGTCCCTTGAAGATGATTTAAATGCTACTAATACGTATTATTTATCAAATAACATCGCAAACATACATAAAAAACCAACACCTGTACAAATCGTAAAAGTAGACTACCCAAAAAGAAGTGCTGCAGTGATTAGAGAAGCCTATTTTAAGCAACCATCAACTACCGACTATAATGGCATCTATAAAGGGAAGTATATTGATTTTGAAGCTAAGGAAACCAATAATAAGACTAGTTTTCCTTTACAAAACTTCCATTTACACCAAATAGAGCATATGGAAAATGTACTGAATCACGGTGGAATATCGTTTGTCATATTAAAATTTTCATTATATAATGAAATTTATTTTATGAAAGCAACTGATATTCTTACCTTTTGGAAAAGGCAAACAGATGGTGGAAGAAAATCAATTTCTAGAGAAGAATGCAAAGAGTATGGAACGTTACTAAAACCAAGTTATCCAATAATAGTTCCTTACTTAAAATGTATCGATGAACTTTTTGTAATTTAATATTTTAATAATTTCATTAAGTTCATTTGAAAGGCAGGAGAAACAAAAAAATGGCAAAAGAGTATAGTTCACGACAAGAACGAAAACAAATGGAAATGGAAAAGCCTTCAAATGTCAAACCAAAAAAACGTGAAGGTTTATGGAAAAAGATTACTTTATCAATACTAACATTAGCGGTACTTTGTATTCTTGGAGGAGTTGGAACTTTCTATTATTTAGTAAGTGATGCACCTAAACTTGATGAATCAAAGCTTAAAGTACCTTTATCGTCTACGATTCTAGATAAAAATGGGAATGTTATTGCTGAGCTAGGAACTGAACAAAGAACGAAAATCTCATATAACGAGATTCCTAAAGTAGTAGAAGATGCATTTATTGCTACTGAGGACGTACGTTTTTATAAGCATAAAGGTGTTGATATTCGCCGTGTGCTTGGCGCAGTTTTAGCTAATATTACTGGTGGATTTGGATCACAAGGTGGTAGTACGATTACTCAACAAGTTGTTAAAAACTCATTTTTGTCTCCACAAAAAACAATTAAACGTAAAGTACAAGAATGGTATTTATCATTCCAGCTTGAACAAAAATATTCTAAACAACAAATTTTAGAAATGTATTTAAATAAAGTTTACTTCTCAAATGGTTTAAAAGGCCGAGGAGTTTATGGTGTAGCAAAAGCAAGTGAAACATATTTTAGTAAAGATTTATCGAAAATTACATTACCTGAAGCAGCTACACTTGCTGGTATGGTACAAAGTCCAAACAACTACAATCCAGCAAAACATCCAGCTGAATCAGAAGCTAGAAGAAATGTTGTATTAAGCCAGATGAAAAAGTATGGATTTATAACGAATGAACAATATGCTAATGCAAAAGCAATTCCAGAAAAATCATTAGTAAAAGTTCATGAAAGTGGTCAGACAAAGTATCAAGCATTCATTGATGTCGTAATGGATGAGGTAAAAAAATACGGTGATGCAGATATAAATACAGATGGATTAACAATTGAAACAACTTTAGATCCAAAAGCACAAGCAAAAGCAGATGAAATTATTAATCGTGGATCTGATTTTTATCCAAGTGATGATTTCCAAACTGGTTTTGTATTAACTGACACTAAAACAGGTGAAATTAAAGCTGTAGGTGCTGGAAGAAACACAACAAGTGGTGGTCTAAATTTTGCAACAGATATTAAAAGACAACCTGGATCAACTATTAAACCAATCCTAGACTACGGTCCTGCGATACAATATTTAAAATGGTCTACTAATCATCAACTTGTTGATGAGCCATATCAATATTCTGATGGGACCCCTATTCGAAACGCTGATAAATCATATAAAGGTAAATTATCAATTCGTAAGGCGTTAATCGGATCAAGAAATATTCCTGCATTAAAAACAATGCAGCAAGTTGGATTAGATAAATCACGTGAATTTGGTAACGGACTTGGATTTAACTTCCAAAAAAACAGTTTTTATGAATCTCATGCAATCGGCGGATTTACAGGTGTATCTGCAATGGATATGGCAGGTGCATATGCAGCCTTCGGTAATGGCGGTGTATATATAAAACCACATGCTGTTACAAAAATTATCTACCAAGATAAAACTGAAAAAGTATTAGCTCCTGAACCAAAACAAGCAATGAGCGATTACACTGCATATATGATTACAGATATGCTACGTGATGTTGTTAAGGCTCCAGGCGGTACGGGCGGTAGAGCTAATGTACCTGGTCTTGATATGGCAGGTAAAACTGGTACGACAAACTACCCACAAGAAGTAAAAGACAAATATGGCTTCCCTTCAAACGCAACTCGAGATAGTTGGTTTGTTGGTTATACTCCAGATGTAACTATTTCGGTTTGGACTGGATATGAGACAAATAAACAAGGTCATTATTTAAGTAAAACATCAACAAATATAGCTAAATATATTGCTAGAGATATGTTAGCAGCAACAGCTGATCCTTCATCTGAGTTCCATAAACCAAGTTCAGTTGTAAAAGTACAAGACGAATTATATATTAAAGGTGAAAAAATGGATGATCTACCTACACCAGATACATTAGATCCAGCTAAAAGTGTTACAGCCAAATATGATGAAAAAACGAGCAGTGTTTCGCTAAATTGGCAGTATCCTTCTGATTTACTTGCTTCTACTACTTTTGAAGTAAACTATGATATAAACGGTGTTAAAGGCCAAACTCAAAAAATAAATGGAACATCAGCAAAAATTAATGGTATCGTAGCTGGAAACAAAGTAAAAATTACAATCGTGGCAACTAATGGCGAAACTAAGAGTGCTGCGGTTACTGTTACAGTCGATTTAACTACTACCAAAGAGCCTACTACCCCACCAGCTGATAATAATGGCAATGGTAATGGTAATGGTAACGGTAATGGTAATGGTAACGGTAATGGTAACGGTAACGGTAATGGTAACGGTAATGGTAACGGTAACGGTAACGGTGACGGTACGGGTACTGGAAACGGTGACGGTACGGGTACTGGAAGTGACGGTACGGGTACTGGAACAGGTGACGGCACGGGTACTGGAACAGGTGACGGCACGGGTACTGGAACAGGTGATGGCAATGGTGGCGGAACTGGAGATGGTAATACAAATCCAACTACACCTCCTACTACGCCAGATCCAACTAAACCAACTAAACCATCAAAACCAACTAATACGAATCCAACTTCGTATAACACAGATTCATACTCTACTAATCGATTTAATAAGTTGGAACGTAATATTATTGCATAAATTAAAAACCTCCTCTATTTTGAGGAGGTTTTTCTATGTAATTAATCTAAACATTGAGCATAAGAATAACGGATTTACTCTAAGTATTAAATAAGCCTCCTCATTTTGAGGAGGTTATTTTTTGCTTATAATAAAGTTTTTCCAACTCCGTATATAAGCCAGAAAGTTGAATGAATGAGTGATAGTGATCTGGTTGATTTAATACAAAACTAATACGTTCATCTAAATTGATTGGCTTAATCTTTAATTTATCTAACTCAAGTAATAAATTATTTAAATTAAGCAGCATTTGGCCATTTATCCATGTAAGTATTGATATAAAATTAGCTAAGCCTCTAATCATCGGCTCGCACGCAAGTTTTCGATTACGTTGTTTAAAGTAGTTAGAAATATGTTCAGATTCCTCTTTCCATTCATTAATCATCTCTTTAATAATTTCATCACTTTCATTCGGAATGTTAGTGCTCTGATTAACTAGAATCTGATTGCTTTCATAAAAAAACGGTTTATTTTTAATTTTAATTTCTTCATTGATTATTTGTTCATTGGCATTGTCTTTATAAAATGGCGTAACGATAAAATCCTTATAAATACTATTTGTCATTTACTTTCTTCACTTTCATTCGTTTTTTTCCTTCTCTACACATATCAAGTAAAGGACATACCTCACAACTCGGCCTTTGAGCTTTACAATGGTATCTACCAAAAAATATGAGTCGATGATGAGTTACTCCCCAGTCTTCGATCGGAACTTTTTTCATTAAGGTCTCTTCTACTTCTAAAACAGAATCTTTCCAACGGCATATAGCTAATCTTTTTGAAACTCTCTCAACATGAGTATCTACTGCGATTGCTGGAATATTAAATGCGACTGACATTACTACATTAGCTGTCTTTCTACCAACTCCAGGTAATTTTACGAGCTCTTCTCTAGTACGTGGAACTTCTCCATTAAATTCATTTATAATCATTTCACTTAATTTTTGGATATTTTTTGCTTTGTTCCTGAAAAGTCCGATTGAGCGAATATCATTTTGTAATTCCTCTAAAGAAACATTTAAATAATCCTGAGGTTCTTTATATTTTTCAAATAGATTTTTTGTCACTTTATTTACTAAAACATCAGTACATTGAGCGGATAAAGCAACCGCTATTACTAATTCAAACGGATTCTTATGGTTTAATTCACAATGTGCATCGGGGAACATATCACCAATTATATTTAGAACCTCATTTATTTGTTGTTTATTTAACATCTCAAAACACTCCTTACTAAACAAAAGCGAGGAGCATGTCCTCGCTTTATTTTTCCAGCCAATTATAAAAAGGAATTGATCCTGTATACTTTGTTTCGTTTTGTGGTTCTCTTGTTTCTTTTTTTCTAAAATGCTTACTATAATTCATTGCTTGGTCTACTTGCTTTATTCCATTTTTCTTCCACTCAAATAGAATACGATCTATATAACGAAAATTTAATTTCCCACTTATAACTGCTTCTTTAAGTGCAGTTTTTATTAGTTTTTCATTATGATCATCTTGGTCCATCCACATTGTTAAAGTTTCAATCTCAAAAGGAGACAATAATCTACCAAATTCTTTTTCAAACACTAAGTAAATTGATTCCTCTTCTTGTTCAATAATTGAAGGAATAGTATGTTTTTCATTTTCATTTGATTGTTGACCATTCTGGGTCAAATCAATTAATTTTAACCATAACGGAGAAAGTGAATATGCCTCACATCGTAAGTTATGATGGTCAATTTCTTCTGTAATTTCTAATAAACCTTTTTTTAGAAGTTCTCGAATAACTTCCATACATTTTTGTTCATTTAATGACATAATCTTTGCTAATTGAGTAGGTGTTGGAAACGTATGACCTTGTTGTTGAAAAGAGTAAAGCTGTAGAATCATGACTAGTTCTTCTTCATTTATGTTTAAAGAAGAATAATGACTGAGAAGTATATTTGGAATACTAATATTCCCAAATTGAATCCAGTTTAGAATGCTATTATTATTCACTTCGAACACCTCTAGCATAGTATAGCATGATTACTTAAAATATACAGTAAAAGAAACTTGTAAAATAAAAATAAATAGAGGCATGTAAATCACACCTCTATTTTAGTATATCTATTTAGTATTTAAAAAACCAACTAATAAATTATTTAATTAAGGATATAATCTGTTTAATAAAGATGGAATGCTTTGCTTAGTGTTTGATTAAAAATTTTTACTAAACATTTATAAAAAAAGCTAAGCATAAGCTTAGCTTCCGTATTTAAAAATATAAGTTTCCAACTGAATGAAATTAACTTAAGATACTTGCTTTCATAAATTGCTCAATGCGATCTAAAGCTTTATCTAACTGTACTTGAGATGTTGCATATGAAAGTCGGATATTATCAGGTGAACCAAATCCTGAACCAGGGATTACCGCTACATTAGCTTTTTCAAGTAATTCAGTAGAGAATTCATCTACATTTTGATATCCTGCCATTTTAGCTGCCTCAGTCACATTTGGGAATAAATAAAATGCACCATTCGGTTTAACACAGCTAAATCCTGGAATTGTAATTAAACGCTCATAAGTTTTATTTAAACGATCTTCAAACGCTACTCTCATTTCTTCAACAGGACCATCGCCCAACTCATATGCTTTAATCGTAGCGATTTGTGCCATTGTAGTAGGATTTGAAGTAGAGTGACTAGCAAGATTTGTCATCGCATTAATTATTTCCTTATTACCAACAGCATATCCAATTCTCCATCCTGTCATTGAATGAGATTTTGATACACCATTGATAATAATCGTTTGCTCTTTAAGCGCTGGGCTTAATGATGCAATTGAAACATGTTTTGCACCATCATATACTAATTTTTCATATATTTCGTCAGAAACGATTAATATATCATGTTTTAAACAAATTTCTCCGATTGCTTTTAATTCTTGCTCATTATAAATCATACCAGTTGGATTACTTGGTGAATTAATAATGATCGCTTTTGTATTCTCTGTAATTGCTGCTTCGATTTGTTCAGGTGTTACTTTAAATTGTTGATGTTCATAACCTTCAATAAATACCGGTACACCTTCTGCTAAAATAACTTGCTCAGGATAGCTTACCCAGTAAGGTGTCGGAATAATTACTTCATGACCAGGATCTAAAATCGCTTGGAAAAGTGTGTAAAGTGCATGTTTTGCACCATTTGTTACAACAACCTCTCCTGGAGAATAAGTTAATCCTTGATCCTTCAATAACTTATCACAAATAGTTTTTCTTAAAGCTGGTAAACCGTTTGAAGGAGTATACTTAGTTTGGCCTTTAAGCATTGCTGAATAAGCTTCTTCAATAATTTCAACTGGTGTATTAAAATCAGGTTCACCTGCACCTAATCCAATTACATCAATTCCTTGATCTTTCATCTCTTTTGCTTTTGCTGTAATAGCTAGTGTTGTAGATGGTGTTAGTGCACTTACTCTTTTTGCTAGTTTCATCTTGTTAATTTCCCCCTAAATACTATAACGTTTTAAAAGCTCTCCATTTTCGAAAGCAGCGTAGTAAAAATTATATCGGCCGTTTTGGTCTATATATACTACTTCCCAAAGTGGTATTTTGTTCTCTATTCCTAACTTTACTTTATGTATTTTTTTTGGGTTTCTCTCACTGACTACTTTGTCAATAATTTGTTTTTGGGTCAATCCTTCACTTTTCTTTCGTGTAATAACTTCTCCATCCTGTACCCACGCGATCATTTCATTATTTGCATCATCTTTACCACTTACAACGATTGCTTGTTCTTTTCCATGGAAATAATCAGAAGTTTCCACTGATTTTAAATACCCTTGATGTAAAACAAGCTCTTCGGCATGTTTTTTATCATCATTTAGCTTTGAAATTGATGATTGATATGTGGCGATTAAAAATAATGAAAGAAAAATGATGCTTAATCCAAGGATGACTAACCATTTTTTCATATATACCTCATTTATGTTCGATAAATTGTAAATACCGCATATTCTTGATCTTCTTTATCAAGTGCAAGTCCAAACATTAAATCTTTTTCTTTTAAAGTACGATTTAAACTATCAACAATTTTGTATAAATCTCTAGTATATTCAATTTTTGTTGTTGATAATACTTCAATATTTGAATTCATGTTGCTCCTCCTAAAAATGTATTATAAATACATTACAATTTATGTCATTATACCATACGTCTACCCTTAAATCCCCTACTATTCTTATGCTAAATTTTGAAAAATTACTAAAAATCTTTTAATAATTCATCAATAGTATTAATTTTTATTTTGTTTTTTGGGATTAACTTTAAAAATTCTGATCCATAACTAGTATTTATTATGCGATTATCTAAAACAAATAAAGAACCTTGATCTTTTTCATTTCGAATTAGACGACCATAACCTTGTCTAAACTTAAATACTGCTAATGGTAAAGCCAAACTTGAGAAAGAATTTTCTCCAGCTCTTTTTAATAAATTTGATTTAGCAATAAACATAGGCTTTTCAGGGTTTGTAAACGGTAAGCGTACAATGATTAAACAATCTAATTCTTCATTAGGTAGGTCAATTCCTTCCCAAAAAGTGTTCGTACCTAACAAAATTGTTTGTTTAGATTGTAAAAACTGTTTTATTAACTTTTGTTTTCCTCCAGGAGAAACACCTTGAGCTAATACAGATGAATTCAGTGAGTCTAAATCTTGAATTAATAGATCATAAGTCTGTTTTAATAAATCAAAAGCTGTAAATAAAACTAATGTTCTACCCTTTATTTCCGTAACAATTTTGCGAATTGTATTCGAAGTTTGTAATGCATATTCTTCTTGCGTGATCTCTTTTATTCCCATTAAATCTGAAGGAATATACACTCTCATCCCTTGGGCAAAATCATTTGGGACTGGGTATATTTTTTCGATAACATTGTTATTTTCACTAATTCCTAATGATGACTTTATAAATGAGAAGGATGAATCAATCGACATTGTAGCTGATGTTAGTACAATCGAATTTCTTCCACTAATTAAATAATTTTGTATTAAATCTGCATTTTCAACTTTCTCACTATAAAGCATCGTTGTATGAAATGAACCTTTTGCTTCAGTTTCCATCCAGCCAATATAATGATCATTTTTATCGAATAGTATTTCATACAGACCATTTTTCATGCTTTTTAATTGTTCAATAATCACTTTAAACTCCGTAACGATTGAACGGTGAAAAGCTGATACCTTATGATCTTCAATTAAATTCAAATATTGTTCGCAACCCGAGAATAAAGTGTTATTCACATGCATTAATCTATTTGCACATTCTTGAATAACCTTCCAATTTTGGCTAGCAGTATTTTTATCACTTAATGTAATTGACTGTCTAATGTTTTCTTTATCAAGTTCATTTTGTTTACTTAAAATAAAATCACGTAATAACCTAAATAACTCTTCTGATTCATACTTTATTTCTTTCACTAAATGATCAACTTTTTTCCACCATTTTTCACGATTTGGTATTCCCTCATCAAATTTATATAATCGGTGAACAAGTTCATTACTATCAGTAGTACTTAATCTACTTAAATATTGATAATATTTTAAGCAAGAAAAAGTGATTCCAAACGTTTTTGATGCTGTCTCCTCAAGAGCATGTGCCTCATCAATTACAATTGTTTTGACAGAATTAATTAAGTGATCTTTATTTTTTAAAGTCGACAATAAATATGCATGGTTTGTAATAATTATATCGGCTAACATTAATTGATTTTTAGCCTTTTGATAAAAACATTTATGAAACCAAGGATTTGTTTTTTTATTTTCACTTTCTTCGTTACAACAAACACGATCCCATAAATGTAAGCCACCTGAAGGTAGTGATAATTCATCTAATTCTCCATTTTCAGTTTCAGTTAGCCAAACTGTTATCATTGCCTTCGATAAAATACTATCGTAATTATCATCAAATTGTTCACCAACAATATATTCAAATTTTTGCAGACATAGATAATTTCTTTTACTTTGTATAGAGGCTATTTTCAACTGAAATGGAACTATTTTTTCAATCGTTTTTATATGTTTTTTAAGTAATTGTTTTTGTAACGAGATGGTACTTGTACTAATGACCACTTGTTTGCCAAATTGTTTTGAGAAAAATGCTGATGGAATTAAATAGCCAAATGTCTTGCCAACACCTGTTCCAGCCTCAGCTAAGAGAATATTATTCTGGCTAAATGCATCGAACACATCATGCATATAGGCAAACTGTTCATCTCTTTTTATAAAATTTGGAATTTCCACAGCCATCTGATCTACAAGTTCACGTTTAAGATACTCGTCGAATTCTACGAAATCTTCTTCCTCTTGAGGTAAACTAAAGCTTCTTTTTTTAAGGGCTATTCGTCTAAATTCTTCATAATCAACAGATTCATTTGAAAATGATTCAGATTGCTTTTGGAGAAGATCCGAAATATAGTATGTAATGTCACTTTTAAAGCTAGTGCTTAGATTTTCTAATATTTTTAAGGATGCATATGGCAAGCTCTCAAGTTTTTTTAATAAAATTGTTAATAATTCGGCGGTTACTTCAGCATCACTATCAGCTTGATGTGGGTTTTCATGTTGTATATTGAATACTTTTGCTAAATCAGTCAATTTATAACTAGTTAAAGTTGGATATAAAATTCTTGTTAACTCCACTGTATCAATAGCTAACGGTGAAATTTTTGGTAAACCAATCCGTTCAAATTCTTTTTGCAAAAATGTTAAGTCAAAATGCACATTGTGTGCAACAAAATAGGCGTCATTAAACATGGGGTATAATTCTTCAACTATTTGTTCAAATTGAGGAGCATATTGAACCATTTCATCTGAAATCCCTGTTAGTTCAGAAATAAAGGGTGGAATATTCATATTTGGATTAATAAAACTTGAAAACTGTTCAATAACTTCTCCACTTTCCAATAAAAAGGCTGCAATTTGAATAATTCGATCTTGACCTCTATTATTATTTCCGGTTGTTTCTAAGTCAACGACCACAAATTTATTCATATTTTGCCACCTCCAAATTCTCTATATAGATATTATTTTGCATAAACAGATTAAACAATACAACCAACAAAAAAATCCCCTAAAGAAGGGGATTCTATATTGCCCTTTAAACACTCGTTTTCTTCACTGTTTCTCTTGATTTGTTAAATAACTTTAATCCTAATCAAGTAACTTCATGCTTCGAAATTCAAAAGTTGACTTTTTACTTAACTGTACCTGCAATTTCTTTGCCAATCATTTCGACAATTTCATTTGCATCATTTAAAATAGCAATCTTTGGTTCGTGTTGATCCAGTTTCTCTTCCTCTACCTGACCATATGCAATAATAATTACTTTGTCGCCTTCTTGGACTAATCTAGCTGCTGCACCATTAAGACAAATTACACCACTTCCACGTTTTCCTGGTATAACATATGTCTCAAGTCGTGCACCGTTATTATTATTTACAATTTGAACTTTTTCGTTTTCAAGTACATCAACAGCATCCATTAAATCTTGATCAATTGTAATACTTCCAACATAATTTAAATTAGCTTCTGTAACTGTAGCTCTATGAAGTTTTGCTCTCATCATTGTGCGAATCATGTCATTTCCCCCTAGTTGTTCAATCCTTAAATAGAAATTAAAATATTATCGATTAAGCGAGCATTAGAAAATTTTACTGCTAACGCAATAATTACTTTTCCATTTATTTTATTTAAAGGCTCTAAATCTGGATAAGAATAAATACTTACGTAATCTACTGTTCCAGATGTTTCGCTTTGTATTGTAGAAATAATATTTTGTTGCAGTTGTTTAGGATTTAAATTCCCATTATTTATCTCTTCAACTGCTTTTTGTAAACTTTTATAAAGAACTGGTGCTTCTTGTCTTTCTTTGTCTGTTAAATAAACATTTCTAGAACTTTTAGCTAATCCATCTTCTTCTCTAATAGTTGGAACTGGATTAATTTTTACAGGAATATTAAAGTCTTCAACTAAACCTTCGATTACAGCGACTTGCTGAGCATCCTTTAATCCAAAATAAGCCTGGTCTGGTTGAACAATATTAAATAATTTTGTTACAACTAATGCGACACCATCAAAATGTCCAGGTCTTTTTTCACCACAAAGGACATCTACTCGTTTAGTTACTTTCATTGTTGATTTTAATTCATTTGGATACATTTCTTCAACTGTTGGATAAAAGAGGCAATCTACACCAGCATTTAGTGCAACTTTTTCATCTCTTTCAAAGTCTCTTGGATATCGATCAAAATCTTCATTCGGGCCAAATTGAGTCGGATTAACAAAAATACTTAAAACGACGATATCATTATTTTTTCTAGCTTCTTCTAATAATGATGCATGACCTTCGTGTAAAAAACCCATCGTAGGAACAAATCCAATCGATTTTTCATTTTTTCTGTGAATTTTTAATTCATTTCTTAAATCATTTATTGTGTGAAACACTTTCATTGCGAACTTCCCCCGTATAACGCCTTTAACTGTTCTTCTTTCATCGTAAACGAATGCTTAGTATCTGGAAATTGTCTAGTTTTAACTTCTTGTACATAGGAAGCAATTGCATTTTCAATCGTTGGAGATACATTTGCATACTGTTTAACAAACTTAGCTACTCGACCAACACCATATGTTATTAAATCATGGTAAACAAGTACTTGACCATCTGTATCAACACCAGCACCTATTCCTATTGTTGGAATGGAAAGATCTTTAGTAATATCCTTTGCAATTTGTTTTGGAACACACTCAAGTACGATTGCAAATGCTCCAGCTTCTTCACATTTTTTTGCATCGTTAAACAATTTCATCGCACTTTCAGAGTCACGTGCCTGAACTTTATAGCCACCTAATACACCTACAGATTGAGGAGTCAATCCTAAATGAGCAACAACTGGTACTCCTGCGATTGTTAATGCTTTAATCACTTCCAAAACATTTTCATCTGCGCCTTCAACCTTCACAGCGTGTGCGTCCCCTTCTTGCATTATACGACATGCACTACGTAAAGCCTCTTCTTTTGAAAAGTGGTAAGACATGAATGGCATATCTGTTACTATAAACGTATTTTTTGCCCCGCGTTTAACAGCTTTTGAGTGATGAATCATGTCATCTACAGTAACTTTAATTGTAGAATCATATCCTAGGACAACATTCCCAAGTGAGTCACCAACTAAAATCATATCTACTTCACTTGCTTCTGCTAATAGTGCTGAAGGGTAATCATAAGCAGTAATCATAACGATTGGATCATTGTTTTGTTTCATGTTTAAAAAATCTTTTGTTGTTTTCATCTTTTTTCCTCCTTTTAAATGAAGAGGAAATGGGGGCTACAATAAAAAAACTTTGCTCAAAGGAGAACAAAGGAAAATTGTAAACCGTCTCATTCCTCTGTCCCAGTCCCTATAGGATCAAGGCAGACACATTTTTAGAATTGATTTTTTAAAACCTGGTGTAGTTCTTCTTAGGATACTAAAGTTTGATTGACCCTATTCAGATACCACCCTTGAAGTATCAGCGATAGTCGCGTACCCTTCCAATACAGTTTATAGTAAAAATAGCAATTAAGTAAAGAAAAAACTTGGTATTATTTACAAATATACGTGACAATTAGATAGCAAATAAAATAACTCTCTTTCAAATATAAAAAGAGAGTTGTTTTATTTTGTATTACATTATTTATTTATCGAAATATCCGCTGAATAAATTGTATGAACATTACCTAAGTGGTCTTCAATCAATAATTGACCTTCATCAGTAATTCCAATTGCATTACCAACAATTTCTTCGTTTAAAGTCGTGGCTTTTATTTGTTTCCCTAACGAAATTGCATAGCTTTCCCATAAAATCTTTATCGGTTTAAATCCTTTTTCTAAAAATATTTCGTAGAACTTTTCGAATTCAGCTAATATAGCTTGAATTAAATTAGCTCTCATAAAGGATTGTCCTTTTTCAATACGTAATGATGTAGCAATATCTGCTAATTCTAATGGGTAATCTTCTTCAACTTGATTAACATTGATTCCAATACCTATTACAACACTCTTAATGCAATCCGCGTCTCCTTGCATTTCAGTTAAGATTCCACATACTTTTTTATTATTGATTAAAATATCATTTGGCCATTTTATATTAGGATGTAAACCGGTCACTTTTTCGATTGCTGAAGCAATGACTACAGCTGTTAATAATGTTAGCTGAGGTGCTACTCTAGGTGAAATAGCTGGTCTAAGGATAACACTCATCGCTATTGCTTTTCCATCTGAAGTTAACCAGTTTCTTTGTAATCTGCCTCGACCTAATAATTGACGCTCAGCTAAAACGATCGTACCTTCTGGAGCATCATTTAGCACTAATTCATTAGCTATTGTTTGGGTTGAATTAGTTTCTTCTTGGTATACGACATTTCTTCCAAATTTTTTCGTTTCTAAACCAAGTTGAATATCCGTTGGAGTTAATCGATCAGATTTACCTGTTATTTTATATCCAACCTTTCTAACAGCTTCAACTTCAATTCCTTCGTCTTGCAATTCTTTCATATATTTCCATATTGCAGTACGTGAAATTCCTAATTCATCACTCAAAAATTGACCTGATAAATATTCATTACTATTTTCCGTAAACAATTGTATAATTCTTTCTTTTACTTTTGAAGCCAATTTATGAACCACTCCTTAACAGCAAGTTGGTTATTCTCAAGCTGGTTCTCTACTAATTGAAACTCTATTTTACTTAATACTTCTTTCAACCATGGACCACCTTTTAATTGTGACCATTCTAATAAATCATTACCTGTAATACATATATCTGACATTGAATAAATCGGTAATTGTTTATATAAATTCTTTAATAAATCCTCATTAAATTCATTTGCATCAATATTGTCAAGGACATACTGTAAACGCTCATATTTTATTGCATCCGGTAATCCAACTTGATATAACTTAATATTGCTCCAATTAATTTTCTTCTCAGTTAACAAATTATAAACCTTTAGTATTTGTTTCATGCGACTATTCGACATCTTCCAACTTCTTAAAACCTGTTCTGGGTTATCAAAATTACATTTATATAATATTAACGCCCAAATCTCTTCGATTGTTTTTAATGATTGAATAGGTAGGTCTAGTAGATTTCTAAACTGATTTGTATATTCTTTTAAGCTTGGAAGATGATTTACTAAATTTGTTTGTAATAATAGTCCAATACCTTTTTTAGGTGACTTTCCTATTAACATTTTTTCTATTTCAACCGAAATGCGTTCAATTGCTATGTTTTCAATTAAATGTTTATTTGATTTAATTGCCTTAAACGTTTCATCATGTAAACGAAAATCTAATTGACTTACAAACCGTATACCTCTTAGCATTCTAAGAGCATCTTCTTGAAATCTTTCCTTAGCCTCACCCACACATCTAATTAACCCATCATAAAGATCATTTGTACCATTAAAAGGATCTATTATTTCATTTTTTGTCGTCATCGCAATGGCATTCATTGTAAAATCTCTTCGTTTTAAATCTTCTTCGATTGATTTTACGAATGTAACCTCCGATGGTCTACGAAAATCATGATATGTTGATTCAGTTCGGAATGTTGTAATTTCATATGGCTCACTATTTTGTATAACTAAAACCGTTCCATGCTGTAATCCAGTCGGAACTGTTTTTGGAAATATTGACATAACCTCTTCAGGTAAAGCTGAAGTTGCAATATCAATATCCCCAATTGTTCTATTTAATAATTTATCTCTTACACAACCGCCGACAAAATATGCCTCGAAGCCATTTTTTATTAATTTATCTACGATCGGCTTTGCTTTATCAAAAATTTCCATATTATTTCATTCCTAATAACTCATTATAAATGGATAAATATTGTGAAACGATTTTATTTGATTGAAATCTTTCTTTAACAATTTCATTGGCGCGACTTGATATGCGTTTATATAGTTCTTCATCTTGTAATAAGTTCAGTGTATAATAAGCGATTTGTTCAATATCTCCTAGCTCACAAATAAATCCGTTTTCCCCATGTTCGATTACTTCTGGAATCCCACCAACTCTAGTCCCGATACATGGAACTCCACAAGCCATCGCTTCAAGTAATACTAAACCAAAGCTTTCTTTTGACGAAAGAAGTAATTTTATATCGCTCATTGAAAGTAACTCTTCAACATTCTCTTGCTTTCCTAAAAATAAAACATCATCCTCAATACCAAGCTCTCTTACTAATTTACATAAACTTGAGATTTCCGGACCATCACCAACTAATAGTAACTTAGAGGGAATTTCTTTTCTTACTAAGTTAAATACATCTACTACATCTTTAGTTCGTTTAACTTGGCGGAAATTAGAAATATGTATAATGACTTTTTCATGCTCTAAAATCCCGTACTCTGCTTTTAATGCCCGGCAATTTCTTTTATAATACACTCTTTCATCAATAAAATTATACACAGTTTGTATTTCTTTATCAGGGTTCACTAATTCCTCTGTTTGACGTATTAAATCATTTGAGACCGCAGTTACAACATCTGATTTTTCAATCCCAAACTTAATTAACTCTGTTAAAGATGAGTCATAACCAAGAACAGTTATATCTGTACCATGTAATGTCGTTACAATTTTAATATCATGATGAATCATTTGTTTTGCTAGAACAGCACATATTGCATGCGGAATCGCATAATGTACATGTAAAATATCTAATTTTTCACGGTTTGCAATTTCAGCCATCTTACTCGCCAATGCTAAATCATATGGAGGATATTGGAAAACTGAATATTGATTTACTTCAACTGCATGATAATAAATATTAGGATATACTTTATTTAAACGAAACGGCATACTTGATGAAATAAAATGAATTTCATGTCCTAGTTCTGCTAATAACTTTCCTAGCTCAGTCGCAATCACACCAGAACCGCCTACTGAAGGATAACATGTAATCCCAATTTTTAATTTCATTTTATCTCTCCTAAACTTCTTCATTTCTTCTTATACTAACCAATCTGCATTTAATAAAAGTGGTCTCTTTGCCATAAACCCTTCCCCATATGGCACTCCAACTTCTTTCCCAAAAATTTTCTCTCTTGCAATTACGCTATTTACATAGTCGTTTGTTAAAGGCGTAACTACACCATCTGGACCGGGAGTAAATTGACTTTCATATGCTTCTAAGGCTGCCCTTTTGACTTCAATCGTTTCTGAAACATCAACTATAAAATTAGGTCGATGAAACCCATTAATCATATATTGAAAAACGTGTTTTACCTTGTGAGCATCATGATTAGTATTTACATTAAATTTTCTAATCCCAGATGAAAATACAGCTTCTTCTACTATTTTTGTACAATTACCATGATCAGGATGACGGTCCACTTCATATGGCGAGAAAATAATACTAGGCTTCGTCATTCGAATTAAAGCAGCTACTTGTTTAATTGCTTCCTCAGATAAGTACAGACCCCTATCTGGTAATGATAAATTAAAACGATTTGAAACCCCTAAAATCTTATCTGCTTCTTCAGCTTCTTTTCTTCTAATAAAAGTATCCCCATTTGATGAGAGCTCCGCTTCAGTTAAATCACAAATAGCAACTTTATAGCCTAACTTAGTAAACTTAGCGATCGTGCCTGCCATTCCAATCTCAACATCATCCGGATGCGCTCCAAATGCTAGTACATCAAAATATTCCACTTATCTCACTCTCTTTCAAACTAACTAAAAAATTTCACAACTGCCTTAGCAGTTTGAATGTTCGTTGCCACCGGGACATGAAAAACATCGCATAGCCTTAATAAAGCATTTACATCTGGTTCATGCGGTTGGGCAGTTAATGGATCTCTAAAAAAGAAAATCGCATCCATTTTCCCTTTAGCAATTAATGCACCTATTTCTTGATCTCCTCCGAGTGGACCAGATTGAAAACGATAAACTTTTAAAGCTGTATTTTCCATTACACGTAGTCCTGTAGTACCTGTTGAAAATAGTTCATGCTGCTGAAAAAAAGATTCATTTTCTTGAACAAAAGTTACTAATGCGTCTTTTCTCTTATCGTGAGCAATTAGAGCTATTTTCACTACCTACACCACCTTAGTCCATAATATTTTCTAAACCGTAGACTAGCTCTGTAAGCTTCATTACTTCCTCAACGGCTACTTTTACTCCAGACATAAAAGAAGCTCGATTCATTGAATCATGTCGAATTGTTAATAGTTGGCCATCTCCACCGAATAAAACTTGTTGATGCGCAACTAAACCAGGTAATCGCACGCTATGAACTCTCATTCCATTTAGATCAGCACCACGAGCTCCTGCTTCAGTTTCAACTTCATTTGGATGTCCTTGAACTTTCGATTCACGAACTTCCTCAATCATTTGAACTGTTTTAAGAGCTGTACCTGAAGGCGCATCTAATTTTTGGTCATGATGAAGCTCAATAATTTCGATATCTTTAAAATATTTCGCCGCCATTGCAGAGAACTTCATCATTAATATAGCACCAATGGCAAAATTTGGCGCAATAATACAACCTAGCTCATTATTTGAAGCTAACTCTTTTAAATCATTAAGCTCCTCTTTTGTAAAACCAGTTGTACCAATTACAGGGCGAATACCATTTTTTAATGCTAAAAATGCATGTTTTTTTCCTATTTCAGGTGTTGTTAAATCAACAAGTACATCAAAGCTTTCATTCTCAATACATTGCTCTAATGTTTCATATATTTTTGCTTCACCTTTAAAGCCTGGGTTAACCGTTTGGATTTGTTCTCCACCTAATTTATAATCTACTGCAGCTATAAGGTGAAAATGCTCAGTTCGATCAATTAATTGTAAAGCTTCAATTCCCATTTTACCTCTAGGTCCTGCTAATACTACTCTAATTACTTTTTCCATTTTAAACTTCCTTCCTTGTCCAACGATCTTTATCTCGAGTATTAAACTTCTTCATCACCATATCATGTGCTTCTTGCAAGTCTATATTTAGGCTATTTGCTAAACAAATCATAACAAATAATACATCACCTAGCTCTTCTTCAATTAGCTTTTCTTCTTCAGTGCTTTTCTTAGGCTTTTCACCATAGGTATGATTGATTTCTCTAGCTAACTCACCCATTTCTTCAGTTAACCTAGCCATCATTGCTAAAGGACTAAAATACCCTTCCTTAAATTGACCTATATATGTATCGACTTCTTTTTGCATTTCTTTCATCGTTTTTTCGCGCATACTAATATCAACTCCTCAATTAAATCTTATCGAATTGACCACTTTTTGACAAATTATATATTATTTTACTTGAAAAAAATACAAGATAAGATAAAAATAAGAGTTTAGGGTAATTTTTACATTATGGAGGAAGTATATGATTTTTAAATTGAAGTTACGCAATATCTTTTTTATTATTTTAGGTTCTGCCATTTTTTCTTTTGGAATTATGAATATAAATATTCCAAACAATCTAGCTGAAGGTGGCTTTACGGGAATTAACTTAATTCTTTTAGCTGAACTAAATATTCCCGTTTGGATCTCAAACTTAGCCTTAAACGTCCCTTTATTTTTTATTGGTTGGAGATTACTTGGTACAGTGACAATGCTTTATACAATCATTGGAACTGTTGCAGTCTCTTTTTTCTTAAAATTATTTGAGAAATTTACTTTCAATATAGATGTTCATGGCGATTTAATGTTAGCTTCATTGTTTGCGGGTGTATTTATTGGTGTAGGTTTAGGAATTATTTTTCGATTTGGTGGAACGACTGGTGGTGTCGATATCATCGCTCGTTTAGCATATAAATACAAAGGTATTAATATGGGGAAAACGATGTTTATTTTTGACTTTGTTGTCATCACACTTTCACTTTTAACTTACTTAAAAGCATATGAAGCAATGTATACTCTAGTTGCAGTTTTTGTCGGAGCAAGAATAATTGATTTTATGCAAGAAGGTGCATACGCTGCTCGTGGAGCAAATATTATTTCTGAGAAAAATGATTTAATTGCCGCTCGTATTATGAAAGAAATGGAACGAGGCGCAACTTATTTAAAAGCAACTGGAACATTTACTGGAGAAAGTAAAGACGTTTTATTTTGTGTCGTACCAAAAAACGAATTAGTTCATTTAAAAAACATTATTCAGGATATCGATCCACACGCTTTTGTAGCCGTTACAGAAGTGCATGATGTTCTAGGTGAAGGCTTTACATTAGATGAAAATAAAGTCCCTCTTCACCCATAATTTTTAACTCAAAACAAAAAGAGGTTCTTGGCATTGGTTGCCAGAACCTCTTTTTGAATTATATTGATATTAATCATCACTACGTGTCATACCAGTATAAATTAAAATTAATCTTAATAATTCAGCGACGGCTACCGCTGCCGCTGCAACATATGTCAATGCAGCTGCATTTAAAACACGTTTTGCATAAACATGCTCATTTGAATTAATGATGCCCAAAGTTGTAATCTGTTTTAAAGCTCTACTAGAGGCATTAAATTCAACAGGAAGTGTTACAACTTGGAACAATACACCTAGTGCTAATAAAACTATTCCTATTAAAAATGCACCTGATAGGCGAGAAAACATACCTATTAAAATAAATATATAAGAAAAATTGGAACTGAAATTTGCAACAGGTACTAATGAATGACGGAATCTTAAAAAGCTATAGTCATTCGCATCTTGAATTGCATGTCCTACTTCATGAGCAGCAACTGCAGTACCCGCAACTGAATATCCATGATAATTTTCAGTTGATAATCTTACAACTTTTGCACGTGGATCATAATGGTCAGATAAATATCCTCGAGTTTCCTCGACTGCCACATTGTATAATCCATTTTCATTTAAAATTTTTCTCGCTACTTCTGCACCCGTTAAATGTGATGTAGAACCAACTTGAGAATACTTTCTAAAAGTTGATTTAACCTTCATTTGTGCATATAAAGGTACTAGCAACAAAATTAAAAAGTAAATTAAATAACTCATTGTAATTCCTCCAAGGAGTGTGATTTTACGATATTGTAATAACTTTTAGAGAAATTTGTCAATCATTATGATGTTCTCTTCTTTTTTTGTTCTTATTTCGATCACCTATATATTTTCTCCAACCGACATAACTTAATGTACCGACAATAATAATCCCTGTTGTAAAAATTGTCCAAATAGAAACAGGTGGAATAATTGAATTCCCTTGATCGAAAATGAATAATAATTCACTTTTTGTCTCATCCAACTTTTGTTGAAAAGCCGGTATAGATTCTTGGTTAATACGATAATCATCTAAAAACGAAACAAGTGAATTTATTTTTTTTACTTCATCATATGGAAGGTCCATGATAAGACTTGGATAAATAATCTCAAATTGGTGTAAGAATTGATTTAGTTGCGTTTCATATGCTTCAGAATTACCTCGTTTATATGCTGACTCCATATTTTGTAGTGGAGTCATAACGGACTTTTTCATTTCCTTCCACATTGGTTGCATTGTCGTTTCTCCAGCATCAATCAATAATCTCAAACCAAGTACATCAGCAACTTTTTCTTGTGGATCACTTGCATCATTTGTTAAAGATACAAGCGCATTTTGAAAAGTAACTGAAATGGTTTCTAACTCCTTTGGTGTGAAGTCCTTATTCTTTTTTGCTGACGCCATATACTTTGATTCTAATTGTTCTAATAAATTAGCGCCATGTACATAATCACCATCTTGTACTAAAGAGAGCGATTGTTCAATTAGTGAAGTTTCTTGATCTATTTTAGCGTACCCTTTTACGGTATTAAATGAAAAGAAAATAAAAAAAACACTTATCCCCGCAATTAATTTTTTCATCAAACCCCTCCCTCATAACTACTAATAATTATGAGAGAAAGGACAAGATTAGAACTTGTTCAAGCATTAGCTCTTTTTTTAAAAATTAACTGGTAATAAGCGATTAAAATAACAAATATAGTTAACCAAAATGTAATTAAAGCAATCCAAATTCTGTAATCTGAAAGCATATAGTATTCTGGCATTGTTCCAAATACATAGTCTAAAATAAGATCTTGTAAAATCCAAATACTTGCAACAGTCAAGTGCCATTTTTTAACTATAAATGTCGGTGCATACAAAACAGCTTGGATCGCCATTGCTCCATGTGAAAAAATTAATAAGTATGCAACCGCATCAAGTCCTCCTGATAAATAAAGAACCATTCCATTCATTAATACTGCCCATATACCATATTTCATCAAGCTTACATATGCTAGTGCCTCTATTAATCCATTCCGTTTATTTAGAATGAAAAGTAGCAATACAATACAAAAAAATAAAGATGCAGTTGGACTATCAGGAACAAAAATTTTTAACCAACCAGGAGTAATCCCAAGTTGAGATTTATACCAATAGTATCCATAGATTGTTCCAAGTACATTTACTATAAATAAAGCAATTAAGTTAGGTTTAAGCCGTAGCATACTGTAGATAATGTTCACTACTTCACTTCATCTCACTTTCACTGAGGAGATTTAATAAATTTATAACACAAAGTTCACAATTTATATGTATCATCACATTTTTAACATGTTATTATTTCAGTATACAATACAACATAAAAAAAGAGTCGAAAATTCGACTCTCTTTTAATTATTCTGTTTTACCTGCTTTTGAAACGAATTCAGCTAGCACTTTAAGTTCTGCGTCAGTGCCTTTAAAAACACCAGCTGGCATCGCTTTTCGACCGTTTCTTGCGATATGAGCGATTTCTTCAGGTTTTAAACCATTATTTTGAAGGCTTGGAGCTGCTGCGCCACCTTGAAGATTATCGCCATGACAAGATACACAAGTATTTTTTTGCAATAGTTTATATGCTGGATCTTCTTTATTTAATTCAACAAAAGTACGAATTTTACCTTGTTCTTTTTGTTTTTTCCAGTCATGGTGAGCCGCAGCTTCCCATGTTAAATAAATTACACCAGATAAAGCTAATAACATAAAGCCTGTAGCTAAAGGACGTTTAATTGGTTTTCTATGTTCACTTCGATCTAAGAATGGCGCTAATAATAAGCCACCAAACGCTAATCCAGGAATTACGAAAGCACCAATTACGTTATAGTCACCAGAAGCATAGCTATATTTTAAGAATTGATATAAGAATAAGAAATACCAGTCTGGTAGTGGCGTATAGCCAGTATCAGTTGGGTCTGCAACCCTCTCAAGTGGAGATGGATGTGCAATTGTTAATGTTAAGTATCCAATTAAGAAAACTGCTCCTACCATCCATTCTTTTAATAAGAAGTTTGGCCAGAATGCTTCAGTTTTACCAGGATATTCTGAATAATCCTTTGGTACATTAGGTTTACGTCCTGCCATTGCAGGTACACGTGAGTCACCTACAAATTTCATTCCTTTACCGCGATGCATGTTCTCCCTCCTTTATTTCGACACACTTTAGTCATTTTTTACTAAAGCCCCATGCACTAAATCTTATAGTGGACCTGAAATACCTTGCTTACGAATAATTAAGAAATGGGCACCCATAAGAGCAAGTAAAGCACCAGGTAAGAAGAATACATGGATTGCGAAGAAACGAGTTAATGTTTGTGCACCGATGATTTCCGGATTACCTGCAATTAACGTTTTCACTTGCTGTCCAATAAATGGTGTTTGTTCAGCAATTTGCAGACCTACTTTAGTCGCAAATAACGCTTTCATATCCCAAGGTAATAAATATCCTGTAAAGCCTAATCCAAGCATTACGAAGAAGATTAAAACCCCTACAACCCAGTTAAGCTCACGAGGCTTTTTATATGCGCCTTGGAAGAATACACGTAAAGTATGTAAAAACATCATAACAATTACTAAACTTGCACCCCAGTGATGCATACCACGAACGATTTGTCCGTATGCAACGTTGTTTTGTAAGTAATAAACTGATTCCCATGCATTTTTGATATCTGGAACATAGTACATTGTTAAGAACATTCCAGATAAAATTTGAATAACTGTAACGAAAAATGTTAATCCACCGAAGCAATATACGAATGCTGAAAAATGGTGTGCTGGATTAACGTGTTCTGGTACTTCATGATCAGCGATATCTCTCCAAAGAGGCGTAATTTCTAATCGCTCATCTACCCAGTCGTAAATTTTGTTAAGCACGATTATTTACCTCCTGTATTTGGTTGTAGTTTACCAAGATAGAAAGAATCACCTTTCACTTTTACTGCATAGTTGTCTAGTGGACCAAGCGGTGGTGTACCTTTAATGTTTTTACCATCCTTATGGTAACGACCGCCATGACATGGACAGAAGAATTGATTTGGAAAATCTTTATTGTCATTCCAACCAACTGTACAGCCTAAATGCTTACAAGTAGGTGATAACGCAACGATGTCTCCATTCGAATTCTTGTACACCCATGCAATGTGTGACGCATCAGATTTAACCCAACCATCAACCTGCGCAACTTTAAAGTCAAAGCGCTTCGGGTCAGTAGATAAATCTTTAACTAGTCCAACTTGCACCATTGCTCCAGCTGCTTCTTTTTGTAAGACTGGGTCAATGGCAAAACGAGCCAATGGCATAAGCATTCCTGCTGCCATAAAGCCGCCTACACCTGTTAAAGTGTAGTTTAAAAACTGGCGTCTTGAAACCTTTTCACTCATGAAAATTCCCCCCTCTATCACAAGTACTCCTGTACGGACAACAGCTATAATAATAAAACTAGGACACTTTCATAATATAATAACAAATTTAGAAGGTCAATAATATCCTAATAATAATCATAGTAATAATGTTGTTTTTATTTTTATCCCCATATTTTAGAAAATAATGCATTTATGTGAGATAATTGTTTATCTACTATTACTCGTTGTGATGCTTCATCTAAGCTATTGATATTTAAATTAGGTAACCAAATTAATGATTCATCCATTTCAGCTTCTGACTGTCTCCAATCAAAATCACATGTTAAATAAAAAACATGCTTAATCCCACTAGCTTTAAACTCTTCATTCCAAGCTTTTAATCGGCTTATTTTATTAGATTCTTCAGGTAAATAAGTAAATTCCGGAGCGATTACAACTCTGCCTTTATATGTACGTTCAAGTTCTGAAGTAAGAATTATTAAGTCCTCTCTTTGCTCAGCTAGACCAATATTTTCTTTTTTCAAAGAAACAGGACACAGTGGAATAATGATCGTATCGATGTATTCCAGATTCTCAATAACTTGATTTAATTCATTAGTTGTCCATTTCATCAAAATTACCTCTTTCTATTAAAATAATTTATTTATAATTGTGAAATTTTTGTGAACAAATTTCTATTTTCCATTTAACCATACATTACTATTTTAAGAAAGAGAAAAAGCCCGCTAATAGAGAATTTTTCAATCAGTGGAAATAGGATTTTTTGTATTCAATTCGAAGCAAATATTTCTATTAGATTAATCAATAATCCAGGAATCTTTCTTGTTAAGTGACTTTTTTACTATTTTTTTTATATGTATTTTTTTATGAGTAATTTGCTAATTTTAAGTTTGCATACTGTCATTTTAAATTTGTATAAGTTGGTTGAAATGCTGGACTTCTGTGGGATTCTAGTTAAAGAAGGCATAAGAACTATTTGGAACGCCATAATAGGTAAGACTTAAAAGCGAGGGTACATAAATGGAAATTAACCCCACATATCATATTTAACAATAAAATTTAATTCTGTTCAATTAGTAAATACCGTTTCAACAGTAAAAAAGCCCCCATAATGAGGACTTTTTTCAATTTTACATTAAGTTAATGAATTTAGTTGCTTAGTTAATTCTTGGAAAAGCTTTTTGTCTTGTTTATCTAGAGCTTCATCAATCATCTTCATCAATCTGTCTTTTTGGAAATTAATAATTGAATCTGACAATAGCTTTTCAGCAATTACGCGGTCTTTTTCGTTACTATTTAAGTTTTTTGGTATATGCGGGTTCTCTTCTAAAACTGAAACAAACATCGGATATTGAAAAGAAGATTTAAAATTGAGTTGGATATAAATATCCTCATCCCTATTTAGTCGAATATCGTGAAATGATTTCTCTGCATCCGTCGTCATAACATTTTGTTTATAAAAATGAAATGGTACTTCTTTAACACAGTTTGTCGACATCACTAACCCTCGTGGACAATATTTAGACTGTTCTACAAAATGAACCTTTTTCATTAAATAATCATGGCTCATTAGGTAATTTAAAATCCAAACACATTCTCTTTGCTTTAACTGAAAATTACTCAGAAACCACTTTACAAAATCTTTCTTCTCATTCACAGATACAGGGGTTGCCATTATTAAATCCCTCCTCTGTCCTTAAAATTTGTCCCCTTTTCTGAATAAAGAAAACTACAGAATTTCATTTATTCTTTCAAGACGCTCTCTTACTTCTTCCTGTAGATATTCATCGTCTACAAGTTTACTGTAAACCTCTTTTGCTTCTTGTACTAAGCCTTCTTCAAACAATAGGTCTCCGTATTCCTTTAAGAAGGAAATTTCCTGGTTAAAGTCATTATATGCTAGACGATATTGATTTAATGCCAATTCATAATTTTCATTTCCATAATATGCTTTGCCTAAGTCCCAATTAAAATGAGGATCTGAAGCTCCATGCTCAATGGCTAGTTCAATTGTACTAATTATGTCATCAAAATCTTCCTCTTCGAAAAGAATTCCGACTAATAACTGAACTGCCTCAATTAGCGATGGATCATAAATTAATGCTTCCTGTAAATGTTTTTTACTTGCATCTAAATTCTTCATTTTACGCGCTAATTTTGCTGCTGATAAAAGGCATTCTACATTTGTTTCATCAACAAGTAAAGCTTTTTGTAATATATCATAGCCTTCTTGAATTTGGCCTTCAAGGTCATGTGCTTTACTTAGCCATAAATGTGCTACCAAATATTCAGGGTCAAAGAAGATTGCCTCTTCGAACACAGGAATAGAGGCTGCATAACGTTCAGCTTGAAATAGCGTAATTCCATATCCTAATAGTGTATGGAAGTCCTTTGTTGTCTGAATTCCTTTTTCATAATAAGAAATTGCTTCTTCCCATTCACCTTCAGCACTTAAACATTCAGCAAGTCTTAAATCTTTATTTACTCCACTCACTTCAATTTCTTGATTAGCAAGTTTTTCGTAAAATGGAATGGCTTTTTTATAATCATATTTACTAAAATAATACTCCCCTAATGCGAAATCTACTACAGGTTCATTCGGTAAAATTCTTTTTGCTTCAAATAATTTTTGTTCAGCTACTTCATCAAGTCCCTGAACTTGATATAGATCAGCCATTAATAATAGTGCTTGAACTCGACTTTCACTATCATCCTTTATGGCAAGTAAAATCTCTAAAGCGTCGTCTTCTAAATCTAGATCCAACAATATTTCTGCATACATTATTTTAAGATCATCGTCGTCATCATATAAGTATACTAAATCTTCAATGATATTTTTCGCATCTTCAACAAATCCTAATGATTGAAAAAGAAGTGCTGCTTCGTATTTTTCTTCATCGTTAGCAGATTTTAAATTCTTTCTTAATAAATCTAATCCCTTTTCAGTATGACCGTTCTCTATTAACTGAACAGCTTCGTATAAACTCATTCTTACACCTCATATGACTACTTAATTAATTCATTTAATTGCTCTTTAAAGTTCGGAAAAGATACAGCTATACATTCTGTATTTTCAATAATTGTATCACCTTTAGCAAGTAATGCAGCTATTGAAAGCATCATTCCCATTCGATGATCTCCATGTGAATTTACATTAGCACCTATTAAAGAACTATTCCCTTGTATAATCATACCATCTTTTGTTGCTTCAATGCTTACACCAAGATTTGTAAGTTCTGTTACAACAGTCTGGATACGATCTGTTTCCTTTACTCTTAACTCTTCGGCATCCTTAATAATAGTCTCTCCATCTGCTAAAGCTGCTGCTAGGGCTAAAATCGGTAACTCATCGATACACGTAGGAATTTCAGCCCCACCGATTACAGTTGATTTTAAATTGGCTGATTTCACTCGTATATTTGCAATTGGTTCTCCGTTTACAACTTTTTCATCCTCTAATGTTATATTAGCACCCATTCTTTCTAAAACTGTTAATATCCCTGTTCTAGTAGGGTTTACCCCTACATTTTTTAACAATATTTCGCTATTAGGAACAATCGACCCTGCTACTAAGAAAAATGCAGCTGATGAAATGTCCCCTGGTACAATAACATCTGTTGCAGTTAATACTTGGTTTCCATTAATCGATACTTTGTTTCCATTAACTACTAACTCACAACCAAATGCCTTTAGCATTCTTTCAGTATGATCACGAGACTTCTCTGGTTCAGTCACAGTCGTTGTACCTTTTGCGAATAAACCAGCTAGTAAAATTGAAGATTTAACTTGTGCACTTGAAACAGGAGAAGCATAAGAAATACTATTTAGTGAACCTCCTCTAATAGAAATAGGTGTATATGTAGCGTCTTCACGTCCATCTATAGAAGTTCCCATCATTTTTAAAGGTTTTGTAACTCGCTTCATTGGTCTTTTACCAATAGATTCATCACCAATAATAACTGAATGGAAAGGTAAACCACTTAATATTCCCATCATTAATCTTGCTGTTGTTCCCGAATTTCCTACATCAAGTACTTCATGTGCCTCTTTAAGTCCTTCAATACCTTTACCATAAACGACTACTTCATCTTCTGATACTTCGATTTGTACACCTAATTTTCTAAAACACGCAATCGTACTTAAACAATCTTCACCTAATAGAAAGTTAGTAATCTTTGTAGTCCCTTTCGCTAATGATCCAAACATAATTGCTCTATGAGATATTGATTTATCTCCTGGAATTGTCACATCACCAACTAAACGGATTTTTTCTAACTGGGAATTTCTCATCATAGTCACCTTATCTAACCTTTCTATATGTATTTACATTCCATTTTTTATTAATTCAAACCTTTTTTTTCTCTGAAATTCTATTCGACGAATTTTCCTATGTTTTTCACTTTCAATGATTAAGTTAGCCTAATTTAGAAAAAGAAAATGATATTTTGATTTTAATATTTGATCAAAACACCATTTTCAGGTAAGTATTATGAAATTATTTGTTTTAAAAAACAATCTAAATTTTCTCTTATAAAGTCTTCTTCTAATTCACAAATCACTGGATTACCAAAACTTTTCAATATTATATATTTTATTTTCAAATCGATATTTTTCTTATCTTGTTTCATTAGATTTATAATTGGTTCTAATTCTAAATTTGAATAAACAGGATAATTCAATCGATTATACCAATTTAATATCTCATTAAATTTTAAGTCAACCTGAAAGAACTGTTCACTTAAATAGATTGAAAATAAAGTTCCAAATGCAATAGCCTCACCATGAGTTGTTTTAGCATAACCTAAATAAGCTTCAATTGCATGCCCAAGTGTATGACCTAAGTTTAAAAATGCTCTTTCACCAGTTTCTCTTTCGTCCTTGGATACAATTTCATTTTTTACACTTATACCCATTGTCACACATTTTTCAACTAACTCATCATCTAACTCTTCAAGTGATAGAATATGATCCATTAACCAATTCAAATTATCATGAGAAGAAATCATAGCTTCCTTACTAATTTCAGCAAAACCTGATCTCCATTCCTCTATTGGCAAGGTTGTTAAAAAGCTTAATTCATACAATACCAATTCCGGCTGATAAAATGCGCCAACTATATTTTTAGCTTTTGGAAGGTTTATAGCTACTTTACCACCTATAGCACTATCGTGGGCTAGTAAAGTAGTAGGTAATTGGATAAAACGAATACCACGCATATAAGTAGCAGCAACAAATCCCGCTAAATCACCAACTACTCCCCCACCTAAAGCAATTATTAAACTATTACGATCTAATTGGACATCAAAACAATAAGTTAAACAATTTTCGTATATTTCAAAACTCTTACTTTTTTCACCATGTGGAATGATAAAGTGTTCAACTTTATTTGTTTTACTACAATTTAGTAGTACTTTTTCTAAATAAAGTGGTGCAACTTGATCATCTGTAATGATTAGTATTTTGGAAACTTTAGGAACTAAACAGTCCAACTTTGACTGCAGTTCACTCAATACTCCAAACCCTATACAAACATCGTATTGTTTAGAGCTTGTATTTACAGTTATCACATTCATTAAAAATTCCTCGCATACTCACGGAAATCTTCAATATTACGTTTTAAACGCTCAAGTTGATCTGATTCAAATTGTTCAATAATTGCTTTTGCAACTTCCCAAGCAACAATATGCTCTGCTACGACACTTGCTGCAGGAACAGCACAGCTATCAGAACGTTCGATACTTGCTTCATAAACTTCCTTTGTTTCAATATCAACGCTCTTTAACGGCTTGTAAAGCGTTGGGATGGGCTTCATTACTGCTCGAACGACAATTGGCATACCTGTTGTCATACCGCCCTCAAAACCGCCAGCACGGTTCGATAATCGGTAGTAGCCTTGTTCTTCTGAATATGCAATCTCATCATGAACTTCACTACCTGGTAAGGAGCCAGCTTCAAACCCGATGCCGAATTCTACACCTTTAAAGGCGTTAATGCTTACGATTGCACCAGCAATTTTTGAGTCTAGCTTTCTGTCAAAATGAACGTAGCTACCAACACCAGCTGGCATACCTTCAACAACAACTTCTACAATCCCACCAACTGAATCTCCTTTTTGTTTTGCATCATCAATTAATGATTTCATATTTTCTGTAGCGTCAGCGTCTATACATCTTACTTCTGAGTTTTCAGCACGATTATGTAAGTCTTCTACATTTTTATAGTCTAGATTTTTTGCTTTAACCCCACCAATTTCTATAACATGGCTTGCAATTGTGATTCCTAGCTCACTCAACAATTTTTTTGCCACCGCTCCAGCTGCAACACGTACTGTCGTTTCACGAGCTGAAGATCGCTCTAAAACATTCCTTACATCTCTAAAACCATATTTTATAGCTCCATTTAAATCTGCATGCCCTGGTCGTGGTTTTGTAATGCTTCTTTTTCCTTCGTATTCTAGATTGTCCAAAGGTTCAGGACCCATAATATTAGTCCAATGTTTAAAGTCGTTATTTTCAACAACCAATGCGATAGGTGAGCCTAATGTATAACCATGTCGAACACCGCTAGTAATTTGAGCAGTATCCTTTTCTATTTGCATTCTTCGCCCTCTACCATATCCACCTTGACGTCTACGAAGTTCAATATTTATTTCTTCTGCTAATATAGGTAAGCCTGCTGGAACGCCTTCAATAATTGTAGTTAATTGTGGACCATGTGATTCACCAGCCGTTAAATAACGCATTTCAACACCTTCTCTTTATGTAAGTTTAAAATTATTAGTTACTACTATACCACAACCTATTCTGAAATTAACATAAAAAAAGAACCATAATTTGGCTCTTTTTTTGATTTTTTGCAAAAAAATGAAATATCGATAAGAAAAAAGTAATTTTTCGCCCATATATTTTGTCAAAACATAAACTCAGGATCATTTTAAAACAAAAAGTCAGCAATTATGCTGACTTCTTTGTTTAAAACTATTTTATTAGTATACCCACTCTTTAATAAGCTTAGAGTATTCAACTAATTCATTTTGATTGAAGAAAATTCCGATTTCACGTTCTGCACTAGCAGGTGAATCTGAACCATGAATAATGTTTTTGCCTACAGTTGCAGCATACTCACCACGGATTGTTCCTGGTGCTGAATCTTTTGGGTTTGTTGCTCCCATCATTTGACGAGCGGTAGCGATTACATTTTCGCCTTCCCAAACCATAGCGAATACTGGGCTTGAAGTGATGAAGTCTACTAACTCACCAAAGAAAGGACGTTCTTTGTGCTCAGCGTAGTGAGTTTCAGCTTGTTCTTTACTCACTTGCATTAACTTAGCTCCAACTAATTGGAAACCCTTTTTTTCGAAACGAGAAACGATTTCACCAATTAAGTTACGTTGTACACCATCAGGTTTTACCATTAAATAAGTTCTTTCCATTATGCTCTACCTCACTTGATTTCAATTATGTATAAACAACACAGTAGAATAGTAACATCAATTTATAAAATTATCAATAGTTTAAAATCTTGTTATATTGTAAAAATTGAAATCGCTTCCAGATTATTGTTTAACTTTTATAAATATAACTGAATAACAGGAATTCTATACGTATATAAAAAGCCAAAAGAGGCAGTTGTAAATGCACTAGCATTTTCCCCGCCTCTAGTTTTTTCGATTTCCAATATTTTTAGCAATTAATATTAACATTTCCTTTGCTTCACTATTAGGAAGGCTACTGATACTGTTTAAAGATTTTTGTAAATATGCTTCACTAACATTTCTTGCTGCTTTAATATATGTACTTTTACGAATTTGATTTATAAGAGGTTTTACAGTTTCCGGATCGATTCCTTCATAAACAGATTCAATTTTCTCTTTAAGTGCTAAATCATTCATCGCAAACAAGACAGGTAGTGTAATATTACCTTGAATTAAGTCGCTACCTGATGGTTTCCCTAATTCCTTCTCAGAAGCCGTAAAATCAAGAATATCGTCCATAATTTGAAAGGACATACCTAAATAGTATCCGTAATCTTTTAAACACTTTTGAAATGCTGGAGAGGCACCTGATGCAATTGCACCAATTTCACAACTCGCTGAAATTAAAAGAGCAGTTTTTCGTTTAATTCTTCTTAAATAACATTTTAAATTTTGGTCAAAATTATATTTATCTTTTATTTGTTCAATCTCACCTAAACAGATCTCTAAAATAGTCTCAGATAATTTTTGATGGGCCAATGGGATTTCGATTTCTGACATACATTCCAATGCTTTTGCAAATAAAAAATCCCCTGCATACATAGCAACACGATCATTATATGTTGAATTGATTGTCGGTTTACCTCTTCGTAAACTTGCTTCATCAATTACATCATCATGAACTAAAGATGCCATATGTATGATTTCCAACGTAGCTGCTACATTTTTAATCGATTGAAGGTTATATTGTCCAAATTTAGCACTAAGCAATACAAAAACTGGTCTAATTCTTTTCCCACCAGATTCAAGCAACTGTACAGAAGCATTTTTCAAAATTGGTTGTGAAGAATTGACTACTTTATGAAGCGTGCTTTCAATCTCACTAATGTCCTTTTTTAAATAAGAATATTTCCATTTAACCTTCATTCCGTTCACCTTACTATTCATCCCATTTTCTCGCTTTTTAGTAACTAGCTTTTTGGTTTAACACCTAAATGCATTGCTGCTACACCAAAAGTATAAGGTTTAATTTTTATTTTTTCTAACCCTGCTTTTTTGAAAAGATTTGCAAGTTCATTCATACCTGGAAACGTGCTTGCACTTTCTTGCAGCCAAGAATATTCTTTAAAGCTTTTAGCAAATATTTTCCCAAAAATCGGCATGATGTATTTAAAATACGCTTTATACACATGTCTAATACCAAATGCAGTCGGTTGTGATGTTTCTAAACAGACAACAATACCTCCAGGCTTAACGACTCTTGTCATTTCCTTCAACACTTGATAATAATCTGGAACATTTCTTAAACCAAATCCAATTGTTACAACATCAAAATAGTTGTCCTCAAATGGCAACTCCATAGCATTTCCATGAATTAATTTTACTTGGTCTAAATGCATATTCTTAACTTTTTCTTCACCGATAGATAGCATATTTTTACTAAAGTCTAATCCTACTACTTCTCCATCTTTTCCAACTGTATTTGCAAGTGCAATTGTCCATTCACCAGTACCACAGCATACATCAAGCGCTTTCATACCTTTTTGAACATTCATAATTTTCATAGTTTGTTTGCGCCAAGCAATATGTCGTCTAAAACTAATAATACCATTCATTGTATCATATTTATTGTAAATCTTTTCAAACACGTCATGTACGCGTTCTTCTTTTGATTGAGTCATATAAACCCCCACTAAACTAATTACGATTACTTCTATGTAGATTAATTTTGTAATTGTATTATTTTTGATAATTCTTCTTTTGTTTTAGCTAAATCAACAATTCCCATTATTCTTTGAAATTGTGAAATAAAATCAGAGCAGTTTTCAACTGATGATTGTTCGAATTCTTTTTTCAGTCTTGATCTTAAACATTCTTGCTCAATATGCTTTATTGATTCTTCAGCTGATATAAATTTTGCAAAATGTACTAGTATAGTTGATTCGATTACAGTTATGCAGTTGAAAAGTTCTTCTAAAGAACCAAATTGTTCGTGAACTAGATTGATCTTCTCTTCATTCATTTCTTTAACAGCATATGATAGTTCTCGTATTAGCCCAATTTCCCCAGTTTTAGATAGCGCATCGTAATATAGTCCACTATATAAATCACCTTCTAAAACGGTTAATTGTTTCTTTTCACGATCCATTGGTGTACCTTCAAATGTGGATACCTTTTCATGTGTATCTAATGCAATTTGATGAATCATCAAGGCTTTACAGTAATGTACAATTTTATCACTCGAAAAATTGTGTTCTTTTAATAAATTTATTAATAAAGTAACCTTTACATCATCAATTGTCGGTGCTTGAAGATGTTGATTTAAATATGGGTGTCTAATCGTATGTAAGATTTGAGTGATTACTTCATTTTTTAACTCGTGAATACTATTCATTATTTCCATCCATTCCATTTATAACTGATTTTTTCATTATACCATAAGTATTTTAGATGGTATAAGTTGATTGCTCAATCAACTTGCATTATTTATAAATGAATATTTTAAAAAAAGCAGGACTTCTGGCTTTTAGATTGCCTATCAAACGCCCTGCTTTTTGATTATTTGATTCTATTTAGTTGAATGAATCATTGCAAGAATTTCATTTCTTCCTTGCACATCCTCTTTAAGTGAGCCACGAACAGCAGTCGTAACAGTTTTTGAGCCTGGTTTTCTTACTCCACGCATAGACATACACATATGTTCTGCTTCTACAACAACCATTGCTCCATGTGGTTGTAGTACGTCCATAATTGCATCAACTACTGAGGCAGTAATACGCTCTTGTAACTGAGGTCTTTTAGCTACTGTTTCTACAGTACGTGCTAATTTACTTAAACCAGTTACTCTACCATTTCTAGGAATGTAAGCTACATGTGCAACTCCGTAAAAAGGTAATAGATGATGCTCGCACATTGAATGGAATGGAATATCTTTAACAAGAACTAATTCTTCATGATCTTCACCAAATACTTTATGTAAATGAGCTTTTTCATCTTGGCGCATACCCGAGAATACTTCAGCATACATTTTCGCAACTCGTTTTGGCGTTTCGTAAATTCCTTCTCTATTTGGATCATCACCGATAGCTTCAAGAATTAGACGAACCGCTTGTTCAATTTTTTCTAAATTAACTTCATTCATTAATTGATCCCCCATGCTAAAAAAAATTCTAATATTCACTATCAGATTCGTTTTATTTTAACATAATTCTTTTTTTATAGGCAAAAAAAAGAAGGATACTTTCTTTTTCCTTTCTTTTAGACCACCTAAACTCAAGCCTTTCTTTGTCCAAAATTTAATATTGGTCTCAAAATCATTAGTCTTTTTGGACTTTTTTAGCAAAAAAAGAAGGATGCTTTTTTTAGCATCCTTCTTTTTCGCTTAAATTATGTAATTATTTTACTGCATCCTTAAGCGCTTTACCAGGTTTGAAAGCTGGAACTTTACTAGCTGCGATTTCGATTTCCTCGCCAGTTTGTGGATTACGTCCTTTACGAGCTGCACGCTCACGAACTTCAAAGTTACCAAATCCGATTAATTGTACTTTATCCCCGTTTTGTAACGCACCAAGAATTGATTCGAATACAGCGTCTACTGCTAAAGTAGCTTGTTTTTTAGTTAATTCACCAGCTTCAGCAACTGCATTGATTAAATCTGTTTTGTTCATGTCTTTCACCTCCTCCCAAAATTTTAGATGTTTCTTAATTTCATTTGTGACCAAAATTTTAAATTTTATACAACAAATTCCAATTAATTTCTTTGTCATGCCTTATATTATACGATTCTACGGCTTTTTTCAATATGTTTTATAAGAAAATGTTGGAATTACTCGAAAACAGGTGAGGATTTTTCTGAAAAATTTATTTATCGTCTTCAATTTTCTTATAAGTACTTCTCGAAGTACGATGGTTACTGAATTAATCGGCATTTTTTTAATTTTTTTGATGATTTTTAATAAATTTATTTTTGTTGAACTTTGTCGAATAATATTTATTTTCTCTTGCTAATTTTTGTGATTTTTTTAAAATTTTATTTCACCAGGTAAAATATGACTATTAGATTGTTAAAAAATTAATCACCTCTATATATTGGACTAACACAAAAAAAATCAGATGGTTTTGACCACCTGATCAATTAATGATTAAAGGATAATTGCAATTAAGCCGCCACTTCCCTCGTTAATAATTCTTTCTAAAGTTTCCTTCAATTTATATCTTGCATTTTCAGGCATTAGAGAAAGTTTCGCTTGGATGCCTTCACGTACGATTGAACTTAATGAACGCCCAAATATATCAGAGTTCCAAATTGATAATGGATTATCTTCAAAATCTTGCATTAAATATTTAACAAGTTCTTCACTTTGTTTTTCAGTTCCGATGATTGGTTCAAACGTTGACTCAACATCAACTTTAATCATATGAATAGAAGGTGCTACTGCTTTTAATTTGACACCAAATCTTGAACCATGGCGTATTATTTCTGGCTCATCTAAGCTCATATCTAAAAGCGAAGGTGCTGCAATTCCATAGCCGGTTTGTTTAACCATTCTTAAGGCATCTGCTACTTGATCATATTCTTGTTTTGCATGAGCGAAGTCTTGCATTAATTCTAATAGATGATCTTTACCGCGAATTTCTACACCTACTACTTCTTTTAAGACTTGATCATATAATTCATCTGGTGCAGATAAATCAATTTCTGCAACCCCTTGCCCCATATCGATTCCAGCAAGTTGTGCATGTTCAATAAATTCATAATCACTAAATTGGCCAACTACATAATCTACATCTCTTAATCGTTTAATATCTTTAACTGTTTCTTGAATTGCTTCTTGGTAGCTTTGGCGTAGCCAGTGATTTTCTTTTAAAACTAATACCCAGCTAGGTAAGTTTACGTTCACTTCAAGAACTGGGAATTCGTATAAAGCTTCGCGAAGTACGTTCATTACATCTCCTTCGCGCATTGCTTCAACACTTAACGCAATGACAGGAATATCGTACTTTTCTGATAGTTCTTGTCTAAGTGCCTCTGTATTAGGATGATATGGCTGAGAAGAGTTGATCACCATAATGAAAGGCTTTCCAACTTCTTTTAATTCAGCCACTACTCGTTCCTCTGCTTCGATATAGTCGTATCTTGCTATTTCTCCAATTGTGCCATCAGTTGTTACAACAACTCCAATTGTAGAATGCTCTTGAATAACTTTTCTTGTACCGATTTCTGCCGCTTCATTAAATGGAATCGGTTCTTCATACCAAGGAGTGCTAATCATTCTAGGACCATTTTCATCCTCATATCCTTTAGCCCCTGGCACACTATAACCAACGCAATCTACTAATCGAATATTTACATCTAACCCATCCGCTACATGAATTTTTACTCCTTGATTCGGAACGAATTTTGGTTCAGTAGTCATTATTGTTTTACCTGCAGCGCTTTGAGGTAATTCATCATGTGCTCTAGCACGATCAGCTTCATTTTGAATATTAGGGATTACAACAGCTTCCATAAAGCGTTTAATAAATGTTGATTTACCAGTACGCACAGCACCTACAACACCTAAGTAGATATCTCCTCCTGTGCGCTCGGCAATGTCTTTAAAAATATCTATCTTTTCCATGTGTTCCCCTCCTGATTTATCAATACATGGGAATAATTGACTTGAAGTAGTATACCTATGACAATATCATTCTATGATGTTGTCCTAGTGAGTTATGACAAGATTTTTTATTTTTTCTTTTTATTCACTTGGGATCAAATAAAAAAATCCTTCGATAAAATGTATTCTTTTATCAAAGGATTATGATTTATATTATTTATTTTTGTTCTAAAAACACTGGTTGTCCATCTTTAATCGTATATGGAAGTGAGTATGCAGGCACGATTGGTGAGTCTTTTACTAAGATCGAACGAATATCTTCACCGAACTTATAATTTTTCGCTTCTTTAATTTTTGCATATAAATCAGTTGAATAGTCAACATAAAACTCCCCATCATTCCCCATGATGATTGGTAAGTTCTTATTGCTATAAGGACTGACTACAAATGGTTCTTCCTTGAAACCCATCTTTTTATAGTTTAATAGAAAAACACCATTAGCCAATGTTTTCTTGATTGGTGGATAAGTATGTTTATCTTTATAAACTTGTACTCTTAATGAAACATCTCTTAGTTTTTCTGCAATTCTAAGATCGACTAATTTAACAGTCGGATTCTTCTCTGCATCGACTAATACGTACTGGAAGATACCACCATTTTCATAAGAATTACCAGGTGCATCACTTAAATAGCCAGGAGTTAGTTTTGTAAAATCAATTGGATACTTAATATAAATAGGTGTATTCATATCCTTGTTTTTTATTGGTAACATTCCTGAATTGTTTTCCTTAAATTTATTAACTGCAGTTTGAACAGATTGCAATTGATCATCATATGGTACTTGGTTTTGTGCAAGTTTATCTTGTGGATATAAACAACCACTTAATATACTTATAACAAAGCACATTAGAATGGAAAGAAATAGCTTTTTCATGTTAGTCCCCTTTATTCTCATTAACTAGGCCAGCTTAATACGATATATGTAATTAAAATCCCTGAAATAATTAAAGACATATATGCAATGAAGGCTGTAATCATTTTTAAAAATTTTATTTTTATTTTGTTTCTACTTAAGAAAATTAAAAATAATGATAAAAGCATTAATCCGATTCCTACAAAAGAAATAATTTCATTAATATGTGCCGCGTTCATTATGTTCCCCCTATGTATTTTCTACCATTATTATAGTATCAAAATAATCACATGATTTGAATTAAAATCTTTTTAATCCTATTAAGACATTATCGACTTATTTAATGCCTACGTATACTTGTCTGTTATTAATTTATTTCTTGCATCTTAAATAATCCATTAGAACATATTCACTAGTTACAACCTTAACAAACACCATCAAAATACCTCCTTGATAAAACCAATCAAGGAGGATTTTAGGATCGGGGACCATTCACATAGTTAAAAGGACAAAATAAAAAGAAAGAAAAAGTAAAAATATACTCCTTCTTTCTTCGAAGCAAACTGGGGCAATTGCTTCGTAATCATCCTCGACTAACACCCACCAGAATACATCCGGTATAAGTCATTCTATAGTATGCAATAATGTATGATTATGCACTAAATACATCGCTGAAGAATAAGCCCAATTATTTTTGTTTAAACATATTTGTTAATGATTGAAAATCTAATGGCATATTATTAGTAACAATTGCTTGAACGATTTTGTCTTCTTTTTCCTTAGAAACTTGTCGACCTGTCATCATTGCAATTTGACGAACTAGTTTTCTAACAGTTGCTTCATCTTTAAAGTTTGCATCTTTTACTGAATCAGCGACTTTAAAAATATCTGATTTGCTTACATTTGCTTTCTTTTCAATCTTATCGAAGAAACCATTTGGATTATTATTAGTCACCATTCAAACCTCCTTCTTTTCTATACAACATATGCTATGCAAAAAAAGAGAAATGGTGAAACGCCTATTTTAGTCCACAAAAGAAAAAGCACTAAAACTAAGTTTTAATGCTTTTAATCTATCTATTTAAATAAAATTAATTACTCAGTAAGATCGCTTATATAATTTGACGTACTTTCGCCCTCATGTTTTTTTACACGAGACATAAGTGCATCAACTGCTAATTTTGGATTTTTATTTTCAAATAATACTGCGTGTAATTCATTAACAATTGGCATTTCTACATTTACTTGTTTTGCTAATTGATTTGCAGCCTTCGTCGTGCGAACACCTTCAACGACCATCCCCATATTATCTAATACTTCGTCTAAAGATTTGCCTTTCCCTAATAAATTACCAGCTCTCCAGTTACGGCTATGGACACTCGTACAAGTTACGATTAAGTCGCCCATTCCTGTTAATCCAGCAAAAGTTTGAGTATTAGCACCCATAGCCTTACCTAAACGAATTATTTCTGCAAGTCCGCGTGTCATTAAAGCCGCCTTTGCGTTGTCGCCATATCCAAGTCCGTCAGTAATTCCAGCAGCAAGTGCGATAATATTCTTTAATGCTCCACCAATTTCAACACCAATTACATCTTCGTTTGTGTATACACGGAAATAACCATTTGAGAATAATTCTTGAACGATTTCCGCATCTTCCATATTTTTAGATGCCGATGTTACAGTCGTTGGATGTCTTAATGCAACTTCCTCAGCATGACTTGGACCTGATAATACAACGACTGATTTTAAGAATTTCGCATCAATTTCTTCAGTGATCATTTCTGAAACACGTTTAGATGTGTCAGGCTCAATCCCTTTACTTGCATGGATTATTGTAACCTCGTTTGTTAATTCATTATTTAATTGTTGGCAAACTTCTCTTATTGCTTTAGTTGGAACAACTAGCAAAATATAGTTAGCTCCATTTATAGCTTCCTTTAAATTGACCGATGCCTTTAAATTTTCAGGTAAATTAATTTCCGGCAAGTATCTTTTATTAGTATGCTGTTCATTTATTTCATTGATTTGTTCGGATTTATTTCCCCATAAAGTAACCGTATGCCCATTATCTGATAAAACCATGGCTAAAGCAGTTCCCCAACTACCTGCACCTAAAACAGCGATTTTTTCCAAATCAACACTCCCCTTCATAAAGAATCCATATTTTTCATCGAATTACGCTCGTGCACGACCGATAATCTTAATTGGAGATCCCTCAAAATCAAAAGCATCTCTAATACGATTTTCTAAGAAACGCTCATAACTAAAGTGAAGTAATTCAGGATCATTTACAAAAACAACAAATGTTGGTGGTTTAATTGCTACTTGAGTTGCATAATACACTCTTAATCTTTGTCCATTATGAGTTGGTGTTGGATTCACCGCAATTGCATCCATAATAACATCATTTAATACATTTGTTGGAACACGTAAACTATGGCTTTCACATGCTTTATTAATCATTGGTAATAAAGTTTGAGTTCTTTTCTTCGTTTTAGCTGATAGGAATACAATTGGAGCATAATCTAAGAACTGGAAATGTGCTCGAATGTTTTCAATGAATTCATTCATTGTTTTTTCATCTTTTTCTACTGCATCCCATTTATTTACAACAATAACAACTGATCTACCTGCTTGATGTGCATATCCAGCGATTTTCTTATCTTGTTCAATAATACCTTCTTCACCATCTAATACGACTAAGACGACATCTGATCTTTCGATTGCACGTAAAGCACGTAATACGCTGTATTTTTCCGTACTTTCATAAACTTTACCTTTTTTTCTCATACCAGCTGTATCGATAATGACATAATCTTGGCCATCTTTTGAATAAGGTGTATCGACAGCATCTCGTGTAGTTCCAGCAACATTACTTACAATTACACGTTCTTGACCTAATAATGCATTTACTAATGATGACTTCCCAACGTTTGGTCGACCAATTAAACTAAATTTAATTGTCTCTTCATCGTAATGATCATCTTCTTGTTCAGGGAAATGTTTTACAACTTCATCAAGTAAATCACCTAGTCCTAAACCATGTGAACCTGAGATTGGAAATACTTCTCCAAATCCTAATGCATAAAAGTCGTAAATATCGCTTCTCATTTCAGGATTATCGACTTTATTAACTGCTAATACTACCGGTTTTTTTGTTTTATAAAGTATTTTAGCAACTTCCTCATCTGCCGCTGTGACACCCTCACGACCATTTGTTAGAAAAATAATAACATCCGCTTCATCAATTGCAATTTCAGCTTGTTGGCGTATTTGCTCTAAAAATGGCTCATCGCCAATGTCAATTCCACCTGTATCGATTAAACTAAATTCTTGATTTAACCACTCTCCTGAACTGTAAATACGATCACGAGTAACACCTGGAATATCTTCTACAATTGAAATTCTTTCTCCCACTATCCTATTAAAAATAGTTGATTTCCCTACATTTGGTCGTCCAACTATTGCAACTGTCGGTTTAGACATTTAATTCATCCTTCCTAGCATAACTATGTACCATTTAAATCATCTAAATGAGTTTTAGTTTAGTTTTAAAAATTGATTTATTTAAATAACTTATCTATTTTAACAAAAAATATGAGAAAAGACCAATACACTTCAACTTTTTAATAATTTTCTATTTTTGAGACTTATTTTTGATACGTAAAGTACTATGAATTGAATTGCTGACAATAATAAAATGGACATAAATAAAGTATCAAACCAGTTTAAATCTCCTATTATATATTTAAAATTAATCGACTTAAACGTAATATAATTAAAAATGTCTCCTTGAACTAGTCCAATTGTTATATAACGCATTTTGTTATAATAGGATTTACTTAAAAAGAGAGAAAGTAGTATGACTAAAAATGAACTAATTATCTTCTCATCAATAATAAAGCTTGCAGGATCATAAATCGAAAGCAGTGTAACTACACTATATGTCATGCCAATAATCAGACCTTTAAAGAAATGAACGATTTGGTCAATTAAATTTAATAAACTAATAAAGTAGCTTATGATAAAAATTATAATGATATATGAAAAATTTATTTCAATTGAAAATAGATCAATTGTGTAAGCTGAGCAACCGATTAATATAAGCAATCCAGCTAGATACAAAAAATTTTTCTTAGTTCGATCCTGATAAAGCAAAAGAAATAAAACAATAATCCAAGAACTAATGATAAATAGACTACCTTGCACACGAAAACCTCCTAGTAGTACTAGTATGAACAATTCATATTTCAAAAATAATCAAATAAAAAAAGAAAGTGTATAAGAAGTTGCATTTAAAACGAATCTATAAATGAGATTTTTTTGGAGGTGAAGCGAGTGGGAAAAGATCGTCAAGAAAAGAAACTAAAACAATCTAGAAGAGTTGAATCTGATCGAGATCAAAGCATTCATAACAAAGGTGCTACGCGTTTAGACACACCTGAAGAAGCAAGATCAGAAAATCAGCATAACTAAAATGTTCTAAATAAAAATCCTTCAGCAAATGGCTGAAGGATTTTTTATTATTTTTTAAATTTATTTAATTTATCACCAAGTAGTTCGCTTAATTGGAAACCACCTTCACTTGGTTGTACGTATTTAGCAATATCCTCTTGAAGTTCAGCTTCACCAGCTTCTTTAATGCTTAATGATAAGCGTTTTTCAGAAGGGTTAATATCTAAAACTTTAACTTTTACTTCTTGACCAACTGTTAGGACTTCGTTTGGATTTTTAATATGTTTATCAGCAATTTGAGAAACATGAACTAATCCTTCAATTCCATTTTGAACTTCTACAAATGCACCAAAGTTTGTAAGACGTTTTACAATCCCTTCAACTACTGCTTCTGCTTTAATGCTTGGATTTAATTGATCCCATGGTCCTGGCTGAATTGCTTTCATTGATAAAGCAATACGGTTAGTATCTGTGTCAATTGAAAGAACTTGAACTTTTACAGTATCTCCTACAGCTACAATTTCTTCTGGCTTTGTAACACGTTTATGAGACATTTGAGATACATGGACTAATCCATCAACTCCACCAATATTTACAAAAGCACCGAAATTTGTTAATCTTTCTATTTTACCTTCAACGATTTGCCCAACTTTAATAGAAGAGTATGCTTGACGGCGATTTTCAATTTCATTTAATTGCTCAACAGCTTTATGAGATAAGATTACGCGATTTTTTTCACGGTCTAGTTCTTCAATCACTACTTCAAGCGATTGACCAACATAGCTTCCTAAATCTTCAACGAATTTTTTTGAAACAAGTGAAGCAGGAATAAATCCACGAACGCCTACGTCTGCAATTAGTCCACCATTTACTTGCTCTGTAACGATCACTTCAAAAACTTCTTTACTAGCTAATTTTCCTTCTAATTGTTCCCAAGCTTTAACTGAATCTACGGCACGTTTAGAAAAAACAACTGAATCTTCCTCAACTTTAATAACCTTTAATTCAATTTCTTGTCCAACAGTTAGCGCGTCACTTACATTTTCAATATGTACGTTAGAAATTTCTTTTATTGGAAGAATACCATCTGTTTTTCCACCGAAACCTACGATTGCTTGCTTATCTTCAATTTGTTCTACTACACATGAGATAATTTCCCCAACTTCTGGCATTACTTTTTCAACCATGTCATATTCCTCCTTATGTTTTAAAAATGGATAGACCAATTATGTATTATCCTCTTTTACCTTCTAATAAATAAGCAGAAAAGTCAAGAAATCTGATGACTAATTCTTCTAAATATTTTTTATTTTACCTTCAACAATCGTTAATATTTCATTTACAACATCATCAATGTTTTTAGAAGTAGTATCTAATGAGATTGCATCATCAGCTTTTTTCAATGGTGAAACTTCTCTTTCCGAGTCAATTCGGTCTCTTGTTGCTATTTCTATTTTCAATAGCTCTAAATCACTTTCAAAACCGTTTTTGACATTTTCGATATGTCTTCTTTGAGCTCGTTCATCCACAGAAGCAATCATAAAGATCTTCACTTCTGCACCAACTAATACATGAGTCCCAATATCTCTACCATCCATTACAACTCCACCATTTACGGCATATTCGCGTTGTAAATCGACCATTTTTTCACGAACTAAACTATGTTTTGCAACAAATGATACGTTTCTAGTTACTTCTGGTGTTCTTATTGGCTCTGAAACATCAACATCATCAATGAAAACTTTTTGAGTACCTTCTTCCGGGATTAACTTAATCGTTATATTTGAAAGTAAGTTACTTAAATCCATCTCGTTATTTACATCAATATTGTTTTGGATTGCTTTAAAAGTTAGAGCACGGTACATTGCACCAGTGTCGATATATACATATCCTAATTTTTTTGCAACAATCTTTGCAACTGTACTTTTACCAGCAGCTGCAGGTCCATCTATCGCTATACTAATTTTTTTACTCATAAGTCCTCCTACATAAAAAAAGTGCTACATTAATAGCAACCCCTTTAATCTTATCATGTCCTAAAAAAATAAAAACAAATAAAAATAAAGCAGGCTAGCCTGCTTTATTTTATATTACCATATGATTCCGACGAATTCATCTATTTACCAATATGATTATATACTTCTCTAGTTACGTCCTTAGCTTTTTGCGTAACGCCTTCATATAATTCAATTTTCGTTAAATAGACAGAAAGACTAGGGAATGATAAGACGTATTGACTTATGACTAAACAAAATAATTGAATAATAATTAATTTAAAAAGTATTCGTTCGATTCTTTTCATTTAAGATCATACCTTTTTTTATTACCAGTATGATTAGATTCAATTAATTTTATACACAATTTTGAATTTAATTTTTAATTCATCTAACTTTTAACTGTATTTAACCTAGCAAAAAAACGTGCTAAGCACGTTTTTGTCAAAGTAAAAATTATTTAGAGAAGCCTTCCATAATATCATTCATTTCGGATGCTAACATGACAGTTAATTTAATTCTTGCCTTTTTACTATCATAATCTTTACCTAAAATTACACCTTTATTAACTAAATCATAGGCACTTCCGTAATAATCATAAGTCGGATATACTTCGCCTTCTTCAGAACTTGTTGTAATGACTACTTTAATGCCATCTTTAACAGCTTTTTCAATTTCTTCAGTCATATGTGGAGAAACTTGTCCTCTTCCAACACCTTCAAGGACAATTCCTTTAGCACCATTTTCAACAGCTGCTTTAATTAAATATCCTTTTGCTTCAATATAACATTTAATTATATCTACTTGAGGTAACTCACTTGTAATTTTGTATTTATCCTTTAATACCGGTTTTTGATAGATATGTACTTTATCGTTATCGATAATACCTAGGTATCCGAATCCAAATACGTTAAACCCTTGAATATTAGATGCATGTTCTTTTTTAACATATTTTGCAGTAAAAATACGTTCATTAAAGACAACAACTGTACCAACGTTTCGAGTAGATTCGTCAGATGCAGTGTAAATTGCATGTCTTAAATTGATAAAAGCATCAGTACCTAATTCCCCTGGTGATCTTTGAGAGCCAGTAATAACAACTGGACGATCATCGTCAATTGTTAAATCTAAAAAATAAGCCGTTTCTTCTAACGTATCAGTTCCATGGGTAACGACAACCCCATCGATTGTTTCATCTTGATAGTATTCTTCAATTTTATTCTTTAACAACATCCAATGTTCGAAGCCTATGTGCATACTTGGAACTTGGAAAAAAGAATCGACAATAACATTTATATCTTTTGGTAAATTGAGCATTTCTGCAATTTCCTGACCTGACAATGCCCCAGAATCTAATTTACCTGATTCTGCATTTGGTTTACTAGCAATTGTTCCACCTGTTGTTATTAATACTACTTTTTTCATTTTAGCACCTCATTTCACAAGAAATTATAACATTTTAAAATTCTTTAAGTAAACAGAAAACGGCTCGAAAATCTTTAATAAAAAAAACGTAGCATAGCTACGTTCACTCTGTTGAAAAACTACCTTGTCAATTAATTATCAAATTTTCGTAAAAGGAGGAGAGTGATGTTGATTTCCACTACATGGTGCCCGCTTTCCATGGGGCGAGATTCTTTAGCCTCCTCGGCAAGCCGAGGCCACTGAAAAACAGTCAATTTTATTTACTGTAATCTATATATGATCTAAAAAAGGCGATTTTTCGTTCAGAATTGAACGGAAAATCGCCTTTTCCTTTATACATTTTTATTTTTCTTCCTTCATTAAGGTCAGTATTCGTTTTAAATTAACTGCGAATATGGCCATTGCCCCTTGCATTTCCATGCCTAATAGACCCGTGGAATTTGCTACATTGTACCCGTGTCTGTGTTTTAATTCACTATTTTTTGCTTCAATTTTATAGCGTTCTTTTGATTTCTCTTTGAAATATTCGCTTTCTTGAAATTGTGCATGCTCTTTGTGTTCAGTTGATTTAATTGTTACACTATATGATTTACTTTTGGCACCTTCTTTGTAACATCCATCTTTAAAGGGACATTTTTTACATTTTTCAATATCAAAGTAATACATATCTCGCGGATTTTTTTTCTGATTTTTTCTTTCTTGTCTTCTTTTTCGGATTGCCATATGACCTGCCTTGCAAACGTACATACCCGCATCCTTATTATATTGAAATTCATCTTCTTTTTTACGTGCTCCATGTGTAATCGTTGGGTTTAATTTCGAAACTAATTTTAATTCATTTTCATTTACGTATTGAAGATTATCAATCTCTGAATAAGCTGTATCACCAATGACTGTATCAATTTCCATTCCTGTTTCACAACTTTTTTCAATCAATGTTTGTAGGTACTTTCCATCATTTTTTTCACCAGTAGTAACCAATGCAGCTGTAATAAGACGCTCTTCGTTCATCGCAATATGTGTTTTATAACCAAAGAATGAGGTATCAGCTGATTTGTGACCAGTTTTTGCGTCAGGATCATGTGAAAATTCTAGGTTGCCCTCGTAATCTTCTACAATTTCTTTTAGATAGTTTAGTTTTTCTTTGACTTTTGGATATTCACGGATTGATTCTTCTTTTTCCACAGATTGGATGACTTTTTGACTATATTTAATTTCATCGATTAAATCATTCGTTGTTGGCTTTTGTGGGAATTTTCCTCTCATTCCCTCATTGATTTGATAAACAGCTTTTCGAAGAAGCTTTGACTTTTCCATTAAAAATTCTTTTGGTGATTTTTGATTATATCGCGATCTTGTATGAGTTGCATCAACTATAATGGAAGTACTTTTAATTAGTTCTTTTTCAAGTGCGATTTCGACTGTTTTATTGATCAACATGTCTAATAATTCAACATCTTTTAAACGAAGCTTACGAAATTTCGTTAAAGAACTTGAATTGATCACTGATTCTTCCGGAGCCATATCAAGAAAATATTTAAAAGACATATCATACTTTGATCGTTCAACAACATCAACATCTGATAAATCAAAGATCGATTTTAGTAACAAATATTTGAACATACGAATAGGCGGCACTGCATTCCGGCCGTTATCAAGGCAATATTTATTTTTTAATTCTTCTAAAACAAACGTAAAATCTACTAATTCATTTATTTGACGAAGTATATTATCTTTCGGAACAATTAAATCGTATAAAGCCATGAAAGGACTGAGAGTAAAAGATTCTTGATTTGAGATCATTCGATACACCACCGTTACTTGATACAACAATTATACAAGAAAAAAGTGAAGGCTTCCTCGATGAAATCGAGAAAGCCTTCACTTTTTTTAATCACAAGGACTTTTTCAGTGGCCTCGGCAAGCCTGCGGGGTCTCAGCCTTCCCGCTAATCCCATAGGAGTCGATCACCCCTCCGTTCCAATCAACTTTTTCAATCAAAAAAAAGTCTGTAATAAATACTAGTCAAATAGCCTTTACTTAGAGTAATCTAACTGTTGTATATTAATCAGCTTGTAGGATCAATTAATATCGAACCTAAACAACAAAATCTTTGTTTCCTAAAAATGACCCATAATATTTTTAACTTCTAAAAAAATTCTAAAAAAAATCATTACTAGTATTATTGGAATAATGAAATTGCTCAAACACTTTTACATTTAAAACATTAAAAAATCATTCTAAAAATGCTAATTTTATCATTATTAAATATTCATTTAAAGTCCGTTTTCCCTATTGACGACTTTATATTTCAACACTCTGAACGTAGCATAGCTACGTTCAAGCTGTTGAAAATTGCTCAAACATAAAAATAATTAAAAGCATTAATAGATCATCAAAAAAATGATAATTTCATCATTAAATAAATATTCAATTTAATGTCCGTTTTCCTATTGCCATTTTATATTTCAACACTCTGAAACGTAGCATAGATACGTTTCATTTCTTTAAAATTATTTATTACTAACTAAGTGAGAAACGATTAAGTCACCGTGAAAACGACCATTTTCTATAAATATTTCGTTTGCATTGTTTCCTGCAGCAATTACTCCTGCAATATAAATGCCTTCAATATTTGTTTCCATTGTTTCCGGATTGAATAATGGTCTTCCTGTTTTATCATCTACTTTGACGCCCATGCTTTTAATTAAAGTATGATCAGGATGGTAACCTGTCATGGCATAGACAAAGTCATTGTCAATCTCAACTATTTGTCCTTCTTTTTCGTATACTACTGATGATTCTTTTATTTCAAGTAGATTTGCGTTAAATTCCATTTTAATTGTGTCAGAACGGACAAGTGCCTCGAATTCTGGTAGTACCCATGGTTTAATACTTGGTGAATATGAACTGCCTCTATAAAGTACAGTTACATCCGCTCCACACTTTTCTAGTTCTAGTGCTGCGTCAACACTTGAGTTTTTCCCACCGATGACGACAACCTTCTGTTTAAAATGTTTATGACCTTCAAAAAAGTAATGGGAAACTTTATTAAGCTGTTCACCAGGTATTGATAAGTAGTTTGGTTGGTCATAATATCCAGTTGCTACAATAACTGCTTTTGCTTCATAACGTTTTTCTTCCCCGTTTATTGTAACTGATTCGATGATAAAATCAGTTTTCTTACTAACCGTTTTTACCTCTTCAAAAGCATTAATTTTTATGCTATTTCGCTTAACAACGTCACGGTAATAGGCTAGAGCTTGGTGTTTTTTTGGTTTTCTACCTTCAATAATAAATGGAATATTTCCCACTTCTAATTTTTCACTTGTACTAAAAAATGTTTGATGCGTTGGAAAACGACTGAGGGTATGAACTATATTTCCTTTTTCAATTATTAATGCAGAAATCCCCTTATTTTTTAATGCTAGATAAGCTGCAATACCACAAGGTCCTCCACCAATGATCAGAACTTCTACTTTTTCCATTTGAAACATCTCCAATAAACTAGAGTCTTAGTTATATTTACTATTACTATTTTACGTAAAATATTCAATTTGTCTAATAATAGCTAATCAAAAAAAACAAGATGGATATACTCCACCTTGTTTTTATCAGCAAATATAATCTTATACCCAGCCTCTGAATCGGCTAGCTTCAGCCATTTTACGCGCGCCAACCATATAAGCAGCTAATCGCATATTTACTTTTCTATTTACACTTGTTTCATAAATATTATTAAATGAACGTACCATAACTTTTTCTAATCGCTCTTCTACTTCTTCTTCAGTCCAGTAGTAACCTTGGTTATTCTGTACCCATTCAAAGTAAGAAACTGTAACGCCACCTGCACTAGCTAATACGTCTGGTACTAATAAAATACCGCGCTCTGTTAAAATCTTAGTAGCTTCAAGTGTTGTTGGTCCGTTAGCAGCTTCAACTACAATATTTGCTTTAATATTATGAGCATTATCTTTTGTAATTTGATTTTCAATCGCTGCAGGAACTAATATATCACAATCTAATTCTAATAATTCTTTATTTGAAATTGTATTATTAAATAGTTTAGTAATTGTACCAAAGCTATCTCTACGATCTAATAAATAATCAATGTCTAAGCCATTTGGATCATGAAGTGCACCATAAGCATCAGAAATACCAATAACTTTTGCACCAGCATCATGCATAAATTTCGCTAAAAAGCTACCTGCATTACCAAATCCTTGGATAACAACTCGTGCACCTTCTAAGTTAATACCTCTACGCTTTGCTGCTTCACGAATTACAATCGTTACACCTTTAGCAGTAGCTGTTTCACGACCGTGAGATCCACCTAATACTAATGGTTTACCAGTAATAAAACCAGGTGAGTTAAATTCATCTATTCTAGAATATTCATCCATCATCCAAGCCATAATTTGTGAGTTTGTAAATACGTCTGGAGCTGGAATATCTTTAGTTGGTCCTACGATTTGGCTTATTGCACGTACATAACCGCGACTAAGTCTTTCTAACTCACGGAATGACATATCACGTGGATCACAAACGATTCCACCTTTACCTCCACCATATGGTAAATCTACAATTCCACATTTTAAGCTCATCCAGATTGAAAGGGCTTTAACTTCATTTTCTGTTACATTTGGATGGAAACGGATACCACCTTTTGTTGGTCCTACCGCATCATTATGTTGAGCTCTGTAACCAGTGAAAATTTTCACTTGTCCATCATCCATGCGAACTGGAATTTTTACAGTCATCATACGAACTGGTTCTTTTAAAAGTTCATACATTTCATTTGAATATCCTAATTTTTCTAACGCTTCTTTAATAACTACTTGTGTAGGCGCTAGTACGTCTAAATGTTCTTCAGTGTTGCTATTTTTCTCTGTAGATTTCTCGGCAACCATTGTAAACCCCCTAGAAATTTGAACGATGAAAAGATTCATTCATTCTGAAATTAGTATACAACTTTCCATCCCTTTTTGAAAGTTATAAACACATAGAAAACAAAATATAATATTCGTTTAATGTAAGCGTTTTCTAAGGTCATTATACTCCTATTTCCAATATTTGAAAAGGAAAGAATATGAAGAAATACAATATATTAATAAAAAATTTACAAAAGTAAAACCTCTCGTAATAAATTACTGAGAGGCTTTATTTTTGACGAAATAAAAATGCAGTTTTTCAATAGCATTTTCTGAGATAAGTTCTTTACCATATTCAATAATACGGTAAATTGTTCTTGTGGAAGGATTCCCATATTCAGCTAAAATCGCATAAAATGTTTCACGATCTAGTCTTCCTATATCACTCTCCTCGAACTTTAAGTAAAACGTATTTTCAAAAGAGAATAATCTTCCACCTAAAGCATCACATGAAACCAATTTTTCAGAAAGTAGGATTAGATCATCTAAAGTAGAAAACTCGTACAATATATGTTCACTTTCATCTAGGATTACTTCCATCGAGATAAAATCGTCTTGGAATTCATCTTCCTCTTCTTCAATTTCATCGGATTTTGTTACGATTACAACCATTCCTTGAGCTTGAAGAGAGAAAACTTCAACGGATACTTTTCCATCTACTTCGAAACCTAGTTCTACGCTAGCTTCATGCATCATATCTTGAAAAAGCTGTTGAACTTTTGGCGCATTATACCATAAGTCTTCTTTTGTCAGACCACGTTCAGATAAATCATCAGATGTAAGAAAAACTTTTATTTTATTGTAGTTCAACCGTTCCAACCTCATGAACTAGCCTCCTTGCTGCATTTACCATAGTACAGTTTATGTTTTTATACAATTTTGGTGATTCTAAAGTCAAAATTCATTTATAATTAAAATTCTGCTTTAACCATTCATCCCAGTTGGATTGCTGACTACCTATATAAAATTCCTGTATAGAATCCATAATTGGGCTCTCACAAGTTGAAACTGCGTGTCCACCAATTCCAATAATGATATCTGGTTTTATTTTTTTGATTAAAATGGCTAGATCAATTGTTTTCTTTAAATTTTCTCTTAAAGTACAAGTCATGATAAATCCAGCTGGATTCACTTCATTTATTACTTGTTCAACATCATTTGAGTCAATTGATGCTCCCAAATAAATAACTTGAAAACCAATTCTTCTTAAATAAATCGTAAAAATTAATAATCCTAATTCATGTTTTTCTTCTGGTCCACAAACTGCGATTAACTTTGGCAAATGTTTATTGTTAGGTAAATTTTGATAAATCATCCCTAATCTCGTTCTCAAAAAAGATGTTGCAAAATGTTCATGGGCACTTGTAATTTCACCATTACGACATTTATCACCTATTAATATAAAAACCTTTGAAATAATTTTAAATAATACTTTATCTACAGAAAAAAGACTAAATGCGTCATTCACATAATTATGGGCTTCACTTTCTTCAAAAGATAATAATGAAGAAACAATTCGATTTACAAGCGCATCTGATTGAAGATTTTCAGTAAGAGAGCTGTCATTAGACGATTTATGCTCTTTTGCTTCGTATAAGTTAATTGCTTGTCCAATTGTAAACCCTTCATTAACTTTTTGAACGAGCCATTTTAAAATATAAACATGTTCCTCTGTATACAGTCGATGGCCAGCATCATTTCGTACAGGACTTATAATATTATATCTTCTTTCCCAAGCTCTCAATGTGCCTGGTAAAATCCCAACAATGTTAGAAATTGCTTTAATATTGTACTTTCCTATTTGGGCCAATTTTCTTTTCCTCCTGCATGTAAACAACAAACACTTATTTCATAACTTCAAAATTTAAAACTGTTATTGTGTTTTGTTTGCGAATTCCTTTTTTGTTATGTAGCTCCAAATATACCGTTTTTTGATTTCGATTTACATTTAATTGACTTCTTTCAAACAGATAAACTTGAATACTTTCAAAATTACGACTATTACTATTCATGACTTCTGTATAGCTAGTTAATATACTAAGATCATCTTCATACCGTTCTTCAAGTGCAAAGTCTAAATGATCTCTCTTTGTTTTCACATCATCTAAACCAACAACCGAAAACTTAGTACCATTTTCAGTTTCAAACGATGCACTTTTATTTTCTAAAATTGTAACTTTATAATCTAGTAATAATGCATTTAGATCCCTATAGTTGCCACTATAGTCAAAATCATTCCACAAAAAATAGACAGGAGCAATAGAAGATAAATAGTGGATGTTTTCATGTCTATATTTTTTTGACTTCTTTTTTGAGTAACCACTTAAAAGAATTAATGTATTATGATTGCAGATTTTTTCAATCTCACTCAATTTAAAAGGAATATCGCCTATATTTGGAATCCATATAAGCTGAATTGACTGTAACGAATCATCTAAATGCTTTATTTTAATTTTTTTATGTATAATCTCTAGCTTACTTTTTCGATTAAACAATAAAATAATTGCTAAAATTATTACGATTCCGATCAATGATATTAATTTTATTTTAATTTCCCCCTTGTTACAAAACCCATCCACAAAGTATATGTCAGCTTGATTCTCTGATTTTACTTCATTCTTAAAAATCAATTTATCTATTTCTTTTTTTATTATACAAAAACTAGTAGTAATTGAAAAATTTTAAACAACAAAAAAACTTATATCCATTCATACAAAATGGGCATAAGTTTTTAATTTGAGTGAAATATGGTTTCATCGTTTCCAAAAGTCTATTTTTGTATACGCAAAATAATATCCTTTATTAGTATTTAATAACAAGAAATAGCGCAAACGAATTTAACAATATTAGTGATTAACTGTAGAATTTTCTATTTCATTCGTAACAGATACTATTCTTAGACCAAGCTCTTCAAATTTACGTAAAATTTTATCGATATTTTTATTTTCATCTATTTTTAAGACAATTCTTCTTAATAAATGATCTTTTGAATCAAAAGTTACTAGCGATATGATATTAACCCTAAAATGGTGAAGATAATCAAGTAATCTTGCTAATTGCCCTTCCTTCTCCATACTTGTCATTGATATCCTTATTCCTCGACAGTCCTTTCCAAGTACTTCTTGAAAAATCTCAATTACGTCATATCTAATGACTAGTCCTATAAAATTTCTCTCATCATCAACTACCGCAATGGAAGGATATTTTTTTAATGAATTCATTGTATCTTCAAATGGCTCATCCGTTTTAACACAGATTGTTTGATGTGTAGCGATTTCACCTATTTTAAGGTTCTTAACATAATCTTCTTTTTGTAAATTACTAAAAAAGCATCTTCTAAAAATCTCTGCTTGTGAAATCATTCCAACATATTTATTTCCAGATAATACAGGAACACTATCAATTTGCTTTTCTAACAAAAGATTAAGTGCACATTCTACAGTTTCATTAGATTGGATCGTAATTACTTGATGGTTTTGAAGCATTCGATGTTTTGCTAACATACTTTAACACTCCCCTTCCCTCTATTTATAACATAGATAGGAAGCATTCGATCAAAGTGAATTTGTCTAGATTTTGAATTTCAATTCACTACTTAACCTTATTTATCCACATCAACATTTAATGGGATTTTTAATATCTGGCCGGGCGTCACTTCGATCCCATTTAAATGATTTGCATCTTGAATAATTTCTTCACCATCACGATTACCATAATATTTCATTGAAATAGTAAATAATGTTTCTCCTCTTTGAACTTCGTGATTAATCTCTTCCACTCCTACAGTTTCACTTGAATCTGTTTGGGGTTTTACTACATTTTTTATCTCATTTTTGATTGGAGCTTTTTTCTGAGATTCATTCTTTTTTTGTTTTTTTAAATGCTCTGTAGCAGCTAATTCAACTTTTTCAAATTTATTTGAAGGAATGATTAAACTTCCTTTTTCAGTAAAAATTTTATCGTATTTACTATGTACAAACTTCACAACTCCAAATGGTAGCATGATAAAGATTATGACTAAAGCAGTGATTAAAGGATATTTTATTTTCCACCAAGGTCTTCGTTGATCCTCTTTTATTTTCATTGTTTCACTTCTTGGTGGTAGATTTAACAAATCAACAACTTTATTTTGATCACTTATTTTCTTATTTTTATATTTCTTATTTTTTTTCTTTCGACTTAAGTCAGCTATACTATTAGTCTGAAGCTCATTTTTCATTCTTTGTCTTCACTTTCCAAACTTAATTTCATATACATTCCTAAAACATAATCTAAGATAAAATGTGCGATAAATACTATAACAATATTATTTGTTTTCAAATATAAGTAACCTAAGAAAAAACTTTCAATTAATACAATAGTAAGTAAAATCGGTTTTTTCACATATCGAAAATGAACTAAAGCGAATACAACTGATGCAATAATTAGTCCAAATTTAGCTTGAATAAATCCTCTAAAAAATAATTCTTCTGATAAAGCGATTAAAATACAAAGTATAGTCATTTCAGGAACTGAAAGTGACGTAAAGAATCTTTTATTAAATCCACCATCATCCAACAAACGCTCCGGAATCGTATAATTTAATAAAATATTAAATAGGACGAGTGAAAATCCAGCTCCGAATCCATATAAATATGTTTTATAACTTTTAAATAAATATAAATCATCTAGAAATTTTTCTGTACCAATAAAAAAAGCAATACATAAAATAGCGATTACTAAAATGATTAACTGCGTACCATATACACTTTTCTTCAAATAGTTAACTGGAATTTCTTGACGGTTTAATTCGCTTTCCATATAGATTCCTCACAGCCCCAATTTATTTCTTAATTCTTGTTCCCATGAAAGTACGTTAGTATTTCCATATTTCTCTTGATCATTTGAACAATACTCTTCAATCGATATACCACAAATGTTACAGCAATTTATTGGTCTCTGTACTAAAATTTCATCAAAAAGTAAAAGATATTTTTCGCGATAACAAGTGGTTGAAGATAGAAAGTCGATCATCGCTTTTAGTTTTAAATATTTTACTTTTTTCCGCTCCGAAATTAACTCTTTAATCGATTCTATTAAGTCATTATTTATTTTTTCTAAATGCAAGTTTTCATCTACGATTACATTAAATTTAACCATTTCAGAATGTAGCGTTGTCCACTGTATTTCACTAAATTGAAAAACTGCTTTCCAATTATTCACGAGCGTTTCAGTCAATTTGATTGGGTTTTCTTCTAATCTTTTTAAATACGTTAGAAAAGACTCAACTTGATTTACAGAAAGGATTTCGTCATCAATTAACCTTAGTGGTAACTCATGATCTTCTTCACATACAATTAGTATTGCTATACTTGGCTCACCATCTCGGCCAGCTCGTCCAATTTCTTGAAGATAATTTTCGATGTTTGAAGGATACTGATAATGAATTACAAACCTTACATTTGGCTTATTTATCCCCATACCAAAAGCACTTGTACAAACTATGATATCTATTTGATTTTGTATAAATTGTTGTTGAATTAAAATTCTTTGTTCATGTTCCATTCCACCATGATAATAGGCGACTTTGCAATTTAACTTTTCTCTTATGGTATTTGAAATTTTCTCGCAAGCAGCTCTTGTACCACAATAGACGATGCCTGGACCTGTTAATTTAGAAAGATGGTTAGTTAAAGACTTGATTTTTTCTATTTCCGTATCTACTTTTTCAACTTGAATGGCTATGTTCTCTCTATTAACTGAATTGATATATTTTTGAACATGTTTTAACTGTAAAGTTTCAATTATTTCTTCTCGCACATTTTTGCTAGCTGTAGCGGTTAAAGCTAAAACCGTCGGATTATTTAATTTACACTTTATTTCCCCTAGAGTTTTATATTCTGGTCTAAAATCATGCCCCCACTGAGATATACAATGTGCTTCATCAACAACAAATAACGAAATTCTAGAAGTAGAAAGCTTTTGAATTAAAAATTGATTTTGTAACATTTCAGGCGAAACAAAAATAAACTTAAAGCTGCTAATATTATTAAATAAATATTTTTTTTGCTCAAAACTTCTGAAGCTATTTAGTGCAATTACTCGTTTATCTCCAAATGCTTTAATCTGCTCTACTTGATCCTCCATAAGGGAAAGTAATGGAGAAACGATAACTACAACGCCTGGCAAAAGTAGCCCTGTTAATTGATATAATAATGATTTACCCCCACCTGTAGGGAGCATTGCTAAAACATCCTTCGAGTTTAACAAGTCAGTAATAATTTCTTTTTGGTTATTTCGAAAACTTGAATAACCAAATTTTTCGTATAGAAGTTTATTTAGGTCCATGTAAATCACCCATTCTTGCAAGAGTAATACGAATTTGAAAATATGTTACCTCATTTAATAAAGCTTCTTTAATAATTTTTAATTTCCTTGTATTTAGTTCGATAATTTTATTTTTTATCATAGTAAATTGCTTTGTTGTTATAAAATGATTAATTGGAAATAATTTATCACCTAATACACACTCAACTATATGATCCTCTATTGTACTTATCTTTAAATTACGAATCTGAGCTATTTCTTGAATTGTTTTACCATCAGTAAATAATCGCTTCGTTTCAATAGAGGTATTCGTAATATTAGAACTTTTATCTCCATTAACAAATTTACTTAACAAAGGATAATGATTGTTTGGTTCAACCAAAATAGTGATCATATGATGTAATGTATTAATCGAATTAAGATAAATTTTTTCAACACTCACTTTGTGTTCTGATGCAATTTGTTCAAGAGTCATGCCATAAGCATTTGCTCCAGACAATCGTCTTACAAATTGTAATGCGTCTTCGTCACTTATATTTTCTAAAATTGTATGCAATTCATTGTAAAATTGTTTAACTAATTCGTTTTTATTCCCAGTAAAATTAAGAATCTCATTTTTTACCCAATTTTGTATATCGTGGTCTTGAATAACTGCCCTAAAATATTTTGAATTCATATTCAGATTGGAAACCGTTTGAAAAAACAATGAAAATCTTTTCCAAAATACCTTTTGAATACTAGAAAACCTTAGTCCGTTTATATATGTAAATTCCATAAACTGTAGTTTTTGATTTGCCAGATAAGCATGACCATTTTTATTTAACAAATAGATATTCTTATTTTCAGACTGACCTATATACCCCTTATCCTCTAACCCATTGATAATTTCTTGCATATTCTGATGAGTAAGGAAATGAAAAAGTCCGAAAAATGATGTGACTTGATAAAAATGAGAATCTTGAATAATTTGAGCACTTTGTTTACCTTTTAATAAATACATTATACCTTGGATCGTTCGTTCACCATTATATCGATGAAGTAAAAAAAGGATGATTTCTTCCAATATAGATAGCTTAAACATCATAAACCTCTCAAATAAAATTATTCCATTAATATATTTAAATATTTTTTCGAATAATAATTAGTAGTACAAAAATATTTGTGCATTTTTTCTAAATAGTTTTTATTTCTTCTAGCTTATCATATGTATCAATTACCAAACCATTTTAAAGATAGAAAAATCATTATTTATTTTATTTGGGATTTCATCATTTCTCGTTTTTTTCAAAACCTTGTACAATTATATTGAAAAGTTTTGGAAACCGTTTTAAAATGTTTACAGGTACATTACAAAAATAGTATCTGTAACAAAAACAGGGAATAATTTGGGAGGTCAATACAATGGCAAAATATACAATCGTTGATAAAGACACTTGTATCGCATGTGGCGCTTGTGGCGCAGCTGCACCTGATATCTATGACTATGATGATGAAGGGATCGCATACGTTACTCTAGATGATAACCAAGGAATCGTTGAAATTCCAGACGTTTTAGTTGATGACATGATGGATGCATTTGAAGGATGCCCAACAGACTCAATCAAAGTTGCTGACGAAGCATTCGATGGCGACGCTTTAAAATTCGAATAGTAAAAACTGCGGCGAAGTTATTTCGTCGCTTTTTTTATTAAATAAAAAACAAGAGCTATGCGTTTATCACTCATTTAACACTTTGAATTAGTTCATTAAGACATAGAAACATCCAGTTTTATCTTCTTATTTAATCCCAATATTTTTGAATTAAGTCAAAACATACATTGAACAGTTTGCCAAGGTATTATGAGAAAACTAATTATTTCCTTATTTTACATATTCAGAATTATCTAATAACTTGTTATAATAAATAAAACATCATGAGAGGATGATCAGCATGGAACAGATGACAGTTACCGAGAAAAAGATTTTTTTAAACAAGTTCTTAGAGAAAAAACAGGTAAAAAAAGACATCGAATTGATATTACACTTTCTCCTTGCTGTTGATGAAGTACTAACAAACATCTCGTTTGTAGATGATGCAAAGAGTACACCAAATGGCATTGTCATTAATTTTCGAAAGGATAACTATTCACAACCTCAGGTTTCATATTACGAAAATAGTTTGAAAATTGATCTGACGTCGGAATCGATTTACCATAAACTTCGATTGCATGGGAAGGAAACACCGTTTTATCTTGAGTTGTTATTTGATGTGATGCCGATCGAGTACGCTTTAATCTTAGATACTAATCCGTTTTCCACAACTACCATTGAATCAAACGATGAAGTGCAAGCAGAAATCGATGCGTTTCTTTCATCGCTTGTAGTACAAACATCGCAAAAACTTCTGCTTTGTCAAATCGACAAAGCACTTGATGAACGCAATGAACAACTGTTTCTTTTCTTAACTTCTCAGCTAAAATATTAACAAATAAACCATCTATCATTTGATAGATGGTTCTCTTTTTTCCTATCAATAAAATAAATATGAAGTACAAAATTCGCAGCTAATCACTCGAATAGAGGTACATAAAACAAAAAAGTGTCTACCAAAAAATTTAGTAGACACTTTCATTTATTTATACGTTATGAACATTCATTCTTTGAGTTAACCAAACCTTTAATTTAGGGTAGATAACTAAGAATAAGATCATGATTAATAAACCTTTAATTGCATTAAATGGCATAATTGATGCAACTATTACTTCATTTGGCAGTTTAAAATTCATGAAATGTGCATATGCAGGTAATAACACAAAATAATTTAAAAGACTAAGGATTCCAGTCATCACTACTGTACCAACGATTAATCCAAGAGTTAGCCCTTTTACAGAACGATATTTTCTAAAGAAATACGACGCAGGTAAAATATATAATACTCCCGCACTAAAATTAGCAAATTCTCCAATTGGTACACCAGTCATACTTCCATTAATAACATAATGTAGGATGTTTTTTATTAACTCTATTCCTATTCCTGCTACAGGACCAAAAACAATTGCGCCTATTAGTGCTGGTACGTCACTAAAATCAATTGTAAGCCAAACTGGAAATGCAGGAAGTGGAAAGTATAGCATCATGAGTACATAAGAAATACTGCTAAGCATTGCCACTATCACCATTTTATTTACTTTGTTGCGTTGTTGCATTATACCTCTCTCCTTTTTCCCGATCATATCAAGAAAAATGAAAGGTTCGCTTAAGTTGCGTTATTTTTTGCACATATTATAATAAGTCCGAATTAAAAAATGAAAAATAGTATAAAACTATGCAAATAAAATAAAATCCCCTATTTTTTTGAAATAGGGGAGAATTTTCAGTACGCCAAATAAGCGTTCAAAAAGAAAAAATTTTTGAACTCGCGAACCTCCATCTTCTCCCATCCAGACTATACTGTCGGCTCTAGAATCGCACTAGATCCTGCCCAAAAAATCAGGCTCGCGGGCTTATAAGCAATGCTTAATTACCGCCGGTGGGGAATTTCGCCCCGCCCCGAAGATAGATCGTTTATTAAATTACAGTTTAATGTTACTAAATTAAATACAGTTTGTAAATAAAAATCTCCAACTAATCATTTAAGCATTCCTTAGGTTTTCTTGGCAATGGAAATTGTATCTTCACTATTTCTTTCGCTAATTCCTCTTCCATTACAATTGCTGGATTCGCCATTTTTTCTCCTTAAATCAAAAATAGAACTTCACATATAAATGTACTTTACCGAATTTATGAGTAAATTACATTTATAATGGAAGTTCTAAAAAAAATCGCTCTTTTCAACACGAATTATCAAGGATTTGAAACTATTTTTAATTCATGAAAATTTTTATCTGATATAATATCCTTTAATTTCTCTCGATTTCCTCCGATAAATAAAAGGCCAATCGTTAAAACAAACACAACAATCAACAAACATCTCCTAAGAAAATCAAACATTGTTTGCCCCCCTACCTAAAGAAATGTGAAAAGTGTTTAATCTGGACAATAACTCGTGGACTGACAACTGGTGATTCAAAAAAAATTGAACTAAGCCCTTTAAATCATTTTCAAACCTTTAACTCTTTATGTATATTTCTTAAGATGTATTGAGTAAATCAAAAAATATAAACGCCAAGAGGTACTTTAACTAAAACATACACTCAAACATTCTATGATTGAAAAAACTTATTTATACAAAAAAAATAGCGATTGATTAGAAAAATTTAACTATTCAATCGCTTTTCTTTATTTATTTTTTATCGGTTCGAAATACGATTGCTCCTCGTTCGTATTCAACATCTTTAATATTTAGACGTGTGTTGATTAATCTTGCAAGTGCAAAGAAATAATCAGATAATCGATTCAAATATAAAAATACTGGAAGATGAATATTTTCTTGTTTCATTAATGTTACGACTGTTCTTTCGGCACGTCTCGTTACCGCTCTTGCTTGATGAATGATTGCAGCAGGTTTTGACCCACCTGGTAAAATAAAACGTTGTAACGGGGGAGTTGCTTCCATATATTCATCGATTAATGTTTCAAGCTCTTCAACCATTTTCTCTGTCGTTTTAAAAGGGATGCTATCCTTTACTACTGCCAAATCACCACCACAGTCAAATAGTTCATGTTGGATCTTTTGAAGTGAATTGTAAATATCCCTCGTATCTTCATGATCTAAATAGGTCATTGCGTACCCAACGATTGTATTTACTTCGTCAATTGTCCCGTAAGACTCTACCCTTAAGTCATCTTTATCTACTCGTTTACCTACTAAGCTAGTCTGACCTTTATCCCCAGTTTTTGTATAAATTTTCATGAAAAACCTCTCCTTTTTTCAATTTTAAATTACAAAACATTACTTTTATAAATAATGACCTTTTTATTTGTTTCGGGATTATCTAAAATTTGAAAAGATGTGTCGTATAAACCTTTTAATAAATTTTCACTTAATACTGAGTCTGTTCTTCCTTCAATATAAATTTTTCCGTCCTTTAATCCAAGTAATCGATCACAGTATAGACTTGCTAAATTTAAGTCATGAAAAACAGTTACAATCGTTTTATTCTCTTGTTTTTGTAATTCCTTTAAAACGTCTAAAATTTTAATTGTATGCATTAAATCTAGATGGTTACTTGGTTCGTCTAAAAAAATATATGGTGTTTCTTGAGCGAAGCATTGTGCAAGAAATACTCTTTGACGCTCACCACCACTAATTTCATTTATGAAGCTTTTTTCCATCTTGTTTGTACCAGTCATCATCATTGCATTATTTACTGCAGTTTCATCGATTGTGGACCAGCTAGGAAAAAAGGAAGACGAATGAGCAAGACGGCCAAGTTTAACTGTTTCTTTTACCTCATAAGAATATGTATAGGAATTTTGTTGTGATAAAACAGCAATCTTTTTTGCTATTTGTTTATTAGACATACTAGTAACAAATTCTCCATCCAACATTACATTTCCTTTAGACGGCTTAAAAAGTCCACAAAGAATATTTAAAAACGTTGACTTTCCACTCCCATTTGGACCAATAATTCCTAGCCATTCTCCTTGATTAATAGAATAAGACAGTTCATCCAAATCAGTATGAATTCCATCATATGAATATGAGATATCTTGACATTTGATCATACTTTTCCCCTATTTCTTTTCAAAGATAGTAATATAAAAGCAAATATTGGCGCACCAATTAAAGATGTAATTACCCCAATTGGTAATTCTCTAGGAGCTAAAACAATCCTAGATAAAATGTCAGATCCAATTAAAAATATTGCGCCATTGATCATCGATAATGGAAGTAATTTTTTATGTAATGGTCCTACCATAGTTCTAGTAAAATGAGGAACAACTAATCCTACAAATCCTATTGTTCCAGAAACAGCTACTGCTGCACCAGATAAAATACTTCCAGTTAACAAAATTAAATAAGTGGACTTTTTCACATCAATTCCGATATGTTTTGCATTCGTGCTACCAAATGTCATCGCATCTAGCTGCCTATTTTGACTTAATAAAATTAAGAAAGAAATGATTAAAAACGGTAATAAACTAAAAGAATACTGAATGCCCCTCCCACCAATATTACCCATTAACCATCCAATTACTGCACGTAATTCATTATTTGAAAAAGTTATAAATAATGATATTAATGCAGAACAAAATGAACTTATTATAATGCCACCTAGTATGATTGTCTCTACATTTAGAGATCGATCTAGTTTTCTAACAAATAGTAATAATAAGATGAGTGTTCCAAATCCAAATAATATACTAACAACAGGTAAAGTAAAATAAGTTACAAATGGTAAGCTTATTTGAAAAAATAAAACAACCACCGCTCCTACAGAGGCACCTGAAGAAACACCTAAAGTAAAAGGATCAGCTAATGGATTTTTAAGTATTCCTTGAAATGCAACACCTGCCAACGAAAGGCTCGCACCGACTAATGCAGCTAACATAACCCTTGGCACTCGTATATTCATGACAATTGTTTGAATATCAGCTGGAACATACTCTGTTTTAAATAGAGCATCTGAAAAGCTAGAAATAATAGAAGAAAAGGGAATCGATGTAGACCCGATCGAAACCCCTAAAATAAATAAAAAAATTAATAAGATAATTGGAATTAAAAAGATTGAATATGTATTATTTATAAAGCTCTGGGTAAACCGCCTTTGCAATTGCTTCGACTCCCTCTGCAAGTCTTGGACCTGGTCTAGATGTTGTATCTGAATTAACATCATATACACGGTGATTTTTAATTGCGTTTACTGTTTGCCAGTTTTTTCTAGCCATTACAGTTTTTTCTAGATTTGGAACATAATATCCATAAGTTGTTAAAATCACATCGGGATTCGCTTTAATCGCTGATTCCTCACTATACTTTACCCAACCTTTTTCACTTTTTGCTACGTTTTTAGCATGAACAATCGAAAGCATTTCGTCTAGGAACGTACCTTTACCTGCTGTATATATTTCTGGTGGTCCTGATATTTCAAGCCAAACCTTTGGATTTGTAGTTACTTTGGCTGTTTTTTTGCTAATTTCATCTAATTTTGTTTTCATACCAGTTACTACTTTTTTCGATTGCTCAGTTTTCCCCGTTATCTCTCCAACTTGTTGAATTGTATCATACACATCATTAATAGTTGCTGCATTTTTTACGACAAAAACATTAATCCCCGCTTGTTTTATCTGTTCTAAACCATCAGCAGAAATTCCTAAACTTGATTCATGCGCCAAAACCAAATCAGGTTTTAATGAAATAATTTTTTCAACATTATATGTCATATCGGCATTATTTCCGCCAACTTTATCAATTGATTTTACTTCTTTTGGATAATTGTCAAAATCCGTTACCCCTACTACATCCTTGCCATCACCAATAGAAAACAAGATTTCAGTATTACTTGGAATAAGTGATACTATTCTTTTAGGTGCTTTTTTAAAGCTAATTTCTTTGTTCGTTGCATCTTTTACAGTCATTGGAAAAGTTGCTTGTTCACTCTTACTTACATTCGATTTTTTTTGTGTCGAATCATTATTACAACCAAATAATCCTAAACACAATAACATAATGATCAAACCTGATAAAAACTTCTTCATTTAAATCCTCCTAATATATTTGGAAAGCATAAAAAAACCCCATTCATTTTGAACGGGGGCTGAAACAACATATAAATACAAGAAGTCTTGCAATTGCTGCTTCAAATTCTTACTCCCCGAAGAATTGAACAAGGATGAATTTAGCAGGTCTACTGACTTTGTTTCAACCTACTCCGACCTTCCCATTCTTAAAGAACAGTGGCTATTCGTTTCGTCCACATTACAGTTGCGGGGACAGTTCTGGATTATACCAGATTCCCTTTTAAGCAATATTTGCACTAAACTCATCAATATTTCATTAATTCAATCGTAAGATAAATTGGGTAAGAATTCAATTATTTTATTTATTTGTTTATTATTTTACTAACCTTTTATTTGTTTTTTATGTGTTTTGCAGAAATTTCGTCTCTAAACATGATGAAATATGTTTTATATGAAACAAGATTACTCTACATCTTTTTCGTTCATTCGTAAATTATGCGGTATTTTAACCTTAAATGTCGTTCCCTGTCCTACTTCACTATAGACCTGGATTGATCCACCATGTGCTGTTACAATATTTTTAACGATTGATAAACCTAAACCCGTTCCACTTCTACCTCTTGTCCGAGCTTTATCCGCTTTATAAAAACGTTCAAATACAAATGGTAAATCTTCTTTTGAAATCCCTGCACCTGAATCAATAAAATTAAATGTAGTTGATCGTTCATTTTGATTTACTGAAACAATTATTCTTCCATTTTCATTTGTATGTCTTATTGCATTATCAATTAAATTTGTAAAAACCTGTTCCATTCGATCCTCATCTATGTAGATATTTGAATGTGGAATGTTGTCAATTTCTCCAAATAGCTTAATATTCTTTTCCTTTGCTAAACCTTTAAACTTGCGTAAAATTCGATCTACAAATTGAACTAGAGGAACGAACTCTCTATTTAATTCAGTAAAACCGTTCTCCATTCTTGCTAAATCTAACAAATCATTTACTAATCGACCCATTCTAAGTGACTCATCATAAATGATTTGTGACAATTCTTGCATCTCTTCCTTGGATTCTGCTACACCATCAACAATCGCTTCGCTATAGCCTTGTAATAAGGAAATAGGCGTACGTAGTTCATGAGAAACATGTGCTATAAAATCTTTTCTCATTTTTTCTAAACGTCTTTGCTCTGTAACATCACGAATCACCGCTACAACGCCTCTTATAGTTGTTTGATTATAAAGAGGCGACATTAATACTTGCCAATTGCCTTGATCGAAATTTAATTCAATAAATTGCTTTTTCTCACTTTCGACTACTAATACAAATAAATCTAATAGTTCTTTCGTTAAAACAAGTGAAGAAGGTTCTTCAAATTGATCATCATTTAGCATTTTCAAAAAGCGTTCAGCTGGTGGATTTGATGTCACGATTTGACCTTCTTTATCAATCGAAATTACACCATCTACCATACTTGTAATAATATTAGAAACTTTCTCCTTCTCTTGTTTTAATGCATTCATATTAAAATTTAATTGTTTACTCATCTTGTTAAATGAATACGCAAGCTCTCCAATTTCATCACTTGAATGAATTGGTACTTTCACATTAAAATTCCCTGAAGTCATACTACTTACAACTTCTTTCATCTTTCTAAGCGGTGCTGTAATTTTAGATGAAAGAAAGAATGAGAAAAATGTTGTTAAAACAATCCCAATCGATGCCGCGAGCAAGACAAAATTAGTCGTTTGGTGAATCATTACTTTTACAGGTTGTAATGTTTGGTATATAAATACAGCTCCATTATTTGAGTTTGTATGTAATGGAACGCCCACTACTAATTTTTCTCTCTCACTATTTTCACCATAAACAAGTCTTTTACTGACCTCTTTATTATCAGTTAACGTTTTTTTTAGGATTTCATCATTTTTTATTTCTTTAAAAGGTAGCTCCTGTATTCCATATGTATTATTTGAATACCATGGCTCTTGACCGTCAATAGAAATGATTACTCTTGAATATCTACTAACAATATTATTTGATAAATACTCAATATCTGAGAGTGGTTGACCATTTTCGATTAATTGTGCAATTTTTGTGGCATCATCTTTCATATTTTGTACTTGAAGGTCAATATAAAATTTTTCAAAAAATCCTATTAAGACAAAGGTCAAGAATGATAATACAAGAGAGACTAGTAAGATAATTGTCAGCCAAAGCTTGCCGACTAAACTCCTTACGATCATTACTCCTGACCTACTTCAAATTTATAACCGACACCCCAAACAGTGACGATCATTTTCGCAGCATCCTCAGAGCTTTTACTTAATTTTTCTCGCAGTCGTTTTACATGTGTGTCTACTGTACGTAAATCTCCGAAAAAATCATATTGCCAAACTGATTTTAATAATGTTTCACGATCAAATACTTTGTCAGGTGCCTTTGCTAAAAACAACAGTAGTTCGTATTCTTTTGGCGTTAAACTGATCTCTTCTCCTTCAACAATTACTTTATGAGCATCATTATCAATCGTTAGATGCGAAAACACAACGATATCCTTCGCAGAAGAATTGTCTGAAGTAAATACTGGTACAGTGGAAGAACGTCTCAATAGAGCTTTAACTCGAAGAACGACTTCACGCGGACTAAATGGTTTAACGATATAATCATCCGTCCCTACTTCAAAACCTTGAACTCGGTTTGTTTCTTCACCTTTTGCCGTTAACATGATGACAGGAGTTGTTTTTGTTTTTCGTAATTCCCTACAAACTTCAATTCCATCAATTTTAGGCATCATCAAATCTAGTACGATTAAGGAATATTCATTCTTTAATGCTAAATTTAATGCATCCTCGCCGTTATCAGCTTCATCAATACTATAACCATCACGTTCCAAATACATTTTTAATAATCGTCTAATACGATCTTCATCATCTGCTATTAATATTTTTATATTTTGATCCATAATTTCGACCCCCTCTTCATAATTTTACATAATAAAAATTGTATATTCTAGTATAATTTGTGAACATTTTTACATAATTCTTAGAATTTATTATTTCCATAAAATAGTGAAAAAAAACTAGGAAGTAAGTGTACCATTTATAAGGAAGCATTTAAATAAACGCGGATCAAAAATAGAAAAAAGCCCTGTAAAGGAAGGTTTATCCTTTACAGAGCTTTTTTTAATTACGCATAAGAGTGTAAGCCTGCAATGATTAAGTTAACAGCAATTAAGTTAAACATAATAATTGCAAATCCTAATACGGCTAACCAAGCAGACTTTTCACCTTGCCAATTTCTTTTGAAACGAAGATGTAAGAACACTGCATAGAATAACCATGTGATTAATGCCCAATCTTCTTTTGGGTCCCAACTCCAGAACTTTGTCCAAGCAATTTGAGCCCAAATCATAGCAAAGATTAATCCACCAAGTGTAAATACCGGAAAACCAATTGCTACAGCACGGTATCCGATTTCATCTAATAATTCACTATCGACTTTTTGTACAAAAGGCTGTAAAAATGCACCAATTCGTTTTCTTAAAATTAAACGGATGATTGCATATAATGCTGCACCAGCAAAAATTGACCAAATTACAGTGTTTAATTTCTTAGCATTAACCATTGCTGGCATTTCTGCAAGAGCTTCAAATCGATCTTTTGTAGTCAATTCACCTTTATGTGGGCCAACAAGTGACGGAAGATTATAGACCATTTCTTCTTGTACTTTATCTTTATTAATCCAATTATATTTTGCTTCGTATCCAGATGCAGTAAATGCTGTTGAAATAACGACGAAACCAACTACAGTTACTAAGAAATATAAAACTGCTTCTAGCCAGAATGTTTTCTTTGTTGATCCTTTTTGATCGATATTTTTAATTAAATAAATTAGTCCAGTTATAAAGCTAATCGCTAAAATAGCTTCCCCTAAGGCTGCTGTCGTTACATGGATATGTAACCAATAGCTTTTTAAAGATGGAACTAATGGTTTGATTTCATGTGGAAATACTGATGCATAAGCAATGATGATAATTGACAACGGTAATGCGAATAATCCAATTATATTTAAGCGATACATAAAATAAATCATGATAAACGCAAAAATTAACATCATTCCAAAGAATGTAATAAATTCAAATAGATTACTTACAGGTGCATGTCCAGCAGCAATCCATCTTAAAATAAAATAAGTAATTTGCGATAAGAATCCAATTAATGTAATCGTAATACCAATAGTACCCCATCTATTAGGACCATTATCATTTGTTTTCATCGAGCCGCCAAAAAAGAAAGTAGCTACAATATAACAAATAAACGCGATAAATAAAAAATTACTACTTAGCTCGTACATATTTTCCCCCTATTTAAACTCTATTCATTAGCTTGTTGATCAATCGGCAATTCAATTTTTGTGTCTTTAAACACTTTCTTTAATTCCATCTTTAAACCATAATAGTTTTTATTTGTAAATGCCGCAACCCAAACTTCCCCATCTTGATTTTGGATCCAAACGCGTCGGTGATACCAATACATACCTTGAATTACACCAATCATAAAGATTGCTCCTCCAAGTCCTAGTAACCAAAGAGTTAAATCTTTACGTACTGTTAAACCAGTTGAATCTTTTGTTTCAATACCTGCAAATGACATTTTATATTTGTTTTCACCATTTGGTTCAATATTTTGTTTGATCGCAACAAATGCTACTTCACCTTTTGGTGTTTTTGGAGTAGTCATTTTAAATACAAACGCTGGATTGTTCGGTTTTCTTGTTTTTGTATCAGGTTGACCATCAGAGTTAAAATAGAAATCTGGAAAATAATTTTTAAGTTCTACTTTATAGCCATTTTTCAGGTCATATACTTCTTTAGGATTTTGTAAATCTACTGTTATTGGCCCTAATTTTTCACCTGTTTGTTTATTTTGTAATGTAAATAAAAATGCACTAAATTCACCAATTCGATAATCTACTTGATATAGAGCGAAGTTTTGGAACTTTAGAGGTTCATTAACTTTAATACTATAATCTTTTACTTTTTTAAGTTTTGGATCTTCTCCTGGTATTAAATTTCCTTCGCGTTTATACAACGTCACATCGGCTTGATAGTTTTTTGGAATTTTATCATTGCCGAAGCGCTCAATCGCTTTTTTATAAACTTTACCCTCTTTATCTTTATCATACGTTTCCATATGGAAATCATTTAATTTAATATAATAGTTTTGGTTTGTACCAACGACAGGTTTTAATTCACCTTCTTGAACCCAAAGGGCCTTATCCATATACATTCCTGGTACATATCTCATCATTACCCCAATAAGGAAAATAATTAACCCTATATGGTTTACATATGGACCCCAGCGAGAGAAACGACCTTTTTCTGCTAGAATATTGCCGTTTTCTTCACGAATCTTATAACCTCTTTTACGCAAGTTAACTTTAGCTTTTTCTATTTCGTCTGGAATCTGTTCAACTCTACTAATTCCAAACATTTTTTGTCTTTTTAAAAAGTTTGGATGTCTAGTAACAGTTTGTTTGTTTAGAGCTTTATAGAGTGGTAAAATTCGATCTAAACTACAAATTACTAGTGATATCCCAATCGATGCAACAAGTAACATGAACCACCAAGAGTTAAACGTATTATCCAAACCAATTGCATCGTATATTTTACCAAAGATTCCATATTCATCTTGATAATACGTTGCAGGATTCGCAGTAGGTGGTAGTAAATCTCTTTGCGGAAAAATAGTACCTAAAGCTGCTGCTACTAGCGTAATTAGAATAATGATAACAGCTACTTTTACAGATGAGAAAAACGTCCATATTTTATCTATATAAGTTTGATTATTAACGATTGATCTTCTAGCAGTCCCTTCATAGCGCATATCAAGTAATTCGGTTGCTTTTTCATCTTGAGGTTTACCACATGACTCACATATTATAGTACCTACATGATTAAGATGACCACATTCACATTTAAAAGTCTCCATTTTATTTCCCCTTACTAATGTACACTCATCATTTTGGTAATATTTCTTTAATATAACTTTCAAAAGAATTCGGTGTCATTTGACCAGTTACGATTCTCTTTATTGTCCCATCCGGACTTACAAAAAACGTAGTTGGTAAAGGGTTAACACCATATATATTTAAAACCTCTTGATCTTTATCTATTCCGACTGGAAAATTAAGTTTATAATCGCTTACAAATCTTTGTACTGAAAATTTTGATTCATCTGCATTCATTGCAAGTAACTCGATCCCTTTTCCCTTATATTTCGAATAGATTTCATTCATAAAAGGCATTTCTCGCTTACATGGCTCACACCAAGTACCCCAAAAATTAACAATTACGCCTTTTCCTTTTTCACCTGAAAGAGTATAGCTCTTACCAGTACTCAGCTCCGTCATAGCAAAGTTTGGTGCTGTACTTCCTTTAGTAATAACTTCATCTTTCTTAAAGAAATTTATGTAAAAAGTATAACCAATTGCACAAACCAAAACTAATAAGATAATTGTTCGAATTAACGTTCTATTTTTCTTCATATATACAGTTCCTCCCATATGATAGAATATCATTATTTCCTATTCTTGAATAGAAATTTGATACGTTTCAAAAAAGACTAAATTTTCAATCTTTTAACCTGGAATATTAAATGTTTGAAACATAGAAAAAACTCGGTATTTACCGAGTCGTAGTGAAAAAATAGGGTATCAGACTGAATTAAAACACAGTTTCTAAAAGTATTAACCGGATTATAAATAAGTACGATAAATAGGTAAGGTAACCAAATAAGAAAGCAGTGATCAATAGTCTGACTTATCATTAGCGTGGCTTTGCTGTAGCCATTGCTCTTAGCTTTTTCACTTCATGAGGTGATAGTTCTCTTGCATCACCAGGAGTTAATCCAGTCAAATCTAAAAACGCATATCGTTCACGTTTTAACTTCATTACAGGTGTACCAATCGCCTCAAGCATTCTCTTGACTTGACGGTTTCTTCCTTCATGAATGATCAGTCTTACAATTGCAGTATTTTTACTTTTATCAAGTGAAATCATTTTAACTTGAGCTGGAGCAGTTTTCCCATCTTCAAGTACAATTCCTCTTTCTAATTTACGTAACTGCTCTTTAGTTGGAATCCCTTTTACTTTTGCGATATATTCTTTATCTATTTCATATTTTGGATGTTGAAGTAGATTTGAAAATTCTCCATCATTTGTTAATAGAATGATACCTGATGTATCAAAGTCCAATCGACCAATTGGATAGATACGTTGTTTAATCATTGGAAAAAAGTCTGTTACAACTTTTCTACCTTTATCATCTGAAACACTTGAAATTACACCTGATGGTTTATATAAAAGGAAGTAAACTGGTTCTTCTTTATCAATCGGAATCTCTTCCACTTCAACACGATCGTTACCACTTACTTTTACACCTAACTCAGTAACAACCTGACCATTTACTTTCACTTTTCCTTCTTTAATTAACTCTTCTGCTTTACGACGAGAAGCAATTCCCGCTCTAGCAATAACTTTCTGTAATCTTTCCATTCGATCATTTCACCTCTTCAACCATCATACAGATTTATACAATTGAAAACAAGTGGCAGCTAGAAGGTTTTTTGTGAATAAAGTGTGTTAAACGCCAAATCTAAACCATAATTCCATTTTTCAAGTCGTGCCCCCATCGTAATTCATCCCCTTAATACCTAGTTCCTTTCCTTCTCTCAATATCATATTTTCAAAAATCTATCATATAATTTACTAGATTTGCAGAAATGAGGTAATAGATATGAATTTAACTTTAAAACACTCCTCAGCTTTTGACCGTTCTAAAATTATTACGCCAGGTAGTGTCCTTATTACTAAAAAGAATGAAACAATCTATATGCTTGTTTATGAAGAAAATGAAGACGATTTTCCATATGTACTTGTCTCATTAACCGATGCTAGACTAGTCCAAAATTATGACATTATGCCAACCCTAGGAGATATTGAAGATTGGATTGGTGAAGTCACAATGGTAACTCAAAAAAACAAACTATCTATTACAATTCAAGCAAATTACTAGTTTGCTGTTTAATCTATTAGAAACCCGTCAATAATATAATAAGTAAAATGAAAAAGGAGCTTACTATATGAATTATTCTTTTAATCCAGCAGTAAAATATAATTCAGTTGGTTCGTTTAAATTAGGCGATGTATTTTTCACTTCCGATAAACCTTCAAAAGCATACAAATTAATCTATGACTCTACAGAAACTAACTTCCCTTATATTTTATTATGCTTAGATGATGCTATCTCAATTCAAAGCTTTGATGATATTCCAACAATCGAAGATATTGAAGAGAATATTGGAGAAATTAAATTCACCGTTCCAAAAGAGAAATTACTTCTTGTGATCAATTAATATAAAAACGTAAATTACTTAATCAAAAACGCCATCGAAATTAGGATGACGTTTTTTTCATTTTTTTGAAAAACGATTTTTGTTTTATTACTACTGGATTCCAACTTTCCTTTAGGCGAGATTTATGTATTTTTTATCTTTTTTAATTGATATTATTTTGATTTATTCTTTTCTTAATTTTTAGTATAAATCCTCGAGATTCTTGTTGGATTCACTCTAATTTATTAATGATTCGTGATCTAATTTTTTAGTTCACGTCATTTTAATTGGAGTTTTGACTTTTTTATTTGCTGTTCGGCCATTTTTAATTGCAGTTTCACCTTTTTTATTTTCACTCTACAATTTTCTTTATTCCAACTATATAAAAAAACGTCATCCATTAAGATGACGTTTTTCCAGAGTGTTGAAATATAAAGACGTCAATAGGGAAAACGGACTTTAAATGAACATTTAATAATGATAAAATTAGCATTTTTTGAATGATCTTTTAATGGTTTTAAATGTAAATGTGTTTGAGCAATTTCATTATTCCAATAACACTAGTAATGATTTTTTTTAGAAGTTAAAACTATTATGGGCTATTTTTAGGAAAACAAATTCGATTGTTTAGTTTAATAATTGTTCGATATTAATTGATGTACAAGCTGATTACAAAAGTTAGGTTACTCTAAGTAAAGGCTATTTGACTAGCATTTATTGTAAACTTTTTTTGTTTGAATAAGTTGATTGGAGCGGAGGGGTGATCGACTCCTATGGGATTAGCGGGAAGGCTGAGACCCCACAGGCTTGCCGAGGAGGCAAAAGAATCTCGCCCCATGGAAAGCGAGCACCCTGTAGTGGAAATCAACATCACTCTACTCTTTTTACGAAAATTTGATAATTAATTGACAAGGTAGTTTTTCAACAGCATGAAAAAACGTCATCCATTAAGATGACGTTTTTCACTATTAAGCAAATACGCTTTCCAACGTTTCGTCTGTTTGTTCGCTCCAATATTTTAACCATTTTTTTGCGCCTTCAAGGTCATGTAGTTTTGCTTGGCCGCATTGAAGTTCATTTGCAGCCGGTACTTCTTCAACTTGTAATCCAAGTTCAGCTGTTTTACGTAATAAAGTGATTACTTCTGAAATTGAAGGTGTACCAGCAATGATTAAATAAAATCCTGTTTGGCATCCCATTGGTGATAAATCAATAATTTTAAAAGGGTCACCTGCAGGTACTGCTTCACGAACGTTCAAAGCTAATAAATGTTCTAAAGTGTGAATTGTATCTGGCTTCATTGCTTGCTTATTTGGTTGGCAAAAACGAATATCATATTTTGTAACGACTCCGTCTGTACCAACTGCATGAGTACCACAGTGTCTAACGTAAGGAGCAACAACTTTTGTGTGATCTAATTCAAAACTTTCAACTGATGGCATATTTTATTTCCTCCTAAATTACATCTCTCTATTTTTTTGTAGCTTCAACGATCCATACAAAATCATTATATTGTTCGAATTTCACTTCAAATCCATTTTTTTCAAAATGTGAACGAACAACTGGAATTAATGGATAATATTCTCTAATTAAATCATCTCTTAGATTGATATAATTTGCATTTTCTGCTTTTATAATTTCATTCTTATAATCGTTTTCAGTTAGAAACATTGTATCCGCAAATACGATTTTTCCATTTGAGTTCAATAATGAGCTATATATTTTAATAGCTTCATATTTTTCTTGATCAGTTAAATGATGAAAAACGTATGAACTTACAATTGTATCGATTCCGGCCTGTGGTTTAGGAAAATCAATTAAATCTCCGTCGTGAATCGTAATATTCTCGCCTAATTTCTTTGAGGCAATAATTCTCATCTCAGGAGATGGTTCGATTGGAAATACATTTTTTCCTTTATCAAGAAGTAACTTTGTTAAATTCCCTGTACCAATACCAAATTCAAGGACGCTGTTTCCACTTCTATTAACAATTTCATTCAGTATTTCATCATAACGTCGAAATGCTTCTTTATATTCTGGGTCGTGGCCTTGAACAAAAGAATCGTAACTTTCTGCCCAACCAGTAAAAACATCTAAAAACTCTCTACCCATTTATCTCACCTTTGATGTTTGAAATATTAATGCTTGTTCTAGGTCTTCAATTAAATCTTCTAAATCTTCTAGACCAACTGATAATCGAATTAATTCATCAGAAATTCCTGATGCAATTCGTTTTTCCCTTGGTATTGAAGCATGCGTCATTTTTGAAGGAATACCTACAAGACTTTCAACTGCTCCTAAACTTTCAGCTAATGTAAACCACTTTAATTTACCTACAAATTCTTCTGGATCTAAACCTTCTTTTAATTCAAAAGATAACATGCCACCAAATCCACTGCTTTGTTGTTTTGCTAATTCATGATTTGGATGTGTCGATAATCCAGGATAGAAAACTTTATTTACATTTGGATGATTCGATAAAAACGTCACAATTTCATGCGTATTTCTTTCATGCTCTTCCATTCTTATTCCAAGTGTTTTAATACCACGTTGTAATAACCAGCTATCGTTAGGTCCTAAAACGCCACCAATCGAGTTTTGATAAAACGCTAATTCTTCAGCTAACTCTTCTTTATTCGTTACAACAATTCCAGCTACTACGTCACTATGTCCTCCAAGATACTTAGTTCCACTATGAACAACAATATCAGCACCTAAAGTAAGAGGTTGTTGCCAGTAAGGAGTAGCAAAAGTATTATCAACAACCGTTAATAAGTCATATTCATTTGCAAGTTTTGCAATTGCTTTAATATCAGTAATTTTTAATAATGGATTACTAGGTGACTCAATAAATATTGCTTTTGTATTAGGAGAAATTACATTTTCTACTAAAGTAATATTACTTGTATCAACAAATGTAGCTGTTATACCTAAATTTGATAATACTCTTGTAAGTAATCGGTAAGTACCACCATAAACATCATCGCCTACTACGATATGGTCACCAGTCTTGAATAAACTAAACACAGTATGAATTGCTGCCATTCCAGATGCAAATGCAAACCCAGCAACACCGTGTTCAATATCTTTCATTAACTCTTCAAGAGCATGTCGTGTCGGATTGCCTGTTCTGGAATATTCAAATCCCCTATGTTTGCCAACAGCATCTTGTTTATACGTACTAGTTTGATAAATTGGAACACTAACCGCACCAGTTGTTTCATCTCTACTAATTCCCCCGTGTATTAACGCCGTCTTTTTCTTCATATTTTATCCCTCACTATATATGTTTTTACTTAAGTATCTTTCACTACTATCTGGGAAAATCGTTACGATTGTACTCCCTGGTTTTGCTTTTTTTGCTTCCAATAAACTTGCATATAACGCAGCTCCTGACGAACTGCCAACTAATAGTCCTTCTTTCGTTGCTAGTTCTTTTACTAAACGAAATGCGTCTGAATCAAGTACTGTATGAATATCATCAAATAAGTTTGTATCTACAAAAGCAGGAATAAATTCCATTCCAATTCCTTCTGTATCATGTGAACCTGGCTTTCCACCATTTAAGATTGATCCTTCTGGTTCAACAATAACTGTTTTTACATTTTGTAATTTATCTTTTAAATACTGAGCTGTTCCAGTAAATGTTCCTCCACTACCAGCTCCAGCAACAAATACATCTATTTTTCCATCGAGTTGGTCAACTAACTCTGGACCTAATGTTTTGTAATATGTTCTTGGATTTGCTTCATTACTAAATTGTGAAGGTACAAATGAATTCGCTATTTCTTTTGAAAGTTCATTTGCTTTTTTTATTGCACCTGTCATTCCATCTTCTGTAGGTGTATTCACAATTTTTGCTCCAAGTGCTTTCATCAATGTTTGTTTTTCAATACTGAATTTTTCAGGAACGACGAATATAACATTTACGCCATATTTTATAGCTGCTAGTGCTAAACCAATTCCGGTATTTCCAGCGGTTGGTTCAATTACTGTACCACCTTTTTCTAATTTACCTTCATTAAGTGCACTTTCTAATAATTCCATTCCAAGTCGATCTTTTACACTTCCACCTGGGTTATAGAATTCTAGCTTTGCAAATAGTCTTGTTCCTTTTGGTAAAGGGAATGTTGTAATTTCAAGCAATGGTGTTGATCCGATCAGCTCGTGTACTGATTTTACAACTTTCATAATTTCAAGCTCCTTTATGTCACAAAAAGGTTAGTTTCTTCCAATCCATTATATGCAACATGGGTAAAATTGAATGTTGTCTTAATACCAACTATTCTTATTGGTATTATAAGATATTAATTTTAAATGCGCAATAAAAAAGTACTTTTATCCTAAAATAAAAGTACTTTTTTATTCGTATAGGTTGAGTTAAGAAAAGAACATCGTCACAAAAATGATTGAAAAAATAATACTGATTGCATCTGCAATTAATCCTACTTTTAATGCATCACCCATTTTACGAATTCCTACCGCTCCAAAATACACCGTTAGAACATATAGTGTTGTATCTGTACTTCCTTGCATAGTTGAAGCTAGTCTTCCGATAAATGAATCCGGTCCATATGTTTTAATTAAATCCGACGTAATACCTAAAGCAGCTGAACCAGAGATAGGCCTAATAATTGCCAGTGGAAAAACTTCTGCAGGAATACCTAGTGAACTTAATAACGGGCGCATAAGTTCTACACAAAACTCTAGAGCACCTGAAGCTCTAAAGATCGAGATGGATACTAGCATCCCAACTAAAAATGGAATTAATTGCACAGCGATTGTTACACCTTCTTTTCCACCTTCTACAAAAGATTCATACGTCGGCACCTTTTTCCAAGTTCCATGTATTAAAATGACAGCGATAATAAATGGAATGATATAAAGTGAGATCGTATTCATATATCCCATTTATTTTCTCCCCTTTCGATTTCGCCTACTTGCAAAAAAACTATTTACTGCGAGACCCCCAATAAATGAAACGACCTGTGCAAGTATTGTAACACCTACTATTTCAGTAGGATTTGAAGAATGATAAGACATTCTAACTCCTATAACAGTTGTAGGAATTAACGTGATTGCACTTGTATTTAACGTTAAAAATGTAATCATGTCATCACTTGCTTCATTACTATTTCTATTTAATACTTTTAGTTGCTCCATCGCCTTTATACCTAGTGGAGTTGCAGCATTTCCTAAACCAAATAAATTGGCCACCATATTTGACATAATATAACCAAGTGCTGGATGGTCTTTAGGGATTCTCGGAAATAAGAACGCAAGAAATGGTTGAAATACTTTCGAAAGAATTTTTAATAATCCTGATTCTTCTGCTATTCGCATTAATCCTAACCAAAAAACAAGAACACTAACAAGTCCAATAATAATGGTAATTGCTTGCTTTCCTCCGTCAAATACTGCTTTATTTACTTCGTCCATAGTGCCATTAATCATCGCAAAAATAAATCCAATTATTGTAAGAGCAACCCAAATAATATTAACCATCAGAGTGCTCTCCCATTAAGTTTAATAAAACTTGTTTTCCATTTTGGATTATTTCTTTCGTAAAAACTTTGACCTTACTTTCACTATAAAAAATATTTCTAAATCCAATTTGTTCACCTTCTAATTCGATAATCGCTTTACCAACAATTGCATCATTAGCGATTTTTTGCTTAGTCGGCTTTTGCATTTCAAATGTGATTCTTACTTGATCTCGCTCTTTTTTATCTAATGGATAAGAGAAGTCATTTTTCATATAAACATGCCCTTTATATTTTTTATTTGTGACCTCTTTAATTCCACCTTTACTTAATACTTTCGTTAAAGGATAGTTACTGAAACCATATTCAAATAGTGACATATGATCTTGCCAATCTTGCCCATCATTCAGGGTTACAACAATTAAATCCATTCCATTTTTTGAAGCAGTTGAAACAAGTGTTCTTTTTGCTTTTTTAGTAAATCCAGTTTTTCCTCCAGTACTATACTTGTACATAAAAGTAAGTAATTTGTTTTTATTCTTCCAAACATAATCCCAAGATTCTGCCGTATTTGGGGCACGGTGTACTTTTGTACCTGCAATTTTTGCATATTTAGGATTTTCCATAGCGTATCTCGTTAATAACGCCATATCATAAGCAGATGAGTAATGCTCTTTTCCTTGTTGATCTAGTCCTGATGGATTGCTAAAATATGTATTACTCATTCCGATTTCTTTTGCTTTCTCGTTCATCATATAAACAAATCCTTCGATGCTACCTCCTACAGCCTCGGCAATTGCATTAGCCGCGTCATTCCCAGATCTAAGCATTAAACCATAAACTAAATCTTCTAGCTTAATTTTTTGTCCAGGTTTTAAATAAATGGATGATCCTTCTGTTTGAACTGCTCTTGAACTAATTGTTATCGTGTTTTGCATTTTACCAGACTCTACAGCAAGTATTGCAGTCATTATCTTTGTAATGCTGGCGATTCTTTCAGGGTCATGCATTGCTTTACCGTATAAGATTCGTCCAGTTTTTTGATCCATCAAAACAGCATTTCTAGCACTAACTCCTCCAAATGCTTTAACATTATTCGTCGGAATCATAATCCCGATTAAAAATAAGCCAATGATTCCTAATACTAGCCATTTTTTCATCTTTCGCATCAACTCCACAGTTAGTCCTAATTAGTACAAGTTTACGAATTACATGATAAAAAAATGACTTTTTTAAGAAAAAAAGTGCTGAACTTGTTCAGATTTATCACCTGAGCAATGCCAGCACCTACTATTTTTATCCAATTAATAAAAGGGTTGCCATTTTAATTGACTAGCATAATCATATCGATAATTTACATCCGGCCAATTAACTATGTTCCAAAAATTTGTAATGTATGCGTCTTTATCAAATTTATACTGTAAATAATAAGCGTGCTCCCAAACATCCAAAACTAGTAATGGAATTGTATCCCATTGAGTGAAGAATTGATGTTTTTCTGTTTGAAGGATTTCCAACCGATTCGCTCTCGGAACCCAAACTAAAATCGCCCAACCGACACCTTCCACTTTTTTAGCAGCTTGTGTAAAATGCTCTTTAAAGTCCTCATAACTTCCGAAATCATCTTCAATTTGTTTTAAAAGAGCTCCATGAGGTTGCCCTCCACCTGATTTACTTAAATTATTCCAAAATACAGTATGCAAATAATGACCCGACCCATGAAATGCAAGTTCTCTTTCCCAATGCTTTAATAAATCGTATTCCTTATTTTTTCTTGCCTTTTCTAATTCAATCTCAGCTTTATTTAAACCATCTACATAACTTTTATGGTGCTTATCATGATGCAGCATCATAATTTCTTTTGATATATATGGCTCGAGTGCATTATATGGATATGGTAAAGGTGGAAGCTCATGTTTACCAATTCCTACTCTCTCTTCGACTTCTATTACCCGATAAGCATAGCTATCATCATATTCCTCTTCATTTAAAATTGAAATTAATCGTTCTTGAATATCGTCCACATCCATACTAATTTCATCTAAAAAGGAATTTTGATCTACATAATGACCTTTTGTCCCCATTCTGTTTAACAAGAGTTTTACTTTATATTCTAATAGTTCTTTTTCTTGAATATGGTCAAATCTTTCAGACAGCAACTGTAATACATTCGCACACCAGATTTCTACCTCCTGAAAGTAAGTGACGAGTTCGGATTGATTTAACATCATACACCTCCATCAGAGAAAATAAATTTCTCTTCTACTTTCCATTGTATGATATTAAATTTATAGCTATTACCGGTATTCACGTGTTTCACGCGATAAATGGAATTCGTATAATTAAGATCTTAATTCCACATGTTCTTATAAAAAATGATTAGTTTAGTTTCTCTAAAACAGTCTGATTTACTGAGTAAAACTCCATTTTTAAAGAAATCACTTTTTCCAATTCATAAACAATCATCATTAAACTAGCTCTTGTTTCAAACTCATCTCTTGATTCAGGTAATGGCATCTTCCTAAAGTCATTCATCATATGACTGAATTCCCCTAATAATTCAATCCCCGAAGATTTTTCTTTTAAGTAAACGCCTGTATCCTCAAAAAATTCAGCGACAATTTTTGAATGCGGGTAATTCAACGCAACCTTTTTTAATAAAGGAATGATTTGATTCGATATGATTTCAAATTGACGTTCTCTCATTTCAAAATAATTAATATAATATAAGTTCGATTTTATAAAACTATTTTCAACCTGCCTATAAGCTAATGTTTTCGCCGTATGTAAAAGTACTTTTGTTTCATCAATTAAATCATTTTGTGAATCTTCATCCTTACCCTTCATTTTTAAAGCAATACCTAGCAGTAACATTTTAAAATTTTGCTCGATTTTCTTTTGAGATTCAATCATCTTCTTCTCAATACTCGGCATATACGTATTCATTATTAAAGCAATTAAAATCCCAACCGCTAAAATTTCAACTTGATTAACTAAGAAAGATATTGATTTATTGTTGCTCACATAGATTTGCAAAACGATTACGGAGCTTGGAATAATTCCCTCTTGTAACTTCAATGTGACTAATAAGGGTATTGTTAATAGAAAATAAATGACAACAGTTAATGGCGTATAGCTTAAAAATTCAAACATCATCCATCCAATTAACATGGCAATAACTGAAGCAACAAATCTTTGTATTGCAACAATAAATGATCTGCGTTTTGTATTTTGAATACTTAATAATGTAACGACAGCTGCAGTACTGTAATTTTGTAAATGTAAAGCTTCTGCAATTAATAGCGATATACCACTTCCGATTGCTGTTTTGATTGTCCTTTGTCCAATTGAATACATTTGTTTCATTTTTAGTCCTCTTCTCTAACAAAGAAATTTCTATAGTATTGTAACGCATCTTACATAAAAATTACTAGAAATATCCAATATTTCCTGAGTTTTGTACAAAATGAAAAGACTAGAAAATTTTCTAGTCTTTTTCTCTCAACATTACTATTTACATTTAACTATTTTCTATTTACTGTTTGTATTGTTGCATAAGTTTTGTTGAATAATCTGTTTCATAATACTCAAGTTCTTCTCGCATGTGTTGAAAAACTTTCTCTAATGACGAGAATATGTCTTGAACTGTACCTGGCACAGCTTTATAGAATGTAATTGCTTGATTACCAGTGTATGCTGCACGACTATTTTCATACCATGCATCGTTTTTAGGAGAGAAGAATTCAGCGATACATCTGTGATAGATTTTATGTAAAGTATCTTCAGCTGTTGCTTTATGGAACTGTCCACTTAAAATTTTTTCACAAACTTCTTTAGCATCCTCACAATATACTGTAATTCTGCGTAATGAAGAAAGTATTTTTTCTAAGTAGTTAAGGTCCACTGCTTGGTTTTCATGTTGAAATGACGGTAAAGAATTCTTATTTAAAAACAAATTACACTCTAGACCAACAATCCCTAATTGATTACCAACAATTTTTAATTGATGCTCTACCATCTTATTCGACATTTTTTTCCCTCCGTTAAATTAGATCGAAATTTCAATTTTATTTGAATTTTGTTTAATACTTCTTACATATCCTACTAATTTATCAAAATCAACACCTTGTAGCTCTTTTACAAATTGATCTAATTCATTAATATATATTCGCTTTCTTCCACGATAATCAGGATTTTTAATAATTAGCGCAAGTGCCACTATATCACGGAAATCTACTGATTGATCGCCATTTTCATATAATCTAGTTGTTTTTAAATCAATTACTTCTGAAAGTTGTTCTTCAAAAAAACGAACATATAAGACAGAAGTTACAATTTTTTGACCATTATATTCATATTCAACTTCTGAACGATTAAAAAAATCTTCCGAAGTATTTGGTTGAGCCTTTACTAATTCATACCCATAACAATTATAAATTAACAATTCCTTCACCCTCCAAGATTTCCATAGTCTTAGTTTAACATAGGATACATAAAGATTTGCAGAATTTTTTAACTAATCTTTTTTTTCAAATTTGCTAAAAAACAAATCTGCTTCTTCTTCAACCTCTTCCATTTTTAAATCTTGAGGTAGTGGAGGTAATTCTTTAATGTTTTTTAGACCAAAATAATCTAAAAACTCAGAAGTAGTTCCATATAAAATTGCACGTCCAGTACCTTCAGCACGTCCAACTTCTTTAATTAAATATTTCGAGACAAGAGTTTGAATTGGTTTTTCAGTCTTAACTCCTCGAATATCTTCTATTTCTGTCCTCGTTATTGGCTGTTGATATGCAACAATCGCTAATGTTTCTAATGCTGCTTGTGACAACGAAGAGTTCGATGGACTTTCAACTAATTTTTTGAAAAACTCACCATGTTCCCTCTTTGAAGTAAGTTTATATCTGTTCGCTAAAATTCTAATTTGTAATCCTCTGTTAGGATTTTCATATTCTTTTTTTAGACTCTCAATTAATTCTAAAACATCTGTCTGACTTAATTCTAAAGTCTCGGATAGCTCGACAATTGATATTCCTTCATCGCCAGCTACAAATAAAAGTCCTTCAAGAACTCCTACTAAATTTTTTCCCTGTTCCATTACAAGTACACCTCAGCTTGCTTATCTTCAAAAACCTCCCGTGATGTTAGAAAAATTTCTGAAAAGTTTTGTTCCTGTTCTACTACAATGTCCTTTGTTTTCATTAACTCCAAAATCGCTAAAAAAGTAACTACAATACTTTCTTTATCGTTATATGGAAATAAACTGATAAAATTTGTTCTCTTTTTTATACTTTTTAAGTAGGTAATAATTTCATCCATTCTTTTTTCAATCGATATTTCTTCACGTACAATTTTAGTTTGAAGCGGTTCTTGTAGCTTTTTACGTTTAAAAAGCTTTTGAAGTGCACCAAACATATCGTAAATCGTAACATCAGTAGGCATGACAATATCTTCTGGTCTAGGTCCATATTCGGACAAATCAACTGGATTTCGGGTAAAAATCATCGCACGTTCAGATTCTTTTTCCTGAAATACGATCGCCGCTTCTTTAAATTGCTTATATATAATTAATCGATTCATTAATTCTTCTCTAGGGTCTTCTTCAAGTACAGCATCCCAATCAGCTTGTTCTTCATGATTTGGTAATATACTTTTACTTTTCATCGCAAGTAATTCAGCTGCCATCACTAAATATTCACTTGCAATATCCAATTCTAATTCTTTCATTGTATGAATATATGAAACATATTGATCTGTTATTTCAGATACAGGTATATCATAAATATCAATTTCAAATCGTTGAATTAAATGAAGTAATAAATCTAATGGCCCTTCAAATGCATCAATTTTAACTTCATATTGCTTCACAAACTACTCACCAACTTACTTTAAAATAAAAATATACTCTATAACAGTATAAAGTATTATTTCATAAAACTATATAACAGAAAAGGTTTTTTCATCGATGAAGTTATTTTGTTCCTAAATTTTTAGTTGTGCGCCTATACCATTTTCTTAAAATTTTCATAAGATATCAGTGCAAGAAGAATTATTTTTTTTGGTAAGGAGGTTATTTCATGAGTAAAGGTGCTGTTTCTCCAGAGTTCGGCGGTTTCGGCCACGGCAGAGGCTTTGCTTTAATCGTAGTATTATTTATTTTATTAATCATCGTTGGATGTGCTTTCGTCTGTTAAATTAACCCCGTGAATAAACAAAACGTGAAAGTCTAGACATTGCTCTAGGCTTTCTTCTTTTTAAATAATTCCATTTCTGATAAAATTTTAGTAATAAAGAGGTGAAAAACTTGGTCCATTATAATAAAAACGAGCGATACATAAAATATTTATGCCATTTCCATTATGATCAAGATTTTTTTGAATGTCATGAAATTCTTGAGGAACAATGGAAACTTGAATTAAATCATCAATATAAAAAGGTCTGGTTAGGTTTAATAAGATTATCAGTAGTGTTATATCATTATAGAAGAAGAAACTTTACTGGTGCTAAAAAATTATTTCGACACGTCATTACTTTTTCAAATGAAACAAGTTTATTGGAAATGGCTGGTATTGATCGATTTCGCTTTCAACAAATCATATTAGATTTACAGCTGAACCTTCAAAACGAAACGGAATTTCACCCTTTCGATCTCCCAATAAATGACCAAGAATTGATTGAAAGATTCCAAAATCAAAAAGATAATTACTCGTCTTTCACGGAAGATTTAATAAATAAACATTCTACAAGAGATCGAACAGATGTCATTTCGGAAAGATTAAAGCAATTAGAATTACGAAAAAAGATTTAGCGTTAAAGGAAAAGGTGCTCAAATATGGGCACCTTTTTCAGTGTGTTCGAAATGGAAGTTGAACCGTACATACTTTTGGCTGGTTCTTGAGTCTGTAAAAGAGCTTTTTATTGCTTTGTACTTCCTTGTAACTGCATCATGAGGAAGCAAAATAGCTTTTTATTGGTTCGTTCATACTTGTTACCGGTATGAGTATGAAAAAATTGATGTAAGTTGAAAAATACTTAATCATAAGTAAGCACTTATTTCAAAAAAAAAATGCTCAAAAAAATTGAGCACCTTTTCTATAATACTTTCAAACTAACATGACAATGTTCAATAAATGAAGCTACTTCTTGCGTTGTTACGATTGTATAGTCTGTATACTGAGATCTAATAGCATCGTAAAGTGAAGTTGCAATACCTTGATTTCGGAATGAAGGGTTTACACTTAAATGTTTAATCATAATAACCTTATCTGGTAGTAATTGTATTCCAATAATCCCAACAATATCGTCTAATTTCCAAAGGAACAAATGATTATCATCTTTAGTTTCATAATCTTTAATCGTATTTACTAAGCTCTTCACATTCTTTTCATTCGGCATAAACGAAAGCAGGCCCATTGCAATTTTCTCATATGTTTTCTTATACCTAATTAACATGTTAACCCCTCTTAAAAATTATTAAAACTCTTATTAACTTCTAAACCAATACATAATATATGATTGATTATCCCTCTATAGTACGGTAAACAAAAAAATTCGTTCCAAATATATCAATATTTCAAATATATAATTCTCACATTTTTCTGTCAAGTCAGAAAATCAGAGAGAAGGAAAAACAAGATATATGGTACAGGAGAAATTTAAATGAATTTACTAGTTAAGTATTCTTCCTACCCATCCCACCTCATAGGCTATTGTCACCAATTAGAAAAATTAGAATACAGTAGATTTTAGTTAGATTTATATAAAAGGGTGATCATTTTGAGGTTGGATTTAGATTATACATCGCCAAGTATTCAATTTACTTCTGATATAAATAAAAACCATGCCTTTGTGAAGGATAGTCAAAACTTTATCAATCAATTAAGTGTTAATAATTTGAATACTTTGGATAATTTGTCTTTATTGGATATCTATTTAAGTGTAAATAATGTTGTAGAGCCACATTATCATCAAAATTCATCAGAATTAGTATATTGCATTTCTGGAGCTGCAGTTGTATCGATTTTGAATCCTTATACAAAGCAACTATTAAATTTCCCAATTACTCCTGGTCAAGTTGCAAACGTACCACAAGGATGGTGGCATTATGAAATTGCAACTGTTGACAACACTCATTTATTGGCAATATTTAATGCACCTTCCCCTGATGTAATTTTATTCTCTGATTTAATGAAATTTACACCTTCAAATATTGTCTCACATACTTACTGTCTTGATGAAAACCAATGGAAAAATGCAACAGCAAATTTACAACCTTCTATATTTATAGGACCACCAAAAAACTGTAATCGACAAGTTCAAAACCAGTATGAATATACAAATCAGCAGAATCAAAATTATTCTCAAAATTCCTATTACAATCAGAATTATTATCAACAGCGTTGAGGATCAAGATGAGAACAGTTAGTGCAATTAAAAATATGAAAACTGTTCATAAGACGATGAAGCATGTGGAATTAGATTATAATGAAGAAATAACATGAAAATAGAATGTGAAACAATAAAACTTAACCTATTTCAAAAAATTTTCAAAAATTATCTTCTAATTTAGAGTAGTGACGTTTCGCCAAGCATGAATATGTTAAAAAACCACAAGGAAATGTAGTGACCCCATAAAGTTAGACTGGTTACTTCAATTAGGCAGCTCGTTGGGCATGAACTCGGTATTTTACTGGGCTCATGCCTTTTAATTTTGCCTTAATTCGTTTGTTATTGTAGTAATCTATATATTTAGCTAATTCTTGTTTAAAGTGTTGGACACTCTTAAACTCTTTTAGATATAGTAGCTCAGATTTCATAATACTAAAGAAACTTTCTATTACTGCGTTATCGTAACAGTTTCCTTTTCGAGACATACTCTGTGTGATTCCACGCTTAATAAGAGCACTACGATATTGTTTCATTTGGTAGTGCCACCCTTGATCTGAATGAATAAGCAATTTATCTGAAGCTGTTAAACGTTCAAATGACTGTTCTAACATAGTTGAAACAAGTGAATAGGTTGGACGTGAACCGATTGTATAAGTAATTATTTCACCATTATATAAGTCCAACATAGGTGAAAAATATAGCTTTTCTCCAAATATTTTAAATTCAGTTATGTCTGTAACCCATTTCTTATTTGGCTTAGATGCTTGAAAATTTCGATTTAAAATATTTGGAGCTATTTTACCTACTTTGCCTTTGTAAGAGCGATATTTCTTTACCTTCACTAGTGATTTTATTCCTAGTACTTTCATGAGACGTTGAACTTTTTTATGATTTACTTTATTTCCTCGATTAGTAAGCTCATCTCGTATTTTACGATAACCATAAAGACCTTCGTGTTCAACGTAAATGGCTTTTATTAACACTTTTAGCTCTGCATCTGGATCTGGACGATCTAAATTTTTTACCCAATAATAATACGTACTACGCGGAATGTCTGCGAGTTGTAAAAGTGACTTTACCGAGAATTCGTGCCTTAATTCATAGACTACTTGGACCTTGTCTTGTTTGGTGATTTTTTCTTGTTTTGAACTAAGGCATTCAACTTTTTTAAATATGCATTCTCCATGCGTAAACGTTCATTCTCGGCACGTAAAGCTTCAATTGCCCCTTCAGCTACCTCCATATTATTAACTGTGTTTGACTTATCTTTATTCAATGATAGACGCCCCTTTTTCTTTGATTCAAGGGCATCCATACCAATGGTTTCTAACTGTCTTTTCCACTGAAGAAGAGTAGAGTGTGCCGGAATGTTAAAAATTGCAGCCGTTTCTCTGATAGATGTTCCTTGTTCGTTCATATAGTTAAGTACATCTAGTTTAAACTGCAAATTATATGGTGTATAGCTTTTTTGAAAAGCTTTTTCACCATGAAAACGATATTTTTGTAACCATGTTTGAAATACAGAGTGGTCTACTCCGATAGAAGCTGAGATCTTTTTTTGACCCTCTTTTCCTTCTAGGTAGCGTTTTACAGCAATTAATTTCTCTTCATTTGTAACTTTAGTCATAAAAAATACACCTCCAAATGTTAGACTCTGTCTAACATTTGGGGTGCACTACAAAAAAAATTTTTCCCTTGTGGTTTTTTTGATTTAAAGTCTTTTTAAAATGACCTCATATTAGTTTGACTATTCTTCGTCCCAAACCTTAACTTCTTGCATAACGTCGCCATTACGCATTCTTAAAACTGTATCCATACCTTCGATTACTTGACCGAAAACTGTATGTACGCCATCTAAATGTGGTTGTGGCTCGTGAACGATAAAGAATTGGCTACCACCAGTATCTTTTCCAGCATGTGCCATTGATAAAGCTCCAGCTTTATGTTTTAATGGGTTACCAACAGTTTCACATTTAATTTTGTATCCTGGACCACCTGTTCCATTACCGTTTGGATCTCCACCTTGAGATACAAATCCAGGAATTACACGGTGGAAAGTTAATCCATTGTAGAAACCTTCACGGATTAATTTTTCAAAGTTTTCAACTGTACCTGGTGCATGCTCTGGGAATAATTCGATTAAGATTTGTTCACCATTTTCAAACGTTATACTTGCTTTTTTCATAATAAAAATCCTCCTTATGTATGTACAATTTCATAGGACTTAATTGTCCTATATTTTTCATTACTGAATAAACTAGTAACGCTGATATAATCATACAAAAAACAAAAAGTAATGACAAGTTTTCTAAAAGTACTATAATAGTGTTGTAAGATGTAAAATTTGGATTATTGTAAAGGGAGTGTCTCTTTGTTAAAACGTAAGTTATTAGCGTTCACCATCTCAATAGGATTAATAGCTATGCCTTTATCGGTATTTGCTGATTCTGTTCCGGGTGATACGATTGTTACTCTTGGACAAAATTTGTCTGAAACGCAAAAGAAAGCATTATTAGCTGAAATGGGTGCACCATCTGATGCTAAAATTGTGACTGTTTCCAATCAAGAGGAACATAAATATTTAGATGGTACTGTACCTAGTGCTCAAATCGGTACTCGAGCTCTTTCATCTGCTATGATTACAATCGGTGAAAAAAATACAGGCATTGTCGTTCAATCAAATAACATTTCATGGGTTACTAACTCAATGTATACAAATGCTTTAATTACAGCTGGATTAAAAGATGCAAATATAGTCATTACTGCACCATTTGAAGTCTCTGGTACAGCTGCTTTAACTGGGATTATGAAGGCTTATGAACTAAGTTCAGGTGAAGTTATACCTGATGATGTTAAAAAAGTAGCAAATGAAGAAATGGTAAAAACTGCGAAACTTGGTGATTCAGTAGGTAATGAAAAAGCTGTACAACTTGTCACTAAAGTGAAAGAAGAGCTTGCTAAAAATCCAAACATGTCAACCGATGAATTAAAATCATTAATTGATCGATTAGCAAAGGATCTTGGTATTACATTAACTGCGGATCAAAAGGCTAGTTTGATGTCTTTATTTGAAAAAATGAAAGATTTAAATATTAATTGGGATCAAGTAGGAAACCAATTAACAAAAGCTAAAAATAAAATTTCAGATTACCTAAATTCTAAAGAAGGTCAATCTTTTATTGAAAAACTTAAAGATTTCTTCTCTGCATTATTTGATGCGATTCTTTCATTCTTTAAATAATAATGAACCAAACCCGGTTACTTTAGATAACCGGGTTTGTTATGTTAAAAGCGGCGGACCTCGCATAGCATCGAGCTGCAAATAAGGGGGCCGGTTATGCAAATAAAATCCCACTACAAATGAAAAGCGCTATAAGAGATACCTTCCCAGAACAGTTCATTTTTGAGGCCGTCAATTTGTCAGAATCTTTGACTCTTAGGACAGCCCCCCTCTTTTAGTTTAAAAAGACATTAAATGGTAGCATCACCGATTGTTTTTCCACCTTTTTGATGTTGACTTTCACTAGCTTTAGTCCGGATCACTAAATGCCAGAAGGCTCTGCCATCAAATGGAATAAATGGCCAAAAATATGGTGTATTTAAAGTATTGAGACTTGCTAAAAACAGTATAAATAATGTTGAACCAATCATAAAACCTTTAATACCTAATATTGCAGTTAAAATTAAGATAAAAAATTTGGCCAATTTATTTGCAAGTGCTAGCTCATAACTAGGCGTCGCATATGATCCAATCATTGACACAGCTGTGTATAGTACTACTTCCGGTTGGAAAAGGCCTACATCAATTGCGACTTGCCCAATCAATACTGCCGCGATAATCCCCATTGACGTGGAAACTGCATTTGGTGTATGTATACTTGCCATTCTCAGGAATTCAATCCCCATATCGGCAATAATTAATTGTAGATAAATAGGAATATTACTTGTTTCTTTTGGACCAATATAACTAAGTGATTTTGGTAAAACCTCCGGATAATTACATAATAGTAACCAGAATGGTAATAAAAAGACTGACATAAAAATTCCTATATAACGACACCAACGTAGGAATGTTCCAACTGTAGGTGTTTGTCTGAATTCTTCAGCATGTTGCATATGATGGTAATACGTTGCAGGTGTAATGATAACGCTCGGAGATGTATCCACGATAATACATACATGTCCTTCGAGAATGTGGTTTGCAACAACGTCAGGCCTTTCCGAATATCTAACTAAAGGAAATGGATTATATCCTTGCTTTAAAATAAATTCCTCTAATTTCTTATCTGACATTGTAAGACCATCAACGTGGATACCTGTAATTCGATCTCTAACTTCTTTAACAAGTTCCGCATGCGCTAATCCTTCTATATAGGACAAACAAACATCTGTCTTAGAGCTTTCTCCTACCTGAAGAATTTCATTTCTTAAATTTTCATCGCGAATACGTCTTCTAATTAGACCAGTATTATTAATAATGTTTTCAGTGAAACCATCTCGTGATCCACGTACTACTCGTTCGGTATCTGGTTCTGTTGGACCTCGTCCAGGATAACTCCTAACATCGACTGCAAGTCCTTTATCTTCTCCATCAACTAAAACTACAATTAAACCAGATAATACTTTCTTTATAACATCTTCAAATGTTAATACGATCTCTACTGATTGATGGACAATTGTATCCTCAATATTTTTAAACATTGATTTATTTTTCTCGACTTTTTCTAACCCAATTAAGTCATCTAAAAATCTTTGAATAAAGCTTGTATCCGTTAATCCGTTAACATAATATAGATTAACTTCAACTTTATTTACAAAAATCACACGTTTTCCGACATCAAAACTTACTCCATAACCTATTCGATCACTTATTGTATGAGCATTAGTAACGAGTTTACTTGTAAGTTTTGTCGGCTCTTTTTTCGTAGTCATTGGAGTTCACTCCTCTCGAGGATATATTCAATAGCTTTTCTAGTAATGGGTGAACCGATTTCAATATCATCTCTTCCACCCATTTTTCCAATATCGCCGATTCCTAATATAAAAGGAATATTTAGTTGATCTAAATTATAAACGGTGTCTCCATTTATTCTCCCGATTTCAATATCAGGTACACCATACTTATCGACACCATATTCAGTTAAATTCCCTTCGTTATCAATGCTTACATCTACTTTTGTCCATTCTTGATGATGTGTATTTGATGCTACTGCTAGTGCAGCAATAACTTCAATATGTTTATCACTCGCTACATATTTTAAAGCTTTTTCTCCAGGACCTTCTCCCATAAAGCCACTGTCATCAAACAATACAAATACTGGTTCTTTTTGTGCTTGCATTATGATTTCAACCATTCTCTTTCCTGAGAACTTAGTGGGATTACCTTGCGATTGTGATATTGTGCATCCGCCAAATTGTTTTGCCAAATACTCAATACTCCGATGTGCATAAACATCTCCGTCGGTTACGATAATGATCCTTTTCTTTTTCATAAGTTAACCTTTTGGCTTAAAAATAAGGGCAATTATAAAAGAGAATAAAATTGCTGCTGAAATTCCAGATGAAGTTAGGGAAAAGATTCCCATTCCAATACCAATAAATCCGTGATCACTTGCTTCTGCCATCGCTCCATGTAATAAGGAATGGCCAAAACTAGTAATTGGAACTGTTGCACCTGCACCAGCAAATTTTATTAGTTTATCGTAAATGCCAAACCCATCTAAAATTGACCCAATTACTACAAATATGCACATCACATGCCCTGGTGTTAATTTTGTGAAATCAAAAAATAATTGGCCAACTACACAAATTAGACCTCCTACTATAAAAGCATTAACAAAATCCATCTGAACACCTCCTAACAGCTTTCGAAAACGACAGCATGTGAAATAGTTGGAATTGATTCTTTCTGTTGAATCATGGTTGGGCTTAAAAGAGCGCCAGTTGCCGCTACTAAAATTCGTTTATAAGTACCTTTATTTAACTCTTGAAATAAATGACCATAAGTTACAACTGCTGAACAAGCACATCCACTTCCCCCAGCAAAAACTTCCTGATTTTCTCGATCATAGATTAGCAATCCACAATCATTGTATTTTCCTGCCATGTCATATCCTTCTTCTCTAACAAGTTGTTCGCAAATTGGTGCGCCTACAGCAGAAAGATCTCCAGTTACGATAAAATCATAATCATCAGGTGTCGTATTCGTGTCTTTAAAGTGTTGTACGATTGTATAGGCTGCTGCTGGTGCCATCGCAGAACCCATGTCGAATGGATCTGTCAAACCTAAATCCTGAACTGTACCAATTGTGGCGCATTTTACTTTTATTTTGCTTTTTTTATTTGAAAGGAGAACACTTCCTGCTCCAGTTACTGTAAATGTTGCTGAATCTGGTTTTTGTCCACCGTATTCTGTAGGATATCTATATTGCCTTTCAGCAGTAGCATTATGGCTACTTGTTGCTGCCAATGCCATTTTTGCGTAGCCACTATCGATTAACTGTGCACCGAGTGCAGTTGTTTCCATTGAAGTTGAGCATGCACCAAACATACATAAAAAAGGAAGTTGTAATTCCCTTGCCATAAAATTTGCAGTTACATTTTGATTTAGTAAATCTCCTGCTAAAAATACATCGATATCTTCTACGGTTTTATTAGCTTTTTTTAGTGCAACCGAAATTGCATTTCTCATTAATGCCCTTTCTGCCAATTCCCAATTATCTTCATTACAATGAAGATCTTCATAAGCATAATCAAATTTGCCACCTAACAGTCCCAAGTTTTCTCTTGGTCCTACAGCCGTGCCAGATGCTTGGACATAAACACCATTTTGAAACTCCCAAGTTTGTTTACCGACTAAAGCCATATGTACTCACCTCCTAAAGGAATACTTTAAATGCGTATCGTATCATTCCAACGACGTATGCTGAAACAACGCCATAAACAATTACACAACCAGCTAGTTTAAACATATTTGTTGCAACCCCTAGAACAAGACCTTCACTTCTATGTTCCATAGCAGCACTCGTCATAGAGTTGGCAAAGCCTGTTACAGGAACAGCAGATCCTGCTCCTGCAAATTGTCCAATTTTGTCATATACACCTAATCCTGTAAGTAAGCTAGAAATTAATACAAGTGTAGCTACTGTTGGATCACCAACATTTTTTTCAGTAAAGTTAAAATAGTTAATATAGATTTTCGTTATACACTCACCTAAAAGGCAGATAAATCCCCCAACTAAAAACGCTTTAATACAATTTTTTAATACCGGTTTTTTCGGTTGGTAAGGTTTTATATTCTCTTTATAATTAGCTTTTAATTTTCCACTCATTTCATCCATCCTTTACTCTATAAAATAAATCCAGTGAAATAACGATCCAAAAACTTTACCTAGTGCAATTGCCATTAATAAGTACACTATTTTCTTTTGAATGCCAATTCGTTTCGCTAAGATTGGAAAAACGTTTAATACTTCAGTTAACGCTGCAGCTAACATTCCAATAAAAATACCTGCTAACAGCCCAATAAAAATTGAAAAGATATTCGGCAAATTAAAAACGGTATTCCGCAAACTAATCCAGCAACCAAAAATTGCTCCCAAAATAACTGCAAACTCATACGCTCGAATTTTTTTAATCGTTTTTGTTAACTGCGTTAGTCTTGGAATAATTCCAATAACCGATAAAAATGCTACAAAGCCCGTACCAACAGCAATACCTCCTGAAAACCCTACGAACACGATAAACAATTCTTTAATCATCGGTATTTACACTTTTGTTTGGCTTTTTATTTTCGTTTACTAACACATATTCATCCATTGAGCGTTGATACTGAAACATTTCTACTTCAAGAGGACTCGGTTCTTCGTTTAATCTAGTCTTAAACCATTGATTAAAAAATAAAATCATCCCAATTCCTAGTCCGAAAGAATATGGTACTTGAAGTAATAAAGGCTTATGATTATGTTCTCCTGTAATCATATAGTAAATTCGTTGTTGAACCTGTTGCATGCTAACATCTTCGTGGAAATAAATAATTGCTAATGAAGAACCTGTAAATAACAAGATCCAAACGAAACAAAACAGAAAAAAACGATCCTTTGAAACTTCATTTTTAAGTTCTATTATGCACATTGTCACCCCTACGAGCTCGAACGAAATATCAGGTTCAATTTCAAGAATTAATGGTAAAAGCTCTAGAATATCAATAACTGTATGTGTACCATCCTCCTTTTTTGATTCATGTACAATGATGTTTTGAATTTTGGTTAAATCAACATTAACCCCTTGTAATCGTGCAATCTCTCCTAGATGTATACGTTTACCTACTTGTACAACGATTCGATTAAGTAATTTAATATATAAAACCTTATTCATACTTTCCCCTCAGTTTCAAAGCTTTATGAATTCAATTACAACTAGTATGTGAAAACTTCCCAAAAATATAAGTCCAGTAAGATTGATCTGAGTAGTTCGGTAAGTAAAATAAAGAAAATTTAGGCGTCAGCCCTATCGAAAAAAGCATCTGATAGTGGAACTTGAAGATGTTCATCTTTATTTGAAACTAGAGTTACAGTAAAAACTCAATAATAAAAACTAAATAAAAAAGCTGAAAAATCGTATTATATTACCTACGATTCTTCAGCTTTTTTAGCTCAAATTTTATTTAATTTTGTCTTTCATTTGTTGGAGAATTTTTTTCTCTAGTCTTGAAACTTGTACTTGAGAAATTCCTAATCGTTCAGCAACTTCTGATTGAGTTTGATCTTTATAATATCTTAAATAGACAATTAATCGCTCTCGATCATCTAATTGTTTTATCGCTTCTTTTAATGCAAATTTTTCAAACCAATTTGTTTCATGGTTATCAGCAATTTGATCTAACAATGTAATAGGATCACCATCATTTTCATACACCGTTTCATGTATTGATGAAGGAGCTCTACTTGCCTCTTGTGCAAGTACAACATCCTCTGGTGTAATTTCCATATGAGTAGCAATCTCGTTAATTGTAGGCATTCTTCCAAGCGTTTTACTTAATTCTTCTTTTGCTTTTCGAATTTTATTATTCGTTTCCTTTAATGAACGACTCACTTTAACCGTTCCGTCGTCTCGAATAAATCGTTGGATTTCTCCGATAATCATCGGAACAGCATATGTAGAAAATCGCACATCATAAGATAGATCAAATTTATCTACCGATTTCAATAATCCGATACAACCAATCTGAAATAAATCATCTGGTTCATATCCTCGGTTAATAAAGCGCTGAACAACTGACCATACAAGTCTCATGTTGTGCCCGACGATGCTGTCTCTAGCCAATTGATCTCCAGCCTGACTACGCTTAATTAACTCTTTTAATTCATGATCCTTTAACTGCGCACGGGGTTGATCTTGCTTGACTTCTACGTCCATAGGCGATTCTCCTTAATTACTTAAAACATTGCTATTTGATAAGTACTTTTTAACCGTTATCGTTGTACCAACATTGATAGTGGATACAACTTCACATTGATCCATGAAATTCTCCATAATCGTAAATCCCATGCCGGATCTTTCTAAATCTGGTTTTGAAGTGTATAAGGGTTGCATTGCTTCATCTAAATCTGCAATACCAATACCTTCATCTCGAATTGTTAAAGTTACTGTTTGATCTTCTAGAAGAACTGAAATGAATACGATACCTTCAGGGTTATTTTCATAACCATGAATAATCGCATTTGTAACAGCCTCAGATACTACAGTTTTAATTTCAGTTAATTCATCTAATGTTGGATCTAGCTGTGTAATAAATGCAGCTACAGTTACACGAGCAAATGATTCATTTTGACTTAATGCGGAAAATTGAAGGTTCATTTCATTTCGCATTATGCCACCCCCAATACATTAAGTCCATTTGACTCATCATCAGCTAAATGAACAATCTTAAATAAACCAGACATATCGAACAACCGTTTAATTGATGGAGAAATTGAACAGACAACCATTTCTCCACCTTTATTTCGAATAACTTTATATCTACCTAAAATGACACCTAAACCAGAACTATCCATGAACGTTAAATACTCAAGATTTAATAAAATATGTTTGATAGTCTGTGACTCTAATACCTCATTTACTTGTAAACGTAAATCCTCAGCAGTGTGATGATCTAGTTCCCCTGCAAGTCTTACACAAAGGATTGCATTTTTCACTTCAAGTTCAATATTAAGACTCACTACAATAACCTCCTTATTTGACGGTTATTCTAGAGTTTCGTTAAAACTAAACCGAATTCCTTCACACATGACAAAACTAGTGGCAAAACGCCAAATCTTTTAGTAATACTCGAAATTAGTCGGAAAAAATCAGTTGAATCCTCCAACAGTACGCTTAAATAAATCGTACCAATTAGCTTTATTTACTGATTTATTAGCTACCAAGTCTGTTTTAGATAAAACTTTACTACCTTGTTTTAACACTAAAACTCCGACAATTTGCCCTTTTTTAATTGGAGCTTGAATATTTTTATTTAGCTGAATATCTTTCGTAATTTTATTCATCGCTTCACCCTTTTTCAATACAACTGAAACTGGGCTTTTAGTGATAACATTTACACCTTTAGACTTACCTTTGCTAATACTAAGCCTTTCGATATTCTCACCTTGTTTAATTAATTGTTTTACTTGATATTGATTAAATGCGTAATCAAGTAAGTTTGTCATTTGTGCATTTCTTTCTTTAGAAGTTGGTGCACCCATAATCACGCTAACTACTCGCATGTTGTTTTTCTTAGCAGTTGCTGTTAAACAATATTTTGCTTCTGCAGTAAATCCAGTTTTTAAACCATCCGCTCCTGGATAAAAACGAACTAATTTATTCGTATTCACTAACCAAAATTGTTTTTCAGTATCTTTTCTCAAGTAATCTTCATAAGTACCTGTAAACTTTGTGATTAATGGATATTTTAAAAGCTCTCTTCCCATGATTGCCATATCATACGCAGATGAATAATGACCAGGTGCAGGTAGCCCAGTTGGATTTTCAAAATGTGTATTTTTTAATCCTAACTTTTTTACTTTTTTATTCATTAGAGCGACAAAAGCCTCTTCAGTACCTGCAATTTTCTCTGCCATTGCGACTGATGCATCGTTTCCTGATGCGATTGCAATCCCTTTTAGCATTTCTTTTACTGTCATCTCTTCGCCAGGTTCTAGAAAGATTTGTGATCCGCCCATTGAAGCAGCATGTTCACTTGTCATTACTTTATCATCCAACCTGAGTTTTCCTTTATTGATTTCTTCCATAATAATAAGCATTGTCATAATCTTAGTCATACTTGCTGGTGGAAGCTCTTTTCTAGCGTCTTTTTCATATAAGATTTTCCCAGTATCTTGTTCAATAATTACGGAAGATAATGCACTTTTTGCCAAACTTACTTTATTATTTTGCGTCTCTCTTGCATTTACTTTAGGTAGTGATAAAGAAAAGATCATAACACTACTTAAAAGAGTTAGTAATACCCTTTTCATCTATAACCCTCCATTCTTTTCATACATATTTTTTCCAAATATAAGTAGTTTAATCAACCTCTGAAGAAAATATTAGAAAGAATGGAACTATTTACATACACGAGAACATATGCTATAAGTAAAGTGTATTAATTACACCCATACACTTAATACACTCCGTACACTTAAGAAAACAATTGAGGTGGTGATCTCTTGATTATTATTTTAGACCCAAGAAGCCATTTACCCCTTTGGGAGCAAATTGTTCTACAAACAAAAGAACAAATGCTAAGAAAGATTTTGGTAAATGGCGATAAACTTCCTTCCGTTCGTGAATTAGCAACCACATTGGTGATCAATCCAAATACTGTTAGTAGAGCCTATCAAGAACTAGAGCGCACTGGAGTCATCGAAACGATAAGGGGTAAAGGAACATTTGTAATTGGTTTAACAAAAGAGACTGTTTCAACAGATACCCTTTTAAAATATAAAAATAAACTTTCCAATTTATTAATTGATTGTTTAACAGATGGCGTAAAAGAGGAAGAAATAATTAATTGGGTAAAAGAGTTTTATTCTAATAAAGGAGCTGAATAGTTTGTTGAAAATCCATCATTTAAGTAAAAAACTCGATGAACATGAAGTGTTAAAGAATCTAAACTTTCAAATAGAAAAAGGTAAAATCACAGGCTTAATCGGTAGAAATGGAGCTGGTAAAACGACTCTTTTAAGGACAATCGTTGGCATTTTATCTCCAGACGAAGGCTCAATTAGTATTGACGATGAAGAGACTAACCAATCACCTATTACTAGAAGACAAATTGCATATATGAGTGATTCTACAAATTTCATTAATCAATATAGTGTAAAAGAGCTTATTACGATCTATGAAAATTCATATCCAAACTTCAATAAACACAAATTTTTAGAAGCATTAAATAAATATAAATTACCTAATACATCTCTACGTAAATACTCAAAAGGGATGAAAACACTTATCTATTTATTATTAACCTTTTCTACAGATGCAAAATATGTCATTTTAGACGAACCAACTAATGGTTTAGATCCAGTCGTTAAACGAACTGTTTTGCAATTAATCATTGAATACGCAAGCACAAACTCAGTGGGAGTGATTATTTCATCACACCATCTCGCTGAGCTAGAAAAAATAATTGATCAATATTTATTTATTAAGGATGGAAGAATTAATTCAATCTCTACAATGGAAGAAAGTACGAGTCAATTTTATAAATTACAAGTAGCATTTGAAAATGGTTTACCTAAAATATTTGAAGATGACCCTTCTATTTCTATTTTCTCAAAAACTGGCAAAGTAGCAATTATCATTATTAATGGAAATAAGAACGAATATATAAAACGAATGGAAAATGAAAATCCACTTCTTCTAGAAGAACTTCCCTTAACATTAGAGGATTTATTTTTCATCAATGATGGAGGGGACTTATATGTTTAGTAAAGCATTGTGGCTAATAAATTCTAAACAATCTAGACTTGCACTTATCTTATTATATCTTGTCTATCTGATTATTCTTCCATTTAGCTATTACAATAACACTGATGAATTAAATCGAGCATTGCTAACTAATCCTAGTAATCCGTACCTTTATCTATCTGACTTTAGTATGCTTGCATTTATTTCACCGATCATAGTATTAATATTAAGTATTTTATTAATAGGAATTGGACGAAATACAGGAGGAATTGATTTTCAATTTTCCCTTCCTTACTCACCAAGACAACTTTATTTATCAAAATGGGTGTTTGGAATTGCTCATATTTTTATGGCGACTGTTGGATTAATTATTCTAACTCTATTAATCCATTACAATACGAATATACACAAGTATATTGATGCTTCATCATTTGTAACCATTTTTTCTGTCATATTCCTATTTACGATAGCTTTTTTTACAATTGGTCTATCGATTGGTACAATTACAGGTCATTATTTCTCTCAAACACTTTTCACTATTTTTACGATTTTTTCACCTAGTATTATCTATTTTAGTATTTATTCAAACTTAAATGGGATCTTTAACTATAAATTACCTGACAATAGCTTTGAAAAAACGATTACTAGTTGGTCTATTCCATATCAAACAGGCCCACTATCAATTTCAAAGGATTTTAATGAAAAAATCGTTCATTATCCAACTATAGACTACGGAAATTTAACGATCATTATCCTTTATATCGTTGCATTTCTACTAATCGGTTTATTATGTTATAACAGATATGCGAATGTTAATAATGGCAAATTATTCGTTTATAAAAAATTCGGTTTATTCGTAAACGTCTTATTTGTCTATCTTTCAGCGACATTAATTGCTTTATTAACATCTACAATTGCAAATGGAAATAACACGATTATTTACGTGATTGGATTAATAATTGGTACCGTTGTTGGCTATTTCTTCTATAAACGTTTAAATAAATTTTTTAATTAATTTTTTTAAAAATCTACATTTCAAAAAACAACAAATTAAAAAGCGCTGGTTCTCAGTAGAAGAATCAGCGCTTTTTTTATGCAATAAAGTTCAATGCAAATCGTACAAAGAATAATGCTGAAATTGCCACCATATATGGTGTGATTTCAGTTTTCTTACCTGCTGCCATTTTAACTAATGGATAAGCAATAAAACCGAATGCAATTCCGTCAATAATACTATATGTTAAAGGGATGAATGCTAAAATTAAGAAGGCTGGTATTGCCTCAGTAGGATCATCCAATTGAATATCTGTAATGTGTTTAACCATTAATGAACCGATTATGATTAAGATTGGTGCAATTGCAGATGTTGGAATATATGCGATTAATGGCATAAAGAGTAAACAGCCTAAAAATAAAAATCCAGTTACAACAGAAGTTAGACCTGTCCGACCACCAGAACTGATACCTGCACTACCTTCAACAGCAATAACTGTTGGGCTAGTTCCTAATAAACCGGATAAAATAATACCAAACGCAGTTCCTTGAACAACCTTTTGTTGCTTATGCTCTTGGTTCATCATGCTTAATTGACCATGAATAATACCGATTGATTCGAATAATACAACCATCGTTAACGAAAATACTGCAATCCAAAATGGAAAACTCAATACATGAGTAAAGGTCAGTTGTCCGACAACTTCACTAGCAGATTTCATTGTAATTTTTGTTGTATCATGTGCTTTTTCAATTCCACCATGCAAAATGAATGAAATGATTGTACCCAAAATAACCGTAATTAAAAAGTTTGCAGGTACATTTTTAATAAAAAGATAAATCGCAATACCTAGTGTAATAACCGTTGCTAAAACATCCACGTTTGTAAAATTTGCAATCGATACAAACGTACTTTCATTTTTTACAACAATCCCACCAGCCTGAAGACCGATAAACGTTAAGAAAAATCCAATTCCAACTGTAATAGCACTTTTTAGTGATAATGGAATCGCAGTTGTTAATTTCTTAATTAATTTTGTGAATGATAAAATTGATAATAAGATTCCACTTACAAATACAACAGCAAGTGCTTCTTTCCAATTCATTCCCATTTCTCCAACCATTGTATAAGTAAACAATGCGTTGATGCCCATTCCCGGAACTAAAACTAAAGGTGAATTACTCCATAATCCCATCATAACGCTTCCAAAGAAAGCTGACAAAATTGTGGCAATCATTGCACCTTGGAACGGTATACCTGCATCATGCAAAATTGTACTATTAACGGATAAAATATAGACAAGTGTTAGAAATGAAACTGCACCTGCAATCAACTCCGTTTTAATGGTCGTACCGCTACCTTCAAGATTAAACTGTTTGTTCAATAAATTTTTCAAAGAAATTCCTCTCTTTTAGTGTCTCCCTCTCCCACCCATGCAACAAGGCACGATTTCAATTATACTAAATTTAATCAAATAATTAAACAAAAAAATTGTTTTCTTTAGTGTCTTGTTTACAAATGCTTCACAATCACAACAATACTAACAGTTATTCAACTTTGTAAAAACTAATAGTTATTTAGTGTTTCGTTTATGAAAATTTTTTTGATAAGCATTGATTGGAATTTAAAAAGTTCTGGATTCATATAAGAAATACTCTGGCCTAGGACCTCAAGATGTTAGGCAACTACTTAGGACTCCTCCCGGAAAAATCCGCGCATCTCTAATAGTCCCCGTACTTTAAGCGATAAACATTAGGCATTACCGTAATAATCACTACATAGATAAAACCTTTATTCTCGAAGGATATAATTTTCTTCATTTAAAGAATAACAATATGCGTGTTCATTTTTTAGGATTTTCATATCACCTGATTTTGTACTTGGTCATATGCAATTTCAGACTAATAAGCAAAAACAAACCCTTGCATAATATGGCAAAGGTTTAACAAAAGTAGCAATAAAGCTAAAGTTCAAATCATTAATTTGATAATTTCTCATAATTTCTAATCTAGAATTTTTCCCCAGTCATAACTGTCATAAAATCCTTATAAAACCCTTCATAATCTAGGCCAACTGCGATATGTTGTTGCGGTCTTCCATCAAATTTCTCAGGAGTATCAGTTACTCGAAAATCAGCAATACTTTGCCCCCTGGCCACATCGGTTGTATCAATCACAACAGCCGATTGATAGAATTTAAATAAATCGCTACGTATGACTGCCATCAGAGTTACCGCATCATGAACTGGACTTCCTTTTATGCCAGGTACTTTCTTTTGATAGAAGTTGAAATAATAGTAATCTAATAATGGTTTTACAAGATCAGTTTTCCCTTTAGAATGAATATAATTGGTCATTGAAGGAGTTACAATTGCATTTTGCGTTACATTTAATGGGAAAATATATGCACCACTTACATACTTCATAACAATATTAGCTGCTAACGGATCACCATGAAAATTCGCTTCAGCTACTGGTGTAACATTTCCAGGATAAAGAAAAGCGCCACCCATAATATAGTAAGAATTCACACTTTTCATCAAATCTTCGTATAAAATAAATAGGGTCGCTAGCGAGGTTAACCTCCCAGTATTCACTATAATTAGTTCATCCCTATGCTGCTCAATCAAATTGATCACTTCACAAAAGTTCTCTAAGTTCTCTAACTTTAAACCTGGATCGATTGGACCTAAACCAAACGGACCATGTATATCAAGGTAATAGGTCGGGAATTCTCCCGTCATTGGTTTCTCAGCCCCCCCATAGACTTTAATATATTCTTTTCCCGACCTTTTAAGTAAAAACCGAACATTCCTTGTTGTTTCTTTTTTTGATACATTCCCATAATCCGCCACAATCCCAATTATCTCAATATCTGCTGTTAATCGTGCATAAATCAATGCGATCGCATCATCAATTCCTACATCACCGAAGAATAACACTTTCTTTCCCATTCGTTTAGCTCCCTTTAAATCAAAACTTTGGAACATTTTTTTATTATTTATTCCTTTGATATAAAAGTATGTTGTTATCTTTTTGAAAAGTATAAAAAAAGACAATTTATTATTAACTTGAAAAGTTACCTGCCATTTTCTTTAATAAGAAGAACAAAAAAAGCTATCCTCATCTTTTTAGAGAATAGCTTTTTAAACATTTTAAGCTTCCATAATTAAATCATAAACTAATGTAGGTTCTTCTACTTTTTCAGTAGATATTTTAATGTTTTCTAGTAAGTCTTTTTCCACTTCACTAATATCTTCTGTGCTTGAATAGACAGTAACTAAAGATTCGCCTTTTTTAACTGCTTCGCCTACTTTTTTGTTTAGCATTAATCCAACAGCTAAGTCGATAACTGATTCTTTTGTTGCACGTCCTGCGCCTAATTTCATAGCTGCTGTTCCAACTGCATCAGCAACGATTTGTGAAACATAACCATCTTGTTTTGCTACTACTTCTTGTACATATTTAGCTTGAGGTAGTTTTGATGGATCATCTACTACTGAACCGTCTCCACCTTGAGCTACTAAAAATGCCTTAAATACTTCTAAAGCTTTTCCGTTTTTCATATTTTCTAGAAGTTTAGCTCTTGCTTCTTCTAATGTTTCAGCTTTTTTAGCTAATACAACCATTTGGCTACCTAATACTAAGCATAGTTCTTCTAAATCTTTTGGACCTTCACCTTTAAGAGTGTCAATTGCTTCTTTCACTTCTAATGCATTTCCAATCGCAAAACCTAATGGTTGGCTCATATCAGAAATAACGGCAACTGTTTGTCTTCCAACGTTGTTACCAATCTTAACCATCGCTTTAGCTAAATCGCGTGCATCATCAATATCCTTCATAAATGCACCTGCACCAGTTTTAACATCTAAAACAATTGCGTCTGCACCAGCAGCGATTTTTTTACTCATAATTGAACTTGAAATTAATGGGATTGAGTTTACAGTTGCTGTTACATCACGTAGTGCATATAACTTTTTGTCAGCAGGTGTTAAATCTCCTGTTTGTCCGATAACGGCTAATTTAATATCATTTACTTGTTTCATAAATTCTTCTTCTGTTAATTCAACATGGAAGCCTTCTACAGCTTCTAATTTATCAATTGTACCACCAGTGTGACCTAAACCACGTCCGCTCATTTTGGCAACTGGAATATCTAAAGAAGCTACTAATGGACCTAATACAAGTGTAGTTGTATCACCTACTCCACCAGTTGAATGTTTATCAACTTTAATTCCTTCAATGTTAGAAAGGTCAATTGTATCACCAGAATGTACCATTGCCATTGTTAAATCACTATATTCTTTTTCAGTCATACCTTTTAAGAAAACGGCCATTGCAAAAGCACTCATTTGATAATCTGGTACACTTCCATCTGTGAAACCTTTGATTACAAAATTAACTTCTTCCGTTGTTAATGTTTTTCCGTCACGTTTTTTTTCGATTAAATCTACCATTCTCATTTTGAAACGCCTCTTTCTAAATTTGTATATATTACTTCTAATGAAAAGTGACTTCCACATAAAGTAGAAGTCCTTTTATATTCGTTAACTTTTGTATTAACCGATTTTACGAATAATCTCTTTTACTAATGATAAAAATGATGCTCTTACTCTTTGTGTTGTTTCAATAACTTCTTCATGGTTAAGCGGTTGATCTAAAATGCCCGCTGCCATGTTTGAAATACATGAAATACCAAGTACTCTTAATTCAGCATGACGAGCCACAATTACCTCAGATACAGTTGACATACCAACAGCATCAGCACCTAATGTTCTAAACATACGAATTTCAGCTGGAGTTTCATAAGATGGCCCTGTCAATGCAGCGTAAACTCCTTCTTGAAGTTTTACATCTACTTCACTAGCAGCATTTTTTGCAATTTGTCTTAATTCACGGTCATATGGATAAGACATATCTACAAAACGAACGCCAAGTTCTGGGTTATTTGGTCCAATTAGTGGACTAGTACCAGTAAAATTAATATGGTCGGTAATTAACATTAAATCACCAGGTTCATATGAAGTATTAACTCCACCTGCAGCATTTGTTACGATTAATTTTTCTACACCTAATTCTTTCATGATCCTTACAGGGAATGTAACTTTTTCCATGCTATATCCTTCGTAGTAGTGAACTCTTCCTTGCATTGCTACTACTTCGATACCGTGTATCGTTCCAAAAACTAGTTGTCCTTCATGCCCTTCTACTGTTGATGTTGGGTATTCAGGAATTGTATGATACGGTATTTTTTCTTGGTTTTCTATTTCATCAACAAGAACTCCTAAACCTGATCCTAAAATCAATCCAATTTTAGGCTGTCTGTCTACTTTACTTTTAATAAAATCAGCGGCTTTATCGATATTTTCTTTATTCATATGTAATTCCACCTTATCTCAATTTTTCAAAAAAACTTGATCCATGTGATGGCATTGTAACTTTAAAGTTTTCTGCAATGGTTGCTCCAATATCAGCAAAAGTTTTTGGTATTTCTAATTCCTTACCTTCTGAAAACTGTTTACTATAAACTAGTAATGGAACATATTCTCTTGTATGGTCTGTACCAGTATATGTCGGATCATTTCCATGATCGGCAGTGATCATTAATAAATCATCTTCTTTTAATAAATCAAATACTTCAGGAAGTCTTGCATCGTATTCTTCTAATGCTTTGCCATAACCTAGTGGATCTCTTCTATGACCGTATACTGCATCAAAGTCAACTAAATTTAGGAAGCTTAAACCAGTGAAGTCCATTTTTAATGTTTCAACTAATTTGTCCATACCGTCCATATTTGAAACAGTACGTAATGCTTTTGTAATTCCTTCACCATCGAAGATATCAGCAATTTTACCAATTGAAATTACATCAAAATTGGCATCTTTTAACTCATTCATAACAGTACGTCCAAATGGTTTTAATGCATAGTCATGGCGATTTGGTGTACGTTTGAAGTTTCCAGGCTCACCTACAAATGGTCTAGCGATTACTCGACCAATCATATATGGATCATCTAATGTTAATTTACGTGCAATTTCACAATAACGATATAAATCTTCTAAAGGAACAACTTCTTCATGAGCTGCAATTTGTAAAACAGAATCAGCAGACGTATAAACAATTAAATTGCCTGTTTTCATATGCTCTTCACCAAGTTCAACTAATATCTCAGTTCCAGAAGCAGGTTTATTTCCAATTATTTTACGATCAAAATGAGTTTCCAATTCGCTTATTAATTCTTTAGGGAACCCATCAGCAAAAACTTTAAATGGCTTATCAATGTGAAGACCCATGATTTCCCAATGTCCAGTCATTGTATCTTTTCCAACTGATGATTCTTCCATTTTTGTGTAATAAGCAAGTGGCTTATCTGCCTTTGGAACCCCTTTCAATTCTCTAATATTACTTAAACCTAGTTTTGCCATGTTCGGCATATGTAAACCATTCATTTCTTCAGCAATATGGCCTAGTGTATCTGAACCAACATCATTAAATTTTTCTGCATCAGGAGCTTCACCGATCCCTACAGAATCCATAACAACGAGGAACACTCTATTAAATTTTCTATTCATTTGTTTTCCTCCTAACTCATCGAAACAAACCGAAACTTAATTGATAGCGTCAGATGTCTGACAACTAAAGTATACTTATTGTCCTAATTCTTTTCAAGAATTATATTTTCCAATTTGTGTCTATTGATACTATATTTCCCCAGATTAAAGTTATTTTGACATAAATATTTCATAATTATTTTCTTTTTTAGTCGCTAATAAAAATGATATGCTAAAAATTCCTCTTACATACTGTATTGAAAAAATAAAAAGCCCAAGCTTTATAAGCTGGGCCTTTTAGCGTACTATGCTGTTTGATTTTCTGAACTTGCAACTTGATGTTTTTGTGCTTTTCTTTTGGCAACTATTGTACCAGCTGCAATTACAATTGCAGTCATGACAATTTTGAATGCTAAAGCAATTGTAGGATTTTCAAAAGCATCGTTAATCATTTTTTCATGAGTAATCATACCAGCTGCAGTCCAAGCTAAGATACCTGAACCAATTGTTGTAATAATTGGGTATTTGTTCATAATTTTCATTAATAATGAGCTTCCACCAACAATAATTGGAATTGAGATTAAAATACCAATTACGATTGCAACTAAGCTACCATGTGATACACCAGCTAAAGCTAAAACATTATCAAGACTCATTAACGCATCAGCAATGATGATTGTTCGAACTGCTCCCCATAATGTTGCTCCACTTTTAACTTCACCGTGTCCTGAATCATCGACTAATAATTTAAATGCAATCCATAATAACATTAAACCACCGACTGCATAAATAAACGGAATTTTTAATAAATACACGATGACTGCTGCAAATACTATACGTAATCCAATTGCACCTAATGTACCAAATAATACGGCTTTTTTCTTTTGTTCTGCTGGTAAGTTTTTCGCTGCTAATGCGATAAGAATAGCATTGTCACCACTTAATAACAAATCGATAAAAATTACATTCAATAGTACGCCAATACTTAAACCACCTAATAAATCCATGACTCTTCCCCCTTATGAAACTACTATTTTTAATTAAACAACCTGTACTTGTGACTACAAAATAAAAAGACCTTTGCCAATAGTTGTAGTTCTACGGCAAAGGTCTTGCTGAGCACACATATGTATGCCAACAAAGCCGATGAGAATTTCTTCTCATGTAATGACGACTTTGTTTCAGGATCTCTCCTGACGCTACTCCCCTTTGGAGTATTCGATTGTTTATTAATAATATAATAGTATTCTAGCTTGTCCATTATGTCAATAGATTTTTAATTGGTTTTTAATGATCGTTTTTATGCTTTCATTATCATTGAAAATAATTAACTTATTGCTTTGTCAATATTTTTGGTCCTTTACTTGTAATCGCTAAAGTATGTTCATATTGTGCTGAATTTTTTCCATCTCTTGTTCTAGCTGTCCAGCCATTTGAATCCATTGTTGATTGCCATGATCCTAAATTAATCATTGGTTCAATCGTAATGACCATCCCTTCACGCAGTCTTAAACCTTTACCTGCCATACCAAAATGAGGAACATATGGCTCTTCATGAAGAGTTGGTCCTATGCCATGTCCAGTAAAATCACGCACAACAGAATATCCTAATGACTCAGCATAAGATTGAATCGCAAAACCAATATCACCAATACGGTTTCCTACTAAGGCTTGCTCTATACCTTTATATAGGCATTCTTGCGTAACTTTTAATAAGTCTTTGTTTTCTTTAGCTATATTTCCTACACCGTATGTCCAAGCCGAATCAGCGAGCGCACCATTTAAATTTACAACCATATCAATTGTTACAATATCTCCATCTTTTAATGGTTTTTTACGAGGAAATCCGTGGCAAATCTCATCATTTATTGACGCACAAGTTGCATATTTATATCCTCGGTAGCCTTTTTGTTCCGGTTTGGCACCATTTTCAGCTAAAAACTTTTCTACAAATTGATCGATTTCCCATGTCGTAATCCCAGGTTTAATCATTTTTGCAATTTCCTTATGCGTAGCAGCCAATAAAGTACCTGCTTCATTCATTAAGTTAATTTCACGTTCAGTCTTAATCGTAATCATTTATTTCATCCTCTCAAGTAACCTAGTTTCAGTTATATATGATTATTAAATATAGTATGCTTTTCACATTATAACAATCATTTTACAAGAAAAAAGAGCTTAATTTAAGCTCTTAATGTGTAAACAAAATTCTAAAAATCTGAGAAATTAAGCTCTTGGATGAAACTCTTTATAAACATCCTTAAGCCTATTTTTCGTTACATGTGTATAAATTTGAGTTGTAGATATATCTGCATGTCCTAACATTTCTTGAACTGATCTTAAATCAGCGCCATTTTCTAATAAATGTGTTGCAAATGAATGACGTAAAGTATGCGGCGTTAATTCATGTTGAATATTTGCTTTTTCAGCTTGTTTTTTTAAGTTTTTCCAAAATCCTTGTCTAGACATTCTATTTCCATGATGATTTAAGAAAAATGCATCATTATTTTTTTTACCCTTTAATTCATTTCTTGACAATTTTAAATAATTTTCAATTGATTCAATTGCAAGCTTACCTAAAGGAATAATTCGTTCTTTACTTCCTTTACCTAAACATCGCACAAATCCCATTGTTAAATTAATGTCAGATAGATTTAATGATAATAACTCTGACACACGCATACCAGTGGCATATAACAATTCTAACATTGCCTTATCTCTTAGACCAAATGTAGAGTGGTCAGGTACTTCTAATAAAGCCTCTACTTCCTGTAGTGATAAAACCTTTGGAAGTACTTTTGGCGCTTTTGGAATTTCGATTAATAGTGAAGGATCGTCTTTCATACCATCAACCTCACGAATTAAAAATTGATGAAATGAGCGAATTGTTGCTAATTGACGAGCCATTGTTCGAGCTGTTAAATCTCTTTCTTTTAAATATTTTAAATAACTAATAATATGTAACCTAGTTATATTTGAAAGACCAAATATATTTTCAACAACGTCTAAATATTTTCCGTAGCTTTCTAAATCCTTACTATATGATAGAATTGTATTTTTAGATAAACCTTTTTCAACTTGGATAAAATGGATAAAATCCTCCGTTGCAAAATCAAATTCTTTTTTAAAAGGTGTTTTATCAGTCGTTGTCACATTTCATTACTCCCCGTTTTGATAAAACCGTACCAATTGGTTAAAAGCACCATCCTTTTTATGAATGTCCACCTTTAACATTGAGCCTTCTGGTCGGTCATATCGATGCATATTTTCATATTCAGAATGAATCCATTGAATAGCAAAATAAAATAAAATTGTACATGTAATGAATAAAATTGTAACCTTTATTACATTAAAAACAATACTTGCTCTTTTTTTCATATGACCACCACCTTTTGCTAGAAGTAAAGACATCATTACTACATACTATGCAAAAATAGGACAAATCATACTTCAGAAAATCAACATTAATCATTTAGTGTCATTTTTTAGAACATGAAAAAGAGCAGACTCTTTTTATTGAACTGCTCCGTCTTTTAAGAATCAAAAATAAAATGATTTTAATTAAATTAAAATCATTTTACTACTCTTCGTTTTGATCATGGCAACGATGACATACACCATGAAATGATAATCGATGATCTTTAATTTTAAAATTCCAACGTTCTTCAACTGTCTTTTCAACTTCACTTAATAGATTTTCATGAATTTCATCTACTGCTCCGCAAACCGTGCAAATTAAATGATGGTGAAAATGTTGTGCACCTTCATGTCTTAAGTCGTATCTTGAAACGCCATCACCAAAATTTATTTTATCAACAATTGTTAACTCAGTTAGTAATTCTAACGTACGATAAACAGTAGCAAGTCCAATTTCTGGCGATTTTTCTTTCACTAGGAGGTAAACATCTTCTGCACTTAGGTGATCTTCTTCGTTTTCTAATAAAACACGAACAGTGGATTCCCGTTGTGGTGTTAATTTGTATCCTGCTAAATGTAGTTGTTTTTTTATTCGTTCAACTCGTTCTTCCATTCTTTTCACTCCCTCGCCACTTGATAATAATTATAACAAAGAAAGAGAAAGTGTCAAAAATTATTTGTTAATTTTTTGAAACAATTATTTCTGAGATGGCTTTTAAAAAATAAGTTGAACCATAGGCTTCAATAATACTTGCAATACTTAAGCAAACCGCAACAACTCCAAAGACAATAGAATACGAGACTAACTGTTTCATAATTGGTTCATTATCATTTTTAATAAATTGTTTTCGAATCATTCGAATGGATAGCTGAACTGCTAAAACTGTTAACAGTATATATAATGGTAAAACGATAACATTTTGTGGAAAAACAGAAGAAAATGCTAATAAAATACCGTGCCAACCTAATTGATTGACTAAAAATCCAACTGTAAATCCAACTACCAATCCTTTCATAAATAATAAAATAAGAATGATTGGTAATCCAATGATTGAGATCCCTAAAACCCAAATCAATGCTAAAAACTTCAAATGAGAAGAATAGCTAGAAAGGAACACTTCATTTCCGCTAATATAATCACCATTATTAACTTGTCCAAAAAAATGTGTAATAAAGGATAGAATATCCTGTTTTTGACTCACATTCATACTATTTACGATGACGGCTCCAAATACTACACCAAAAAGTAAGATCACACTAACAAAAATATAGAGTGACAAATAATCTTTAACATGTTTTTTCATCGTTGATTTGACTGAGCTTCTTGTCATGATATCATCTCCTGGACTATATTCTCTCTTCATTTTATGAATGGACAAGTAATTTATTCTATTAATTTATAAAAGTTGGAAAATTAATAACAAAGAAAAAATGACTTTTTTCCTATTTAATGGAGAGAAGTGATAATTTCAGTTCCAGGGTGCTCTCTTTTCGTGGAGCGATCATTTGATTGCGAAGAATTATTTTAACAAAATTTTTGAAAAAAAATATAAAAAGCTGTTAAAGTCAGGCAACGACTAAAACAGCTTTGTTTTAATTTAATAATTCAATTTGTTTTTTTATAAAATGACCAATCGACTTTGCATTTTCTTCATTATTTCCATAAATAGTTGAATGTGTGTAGCCTTCTAATGTTTGACGGCTACCTTGATTCGTTGTTTCACAATATTCATTATGATATTTTTCAACTTTATGTAGTAATTCCTTTTTTTTCTTCGGATTAAACTGTAAACCACTTTGATTGGAAGCTGTTAATACTAGTAAAGGAATATTCATTTTAATTTTCAATGCGTCCTTTATACGTATGTTACTATAATTTAGGTTTTTCCACTCACTAACAACAGTCTTCCAATGCTTATAGCTCTTAATTGCGCTAATCATTTCGAACTGATTATCTGGGGTAGTTTTCATTATTTTATTAACTAGCTTATTTGGAATTGCCTTAGTAAGATTAAATTGGTTTGCATTCTTCATCATGATCGCAAACTGATACAGTAACTTATCATATAATTTCTGCTCATGCTCCTCTAGAGTCGGATGTGTTGGATCGAGTAAAATCATTGATTGGATAGCATTTGGAAAAAGGCGAGACAATTGGAATACAATATAGGCCCCTAGGGAATGTCCGACAGCAATTAATGGACTTTTAATATTTAATGCTAATAAAATGTCATAGCATTCAAAAGCTTGTTGCTCTATTGATCGTTCTGTCGTCCATATTCCACTTTTTCCATAACCTAACCGATCGTATGATATAACTTTGGCATATTTACTCAACTCTTCTTGCAAATACTTCCATTGATGAAGAGTATGCATCATTCCACATTCTAAAAGAACTGTGACTTTTCCATCCCCTTTTACTCGAACGTGATATGTGCCAAGCTCACCAGTAACAAACAATATTCTCACCTTCATCGTATTTGATTAGTTGTCTTATTGTATTCATTTTTCCTGTTTTCTATTTTATCCTTAATTGTTTAATTTTTGCTTTATAAAAATGTTTTTTTTGATAAGCTTTAGAAACGTTAAAAAAAAGACGTTAAAAAAAATTAACGTCATTAGTCTTAGAATTTTAAATTGTTTCCTTTTTTTCTTCGTATGCTTCTTTTACTTCTGCATAAAATTGAGCCTGAGAAGTATAAAAGTATGGTGCTACATAAAACAAAGCAAGCCCAAAAGTGATGATTACTAATAGAACCCAACCGATGAATGAAAGCCCTAGTAAAAAGAATTTCCATTTATACCCATCCATCATTCTTCTACTTAAAGTAATGGCATCAATTGCATTCATTTCTGGATAATCTTTTAAAATATATCCAACTTGTGAATAAGCGATTGATTTGATAATACCAGGAATGATTAATAAAACAGTCCATAATACTGTAAATAAAGTTACTAAGAATCCAACTATTATACCTCTTATAAATTGATGCCCACTTTTAAAATAGAAAAATAAGTCCGATATGCTTTTTTCCTCATCACGAATCAACTTTAAAAAGTAAACAAGTAATCCATAACCTAATAGAGTATTAATGATTGCAGTTATAATTTCGATTACGATTTGGATACCACCTGGGATTAAATCTTGTTGATCCAAATCTAAAAATATACTCCCTGTATAATGATAATTGACTGGTCCATTAAGTAACATATAAATAAGTCCTTCAAATACACCAAAAACTACGAGAGTTAAAATCGCTTTTCCCCAGTTACCAGATAGACGATTCTTAGCTGTTTTTTTAATTGACGAAATTCTCATCTACTCATCCTCTCAAAAAATGTCACTTTATTTTACCATGTTTACTTCCATATTTTGAGAATTATTTTTAATTTTATTTTAATTTTTTTGTAATAATTGTAAATATTGGACTGCAAAACATGTTTTTGCATCATGGATTGAACCTTTTTTTAGCTCTTCCAGACACTCGTCTAGTGTTAGCTCAAAAATTTCAACAAATTCATCTTCATCTAAAGCAGCACTATTTTCTAATTTCTTTAAATCTTTTGCTACATATATATGTATGTATTCGTCTGCAAACCCCGGTGAAGTATAAAAAGATTGGATATGCTCCCAATTTGCTGCTTCATATCCAGTCTCTTCTTCTAGCTCTCGTTTAGCCGTTACAAGTGGCTCTTCGCCTTTTTCTAGTTTTCCTGCTGGAATTTCTAGGAGACTTCTTTCTAGCGCTTTTCGGTACTGCTCAACAAAAACAATTTTTCCTTCATTTGTAATTGGAATCACAGCCACTGCTCCCGGATGCTTTACGATTTCACGCGTACTTGTATTTCCATTCGGTAATTCTACCTTCTGATGATAAAGAGAGATCACTCTTCCTGTGAATACTTTTTCTTCTTCTAGTGTTTTTTCTTCAAATTTTTTCATTTTTTTCATCACCTTGTTCTAATTTATATGGTTGTCACATACATTTTATCATTTATTTCATTAAAATACTGTTTGAAATGAGGTAGTCTGATGAAAATGTGTATGACGGAAAATTCTGTTGTCCTCGTGGGCTCCAAAACAGAAATTTTAAAAACCCTCGAAGTTATTGGTATGCAATATAAAACCGTTAAAGAATGGATTCAAAACTCCAATGGTAAGCTTCTCTATGTTGTAAAATAATTCTCTTTTCCCTACAATTATATTTGGAGGGATTTATATGAAAAAACGTAAGCTTGGTTCTACTTTATTAGAAATATCCGAAATTGGTTTAGGTTGTATGTCGCTTGGGACAGAAGAAAATGAGGCGATTTCAACAATTCATGCTGCAATCGATGCTGGAATCAATTACTTTGATACTGCTGATTTATATGATTTCGGTAAAAATGAAGAAATCGTTGGAAAAGCTTTAAAAGGTCGTAGAGATCAAGTGGTTATTGCAACGAAAGTAGGCAACCGTTGGAATAATTCAAATGATAATAAATGGTATTGGGATCCATCGAGAGCATATATGAAAGAAGCTGTAAAAGACAGTTTACGTAGACTAAATACAGATTATATCGATTATTATCAACTTCACGGTGGAACTATCGAGGATCAATATGAAGAAATCATTTTTACTTTTGATGAACTAGTAAAAGAAGGCTTAATTCGCCATTATGGAATCTCTTCAATTCGTCCGAATGTTATTAATCGATTTGTAAATCATTCATCTATTCAAGGTGTTATGATGCAATATAATGTACTAGAGCGTAGACCTGAAGAATTCTTTCCACTTTTCGAAAAGCATAATATTTCTGTCATTGCACGCGGATCCGTAGCAAAAGGGCTATTAACCAGTAAATGGGAAAAGAAACTATCTAACAAGGGCTATATGTCATATTCAGAACAAGAATGTAATGAAACAATCCAAAAGCTTCTACAACTTCTAAATGAGGAACAATCCTTACATAGCTTAGCTTTACAATATGTTCTTTCTCATAAAGCAGTTTCATCGTTAGCTGTTGGAGCTCGAAATAAAGAACAATTACTAGATAATCTTAACGCTTACTTTGCAAAACCATTAAATGCACAACAAATCGCCCAAATAAAAGAAATTTCACTTCTTATGAAATATGAAGAACATCGTTAAGCCACTCCTTCCTTCCATGGAAGGAGTGTTATTTCTTCTTCCATTTATTTGCTTTTCGATCGATTTCATCTAAAAATTCTTTTCGTCCCCTTTTATATTCTGATTTGTTTTTAGCAAGTTCTTTTTTTAATTTTATATATTCCATTGCTTGATCTGTATGTGCAATCATATATTCCCTAAATGCAATATTTCGTTCAACAGCAGCATTTCCTTTTTCGTATACATGTATATGGAAACTACAATTATCATCACATTTGATAAAAAATCTTCTGCCCTGATTAGATTGATCCCCCAATTGTTCGTAACCTAAAGTATTTAGAACATCACTATACTCATCAAACCTATTTAAGCATTTTACTACGATCATTAAGTCAATAATTGGCATGGCAAACATATTCGGAATTGAAGTACTCCCTATATGATAAATCGCTGCTTTCTCTGGTAATAATAGATCAATTGCCTTTTTTTCAGACTGAAAATCTTCTTCCCAGGAAGTACGATAAGGTACAATTTCAATATTCTTTTTCATTGTGAACACCTACACTTTTTTCATTAACTTCCTTTTATAGCATTCGTTAAAGGACACCTAATTATTGAAGAAATTAATTGGAGAAAAAAGTGCATAAAAAATGATCTCATATCTTCGTGACTTTTTACCGATCTCCCAATCCCTAGAATTAAACTATTTCAATTTATTTAACCTAATCCCTTTTACCTTATTCATACCTAAAACTGTTCAAAAATCATTAGTTAAATACTAAATTAAATTTTGGTTAAAATACTCACAATTTATACTTTAATTGGTTTCTTTGAATTATAATTATTTTAGTTACTAAGATATTTAGTTACGTTAACTTTTTATAGTACTTCCTATTTTAAGGAGAGAATGAAATGTCAGAAAACCCAATCATTCGAAGTGAATTTATTCCATCACTGATAATGGAATTTAGAAAATTTAGCACTTCAATCGTTCTTTTTAATGAAGGGCTTGCCTCGAACCTTCATTTAAATGCGACTGATTTACGATGTCGAGAGTTACTTTGCCATACTGGTCCAATTTCAGCTGGAAAGTTATCTCAATTAACACATCTAACTACTGGTGCTATAACAGGTGTTATTGACCGACTTGAAAAAGTCAACTTTGTTGAGCGTATTCAAGATCCAAATGACCGTAGACGAGTAATTATTCAACCTGTGTATGAACGCGATGATGAATTAGCAGAGCTTTTTAAACCATTATCTGACTCTCTTTCTAATATTTTTAACCAGTATGATGACAAAGAGTTAACATTATTATTTAAATTTTGGAATGATATTAATGTATTGATCCCAAAAGAGACTAAAGAATTAAATAAGGGGGAAACTTGATGGTTTCAAAAGAAAGTAAGGTTGGCTTTGTCGTAGCAGGCCTATTATTAGGAATGCTCATGGCAGCTATGGATAACACAATTGTTTCAGCTTCGATGCCTACAATTGTTGGAGAATTAGGTGGTTTAGACCAATTTATATGGGTAACCTCTGCATATTTGGTTGCTACAATGGCAAGTATGCCCATTTTTGGAAAGTTATCAGATATGTATGGTCGTAAACGATTTTATTTATTAGGACTTTTAATTTTCTTAATTGGTTCTGCATTATGTGGAACAGCAAATAGCATTGTTCAATTAAGTGTTTATCGTGCGATCCAAGGAATTGGCGGAGGTTCACTAATGCCAATAGCCTTTACAATTATTTTTGATATTTTCCCTCCTGAAAAACGAGGAAAAATGACTGGTTTATTTGGTGCAGTTTTTGGTCTTTCTAGTGTATTTGGACCACTTTTAGGAGCATATATTACTGATCAAATTGATTGGCGCTGGATTTTCTATATCAACTTACCTTTAGGTATTATTTCTTTATATTTAATCTCTCAATTTTATAAAGAAAATCTGCACCTTAGAAAACTTAAAATCGACTGGTTTGGTGCAATTACACTTGTTGGTTCAGTTGTCAGTTTAATGTTTGCACTTGAACTGGGTGGTAATGAATACGATTGGAACTCTGGTCCAATTATTTCCTTATTTTCAATCTTTGCAGTATTGTTTATCGCATTTATTCTAATTGAAAGAAAAGTTGAAGAGCCAATTATTTCATTTAGCTTATTTAAAAAGCAGTTATTTGCGGCAACTCAAGGTGTTGCATTTTTCTACGGTTCTGCTTTTATTATTACGACCGTATTAATTCCACTTTTTGTTCAATCAGTTTATGGTGGTACAGCTACAAATTCTGGTATTATTCTTATTCCGATGATGCTTGGTTCAGTTGTAGGTAGCCAGGTAGCAGGACAATCAGTACGTAAATTTAGTTATAGAAGCATCATGTTAGTTTCAGTTGTTTTATTCTTTATTGGAATGTATTTATTGAGTACATTAGATACTGATACAGCTCGATCAACAGTAACGTTTTACATGATTATCGCTGGTCTTGGAATGGGTTGTTCATTCTCACTTTTAAGTATGGCAACTCAACACAAAATCGAACCTCAAAAACGAGGCATCGCTACATCAACAAATACTTTCTTTAGAACATTAGGTATGACAATTGGTGTTACTATCTTTGGTACAATTCAAAACCACGTATTTAAAAATAAATTAAGTGATTTACTTGGTAATTTAGGTGCATTTGGCGGAAAAGTTGACTCACGTGCATTATTATCCGCTGATGCAAGAGCTAAAATTCCACCAGAAGTACTTCATAAAATCTCAGAAGCAATGGCCCATTCTGTTGCGACTACTTTTAAATGGACATTAATTCCAATTACTTTAGGTTTTATCGCGATTATCTTAATGGGTAAAGAAAAGTTAACTTTTGAAGTAAAAGAAAATAGAGCGAAAAAAGCTCAATAAAAATAAAGCCAAATCCTAACAAAATTGGATTTGGCTTATTTTATATCCCTAATTTAAAGAGCACTATGTTATAACCAATCGGGAATTCACATTTTTAACCAATAGTCTAATGTATACAATGATGATACAATTTTAATGCAACTATCTAACCTAAAGGAGAATCTCTGATGAAAAAAAGATTACTGTACACCTTATCAATTGTATCTTTACTCAGCTTTTCTTTTTCAACTATCGCCAAAGCCGATACTGAAATTGGCACTGTAACAAAAGGGATGGTCATGTTCGAAGATAAGCAGGCGACAAAGCCATTTAGGGTTGAAAACCAAGTTGGAGCTAGCGTCCCTGCACATGTACTTGAATCTTCTTCATTTAATTTAACTAACCCTTACGATCAGGTTGGCTATTCAAAAGTTAAATATATTGATTATGATAAGAAGTACATTACAGAAACAACGAATGTAAACGTATACACTTTAGCCCAAAATATTAAGGGTTATGAAAGTAAATCGTTTAAAAATAAGCATTCCTTCACTTCATCTAAAGGTTTATCTTTAAAACCTGTTGGGAATGGTTGGTACAGTACAAGTCAAAAGGTAACAACTTATAAGAAAACAAAGTTAAATGGTAAAACAAAAACAATCAAAACGAATAAGGAAGTTACAACTTATATTCCATCAAGCTATGTAAAAAAGACAAAAAAAACTCACACACAAAAAAAAGCTTTATGGGAAAAGCATATTAAAGAAGGAACGATGTGGTTTAAAACATCCGATGTACAAGGACTTACGAATTTAACTAACAACCCTATTTCTAAGGTTGAAAAACAAACTGTTATTGAATTAATAAATGGCATGGAAGGATATAAAGATTCTGTAAATGACATAGATTTTAAAGTTTATCTAACAAATGAATATGATGCAGATGGTTATGATCTTTCAGAATACTACTTTGGCTATTTACACATGTTTAATTCAGTTGGTCAGCCAAGTGCAATTGCAAATAAATTATCTGAGATTTATGGTCAAAAAGTTGAATTTGTTTCAAAAGCAGGTATAGGTCATAGCGACACTACTTATTACATTTCAAAAACTCCTATATTTGTAAACCCTTAAGAAACTCGTCGACGAAAAGAGCCTTAAGCGAAAAAGAAATCATCAGTTTTTTGCTAAGAACTCTCCTCGATGCCGATTTATACTTTAAAGTAAAAAAATCCCCATTGTAGCTTTTCCTACGGTGGGGATTTCCAATCTAAATAAGACACTGGATTATTCATTTTCATTTGGCATCAAAGGTTTTCTCAAACGAGAGGTAAAAGCTTAATTATTAGATAGAGGAATGAGCCCTTTTTGAAATAAGGTTTCTTTTAATTTTACTTAATAATGGCAAATAACTTTGATTGCGTTTGTTTACCTGCAATTCCATCAACTTTTAATTTATTTCTTTTTTGAAAATTCATTACTGCTGCTTTTGTTTTTGAATCATACACTCCATTAGCAGTTCCATTATAGTCCCCTAACTTCTTTAGCGCATTTTGTAAATCGATTACATTTTTTCCTTTGGAACCTTGTTTTAATAGTGCGTAGGTTTTAGGAGCCTTTAGACTATAAAGTTTCGATTGAACTCCCTTTCCTGCAATACCATCCACCTTTAATTTGTATTTCTTTTGAAAAGCAATAACAGCATTTTTTGTTCCTGTATCATAGATACCATTTGCATTTCCTTTATAAAATTTATGCGTCTTTAGTGCAACTTGTAATTTTTTTACGTCACTTCCTTTGGTACCAGCCTTTAAATTCGGATAAGTAACTGTTGTTTTCTTAACTGGTGGTGGAATCGTTACTCTTTCGTCATGTGTTGTTAACCATCTATTGTAATTAGCCCATATCGATGTATTCTCATTTCCAAGTGACCAACTTCCAGTCCCTTTAATCTCATATTTATGAACTAAATCAACTTTAGCTTTAATTGAATTCAAGTTTTCATACCAAAATACATAGGTTCCTGGCTGTAATGTTATCCCATGTATAACGGGAAGAGTGTCACCTTCTTTGATTGTAATCGTCGCTTTTGGAGATTGGCTCTCTGCATCATATGTAACAATGCCCTTGTATTTAGCGATGAGTGATTCAACTTGATTAACCGGAACTCCCCCTCCACCAGTTGAACTGCCTTCCTTCCAATAGCGGCCAAAGAAAGGGATACCTAAAACGATCTCTTCTTTTGGGACACCTTGATTCAATGCATATTGGATTGATTTATCTACCCAATTTATACTCGCAACAGGACCAGCGGGACCACCTTGATAGTGTTCATCATAAGCCATGATAAAAATATAGTCAGCGTATTTTTCCAATTCTTTATAATCGTATGAGCCATGCCATCCTTCTGTCCAACCGTGTGGATTTGCAGCAACTGCAACGGAAACTTCTTTCTCTTTAGGTAGCTTATTTCGAAGTAAACGAACTAAATCAGTATAAGCGTCACGGTCATCGTCAGTTACATTTTCAATATCTATATTTACTCCATCAAGGTTATTCTGCATAATAAAATCGGCAATTTGAGTTGAAAGCAATTCCCGATTTGCTAAAGCTTTTCGACCCAGTTCTCGGTCCCAATGATTACTTAAAAAAGGAACGATCCGAATGTTCTTTTTATGTATTTCATTCACTAAGTTTACATTAAACTGACTTGTAATTTTAAGCGTTCCATCTGCGTTAAGGTCAAAAAAACTAGGTGCGACAAGATCTAGATTTCCTTGAGTTTTGTCAATTTGATTTAGATAAGTTTCTGTATTCCCGAAAAACAAATAACTCATATTGAAATTTGCTACATGAGCTGAAGATTTCAAAGGAAAAGTTGATAATATGACAGAACCAGCAACAATTGTAATTGACGCATTTTTTATTTGTGGAGCACTTTTTTGAATATAATCAATTGCGGCTTTCTTTAAACTTGTAAATCGCTTTTCTTGATTGTCCCCTAACTCACTTCCAAATTCTTCTAAAAATGGTGTAAGATAAAGGGTAATATTTATTTCATTGTTAATTTCATTTATTTCAAACCTTTTAAATAATTCCAAAAATAATTCACCTACTCTAAATATTTATGAGTGTAGTATTAGTAGGCTATAGAAAATCATACTTTAATGTAATAAATGAATACCCATACACATTATCATTTTGAGGTTTACAATGATCAATTCTGCGTGTAGTCTTTAACGAAATAAACCTTTTGAAATGCAAGGTTTAAATACGAATAAGACTGAATGTATTTATTTTTACTGATGCTTGGCTCAAATCGAAAAAACGATTCTCTATTAGAATCAATTCAACTTCTCTTAAAACTTCTTTAAGGAACTCATCTAAAGGGAACACTCATTTAAACTACGTCCCAATCTTCGTCATTCTCCATCCTATAGAATATGATCCATCTTTTTTCTAGTCCGTTCTCTAATTCTATTGGTTTTCTATGAACTTTATTTAATTTATCTTTTTAATTTGGAATAATTTATTTATGAATTTAGAGATATCATGTGATTTAAGTCACAAATAATGATTATATCCCCCCATATAATTAAGTTAGTAAAAATTGTTAGGGGGATGAATGATGTTTTGTAACCAATGTGAACAAACTCCGGTTGGTGGATGTAAAATTGTAGGTGTATGTGGAAAAGATGAAACAATTGCAAGTTTACAAGATACGATGATTTATGGGTTAAAGGGAATTGCAGCTTATCGAACGCATGCAGCTCAATTAGGTTATACTGATCCATTTGTTGACCAAGTAACTCATGAAGCTCTTTATATGACTTTAACAAATTCTAATTTTAACATACAAGAACACATAGATATGGCGATGAAAGTAGGTGAAGCCGCAATTCGAGTAATGGAGCTTTTAGATCATGCTCATATAAAACATTTTGGAATTCCTGAACCTGTACAAGTTTCTTCTAATAAAATCGAGGGAAAATGCATTGTTGTAACTGGTCACAATTTATTTGCATTAGAAGAATTGTTAAAACAAACAGAAGGTAAAGGTATACATATTTACACTCACTCTGAGATGCTACCGGCTCACGGTTATCCAGCATTGAAAAAATATTCACATTTAAAGGGTAACATTGGAAAAGCTTGGTTTGATCAACGGCGTTTGTTTGAAAAATTCCCTGGAGCGATTTTAGCAACTACAAACTGTGTGATGCCTATAAAAGGAAGTTATGCAGATCGCTTCTTCTCATATCAAGTTGCGGGATTAGAAGGAGTAACAAAGATTATAGAGGAAGATTTTTCACCATTAATTCAACGTGCATTAGAACTACCAGCAGCAAATATCGAATCAGAAGAAGTAATGACTACTGGTTATCATCACGAAACAGTTTTGTCTATTGCGCCTGAGATTGTAGAAGCTGTAAAAAATGGAAAGATTCAACGTTTCTTTGTTGTAGCAGGTTGTGACGCTCCAGGTAAAGGTGGAGAATATTATCGTGAGCTTGTAACTTCTTTACCAAATGATACAGTAGTTTTAACGACATCATGCGGTAAATTTCGCTTTAATGATGTAGAATACGGTACAGTAATTGGTACAAACATTCCTAGATTTATAGATTTAGGGCAGTGTAATAATTCAATTTCAACAATTAAAATTGCAACTGCATTAGCAAAAAGCTTTAATTGTAGTGTCAATGAATTGCCAGTGAGTATTATACTTTCTTGGTTTGAGCAAAAAGCTGTAGCTATTTTATTAGGATTATTTAGTCTAGGAATCCAAGATATTCGAATCGGACCAAAAGCACCTGACTTTATTAATGCAGGTGTCTTGAATGTATTAGTTGATACATTTGGCTTAAAATTAATTACAAATGCACATAGCGATTTAAAAGCTATATTACAAGGCTAATAGCCTAATTGAACAAGGAACTTCTCTTATATGAGAAGTTCAGAGTGTTGAAATATAAAGTCGTCAATAGGGAAAACGGACTTTAAATGCACATTTAATCATGATAAATTAGCATTTTTCGAATGATCTTTAATGGTTTTAAATATAAATATGTTTGAGCAATTTCATGATTCCAATAACACTAATAATGATTTTTTAGAAGTTAATAATATTATGGACTTTTTTTAGGAAAACAAATTCGATTGTTTAGTTTAATAATTGTACGATATTAATTGATCTACAAGCTGATTAATATACAACAGTTAGATTACTCTAAGTAAAGGCTATTTGACTAGTATTTATTGCAGACTTTTTTTGATTGAATAAGTTAATTGGAACGGAGGGGTGATCGACTCCTATGGGATTAGCGGGAAGGCTGAGACCCCGCAGGCTCGCCGAGGAGGCTAAAGAATCTCGCCCCATGGAAAGCGAGCACCCTGTAGTGGAAATCAACATCACTTTACTCCTTTTACGAAAATTTGATAATTAATTGACAAGGTAGTTTTTCAACAGCAAGAACTTCTCTTATATGAGAAGTTCTTTTATTATTTTAGTCCGAATATGCATTTATAAATTATTATTTCACTCGTTTTCTACTACTTACATCTATTTATTCTATTAAACGTAATTAAAATTTTTCTCCTAAATAACGAACCAAAAGTAGTATTTCAGCATCATAACCCTTTCTTAACTACTTAATTTACTTTGACTGCTCCTCTTACCTTTAAAAATTCTTAATTCTTTTAGAATCTAAACCCACATTAACTTATCAATTGGTCACATTAAAATCTAGCCCATTGCCACTTGTATTTTTACTATACTTTCAGTTCTATGCTATTCAATAGCATGGTAGTATAATAATAAATGTAATACATAAAATACTTGTTTTCTTGATAAATACATAAAAACATTGATGTTCAACTTATAACGGAGCGGAGATACTTTGATGGAACAAAACAATAATAGAAAAAGTGACCTTTCAATCGTTTCAAAAGATTTGGCTTCCTTATTACAGTCAATTGGATCAACTCGTTCAGTAAAAAAAGGCACCTTCATATTTCAAGAAGGAGAAGATGCTAAAGAATTGTATCTAATTAAATCAGGAATGATCCAAATAAGTAAACTGACTCTATACGGTGATGAATTAAATCTTCGCATTTGTCAAAAAGATGACTTAATTGGAGAATTGACTCTCTTTTCAGAGAATGCAAATTATATGCTTAGCGCTTACGCATTAGAAGCAGCAGAAGTGCAGGTTATTCCTAAAGATCTTTTGGAGAAAAAACTTATTAACCATGCTCCATTGACATTTGAATTTATGAAATGGATTTCTACTCACCTTAGAAAAAATCAATCTAAGATTCGAGACTTAGTATTAAATGGTAAAAAAGGCGCACTTTACTCTACACTCATCCGTATATCGAACTCTTACGGGGAATTAATAGAAAACGGAATTCTTCTTACTATTCATCTTACCAATCAAGAATTAGCTAAGTTTTGTGCTGCTACAAGAGAAAGTGTTAATCGGATGTTAAGTGATTTAAAGAAAAAAAACGTTATTAGTTATTCACCTGATGGAAAAATTATTCTAAAAGACATACAATTTCTTAAAAATGAAATTGGCTGTGATAACTGCCCAAAAGATATCTGTAACATAGATTAGTTCTCTATAATGATTAAAAGAGTAACCTTCCACCCTACATCAAAGTGGAAAAAACAGGGGCCGTTCTAACCCACGTTTGAACAGTAGAAACAAGAAAAAGTCCCTACAAATAGGGACTTTTTTCTTCATCCTTTGCAACTCCACCAACGGACCAATTTTCTTTTTCGAATTCGTTTATTAAAATTCTTACCTGTGCTGGCTGAACGTCCAAAGTACGACAAACAACTTCATTTATTCCTCTCATTAATTGTTTTTTTAATTCTGTACTTCTACCTTCAATCAGTTGGATTTGAATGATTGGCATAATATACTACCTCGTTACTTGTAGTGACATTGTCTCGATTCCATCAAAACGTGCTTCTACAATATCGCCCTCTTCAACATGGATCGCTTCTGTAATACCACCTGTTAAGATAATCATCCCTGGCTCAATTTGTTCACCGTTTTTACTTAGCATCTGCACTAACTTTACGACAGATTCTACAGGATGATCTAGTACATCAGAACTTATTCCACTTTGTACTTTAACCCCATTTTTATATAATTCAACATTAATTTCATCCCAAGAAGTATATGTAGGTGAATATTGTTGTTTACCAATGATAAATTTTGATGAAGATGCATTATCTGCTACTACATCTGTTAGTGTAAATGAGAAATTTTTATATCGACTATCGATTACTTCTAATGCAGGTACAATATACTCAGTTGCTTCCCATACATCTTTTGCTGTTACATCATGTCCAAACAATGGCTTGTTAATCATAAATGCGATTTCTGGCTCAACCCTAGGATGGATTGACCCTTCCATCTTTAATTTATTTTCTTCTAATTCCATCGATTTTGTTAAGCGTCCATAAATCGGCTCATCAACATTTACAGATTTTTGTTTAGCAATACTTGTTAGTCCCATTTTCCAACCAATTAATGGATCTCCATTTTTAATCGCATTATCTATACTTAGTTTTTGAATTTCATAAGCATTATTAACGTTTAGTTCTGGATGTTCAATCGTAATTTTATCCATTTCTAGACCGTTTTTTTGGTGCATATATATTTTATTTGCGATTTCAGTTATCATAGGTCGTCTCCTCTCAAAAAACAGACAATTTTTTATTTGCTAACATACAAGCAACTTCTTGAATCATATCCTCTTGCCCACCGACTACTTTTTGTTTTCCTAATTCAATTAAGATATCTCTTGCATCAACATTCCATTTTTTAGCTGCTCGATTGGCATGTAAGAGAAAACTAGAATACACACCTGCATAGCCTAAAATTAGACTACCTTTTGTAATCTCTTGTGGTGTTTGAAGAATTGGTGCAACGATTTCCTCTGCTAAGTCCATCATCTTATAGAAATCAATTCCTGTCTTGATTCCTAATCGCTCTAATACACCGATTAAAACTTCAGTTTGTGTATTTCCCGCACCTGCACCTAAGCAGCGTACACTTCCATCAATTCTAGTAGCTCCTTCTTCAATGGCCACTAGTGTATTTGCCATCGCTAGAGAAAGATTATTATGTGCATGGAATCCCACTTCAATATCAAGAGACCCTCTTAAAGCAGCGATACGTTCTTTTACTTCATGTGGAAGAAACGCCCCTGCAGAGTCAACCATATATACGACATCCGCACCATAACTTTCCATCAATTTGGCTTGTTCTACTAATTTTCCAACTGGTGCCATATGGGACATCATTAAAAATCCGACAGTTTCTAATCCAAGCTCTTTAGACATAGAAATATGTTGTTTCGAAACATCAGCTTCAGTAACATGGGTAGCTATACGAGCCATTTTTGCTCCGATTTTTGCTGCCGTTTTTAATTCTTTTACTGTTCCAATACCAGGTAATAGTAAGACAGCAATCTTTGAATGATTACATGTATTTACCGCTGCTTCGATTAATTCAAATTCATTTGTTGTTGATAATCCATATTGTAGGGAAGAACCACCTAAACCATCTCCGTGTGATACTTCAATAAAAGGCATTTTTGCATCATCAAGAGCCTTCGCAATTCGAACGACTTGATCTACTGTATACGAATGAGCAATTGCATGACTTCCATCTCGAAGTGCTACTTCAGTTACAATGACTTCTTTTCCAAACATTGCACTCCCTCACTTTCTTTAGGCACTTTTTTAAACAGTTTTTACAATTTCATATTGTGCAATCTCTTCCGCTACTTTTACTGCTGATGCAGTCATAATATCTAAGTTTCCTGCATAGCTAGGTAAGTAGTCCCCTGATCCTTGAACTTCTAAATAAATAGTTACCGTTGAACCATCTATAATTGGATCCATTCTTAAACGGTATCCTGGAACATACGCTTGAACCTTTTTTACCATTTGCTTAACAGAATGAATCATGCTTTCATGGTTAAAATCTTCATTCGTAACCTTGCAATAAACTGTATCTCTCATCATAATTGGGGGTTCTGACGGGTTTAAAATAATGATCGCTTTTCCTTTTTTAGCTCCACCTATCTCTTCAAGTCCTCGAGCCGTTGTTACAGTAAACTCATCGATATTAGCACGTGTTCCAGGACCAGCACTTCTTGAGCTAATTGTTGCAACGATTTCAGCATACTCAACCTCTGCAACTTGACCTACCGCATGAACGATTGGAATCGTTGCTTGCCCACCACACGTTATTAAATTGACATTGCTTTCTACTATATGTGAACCTAAATTTACAGGTGGTACGACAAATGGCCCAATTGCCGCTGGCGTTAAATCGATCACGCGCTTCTTTAATTCACCAAGTAATTTTGCATGATAAAAATGAGCTTTTGCGGAAGTTGCATCAAACAATAAATTAGCCAGTTCTTTTCGTTCAATGAATCCTTGAATTCCATTATCGATTACTTCAATTCCTAATTCTTTTGCACGATTTAACCCATCTGATTCTGGATCAATTCCGATCATTGTTGTTAATTCTAGAAATGGATTATTCTGTAATTTCATCATTAAATCTGTTCCAATATTGCCCGAACCAATGATTCCGACTTTTAATTTATTCATAATTACCACCTCATTTATTTAAATGAAATCGAGACGTCACCTAATAATGGAAATTTTGCAGTAAATAAGTCCCCAGCATTTACATTAATTGCAGCTGATAAAGCTCCTGATAAAATAATTTCTCCTGCATTTAGAGAGATTCCAAATTCACTTAATTTATTGGCTAACCATGCTACACAATGAATTGGATTTCCTAACACTGCTTCTCCCTTACCTGAATTCATCAATTCTTCGTTACGATATAATTCCATCGTAACATTCGGTAAGTCAATTTCCTTTACATCGAAACGCTCATTGCCAAGAACAAATAAGCATGATGATGCGTTATCGGCAACTGTATCCTCTAATCGAATTTTCCAATTTTCAATTCTACTATCTACTACTTCTATTGCTGGTACAATATAATCTGTTGCATTCACTACATCCTCAAATGTAATATTAGGACCGATTAAATCCTTTTTTAAGACAAATGCAATTTCAGCTTCTACTTTTGGTAAAATCATATTTGCAACTTGTACTTCACCGAAATTAGGAATATTCATATCTGTTAGTAAGTGACCGTAATCTGGTTCATCTACTCCTAATAACTCCTGCATAGCAATCGAAGTTAACCCAATTTTTTTACCGATAATTTTTTGACCTTTTTTCAATTTTTCTTCGACATTCTTTAATTGAATTTGATAGGCTTCCCTTTCAGTTAAACCAGGAAAAATCTCAGTTAAAGCTTTTATACTAACTCCACTCTCTTCTGCTTCTTGCAACAGAATCGTTAGCTCGTCTACACTAGTAATCTTCATTTACTTTAGCCCCCCCTTTTTATTCTTATAATTTAATCGTAATATTCGACAATTCACTATAAAACTCAAAGCTATGGATTCCACCTTCACGACCTAAACCGCTTTGCTTCATACCGCCAAATGGTGTACGTAAATCTCTTAAATACCAAGTGTTTACCCAAATAATTCCAGCCTCAATTTGATGAGCAACACGGTGGGCTCTGCGTAAATCATTTGTCCAAATTGTAGCTCCTAAACCATAATGAGTGTCATTTGCCCATTCAATCACTTCTTCTTCCGAATCAAATGGCATAACTGTTACGACTGGACCAAATATTTCTTCTCTTACACATCTAGAATCACGACTTAGCCCGGTAATGATTGTCGGTGTGATAAAGCATCCTTTTTCAATTGATGCTGGTCTACTGCCACCCGTTAAAATAGTTCCGCCTTCTTCTTTTGCAATTTCGATATAAGATAATACTTTTTCATAATGTTCTTTACTAATTACCGCACCAACTTTTGTGCCTTCTTCAAACGGATCGCCAATTTTTAATTCCTTTGTTTTCGCGACAAATTTATCAATAAATTCATCAAAGATTGATCTCTGAACATAAATTCTAGATCCACATAAACAAACTTCTCCCTGATTCATAAAAGATGATTTTAAAGTGGTTTCAATCACTTCGTCTAAATCAGAGTCAGCAAAGATAATATTTGGATTTTTTCCTCCAAGCTCAAACGATAATTTTTTTAACGTTGGAGCTGCCGCCTTCATAATTGCTGTACCTGTTTTTGTTTCACCAGTAAATGTGATGGCATCTACATCGCTGTGTTCTGTTAAAGCCGAACCAGCAGCATTTGCCCCAAATCCGTGAACAACATTCACAACTCCGTCAGGTACGCCTGCATCTTTACAAATTTCAGCTAAAACTGTAGCTGTCATTGGTGTCCATTCTGCTGGCTTCATAACTGCTGTATTGCCAGCCGCTAAACAAGGTGCAAGCTTCCATGTTAATAGTAATAAAGGGAGATTCCATGGGTTAATCATTCCGACTACACCAACAGGCCTACGATATGTATAATGTAAGGCAGTTTGATCTTGCATATGAGACTCAGAGCTTAAAGTTGTAATATAGTCAGCGAAAAAATAAAAATTGTGAGCCGATCTCGTAATATCAACTTCTAAAGCAAGATCATATGGCTTTCCAGTATCCATTGCCTCTAACGCCGCTAATTCTTCTTTTCGAGCTAATATTCCGTCGCCGATTTTTCTTAATACTGACGCTCTTTGATTGCTCGTAAATTGTTTCCATTCACCCTTTAACGCTCGTTTTGCTGCTTTTACTGCTAAATCAATTTCTAACTCGCCACCTTCAGAAACAGAACCTAATACTTCTTCAGTCGCAGGATTAATATTTAAAAATGTTTTTTGATTAAAAGAAGGAATAGATTGGCCATCAATAAAATGCTTACAATCAATCGGTAATGTTTTATTTTTCTTCTCTGTAACTTGCATAATAGGCACCTACCATTCTAATAGAATAAAAGGTGACACGAGTGTCACCAAATTTTTTAATCCTCTATTTCTACAACCATTTCAATTTCGATCGCTGTATTATGTGGAAGCTGTACCATCCCAACAGCTGATCTAGCATGTTTTCCTCTTTCACCAAACACTTCTACTAAAAGGTCTGAAGCTCCATTCATCACTTTCGGATGATCATAGAAATCTTCTGTACTATTTACGAAACCTAATATTTTTACAATTCGTTTTACTTTTGAAAGTTCACCTAATTCGTACTTTAATACACTAATTAAATTTAACATTGACTCCCTGGAAGCAGCATACCCTTCCTCGAGTGTTAACTCTCGTCCAACTTTGCCGTGGTATTCATCTACACCTTGACCAGATGTAAATAGTAGATTACCTGTACGAACAGATTTAACATAATTACCTGAAGCCGGTCTTATTGGTTTAAGTGCATAACCTAAACTTATTAATCTATCTTCTGGAGTCAATACTTTGTTTTCCATGAAGTAAATCTGCCTCCTTAATATTTAAAAATTTCAGAGCATTCTTTCCTAAAATAGCTTCTTTCATTTCTTTATTAATATCCATTTGATTAATCACTCTTCCAGGTGGCGTTTCTCTTAATAAGAAAGGATAATCCGAGCCCATCACAATTTTGTCATAGCCAAATCGGTTAATTAAAAATTGAATATTAATAGGATCATAGTGAAGAGAATCAAAATAGAAATTACTTACATAATGACTTGGTGGATAAGCAGTTTTGCGCAAATGAGGCCATACCTTCCATCCTTGATCTAATCTAGGTAGAATAAATGGGAATGAACCACCGCCATGTGCAAAACAAATCTTTAATTTTGGATATTTTTCAATCACTCCACCAAATGTTAAGCTAGCAGCAGCTAAAGCTGTTTCACTCGGCATTCCAACCGTATACATAAAGTTATGATCGGGTGTACGATCCTTCGCTAATGTTTCCCACGGATGAATAAACAATGGGACATTCCATTTTTCAGCCATTTCAAAAAATGGACTAAACTCGTCACTGTCTAAATTTGTTCCATTTACATTTGTACCAATTTCCAGTCCACTTAATCCAAGTGTATGAATACAGCGATCCATTTCTTGAATAGCTATTTCAGCGTTCTGCATTGGTACTGTCCCTAATCCAATAAATTTTGAAGGATTCTTTTTTACTGTATTTGCAATGAAATCATTTTGAATTTGAGCCATTTCCAATGCAGCTGGAGCTGGTGCCCAGTACGAGAAGGTAACAGGAATTGGCGACAGCACTTGCATTGTTACCTCTTCATTATTCATGTCCTCAATTCTCTTTTCAGGACTCCAAACTTGATCAGTTACTTCCCTAAATACTTTTCCAGCAACCATAATATTTGCACCACATGAACACGTCGGTTGTAAAATTGGCCATCTTTCATGACCGTACTTTTCAAATAAATTCGGTAAATCCTCAGGAATTATGTGTGTATGAAAGTCTATACGCATACCCATTCATCCGCTTCCTCTTTCATGACATGACCACAGTTTTTACATGTTCTTAATTCAAGGCTAGCATTAAATTGTTCAATCGCTTCTTTTACTTGCGTACCAATATCGGTTAATTGAACTGTCTTTTTATGCATTTCTTCATTGCACTCATCACAGAACCAAACAAAGCTTTCTAATTCACCTTCTGCTCTTTTTCGTTCAAGCACAATTCCATATGAATCTTTTACTCTATGAGGTGAATGTGGAACAAAAGAAGGAAGCATAAAAATTTCACCTTCTCCAACTGTTACAACTTCACGCTTACCATCCGGTGTAATACACTCAACATAGCAATTGCCTTTAATTTGATAGAAAAATTCATCTGCTGGATCGATATGGAAGTCTCTACGTTTATTTGGTCCTCCAATAATCATTGCAGCATACTCTGAATCTTCCCAAATAACTTTATTATTAACTGGTGGTTTTAATAGCTCTTTATTATCCTCAATCAATTTGAAAATATTAAAAACTCGACTTTTAAGATTCATCTCTAATCCTCCAATTAATTCATTTTTATTTGAACTCAAGTAAGCGCTCTCATTATGCATTAATATAACCAAGCTGATTTGAGACTGTTTTAGCAGTTTTCACAACATCCTGAATCATTCGACCAATGTCTTGGCTCATCATATACGAAACTGGTCCAACCATATTTAATGCTGCAAAAGTTTGACCAGTATAAGTTTGAATTGGAGCTGCAATTCCGAATAATCCTAGATCATTTTCATTGTTGCTAATGCTATAGCCATTCTCTTTAATCGCAGTCATTTCTTTTTTTAATGCATCAATAGTCGTTATTGTATTTGTGGTATAAGCTTTAAAACCTTTTTCAATCGTTGTTTTTAAGTATGCTGGATTATATGATAGTAGAATTTTACCAGTACTCGTACAATATGCAGGTCGTTTAGCACCTATAAATGTTGGGACAGGTATCGAATGTTTAGAGGAAACTTTTAAGACAAATCTTACGTCCCCTTTATCAAACATTCCGATATGAACGGTACTATCATAATTTTTTAGTAGATTTTCCAATAACGGAATAGCTTCACGATATATGTCTTGTTGATACATAACGTGATTACTCCATTCAAGTAGCTTCCACCCAAGTCGATACTTTTTCTTATTATCCTGAATTAAAATTCCTTCAGCACAAAGAGTACGAACTAAATGATGGACCGAACTTGCATTCATATTTAACTTTTCTGCTATTTCTAAATTTCCTAGGACTGGTTCTTCTTCTGTAAAGCAATCTAATATTCTAGAAATCTTTTGAACTGAAGAGATCATTAGATCCCCTCCTCTTTGATGCTAAAAAATTTCATAAAACCCCTGCTCTCTAAAATTATTCAGTTAACTTTAGAATTCGCTAGATTAGTCGATACTCCTTTTAAGTTTTTTGCTCCGTTTAACGCATCGTCTACCATACTAAACGTTTTCTTACGTTTCATTTGGTTATAGTAAATTGCTCTTTTTCGAATAGGATCACCAGTATAATATCTTTCGTATTGAAGTGCTCTTTGTCCAAATGCTTCTCCACATAAATCCCATGCAAGTTTGAATAATTGAACTCGATCTAAAGAGGATACACCTTCACGTCCAACATAGTATTTATCCATAGCATCTCTTAGTTCAGGATGTTCAAAGTCTGCTTCTGTTGGTGACATTAATAAACCACCTGCACCAATTGTTTGAATCACTTCAATTGCTCTTGGGTACATAGTTGGAAGCAAGCCACGAATCGTTTCAAGTGGTTCCCATGCCGGTCTTACTTCACCTGAAGGTAATGTTTCATACTCTATTTCAGAAACTCGAAGTAAAGCACGAATTGTTTCAACTGATTGTAGTAGCTCACCTAAGTCATTTTGGACATTTAAATAAACATCTACTCCTATTGAATCAGCTAACCTGCATGCTACCTCGACTGCAAAAGCTAATTTTACATAGCCTCTTACGCCAGATTGGTGAGCAGGCTGTTGTGCAATACCTGTTTTTGGGTATAGATTATTTGCAGCTTCAACATTATTATGAATAAATACTCGATTCCAAGGAACTAACACATCCTCAAATACAAGAACTGCATCCATTTCTTCGAATCTAGATGCTAATGGATGATCAAAAAATGATCTTTTACCATCTTGCATTTGTTCTCTACATAAAATTTTTAATCCTGGCGTGTCAATCGGAAGTGCAAATGCTAAAGCATATCGCTCATCACCTTCGTGAAATCCAGGGAATGAATAAATAATGACTTCATCTGTAATTGGTGCTAAAGTTGCAAGCATTTTTGCCCCTCTAACGACTAATCCATCAACCGTTTCTTCAACAGCACCTAAATGTGTAAATAAATCTTTTTGTTCATAAGATGGCTTGCTGCGATCATTTTGTGGGTTAATAATAGCGTGCGTTAAGAAAATGTCGTTATCACGAACAAATTTGAAATAATTTTGGACATTTTTTGACCACTCTGGATTATATTTATCTAAAAACCATGAATTACTTGCCATTGAAGTTAAGACAATGTTCAAGAAATCTGGTGTTCTTCCCATTAAACCAAATGTTGACTTTGCATATGCTTCGAACAAATCTCCACGCTTTTTAATATCTTCAGATGACTTAGGCACTAAAAATGCATTAGAAATTCGTTCACCAGTTTCTTCACAAATATGTGTGATTTTGTCTTGATAAGCTGGATCAAATTGCATATCATATAATTTTGCAATCTCTAGAATCGGTTGTTTGAAAACTGGATGGTTTACGATATCTTCTACCTTTTCTCCACCTAGCCATACCTCTGGCTTTCTAGATCTTAGTCCATCAATATATTGCGCTCCTGTACGAATACCCATTTAATAATTCCTCCACTCCGATATGTAATTTTTTAATATTTGTTTTTTAAATCGAATTCGGAAATTTTTTAAAGCGCTTTCAAAAAGATCAATTTCACTATCTTAAATTATTCACACCACCTACTACCGTTATTTAACTTAATTTCACTATAAAAAATTATAAAATTTAGAACAATCAAAAAATTTCACAATATGAAATTTGTTATAAAAAAATGATTAAATTAATTTTTTTCACGTGCAAAAAAAATAAGACGCTATTTCGCGTCTTATTTAAAGTCCTTCCAAGAGATATTACTCTCGTTTAATAACTCTTCGAATGATTTATTTTTCTCACGTAATCTCTTTTCTTCACTAATACGTGCTTCTTCTTCCTCTTTTATCTTCGTTTCATTTTCTTGCAATTGTTTTTTTGTATTTTTTAATTTTTGAAGAATTTCTTCATTCATTAATGATCCTAATGATATTTTTTCCTTCTGTTCGTACGCCGGTTTTACAGGCTGCTGTGGTTTTCTTTTTTTCATTTTATATCACCTTCCATTTCCATTATATTATCATTAATTTATAGTAGAAAGTGAAGTATTTCATCTTTGCTTATATTATAAAAATACTATTTCTCTTTTTTCAAATGCTAAAACTCAGATTCTTTTGGTTCTTCATAAAAACAATAGGATGCCGCAGCATCCTATTGTTCATTTTTATCGTTAAAAATCTGCATTTCCTGGTGTACGTGGGAATGGTATTACATCACGGATGTTTTTCATTCCTGTTAAATACATAACAAGTCGTTCAAATCCAATTCCATAACCAGAATGTTTTGTACCACCGTATTTTCTAAGCTCCAAATACCACCAGTAATCTTCTTCATTCATACCAAGTTCTTTGATTCGCTCTACAAGGATGTCTTCTCTTTCTTCACGTTGACTTCCTCCGATTAATTCGCCAATACCTGGAACTAATAAGTCTGTCGCAGCTACTGTCTTTCCATCCTCATTCGCTCTCATATAAAATGCTTTAATTTCTTTCGGATAGTCAGTTACGTATACAGGTCGCTTGTAAATTTCCTCACTTAAGTAACGTTCATGTTCAGTTTGCAAATCTGTTCCCCATTCAACTGGGTAGTCAAACTTTTTACCAGAGTTCTGTAATAATTCAACAGCTTCAGTATAAGTAACTCTACCAAAGTCAGATTCTAATGCATTCTTTAATCTCTCAATAAGTGTTTTATCAATAAAGCTATTAAAGAATTCCATTTCTTCAGGTGCATGTTCAAATACATAATTAATGACAAACTTAACCATGTCTTCACCAAGATCCATGATATCTGGTAGTTCTGCAAAAGCAACTTCCGGCTCAATCATCCAGAATTCTGCGGCATGTCGTGCAGTATTTGAATTTTCTGCTCTAAAAGTCGGACCAAATGTATACACATTACGGAAAGCAAGGGCATAAGCTTCACCATTTAATTGGCCACTTACAGTTAAGTTCGTTTCTTTGCCGAAGAAATCCGCGCCATCATCCACTTTTCCGCCTTCAGCTTTTGGAAGTTGGTTCAGATCCATTGTTGTCACACGGAACATCTCTCCTGCGCCTTCTGTGTCACTTCCAGTAATAATCGGTGTATGTACATATACATATCCTTTTTCTTGGAAGAATTTATGAATAGCGTATGATGCAAGTGATCTTACTCTGAAAACGGCTGAGTATGCATTCGTTCTTGGACGTAAATGTGCAATTGTTCTTAAATATTCAAGAGAATGTCTCTTTTTTTGTAATGGATAATCTGTATCTGATAATCCTTCAATCACAATTTTAGTCGCTTTAATTTCAAAAGGTTGTTTCATTTCCGGAGTTGGAATAAATTCACCTTCTATTAAAACAGTAGAACTAATCGGTAACTTCGTAATTTCTTTGAAGTTTTCAAGATTGTCCTCAAATACTATTTGTACACTCTTAAAGAATGTACCATCGTTTAACTCCATAAAACCTATTGTTTTAGAGTCACGAAGAGTGCGAATCCATCCTGAAATTTGAACGGTTTTGTCTTTAAAATTTTCTTGATTTCTGTATAAATCTTTTACTACAGTCTTTATCATAATTAGCCTCCTTATGTTAATTTTCCAATAAAAAAAGCCTTCTATCCCTATAAAAGGGACGAAAGACTAACTTCCGCGGTACCACCCAAATTGTCATAATATGACCAACTTTAAAGCTAACATTGCTTATCCCAGTTAATAACGTGCTGGTAACGTCTAAGCCTACTTAAGAGATCCCTTTCGGTTAGAACTCAAAGGTGTTCTTCATTCATGCTTCATCACTAGGCTTCCACCGTCCCTAGCTCGCTATCGAATATAGCAAAAACTACTTTCCTTTTCATCGATTTAAAATATGTAGTTTTTAAAGGAATTTTTCTTGTATAATTTATCATAAATTATAATCTCTTGTCTAGTTGTCCCCCAAAATATATTCATTTGACTCTCTACTTTTAAACACCATAACTTAGTTGAATCTATATACTACACAACATTTTTTGACTTCAGCCTTTACAAACCCATTCCTAACTAGCGAAAATTAAAAAATGATCGACCAATTAGTCCATCATTTTTTGCAACTTCCTAACTTTTAAAAACTACCTATAATTTGAAATCTATTACAAAAACAAAATTTGCTGATATTTATATTCATTCAGCTCATCAAGAAAACACAGTTAATAAAATGAATGATTGTCCAAAGTATATTACTATTCTATGTATAGTTATTTTGTTTGTTACTTTATCATGTTTTGATGTTTATTGTTTTTTAGCACAAAAAAAGAGCTTACATGTGTAAACTCCTAAAAATAAACTATCACTGTTCACTGTTCCTATTTAATTTTAAATGTATTATTCATATACTATAAACCCTTTAAAGAAAGTTTTATTTCAATTTCCCCATTATGTTTTAACGAATTACTTGATTTAATTGTCAAAAACTAAATTTCAAAATTTTCTTTTTCCTATGATACACTTTACTATAAAGGAGGCTTTTACTTATGGCTAGAGCAGAAGAATTGTTAAAGGATAGGTTTGTTTGTTCGAAATGTAAATACACACAGGCTAAAACTAAAGAAGTATCAATGTCGGGTTCAGGTTTGAGTAAGTTACTAGATATTGATTATAATCATTTTTTATTTGTTTCTTGTTTAAATTGCGGTTTTGTTGAGGTTTATAATCCTTCAATTTTAGAAGGTAAAACACGTGGTGAGTTAACTACAATTCTTGATATTCTTTTTGGATAGAGAGTGATGGTTCTATTATGATGATTTGGCTTGTTGTGGCTGTTCTTTTTCTCATTTATTTTATTGGAGTTGGCTATTTTTTTACGCAGCAAGTTTTGTTTATGAAAACAAATTCACTTGAGTTTATTTATCAGCGCGAGTTGGAAAATTTCCGATTTGATGAAGGATTGTATCGTTCTGTTCAAAAACAGCCCTTTTCTATTCAATCCCGTTATGGGTATGAATTAAAGGGATACTTGTTTGAGTCCTTTGATACGAATAAATGGGTCATTATTACACATGGTGTAACGGTTAATAAGAATAACTCAATTAAATACGCTGAGCTATTTTTAAAGCTTGGCTTTAATGTACTTACTTATGATCATAGACGACATGGGGAGTCAGGTGGACAGACAACTAGCTATGGATATTATGAGAAATATGACTTACAATCTGTTGTTCACTATTTAAAGGATTTAAAAGGTGAGATTGTTCTTGGCATTCATGGGGAGTCTATGGGAGCATGTACAATGTTACAATATGCTGGTTTTGTTGAGGATTCTGCAGCTTTCTATATTTCAGACTGCGCGTTCTCTACATTTGAGGAACAGCTTACATATCGTTTGAAAATGGATTATAAACTTCCTAAATGGGCAATCCTTCCAGTTTCTAGCATTTGGTTAAAGCTTCGGAATGGATTTTTCATTAAAGATATTTCCCCTTTACTGGCAACACATAATATTAAAAATCCCGTTTTATTTGTTCATAGTAAACCAGACCCTTATATTCCATTTACACATACAATTAAATTATTTGAAGCGAAAAATCAAAATAAGAGAGAACTATTCATTGCTGAAAATGGTGCACACGCTATGAGTTTAAATGAAAACAAAGATGATTACTATTCAATTGTTTCATCTTTTTTAAATAATATTGGCGTGAACCATCATTCAATATAAAAACTGGACAGAGTTTTTCTCTGCCCAGTTTCTATTCTTAAAGAGCTGCCTCTAAAATTTTCAATGCATCTTCTTGATCTAATTTTTTGAAGTTACCAAATGGACCATATTTAACCGTTTTAGCAGCCATTTCAGGTAGTTGCTCTTTTGTAATACCGTATTCACTTAAACGACTTGGCGCACCGATAGAGTTCCAAAATGTACGTAAAGCTTTAATACCAGCTAATGCCCATTCTTCTTTTGACATTGATTCTTGCCTAATATCAAATACTCTATCTGCAAATTGACAGAAACGATCAGCATTTTCGCTCATTACATATTCCATCCAATGAGGGAAAATAATCGCTAATCCTCCGCCGTGTGGAATATCTGTTACTGCAGAAACTGCATGCTCAATATTATGTGTAGCCCAATCACCTTGGACACCCATACTTAAGATTCCATTTAATGCCATCGTTCCACTATATAATAGCGTTTCACGCGCTTGATAATCATCCAATTTCTCTACTGCGATTGGAGCAGTTTCAATAACTGTTTTTAAAATTCCCTCACAGAAACGATCTTGAATTTTTGTATTCGTTCCATGGTGGAAATATGACTCAATAACATGTGACATTATATCCACTGATCCATAAACTGTTTGATCACGAGGAACTGTAAATGTATTTTGAGGATCTAGGATTGAAAACGTTGGGTAACTAAATTTACTTCCCCAACCTAATTTTTCATTTGTTTCCCAATTTGTAATAACTGACCCAGCGTTCATTTCTGAACCAGTTGCTGCAAGAGTTAATACTGTTCCAAATTTTAATGCATCTGTTGGGAATGCTTTACGTGTAATAATATCCCAAATTTCACCATCAAATTTCGCACCAACTGCAATAGCTTTTGTACAGTCGATTACAGAACCACCACCAACAGCTAAAATAAAGTCAATATTTTCGTCTTTACAAATTTGTATACCTTTATGAACTGTTGATAATTTCGGATTTGGTTCAACTCCGCTTAGTTCATAAACCGTTTTATTAGCTTCTTTTAGAATACCTACTATTTGATCGTATAGGCCATTTCTCTTAATACTTCCACCACCGTATACAAGTAGAACATTCTTTCCAAAGCTAGCAGCCTTTTCTTTTAACTTTTGTACACTATCTTTACCAAATATTAATTCTGTTGGATTTGCAAATGTAAAAAAATTCATATGTATCCCTCCTATTGTTCAAACTTAATTTTAACTTAAACAATCGAAAGGATGCATCTTAAACGACTTTTGTTTCGAATATTTTTTCATTAATTGGGAACACTAAATAATCGTATGAATGATTCATTATAAATCTAACTTTCTCATATTTAAATCCCACTTTTTCATATACACGGCGAGCAGAAGTTTTGTCTTGATCTACATTTAATGAAACTCGTGAAATCCCTTTGTGTTTGGCAAAAGAAAGTAATCCTTTTAATAATTCAGTTCCAATTCCTTTGCCTTGATAATCTGGATGCACTGACAATGTATCAATATAAAAATCTTCATCATCTGCTTCCTTATCAACTTTAACATTTTCGATATTTAAATTTCGACTTATTATTTCAAGCATTTCACGATCTAGTACAGATAGTTCCATGGAATGGTAGGCTATAATCACTCCTACTACTTTTCCTTCAATTTCTTTAACTAAACAATTATGGTAACTTAGTCTATTTTGTTCTGATTGAACATAATATTCTAAAATTGGTGTTGCTTGTTCATATGATGATGTTCCTGTTAGCATAAATACAATATCTTCAATCGCTTGTACAATTAGAGGGACAATTTGTTTGGCATCTTCTTTTTTTGCTATTCGAATCATGAATTGTCACTCCTTAACTTAAATTTTTCTTAGTTTAGCTTTAACGCCTTTTTAGTATAAAAAAAACAACCTTTTCATTTTATACTAAATCCATATTAATTTCATGTTAAAAATTAATACTTTATTAAAATCACCCATTTATTTTAATATAAATGTAATATATAATAATTCTAAGATGTGTAGGAGGAAATTTAATATGTCTGATGTTCAAATTAAGGTTTTAGATAATGGTCCTTTACGTGTGACTGGTACTGTTGAGCTAGTTGATGCTGAAGGGAATACATATCCGCAAAAAGCAGCTTTCTCATTATGTCGATGCGGCATGTCAAGTAAATTACCATATTGTGACGGTACTCATAAAGGAAAATTCGAATCTGTCGTTCGAGCTCCTAAAGAAACAGAATAAATTTTATTTTTCTGGCGCCGATTATTGAGCAATTCTAAATAATCGGCTTTCTTATGCCCTCATACCTTATAACCTTTGAATCATTCATAAAACTGATCTGATCTAATCACATTTACATTTAGAAAATGCACTTTTAAGGGGGAATTAATATGAAAAAGGTATTAGCTTCAGTCGTTTTATCTGCAGCATTAGTAGTACCAGGCGTAACTGCATATGCAGCGCCAAATGCAAATGAATTAAAAACTTATTTAGTTAGTATCGACCTAACTCAAAAACAATTAGAGGATTATTTAAACTCTTACTATGGTGAGTCAATCTCTGATTTCGATTCAGTTGATGAGTTAAAAGATACTTTAGGTGAAAGACTTACTCAAAAAACTTTAGACGATCTTCTAGATGAGTACGGTTACACTGAAGATGAAATTATCGATCTAGCAGTCTACTATGATGATATGGACAAAAATGCATCATTACTAGATACATATTATTTTACTTCTGATATCGAAAACTTAATTTATTTAGATGAAGATGAGTCAGGTAGTGTAGAAGATGAATTCCCTTCTATGGATGACATTTCTTCTGCTCTTTCAGAGTTCGGAATTACTGAATCAGAGATTAATAATCTATCTGCATACCTAGAAAAAGTTGTAAATGATGATCCTGCTGTTGAAGCAAAATTAGAAGCATTAGCAGAACGTGCATCTGCATTAGAAGAAAATTATCCTGAATTTTTCTCAATGGATACTGAGGCTACTCCAGAAGAATTACCAGCTGAATTAAAAGTAGAATTAATGAATATTGTTAAAGAGCTTCAATCTACTTTAAAAATTGATATTAAAGTTGCAATTGAACAAAATGGTGTTAAAACTCCTCTAACTTTTGCTAAATTACTTACTATGGATGATTCTATGGATTCTATGGAAAATGTAAAAGTATATTTAGAGATTTATGACAACGCTGGTAATCTATTATTAGACGCTGTATTTTCACCTGAGGAACTTATTGGTGATGACAAAATAGTAGATATCGTTAAAGATACTCAAAAAGCAATTAAAAACCCAAAACCAACTGTTACAGTAAGAACGGAAAATGGCGGTAAACTTCCAACTACTGCAACTCATACAACTGAATGGACAATGGTCGGTATGTTAATGATGTTAACTGCTGTTGTTTTACGTAAAAAGGTAATTGTTAAACGATAAGCTATGAATCGTAAACGAAAAGTACTACTTATTTTTTCTGCACTCCTTTTTATTGTCGGATTATTTTTTGCTACAACAAATGCTTATTCTTTAATTAAAACCTATGTGCTGTATAAACAGTCTAAGGATGATTTCAAAAAAGAAATTAAAACAGAAACAGCAACTAAATTGAAGCAAATTAAAAGAGACGAACCGCTTTACAAGACTTATCCTAAATTTGGCGATGAAATGGGTTCATTAACGATTCCTCGAATTTCTGCAACTCTACCAATCTTCCACGGGACAGATGAGGATGAGCTTGCAAAAGGAATAGGTCATTATGCTAAATCTGTGATGCCAGGTGAAAGAGATAATAGTGTTCTTGCTGGACATCGAGATACTGTATTCCGCGAGCTTGGCAAAGTAAAAGTGGGCGATCCGTTAATTGTTAAAACTTCGGCTGGTACATTTACTTACAAAGTTCATAAGATTCGTATCGTTGATAAAGATGATCGTACTGTTATTATCCCGAAACCAAGACCAACTTTAACGGTAAGCACTTGTTATCCGTTTAATTTTATTGGACATGCACCTCAGCGTTATATACTTGTAGCTGGTTTAGTTAAATCAGAAGTAAATAAATAAATAAAAAATGCTTACTATTTAATAGTGAGCATTTTTTATTAGTAGTTTCATATTTTCATTAATTTTCTAGTGCAGCCCAAAACTTTTCGTTATTTAAATTGCGAACACTCCATTGGTAGTGTCCATCACTGCAAGTTTCGGAAAAGAAATTTGCCGAATAGATACTATAAAAAAGAACGTACAAATGGATTGTACTTCTAACTTCTTCGCCTAATCGATTAACTACTTTATTTAAATATTTTTCTAGCTTTGTTTCACCCAATTCATCATATAAATCAAATAAAATCCAGCTTAATGCAACATCAAATAATGGGTCTCCATATAACGTCATTAATCCAAAATCAATTACCCCATTAATTTGTCCATCTGCATTTACTAATAGATTTGAAGGATAATAATCACCATGAACTAATGCATATTCCCCTTCATATCCAACTGAAAATGCATCCATTAATCGTTTTAATTTCACTTCGTAATTTGATACATCTCTTTTCAAATAACGATCTACTTCTGTATTTTTTCTTAGTAACGATTGTTTTAAAAAATCGTTCCAGTCCTTTGAAGAAATTTCATCATAATCACTTAATAATTTGATGCCTTTAAATTGTTTTTCTAATTTAATCCTTTGAATACTTACTATTGTTGATAGATAGTTTTCAAAGAAAGAATCTAATACTTGCTCATCATAATTTGATAAATCTTTTTGAATATTTCTGCCTTCTATTCGTTTTTCAATTGTTAAAACAACGTCCTTCTCTTTTATAATCTCGTGAATTTTTGGTAATTCAAAATTTGCATCACTTGAATTCAGAGATTCATAAAATTGCTTCAATATTTTTAGCTTTGAATATGCGGTTGGTTTATATAATTTTAAGACTCTCTTCTGATCATAAGAGTAAACTTCTGCTTCTTGTCCCTTTCCTAAAAAATTCGCTTCACTTATATTGTACTTATTCAAAATGTAATCCCTAACATTTTGTGTTATCATCTTTTCTTCCCCATTTTCCTTTATTTATCTTTTTTCAATTCTATTTCCATCCATTACCACTTCTTCCAAAATAGCTTACTATTTCTTATACGGAATATAAATTATTTAATGATGTTTTTTACCCGTATTAGCTTCCTACTCTTCTTTTGATACCCATGAACCTAGTGCTTTTCGTATGTAGAGGATTTGCCCAATATGATAAGCATTATGAGTACATAGATTAGATAACGCTCTCCACCAGATTGCATCTACTGGAAAATTTGGAATTTGTTCATAAAGCTTTGATTCATCTGCTTCTTTTATAGCTAGCTGCCAATTCGCTAAATTCTCATCCAACCGTTTAACAAGCGCCTGCCAATCCTCTTTTGTTAAATTTTCCATCTCTCGAAAAGTCGAAGCATTACTTTCAATCACCTCAGTTGGTATTTCTCCTTTAAATCTTTTCAACCATCGTTCATTATAGAAATACAGATGGTATACGATTTCACTAATCGTATGAGTAAAATCATTTTGCCTCCAACTTATATCCTCTAAACTTAAATTCTCCAATGCTACACTTAAAGGTTGAATCCAACTTTCAACATTTCTGCAGACTTCTAATTGATCTAGTAGAAACTCTTTTTTACTCATAGATCATTCTCCCTTTTTAATTTTATACTTTACGATATGTACTTTCGTGTTTATTAATAGATTCACCTTTATTACTTTATGATTTTAACCTATTAAAAAATGCACTACTTTTTTAAAGCAGTGCATTCTTGTAACAGAATAGGGAATCTTTTTAGGGGTAACGATTATAACTTGTACTAATGAACTCTGAATAGATTAATTGTAGCTCCAGCGCCTTGTAACAATTTAACATCTCCAACAAAGTCAAACAATTGAAGTGAAATTGTATCTCCAGCATCTAATGGTAAGATCATTTGGCTACCGTAAATGGATCTATTCACTTCATTTACGATTGCTGATGCATTTATAGGTCTACCATTTACTAATAGTCTTGTAGATACGTTTAATAGTGCATTTAAATTCACTGTGTAAGTAATAAAGTAATTACCTGGTACCTCAACTGTTAATCGATCATTTGCTTGATCAATTGTAATTCCTTCACCTACATACTGAAATGATGGAAAAGTTACAATTGTACCCTCTTTTTTAACGGAAACCGTTCCACCACTATTAGTAACAAATGCAAAACTTTCGCCAGGAGGTATTGGTGGAAAATGATGTCTTGGCGGTCTTGGGTATTTCATACTATCACCTTTTCTTATTATTTAGACATAAATCCTCTTAGGAGTAACATATTAAAGGCTTGTCTATAATTGTTGATATATGTTATTAATATGAAAGTTTTTTCTTTTCGTTACAGCATGTCTACTAGTTTTTTTATTTTTTTTCAATTTTAATAGATTAAAAAAACTTAGTCATCGGACTAAGTTCTTTTTAATCATATAGTATTGTGAACGTCTATGCCCTCTCAAGTACATTTACAATCCGACTTAATAGTTCATTTTGCTTCTTTAATTCCTCGTTTCGGATTTTAAATAATTTATAGAAGTAGGAGATTACTACTATAAGACCTACAGGAATTGCAATGTAAAAAAGCATAATAATGATAGGAAATACCCCTAAGGCTGCATCCATTTTAACACTCCACATCCTTTTATATTTAGATTATGTTAGCCTATACAAGCTTTATGTCTTTAAAATAGGTGAAAGGAATAAGAAGTGTCTACTAGGTGTGGAAAAGACTGCAAAATGGAACAATGTCAATTGTTAGAAATCAGCAACATTTGACATAAAAAAAGAGAGTCTCAAAAGTACTTTGACTTTTGATTTCTCTCTTTTGCCAGTCTATAAACTGAATTTAACTTTGCTTTAATTTTTGTTTTTGATCTAAAAAATGATAAATTGCATGAGCTACGCCTGCTTCTTCATTTGTTTTTGTAACAAATGTACAGTGACCTTTTAGCTCTTCTTTCGCATTTCCCATAGCTACTGGAAAACCTACTCGATTAAACATAGAGACATCATTAAAACTATCTCCAATTGCCATGCTCTCATTTAAATCTACTCCAAGGATTGGTGCAAGCTTTAGTAATGCCGCTCCTTTACTTACATTTGCTGCATTAATTTCAACGTTATTTGAACCTGACGAAGTAATTAGCAGACCCTCTTCTTGCATTAGTTTTAGACGAATGCGACTAATAACCTCTTCTTTATTGGAAAGGAATAATATTTTATATACATCAAGATCATGAAAATCTTCAATAGAAGAATAAGTTCGAACCTTTCTTAAAGTAGCTGTCACTTTGTGTTTCTTGCCAGTTTGCTTATCAGTGAAAAATTCATCATATAGTGTATCTCGACACTTTGTAAATGATCCTTCACTAGTACTAATAATAAATGTTTTATTTTCTGCTTCACATATGCTTAAGGCTTTCGCAAAAATTTCTTTATCCATTGAATCGTTGTGTAAAATTTTCGCTTCATAGTCATATATTTGAGAGCCATTTAAACAAACAATTGGACAAGTTAGACCAGCCTCATCTAATACTTCCTTCGCACTTTCATACATTCTACCTGTAGAAATGACAACATGGATTCCTTCCTTTTGTGCCGCTCGGATGCTTTCAATGTTTTCCATTGGTATTCCATTCTTACCATTTACCAGTGTACCATCCATATCAATTGCAATTAGTGCCATGTCGTTCTCTCCTTTTCTACTATTCTCTTATAATCTGAATGCTATATTCTCAAATTCTACTAAAGCATTCTTATTACAATTTAACTATTTTCTATTTTATGAGTTCATTCTTTATTATTATAACGCAAAAAAAGACCTTCTGCATTTCAGAAGGTCTCAGACTGTTGACAAACGCTCGCTTTCTTCGTTGCTTCGCCTGTCTGCGGTGCTCATTACCGTCAAAGGTAACTCCGCTCCTCACCAGGCTTCGCGCCTCGAAAGACAAGCGCTTGCAATCAGTCTGAAACTCAAGTTTTTGTACTTTGTCAATTAATTTCCAAATTTTTGTAAACTTCTGGTATTGACTCATGTATATTTTACACCTCTGAAAAGACCTTCTGCATTTCAGAAGGTCTTAAACTGCTTACAAAACTCTTTTCCTAATAAGCTTATAACTCGATCTCAATAATCTCCTTACCAACCAAGCGTGCGCCTTGTTTGGCTACGACAATTCCACTTGTAGAAGTGAATACGTTGTTTGCTACAATTTTATCCATTACTTGATTGATTAATGTTGGATTAACTGGAATTGTTGGATTGTCTACTGTTAGCGTAACAACCTTTTCGTTTTCATTTAAAAATTTAAGCTCTAATGTTTGAATCATATCTCTTTCCTCCTTTTTTATAGACTGTTTAAAAGTAGTCCATTGCTTAATACTTCTAGCTCTACTAATGGTAGGTCTTGCAATGATGCTAAGGCATTACCGATTTCACTTAGCTTCACTAAATCAACATCAACTCGGACATTTTTATATGCCTTCCTCTTGATAATGATTTTTCCTTGTGCATCTTTTCCTGCATGTAAATTTACATACAATGTTAGTTGTTGAGTAGCAATTTGTGCCATTTCAACTCCCCCTTTCGATGTATATGTACTTAAAAAGGGGGGATTTTCGTTAATGGTTAATTATTTTTTTTTTGCTGTTCAAGATCCAATTTTCACGTCCACAATATCACTTAATAACAGCTCCATATATCCAGCCTGTTCTTCATAAATAGATAGCCTATTTTGGTGTAAATTAATTTTCCCTATTTTTCCTTTTACATTATGGTGATAGTGGTCTTTATAATAAGTAATTTGTACACTTTCATCTTCGTGAATTGCCTGTTGAAGATGACGGTTCATTTCCTCTAATAGTTGTTCATCTACATCTTTTTGTTGTTCATAATTTTGTGATACTTTCCAATCACGAAGCATTTTTACATGTTCTGGTAACATCATTGACGTCCATTTAATCGTGCCACGGTCACGAATCATCAGCATTCTTCTCCTTTTCTTCTCTTTTTACCTTAGGTAGAACTAGTGGCTTTTACTTGCAGGGGGAAAAGGACAAAAGGAAATTTTAACCTTTATGTCCACCTACCAGCTTGCTTCGGGCAAGTGCTGTTCCTCCTTCCGCATAAGAAACAGCCCAGAGGAGCGAAGATGATCCATATTTTTTTCGGACTGCGTCCATCACATATCCTAAATTGCGCTTTTGAGGTTTTTTCTGATCAAACAAATTTAACTGCATGATTTCATCACTTACAATATTCGAAAGAGAAATAAGAATTTGCCGAACTGTCTTCCCTTCATAATATCGATCAAATAGTTTTGTACAAATCTCATACAAATCTGACGTAATATTTGTAGGTTCATCCATTGTATATGCGTGGGAAAATCCTCCACCGAATTCTTCCCGACTATATCCAATTCCTAATGTAATCGTACGTCCTGCCTTCCTAGCATTACGAGTTCGGCGTGCAACCTCTTCACACATTTCACGAATAACAAATTTAATTTCTTCGACTTTCGTATAATCTCTCATTAATATTTGGCTTTTACCAAAGCTAATTTGTCCGTTCATTATTGGCGCACCTAGCTCAGATAGATCTACTCCCCACGCATGATGATATAATTGATTTCCCATCACTCCGAATTTCTTCTCCAGCAAATGAAGAGGATATTTCGCTAACTGTCCTACGGTAAAAATACCCATTGTATTTAAAGTTCGTTCGGTTCTTTTACCGATTCCCCACATTTCACTAAGAGGACTTACCTGCCATAGTTTTTTTTCTACATCTTCATAAGTCCACTCTGCTATCCCATCTTTTTTTCCTTCTAAATCTAAGCAGAGCTTCGACAAAAGCATGTTCGGCCCAATCCCAATCGAACAAGGTAATTGAAATCTTGCCATAATCTCATTACGAATTTTTTCGGCAATCTCCCATGCGTCCCCCCATAATCTCTTCACTCCATCGACCTTTAAAAAACATTCATCAACACTATATACATGTAAATCCTCTAAAGGGGCAAATTCATTTAATAACTTTACTATGTTCGTTGAGATTTCTAGATATTTTGACATTGAGGGATTTACAATTTTGATTCGCGGATCTTTTGGTATTTCAAAAACCCTTGATCCTGTTTTAATCCCAAATTCCTTTTTTAATCGCGGGGAAGCTGCAAGTACGATACTTCCTTCCCTCTCCACATCTCCAACAACTGCTAAATAACATTCTAATGGATCTAATTCGAGCATGACCGCAGAACAACTTGCATAAAAGCTCTTCATATCGATGCATAATATCCGATGATGTGGTAACTCTTCATAACAAATGCTCATACATATCACTCCGATTTTCCAAAAAATAGCAGAACTAATGTTCTTATTTTTTATTATAAACATATATTAAACGAATATACGTTCGATTTCAATAAATTTTTTTCGCTAGGAACAATACAAAATTTTAGCTATACTAAAAATAGCTTAAGGGAGGAAAGACTAAAAGTGGATAGACAGTTTGTAAAGCAGATGATTAAACGAGCGTTAATGCAATATAGAGGAGAACACGAACAGTGGATTACAGCTGATATGCTAGATAAACTGTACGAACAAATCGTTACCGAACAATTAAATGATGACCGTGAATTATACGAATTAGTACAAGATATTGTTTACGAATACATAACGAATTATGCCTAAGTAATCGAAAAAACCCGAGAAAGAACATCCAGTTCTCTCTCGGGTTTTATGAATAGATAAATGATATTTCACTCGTAATTCCATCTTCTTCATCAAAACCAATAATGATTTCCATTGCATTGGATGAAAAACGATGAATCTCTTCCAAGTAAAAACCAATTGCGTCAGATATTTGTTGCTCGAAATAGATTAAATTCCGATGATTAGCTGATACTTCACAGCTTACTCCATCATCTTCATTAAATTGAAATTCAATTTGTACGCTTTCTGGTCGAACCCCTTCCAAATCAGCAGCATATACACAAATCGCATTAGCAACATCTTGTTCATCAAAATAGATTTTCACAAGTCACCTCGGGAAGGGGAAAGTTAATATCGGTTTCTACGAAAGATTTTCTTAATAAACCAAATAATCACTATTATTACTAAAAAATCTAATAGTAATCCAAAAAATGAAAAACCAAACTGCTGACCACCATAGTAGCCACCAAATGGGTTTAGCATCGAACCAAAAAGAGAGCCTAACCCAAATGCACCTGCATACCCTAAAAAATTCCTTCCAGGACTTCTATAAGATCGATAACTCGACCTAGGTGCTGTTGGTCGATAACTTCTATTAGAACGATACGATCTCCTAATTGCAAGTTGCGTTGATGGTTTTTTGCTAGAAACAAAGGAATTAGTATTCACCTTAATACGTTGATGATTATACGTATTACTACTTGCATCAACCGGGATTGACAAAAAAAGCATAAAAAACAAAATCCACATGGATATTAGAGAATTTATTTTTTTCAAAATTGACCCTTCTTTCATCATCACATCTTTCTTAGTATGGATCTTTTTTAATAAAAAAATGTGACAAAATAAAGAGGTCTATAGCCACTTAATACTTTGTTTTGTAAACAACTGGTCCGCTAAAAGGTGAGAAAAATAACCGACTGTACCAGCTAACCATAATCCATTTATCATTAGGTCTTTTTGCAGTAAATAACAAATTCCACTCCAAACAGCTAAAAAGTAAAGAGAATGTGTTGGTCCACGATGCTTTAATCTCGAAGAAACAGCAATAAATAATCCAAGCGCAAAGATTGACCAATAACCATAAAAGAAAAACCAGCCAATAACTGCAATTAATATGCCTGTTAACATTAATATTGTTTTTAAATTCCGTAACCAGCTAACACAAATAATAAATAATAAGAGAATACCTACTGCATAAATCCATGATCCAGAATAAATTAACTTCCCTGTCTTCACAACAATAAATAATGTAACTGCTAAAAATAATAAGCTGAAAAGAATTTTTAGCGGCATTGAAACTTTTTTTGTTAATGAACCATTATGATGATCTAAATCAGGAGCCAAACTACTGATTGCACCAACAATAAGTGGGACGGTCATAGAATCATTTTTTGTTGCATACATTGTGACACCAGTTGCAAATAATCCTACAATTACATGACTTTTTCCATCCAAAATAGGTACCTTCCTTATCTTACATACTCATACTTTTTATTATAGTCGGATAAGGTTAGTTTTCATATGAATAAATTAACAAATGATGGTAATTTAAGAATAATTAAAGTCTTTATATTCATTGACGATTGTTCTTTTTTCTGACAAAATATAGGAAGCTCAATATTATAGAAAACTAGTCGATTGGCGAGCCTTTTAGGCAAAGACTAAAGACGTAGTTGCACTTACACTTTATTCCTAAATTTGGCAAACTAAATCGAGTAATGTACAAAATCGACATCGCTAGCCAATTTATACAATTTAAAGTGTAATAAAATACTTTCACAGTTTGCTTTGGGGGAAATTATGCAAGAAAAAGAAATGAGTGTCATTGACCATTTAGATGAGCTTCGAAATCGAATAATAAAAGTTATAGTTGCATTCGTTATTTTTTTAGGAATTGGATTATATTATACGAAAGCTATATTCAATTTCCTTGTTCAAGATTTGCATGGAAAGCTTCTGGCGCTTGGTCCAAGTGATGTCCTTTGGATTTATCTAATGATTGGTGGAGTGTTCGCGATCGCGTGTAGTATCCCTGTCATAGCTTACCAAATATGGGCGTTTGTAAAGCCGGCCTTACATGTAAAAGAACGAAAAAGCACAATGCTTTACATACCAGCTTTATTCTTATTGTTCGTTTGTGGATTAGCATTTGGCTATTATTTCATCTTTCCAAACGTATTAAAATTTTTACAGGACATCGGAGAAGACTTGGTAACAGTTACATTCACAGCTGAGCGCTATTTTAGCTTCCTATTTAACTTAGTTGTTCCTTTTGCGTTTTTCTTTGATTTACCAGTCATTATACTATTTTTAACAAGTATCGGAATCGTATCACCAGCATTTTTAAGAAAATCTCGACGATTTGCATATTTTATCCTTATTATTATCGGAACAGCAATTTCACCGCCTGATTTTGTATCTGATATGATGACAAGCTTACCATTGTTAGTTATATATGAATTAAGTATTCTTGTTTCATCGATTGCATATAGAAGACGTATTAAACGCCTACAACATGAATCGGAATAAAAAAAAATGGACAGCAATTAGTATGCTTGTCCATTTTTTTTTGACTACCTTATAATAAAATATGTGATGTATACAAAGTAACAACTAAACCTGAAAAACTATAAATTAACGATGCTTTAATAGCAATTTTTCTTTGAAAATCTTTATGTAAGTCATTAAATTCTAATCCAGCAGCACGCAACCATTGATATCGCTGAAGAGGAGTATAACTTACTTTTTTAGCTGTTTTCCAATAAAGGAAGACCGTCGTAACGAATCCTACCATAATAGCAATATTACTAGCCGATGAATCCGAGAGAACACTAACAAGGAACGTCAAAATTACTTGTACAATTAAAATAGCAAAAACGTAAATGAACTTTTTCATGTTAATCCTCCTTATTTAAGCCTTATTTAAATTATAACAAAGATGTATTTTTCAGAATAGTAAAAATTTTGTAGAAATCATGGGTAATTAGAACTAAATAGACAACAAAGTGATAAGAGAAAGAGTCTGTTTAGAAGACAAAAATTTAAAAGATATGAAAAAATTCTATTCCCTTCTTCCCATTTAAGTTCTTACGTTCGACTTTAAATTTGCATAAAACGAACATTAGTTCTATAATGAATGTAGAAAAAAGATTCCCACATATATGAGAATCTTTAAGTTATTAATTGTTAGTTTGAACTGATCTCATCTTTCGATTTCGGCACAATGATGATTGTTTCTCCTTTTTTAGAGAACATGTATTGATCACGAGCATAATTTGCTATGAAATCCGGATCATTTAATAATCTAATCTGTCTGTTTAAATCTTTTTCAGTTTTAGCTACTTTTTTTTGTTCGACATGTAATGTTGAAAGTTCATGTTTCTTTGCCGAAGCGATCTTGTTTTGACTATACATATAGATTCCAGACGCGATAATTAAAGACAAAAATAATGTTGTCAAAATGATTCGATGGATTCGTATTGTTTTTCTTTTTTTAGTCTGCGGAAATTGATTACGAGAAGGCTTGTTTAATTCTTCTCTTTGTGGATTATATAATTTTCGCGCTTCTGCCTTCACGTTAAAAACCTCCCTTTAAAAATATTATTCTACTCTAGTTTAACAATTAATATCTTTTTAGAAAAGAAAAAAAAGGTAAAACAAGTAAAAATTTGACTATTTTACACAAAAACTCGTCTTTTTTGTCGAGTTCTAGTCATGTATATTATCAATAAAAAGATACCATTAATTACCTCATTTTCTTATTTTTTGAATATTTTAAATTTTTTTAACAAAAATAGTTGACGAATATTTCCACATCATGTATATTAAATATAAATTAACTGAATATTTAAACAGTTAAATTTTAGTAATCATGTTATACACATCCCCCCAATCCCTATCACCCAATTAGATAGGGATCTTTTTATGTTCAAAATCACAAGCCAACAAAATACCAATTTAGGGAAAGTTGGATTATAATACTTTTTAAAGGAGGTACGAGAATATGCAAAAATTAGAAATTGGTGCTGTCCAAGATGCACTTCAAAATTATATAAATCAAACAGTCTATTTACATTTAGAAACTACAAATGGTGCATATGCAAATCACTTTAATGAAAAAGTAATGACGGTAAATGCCTTTATCAGAAATACGAAAGTAATCATTAGCCGTGCTACGATCACTGGCAAAAACCCATACCGTGTCGGATTAAAGCTTGAAGAAGGCTGGGTTGTTGCAGAAGGATTAACTGATTTTGAAGTTGATGACAAAGGTCGCCTCCTACTAGCAGGTCATAATGAGGATGGAAAGCTGGCAATCGCAATACATTTAAGCTACACGCCATTTTAAGAGAGGAGACTAAAAATGAGTCAAAAACAAGAAAAAGTATTACTTGTGTTCCCTCACCCTGATGATGAAGCTTTTGGGGCTGCTGGAACGATTTCGAAGTTTACAAATAAAGGGATTCCTGTTACATACGCTTGTTTAACTTTAGGAGAAATGGGACGAAATATGGGAAATCCATTTTTCGCAACAAGAGAATCCCTTCCTACAATACGTAAAAACGAATTAATCGACGCTTGTAGAGAAATGGGAATCCAAGATTTAAGAATGCTAGGATTTCATGATAAAACAATTGAATTCGAAGACCCTGAGGATGTAATTAGTCCAATAAAGGAAATCATCGACGAGATTCAGCCAACTTTATTAATTACTTTTTATCCAGAGCATGGTGTCCACCCAGACCATGATGCAACTGCAAGAGCTGCTGTTGAAGCAGTTCGACGAATGGATAAGGAAGATCGTCCAACAGTATGGTGTATCGCTATTACAAAAGAACGCTTTGAAGTTTTAGGAAAACCAGATATCGTGAATGATGTAATGGATGTTGCAACTCAGAAGCTAAGAACGATGAAAGCACACCGTTCTCAGACAGAGGCGATGCTAAAAGACGTTGTAAAAATTGAAAAATTTGAGGATATACCCGATGATCGATTAAAATCATTTTTCGCGAAGGAATCATTCTATACCTATCAGTTTGAATAAACACTAACCAATGTAAGAAGGTAAATACCTTATATATGTAGAAAAAAAAGAGATTAAACTATTCTGGAGGTTAATGAAATGTTGAAAATGCGGTATTTAATTTTATATGTTTCAAATCTAGAAAAATCTCTTACTTTCTATACCGAGTCTTTAGGCCTTCCTATTCGTGGAAATCATGGTACGTATGTAGAATTAGATACTGGCAATACCGTACTGGCTATGATTGAACGTGGTAATGTTCAAGAGCTGACTGGATTAAATTATAAAAATACTGAAGCATCCTCTCAAACTTTTGAAATAGGATTTGTAACAGAAGATGTGCGTTCTACAATAGAAGATTTACGAACAAAAGGTGTAAAGATCATCAAAGAACCAATTACAAAACCATGGGGTCAAACAGTAGCATATGTAACAGATCCAGACGGTCATTTTATTGAAATTTGTAGTTCAAGGGACTAATAAAATAGCTAAAAAATCCATCTCTAAAATAAAGAGATGGATTTTTTTACTATCTACACAAAATTTCTAGTAGAACTATTACGACTAAATTTATAAATAGCAATTAAGAAAAATGCAGCCGCAAAAACTAAAAGGATTAAAATGTTTAAATATAAACTTCCTAAACTACTTCCTTGTTGCAACTTCGTCAATGTCTCTAATGTCCATCTTTGTGGAAGAAAATCCGCAATTCTTTGTACTGATGATGGCATAATCTCGATTGGCCAGAAACAACCGGAGATCATAACAGTTGGAACAACGATTAAGTTCTGCAATGCTCCAGATGATTTTGAACTATTAGAGAACGCCACAATCATTAATGAGATCCCGACTGAGACCAAAGCAAAAAGCATCATAACAATTGCTGCTTCCCAAAATGGAATTTGAATATCGATATGAAATACTTTAGTCATAAAGAGGAGCGTAATAATTACTTGGACAGTCATTACAATCATATTTACTACAACATTTGAGAAAATATATTTTCTAGCATTAATAGGTGCTGACAAAAGTCTGTAGTAAATTCGATTTTCTTTTTCCTTTAAAATAATTTCAGAAAGATTCCCTGCAGACATTAACATAATCATAATCAAAAAGCCTAAACTATATGTCATCATATTTTTAGATTGAGATGAATCCGATAATGTTTTTGTTGCGACCTTGAAGCTTGCGTTTTGGTAATTGGAGTACATTTGATTAAATTTAGTTTGGTCTGTTTTAGCCACTCTACTAATAGCTGAAACATTGTCGATATAATTGTATAAATAAGATTTTACAAAACTCGTAATTTGAGCACCTTTTATAGAAGATATTTGAATATGATTTGGATTACCAGAACGTACACTTTCTGTAAAACCATCATGGAACGAAATAACACAATCAAGTGATCCTGAAGCGATCTTATCATTGGCATCAGAATTGTTTATTATTTCAATACGAACGTTATCTAAGTGTTCTAAAAACTTAATCGTATCATTAGCAATAAATTGATGATCCTCATTGACAATCCCAACATGAACGATCGTTTTATTGGAACCACCATAAGCTAGAAAGGAAATAAAAATACCAATTAGAGGCACTAAAATATACATAATAATATTTTTCTTATTTTTAAAAGTAGCTCTTAAAGTATTTGAAATTAGCCAAAAAACTGTCTGCATTATAGCCCCTCCCTTCTTTTTAGAGTAATAGATGCAAGAAATAGGAATAATAAAGAAAAACCTATATTAAAGACAAGCGCCGGGATAGCAGCTGACAAGTCGTTTGCATAAATAATTTTTGTAATTGCAGTATTAACCCAAGTAAGTGGTGAGAGTTGAGTAATGAATTTTAAAATCCCACTAGTATCGCCCAATTTAAAGTAAGCTCCACCAAAGAATGAAGATAGCTGCACAACAATCATGATGATTGCTCTAGATGATGCATTTGATTTTGTGATATAGCTTACAACTAACCCTAAACTAATTGATAGAAGAACTTCCGTTAGTAAAACAATAAAGACTAATAATAGATGGCTACCCCAATTGGCTTTAAAAAAGAATTTACTGAAATAGACAACTACAATAATGCACAGAAAGTTAGCAACCAAACTTCCAAGTATTTTCCCTATAAAAATCTCAAATTTAGAAATAGGAGAAACGATTAATCGATCAGCAGTTTTTCTAACTCTTTCTCCTGTGATCAATTTACTTGCAGACATAGCTGCATAAAGAACAATCATAGTCGTCATTGCAATCGCGTAATAATCCATCGAACCTGGCTGTTTATTTGATGCAATCGACGTGTCCTTAATATAATCATCCTGAGAATTACCTAAAAAGACTTCTTTAACTTGAGTTGGATCGACTTTTGCAACTTCCACGCTAACATTATATTTATCTACGAAAGAAGTTAATATTCCTTGGATAACACTACCCTCAACACTGTTTCCTTCATTGATATAAAGCTTAATTCCGTTATCTAGAATAGAAATATAGCCATCATAATGATTTCGTTTCACTTCATTCTCGCCATTTGTATTACTCTCAGCTTTTTTAAAATGAATTCCAGACTTTTTCGTACTTTTAATTAGTTCGTTAAAATACTGCGAAAACTCACCAGTTGTTGATTGATCTTTATATAAAACATGCACATCTTTAATCGGGACAGATGTTGAAAAAGCATTTGAAAGTGAAGTACCTAAGACAAGCATTAAAATGATTGGAAATGCTAACATAAAAAATAAGTTCCTTACATCTCGAAAGTCACGCTTAATTTCCATGAAAGCAATATTAAAAATATTCAAGCTAATTGCCTCCTTATTAAATAATTTTCGATAAAGTTAATCACGTAAATTTCGGCCTGTTAATGTAAGGAAAACAGTTTCTAAATTAGGCGCATTTTCCTGTAATGAACTGATTTCGATTTCATTATTAATAAAATGTTGAATAATTTTATTTAAATTATTCACACCATTATCTGAAGTAATCGTAATAACATTATCTAAAATATGAACGTTTTCAACGCCATTAATCGCTTTAAGCTCCGCAACATCAATATTTTCAGTCGTTTTAACTTCAATTCGAATATCCTTTGTATTCGTAATAATCGATTTAAGCTGTTCCTTTGTTCCTTCAGCGATGATTTTTCCATGGTCAATAATTGAAATACGTGAGCATATTTCTTCAACTTCTTCCATGTAATGGCTCGTATAAATGATTGTACAGCCCATTTCATTAAGCTTACGTACACTATTAAGAATATAGTTTCGTGAATGTGGATCAATCCCAACAGTTGGTTCATCCATAATAATCAGTTTAGGTCGGTGTGCAATCGCACACGCAATATTTAACCTTCTCTTCATTCCACCAGAGAAATTTTTTGGATATTCCTTAAATTTATCTTCTAACCCTACAAATTGTAAGGCTTCTTCTACTCTTTCATTTAATTCCGAACCTCTTAAACCATAAAGTCCAGCGAAAAATCTAACATTTTCATAGGCAGTTAAATCTTCATAAATAGCTAAGTCTTGAGGTACCATTCCAATATTCATTTTTGCGAACTTACTATTCTTCTTACTGTTTTTCCCTAGAATTTCTACAGTTCCTTGATTACTTCGAAGTAGCCCTGAAATAATATTAATTGTCGTACTTTTTCCCGCTCCATTTGCTCCAAGAAATCCGAAAATTTCTCCTTCATCAATTGATAAAGACATATTATCTACTGCTATAAAATCCCCGAACTTTTTAGTTAAATTTTTTATCTCTAAAACTTTCATCCTCTCACCTCTTAACTAATTGTATGATGCTATTATAAGCAAAAGGGTGAACTAATATCAGTGTATTAGTTCACCCTTTTCACATGAGAATATTCATATTTTAATTTAGGCAAAATCATGATGGACTTAATAGAAACTCATATCACATGTTGAAATTATTGGATTGGAAGCAAAGTTGTAACTGAAAAACCATCATGACCATCCACTATTATTTTCCCGTCTATAGCCGCTGTTCTCTCTTCCATCCCAATGATGCCTAAACCTTTTTTAATTCTCACTTTCCCTTTACCATTGTCTTTTACATTTGTTTTTATCATTTTATTCATGACATGTATTTCAATCGACACCTCTGTAGCATTTGCATATTTCATTGTATTTGTTAAAGCCTCAACTACATTTTCTTGAATTACTTTCCATTGAATTGGCGTAATAAGATCGAGATTTCCTTTATAGACAAACAATGTTTTTAAATCATGCTTAGCAGAAAATTCATCTATGAATAATTTCATATGATGAATTCCCATTTGTTCAGTTGGAGGCTTCATATTTTTTAAAGTAAGTCTTATGTTTTCAATTCCGTCCTTTGAAATATTAATCGCATTTTGAAGCAATTCTAATGCTTTATCTTGATTAGTACTCATTAAATGTTTAGCTGCTTCCATTTGATATAGCGCACCTGTCATTGAATGCCCTATTTTATCATGGATTTCTTGAGAAATACGATTTCGTTCCTCCAATTTGAAGGTATATTCCGATTGCTCAATAAACTCATTATGATTATTTATCTTTTTTGACAGCTTTTGAATCGTTCTCCTCATTTTGTCAATTTGATCTTCTTTAAACCTTAATCTAGTGTTATACAAATTAACAAGCGAAAAAACGATAAAACTAAATAATGAAATTAATCCATAAATAGGCTGGAAAGAATTAGATATGTAGAAAATTGGAAGGAGTGCAAGAAAACAACCAATCCATTTTTTCGAAGTAAAAAAAGAAACAAGCTCTAAGATTGACATTGGGAGTAGTAAAAGAAATAATGGTTGTATCTTTAAATTGGAATAGACAATTAAACAAATTGATACGATTAGTAAAAATTTTATCAACAATCTATTTTTTATTAAATAAAGACTAATATTTAAACAAAAATAAACAAGCAATGTAAACAGTACCCAAGAGAAATTAGGAATTTCTTTTTGAATACAAATTAAAGCTATATACAAAATAACAGAAAGCTTATTTAATATAATCCAACGCTCCATATGTAACTCCTTCGCGCTAGTCTACTTTCCCAGTAATATAGAAAATAGCAATTTGTGTTCGATGTTCTAGCCCTGTTTTTCCGAGAATTGAAGTAATATAATTAGCAACTGTTCCTTCAGAAATATAAATTTGCTTAGAAATTTCCTTATTCGAAAACCCTTTTGCGATTAAAGCCATTACATCTAACTCTCTTTGGGTAAACAAACTCGTATCGATTTTCGTATCTGCTGTACTTGCATTGCTTGTTAAATTCGTTCTAATTTTATCCAGTACTAAATCTTGCATGACTGTATTTCCATGAAAAACACTTTTGATTGCTTCTCGAATTCGTTCTGGATCATTATTTTTTAATAAATAGCCTTTTGCTCCATTTTTCACAGCATCAATAATGTACTCATCATCATCAAATGTCGTTAAAATAAGTGGCTTTGTTTTAGTTTGCTCGGAAATATGCTTCGTAGCTTCAACGCCATTCATATTTGGCATTCGAACATCTAAAAGCGCTACATCTACTTCATTATTTTGACAATATATTAACGCTTCATTCCCATCATTTACGGTTTCTAATACTTCAAATTCTTCATAAGAGCTCAATATGATTTTAAGACCTTCTCTAATAAATGAGTTATCATCAGCAATAATTAATTTTATTTTCATTTGAATAGAGGGAGAAAATTTCTACCTCGTTTTCACATCCTTTATCCCATGAATTATATTTCCATTATATACCACTATTGACTAAATACCATGAGAAGAAAAAGATTAATCTTATTGATTCACAAAATAATCACTTTTTGTTTTACAAAGTCTTGACGTATTCATTAATAAAAAGGGAAACGAAACACACGAACTCTCTATTTGTGAATAATTTCACAATTTATTCAATAGTTAAAGTAAAATTTCTCCAAAAATTTAGTAAGATTTAATTGAGCGCACTGTTAAATTTTACTAAAAAATGTTTACCATTTAACTTATTTGTTTATACTTCTGCCGTTTTCAAAAAAGTTACAAATAGATTAATACTTTAATTAACGCCGGCAAAAATGAGATAACCTTTTCCTTATTAAATGAGAAAACAGTACAAGTCTTATTACAGGAGAAAAATAAGTTCATGAAAAAACTTAATACTAAAAAAATACTTATTACATTTATATTGGTGTTCATAACTAGTAGTTGTAATACCTCTAATAAGACATTTTTATTGAGAGGTACATTTGCGTGTAATGAACTGCCACTTGGATCAATGGTCTTTGATCCAGAAAATGACTATACATTTTATTATTATTACGCTGATTTACAAGGTAATGGAAGATTAGATAAAGGAACATTTTTAAGAAAATCTGAATCCCAATAAATAATAAAAAGTTTGATTTTTAAGGATATAGAAGTCACATATAAAAATAGTGGTTTCAAGATTATGATAAATGAAAAAGCATATTACTTTAAACAAATCGATGCAAATCCAAGTATCCAAACAAATTATGAAAGTAGGAAGTTTAATTATGAAAAAAATAGTAAGTTTACTAGTCTTTTTAAGCATCTTAATCCATAAAAACTAGAAAGCTCAGAAAACTGAGCTTCAGAGTGTTGAAATATGAAGACGTCAATAGGGAAAACGGACTTTAAATGAACATTTAATAATGATAAAATCAGCATTTTTTGAATGAGCTTTAATGGTTTTAAATGTAAATATGTTTGAGCAATTTCATTATTTCAATAACACTAGAAATGATTTTTTTAGACGTTAAAAATATTATGAGCTTTTTTAGAAAACAAATTCGATTGTTTAGTTTAATAAATGTTCAATATTAATTGATCTACAATCTGATTAAAGTTAGATTACTCTAAGGAAAGGCTATTTGATTAGGGTTTATCGCAGACATTTTTAGATGAATAAGTTGATTGGAATGGAGGGATGCTCGACTCCTATGGGATAAGCGGGAAGGCTGAGACCCCGCAGGCTTGCCGAGGCCACTGAAAAAGTCCTTGTGATTAAAAAAAGTGAAGGCTTTCTCGATTTCATCGAGGAAGCCTTCACTTTTTTCTTGTATAATTGTTGTATCAAGTAACGGTGGTGTATCGAATGATCTCAAATCAAGAATCTTTTACTCTCAGTCCTTTCATGGCTTTATACGATTTAATTGTTCCGAAAGATAATATACTTCGTCAAATAAATGAATTAGTAGATTTTACGTTTGTTTTAGAAGAATTAAAAAATAAATATTGCCTTGATAACGGCCGGAATGCAGTGCCGCCTATTCGTATGTTCAAATATTTGTTACTAAAATCGATCTTTGATTTATCAGATGTTGATGTTGTTGAACGATCAAAGTATGATATGTCTTTTAAATATTTTCTTGATATGGCTCCGGAAGAATCAGTGATCAATTCAAGTTCTTTAACGAAATTTCGTAAGCTTCGTTTAAAAGATGTTGAATTATTAGACATGTTGATCAATAAAACAGTCGAAATCGCACTTGAAAAAGAACTAATTAAAAGTACTTCCATTATAGTTGATGCAACTCATACAAGATCGCGATATAATCAAAAATCACCAAAAGAATTTTTAATGGAAAAGTCAAAGCTTCTTCGAAAAGCTGTTTATCAAATCAATGAGGGAATGAGAGGAAAATTCCCACAAAAGCCAACAACGAATGATTTAATCGATGAAATTAAATATAGTCAAAAAGTCATCCAATCTGTGGAAAAAGAAGAATCAATCCGTGAATATCCAAAAGTCAAAGAAAAACTAAACTATCTAAAAGAAATTGTAGAAGATTACGAGGGCAACCTAGAATTTTCACATGATCCTGACGCAAAAACTGGTCACAAATCAGCTGATACCTCATTCTTTGGTTATAAAACACATATTGCGATGAACGAAGAGCGTCTTATTACAGCTGCATTGGTTACTACTGGTGAAAAAAATGATGGAAAGTACCTACAAACATTGATTGAAAAAAGTTGTGAAACAGGAATGGAAATTGATACAGTCATTGGTGATACAGCTTATTCAGAGATTGATAATCTTCAATACGTAAATGAAAATGAATTAAAATTAGTTTCGAAATTAAACCCAACGATTACACATGGAACACGTAAAAAAGAAGATGAATTTCAATATAATAAGGATGCGGGTATGTACGATTGCAAGGCAGGTCATATGGCAATCCGAAAAAGAAGACAAGAAAGAAAAAATCAGAAAAAAAATCCGCGAGATATGTATTACTTTGATATTGAAAAATGTAAAAAATGTCCCTTTAAAGATGGATGTTACAAAGAAGGTGCCAAAAGTAAATCATATAGTGTAACAATTAAATCAACTGAACACAAAGAGCATGCACAATTTCAAGAAAGCGAATATTTCAAAGAGAAATCAAAAGAACGCTATAAAATTGAAGCAAAAAATAGTGAATTAAAACACAGACACGGGTACAATGTAGCAAATTCCACGGGTCTATTAGGCATGGAAATGCAAGGGGCAATGGCCATATTCGCAGTTAATTTAAAACGAATACTGACCTTAATGAAGGAAGAAAACTAAAAATGTATAAAGGAAAAGGCGATTTTCCGTTCAATTCTGAACGAAAAATCGCCTTTTTTAGATCATATATAGATTACAGTAAATAAAATTGACTGTTTTTCAGTGGCCTCGGCTTGCCGAGGAGGCTCAGGTCTCGCCCCATGGAAAGCGAGCATCCTGTAATGGAAATCAACATCACTCTACTCCTTTTACGATAATTTGATAATTAATTGACAAGGTATTTTTTCAACAGCATGAAGCTCAGAAAACTGAGCTTTTTTTACTGATAGGTGTGATTTCGTGCTAAAAAATCAAATGATATGAAAAAATCCCTATGCATATGCAAAAGGGATTCAATAACACTTACTTATTTTCAATTAATACTTTACCAAATTGCACTTCATTATTTTCAAAGTAATCATGAGCTTCTTTCACTTGATTAAATGTAAAAGATTTTGGATTGATTAGCGGTTTTAGCTTACCTTTTTCAACTAAAGTAGCAATTTTATTTAAAATAGCACTATGTTCTTTACGCCCTTCCTCAGTTTTTTGAGTAAGCAGAATAAAAATTACATGTAAAGATAAAGATTTGTTATGTAAAGGTGTTAAATCATGCGTCGAACGAGCAGCGATTGCTAGAACAGTACCTTTTGGTTTAACTGCAATAAATGATTGATCTAGGTTTTCTTTACCGACAGTATCAAAAACAAGATCAAAGCCTTGCCCATCCGTTAGGCGGTTAACATATTCTTGGACGGTCTCTTCCTTGTAATTAATGATGTGGTCTGCACCTAGTTTTTTAACTAAGTCCGCTTTTTCCTTCGACGAAACTGTTGTCGTCACAGTAGCTCCAAAAGCTTTCGCCAACTGGATAGCTAGATGACCAACTCCACCTGCCCCGCCATGAATTAAAATATGATCACCTTGTTTTAAATTACCTCTGTTAAAAAGTGCCTCCCATGCAGTAATAGCTGTTAATGGTAAACTTGCCGCTTCTTGAATTGGTAAATTTTTTGGAGCTTTAGCAATTACTGATTCTTCTATTAAAAAATAATCTGAAAGAGTACCCGTAAAGACATTTAAACCGAAAACAAAATCTCCAACTGAAAAACGTGAAACATTTTCACCAACTTCGACAACTTCACCTGAAAAATCACTATGTAAAATCATCGGAAAATTAGGATGGAACGAATTTTGTACAATCCCTTTTCTAATCTTTGTATCAATCGGATTGATACTAGTTGCAGAAACTTTAACTAAAACTTGGTGACCAGATGGCTTCGGTATTGAAAGTTCAACATTTTTAAACTCAGAGCTATCTCCATATTGATGAATGACAATTGCTTTCATAATAGGCCTCCTACGCAAAATAGAAAATATTATTAAGTCATTGTAGCATACAACAGTTCGAAAAAAATACAATTTTGACCTCAAATTAAAATCATAAGGTTTTGATTATAATGGTTAAAAATTTATAATTTATATTGTTTTTTCATGTTGGTTCAGTATAATCAATATAAATCTTTTAATCTTATTCATGGAGGAAATGACTATGGTAAACAAATTAGAGGAATTAAATGAGAGAAATACGTTAAACCATAGAAATATTGTAAAGTATGTAAAACACGTCTTTGATGAGTTAGACTTAAAAGTTAAAAGATTTCGTGAAGAAACAGCAATTAAGGCAGCTCATCATGCAAAGCCAGATTTAGAAGAAGAAAAATTATTTTATAACAATATTCACCATATGAAGACGTTACTAATTGACGTATTAGAACGTACTACTGAAGATCTTGAACATGCTGGAGATAAAAACTGGAATAAAAACTTTAAAGATGGCGTACAAGCTTAATTTTAAATAAAAACGTATTTTCTCTATAAATAAGGATAGGAGGGTATTTAACCCTTCCTATCCTTTTAATTATTTCATATCTGGCTTCAAATTTCTTACATAATTTTTCAATACAAAAAGCACACTTTCATCAATTGGAATATTTATACCAAATCCATCACTTTTTTCAAGCGAAACAAACCCATGGAGCAAACTTCTTAAACCTCTCACCGCATGAATAAGCTCAATGTCCGTTAAATTATATGGTTTCAATAACTCATAGATTAAGTTCAATATTTTATTCCCAGTTAACCGATACTCATCTCCAGGTGTTTGAGACGGAGATAATGTAGCTTTATATAAACCAGGATGGGTTCTAGCATAATCAAGATAAGCAAAAGCTAATGCAAAAATTGCTTTCTCATTATTTTTACCTTCAACCGAATCAAGAAGTTTTTCATAAAGTTGTGTAATCCCATGTAATGCAACACTATTTTTTAGTTCATCCAAATTCTTAATATGATTATAAATCGATGGAGGTTGAATCGTTAGCTTCTTTGCAAGATAACTAATCGTTAAAGCCTCCCACCCTTCTGTATCGACAATTTTAATTGAAGTACTCAGTAATTGATTAAAATTCAATCCAATTCTTGGTGACATTACGAATTCCCCTTCACTTACTGCTTTTTAAGAGCACGGTCAATTGCTTCTTGTGGATGACTTAACATCGTACCATGACCGACTGCTAATAATGTAGGTTTTAATTCACTAATTTTCTTAGCACTATTTAATGCAGCATCTTTATTCCATGTTGCCATAGATGGAAAAGGAAATAAAATTCTTAATTGACCAGAGATCGCAAAACCACCTCTTAATGAAAAAGCATCCCCAGCGATAATGGCATTAGTACGTTGATCTAAAAATGCCATTGAACCAGGTGTATGACCGGGAACTTCAACTGCTATTAAAGACCCAATAGTGTCACCTTCCTGTAGTAAACGATCCGGAGTAGTTTGGATATGTTTAGGAACGCCGCCTTTTATAGGAGTATTAGGCTCACTAGCTTCTAGACTAGTGTCGCCTTTTAATAATTTTGCATCTCGTTTTGAAATGGAGACGACTGCATCAGGAAGTAGTGATTTTAATTGATCAAGCGATCCAACATGGTCGCCGTGCGCATGCGTTAAAACGATATTTGTAATTTTTTTGCCGATTTGATTAGCCGCTTCAATTATTTTAGTCGCACTAAAGGATAGTGCTGTATCAATTAACGTAAGTTCGTTTTCTTCTTCAACTAAAAAACAATTTACAGGAAAGAAATTGGGTAAAAAGCTCAACTCATAAAGATCATTATTTTTCGTAATCTTCATTTTATACCCTCCTAATAATAAAAACTAATACCTTTAGTTTTATAATACTAAAGGTATTAGTTTTTGTGAACAAAAATTCCAAATTTACATAAAAATCGTTAAAATGACTAAAAAACCCTTTCATCAAAGATGAAAGGGCCATATATTATAATCATTTTCTAGATAAATCCATCTCTTTATAAGATACAACTTTCGTTTTGTGTTTAACTTTATAACCTAACCAAACAATTAAAAACACAGGAATTCCAATGTATGAAACAAGTACACCTTGCCAATCAATTGCATTACCAGTGAAAGCTTGCCAGTTTTGAGCTAATACAATAAATAAACAAGCTAAAAATGCTAAGATTGGACCTAATGGGAACCATTTTGCACGATAAGGTAGGTCATTCAAATCTTTACCTTGAGCAACATAAGCCTTACGGAAACGGTAATGAGAAATCGCAATACCTAACCAAGCAAGGAAACCTGATAAACCTGATAAATTTAATAACCAAGTATACACTTGACCTTCACCGAAAAATGAAGATAAACAAGCAAGTGAACCAACTGCAAGTGTTAGATATAAAGCATTTGTAGGAACACCATTTTTATTTACTTTTGTTAAAAATTTAGGAGCTTTTCCTTCAATTGCTAAAGTATATAACATACGAGTGGATGCGTATGTTCCACTATTACCTGCCGATAAAACTGATGTTAAAATAACTGCATTCATTACAGAAGCTGCAAATGCAACACCTAATTTTTCAAATACTAAAGTAAATGGACTAACAGCCACGTCGTTTTTCATTAGACCAGGATCTGTATAAGGAATTAATAAACCAATTACGATAATAGCTAAAACATAAAATAAAAGGATACGCCAGAAAATTTGACGGATAGCTTTTGGAACATTTTTTTCTGGATGTTCTGTCTCACCTGCTGCAACACCAATTAACTCTGTACCTTGGAATGAGAAACCTGCAACAATAAAGATTGATAATACACCTAAAAATCCATTATGGAACGGAGCATCTCCAATCGTAAAGTTTTTGAAACCTGCATGATGTCCACTTAAAATACCAAAAATCATTGCAATACCAACAACTAAGAAGACAACTACAGTTACAACTTTAATTAATGAAAACCAAAACTCTGATTCACCATAGCCTTTAACTGACAGTAAATTTAAACCTAAAATAATCACTAAAAAGATTCCGCTCCATAAAACAGCTGGAGTATGTGGGAACCAATATTTCATCAACATTGCTGAAGCTAATAATTCAAAAGCTAAAGTGATTGCCCAGTTATACCAATAATTCCAACCCATAGCAAAACCAAATGCGGGATCAACGTAGCGAGATCCATAAGTACTAAATGAACCAGAAACTGGCAAATAAGTCGCCATTTCACCTAAACTAGTCATTAAGAAATAAACCATAATACCAATTAGTCCGTAAGCTAAAACAGCTCCACCAGGACCAGCTTCACTAATTGAAGTTCCACTAGCTAAAAATAAACCTGTCCCAATTGAACCACCAATTGAAATCATCGTTAAATGTCTTGCTTTAAGGCCCCTTTTTAAAGAACCATCGTGAGTATTCGATACTACTTTATCATTTTTAGGGTTTGTTAGTCCCATCTTATTTCCTCCTCTTGATTCTTGCAATCTTATCTTTACGCGAGAATATGGGACGGTATAAAAGTGTTGTATGATGTGTATTTTACTCAGTATTTTCGTCAATATGTAAAGCATGGAAAATCTGGTAAAAATACAAAAAAACACGTGAAGCAATGTTCACGTGTTTAAGACTCAAATATATGTGTCAAACAGCATCAACATCTCTTCAATAGCCCTCCACAAGTAATCTTGTGACAGTCCTATGCTTATTCAGCAATAGGCCCAATAATAAATTTAAATGGTAAATTTATTATTTCGGCAGTTTCACCTTTTATTACTTTTCACAGGTACCATAAACCTCAAAGTAACGACTAATCAAAACTGCGCCTCTATCCATACGAGATAAAGATTATATTAAATTAATTTTTATAAACTCAATATACAATCTATTAATCTAGTTTGTCAATAAAATTTTCGACAAAAATAGACTCAACCTAATAGATCTATTTCTTGATTTACTCTTCATAATGCTCATGTCTTGTACCTAGCACTTATGTTTTTGTATAATAATTCTATGTAATTCAAAGGAGGAATTTTTCACATGACAATTTATAAAGCATTGACACTTGCGGGATCTGATAGTAGTGGTGGAGCTGGATTACAAGCTGATATTAAAACGTTTCAGGAACGTAATGTTTATGGCATGAGTGCAATTACAACTTTAGTAGCGATGGATCCTCATAATCATTGGCATCATCAAGTGTTTCCAATTGATATAGATACAATTGCGGCACAATTAGAAACGATCGTTGTTGGCGTTGGAATTCAAGCAATGAAAACAGGTATGCTTGGTTCAACTGAAATAATTGAATTAGCTGCAAAAACTATAAAAAAACATAATATTGATCGAGTTGTTGTAGATCCAGTTATGATTTGTAAAGGAAATGACGAGGCTCTTCACCCAGAGACAAATGATGCATTAAGAGAAATTTTAGTACCACTTTCAACAGTTGTAACACCAAATTTATTTGAGGCTGCTCAGTTAGCTAAAATGGCTCCAATCTGCACTGTTGAACAAATGGAAGAAGCAGCACGCAAAATCCATGAATTAGGTGCTAAGTTTGTTTTAGTTAAAGGTGGAAGCAAAATTCAGCATGAAAATGCAATAGATGTGTTATTTGATGGTGAAAAAATCGAGCATCTAGAATCTGACAGAATTGAAACTACATATACTCACGGTGCGGGTTGTACTTATTCTGCAGCGATTTGTGCAGAGCTTGCTAAAGGAGTAGAACCAAGAGAAGCAATCTACACTGCAAAGAAATTCATTACTGAAGCAATTCGTCACTCGTTCCCACTTAATCAATACGTTGGCCCAACAAACCACATGGCATATCGATTACATGGAGAAGGCTAATATCAAATAATGGGGCTGTCTCATACGTCAGATTAAATGATGTATGAGGTGCCCTATTAGTGTAAAAAAGGGTAAATGTACTAACGCTGGTGGGGGAAATCTCAACAGCGATTTAGCTTGCGCTGATATGATTAATCTTTTTACAGATAATAAGCAGATTTTAACAAGTTTTTATTCGATTTGGAACAGATTTTGCTAGTTTTGATTTTTATAATAAAACTAATCATTTAATCCTTTTCCATCGAGAATTTGATCAATATATTTCTCAACCCTAGACGTACGGGTTTTCGATTGTTTTGGTTGAGAAAAATAATAAATATAAGCTCTTTGACGTCCTGGCGTTAATGCTTCAAAAGCCGTTTTTAAGGTCGGGTTTTCATCTAATTTAAGTTGTAATTCTTCAGGAACTTCATAATCTGAAGTCTTTTTTAATTCTACTTGCAAACCTGCTTTTTCCACTTCAATTGCTTCTTTAATATAGTCCTTTAAAACGCTTTCCATTTCAATTATTTCCTGAATATTGGTGAACCGAATCTGACGTGCTGATTGTACATTTTCTGTTTGTTGAATCAGAATGCCTTTTGGATCTTTTAGTAACGCACCTTTGTGAAACAGAAGGGCACAATATTCTTTAAAACCATGAATTAAAACGATATTTTTATTATCAATTGTGTAACAAGGATGCATCCATTTAAAATCTTCAGTCAGTTCACAGTCAATGACGATTTCTCTTAACTTATAAAATTCTTCTTGCCACTTTTTCGCTCTCAATAAAAATGCTTCAACTTTAGGATGCATATTATTATTTGTCATCAATAAACACCTCTCATTAATTCCTCTTTTTTAACCTTAAATTTTCATCTCAATCATATTATTATTAGTAGCTTCATCAAAATTCTTCGTTTAAAATTTTACTATACATGTTTTTAGAATACCACTCGGATTGGCTCATCCACTTTATTCTTAGCTAGTTAGATGGATCATTACTCCCTCCAAAAAGTTATTCTTTAAACGGATGTAAATTTCCTTCAAACAAAAAAAGAACAGGGCAAAGGTTTCCCTTATCCCTGCTCTACATACTCTTCTAAGCTTAGTACTGATCCCAAGCAACAACTTCATCTAAAGTTAAACGAACTTTTTCGAAGCCTGCTTTGATTCCTTTACCAACTGAAATTAACATAACTGGTTTGAAGTTTGCTGGTACATTGAAAGCTTCTACGAATTTCGCTTGGTCAAATCCCCCCATTGGAACTGTATCTAAACCTTTTGCTTTTGCTGCAAGCATAAATTGCATTGAAACTAATCCACCATCAACCATCGCAATTTTTGTAGCAATTTCTTCTGGTAAACCACCGTAGTTTTTCACGATTGATCCAACGTAGAAGTCTTTCACTTCTTGAGTCATCATACCTTTTTCAACTAATTCATCATAAATGCGATTGGCATTTTTGTATGCTTCTGTATCACCTAAAACAGCGATAACTGCAGATGCATCCACAACTTGTTGTTGGTTATTAGCAATTGGTAATAATTTTTGCTTAGTATCTTGGTCCTTAATGACAAGGAATCTCCAAGGTTGTAAATTTGAAGAAGATGGTGCTTGAACTGCAATTTCTAATAATTCCTTAATTTCATCATCAGACATTTGAAAGCTTGGATCGTAATGACGAACTGATCTTCTTTCCTTTGCTACAGTAAAGAAATCCGTACTATCAAGTTCTTTTGGGGCTTCCATACCAAAATCTATTTCGTTTACTTTATTTAAATACTCTTCTTTTTCAGATTTAACATTAGACATATTTCATCTCTCCCTAATTAACTGTATTATTTATAAATACAGTATATGACTTTAACTGTATAAAAGTCAACTACAGTTTATAAAAAAATAAAATCGAAACATTTTAGTTTCGACTAAATTAGAAAAATACTAATAATTTGATTTTTAAACTGATTGCGAGCGTTTGGCAGGCAGTTTGAAACTAGTTTCGATTTTATTTTACCCATTTTCCTTCGGTAATAAGTCTGAAATTGTTTTCTTTGCAAGACCTTCAACAAGCCAACTTTCCATCTCATCTTTTAAATCGTATAAAGCAGATCGGGTAGATGGTGCAAAACATTCCTTACTATTTACATCTAAGAAGCCTTTTGAATATGGGTCTGATCTCATCGCATCATAAACATCTTTTAAAGTAATTTCATTAGCACCTCTGGCTAAATAATATCCACCATCTCGTCCTTCTTTAGCTGAAATAATGCCTGCTTTAACTAAATTGGCAAGAATTTTTCTTAAAAAAGTAGATTGTGCTTCAAGTTTTTGAGCTAATACTGCGCTTGGACAAATTCCGTCTTGCTCCGCTAAAACTAATAGAGATTGCAATGCTAGTCCAAACCATTTCGTACTAGAAACCTTATCTTTCAAGATCATTCACCTCAGTTACTAGTCTAAACTATTTTTTGAAAAAGACAACCTTATCTAATTTAATGTTCTATCAGAGGTGAAAAAAATTAAGTGGATTTAGAAAAATCCTACGTCATTTCCTAAATACGCAATAATGATTCGTAGTGATTTTAGTGACATTAAAATTAGTAATGATTACTTTTTTGATATTTCAACATCGTAAATTTACACGGAGGTTTACTTTCCAAATTCTTATGTGGCTCAAGAATTTCGGAAATTCCGATGAGTCCATAGTCGATAAGAAAAACCTTCTTCCTTTAAACGAATAGCATCAGATTTGATTTCCATACTATATTTGTGAAACTTTTGACCTTTTTTCGCCATAAAAAACACCCCTTAAAATCAATGTTGCCCAGCTGTGGGTTTTTCAACATCTACTTTAAGGGGTGCAGTCTAAAGGTAACGGGTTCTCTTTAGGGAGGGAAAACGTAAAATAATATGTCTTTCCAGTCTTAAATTAGCAACTTTTTAGTACTTAAAATAGCAATATAAATAACAGTGATGAAAACATTACTTCTGGTTCCCAATCACCCTCGCCGTGCATTGCAGTCATTACTGGGTAATTTTTATTATCTATATCTACGAAAATTGGGTCACCTAAGTCTTCGTCATAACCGATAATATACCAAGTTCCTTTCCAATCGCCATCAGCTTTACCTACTAAAGAATTGCCTTTATCGTCTACACTGTATCCTACTTGCCCTCTTTAAATTCATCCCTCGAAAATAAGTGAATAGAGATAAACTCAATTTCAGGGTCATCAACTTCCATCTCTATTTCTAAACTTTCCAAAGCTTCAATCTTATTTAGGATTACCTCTAAATCTTTATTTAACAAATGTTTCCCTCCAATAATATCTCATAGTTTTCGTCATTCATTTTCGACATTTAAATAGCACGTTAATCAGCATAGACAATAGTTATTGTCCAATGTTTTTTTATATGCTAATTTTCTGCTATTGCAGTGATAATTCAACAAAAACCTTATTTTAACAATAAAAAAACAGACCAATTATTTGCTGATTGGTCTGCCATTTGACAATTTAATTTCTGATTTTATCTCACAAAGGAGAACCCGTTAGTCTAAAGGCCATTCTTTTTTATTTCTATTTATGACGCATTGCTCTTAGCCATTTCTTTATCTGATAAACGCTCGTTACCCATTAAGAAAATTGAAATCAACGCTAATCCTACAGGAACTAATGTCCAAAGGAATGTATGAGCAATTGAAGTTGAAAACACATCAGTAATTTTTGTCAGGATCGGTGCTGGAATCAATTTGGCAGCTTCAGGAGTAAAGGCTTGATTAATATTCGAAAAATCCTGTGGTGCGCCACTTTTTGCAAATGCATCAGCAATTTTATCAGTAAATACATTTCGTTGAATAACACCAAAAACAGTAATACCAACCGTCATTCCTAAAGCACGAAGGAATGCGTTAGTTGAACTCGCTGAACCACGATTTTCATTATCAAAATGATGCATCGCAGACATACCAAGTACTGAGAATGATGCCCCTACACCTAGGCCAACGATGACCATATAAATGATCACTTGGAATTTTGTCGTATCAGGAGTTAACGTACCTAGGCAAATAATACCTGCTAACAGAAGCACAACTGATCCGACCATAATATTACGATAACTAGTTTTATTCGCTAAAGCACCACCAAATGAAGCAGAAATACTAACACTTACCATCATTGGTAATAAGACTAAACCAGAATTTGTAGCTGTTCCCCCTTGAACAAACTGGATAAAGATCGGAATGTAAATTGTTGCAGCGATGAATGCCGCTCCATAAAATAATCCAACAAAGTTACTAGCAGCAAACAGACGATATTTAAACATACTAAACGAAATAATCGGTTCAGCTGCTTTACGTTCAATGAATAAAAAGATAATAAGGAAAACAGCAAAACCAGCAAATAATCCTAGAATTTGAACTGATTCCCAAGCGTATTCTTTTCCACCTAATTCAAGTGCAAACATTAAACAGACGATACTAATTACAAAAGTTGTTGCACCCCACCAGTCGATTTGTTGCTTTGTGTGGTTTTTTGACTCAATATAAAAATAACTAATTAGTCCAAGTGTTAAAAGTCCAAAAGGAATATTTATATAGAAAATATATCTCCAGTTAATATAATCTGTTATATAAGCACCAATTAATGGTCCAAGAACGCTTGATAATCCAAAAACGGCACCAAAAATACCACTCATTTTACCACGCTTTTCAACAGGAAACACATCCCAAATAATTGAAAAAGCAATTGGCATTAAAGCACTTCCGCCAATACCTTGGATTGCACGGTAAATACTTAGTTGAATAATAGAATTTGCTGTTCCACAAAGAATTGAACCTAAAATGAATAAAATAATTCCTAACATAAAAAATCTTTTTCTACCGTACATATCCGAAAGTTTACCGAAAATTGGCATCCCAGCCATTTCTGTAACTAAGTAAGCTGATGTTACCCAAACAAATTTATCATAGCCACCTAAATCTTTTAAAATTGTAGGCATCGCCGTAGAAACGATTGTGTTATCAAGGGAAGCGAAAAATATCCCAAGTAATAACGCAATCATAACAGGAACCAGTTTTGTTTCCCTTTTTTGCATAACTATCTCTCCTTTTACATTTCAAGCTAAAATATCATATCAATACTGTATACATGGTCTAACTTAAGTAACTGACTGACCAACAGTAGTTAAAATCAGTCTCTATTAATGTATAAAATAGCATTACTGAATAGACCTAAACCTATTCCAATTCCAAAACCAATAAATCCTCCTACGATTAAATGTGATGTAAAATAACCTACACCTAAACCAATCGTTAATCCTAAAATTACAAAAGCAGCATAAAAAATCCCTACAGCTTCCTCATGTCTCATAATATATAATCATTCCTTCCATACAATTTAACTTCACATAAAGTAATGAATGTCTCCATAAATACTTTAATTAATTTAAAGTTAATATAACATTGTTTCGTTACTTAAACAATATATAAATTTAAATTTATTATTTCATTTTTATTAATAACAGTATTTTATACTTAAACCATGGTATTCAATAACTTTATTGTATCAAAAGGAATATAACAACGTAAGTCACAAAAATAATCTACAAAAACAAAACATTGTTGCGTTATTTTGAATTTAAATAATAAACTTAATTACTTAGGAGCAGTCTGCCCCTTGCTGATTATCATTTTATAACAAAGCCCAAGTGCACTTATTAAGAAAAGCCAAGCCGCTAAATGAAACATAAATTGAATGTCAATTGATTCAAGTAAAGTTCCGACACCAATAATACAGATAGCTGTTACAAAAGAAGTCCAAAATAAGTAACTTCTATAAAAATCAGAAGAAGCGTTCATAAATAATTTCTTTTCAGCAATCTTGAATAACGCAGTAAATCCTCCAAATAAAACTTGCCCAATATAAACAATCTTTATATTATCAATCAAAGGCAGTGAAAAAAACAATAAACAACAAAATAATGAATGGAATATCATTAATAAAAATGGTGAAACCCGGTCAACGAATCGTCCACCAAAGTATACAACTACACTTAAACTTAATGAAAAAAGTCCATATAATAAACTAAATACGTCATACGCATCTCCAATATTCCTTAAGAATAGGACATAATATGGAAATACTAAAGAGCTACTAAATCCAATAATACTAAGTAATGCGATTAAAAAACGGTTCATAGGATTACTCCCCATAATTTTCATAAAAAGTATTCATAAATACACTATTTGGATCAAACTCTCTTTTCTTATTGAAAAAATCTTGCGCTTTTGGATATGCTGATACCATTTGTTGCTTAGACTGATATGGATAATAAGGTAAATAATAAGTTCCTCTATGCTCCAAAGTTAAATCAGTCCACTTTTGAATTACTTCTTTTGCATATCGAACAGAATCATTATCCTTTCCATGTTGAATTAAAACAACGAAAGCAAACATATCATCTTTCGCATAATTCATGACTGTTTCATCATCTTTTTCAACGTATCGAATCGTAATATTTAATATATTTAAATTTTCATATTGTAAATATTCTCTAACATCATCAATATAACGAACAAATTCATTTACAGGTACAAAAAATTCCTGTAAAACTTGTGTATCTTGACGGTCATCGAATTCCATAAACTTACTTTCAGAACGCATGACATTATTACGAGTTTCATAGTTCCCGTTTAGGGAGTGAATAAAACGATATTGAAAGTCCCAAAATAGATTTTTACCAATGTCCGAAGTTCTGGACATACCTAGTGCAAACTTCGGTAAAAAAGCGGAATGATCTTCCTTCAGCTCTTGATCTGAATCGGTCATTTTACGGGATGTTGCCATATAATTAATTGCATAAACCTTATCTAAAAAGCTATCTGGTGCTACAGAAATCCTAGCAATATGCATTCTTGCATTTGGGTTTTCTAAAACGTTCTTGTTAAAATAATTTGGATACTTCTTATAGTCCATCGTTTTTGTTTCTACTCGATATAATTCATTATTTGTTAGTTGAAACTCCACTTCTAAGATAATTCCAAACAATCCATATCCACCTAATACATACGGGAATAATTCTTTATTCTCTGTGCGGCTTACTTTAATTACCTTCCCTTCTGGTGTTAATAATGTAAACCAATTAACAGTACTAGCTAATGAGTGATTCCGAATGTCACGACCATGTGCGTTCACACTTAATGAACCACCTACTGAGAATATCTCTTGTGACTGAGTTACCTTTAAGGCAAGATGATAAGGATTAATCGCTTTTTGTATATCTCCCCATGTTGCACCACTTTGAACAATAACTGTCTTTTGAACAGGATCCACTTTTTCAACCTTATTAAATGTTTTTAAATCAATCACCACACCATCTTTATAATATGTATGACCCCCTTGACTATGTCGCTCGCCTGCAATTGAAACTGTCTTCCCTTGTTTTTTTGCTTCAATTACAATTTTCTTTAATTGATCTATTTCCTTTCCTTTGACAATACGATCAATTTTAGTAGGAAGAAGATGGCCAACATCATCAATCACTCCACGCTTTAATGGTGCAGGTTTATTCCACAACGTATGTAAAACTGTGACAAACACGGTTACGAGGAGTATTCCTACAAATATTCTTTTCCCCAAGTTCTTTTCCTCCTAATAGAAAAAATATATTTAAGCGTTAAAAAAAGACATGCTTACACGAATGTATACACGTCTTCTCTTAACGATCTGTGCTTGTTCAATATGGTATTAACTAAACCAACCAACCATTCGATTTACGTCTTTTTCATCTAAATGTCTTACCTGATAAGTACGACCAAATTGGCTTGATAGAATCGTAATATAAATAGATTTTAGTTTCACTCTTTTTTGAAGGAAACTTTGTTCACCGATCAATACTTGTATTCGCTCTTTTGGTAAAATCGCAGTTGTTCTTGAGAAATAACCAGACTGAATGATCACAGTTCGATCTAATAATGTAAAGCCTGCATTTCTAAATCCTAATTCCCCAATAAATAGACCAATTAAAACAATCCCATAAGCCCAAAAATGAACAAATGGAAGTAATATAATTCCACTTGCTATTAGAAAAAAAGTAATAATCATTCTTGAATAATACGTTTTTCTAGCTCTTTTTGGTGCTCGGTTTGATATTTCATCATAATTAATAGAAGGAATAAAATTTTTTAGGAATAAGTGGACATCCTTTGTTTTAATAAATGGATGTAGAACATGTCTACCTTGTTCCTGCTTATCCCCCATTCCAACAGCTTCGACGTAGACTGTAGAATAGCCAAATAATTGACGAATGATCCCTTCTTTTATAACTACTCCTTGAATTCGTTTTAACGATACCGTAAATTCATTTTTTTCGAATAACCCTCTAGTAATAATAATTCGATCATCACTTCTTTGGACAGTAAAGTTAGCAAATTTCAATATATAGCGAATGGTTGAAAAAATTAGGGAAAGTAATAAACTACCTAAAAATACAATAAAAAACATCATGTAAGTGAATGTTTGTATTTGATTATATATTGCCACATAAATACTATGTGGAAGTAAATCCTCGATTTGTGAAAATAATGATGCTAACACGGCAAAAGCTATTCCAACTTCAAAGGAAGTGATTCCAGCTAAAAAAAGTTTTCTTGTTTCAATTGTTAAACTTATATCTACTAAAGGTACTGCTTGTACACTATTTTCCTCAGCTACAACCAAACCTACTTTTTTCTTTTTAGAGTTTAATACTTCATTTTTTAATGAAAGTGCCACTTCCTTAGGTATTGCATTTAATATACCTTCAGCTTTTTTCCCACCAGCTGTTTCAATTCGTACGCTCACCACATTAAAAAGCTGTTGAATAAATCCAGCATTAATTGAAAAAGACTGAATACGTTCTTTTTGAATAAATGTATTTTCGATAACAAATAATCCCGAACGAATTCTAAATTCATCTTCAGTTATATAGTAGGTAAATCGATACCATTTTATGATTGCTGAAGCAACTGGAAAAACAATCAGAACAGCAGCAAATAAATATTGAAACATTGACCCTTTACCACCTGAAACTAAAAGTATAATAAGTGGTATAAGTACGTTTTTAATTTGCTCTAAAAATACGGTAAGTATATAAGCTGGATGTTGTCTTTTTGGCTCATACATCGTCATCACTTATCCTTGCTAAGTAGATAATTTTATCTCTAAGCTTTTCTGCGACATGGTGTTCTAAGCCTTCAATTTCATGTGTGGTGGCAGCCGTGGAAATATTCACTGTAGATAAACCGTATCGACGCAGTAGTGGTCCTACTTCTGTCGTAACGTGTTGAACTCTGACCATAGGAATAACAATTCGTTTAATAACAAATATTCCTTTTTGAATTTCTAACTCATTTTCATAAATCTCATATGCGGTATATTTCAATTTAAGTGTAGGTAAAAATAAAGTTAAAAAAATAATTAACGCTATAACGACACCTATAATAATCATTAAAATAAAAAAGGGAAGTGAAAAATATCTCATAAGAAAATAATAGATAATTGGTAAAGCAACTAAAGAGATACTGCTAAGTAGCGATGTAATTCTCCATACTGACCTCATTTTAGGTGATGGTCTTTGTGATGGATTTGCTCTCATTTAATCACCTTTTCTATCTCGTTAATCTATCACTTACTATATCATACCATGAGACAAACTATTCACAAACCTCCTATTTATCGACAAAGTTAAAAAAAAGGTAATTTTCCCCATGATTGATGAAAAAATAATCTTTTAACTAAGCTAATATCTTTAAGCTGATTAATCAATAAAAAAGGTTACTCATAGAGTCTAACGTACAAAGACTTATGAGTAACCCTATTTCAATCGTAATAAATAGTCTCAGATTCTCTAAAATTTACAATTACCTTAGCCTGTCCTTCTACAATCTTAGCAAATTCATCCATCGTAGTGTCATACTTAATATAGATTCTAGGTAAAAGATAGACTTCATTCTTTGTACCCTTTTCTAGATAATATTTCGGATCTGTCGCTACTGCAAATTTATAGTACTTTTTTGTTTCCTCAATTACTTTATCATTATGATAACCATAAGGATAAGAGAGAGCTATCACAGGTTTTCCAGTGATTGATTGGATCTTATCTTTGGAATCTTTCAACTCATGCTTATAATCATCTATCTTCCTTAAATGTGGATGGGTTGCGGTGTGTGATTGGATTGAAAACATCCCTGTATCAGACATCTTTTTTAAATCCGTGCTAGAAAGACGATCCGGCCATCCAATATAGTCGGATATCGCAAAGATAGTTGCTCTTGGTGTAAACGTATCCGATTTCAATTTTTGAAAGATTTTTAACACATTTAAGTTGTTTTTATAACCGTCATCAATTGTAATAAATACAGGTTTCTTTACGTTATTACGCTCTCCCCATTGTTCAAAAGTTAAAGGCGAAAAACCGTGATCACGTAAATAGATCATTTGCTTTTCAAAATTCTCTGGAGAGACAAACAAGTCTCTTACTCCGTGTCCAGTAAACTCATCAATGGAATGATAAATTAAAATTGGAATTTTGTCTGCAGCATGTGTTTTTTCTGGCAGTTGTATCCACAAAAATAGACATAGAAAAAATAAAGTTATCTTTCGCATATAAATCCTCCCTTTATCTTTTTACTATTTAGTGTTCCAATTTCCATTTTAACTATCATTATTTCTAGTAATTTTAAATAAACAATGATCATTAACTTTTCTATTCATAAATGAAGGCCCGTTACTCATCATGTAGTAACGGACCTTTCTATTTAATGGTTCATTTTAGAGGGGGCTTGTTTTTCCATAAGCATTCCTTAAAGAAAATATTTCGCTGCATTTTACCGATAACTATTATCATTATCACCATCAATAATGTTTTCAGAGTATTAAATCAAAATTAAAGAACCTTAGTATTTAAGCTAAGGCTCTTCTAGATCGATGATAGAGCTTTACTCCCTTTTCGACCATTCTTTTTGAAGAAGAGATTGTTTAATCAGATCATCCTCTTCAATCCAAATGTCTCTGTTTCGTCGATTTTTTACATTTTATTTAGTATAAAAGCTCAAATTATTTCCGCGAAAATATTTTGGAACTTTGTTTGAATTTGTGTTCTACTTATTTTGATAAAATACTTCATTATTCATCTACTCCACACCAATCTAATAAAGTGTAGGCAATTACCTCCGCACAACGAAATAATTCATCTAGATCAATGTATTCATTTGGATAATGCGCAACCTTCGTTTCCCCTGGTCCAAACACAATAGTAGGTATTTGTTTTATTTGTGAAAATAATCCGCCATCCGTACCCCATGGAGAGGCTTCAATAATCGGTTCATTTTTGTAAACAGATTGAAATGATTTCTTCAGAGATTCCATAAATGGATGCCCAAGATCAATACTACCTGGTAACCATCTTGCTCCAAAAAATTCAACCTCAACCGGATTTTCGATAAACCAATCATCAATTAATGAGAGTGTTTTAAGCCACCTCGTAATTTCAAGTTTAGCTTCTTCGATTGTTTCATTCGGTGAAACACCTAGTCTTCCCTCAAGAGTAACTAAATCTGAAACAGAGGAGGGCCAAGTACCCCCATTTATTTTTCCGATATTAATTGGAATTGGAATTGGCACATTTTTGTATAGTGGATCATCTAGTAATCTTGTATTTCGAACTTTTTCTAATTGATTTATATGATTAATAACCATTATACTTTTTTCAATGGCACTAACACCTTCATACCTCGTTCCACCGTGAGCAACTTTACCTTTTACTTTTATTCGAAACCAAACACTGCCTTGCTGTTTCGGAAATATTTTCATTTTAGTTGGTTCGGGAATAAGGACAGCATCTGCTTTGTATCCTCGTAATATTGTTGCTAGCGTACCTGCTCCTCCGCTTTCTTCCTCAATAACACTTTCAAAATAGATGTCGCCTTTAAGATGAATATTACATTTTTTAATCGCTTCAATTGCAAATAATGCAGCAACATTTCCTCCCTTCATATCTGTGGTTCCTCTACCATATAAGTGATTTTCTACGAGAGCACCACTAAACGGATGGAGATCCCAACTACTTATTTCACCTTCAGGAACAACGTCAATATGTCCATTTAATATAATCGATCTACCATTTCCTGTGCCCTTTAAAATTGCAACGATATTCGGACTGTCTTCAAATGAAGTTCGTTCTGAAATAAAATAGGGAGATTTTGTTAATTCTTCAATTGACGGCTCAAAGCGATCAATCACTAATCCAAGATTCTGTAAATAATCTGAGACGATTTTTTGTGCAGTAGCTTCATTTCCTGAAACACTTTTTTCACGAACAAGATTCTGAAGTAATTCAATTGCCCTGTTCTTATTCTTAAGAATGTAATCATTTATTTTAGCTTTCAAATCCAATCTTGATCACTCCCAACGATGAACAATAACATTTGGTTTCACAAATAATGGAGCACCAGTTTTCTCAATCACATCGCTGACTACATATGGAGACATTACCTCAATTAACCAAAGCTCTCCACTTTCTTTTTTAACTTCAATTACGGCCATTTCAGTAATGATTAAATCTACGCAATTTGGAGATGTAAGAGGAAGTGTACATTCAGAGACTATTTTAGGGTCACCATTTTTATTAGTATGGTTCATTAAAACAATTACTTTTTTTGATTTTTGAGCTAAGTCCATTGCTCCCCCAATTCCTGGCACCCTTTTACCAGGAACAATCCAATTTGCTAAATCGCCATTTTTACTGACTTCGAGAGCACCTAGTACTGTTAAATCTAATAAACCTTTTCGAATAATCGCAAAGGCTATGCTACTATCAAAATAACTCGAACCTGGAATTAATGTTACAGGTAAACCTGCAGCATTACATAAATTTTCGTCTTCTTCACCTTTTTGTGGAGTAGGCCCTAAACCTAACACGCCATTTTCTGCATGGAACATTACTTGGCAATCATCCGGTAAGTAATTTGGGATCAGTGAAGGAATTCCAATCCCTAGATTCACAATCATACCGCTCTTTACTTCTTTTGCTGCACGTTTTGCCATCATTTCCCTTGGATTTATTTTTCCCAAACCCACTTCCAATTCACCCCTTCCGATTGAACGATGTGGTTAACGAAAGCGCCAGGTACAATAATTTCTTCAGGTTCTAATGCTCCTAAAGGAACAATTTCTTCAACTTCCGCAATTGTGATTTTTCCAGCCATTGCTACATAAGGATTCGTATTGCGAGCACTTTTATCAAATACTAAATTTCCAAAAGGGTCTGCTTTCTTCGCATATACAATTGAAACATCTGAAATGAGAGGAGTTTCAACTAAATACTCTTTCCCAAATACATTTACTCTCTGTTTATCAACATCTATTACACTATCAATCCCAATATCCACTAAAACGCCACCTAATCCAACTCCACCCGCTCGTATCCGTTCAATAAATGTACCTTGAGGACTGAACTCTATTTCTAACTCACCATCTGTCATTTGCTTTCCAGCATTCGGATTTGATCCAATATGCGTTGTAATCATTTTTTTGACCCTTTTAGCCGTCACTAATTGACCGATTCCAACATCAGGAAACCCCGTATCATTTCCAATTAGAGTAAGATCTTTTACACCTTTCTCTAAAATACTCCTTATTAATGTTGGTGGGTTACCGATTCCTCCAAACCCACCGAACATCAACACCATATCATCTTTAAAATAAAGCAAAGCTTCTTCAATACGAATGATTTTCCCGAAAGTATTTATTGCCATTATTTGATCTCCTTTGCTTCTTGATTTAGCTCATTAAATACTTCCTTCAATAAAGTTAGTAGCTCATTTACTTGCGCATCAGTAATGACTAAAGGTGGAGAAAGCAAGAAACTATTTTCAGATCTTCCATATGGGCCACTAACAGATGGATACAGTAATAGTCCATGATTTTTTGCAATTTCAATTACACGATTTGTTACACTTTTACAAATAAAGAAATCTTCATTTATTTCTATACCGATCAGTAGTCCTTCTCCCCTGACATCGAATAGAAAAGGATACTCTTTCTGCCATTCTTTTAGTTTTAATTTAATCTTTTCACCTTGTATTTTAGAATTTTGTACTAATCCATTTTTTTCAACATAGTTTAAAACGGCTAAAGCTATACTTGCAGAAAGAGGATTCGCACTAAACGTATGTCCACTCATAACACGTCGACTGCCTTCTAATATTGGCTGCATTACACGATCACTTGCGATTGCTACAGCAATTGGCGTATAACCAGCCGCCAATCCCTTACCGAGGACTAATAAATCGGGCACACAATTCCAATGGTTCATTCCGAACATTTCCCCAGTTCTACCTATTCCCGTCATTACTTCGTCCGCAATAAGTAGCACATCGTGTTTATCACAAATTTCTTTAATTTTTTCATAATATCCATTTGGAGGAGTTAACGCACCTCCTGCCGCACCAACAATAGGTTCAGCTATAAAGGCTGCTACATTCTCAGAACCTAGTTTTTGAATTGTACGATCGAGTGCAGTTGCACAAAGTAAACCACAATTTTTAGGTTCTAATTCAAATGGGCACCTTTTGCAATACGGCGCTTCAACCATTGGATAATCCTCAAGTAAACTAGTAAAACGTTTCCTCCTTAAAGGATGCCCTGACATAGACAAGGATCCGATGGTGATACCATGGTAGCTCATGCTCCTTGATATAATCTTCGTTTTCGTATGAATACCTCTTTCTTGAAAATGCTGTATTGCCATTTTCATAGCCGTTTCAGTTGCTTCAGTACCACTATTAACAAAAAAACTCCAGTTTAAATCTCCAGGTGCTAGCTGAGCTATTTTTTCAGCTAATTGTTCTGTCGCCTCACTCGTAAACTGTGATCTATAAACAAACGCCACTTTAGAGGCCTGTTTTACCATTTCATCAATTATTTCCTTAACACCATGACCAATACTTGCAGCAACTGCACCCGAAGAACCATCAATATATTTCTTTCCTTGCTTGTCCCATAGGTAGATAGTTTCTCCTCGATCAATTGTTGGATAGCTTTCACCTACTAGCGGTTTTATTAAATAATCTCTTTTAGTCATACTACCCCACCATCTTTCACTTAGATCTCATTACTATATATATAGTTGAAATCGCATGAAGTTAGACTAATGAAAAAACATTAGGGTTTACAGGAAGTGTATAGACGAAAAATTGGAAATAATAACGAGGCGCAAAAACAGGTTAGCATGTCATTAAATAAAAAAAGTGCTGCCTCATAAATTGTTAAAATAGAAAAACAGCCAGTTAAGTTAACTGGCTGTTTTTGAAATGAATATGTAACTATATTTCACAAATAATAAAACAAGATTTAGTAACATTTAAATATCAAGTTTACGTGTACCTATCCACTTCACCATTTCAGGATCTCTATGTGAAAAGAATAAACTCTCTTTCATATCTAACTTGGCAATTTGGTCCATATCCTCTTGGCTTAAATCAAAGTCAAAGATATTGAAGTTTTCGATGATTCTTTCCTTTCGTACCGACTTCGGAATCGCAATAACTCCTCTTTGTGTTAACCATCGTAAGACAATCTGTGCAACGGATTTATTGTGCTTTTTTGCAATTGAAACTAAAACTTCATTTTCAAACATGTTATTTTTCCCTTCAGCAAATGGTCCCCAAGACTCTATCTGAACATTGTTCTCTACCATGAATTTAGCGTTATCTATTTGTTGGTTGAAAACATGTGTTTCAACTTGGTTAACCGCAGGCACAACTTCATTATGAATAATTAAATCAATCAAGCGATCTGGATGGAAGTTACTTACTCCAATAGCCTTGATTTTTCCTTCACTATACAATTCCTCCATAGCGCGCCAAGAACCGTGCACATCACCAAATGGCTGATGAATTAAATATAAGTCCAAATAATCCAATTGTAGCCTTTCCAGTGATTTAGAGAATGCCTTCTTTGTGCTCTCATAACCAGTATCCTGAACCCAAAGTTTTGTTGTAATAAACAGCTCTTCTCTAGGTACTCCACTTCGTTTGATTGCTCTGCCGACCGCTTCTTCATTTAGATAAGAAGCTGCTGTATCAATCAAACGGTAACCTGCCATAATCGCGTCATAAACAGCTTGTTCACATTCATTTTCATCTTGAATTTGAAAAACTCCAAATCCTAAAATAGGCATTTCGACACCATTGTTTAAAATTACTTTTTGCATATAAATTCCTCCTGTTTCCTAATTAATTGGATTAAATTACTTATTTAAATTAAATATAGTTTCTTTATTCAAGATGATGTAAGAGCTAAAAAGCGAATATCCCTTTCAAACATTATTGTTCTATACTTGAGAGCTCACGATTCTTTCTAAATGAAAAACCCCCATAATTAGACCAAATCCAGGGAAAACAAAAACAATTACCCACTTTAACACCAACAGAGTTAGCTTAACTGCGATGTCGTTTATCTAAGATGATATGTTTTGTTTTAAAGATTTAATTTTCAATTTATGCAATGGGTATATTTTTTTGTATTCTTATTATGCAATAAATGAATGGGATACCGTTATCCAATTCTTATCAAATGATTGCATAATCCTCTAAAAGCCACTTATGTAACAGTACAAAATGTATTAAAATAAAAATAGAAATGATAGGTATCCAGGAGGTTTTTATGTCTGAACAATTCAATAAACATAACACTGAACTTATTCAACATATAGAGAGTCATATAAAACAGGATGGATCTCATCAAACTGCAATTCCTAATTTAGTTTTCTCTCGATATTCTAATGTTACTGGACCAAATTATGGGGTTTACAGGCCATCACTGTGTATTATCGTTCAAGGTAAAAAAGAAGTAGTATTGGCACAAGAGCATTATGTATACAGTCCAACCAATTACCTAATTGCTTCTGTTAACCTACCAATTACCGGAATAGTCACGGAAGCTTCTATAGAAAATCCATATTTAGCACTTAAACTTGAATTTACCCCCAAACAAATCTTGGAAGTATTAAATGATTCTGAACTTACTTTTCATAAAAATAATACTAAAAGAGGCATGTATGTTAGCAAAATAGAGTTATCTTTATTAGATGCGGTAACTAGATTAACTCGATTGCTTGATACGCCAAAAGATATACCTGTACTCGCGCCTCTTATTACGAAGGAAATCATTTATAGACTTTTGCAAGGACAGCAAGGAATAACTCTTGGGCAAATAGCTGTAGAAGGTAGTTCCACTAGTCAAATCAGTGACGTTGTTGACCATATAATGAATAACTATAACCAGTCTTTTCGAATTGAAGACCTTGCAGAAATTGCAAATATGAGTGTTTCTTCGCTACATAGACACTTTAAGGATTTAACAGCAATGAGCCCTATTCAATACCAAAAACAACTGAGATTACAAGAAGCTCGTCGCATATTATTATCAGAGTCAACAGATGCAATAGAGGCAGCTATCCGTGTAGGCTACGAGAGCCCATCTCAATTTAGTCGCGAGTATTCTCGTTTGTTTGGTCTACCACCGAAAGAAGATATTAATCGCTTAAAAGCGACATATTTATAAAAAAGTGCATTACTCCATTTAAGGAATAATGCACTTCTTTTTTATTTACTCAGGAAAATTCAAGGGAAAAGTTAAGTTTTTGAAGAAATACATTTAAATTATCCTGTCAATTAGTTGAATAATAAAAACAAACCTAAATAAAAAAAGAGCTTCGAGAAGATTCCTCTCTTAGCTCTCTTTTCTATATAAGCTGTCTCTTTTACAACTTCTATTATTTTTTATTTCCGAATTTCATCATTAAATAATAACTTACTTTAGGGAATACTGAATAAACTTTTGCTCCAACTCCCATCCATGAAGGTAGATCGATTTCATGAACATTTTTTCCTATTAAAGAAATAACTTTCGAAGCAACTTTTTCAGGGTCTAACATCATTTTCCGAACAGATTTTGCGTATGATCCTGACTCGTCTGCTATATCAAAAAATGGTGTATCCATGGGACCTGGATTTATATTCGTAATATAGATACCGTCTTTTTCAACTTCTTGTCTCAATGCATTACTGAATCCTAGTACTGCATGCTTAGAACCTGCATATGCTGCAGCCTTCGAAGTTGCAATCTTACCAGCTAAAGAAGCAATATTAATAATATGTCCCTTCCCTTTTAGCTTCATAGACGTTAGGGCAAGCTTTGAACAAATCATGACCCCAAATACATTGACATCAAACATTTGCTTCATATCTTGAAGTGACATTTGTTCAACTGTTTGAAATAGACCATACCCTGCATTATTTATTAATACATCGATTCCATCAAATTGCTCTTCGATTTGATGAAATGCATCGTATACTGCATTTTCATCTGTTACATCTACAACAAAATAATGACATTTAACTGGAAAATCTTCTTGTATTTTTGCCTTTAAGTTTTTTAGCTCTGTTTCTCTTCTAGCAATTAAGACGATATTAGCGCCTTGTTTTGCTGCAGTTAAAGCTAAATCTTTCCCAAGACCACTCGAAGCACCTGTTATTACTACCGTTTGGTTACTTAACCTCAAAAATTCCCACCTCTATTATTGACTGACTGAATGCTCATTCGTTTTATACTCAAGTATACCATCATTTCGTTCATATAAACTAATAAAACCTAAGTTTTCCAGGTAGTCTAATTGACCAATTGTTTCAGATAAAGTAAGTGAAAGTTGTTTTTGATACACCTTTGGAAATAACATTTGGCAAACTTCATATGCAGTTAACGGTTGTTTTTTTATCATTTCATATACTTTTTCAGCTCTAGTCTTTTGTTTTTCTAATCTACTTTTTACTAATCCTTTAATATCTGTAACTGGGTCACCATGTCCAGTATATAATTTTTTAATCGGAAGTTCTGCTATTCTTTGTAAAGAATGATTGTATTGTAGTAATGGCTTTACACGTTCGGTTTCACCATTTAATGGAGGCTCAATGATTGGGTTTGACGAAACCTTATCTAATAATAAATCTCCTCCGAATGCAATGCCATCATCCTCACTAATTAAAGAAATGTGAGAAGTTGCATGGCCAGGTGTGTACAATACTTTCAATCCAAATATACTATCAATTTGATCGCCTTCATCTATCGTATGAGTTAAAGAACGGATACTAGTATATGGCATTTTCTCTGTTGTACGTGGCATTCTATGAACATATTCTTGTGGTACACCGTATAATAGTGCATTTTCGATAAAGTACTCATTATAGTAATTTAGGAATGATTGTTCCTGAGTTAAATACGGAATATTTCGTTCATGGCCTAAAATCTTCACATCCTCATTGAACTCTTCTAATAATCCTGCATGGTCTGGATGATGATGAGTTAAAATAACTTGTTCAATATCTTCTAATTTATACCCTATTTTATCTAATTCACCTTTAAGTGCATCTAATGTATCTGGAGTATTCGTTCCTGTATCAATTAAAGTCAATAAATCTCCTTCAACTAAAAAAACATTTACTGTATTCATTGCATAAGGTACCGGGAGTGTAATTTGGTGAATCTTATCTTCAGGGATCATGTTAATTCCTCCTTATCTGAATCTTCTTACAGTTAATTCTAATATACATTTAAAAAAATACAAACAAAGATGATGATAATTTTACATTAATGTAATATGAGAATCTAGAAACACGGAAAAAAGATACTAGTCGTTACAAGTATAAACAATATCCCAATTACTTCTTTTCTGCTTTAGATTTAACTTCAACTAAAAATTATTTAAAAATATTTTTGAAAAATTATATAAAAGTAATATGTCAACAAGGAATATACCACTTATTTCTCTAATATAAATATCTATTACAATAGTGGTGAGGTGAATGTAATGTTTCTAGGAAAAGTTGCGTTTATTGGTGCAGGTAGTATCGCAGAAGCATTAATTGCAGGATTAATTGATAGTGGGTATATTGAGAGTGATCAAATTGCGATCACTAATAGGGAGGATTTAGAGCGTTTAGATAGTTTACATACAAAATATGGTGTATTAGCTACTACTAATCGTCAGCTAGCAATCTCAGGTTCAAGTGTAGTTTTTTTAGCGATGAAACCTAAAGATGTTACAATCGCTCTTGATCAAATTAAAAGTTTTTTCAATGAAAAACAATTAATTATTTCCTTAGTAGCAGGTGTTAAAATCAGTACAATTAAACAGTTACTTGGAAATGAAAATCTGGATATTGTTCGTGCAATGCCAACTACGTCTTCACTCGTTAGAAAATCTGCTACAGCACTTGCTTATCCAGATGAAGTTCCTTTTGAAAAAGTGCAAATAGCAAAAAGATTATTTGAGCGTGTCGGTATTGTTGCTAAAGTCGAAGAAGACGAATTACATGCAATGACTGGATTATTTGGTAGTGGTCCAGCTTATATATATTATGTCATCGAACAATTTGAACGAGCTGCAATGGCACTAGGGATCCATCGAGATATTGCCAAGCCATTTATTCAACAAACTTTAATGGGTTCGATTTCAATGCTTCAAGAAACGAATAAATCTCCATTGACATTGAGGAAGAAAGTTACAAGCCCAAATGGCACTACTCAAGCTGGAATATCTGTTCTTGAAGACCGTGAAGTTGCTAATTCATTTTTAAATTGCTTTATTGAAGCAACTGTTCGATCACGTGAGATCCAAGAGGAATATGAAAAAATTAATAAAATTTAATCAGCTTGTCATGACTCTCTTCTTTAGGTAATAAAATGATACAGGTAACTGTGTTGTCCTAAGGGGGAGAGTTTTCTGATGAAAATAACAAACAGTAGAGTATTACGAGCAAGTATTAAGCGTATTCTCATCACAATTGCTTTAATCGTTACACTAGTTTTAATTGTTGGCTTTCTAACAATCAGTTATGTTGTTGGTAATACAATGGTAGAAGCAAAAGGCAAACCACTGAACTACCCTCAAAAAGTATCAACTCTCCTACTATTAAAATTCGATTCATTAAAGAAAAATAAAGAATCAAATCATGAAGTACATAAAAAGCTAAATTAAGGGTTTAACTAATTCCAAGCCTATAAAACTAGCCACAAAATTTACAAATCATATTAAAATTAAGATTAATAAATAAAAGAGCAAGGGACTGTAAAATGATTCCTTTGCTCTTCTTTTTAATCATTTTTGAGTAGCATGACTTGTTGAAACTTCTTCATGCATAATATGAAACTCTTTTTTAATAATATCTTTTTTCAACTTAATATAATCGTCTTCACTAATAGTTGGTGGTAGCGTAATTAAAATTCTTCGATAAACTGAATCACTATCTAATGTAATACAGCTCTTCAAATTAGAATATTTATTTACAAGCTTAGCTAATCTTGCTAAGGCACCTTCATGTTCCATCGTACTTACAGTTAATGAATAACCCCCGTCCTTCATTCCCCACGCTTCTTCTAATAATTCTAAAACTGTTTTATGCGTTAAAATTCCTACAAATTCATTAAGATCATTTACTACTGCTAAATATGGAAAACGTTTAATCGTAAAGAATACTTTGAAAAATGGTGAATCCTCCTGTATTGGTGGACATTCTTTACGTACAAAATCATTTACTGTCTTACCTTGCAAAGAATCGTTATCTACTAAATACTCAGCTAAATCAACACGATAAAGATTTCCAACATACTCTTTATCATTTTCACTTAAAACTGGAATACATCGATATTTTGTTTTCTTTAAAAGATCCCATGCAAACTGCGCTTCAGTTGAAACCATACAATGAACTACATCATGTTTTTTTACGATATTACCTTTAATTCTCAATAATAACCCTACTTTCAAAATTTATTTTACTAATCATTCTTATTTTTTCTCTCTTAAAAACACATATACAAATATAAAAACTCCATCAAGTTGCATGATTTGATTAAAAGCACCGTTAACCTAAATAGATTCGCTTCAAGCCCCTCATCCCAAAGATTGTAACTATAAAAACCTCCTTATACGCTCCTAAATGTAGGATCTTTTGTTGTTTAATTATGTGGTAACTTACGGATCTTACGTTAATTAATAACAATGTCTTTTAAACGCTCTCGAAGCCTTTCATAATTAATTCGCCCTTTCTCAAAATGTACCTTTTTTGTTTCATAAACTAATTCAAAATTTTCAAATAATTTTACAATACTATTTAAAGTCAACATCATATCTATATTTTTAAAAGAGAAATTTATTCCAAAATAATCAAAAAAAAGACAAAAAATTGGGTGAGGTACTTAAAGTGCTTTTCCCCTAATTTACTTCCTCATAACAGGTACATGAGGAACTTAAATAAAAAAAAGAAGAGATAGGTGATCTCTTCTTCTCGAAAACTTATGCTTCTTGCTTTACTTTATTTGTCAGTTCTTTTTTTAATAAATCAATTTTGTAATCAAATGATTGAAGATCAAATTCTGAACGAACTCTTAGCTCTAAATCACGAATTTGTTTTTCAAAGTAGTTGAAGTCAATTGATGGCATTTTACTATTAAGTAAATGGTGCGTTTCATTTATTTTTTTTGTCGCGTGAGCCATGTTTTGACGAGACATTAAGTCATATTTTTTCGTATGAAGCTCTTTTAACTTTTTTTCAATTTGATTAACTTGCTCATGCATAAAGCTAATTTCTTCTTCTGTTTTAGCGATTAATGTAACAAATTTTTCAGCTTGTTCTTTATAAAAAGCTAGGTCTTCAGTTGCACGTTTGATTAAATCTTCTGCACCAGCTTCATTTGCAACCTTTAATTGCTCTTCACGTTTTTGCACCATTTGAAGTGCTCCTTCACGTTCGACCTGGAATTTCGTACGTAATGAGTAATGTCTTTCAAGTAATCCTCTTACTTTTCCTAATTCACTTTCAGATTGTTTAATGAAGTAATTTAATTGTGAGATCGGATTTTGTTGTTCTTTCTCATCTAGTAAGCCATGTAAATCAGCTGAGATTTGATTTTTAATACGAGTAAATAAGTTTTTCATAGTCATACACTCCTCTTATTTTATAGGGTTGAAATTTTCATCATAAATATTAAATTCATCATCTTTAAGTTTTTTTTGATTTTTATAATCTTTATATAGGTAATAAAGCAAAATTGCTGCTGCTGCACCTATTAAAGAAGGAAGACCACTTATTGCAATCGATAATCCGATTAATCCAATAATTGTCCAGATGATTTTCATTAATATCGAATCTGTTTTTATAAACTTTTTAAAACTGAAATATGTGATTACTAACCCAAGTGCTAAAGTAATCAAGCCACCTAAATTCGATAAAGCAACTCCAATTAATATTAGTACGAGGATAAAAGTTAAGAACTTCTTCATGACCTCGTCGCCTCCTTTCAACTTATACTCTTATCTTATACAAGTTTTTATGTCGGAATAATGGCCTGAGGAATGGTTTTATATCAGACTTAAGAAGTAGAAGAGCAAGACAAACAAAAAACCAGATCAATTTGAATAATCCATTGATCTGGTTTTGACTAAAAATTAGGAAGTTTAACTCCTGCTTTTAATTGTAATAATTGTGATACCGTTACAAACTGATAGCCTTGCTTTTGAAGAGCTGGTAAGATTTGTTTCAGTGCCTCGATAGTTTGACTACGGTCCCCTCCGTGATCATGAAAAAGAACAATATCTCCTTTTCTAGTATCTTTTAATACATTTGATACGATTTTATATACTCCAGGATTTTGCCAATCAAATGTATCTTGATGCCAGGACCACATAACGGTTAAATAGCCAAGATCATGCACAGTATTTATCGAACGCTCACTATAGTAACCAAATGGTGGTCTAAATAAAACTGGTTCGACATGTGTTGCAGCTATAATTGCATCATGAGTTTTATGTAATTGATCTCTTATTTGTTCATCAGATAAATACTGAAGTCTAGCATGCGTATATGTATGATTTGCAACTTCATGCCCTTCTTTTATTTCTCTCATTACAACTTCAGGAAATTTTGCAACTCTCTCACCGACTAAAAAAAATGTTGCCTTCGCATTATACTTCTTTAATAAATCTAAAACTTCTGGGGTATATTCATCATTCGGCCCATCATCAAATGTAATTGCTATTACTTTCTCTTTTACAGGTACCTCCCAAATAGCAGTACCTTGCTTTTCGTAGTAATATCGATTTTTACTCTCAGCTGATGCATTAATAGAACTGTAAACAATAAATTGGAAACTAAAAATAAATAAAAGGATAACTTTTAACTGTTTCAAAGCCATGACCTTCCTTTTACACAGAATATATATATCATGTCTCTAAACTATTCTTTTATGTACACTTCTCTTAAAAGCTCTGCATCTTAACTGAAAATTTAATCGTTTCTTGTGATTTCGTATTCATCAAAATCATTTGCTATATATGTATGGTCAAAGATTTCACGTGCTTCATCTACTAATTTTTTTGAAGCTTCCCCTTGATATCTTGCACTTATATGCGTTAAATAAAGAGTTTTAATTCCTTCACATTTAGCAACATTTGCAATTTGCGTACTTGTTGTATGGAAATAATCATATGCATGAGTTGTTTCATCGTCTGCAAAGGTTGATTCATGAACTAATACATCCATACCTCTTGCAAGCAAATTACTTTTATCAGTTATACGAGTATCCCCTGCTATTGCTATGCGTCGACCTTTTTTTGAAGGTCCAATAAAATCCTTACCATTTAAAATTCTTCCATCCTCTAACGTTACTGTTTTCCCTTCTTTTAGGAATTTATAAACTGGCCCTGGTTTTACACCAATTTTCTTTAATTCCTCTACGTTCAATTCCCCAGGTAAATCCTTTTCAATAATTTGATAACCAAATGATTGAATTCCATGTTCAAGTTCTACTGCTTGAACAATAAATTGGTCATCTTCAAAAACGATACCTTCAGAAGTTTCAACATAATGAATCGGATATTTCAAATAAGTACCACTAATTTTGAAGCTAGTCTCTACATAATCCTTTAACCCTTTAGGTCCATAAATTGTTAATAAATCTTCTCCACCTAAGAAAGTTCTACTGCTTAATAATCCAGGCAATCCAAAGATATGATCGCCATGGCAATGAGTAATAAAAATTTTCTCTATTCGTCGTGGCCGAATTGACGTATGTAAAATTTGGTGTTGTGTTGCTTCACCACAATCGAAAAGCCAAGTCGCACCTCTTTCCTCTAAAAGTTGTAATGCAATACTTGTTACATTCCTACCTTTTGATGGCATTCCTGCTCCCGTTCCTAAAAATACAAGCTTCACGTTAATGCCTCCATCTTAATCATTTCTAATTGTTACAGTACCACTTGTATATTAAATTGCCAACACTTTAAAGAATGATTTATGAATTGATTGGGAAATTTACACAATAGAGCTTAGTTTTTTAAATATATTATATGGAGGAAAACAATGCGAAGACGTTTTTTCCAAATCGCCACTGTCTCACTAATTGCTAGCCTTACTTTAACTAGTTGTACTAATCGAAATAATAATATAAGTGCATCGGAGAAAGAAACAGAAAATGATTTTAAAATTGGAATTGTTATGGGTAAAACTGAAATTCACGATAAAGGATTTAACCAAGCAGTTTGGGATGGAATAATAAAAACTGGAAAGAAACATGGTTGGAAGGAAAATAAAAATTATGTAAAAACTGATGCCCCAACAGACAAAGCAGCAAAAAAAGAATTAATGAAATATTCAAAGAAAAAATATGATTTAACATTTGGAATAGGCTATTCATTTCAAAAAGCCATCTCTGAAGTTGCGAGTAAAGAAAAAAAATCTGACTTTGTCATAATTGATGGGATTGTTGAAAAACCAAATGTCGTAAGCGTTACCTATCGTGAAGAGCAATCTGCATTCCTCGCTGGTATTGCAGCAGCAATGAACACTAAAACGCATAAGATTGGATTTATCGGTGGTACAAAAGATCCATTTATAAAAAGGTTTGAATACGGATTTAAAGCAGGTGTTATGTCCGTCGATCCAAAAATTAAAGTATTGACCGAATTTGCAAATTCATACGATAAACCTGCAGAGGGAAGTAAATTAGCAAAGTCCCTATACAATGATAAAGGTGTAGATATAATTTTCCAAGTAGCAGGAAAAACAGGCTTAGGTGTATTTACTGAAGCTAAAAAATTAAAGAAAAATGGTAAAAAGGTTTGGGTAATTGGTGTTGACCGAGATCAATATAAACAAGGATTACCAGAAAATGTCACCCTAACCTCTGCTATTAAACGAATTGATAAAGGCGTAGATGAGGTAATATCAAAGAAATTAAAAGGGAACTTTCAAGGTGGACGCATTTTGAGATGGGGCATAAAAGAAAATGGCGTTGACCTTGCAAAAACAGATAAGAATTTAAATAAAGACACTAAAGAACAAGTTGATTTATATAAAGCAAATATAAGAACAGGACATATCGAAGTACCAGAAACAAAAAAAGATTTTGATAACTTCTCTCCTACAAAGCCTGAAAAAGCTGAAATTAAAAAGAAAAAAGTAAAAATTGGTAAATAAAAAAATCTTGTCCAATTATATGAATATTCTGCATATAGTATAGTACCAACAAAAAAAGTTAGGTGTGATACTATGTCAATCCGAGATTTCATATTACTCTTCTACTGTTTTATCATCTTTTTATCGGTACCAATTGGGTATAGGTATGCTTCAAAGAAAACAAAAGAAACTGGACAATTTTTACAGTATTTAGTAGTATCGCTTGCCATTGTTTTAGCAGACGGAATCCTTTCTATTTTAGTTTGGTCACTATTTACATCACAAATGGATACTTTCATGTATATAGGTGGATTACTTACTGGTATGATTTTCACATCAATCTGTGGTCTATTACTACTATCTGTTTTACTTTTAAGAAGAAAATATTTTTTAAACGCATTTGTTGATCTAAACACTCATAGAACCGGAACGAATCCACCACCTGGTGATCAATCAACCAATGATTTAAAGAAATAGAGCGCTCATGTTCTATTTCTTTTTTACTTAGAACAGTTTTTCCCTAAAAAATTTCGTAATTCGAAGCTAATAAATTGAGATTTAGCTCTAATTTTGTTTATACTTTCCTTAATTGATTTAGGAGGTTTCATAATGAAAGTTACAATTTATTCGGACTATGTATGTCCGTTTTGCTATTTAGGAAAAAAACCACTTGAGGACGCTATGAAAGAAGTTAGCGACGTAGAGCTTGAATGGAAACCATTCCAATTAAGACCTGAGGGAGCTGAGCCTTTAAGTCCAAATAGTTCTTATATACAACAAGGATGGAAATTCGGTGTTCAACCACTCGCACAAAAACTTGGTGTAGAGATGATTTTACCAACTATGGATCCTCATCCTTCAACTAAAAAAGCTCATAGAGGCTTTTTATTCGCACAAGAAAATGGAAAAGGTGCTGAATATGCTCAAGCAGTTTTAACAGACTTTTGGACAGAAGGCAAAGAAATTGGTGATGTAAACGTACTGGCAAATATCGCTGAAAAACTTGGCTTAAACCGTTCTCAATTCATAGAAGCTGTTTCAAACACAAAGTATGACACATCAATCCAAAATCCTAATTTTATTAACGCAGTACCAACTTTTATAATTGGTGATCAAGTTTTACAAGGTGTTCAAAGTAAAGAAGCATTTATTCAAGCATTAAACAACCAAAAACTTGTTGAGCAGTCTTCATTAAGCTGCGACATTGATGGAAACTGTTAATAATATTTAATTAAAAAGGATGTCCCTTAAGTTTTAATTTCTAACTTTTGAGACATCCTTTTTAATTTTCAAACCATAAATACGACTTCTCCTCCAAGATTACCTTCATTACTATGAATCATAGCTTCTTTATGTGACGAAATTCCCCTTTTAGATTTGGTACTAAATGTAACTTTCAAGGATATTTGTAATATCGCAAATAATGAACATGATACCTATTTCTTTAATTTTTTAATTTTTCTTACTATAATTACAATATAAATCTACTTTGAAAGGTGTTTTTCTCATGATAAAAGTTGGTATTATTGGTCTTGGCGCAATTGGCCAAAGATTAATTCCTTTATTTTCAAACCACCAAGAAACAAAAATAGTAGCAATATGTGACACATTAGAAGAAAGAGTTCAAGAAACAAGTAGCCAATTAGAATCAGTTTTAACCTTTACAAATCATCTTGAGATGCTTGAAAATGCTGAACTTGATCTAGTTTATGTTACTGTACCTCCAAAATACCACTATTCAGTTGTAACTGATGTAATCGCAAAAGGAATTAATGTGCTTTGTGAAAAGCCTTTGGCAAATTCAACGGAGGAAGCTCTAGGACTTTATACTCAAGCAAAAGAAAAAGGTATTTTTCATGCTATGAATTTTCCATTAAATTACAATGTTGGTAGTAAGTCTTTTGCTAGCCTGATTAAATCCGGATATGTTGGCGACTTAAGAAGAATCGAATTAAAGATGCGTTTTCCAAATTGGCCGAGACTATGGCAACAAAATGAATGGGTTGCTACGAAAGAACAAGGAGGTTATGTATTAGAGGTTGGTGTGCATTATATTCAACAAATTCAAAAGATTTTTGGTAATATGAAAGTCCATACAAAACATATGCAATACCCCTCTGACCCTCTAGCTTCCGAAAATGGAATGATCGCCTTTTTAGAATTAGAAGATGGTACGCCTGTATTAATAGATGGCTTAAGCCAAATTGCAGGTGAAGAAGAAATTAAATTTACAGTATACGGTTCGAAAGGAACTCTTTCTTTAGTAAATTGGGCTAATTTAGAAGGAGGAAAATTCGGCGAGCCAATTAGGCAAATTGAAGCCGATCAAACTTTAGCTGATTCATTAATTGATCATTTAGTAAAGGCTCTAAAAGGTGAAGAAGCTACAATCATAGATTTCTCTGAAGGCTACAAAGCACAAGTAGTTTTAGAAGCATTAAGAGGATAAATCAATACATAAAGAAAATGGTACTACTTTTAAGTGAGAAGCACCATTTTTTTTCATTTTAATTGAATAAAGTTTTTAGCATTTTTAAATTCTTTAAAAATAGTTCCGGATACGTCCAATTACTATATTTTTTTGGAATTTCATACTCCTCTACTGACTCATTTTCATTTATTATTCTAAATAAATCCTCAAAATAACTAATCAGATTTAAAATAGCTTTTTTAGTTCCAACTCCACCATGACCAGGAATGACTTTTTCGATATTTAATTTTTCCATTTCCTCTAATATAATTTTCCACTTTAAAGGGTTTGACTCTGCAAAAAAGCTAGGATGAGAATTTACGAATAATAAATCACCCATAAAAATTGTTTTGTTTTCAGGTATATATAAGAAGGAATCGCATACTGAATGACCACCACCAAACGTAATGAGTTTAGCCGTCTTTTTAGTCCCATAAAAAGTAGCTTCCTTTTTATACGTAATCGACGGCAATACTAATTCTAATGTTTTTAATGACACCTCGAACTCTTTCAAAAAATTAATTTGGTTATACAAACTTAATTCATTTTCATTTAAATATCGTTCTTCTAAAGATAAGATGTATGATTTCAATCCCTCAATATCATCTTTTTGTTTTTTAAATCTTTCAGGGTCGTTCTCCAACATTTTTAATCTAGTCTCTTCACTAGAAATAATCTTAGAATCTTTATATACTTGATTTCCCCGAATATGATCTCCATGCCAGTGGCTGTTTATTACCCATGTCACAGGTCGATTAGATATTCTTTCTGCCATATTTTTTAATTCCAAAGCGGCTTGTTGTGTATTGAAAGTATCAAAAATAATAGTTTGATGTCCTAAATCTACGAAACCTGCATTACCAACTGCTCCACCACCTTCTTTTGCAATCGCAGCAAATATACCATCATCCACTTTCAATAAATCAAAATGCCTACTTGAGAAGTTCTCTAAATTCATAAATTTATTCCTACCTTTTCTAAGTTAATAGGTGAAACTCTAATAAATTTATAATTCTTTCCTACTCCGAACTTCCCCTTTTTTGTAAATTGTAATTATCAAAAGGAAGTTTCGTGAAAATAAAAAAAGCGCATATCAAAGGTTATTAACATTTGATTGCGCTTTTCTTTATAGACTTATTTTACAGGAATCCAAATTTCAGTATAATAATCTTCACTAAATGGATTTCCTTCTGGATAAAGTTCAAATTCTGGGATTCCTGCATGTGAATAGCCGCTTGAAGGAAACCATTCAGAAAAAATCTTCTTCCATGCCGATTGCATTGCGTGTGGCATTGCTCCGTGAACACCAAATACAGCCCATTTCGATGCAGGAATTTCGTGGTGATAAAATCCTTCTGGTACATCTCCTTCGTATTCGGTTGCAACCCAATATTCTAGTAGATTTTTTGATTTTTGCTCCTCGCTCATCATGCACACACCTAAAACACCTTTAATGTTACCGTTGTTCATTTCGTACAAACGATCACTCGTACCATTTTCATTAACCTCTTCCCACATTTTAGGAATCAGTTGCTGTTGTTGGTCATTCAAATAAGAAAACTCTTTTTTCACTCCAACTACTTGAAAAGCACTTTTTTCAACAATATTAAATTGCATTGGTTCTGCTCCCTTCAAACTCACCTGAATAACGAGGCGGTTATATGATTTTAGATTTCCAATAAGCTTTCTTGCTTCACTTGGGGTTACACCATGCTGTCTTCTAAACGCTTTTGCAAAAGCCTCAGGAGAGTCATACCTATATTTCAAGGCAATATCAATAATTTTATGATCAGTAGTTGTTAATTCATTGGCTGCTAGAGTCAATCTTCTCCGTCTAATATATTCAGCTAAATTTATATCAGTTAAAATTGAAAATGTTCGCTGAAAATGAAAAACAGATGAATTAGCTTGTTTAGAAATTTCTTCAATCGTTAACTCATTTAATAAATTGTCTTCAATATAATCAATTGCCTTTTGTAAAGATTCAACCCAAGCCATATGACTCCTCCCTTATTTACATCCTAACAAGTTATCATTATTGAGTCCTGTCTTTTTATGCTCTTAGGTGACAGATAATAGTCAATTAGACTCTTTTCGATCAGCAATTGCTAAAATGACAACCGTACTTATAATACATAGGCTACCTATCCAATCGATCAATTCAAAATTTACTCTTAACCAAATTACTGATAGTACAGCTGCTGATAATGGTTCCACACATGCAAGTAAGCTAGATTCAGAAGCATTAATATACTTTAAACTCTCTAAATAGCAATAAAAGGCGATTAACGTTCCAAATAGAACAATAAAAATGACTGCGAAAGATGCACTCATCGACCAATGGCCTTGGAAATTAAAAGGTGAATGTATGAAGCTAAAACAAATTCCACCGATTAGCATTCCCCAACCTACAACGATTGTCGACCCAAATTTTTTTAAAAGTTTTTGAGGCTGTATTGAATAAAATGCTAAAGCAAAAGCTGAAGCTAGCCCCCAAAATAATGCCAATCTAGTAATAGACAATCCTTTAATCGTTCCATGTGTTACCAATAAAAATGTCCCTGCAAGAGCTAAAATGACTGCTAGTACTTCTTTTCTAGTAGGTACTTTTTTGAAACGCATTGCTAAATAGCTTGTAATAATGACAGGTGCCAAATATTGTAAAATTGTCGCTGTAGCAGCATTTGAAGCTTTTATTGCGGCGAAGTATGTATATTGAACTGCTAACATCCCAAGAATACTAAATAACAATAAACTTAAGACATCCTTCTTATCCTTCCAAATTTCTATTATATTTCTTTTTTCTTTCAGACCAGCAAAAACTAATAGGATGATTCCTGAAAACAATAATCGAATAACCACTAACCATTCTGGACTAAAATGATTTTTTTGAAATACAAATTGTGCAACAGTTCCAGATATGCCCCATAATATTGCCGCAGTTAATACGAGAATAATTCCCTTCGTTCTAGAATTTGTTAAGGCAAACTTATCTGCACTCATTTTTACTCCCTCCACAAAAAATAACAAATTTAATAAGTTAATAGAAAAATCGTACCTAAGTATTCAGAATATATCAATCATAAATCTTTTAATTTTCAACAATTAGATTAATTGAGGAATTGTGATTAGAAATTGCTTAATTGGAAAAATTGAACATATACGATTTTGTATTAAATGATTTAGGAGAAAAGTCTATGAATGAATTATATGAATGTATCATAGTAGGGGGAGGTTTCGCAGGTTTACAGGCATCAATTCAGCTTGGTCGTTACCAAAGGAATGTACTCGTAATTGACTCAAATTATGGACGCTCAACATTATGTAAATCATATCGTAATATATTAGGTTGGCCAAATAGTATAAGTGGACAAGAGCTAAGACAACTAGGAAGAAAACATGCTGAAGTTTATGGTGTATCATTCACCCAAGATAAAGTAATAAGTATACAAAACGTAAACAATCAATTCTTAGTAGAGACGAAAGCAGGAAAATCTTATTCTGCCAAAACAGTCTTACTAGCAACTGGACTAATTGATCGAATTCCTCAAATTAAAAATCTAGACGATTGTCTTGGATCGACAATTTATGTTTGTCCAGACTGTGATGGATATGAAATTTTAAATAAAAGTGTTTTAATACTTGGATCTGGTAATATTGGTGCAAATCTTGCCATAACATTAGCTTATTGGTCAAAACAAATTACATATATTAATCACGAAGGACATGACCTTGATCCCAAATTAAATGACCAACTACAGAAAATTGGAATTCACTATCGAAAAGAAAACATTAAAGAAGTACTCAAAGAAGACGATTCCACTTTTAAAGGTATTTGTTTACAAAGTGGTGAAATAATTTATGGGGACCGAGCTTTTATTGGTTTTGGTGGAAATGAAGTACAAAATAATCTTGCTATCCAACTAGGAGTAAATCTTTTAAATAATAAGCATGTTATTGTAGACCAACGGACAAAGGAGACAAATGTTCCAAATGTATGGGCAGCCGGCGATTTAGTAACACACTCTCAACAAGTCACAATAGCAATGGGCGATGGTACCCAAGCCGCTGTATGGATTCAAAAAAGATTATTAGAAATAAGTGTAAAAGATTTATAAATATAGCACTTTGATCCCTCATCTTCATAAACAAAAATTTCTTAAACACCTTATCCCTTCCGAACAAAATTACTAAATAAGTTTAACTAAAAAAAGTATTACATCATTTAATGAGGTAATACTTCTTTGCTGTTTTCAATTAACCAATCGTTTTAGAAAAATACTTTTAGTAAAGTATACATAGTAACGATTGCTAAAATAAAGACTAAAATTGGTATTAATATTCGGATGAAAGTTGAAGGCATTCGATACCTTCTATAAGTATCCTCAATACAAATAATACATAGTAAATAAATTAATCCTGATATGATTGCTCTAGCTAAATCAAAATTCCCAAGTGATTTAATGGTGTGATTAACATGCTGAAATATATAAAATTGTACAAGATTAAAAATTAAAAATAATAAAAAATAATAAAATACACTTAATATATAAGTACTAAATTTTATTTTTTCACGCTCAATATTTTGACGCTTTCTAATAAAGCGCTTCTTATGTCGCTCTTTCCTCGGTATAAATTGTTCGTCCATTTTAGTACATCCTTAGTTTAAAAATTAAATTATTTAAATCAAATTCTTACCTATATTGTACATAAACATTCCATTATTTAAAAATTTATAATACTTCTCTACAAAAATTACATCAAACTAAATAACCATAAAGATAATTATACCAAATTTCATTGAATACATTTACTATTTTTTTCCAAAAAAATATAAAAAAAGTGTACTTAAATTGAAGTACACTTTTTAACGCTGTTGAAAAACTACCTTCTCAATTAAATTACCAAATTTACGTAAAAGGAGTAGAGTGATGTTGATTTCCACTACAGGATAGCTTTCAATGAGGAGAGATTCTTTAGCCTCCTCTGCGAGCCAGTGGGGTCCTTGCCTTCCTGTTTAACTTTTAGAAGTCTTAGGAGTATGATAACATCTCCATGTTGCTGTGTTATATTCTTATAAATCTTTTATTGGTATGCTATTTTCTTTTTTTCCTGTTTTACTTCCTCATGAACCACTATGAGGAAACTTTTCTCTTCTTTTTGCTGGTTTACTTCATCATGAACTATTTACGAATTTATGAGCAGGTATAGTCTAAGTATACCTTCCCAGACTTAATTTTTATGTTGCGTGTAAATATGAATTGCATCTCTTAAAAATTCAGCAGTTCCAGGTTGTACTTTATCGTAATGTGCTCTAAAACGTTCATCGTCTACATACATTTGGGCTAAGCCCGCGTGCGCTTCCTTACTATATTTGCTCCAATAAAATGTTAACCATTGTTTATGCAAATCAGCTGCTTTTTGTGCAATTTCACTTGATGGATCACCCGTTTTAACTGCTTCAGCTAATGTTTTTTCTAACTCTTCAGCAAGTCGCGTTACTTCTTTATGATCTTCTTCTGTCATACTCATTACTTTTTGATTTGCTTGATTAACAGCTTCATCTCCATATTTTTTACGTGCTTCTTTTCCATATTTCTTTTCATTTTCTTCGATCATATCTTTCTTAAAGCCTTCAAACTTTTCTTTATTTGACATTGTAATTCTCCCCTCTGTTAGAGCAATTGACTTTTCAACGTTTGAAATTAATAAATCCAATTGCTTTCTTTTATCAAGAAGCTGCTCACGATGCTCGGTTAACGCCTTGGCACTATTAAAATCAGGTGATGTGATAATTTCTTTAATGTTTTCTAAATTCATACCTAGTTCTCTATAAAATAGGATTTGTTGCAAGCGATCTACTTCCGCTTGACCATAAATCCGATATCCTGATGAGTTAATTCTTGCCGGCTTAAGAATTCCAATCTCATCATAATATCTTAAAGTCCTTGTGCTGATTCCTGCTAAAAGTCCAAGCTTTTGTACTGTATATTCCATTGCGATTACCTCCTGACATCTTTACAATACACCTTTACGCAACGTTAAAGTCAATTCTATAATTTATCTATTTTAGAAATTTTTTTCGGAGTAAGCTACAAAATTCTTACCGATCGTTTGGCAATATTCTTTACAAGGCATAAAAAAATCCCCTCTGCTATAGGGGATTTCATCATGTAGACAAATTACATAATAATTATTTACCTGTAAATACTTTCATACCATTTATACCATCAAAGGGTTTTCCACCAGGAGCGTGCAAATGACGAACTGCTAGTTTAAATCGCTTATTTGAAGGTATTTCTTGTTTAAAGGTTAACAAGAATGAATTGTTATCACCTTGTACCTTTGTAATTGTAACTTGATTATTTGATAAGGCATTCCTTGCATTAAATTGGCTCTTGCTTCCTAGTGATGCAATTCCGGTAGGGATTTTATCAGATAAACTTTGAATCCAATAAAATGATGCTTTTGTTCCTAAATTAGGATCAACTTGTGAATCAAAAGTTACTAGAATCTGATTTGTTGAAACCTGGAAAATATTAGCTAAAAAAGGAATTTTGTTTACAGTTTGGTTTGGCTTATATCCTTCAATTCGCAGAAATTCCTTTTTGCTAGTTGCATTTACCTGCTTAATTCCTGGAAGAATAGAAGACATTACAATCAATAAAATCATAATCTTATAAAGAAATTTCATTATAATCTGCCTCCCTATATATATATAACAATTTTATAATTTGATGTTTTGGCAAAATATATACTTAGAATTTTTTAATTTTATCGGTTTTTAATCTAATAGGAGACTTATCTAGGTTTTACTACTTCTTTCGACTGAAAAGAGACGCACTATTATGTGAATAATGCTAATTAGATAAAAAAATTGATTTATATCTAAAATAGTGGCAAACTATCTATAAGACTTAAGAGAGAATTATAGGTGTGTAATTATGATTGAAATTAAAACTTCTACGTTAAGTGACGGTGAATTTAATCGAGGTGTCTTTGCAACACGAGATATTGCTAAAGGTGAACTGATACACGAGGCACCAGTGATTTCTTACCCGAACGAGGAACATGAGCATATCGAGAAAACTTTATTAGCAGACTATGCATTTGAATATGGAATTAATCATTCAGCTATTCTTCTAGGATACGGAATGCTATTCAACCATTCTTATGATGCAAATGCAACTTACGATATTAACTTTGATAATCACACATTTGATTTTTTCGCTTACAAAGACATTAAAGCTGGCGAAGAAATTTTGATTAATTATAATGGTGAAGTAGATAATATGGATCCACTTTGGTTTAATAAAGATTATGAAGAAGTTATGAGCAAGGAAAAGGAAAAAGAAAAAGAAACCAATTGATTGGTTTCTTTTTTATTTTTAAAGATTAATGGCACCATAAATTAATGCACCAAGTACTACAAAAGCCGGATGAATTTTAAATTTTTCCATTAAGAAAAATGTACAAACCGCAATAAAAATAACTTGGAATGCTCCAATATCATGAAAGGAATCAGAAAAAGATTGATATGTAAGTACGCCTAAAAGGACAACTATTGTCGGTTTTACATATGCTGTCATTCTCTTCACTCGAATTGAGTCACGATTTTTATAAAGTAGTCCAATTAAAAGAATCATTAGTAATAAAGAAGGGATTACCGTTGCAAAGACTGCTATAAAGGAACCAAAGATTCCTCCCATTTTATATCCAATATAGCCTGCCATTTTTGTGGCGATAGGCCCTGGTAAGGCATTCCCCATTGCAAATGCTTCATGAAATTCTTGTTGAGTTAACCAATGATTTTGTGCAACAACATCATTTTGAATTAATGGGATTGTAGCTGGCCCACCACCATATCCTAAAAGATTCGTTATAAGAAATGAAAGAAATAATTTCCAATAAATCATTCGTTTGTACTCCCCTTCCTCGTCTGATCGTCATTTGAGGAAGTTGTTTTTACTGGCTGAAAGATAGCAAATATTAGTAAACATCCAATTATGATCGCTGGGTGTATGTGTAAAAATTGAATTAGAAACAAACCGACAACTAAATGAATTAAAATTGTTGGTGTTTTCAATCCTTTTTTTGAACTTTGAAAAAATTGCCATGTTAATACTCCTAACATTACCCCTACAACAGGTACAATCGATTCCTTCATCCCATTAACCCATTTAATATCTTTAAAAGATGATAATGATGTTAAAAGTATAATCATTAAAAGGATTGTCGGTAAGATCGTTGCAATAATCGCAATAAGCATTCCGATTATACCACCAATACGATAACCGATATAACCAGCTAATTTTGTATTGATTGGACCTGGGAGCATATTTCCTATTGCTAAAATTTCAGAAAACTCTTCGTCTTTCATCCATTTATACGTATCAACGACTTCTTTATAGACTAGTGGAATCGTAGATGGCCCGCCACCATATCCTAAAATACTACTTCGAAAAAACGCGATGAATATTTCTAATTGTTTCATTAAATCCATTCCTTTTCATATTTACCAACTTGCTATACAACCGTCCGTTCTTGATTCTGTACCACCCATTAAAACGCCAGAATCTTCATTTCTCCAAATAATCTGGCCTCGCCCGAAACTTCCAGTATCCTTTGCAACCATAATTTCATGACCTTTAGCCTGTAATTCTTTTATAATCTCTTGAGGAAAACTAGGTTCGACTTCGATTAGTTTCCCTTCAATCCATTGCCATCTAGGAGCGTCTAAGGCTTCTTGTGGATTTAAATGAAAATCGATGCTATTCATGATTACTTGAACATGGCCTTGAGGCTGCATATAACCACCCATTACACCGAATGGTCCAATTGCTTTATTATTTTTTGTTAAAAATGCCGGAATAATCGTATGATATGATTTTTTTCCACCAATTAAAGCGTTAGCATGTTTTTCATTTAGGCTAAAATCACACCCCCTATTTTGTAATCCGATTCCAGTTCCAGGAATGACTATTCCTGAACCAAAACCCATATAATTACTTTGAATAAAGGAGACCATATTTCCATCCCCGTCAGCTGTTGCTAAATAAACAGTGCCTCCACTAGGCGGTCTTCCAGGTAATGGTGTATGAGCAGTTTCTGTGATCCCTAAAAAGCGTTCTTTTCCATATTGATCACTTAAAAGACTTTCAACCGAAGTCTTCATAAACTTTCGATCTGTGACATATTCCTTTCCGCAAGCAAAAGCTAACTTCATTGCTTCAAATTGTTTATGATATGTAGTTACGTTCTCTTTTTCATCAAACGAATCATTTTTTAATATATTTAAAGCCATCAATGCGACAATTCCTTGACCATTAGGTGGAATTTCCCACACATCATATCCTCTGTAATTTATACTTATTGGATTTACCCATTCCGGTTTAAAAGACTCTAAATCTTCTTTTGTTAAATAACCACCATATTGATTTGAAGAAGCAATAATTTTATCTGCAATTTCACCTTTATAAAAATCTTTTCCATTTGTTTCGGCTATTTTTTCTAAAGTTATTGCATGATCCAGTGACGACCAAATTTCTCCTACTTCAGGAGCTCTTCCATTTGGTGCAAACGTATTAAACCAAGCAGCAAACTCCTCAGAGTTTAACTCCTTTTTGTATATTTCATAAGCCTTTTTCCAAAACTTACCTAATGTTGGTGAAATCGGAAAACCTTCACGAGCATATTCAATTGCCGGTTGTAACACTTCCTTTAACGAAAGTCTCCCAAATCGATTCGATAATTCTACCCAAGCAGCCGGAGCACCAGGGACAGTTATTGGAATCCAACCATATTTAGGCATTTTTTCATACCCTAAATTTTTTAATTTTTCAATCGATATATTTTTAGGTGCTGGTCCACTTGCATCTAAACCGTATAACTTTTCGTTCATCCAAATTAATGCAAAAGCATCTCCACCAATACCGTTTGAAGTAGGCTCAACTACTGTAAGGCAGGCAGCTGTAGCAATTGCAGCATCTACTGCATTACCACCCTTTTTTAAAATATCTAGGCCTGCTTGTGCAGCCAATGGTTGGGAAGTAGCGACCATTCCATTTCTAGCATACACCACATTACGATGTGATGAATAAACGTGTTCATTCGCTTTCATTTTTGTATACATACAACTTTCCTCCTTGGCTGTTGGCAATCGTTACATTAGATAACAAAATAACTTAATCTTTAAATTCGACAATATTTTAGTATTCCCCTACTTAACTATCAATCTAAATAAAGAATCTATTAAAAGTCTTAAATTTGGTTATATTTAGTTGCTTGTCCATTTCAACTAAAAATTACTTTGAATACAATTATCATTAGGAGGGATAGTTTATATGTTGAAACTTTATTTAGATCCAGGGCATGGTGGCTCTGATTCAGGTGCAGTAGGTAATGGATTAAAGGAAAAAGATCTAACTTTGGATATCGCATTAAGAATAAGAGATTTATTAAATAATTACAATGACGTTGAGGTTAGAATGAGCAGATCTACCGATACAGATCGTTCTTTATCTGAACGCACTAACGATGCAAACTCATGGGGTGCCAGCTACTTTTTATCTGTTCATATCAATTCATTTAATACATCAGCGTCAGGTTACGAGGATTATATACATGATAGTTTGTCAGATACGTCTACTTCAGCTCAATACAGAAACGATTTACATCCAGAAATCGTTAAGCTTAATGGTCTAACTGATCGTGGTAAAAAGAAAGCTAATTTTCATGTATTACGTGAATCAAATATGCCAGCAATTTTGACTGAAAATGGTTTCATTGATAATGCAAGTGATGCTGCAAAACTAAAAGATCCAAATTGGCGACAAAAGGTAGCTCAAGGGCATGTAAATGGATTAGTAAAAGCATTTAATTTAACAGCTAAGACAAAGTCTGAAATGCATAGAGTAATCGTAGACGGAGTACAAGTCGGTGCATATCAAGATGATCAAAATGTACTGAATGCAGTAGAACAATATCTTCCAACAGCAACTAAAATTATGATTGAGAAAGTTTAAACGGTTATCTAACTATTTGAAGACTGTCTAATTAATAGACTGTCTTTTTTTGTTAAAAAAAGACAACAAAAAAGGACCTTCGATTGAAAGCCCAGCAGTTGTTTACTCTGTAGATTTCAATATATCTAATATATTGTTTGAGTCAATTTTCTTTTTCTGTCTCCCTAAACTAATAACTTGTTCTCCATATTTATCTTGCAATTTATGTAATGTTTCAAACAATGGTTCTTGTTTGGCATCCTTTTCAAAAGAAAATAGGTCCAATTGCTTTGATATTTCATCTTTTGGATTTAATTGTGATGCAGTTACTCCGATTAAACGTAATGGTTCTCCGTTCCAATTTCTTTTCCATAAATCAAATGCCTCTTTAAAGATATCATTAGCTAGTTGTACAGGTGTAGAAAGTTTTTTACTTCGATTAATTGTTTTTCTGTCACTAAATCGAAGTGTAATTGTCACAGTGTCAGCCACTAAACCCTTCTTAATTAATCGTTCAGCTACCCGTTTAGATAGAGTTTCAAATTTTTCTGCAATCATTGGTTCCTCAAAAACATCAAATGAAAATGTCGTTGATTGGCCAATTGTCTTATGTGAAAGCATACGACTAGGATCGACTTCTCTCTCATCTATTCCATTGGCCTTATTTCTTAAAGATTTACCGTTTACACCTAATAGTTCTTGTACTTGTTTTTCATTACTTTTTGCCAAATCTTCTATAGTATTAATGCCAATTTCATTTAGTTTTTCTTCAGTTTTCTTACCAACACCATGCATCTCTCCTACTTTTCTTGGCCATAAAATAGTAGGAACATCCCTCTTACGAAGAACAGTAATTCCAAGTGGTTTCTTCATATCTGAAGCTGTTTTCGCAAGAAATTTATTTGGACCAATACCGATACTACATGGCATATCAAGATCTTCTAACAACATTGACTGGATCAATTCAGCTATTTTAATTGGATGACCTAGTTTTTCATCACAATCAGTTATATCAATATATCCTTCATCTATTGATGCCACTTCAATTTTAGGACTTATAGTACCTAATTTTTCAAATATTTGCCTTGAGACTTTTCGGTAAGCTTCAAAATTTGGAGTTTTCACAATCATCTCAGGACATTTTTTTCGCGCTTCCCATAATGGCATTGTTGCCCGAATTCCATAAGCTCGAGCTTCATAACTTGCAGTTACGATAATTCCCCTTCTCTCTTTTTCATTGCCGGCGACTACTACTGGTTTACCTTTTAATGATGGATCATTCGCTATTTCAACTGAAGCAAAAAATGAATTCATATCAACATGTAAAATAACTCTTCCACTCTTTGGTGCCCATTGATTCATTGCTACACCTCCTATGCTAGTATAATATCATTTTTTTATAATTTCTTTTAACGTGTACTAATGATGAATATGGTTAAAACTTATAAAGTTTGAATAAATTTAATATCCAATTATTATAAACGTTTTTCGAGTAAAGGAGAAAAGCTATGCAAAGTAAAATTCAAAAAATATCAACGAATTTATGGTTTGATACACAAGCCGAAGAAGCCGTAAATTATTACACTTCTATATTTAAGAATTCAAAAATTGAAAGAATCACACGTTATGGAAAAGAAAGACATGACCCAAACAGTATGGAAGAAGGAGCCGTTATGACGATCCAATTTAGCTTAGAAGGGCTAGATTTTGTTGCGTTAAACGGTGGACCTCACTTTAAATTTACAGAAGCAATTTCATTCATCATTCATTGTGACTCCCAAGAAGAAATAGACTATTATTGGGACAAATTATCAAAAGATGGAGATAAAAATGCGCAAGCATGTGGTTGGTTAAAAGATCAATTCGGTATCTCATGGCAAATTGTTCCGACCATTTTACCTCAACTATTAAATAACTCTAATCTAGAAAAATCTGAACGAGTAATGAAAGCTGTTCTCCAAACTAAGAATAAAATCAATCTAAACAACTTAATTGAAGCATATGAAGGAAACCCCTCTTCTAATTAGAATAGGGGTTTTAATAATAAATTACATTACCATAAGGTTCCTATTTACTTCTCATAAAGTCCAAAAAGAGATAAAATAAATCTATCTAAATTGTATTTTTTGAAATTAATGGAGGTATTTTCTTTTGAGTAACGAAAATCAATCAATGTATGATTATATAGGGAAAGAAAAATTAGAAGAACTAGTGGATACTTTTTATTCTTACGTTTCAAAGCATGAGAGACTTTCACCAATATTTCCAGGTGACTGGGAAGAAACAGCACGTAAACAAAAACTATTTTTAACACAGTTTTTAGGTGGACCACAATATTATAGTATGGAACGTGGTCATCCAAGAATGCGCGCGCGTCATTTGCCTTTTCCAATTACAATTGAATTAGCTCATGACTGGTTGGATTGTATGGGAAAAGCAATGGATGATGTCGATTTAGATGAAGAAATTAAAGAGCCATTATTACAACATTTAAGAAATGTTGCTTACCATATGGTGAACCAAGAATAATCTTTAGGGGATAAATTATGACCGAGAAGCCAATTATTCTATTTGATGGTGAATGTATTTTATGCAATGGAGCTGTTCAATTTATTATTAAACATGACCAAAAAGGTTATTTTCATTTTGCGGCACTACAATCTACATTTGGCGAAAAGCTTAAGAAGGATCACCCCGAACTTGGTTCAATTGATTCAATTTTTCTTGTACAAAATGGAAAAATAAAATTTGAATCTTCAGCTGCACTTTCTATTGCAAAAAATTTAGAAGGTTGGCCAAAATCTTTCTATACCTTAATCATAATCCCAACAACAATACGTGACTATTTATATAGACTGATTGCAAGAAATCGTTTTAAATTCTTTGGAAAAAATGAATCATGTATGATCCCATCAAAAGAAATTAGGGATCGATTTTATTTATAAAAACCCTTTCAATTAAAAGAACCACAAGGTTATCATTTCCCCTTGTGGTTCTTTTTTAGTTCCTGAATTAACTTTTTATTAGAAATCTTGTTAAAGCGAGCCCTAAAAATCCAACCCCCATCCCGATTAGCCAACCTGAATGTGATTCATGTAATAAACTCCCAATTCCACCACCTAGAAACATACAGCCTACAAACACGATTCCTCCAATACCAGCACCTCTATTACCCAAAATCTGACCATCCCCTTCAAATAAATCTATTTCCGATCTATTTGTGATTAGATATCTTTTTGTATTTCTCTATTTTTTATTTAGCTTTTTCCTAAAAAATTCCAGTAATATTTTCTAATTTACTAATTTATTAGAATTTTATTACTATTTAATAACAAATTTTATATAATGATATTAGACGTTAAGAATTTTTTTGAAATCATAAATACCTTCTTAATTGCATTTTTTAACGTCTAACCATTATGTAAAATTTTACCCGGAGCGTGATTAAATTTGCAGAAGCACAGACGTAGAAACACACCAGCATTTACTGTTTTAGCATACTTCACATTAGTTGCAGGAGTATTTTTGTTTTGTATCGGACTTTACAATGCAGATATGGAATTAAACGAAAAAGGTTATTATATTGCAGTTATGCTGTTAGTAGCAGTAGGCTCAATTTTAACCCAAAAGGTTGTTCGTGATAATGCTGAAGATGATGATATTATCGCTGAGCAAGAAGTTCAATTGAAGATGAAGTTAGATAGTTCAACAAAGAAAGAAACAAATAGTTTATAAAAACAAATGGGGATCACAAAAGTAAATTGACTTTTGTGATCCCCTTCCTTATGGTAATAAAGTTTTATTCCCAAACTCGTTTTAATTTAAAAAATTCTTGAATATAGCCATAAAGTGAAACTGGTGACATAATCATTTGATAGCATAATAGGAAGAATAAAAATCCTAAACGATTATTTCTTATTCTTAAATTTAAATTACGGAACACATAGTTTTTCTGGTAAAAATAAAGGATTGAATAGCTCATAAATGTTAATGGGAGAACTAATAAAGTCATTGGACCAACAATGATGTGGATTCCAAAAAAAGCTAAAATCAATCCAGGAATCCAACATACAGTATAAATAAAATCTAAGTAAACCATCATGAGATTAATACCCGTTAAATACTTTGTATAAACTTGTGGTTGTTGCCATGGTTTTATTTCAATCAGTCCTTCAACCATACCTCTTGCCCATCTTGATCTTTGTTTAGCAAAATGACCAAATGTTGTAGGTGCATCTGTAAATGCTACTGCTAATGGTTCAAAGTATACCTTCCATTGCTTTTGTAAAAGTCTCCATGTTAAAACGATATCTTCTCCAATTGCATCTGGCCAGCCATTAACTTCTTTTACACAATCAGTTTTATATAAACTAAACGCACCTTGTGCAACAAGTGTTCCTTGATATAATCCCTGAAGTCTTTTTATGGAAGCGATTCCTAAGAAGTAGTCCCACTCTTGAATCTTAGTCCAAAGTGTTTCTCGACTATTACGAACTAACATTGAGCCAGCAACAGCACAAACATCACTAGGGCTACTTTTTATTCTTGAAACTAAGTATCTTACTGCGGAAGGATGAATTAATGTATCTGCATCTAATGTAATAACATATGGTGTTTTTACATACTCCAAAGCTAAATTAAGTGCATGAAACTTACCTGGTTTTGGTTGATGTAATAAAGTAATATTTGAATTTAACTCTTTTTTCGCCCTCATTACTTCACGGTCTGTACCATCAGTTGAATTATTATTAATTACGATAATGTTCATTTCACCAGTATAGTCTTGATCTGAAATATATTTTAACGTATTAAAAATAGCAGCTTCTTCATTATAAGCAGCCACTAATACAGTTACCGAATCATTTGGAAATTCATTTTTAAAATTAGGTTGTTTATCGAGTAGTAAACTTATGACTAAAAAAGTGCTCATATAGCCTGGTATATAGGCAATACCACCTATTATGATGATTGCTACCGGCATAGTTACAACGTCAGATAAGTCCTCTATCCACGGAATTGATAAGTAAATAGAAAAAAGTAACCAAGATAATGAAATAAAATGGCTAATCCAAAATTTCTTATTTACTGTTAAATAATATCGGTTTCCTTTTTTTTGTATAGGAGACATGTTAGGTTTCAATAGCCATCCTCCTTTTTTATGAAATTTGAAATTTAAACAATAAAGTTCATTATATCACTATAGTTTGTAATCATATCTTAGCAACTTTTGGTAAAAATGAATTAATCAAGGATTTTTTAAAACAACATCATTACTTAATAATGACAAAATTAAAAAGAACTGAAATTCTATCAGTTCTTGATCTAGACACTATTTTATTTTTTAAAAGATAATCCTTTCTCTTCTAATGCATTTTTAATTGTCGTAATCGACTTAGGTCCCATTCCATGTAATTTTAATACTTCCGCTTCACTTAATTGTGTGAATTGCTCCAAATGTAAGTAACCTGCTGAAGTTAATGCTCTAATAGCAGGTTTAGATAATCCATTTGGTAGTGCATTTTCACTCATATAAAATCCTCTCCTTTTTAAAATTTTTATCAAACCAAGTGAGTATGTCGTTTTTCATATTACCTGTGATCGTATGATTTACATCCTTATATTTAAGAAAATCTATAAAATAATGATGTTTAGTAGTTAAAAAATCGAGTTGCCCTCCAATTGGAATAACTCGATCCTGTTGACCATGTAAAAATAAAACTGGCTTACTTATATTACTATCTTTAAACTTAGGATCATATTTTTCAAACGTTTCTAATTCACTTTCATTTAATGGCTCTCTTCTATCTTTTTTACGAAAATCGTTTTCAGAATAAATATAAGAACTTGATCCATTAATATTAATTAATCCGGCATAACTATTATTTGAAAAAAACATTCCACTTGCAATAAAACCACCCATTGAACTACCTAACAGAATTGTATTTTCTTTAAGTAAACAAAGCTGATGTGTCAATTCATCTTCTTCATCAATGGTTTCAAATATCGTTTTCCAAAATATGTTTGTAAAATATCTTGATCAAAATGGTTATTCAATACTTGTCTCGAATCATGGTATTTAATTTCGGGAATAACAACTTTAAATCCTAATTTAGAGAGCTCATTACCAAGTTGTATTTGTGATTCAATCGTTGAACCCCAACCATGAAACATGATGATTGTTTCTTTCCTACTAAATACATTTGGGGTTATTTCATAATAATTAATCATTGTTCCCACCTAAATTTCTTTATTTTCTATCGTAATATTAAATCATTCTAATAATAACAAAATTATTTGAATTTTAATTGCCATATTTAAGAAAATGCTATAAAATACTTTTGTTTGTATACAATAAAATATTATCTATATAATAAATTTTTGCCTATTTACTTCACGCGGAAAAAATCGAGGATGTGTATGATCAATGGTTCAACATTTAAACTTAATAATTAGTCACTATGGTTATCTAGGCATCATTTTAGCATTAATAGGAGGAATTATAGGATTACCACTACCAGATGAAATTCTTTTAGTATACATAGGTTATAATGTATTTCTGGGTAGATTGTTATATTTACCTTCCATAGCTTGTGCAATTATTGGAATCATTTGTGGAATCTCATTAAGTTATATACTTGGATACATATTTGGTTTACCTTTACTTAATAAATATGGACCAAAAGTTCATATTACAGAGAAAAAAATTGAAATAACAAAAAGCTTATTTACGAAATTTGGACCATATATCCTTATAATAGGATTTTTTATTCCCGGAGTCAGGCATTTAACTGCTTATTTTGCTGCCATTAATAAATATTCTTATCGTAAATTTGCAACGTTTGCATTTATTGGAGCAATCCTTTGGGGATTCACTTTTATAACATTAGGGAAAATTTTTGGTGAAGAATGGGATAAAGTGGCGTCTATTTTTGCAAAGTATAGTTTAGTCATATTTCCATCTGCCTTATTGATTGCGATTGTATTCTTTTATGTATATAGAAAACGTTTAACTACTAGTTAGAGTTTGGTTTTGAGACTTCTTAACTATTAAAACAGATGAAAAAAAGGGCGCCTATCTATCAGTTAATCCGATAGATAGGACAGCCCTTTTTTTACTTACTTATTTAGCAACTTCTTCTACAATTGCAATAACCATTTCAGCAGTTTTTACTAACTCTTTAATTGGCATTCTTTCATTTGTAGTGTGGATTTCTTCATAACCAATTGCTAAGTTTACAATTGGGAAACCGTGACCTGCGAATACGTTCGCGTCAGATCCTCCACCACTTTGTTTTAAAGCAGGAGTACGTCCAATTTTTTCAGCTGCACGTTTCGCAACTTCAACAACGTGGTCTCCTTCACCAAATTTAAATCCAGGGTACATAATTTGAACTTCTACTTCAGCACGTCCACCCATTTCAGTAGCTGCTTCTTCAAAAGCAACTTTCATTTTAGCTACTTGAGCTTCCATTTTTTCACCGATTAATGAACGAGCTTCAGCTAAAATATTCACTTGATCACATACGATATTTGTTGCACTTCCACCTTCGAAACGTCCAATATTAGCAGTCGTTTCTTCGTCGATTCGACCAAGTGGCATTCTTGCAATTGCTTTTGAAGCAATCGTAATCGCTGAAACGCCTTTTTCAGGTGCAACGCCTGCATGTGCTGTTTTACCATAAATAGTCGCAATGACTTTAGCTTGAGTTGGAGCTGCTACGATAATGTTACCTACTTCTTCATCGCTATCTAATGCATATCCAAATTTAGTAGTAATTAATTTTGGATCCATTGCTTTAGCACCATGTAATCCAGATTCTTCACCAACTGAGATAATGAATTGAATTTCACCATGCTCAATATTTTGTTCTTTGATGATTTTTATAGCTTCTAAAAATGCTGCAATACCAGCTTTATCATCTGCACCTAGAATTGTCGTTCCGTCAGTAACGATATATCCATCTTTGATTGATGGCTTGATTCCTTTACCTGGAGTTACTGTATCCATATGACAAGAGAAGAAAATACCGTCAACGCCTTCTTTCGTAGCAGGAATTGTAGCAACAATATTTCCAGCACCGTGACCTGTAACACCCATTGTGTCGTCTTCAAAAACATTCATTCCAAGGGCTTCTAATTTTTGTTTTAAAACCTTTGCAATTTCAGCTTCAAACTTAGTTTCAGAGTCTACTTGTACTAATTCTAAAAATTCTTCAACTATACGTTGTTCATTAATCATTTGTGTCATGCCTCCAAATTGAATATGTAAAAAAATGTCTACAAAGGTATATTACCATGTTTTTTTGCTGGGCGCTTTTCATTTTTGTTTTTTAATACTTCTAATGATTGAATAAGCTTTTTTCTAGTCATCCTTGGATCTATAACATCGTCAACTAAACCGTATTTTGCAGCAACATAAGGATTAGAAAATTTCTCTTTATATTGATCCATCCATTCTGATCTTAACTCATCTGGTCGATTACTTTGAGAGATTTCTTTTCCGTATAATATATTTACAGCACCAGCAGCACCCATTACAGCGATTTCAGCGTTTGGCCATGCAAATACTAAATCTGCTCCAATTGATTTACTATTTAATGCAACATATGCTCCACCAAAGGCTTTTCTCGTAATGACTGTAACTTTTGGAACTGTTGCCTCAGAGTACGCATATAAAAGCTTAGCACCATGCCTTATTATACCTCCATGCTCCTGTTTTACACCAGGGAAAAACCCTGTCACATCAACAAAAGTGATGATTGGTATATTAAAACTATCACAAAAACGAATAAATCTAGCCCCTTTATCAGCTGAGTGTAAATCTAATCCTCCCGCCATAAATTTAGGCTGATTACAAACGAGTCCTACTACTTCACCATTTAATCTAGCAAATCCTACAACTAAATTTTTAGCGAAATCTTTTTGAACCTCAAAAAAGGAATCATCATCTACAATCATTTCTATTATTTTTTTAACATCATAAGGTCGACTACTTTCATCAGGAATTAACTCCATTAAATCATCTATATCTTTTTCAGTTTTCATTTTAGTAGGTGCTTTTTCTTCCCAATGTGCCGGTAAATATTCCATTAAATTTCTAACGACCTTAAGGGCTTCTTCTTCCGACTCAGCTTGGAAATGAGCATTTCCACTTATCTCATTATGGACTTTAGCTCCACCTAAATCCTCTGCAGAGATCTTTTCACCTGTTACACTTTCGATTACCTTTGGTCCAGTAATAAACATTTGGCTAGTTCCATTAACCATGATAACGAAGTCAGTAATTGCTGGTGAATAGACTGCACCACCTGCACAAGGCCCCATAATAACTGAAATTTGTGGTACGACCCCAGAATAAATCGTATTTCGGTAAAAAACATGTCCATAACCATCTAACGAAAGGACACCTTCTTGGATTCTCGCACCACCTGAATCATTTAAACCAATAATCGGAGCCTTACACTGTACTGCCATGTCCATTAATTGACTTATTTTTTTCGCATGCATTTCTCCTAAAGCACCGCCGAACACAGTAAAATCTTGCGAAAAAACAAAGACCGTTCGATCGTTAATTTTTCCATAACCTGTGACAACTCCATCACATGCACCATTTTGTTCATCCATTCCAAAATCTGAACAACGATGCTGTACAAAACTAAATAACTCTACAAAACTCCCTTCATCTAACAGCATGTCTATTCTTTCTCGTGCTGTATACTTTCCACGTTCATGTTGTTTCTCAATCCGTTCAAATCCTCCACCTTGCTCTATTTCAGATATCTTTTCATATAGTTTATAAAGATCATCATACTTGCTCATTAAACTCCCCCCTTTTTTGAACAATTTCGATTAATACGCCGAATTGTTTAGGGTGTATAAAGGCAACTTTTGAACCCTCACTCCCATTACGTGGTGAATGATGAATTAAATTGAATTGGCGTTTTTTTAGTTCTAATAGTGATTTTTCGATGTCATCTACTTGAAAAGCAATATGATGCAATCCTTCACCTTTTTTTTCAATATATTTATGTACAGGGTTCGTTGATGTAAGTGGTTGGATTAATTCAATCGTAATTCTATTTGTTTTAAAAAATGCGACTTCTACACCTTGGTCTTCAACTATTTCTCGATATGAGTATGATAAGCCTAACTCACCCTCATACTTTTTAATACTATCGTTTAAATTTTTTACACAGATTGCCATATGATCTATATTTGTGAACATTTTTTGCCCTCTCCTTCAAATCAATGCTTTTTTTAGAAACATATGAGATTTTTTTATGTACTGTAATCTGTTCAAAAGCACATAAGCTATTATTTAAACAATATTCAAGAAAGTGGACAAACATGATTAAAACGTAGCTATAAAACCGTTTTTCAAGTGGTGATAATAAAAATGAAACTATTTTGAACATAGAACAGTAAGCTAAACACCAAAATTACAAGCAATTAAAAAAAGTTCGACGGCATTCCCCCAACTTTTCACTTATAATAAAACAATATGACTATTTCACAATTGAGTGGTAATTTAGATTCGATATAAAAGACTTATTTTTCCAAAAAAAAGTGCAATTATTGCAGTTTTTTGTAGTTTGTAAACCTACTAGATTACATGATAATATTAGCTCGTTATCATTAATTGTTAACTGGGGAGGAATTTAAGTGAACAAAAAAGTCTTAGCAGTTGGGTTATCTTTAGGATTGGCAGCAAGTAGTTTTTCAGTAACAAATACATATGCTGCACCAAAAAATGTGTTATCTAGCTACAAGTACAATGAATCTGTAGGATCACCTGAATTTGTTTCAGGTCAGCTCACAAAGCCATCAACTCAAAGTCCTGAGAGCATTGTACTAGGTTATGTCAATGCTAACAAAGATAAATTTAAACTCGGTTCCAAATCCTCAGAAGAATCATTCATCATTAAGTCTAGCAATAAAGATATGTTAGGTACCGCTCTCCGACTACAACAAGTATATAATGGTGTACCTGTATGGGGCTCTACTCAAACAGCATTAGTTGCAGACGATGGTGTTCTAACAGCTTTCTCTGGTACGATAGCACCTAATCTAGATACAAAAAAAGGACTTAAATCCGAAAAGAAAGTAAATGCCAACAAATCTATTAAAATTGCAGAAGCCGACCTTGGTTATACTCCTACCTATGAAAAAGACCCTACAGCAGATCTAGTAGTTTACACAAATGGTGATGAAGCAACCTATGCTTACCTTGTAAACTTAAACTTCCTTTCTCCTAAACCTGGAAACTTTAATTATTTCATTGATGCATCAACAGGAAAAATATTAAATAGCTATAATAATTTAGATGAAGCAGATAGTAGTGCCCCTGCTGCAAAACCAGGTGGTACAGCAAGTAGTACAAATACAACTGGAACAGGGGTTGGTGTGCTTGGTGATACAAAAACACTAAATATGACCCTATCTGGTTCAACTTATTATTTACAAGATAATACTAGAGCCTCAAATGGTATTTTCACGTATGATGCGGCAAACCGACAACGTCTTGCTGGTACACTTTGGACAAGTCCTGATAACCTTCTAAATAGCGCTTATGATGCAGCTGCAGTTGATGCACATTATTTTGCTGGTTTAACATTTGATTATTATAAAAATGTTTTTGGACGCAATTCCTATGATAATAAAGGCGGTGCACTAAAATCGAGTGTCCATTATGGCCGTAATTACAATAATGCGTTTTGGAACGGTACACAAATGGTTTATGGTGATGGTGATGGTACAACATTTATTTCATTATCAGGGGGTATTGACGTAGTAGCACATGAGTTAACTCACGCTGTAACAGAAACTAGCTCAAATTTAACTTATCAGAATGAATCTGGTGCACTAAACGAAGCAATTTCTGATATTTTTGGTACATTAATAGAGTTCTATAATAATAAAAATCCTGATTATCTGATTGGTGAAGATATTTATACACCAAAAATTGCAGGTGATGCACTTCGTTCGATGAGTGACCCAACTAAATATGGAGATCCAGATAACTATGCAAATCGTTACACTGGAACATCTGACAATGGAGGAGTTCATACAAATAGCGGTATTATTAATAAGGCTGCTTATTTAGTTGCTCAAGGTGGGACTGCTTACGGCGTGACTGTTACAGGAATCGGAAATGATAAACTAGCTCAAATTTTCTATCGTGCAAATACTGTTTATTTAACAGCTTCCTCTACTTTCAGTCAAGCACGTGCAGCATGTGTGAAAGCAGCTTCTGACCTTTTTGGTACCAGCTCCGCTGAAGTAACTACCGTAAATAAAGCATTTGATGCGGTTGGAGTTAAGTAAAATTTTAATTTCATTTTGAGTAAATAAGGGATGTCTCGTAAGCTAAAAATGCTTATGAGACCCTTTTTTATTTCGTAAAAAGATCACCTATTTATTTGGCAAGGGAATTAAAGAAGCTGAGACTGTAAAAAATATCCTACATATGCTAAAATAGGACAACACTTGTATGATTCTAATGAATAATTAATTAATTGTAATTCTTTAATATAGGGTGGTAATCACATGAGAAAAAAAACACAAAAAGTAGTCGTTATGATTATGTTAATTTCAATGCTTGCTACTACTTTACTTGCAGGTATCGCTGCAATGTTATAAAAGGACAAATAATATGGAAAAAGAGGATTCATCATCAAGATCTCTTGAGATTTTGATGATAAATCCTCTTTATTATTTGATTGCACCTTGTTCACGAGCTAGTTGTTCAAATGAACTTGATGATGTAGTGATGAACACTTTCGTTCCATATGGGATTTTATCAAAAAGTTCATTCACATCATTTGTGTACATTCTTACACATCCATTTGAAATATATTTACCAATTGATGAAGGGTCATTATTTCCATGTATACCATAAATCGATCCGTCTGTACCTAATGCGTCAAAACCAATCCATCTTGTTCCTAGTGGATTTTTAGGATCCCCTCCTGGAATATTCTTTTTGCGCCAATATGGATTTTTGGCTTTATATGTAATATTAAAAATACCTTCAGGAGTTAAATCTGCTGTTTTTCCGGTAGCAATTCGATAAATCCTTAGGACCTTACCATCTTCTATATATGCCAAATTATTTACTTCTTTATTAATAATAATAAATGGTTCTCCTACCCTTGGATTTTGTCCAAGTGGCCATACTGGACCAATTACTAAAATTAGTGATAGAACTAGTTTAAGCAATTAAAGCAACTCCTTTTTAATTTCACTTAACGTATTTCCCCTTATACTTTGATTTCATAATCAAAAAACTTTCCATTTCATTGATGATGGTTAAAACCGCTGCACGAGTTTCAAAATCATCAGATGTTTGTGGTAGTGGCATTTCACGAAACATGTGATAAATTTCTTCCAACTGATGTAAGCAGATAACGCCACTTATAATTGGATTTATTGAAAAGCTTAAATCATTAAAAAATTTGGATAAAATATGAGATTGTTCGTTGCTTACTTTAATGTCACAAACTGTGTCAATGATACGGTGGATTATTTCAAGTTGCCGTTCTCTTAATAAAAAGTATTCATAATCTTCATCATTGGATGATTTAAAATAATGATTATCAATTTCTAATTTCGAAATTCTTTTTGCTTCTTTAAGTAATTTTACAGTTTCATCATATTCTTCTAAAAAACACTTATTAGCTGGTTCTTTTAAATAAATAGAAATCTTCTCAAAAATAAAACAAAATTTAGAATCAATTTGTACTTTAAAGTTTTTTATTTGATCATCTAAACTAGGCATATATAAATTACAAAGTAACGCTACACCAATTCCTATTACAATTACAGTTAACTCATCTACTATAATTGGTACTGTAATTTTTTTTAGACCATATAGATGTAACATGATAACAGCACTAGAAATGACTCCTTCTTGAATTTTAAGCCTTACTAAGCTTGGAATAAAAAATAATAGTAATATTCCAATCGCTAAAGGTGTATAACCAAAAATATGAAAGAAAAAAATACAAAAAAGGATGATCAGCACGCATGCAGACAATCTTCTTAATGCTGTATCTAATGAACGCTTTTTAGTAGTTTGTATACATAATATTGTTAATGTACCCGCAGATGAGTAAAAATGAACTCCCACTGATTGCGCAATAAAAATTGCAACTGCACTCCCTAACGCCGTTTTAACAATCCTTGAACCAATTCTATACATAAGATCACCTATTATTTATGCTTTACTTTATGTAGTATTTGATTCATTGAATAGGTCAATATTTCTAATGAAAATTTCATCTCATAATTACGCTTAATAAAAAATAGATTGGTAAAAATATCATTATTCTAATAAAAGGTGTGAATTTATGAGTTCAAAATATTGCCATGAATCGCGTTCAGCATTAACCGTTCGAGTTTTCCCTACTGACTTAAACAATCACCAAACTTTATTTGGTGGAAAAATTCTTGCAGATATGGATATGACTGCTTCAATTACTGCTTCTAAACATGCAAGATTGAAATGTGTAACTGCTTCGATTGACCATGTAGACTTCTTACATCCTGTTACAGAAGAGGATTGTATCTCTTATGAATCCTTTGTCGTCGTTACAGGTACTTCATCAATGGTAATTTTCGTAAAAGCGATTGCAGAGAACTTGATTACAGGTAATCGCCGTGTTGCAGCTACTTCATTTCTAACATTTGTTGGAATGAAAGATAATAAAACGGTACCAGTTCCATCTATCATTCTTGAAACCGAAGAAGAACGCGAACTTGCTGAAATAGCAAAAGCAAGAATTGAAAATCGTAAAAATAATAAATTAATCAGTAAAAACATAGAAACGATTATCTCTACAAAACCTTTAAAATTAAAACAAAGTGATGAGTAAATTAATATGTTCCTAAATAAAAAAGAAACTGAAAAATTTTCTCCAGTTTCTTTTTTCTCATTATGATTAATGCGTAGAAATACTTGAAATACCATGACCAGTATTTGACTTCACAAGAATTTCATCAAATTTAGCTTCATTTTCTTTCTTACTTGAAAGAATTGTACCTAAATAAGCGGCTATGAATCCTAAAGGAATCGATATAATCCCCGGATTCGTTAAATTAATGAATGGATCTCCAACAAAAATGGCTTTTCCTTCTATTGGACTCCAAATATTTGGACTTATTGCTACTAGTATGATTGCAGATATTAATCCAGTTAACATACCAGTAATTGCGCCAGTCGTATTAAAACGTTTCCAATAGATTGTAAAGAGTATGACTGGTAAGTTCGCGCTTGCAGCAACAGCAAATGCTAAGGATACTAAAAAGGCAACATTTAATGTTTGTGCAAATATTGCAAGTAAGATTGAGATTAAAGCAACTCCAATCGAAGCATATCTAGCCATTGAAACTTGCTCTTTTTCAGTTGCTTTACCTTGTTTTAAGATTTCATTGTAAAAATCATGTGCAAACGCAGATGCAGCAGTTAATACTAGCCCTGCTACTACGGCAAGTATAGTTGCAAATGCTACAGCTGAAACAAAAGCAAATAAAAAGTTACCACCTAATACTTCAGCTAAAAGTGGCGCTGCCATATTTCCTGCTGGATTTGCTTTTATTATCTCAGAATTTCCAACAAATGCTGCTGCCCCAAATCCAAGGAAAATCGTCATGATATAAAATGCTCCGATTAACCATGTTGCATAAACGACTGATTTTCGTGCTGTTTTCGCATCACTCACTGTAAAGAAGCGGACCAGTATATGAGGTAAACCGGCAGTTCCAAGAACCAGTGCCAAATTTAATGAAATGGTATCTAATCCATTTGTATATTTTACACCTGGATTTAAAAACGAGTCCTTTAGAGGAGTTGCCGTTCTCATTTGGCTAAACATTTCATTAATGTTGAAATTAAATTTAGCAAAAACGATGATTGAAATGACTAATGTTCCAAGCATAAGAAGGATTGCCTTTACGATTTGCACCCAACTAGTAGCCCTCATACCTCCAAATATTACATAAACAGTCATTAAAATACCTACTATTAAAACAGCAGTCGTATAATCAATTCCTAGTAATAATTTAATCAGTGCACCAGCACCAACTAGTTGTGCAATCATATAAAAGATTGAAATCGTCATTGTATTTAACGCAGCTACCCCTCTTACTTTTCTTTGATCAAATCGCGCAGCAATCATATCTGCTAACGTGTATTTTCCTAGATTTCGTAAAGGCTCTGCAACTAAATATAAAACGACTAAATATGCAACCAAAAATCCGATGCTATAGAAAAATCCATCGAATCCAGTTAAAGCAATCGCACCTGCAATTCCTAAAAAGGATGCCGCTGACATATAGTCACCTGCAATTGCAAATCCATTTTGCCATCCAGTCAATCCACCTCCTGCGGTATAAAAATCTTTCGCATCTTTTGTTTTTTTAGAAGCGTAATATGTAATAACAAGCGTTCCTAGTACAATCATTAAAAATAATGTAAATGCCGTCGTATTCAAATTTCCTCCCCACCTTTATTTAACTTTTCCAATACTCCTTCTGCCATTTTGTCAAAGGATTCAGCTTTTTTACTGTAAATCAAACATAATACCCAAGTCATAATAAATTGAGCAAATGCAAACATCCAAGCCCATGTTACCTCTCCAAATGCTTTTGTATTAAGTGCTTTAGAGTAAGAAGTCATTAATGGTAAAGCAATGTAAAAACAAAAAAAGAATAATGACATTGGCAGAATAAACTTTCTTTTTGCTTTCAGTAACTGTTTAAACTCATGAGATTTTGCAACTTCCGAGTATTTGCTTTGAGTTATACTCGTACTAGAGTTTTGGTCCAATTCCATCATCATACTCTCCTTTCAAGTTTTTATTTCTTGAAAATTTGCAAATATTAGTGCAATTAAAATAAAAGAATATTTAGAAACTAAGATAATTTTATTTCATTTTGATCCACTTTAATAAATGTTTTCGATAGACAAAAATTAACAAGTTCTAATGATTAAAAATTTTTTTGTAGAATTTGAGAACGAGCTGAAGTCGAAATACAAGAAACACCTGTTGGCTTACAAACCTAAAACAAATTTAGACATTTTTTAAGCAATTCAATGAATTTTTTGTCAATAAAAAAATCCCTCTTTTCTGATGAAAAGTAGGGATTCTTCAAATTTAAGTGATTAAATGACTTATAAAACTTTCTCAAGGAATAACTTAGCACGATTTGTTTTTGGTCTTGTAAATAATTCGATTGGAGTTGAATCCTCAACTAGATTTCCTTCGTCTAAGAATAGAATTCGATCTGCAACTTCCTTTGCAAAACCCATTTCATGTGTAACGATGACCATTGTCATACCAGTATGAGCTAATGATTTCATTACTTCAAGTACTTCTTTTACCATCTCTGGATCTAGAGCTGATGTTGGTTCATCAAATAGCATTACTTTAGGTTCCATTGCAAGTGCTCTTGCTATAGCTACACGTTGTTTTTGACCACCTGAAAGTTTAGGAGGATAAACGTTTGCTTTTTCAAGAAGTCCAACTTTTTCAAGTAGTGCCTTTGCATTTTCTTCTGCTTTAGCCTTACTCATACCTTTTACATTAATTGGGGCATACGTAATATTTTCTAGAACTGTCATATGTGGGAACAAATGAAAATGCTGGAATACCATACCTACATCTTCTCGAATTTTCATTATATTACTTTTAGGATTTGTAATTTCAATATCATCCATCCAAATTTCACCATTTGAAGGAGCTTCTAATAAATTCATACAACGTAAAAATGTAGACTTTCCAGAACCAGATGGGCCAATTACAGCTACAACAGATCCTTGCTCAATTATAGTTGTTATTCCTTTTAATACATGAACATTTCCAAAGCTTTTATTTAAATTAGTAATTCTAATCATTTGTACGCATTCTCCTTTCAACAGATTTACCTAGAAGTGATAGGATCATAATGATAATGTAATAAATTGCAGCTACAAAAATAAGTGGCTCCATAAATGAGTAAGTTTCCCCACCTACTAAGAATGCTCTTCTCATTAAATCAGATGCACCAATTACTGTTACCATTGCTGATTCCTTCGTTAACGTAATAAACTCATTCATTAAAGCTGGTAAAATATTTTTAAATGCTTGAGGTAAAATAATTTTTGACATCATTTTACGGTAAGGAATTCCTAAAGCTGAAGCAGCTTCTTGTTGCCCTTTATCTACTGCTAGTATACCTGCACGGATAATCTCTGATACATAAGCTCCTGAATTCAAACCAAAAGCCAATACCGCTGCTGGAAACTTTTCGATGTCGAAACCAATTAATTGTGGTAACCCATAATAAATAATCATTAATTGCAAAACCATCGGTGTTCCACGAAAAATTGAAGTATAAAAATCAGCTATTACAACTAACCATTTTGAACGGCTAATTTTCATTAATGCAAGTAATATTGCTAAAACAAGACCTAATAAAATTGAACAAACAACTACTAATAGTGTTAATTTTAATCCGGCCAATATATATGGAATTGAAGGGACAATTTGAGAAAAATCTAAGTTCATATTGTAGTACTCCTTTACTATTTGTCTTTTAAATTGCAAAGTTTATTCGACAAAGTCTGTTTAGATAAAGAGCACTGGTTAGAAACCAATGCCCTTTGTTTCATATAATTCATATCCAATGGATTGCTCATATTCTGTTAATGCTTCATCTAAGATTGCTAACCCATCATCGATTTGATTCTTTGTAACTGTTAATGGTGGAATCATTCGAATTACTTCACTGTTATTACCACAGAAGTAGAATAAAACACCTTTTTCCAAAGCAAGATCAAGAATTTTAAATAATCCATCACCGTTTGGTTCTTTTGTAGCTGGATTAATGATTTCAATACCAATCATTAAACCAATTGAGCGAATGCTTCCAATTACCGGATGCTTCTCTTTTAATGCATTCAATTTTTCTACTGCATAAGCTCCGACTTCTCTTGTATTTTCTAAAAGCTTTTCCTCTTTAATAATTTCTAAAACAGCAAGTGCAGCTGAACAAGCTATTGGATTCCCTCCAAATGTTGTTCCATGACTACCTAGTGGCCACTGTTTCATTAGTTCATTTGATGCTACAGTAGCACTTAAAGGAATACCATTTGCAATACCTTTTGCAATTGCCATAATATCTGGCGTTACATCAAAAGTTTGTGCAGCAAACCAATCTCCTGTACGACCAAATCCAGTTTGAACTTCATCAAAAATTAGTAAAATATTATTTTTATCACAGATTTCTCGTATTTTCTTTAACCATGCTTTAGGTGGTACTACATATCCACCTTCACCTAGAACTGGCTCTACAATAACTGCAGCAACTTCTTCTGGAGTTACTTGATGATTAAATAATCGTTTAAAATCTTTTTCTAATTGCTCTACTACATATTGTTCTTCATCATAACCTTCAGGGCATTCTGAAACATTTGCATAAGGAATTTGATAAGAGCCTGTTGGTTGTAAAAATTTTCGATACTTACTTTTTGATGTCGTAACACTTAATGCTCCCATAGAACGGCCATGGAAACAACCAATAAATGAAACAATATAAGGACGTTTAGTAGCATGTTTAGCTAGCTTAATAGCACCTTCAATCGCTTCAGTTCCACTATTACCAAAAAAGAAAGTATCTAAGTTACCAGGAAGAATTTCAGCCAACTCATCTGCTAGCTTTAAAATCGATTCGTAAATAATGACACCCGATGGACCATGTGCTAAAGAATCTGCGCCATCTTTAATTGCCTGTACTACTTTTGGATGACGATGTCCAACATTTGTAGTAGCAATGCCAGATGTAAAGTCTAAGTACTCTTTACCATCTACACCATAGTAGTAACAGCCTTCTTCCTTTACAACTGGTAAGTTAGGATGATCCTTTGCCATGCTTGGCGCAAGACGTAAAGGCATTTTCTCTAATAAGTGACTCCAATCTTTTTCCATCAATAATTCCTCCCTGATTACAACAAAAACTTATCATTTCTATATTTCTCGCCATACCCTATTGGTTTATCTTTTAGACTATTAAAATCTTACGTATTACTTTATTTCACCGAACCATTTTTTAATTAATTTATCAACAGTTCCATCTTCTTTTAATTCTTTTAGTGCTTTATCAAATTTAGGTGTTAATTTACTTCCTTTTGGAAGAGCTACTGCTGAACCAGATTGTTCAAAGAAATCTTGCATTAATTCACCTTGCATTTCAGGTAATTTATTTAGATAACCACTAGCTACAGATTGTTCGATAACAACAGCATCAAATCTTCCAGCTTTTAATTCTTCTACCATCTCAGGGATACGGTTACGGTTTTCAACTTTAAATCCAATCTTTTTAGAAACTTCAATTGCTTTTGTTTCTTGAATTGAACCAGCTTGTACACCAACTGTTTTTCCTTTTAAATCTTCAACACTTTTAATGTTTGAATCTTTATTTACAACTATTTCATTTTGATCAGTGAAATATGATTCAGTAAAATCTGCATTTTTGGCACGCTCAGGTGTCTTTTTCATACCGGCCATAATAAAATCTACTTTATCTGCATTCATCGCAGTAATTAATGAGTTAAAATCAATATCTTTTACTTTAATTGTGTATCCAGTTTTTTTACCAAGCGCTTTAGCTAAATCAACATCAAATCCGACTATTTTGTCATTTTTTGTGTCAATAAATTCATAAGGCTTATAATCCGCACTTGTTCCTAAGGTTAAGGTTTTATCATCTGACTTGTTACAAGCAGATAACATTCCAATTGATAATGCTGATGCAGCTAAAACTCCGACTATTTTTTTCATTAATGCTTCCCCCTAATTTTTTAAAAATTCAAACTTATTATTTATATTATCTTTATTAGTATTCTATTAAACAACCATTTTTTTCGAATGAATAATTATTCCACAAAATGAATTTTAACACATACTAATAAATATGCAAATATATTTTTCAGTATTTCGACAAAAAAATTAGATATAGCTTCATTTTACAGGGATATTTTAAAAAATATATTTTCATTAATATTCATTACGTTTATATATTTATTCAAATAAGCGAATAAAAGAGTTGTTATTAAACTTTTCAAACTTTTCAATAAATTTTCGACAAATCTTGCAAATCACTACATTTTACATTTCCGAATACCTGAATTCCCCCTAATTTAAGCGTTTTCATACTTATTTATAAAAAAAATACCATTTTGGTAATGGTATTTTCATAAAAATGATTACATTATTCATTCATAAATTATTTGATTATATTAAAACAACCTCTTCTATTACTACATCAACAACCTTATTCTCCTTATAATAAAAGGAATAGTGATGATTTCGCTCATTATTTAATAGTATTGGAAGAAAATAAGGAATACACTCCCCTACTCCTTGATTTTTTTCATCTATTACCCAATCAATTTTTTTCCAATCTAAAATTCCTTCATCTATTTTTAAAGGCGTATCATATTTTAAACTATTAGAAACCTTGGCCAGGAATACGTACATACCTCCGAAATCCACTTCTTCTTCATGCCAGGTCACTTTACCTTTATAAGTTATATCTTTCAATTCAATCTGTATACCGGTTTCTTCTGCAATCTCTCTTTGAACGGATCTTTCGATTGTTTCTCCTTTTTCTATTTTTCCACCAACACCATTCCAAATTCCCATTGTAGGAGCATTTATACGATTTAACATTAATAGTTCATCATTTCGTTTGATAAAACATAAAGTATATTTCACAAATTCCCACTTACCTTTCAAGCATATTAGTAAATTTTATTCACATTAATTATGGCATAATTTGCTAGTAATTTGTTTGCAAAACAACTTTACTAATTATTTAGAATATTTTAAAATTTAATTAATATATTAGTAACACAAAGGAGAGGTGTGTTGTGGATCAATCAAATATTATCGATTTAAGCCAATATAGAAAATTAAAAAAACATAGATCAGAATCCTTCGCTTTTCGCGTAAAAAACGATGAGACAGCATATAAGGATGCATTAATGTTATTAATTTTTACATGCTCTTTAGCTGCATTATCTTTCTTCTTTATCTTTTATTTTATTTACAAAATAATTAATTAAAACGCTTCATTTAAAATACAGTTTACATAATAATAATATTATGTACAAAAAAAGTACAAAAATTTATGGAATTCCCCTCATAAATTTTTGTACTTTTTTATTTAAATTTCTTCACAAAATTGGTCGAAATAATTTTGAAGTTTTTGAATGACTTGCATTGGATCATGACCTTCAATTTCATGACGCTCAACCATCGCAACAAGTTCACCGTCTTTTAAAAGTGCAAATGACGGAGATGATGGTGCTTTACCAGTAAAATATTCACGAGCTTTAGCAGTAGCTTCTTTATCTTGCCCTGCAAACACAGTTACTAATTGGTCTGGTCTTGCATCATAGTGCACTGAATGTGCTGCTGCAGGACGAGCAATACCACCAGCACAACCACATACTGAGTTTACCATTACAAGTGTAGTGCCTTTCTTTTCAAGTGCTTGCGCAACTTCCTCAGGTGTTTTTAACTCTGCATAACCAGCCGCTACGATTTCTTGACGTGCAGTATGGACAACATCATTCATAAAAAAATTAAAATTCATATTCATTTCATCTACTCCTTACATGCTTTTTTTCATCTTACCAATTTAGCGGCTAATAATTCAAGCTTTTGAACCTGCTAGTTTTATTATATTTCAAGTGAATTTTTTAACGTCTTAATTATTCATTGACTAAATCTACGATTACATTCGGTAAATGAGCTAAAGTAGATATGGCGTATTGGTAATCTTCATTTAATTCTTCAACAACTCGTATAACGGTTACGAATGGATTTTTTATGACAAACTGATCAATCTTTTCCACATCTCCTGCAATAAATAAAACTTTTGCATCAATTTTATTTTTTAATCCGATTGAATGTAATGTGGATAAAACATTTTTCATTAGCTCTTCTTCTTGCTCACTAGCACCTTCTAATATTACACAGTCCCAACTTAATAACTTAAGCTGATCAAAAAGAAGTTCGTCCATATCTCTCCCTCCATATCGCTTGTTTATACAATATATGAGGAAATAAACGAAAGCATACTATTTTAGTATGAAATGGAAAAACTCTAATATTTAAGCTTCTCCAATTCCGAACGCCAAAATTAAAAAGAAGAAGAAAATAAAGGTGATCATATTTAAGACTACGCCAAGAATAATATTTGTAAGTTTTTTTGAGAGGAATGCAAAAATTACCCCTGCTATGGATAAGATTAAGAAACATAAAAGGAATTGTTTAGTGTGATCATTCATAAAAAGAGCTATAACTATACTGATACCAACCATCAATAAAGAAAGCCTACCATATTTATTCAAATAACTACACATCCTCGCTATTTTTTTCTTACATTAAATGTATCAAAATTAAATACTGGTATGAATGGAAAATTATATTGACAACTTAACACTCTGAAAAAAAAAGAACGCTTTAAAAGCGTTCTTTTAAGAATTAACAGTTAATTTTGTATCCGATTCACCCTTGACTTCTTTTCTTTTTTGAAAAAGTCTATTTACAAAAAACATCATTGGAAAACTTATAAAAGCGATTGCACTAATAATAACAAATCCATGGCCACCATTTTCATATCCGAAGTAAGCTAGTAAACTTCCACCAAGCGCTGGACCGAAAACGAAACCGAGTTTTGAGAATCCCATTGCCCCAAAATAAGTTCCTTTTAATTCTTCAGGAGCAAGCTGATCGACAAATACATCTGTAAATGTAAATGCAAATATTTCTCCTACAGTTAACACAATCATAACGATTGCTAATAAGAAAAAGTTAGTAAATAACCCAAATCCAGCAACAGCTAAACTAACAATCACATTACCAATCATCATTGATACAGTTGGAGAAAAATTCTTCATTCTACTTACAATTGGGAATTGAAGTATTACTACAGTTACTGCATTGATTGTTGTTAAATATGCATACAGTTTCACGCCATTATGAAACTGTGGTGCGTTCGCAAAATATTGAGACATTGTTGAAAAGCTTTGCGAATAACCAAGACCATAAAAACAGATTGTTAGAATCGTTAAAGCAAAGATGATATCCTTACGTAAAATAGAAAAAGATGCCTTCATCGAAACTTTGTTCGTTGTCGAAGCAGACTTTCCTTCTCCAATTTTATACTTTGATAACATAAATAATAATGTTAAACCATAAATAAAGTAAACAATTCCAGATAATACAAATGGCAATGTGCTTTTAGAGCTTCCTAGATATAAACCAACTAATGGACCAACTGCAACTCCAACATTAATAGCAGCATATCGCAAATTAAACACTAACAGTTTTGATTTCTCGTCGGTTAAATCAGAAAGTAATGCTCTTGAAGAAGGTTCGAAAAATGATGAACAAATATTTAAGATCGAGTTCAACACGAAAAACCAGGCGAATGAATTTCCTAGTCCAAAACCAACTAATGTTATAGACCATAAGAAAATACTCGATAATAAAATAGTTTTCCTTCCAATACGATCAGAAAGAGTTCCTCCAATAAAACTGAAAAACACCCCTAAAAAAGATGAAACTGTTAACATAAGCCCAACCATTGCAGGTGAGATCTGTTTAACTGAAGTTAAATAAATAGCTAAAAACGGCATACTTACTGTGCTAGCAAATCTAACGAATAAAGTTCCAATTACAATATTCCAAGCAACAGGATGTACGGCAGATAAATTTTTAAACATCTTATCCCCCCTATTTCTCTAAGATGTCACATATTTGTAAATTATCTTACAAATGTTACAGTTTGTAAAGATTTTAGTTCAGGATCTAAAAATGAGCTAGAGGTTGTGTAAAGGTAAATGGTAAGCATGAAGCCCGTGGAAAAGAGGATTAGAGAGATGAGGTGTGGCATCCTATTCTCTATTGTTTTTCATATTGTGATAAAGATTGTCTTTTAAAATAGCCATGAATCGGTTTTTACTATTATCAATCACTTCGAAGCCATATTTGCGATATAAGTTGTGAGCATCTCTTGTGCCAAGCATGAATGTCCGTACTGTTGATAGTTTTTCATAACACATGATTTCTTCCATTAGCCATTTTGATAAGCCTTGTTTACGATATTCTGGGAGAATAAATACATCAGCTAAATAAGCAAATGTGACGCCATCTGATACGACTCTTGCGAAGCCTACTTGGGTTGGGTCACTTTCTCCTGGATTCCCCTTGTATACGCCAAAGCAGTAAGAACCTTTGATAAATCGATCAATATATTCATAAGGAATTTCATTTGCCCAATATGAATCTTTGTCTAAAAAGTTATAAATAACGTCTCTGTTTAATAATTCTTTATTTGTTGATATGTAATAGCCATTTTGTTCAACTAGCATAAATTCCACTCCTTTTTATAATATCGGAGAATTTTATATTTATTAATTTTATCATAAGTCACTAAAAAAGGGCTATTTCTATTTCTGGATAAAGGACACACATATAATCCTTTTTATATTGATAAAATACTGATTTTATTTCTATAGAGTGGTAATTCCTATGGTTTTTTCATTTTGAATGAATTATGTGGCCATTTTAAGATCATTAGCGTAATTCATTTCTATTTTTGTTTATGAAGAATTTAATTGCAGAACCTCTATCTTTATTTGCACCTCTCAAAACGATTTTAATTTTCTCATTTCACAAACTAACATAAAAAAGAGATTGCCCTTAAGACAACCTCTTTTGTTTATAAAATTAATATACGTTCGTATTTTCTTTTGTTGTATTTTCTAGGATTTCTTTTACTCTTCCTAAGAATTTACCACAAATGAAGCCGTCAAGTACACGGTGATCAAGTGATAAGCATAGGTTAACCATATCGCGAACACCAATCATTCCGTTAACAACAGCTGGGCGTTTTACGATGCTTTCAATTTGTAAAATTGCAGCTTGTGGGTAATTAATGATACCCGCGCTTTGAATACTACCAAATGATCCAGTGTTATTTACTGTGAATGTGCCACCTTGCATTTCGTCTGATTTTAACTTACCAGTACGAACTTTTGTAGCTAATTCAGTAATTTCACGTGCGATACCTTTGATTGTTTTCTCATCAGCATTTTTAATTACTGGAACAAATAATGCATCGTCTGTTGCAACAGCGATCGATAAGTTAATATCTTTCTTTTGGATGATTTTGTCTCCAGCCCACATTGAATTAATCATTGGATATTCTTTAAGTGCTTGCGCTACAGCTTTAACAAAGAATGCAAAGAATGTTAAAGAGAAACCTTCTTTTTTCTTGAAAGAGTCTTTAATGCTGTTTCTGTAATTAACTAAGTTAGTAACATCTACTTCGATCATCATCCAAGCGTGTGGAGCTTCATGTTTACTACGTAACATATTTGAAGCAATTGCTTTACGTACACCTGTAACTGGAATTTCAATATCGCCAACTGCTGTTGGAATAACAGGTGCAGGTGCTGTATTAGGTGCTGCTACTTGAGCTGTAGGAGCAGTTTGTGCTACAACTGGTTGAGCAGGAGCTTCAACTGCAACAGGTGCTGGTGCCGCTTGAGGTACACCATTTGCGATTGCATTTAAAACATCTTTTCGAGTAACTCGACCATTATTTCCTGTACCAGGAATTAATGAAAGATCAAGATTATTTTCTTGTGCTAATCGAAGTACAGCTGGAGAATAACGAACTTTACCAGACTCATCAGTTTTAGCAATAGTTTGAACCGGTGCAGCAGCTACAGGAGCTTGTGCTGGTGCTACAGGTGCAGCTTTTTCAACTGGTTTAGTTTCTTCAATAGTTGTAGCAGCTACTTCACCAGAAGCACCTTCAACTTCAATCGTACAAATGATTTCACCAACTGCTAAAGTTTCACCTTCATTTGCGATTAATTCTTTAATCACACCAGAAAATGAAGATGGTACTTCAGCATTAACTTTATCTGTCATAACTTCAGCAAGTGGATCGTATTTATTTACACGATCTCCTACTTTTACTAACCAAGTACTGATTGTACCTTCTGTTACACTTTCACCTAATTGAGGCATTTTAATATTTTCGATCATCATTATGTCCCCCTTTTTCAAACAGTGCCATTAAAATGCTGCAAGTTCTCTAGCCGCTTTTTCTACTTTATCTGGATTAACCATAAAGAATTTTTCCATTGTTGGAGAATAAGGCATTGCCGGAACATCAGGGCCAGCAAGGCGTGCGATTGGCGCATCTAATTCAAATAAACAATTTTCAGCAATAATTGCTGCAACTTCGCTCATTATACTTCCTTCTTTATTATCTTCAGTTACTAATAAAACTTTTCCTGTTTTAGAAGCAGCTTCGATAATAGATTCTTTATCTAATGGATAAATTGTACGTAAGTCTAAAACATGTACAGAAATACCATCTTGAGCTAATTTTTCAGCAGCTTGAAGAGCAAAATGTACACATAATCCGTAAGTGATGATTGTGATATCTTCACCTTCACGTTTTACGTCAGCTTTTCCAATTGGAAGTACATAATCAGTTTCAGGTACTTCACCTTTAATTAAACGATAAGCACGTTTATGCTCAAAGAAAATTACTGGGTCGTTATCACGAATTGCTGCTTTTAATAAACCTTTCACATCATAAGGTGTAGAAGGCATTACAATTTTTAATCCTGGTTGACCTGCAAATACCTTCTCAACAGATTGAGAGTGGTAAAGTGCACCGTGTACACCGCCTCCATAAGGAGCACGAATCGTAATAGGACAAGTCCAGTCATTGTTTGAACGATAACGAATTCTTGATGCCTCAGAAATAATTTGGTTTACTGCAGGCATAATGAAATCAGCAAATTGCATTTCAGCTACTGGTCTAAGTCCGTACATTGCAGCACCAATACCAACACCCGCAATTGCAGATTCTGCAAGTGGTGTATCTAATACACGATCCTCACCAAATTGATCATATAGACCATGAGTCGCTTTAAATACTCCACCTTTTAATCCAACGTCTTCCCCTAATACAAATACTTTTGGGTCGCGTTCCATTTCCTCTTTTAACGCTAAAGTTACTGCATCTATATAAGAAATTACTGCCATATTGTCCTACCCCCTCTTATTCTTCGTAAACAAACTTCAATGCATGCTCAGGTGCTGCATATGGAGCGTTTTCTGCGTAGTCAGTTGCTTCATCAACGATCGCACGAATTTTTGTATCTATTTCTTTTTCTAATTCTTCTGTTAACACACCAACTTCATGAAGGTATTTAGCAAATGTAAATAAGCAATCTTTGCTTTTTGCTTCTTCTACTTCTTCACGAGAACGGTAAATACGATCATCATCATCACTAGAGTGTGCAGTTAATCGATAAGATACAGCTTCAATTAATGTTGGGCCTTCTCCACGACGAGCACGATCAACCGCTTCTTTTGTTACACGATAAACCTCTAAAGGATCATTTCCATCAACAGTGAAACCAGGCATACCGTATCCAATTGCACGATCAGATACTTTTTCACATGCTAATTGCTTCTCAATTGGTACTGAGATAGCATATTTGTTATTTTCACACATGAAAATTACTGGTAACTTATGTACACCAGCAAAGTTTGCGCCTTCATGGAAATCACCTTGGTTAGAAGAACCTTCACCAAATGAAACCCAAGAGACAATATCTTTACCTTCCATTTTTGCAGCTAGAGATACACCTACAGCGTGAGGTACTTGAGTTGTAACTGGAGATGATCCTGTAACAATACGATTTTTCTTTTGTCCAAAATGACCTGGCATTTGACGTCCACCAGAGTTTGGATCTTCTGCTTTTGCAAAACCAGAAAGCATTAATTCTTTTGCTGTCATTCCAAATTGTAAAACAACACCCATATCACGGTAATATGGTAATACGTAATCTTTTGTATTATCTAACGCATATGCTGATCCAACTTGAGCTGCTTCTTGACCTTGACAAGAAATAACGAACGGAATTTTACCAGCACGATTTAATAACCACATACGCTCATCAATACGACGTGCCATTAGCATTGTTTCATACATACTAAGAACGTCATCATTTGATAGACCCAGCTGTTCATGACGGTTTGAAGTTGTAACCTTTTCCATAAATATCCCCCTTTTACCACATACATGTGTGGAAGCGTTTTAAATCATTATAGTGATGAAATGTAGAGATTTGATCTCTACATTTCAATTTTTTAAATTAAGAGTGAATTGCTAATCCTTCTACTGCAAGTGCTGCTTCACCAATCGCTTCAGATAATGAAGGATGTGGATGAATTGTATGAGAAATTTCCCAAGCAGTTGCATCTAAAACTCGTGCTAAACCTGCTTCAGAGATCATATCAGTTACATGAGGTCCTATCATATGGACACCAAGAAGATCATTCGTCTCTTCATCAACAATTATTTTAACAAATCCATCATGCTCACCATAAACTAAAGCTTTACCGATTGCACGGAATGAAAATTTTCCTTTTTTAACTGTATAACCTTTTTCTTTTGCTTCACGCTCAGTTAAACCAACAGATGCAACTTCTGGATTACTATAAACACACTTACTAACCATTGTTGGATCTAATGGAAGTGGAGTATTACCTACAATATGCTCAACTGCAATTGTACCTTCTCTTGAAGCAACATGTGCTAATTGTAAGCCACCAATAACATCTCCAATTGCGTAAATATGTGATTCTTTAGTTTGGTAATTGGCATTTGTTTGGATAAAACCATTTTCAACTACGATGTCAGTATTTTCTAATCCAATTCCTTCAACATTCGCTTGACGGCCAACAGATACTAACATTTTTTCAGCAGTGAAAGATTTCTCAGTATCTTTATGAAGTGCATTAATTCTAACACCATTGTCGATTACTAATGTTTCAGCTAAAACTTTTGCATCAGTAACTAATTTAATTCCTTTTTTCTTTAATAATCTAGTCATTTCTTTAGAAATTTCTTCGTCTTCTAAAGGTAAAATTGTTTTACTATACTCGATTACTGTTACCTCAACACCAAAATCTGCTAACATTGAAGCCCACTCAATACCGATTACACCGCCACCAACGATAATAATTGACGCTGGAAGTGACTCCATTTTTAACGCCTCATCAGATGACATTACGTGCTCACCATCAATTGTTAATCCAGGTAAAGACTTTGGTCTTGAACCAGTTGCGACTAATACGTTCTTAGGAATTAGCATTTCGTTCTCGCTACCATCGTTCATTTCTACTGAAATTGTTCCTGGCATTGGTGAGAAGATTGAAGGTCCTAAAATACGTCCTAAACCATTGTATACATCAATTTTCCCTTGTTTCATTAAGTGTTCAACACCTTTATGAAGCCCGGCAACAATATTTTCTTTTCTTTGTTGTACTTTGCTAAAGTTTAATGTTACGTCTGATGTTTCAACACCAAACTCTTCACTTTTCTTAGCAGTTGAAAAAACTTCAGCACTACGTAAAAATGCTTTACTTGGGATACAGCCTGCATGTAAGCAAGTTCCACCTAGTTTATTTTTTTCTACTACCGCTACTTTTAATCCTAATTGAGAAGCACGAATAGCAGCTACATAGCCACCTGTACCGCCACCGAGTACGACTAAATCATATTCTGTTGCCATGATGAAATTCTCCTCACATTTATACTAAAGATTTAACTGCAAATTCTCCAGGATAGATTTTTGCTTCTTCTTCTTCTCGAAGTACGCGAAGTGCACCTTCACAAAGAGCTTGAAGTTCATTTTCACCTGGTAAAACAATTACACGTGCCATCCATTTAACTCTTTTAGTTATTTCATTAACAATAAAATCACTATAAGCAATTCCACCTGTTAATATAATTGCATCAATATGGCCTTCAAGAACAGCTGCCGCACTTCCAATTTCTTTTGCGACTTGGTAAGCCATTGCTTCATATACTAATGCAGCTTTTTCGTCACCATTTTCAATCATGCTTTCGACTTTAATTGCATCTGCTGTTCCAAGATAGCTAACTAATCCACCTTGACCAACCATCATTTTTTGAACTTCGTTAATATAGTAGTCACCAGAGTAACAAAGTTTTATTAAATCACCAATTGGTACAGTTCCAGCTCGCTCTGGACTGAAAGGTCCTTCACCATCTAAACCGTTATTTACGTCAATTACGCGTCCTTTTTTATGAGCACCAACACTCACACCTCCACCCATATGGGCGATAATAAGGTTTAAATCGTTATATGACTGATCTAACTGTTTTGACACTTTACGTGCTACAGCTTTTTGATTTAAGGCATGGAAAACACTTCTTCTTTCCATAAGTGATTGTCCGCTAATTCTTGCAACCGGATCTAATTCATCAACAACTACTGGATCAACGATAAATGCTGGGATGTTTAATCCTTGTGCAATCTCATTAGCAATGATTCCACCAAGATTTGAAGCATGCTGACCACTATAACCTATTTTCAAATCTTCTAACATGATTTCATTTACTGCATAAGTTCCACCTTCGATTGGTCTAAGTAGTCCACCTCGACCACATACAGCACTTAATTTAGAAATGTTAATGCCTTCTTTGTGTAGTACCTCTAAAATAACATTTTTTCTAAATTCATATTGATCAATTATTGTTTTGTATTTATTTAATTCTTCATCGTCATGGCGTATTGTTTGTTCAAAAATTGGTTTTTCATCATCAAATACACCAACCTTTGTGGATGTGCTGCCAGGATTAATTACTAAAATACGATGCATTGTCAACACTCTCCTCCTAAATGTTTACCTTACTTTTATAACTAGAAAGAAAGAGCTTCACTCTTTCTTTCTATCTAAAAAATAAAGGAATTACTCATAATTTTTAACTAGATCAATTATCTTCTACTAATGATGCTGTGACTATTTGATAAGAATTGGCTACGAGATTTTGCCATACGAGCAATACGCTCTTCTGCTAAACGGTCTGCAGCTAAATATGTTGGAATTCCATCACGTTTTGAAATTTCAATAACTTTTGCGATGTTATCGTATACACCTTCAACTTTTTTCATTGCACGTTCACGGTTATATCCGTATAACTCGTCGGCAACGTTGATAACTCCACCAGCATTAATTACGTAGTCAGGAGCGTAAACAATACCTAATTCGTGAATTAAATCACCGTGACGTGTTTCTTTTAATTGGTTATTTGCCGCACCAGCGATAACTCTCGCTTTAATTTGTGGAATCGTTTTATCATTGATCGTTGCACCTAAAGCACATGGCGCGTAAATATCACATTCAACACTGTAGATATCGTCTGGATCAACAGCCGTAGCACCAAATTCTTCAACAGCACGTTGAACTGATTCTTTATTAATATCAGTTACGATTAATTTTGCACCTTCTTCGTGTAAGTATCTGCATAAGTTAAAGGCAACATTACCTACACCTTGAACTGCAATAACTTTACCTTCTAAGCTATCTGTTCCGAATGCTTCTTTAGCAGCAGCTTTCATACCACGATATACACCATATGCAGTTACTGGAGATGGATTACCTGAAGAACCAAATGATGGTGAAATACCAGTTACGAAATCAGTTTCTTCACGAATTAAGTCCATATCTGCTACAGTAGTACCTACATCCTCAGCAGTAATATAACGTCCATTTAAACCTTGGATATATCGACCAAATGCACGGAACATAGCTTCGTTTTTATCTTTACGTGGATCACCGATGATTACAGTTTTTCCTCCACCTAAGTTTAAGCCAGCAGCAGCATTTTTATAAGTCATACCTTTTGCTAAACGTAGAGCATCTTCAATTGCAGCTTCTTCTGTTTCGTAAGTCCACATTCTTGTTCCACCTAATGCTGGGCCTAATGTTGTATCGTGGATCGCAATAATTGCTTTTAATCCAGATTCCTTATCTTGGCAGAAAACAACTTGCTCATAATCATAAGTTTCTAAGTATTTGAAGATTTCCATGTAATAACAGCTCCCTTAAAATGTGTAAGTTTAGTTTTTAGAATTACATATAGCTAACGCTAATGAATATAATTTTGTCATTGCAGAGTCAGAACGCGAAGTTAAAACAATCGGTGCCTTTGCTCCAGCAATAAGTGCAGCCACTTCTGAGTTAGCCATAAAGACTAATGATTTATATAAAATATTTCCAGTTTCTATTGTAGGTACTAATAAAATATCAGCTCGCCCAGCAACTTCACCTGTTAATCCTTTATGTTCAGCTGCTTCAACAGAAATGGCATTATCAAGCGCTAATGGTCCATCAACAATACAATTTTTAATTTGTCCTCTTGTATTCATGACAGTTAGTGTTGCTGCATCTAGTGTTACTTGCATTGCAGGATTTACTACTTCAACAGCTGCCAGTACAGCAACTTTAGGGGTTTCTATTCCTACTTTCCTTGCAATTTCAACACTATTTTCAATAATTTTCACCTTTTGATCTAACGTAGGTGCTATGTTCATCGCAGCATCTGTTACGATTACTGCATTTTCTCTACCTGGTACGTCGAATATTGCAACATGCGATAAAACACTTTTATCTCTTAAACCATATTCTTTGTTCAATACTTCTTTTAGAAGAACTGAAGATGAAAGATTACCTTTCATTACAATTGAAGCTTCACCAGAGCGAACAGCTACAACTGCATTTTTAGCAGCCTCTTTGTTTGAATGAGAATGAACAATTTTTAGTCTTTCTGCAAATTGTTCGTTTTTTAATAATTCATCATACATTTCATAGATCGCTTGCTCGTTTCCGAAAAGTAAAAAGTTTGCTAAATCATTATCTAACGCAATTGAAACTGCTTCTTTTACTTCGAAGTCTTCAGCAACAGCTACAGCAACAGTTTGCCTAGAATAATTCTTCGCGCGTAACATTATATCTGTTAAATTCATTGAAAGCCCTTCCTTTCATCCCCCTGCACTATATAAAGCAATTTGCGTGCCAACTTTTCAAAAAGGATAAAACTATTTCAAAAATAGTTGAAAAGCCTTACATTACTAACATTCTAGTACCAGGTACTAGTAACACCAGTAAATCTATTCTACAACAATATTTTGAAAAATGACAGTAATTGTATGCAAAAATATTCATAGCACGCAAATTATTGCGTGCTATTTTTTGCAGTGTGGTATTTTTCCAATTTATAATACAAATTCCTTACTGATATTCCAAGCTCTTTTGCGGACCTTGTTTTATTGCCATTATTTTTCATTAATATCTTTTCAATAATTTCACCTTCATAATTTATAACCATTTCATCAAGGGAGCTTATTTCTTCAGTATGAACTTCGTTATGATGAACAGATTGTTCTTGCTTAACTTGTACAATCGCTGATAAATGTTCAGGTAGGATTTGTTTTTCATTAAATTTCATAAATATAACAGCTCTTCCTAGCACATTTTCCAACTCCCTAACATTACCAGGCCAATTGTAACTTTTTAATTTATTTAATGCTGATAATGAGATTCCCTCAACATTTCGACCGTAGTCTTGATTGATTTTTGCTAATAATCTTTCGCCAATCGGTAAAATATCTTCAATTCGATCCTTTAGCGCAGGAATAATAATAGGAAGTTTATTTAATCGATAATATAGATCTTCACGAAACTTTCCTTCAATGATTGCTTCCTCCAGATGGACATTCGTAGCAGCAATCACTCGCACATTTATAGGAATAGACTTTGTTCCACCAACACGTCTTATTTCTTTCTCTTGTAGGACCCTTAATAGTTTGGCTTGCATCGCAGGTGATAATTCTCCAATTTCATCTAAGAAAATACTACCATTATTAGCTTCCTCAAAAAGCCCTCTTTTCCCACCACGTTTTGCGCCAGAAAAAGCACCTTCTTCATAACCAAATAATTCACTTTCCAATAAAGACTCAGAAATAGCAGCACAATTCACTCGAACGAATTTATTATATTTGCGATCGCTTTCATTATGAATCGCGTGAGCAAACAATTCTTTACCTGTTCCTGATTCCCCACGTAGTAATACGGTAGCAGGAGTGCTCGCTGCTAATTTAGCCTGCATGATCGCTAAACTGATTCCTTCAGATTCACCAGCTATATCCTCGAAAGAATATTTTGCCTCTAATGTTCTAATAATTTGACGTGCTCTATGTAGTTCATTCGTTAACTGTGAAATTTCAGAAACATCATGGATTACTCCAACACTGCCTTTTAATTTTCCGTCTACGATTACTGGAGCTACATTCACTAGTACATCACGATTTTGCTTTCCGACTTTCATGCGTACTCCACGAACTGCTTGTTTTGTTTTCAAGACTTTTAAATGAACACTTTCACCTTCAGTAATATCAATTGTTGCATGTTTACCAAGAACTTGTTCACTGGATAATCCAGTCAATCTTGTGTATGCAGGATTAATAATAATTCCATTACCTTTTTCATCTACAACTGAAATTGCTTCATCCGAACTTTGAATGACTGCTTCAAGCATGCTATAAACTTCTTTTAAATTTGTAACCTCTTCTGCTAAATCGATAACCTCAGTATCATCTTTAAAAACAGAAATTGCCCCTTCAAGTTCACCATCATCTCGAAAGATTGGAATTCGGGTCGTAAAAATCTTACTTCCGTTAATTAAAATATGTTCTTGATTAATTTCCTTCTTTTTTGTTTGAAGAACCCGAGGTAATTTACTAGTTGGGACAACATCCAATATATACCTACCAATCGCAGCATCTTTATCAGTATGTAACATTCTTTCTGCTGAGCGATTAAATAAAAGAATTTTTCCCCATTTATCAACCACAATCATCCCATCATGAGTGTTGTCCAAAATGAGTTCCTGTTGCCTTTTTTTATTATTGATTAAATTAAAAAGTGATTCTTTTTCTTGAACAAGATCAGATATCATTTTTGCAACAGAACCTGGGATCACTAAAGTATTCTTAGGTTTATACTCGATTAATTCCTGGTATATGGTTTCATCTCCAGTAGTATTTATGACAACATCAATCTCTTCGTTTAAATTAGACTTCCAATCCTTTAGTATTGGAATATGTAAGCTTTTAGCAAGTTCTACGCCTTTAGCCTCTTTTATCATATCTACTACTGCAACAACATGAAATAAATCAGAATGTGATAGAAGTTTTAATACAGCTGTACCTCCAGTTCCCATTCCAACAATCATTACGTTTTGTTTCATCTTAGTTCACCTACTAATTTCAACAAATTATTGAACACATTAGACTATTATATATATAAAGTCATTCATTCGTCTATTTCAAATGTTTTATAAGTCTTGACAACACTATCCTTGTATAAGATTATGAAGAAAGAGAATTACGTAAATTTATTGTTACTTTTATCGGAGGAATTAATAAAAATGAAAGAATCATTTACACGTATGTTAGCATTCGTTGTGATTGTTGTACCAATAGCTTTAGCAGTTATCGGAATTAAATTACTTCGTGATACGGTTTTTCTAATCCATTCTTTTGGCATTCCAAATCTTCCATTGCAATTATTAATCGGACTTGTTTCATTAGGAGTCGGTTTTTATTTAGTCGGAAGCTTTGTATTATTTAGAGATCGTAAACGAAACAAAGTACAAGGCAGATTTTTAAAAAGATAATTTTTGTCAAAGTATAACTTAGGGTCTCATTAAAGATAAATAACAAAACAAAAAAAGTGCTGATGAGAGCACTTTTTTATTTACTAAGAAATTGACTTCTGACTTGGAAAGCTATCTCTGGATAGTCAGTAATAATCGCTGTACAATTGACTTCAAATAATCGTTTCATAACAGCTGGTTCATTGATTGTATACGGTCTTACGGCAATGTGATGTTCCATAGTTTCTTCTATCTGTTCATCAGTAATAATACGATAATTCGGATGAATTGCATTTGCTTTATAGTCTTCAGCAATCTTCCACGGTTCTTTACTTCTTCTATTAAATAGGACTGCTGTTTCAATATCCGGTGCCATTAAGTGAAATTTAAGCATACTTTTATGGTTAAAGGATGATAAAACGATTCTTTTTTCATATTCATATGAACGGATTAAATTTATTACACGTTCCTCAAGTCCATGGTATTCGATTTTATCATTCTTTAATTCAACATTGATACTAAAGTTATTTCCTTTTGCCCATTGAAATACTTCTATTAAGGTCGGGATCGTGCAACCCTTAAATTGGCGTTTAAATCGATAACTAGCATCAAATTGCTTTAATTCATCTAAAGTATAATCTTTCACGAAACCTTTTCCGTTAGTTGTGCGATTTATTGTTTCATCATGAATAACAACGATTTCACCATCTTTTGATAAGTGTACATCTAATTCTATACCGTCTGCACCTAAATCTTCGCATGCCATAAAAGAAACCATTGTATTTTCTGGGTAGGTTCCTGCAGCACCTCTATGACCTATAATATCGACCACTCAAATTCCCCCCACATGAGAAAATATGTACTTTCTTCTTTTTCTTATTGTATACTATTTTTACGAAACTAAGGAGGATTATTATGCGACCATTGCAAATTTCGCCTGAAACGGCAATTTTACTTTCTAAGAAATTAAACGTTCCTTTAGAACAAATTATGCATATGCCACAGCATATATTAATGAAAAAGTTGATGGAATTGGATTTGTCTAAAAGCGAAGAAGCTTCTGAGGATAAAGAATCTAAATAGTCAAAATAGCGTCAATAAAAATGGCAGAAGTAGTTTTTCTACTTCTTTTTTTATTTATTCTAACCTTAAATTTCATTTTTATGTAAAATTGTACAAATAATTAACAATTATGAGCTAATTTTAATTTAAACTTCCTTTCATATTAATTAGTTTTCAAGTAAAATGTAATGTATTGTGTATATTTTATAACGAAAAGTATTTATGGAGGTATTTTTAAATGTTACCTGATTGGTTAATTGGTTTGATCATGGGGATGGTAGAAGGATTAACAGAATTTTTACCTGTTTCTTCTACTGGTCATATGATATTAGTTGCTGATTTATTAAATTTCACAGGTGAGAAGGCTTCATTTTTTGAAGTAATAGTTCAACTTGGTTCAATTCTAGCCGTAGTTGTTGTTTTTTGGAAACGACTCTGGTCAGTACTAGGAGTAAAATCAGATGGTTACAGACAAACGAACCTTAACTTAATTCATATTATTATCGGTGCTATTCCAGCCGGGATTGTAGGGCTTATATTCCATGATTTCATTAAGGATGTTTTATTCTCACCTAAAACTGTTGTAATCGGATTAGTAGCAGGCGGTATTTTATTAATTGTTGCTGAAAAAGTCTCTAAACATCCTAAATCATCTGATTTAGATCACATCTCATATAAACAAGCTTTTATTGTTGGATGCTTCCAAATGCTAGCTTTATGGCCAGGATTTTCACGATCAGGCTCTACAATAGCTGGGGGATTATTATTTGGATTAGATCGAAAAACTTCTGCAGAATTTACTTTTATTTTAGCAGTACCAATGATGATTGCTGCAAGTGGATTAGATTTTATTAAAAATATCGATATTTTAAGTGCTTCAGATCTACCATTATTCGCAACTGGATTCATCACTGCATTCATTGTTGCATTACTTGCGATCGTTTCCTTCCTAAAATTATTAGAGAAAGTAAAACTAACAGGTTTTGCAGTTTATCGTTTTATTGTAGCGATTGTTTTCACGATTGTATTTATATTCTAATTCATAATTAAAAACTTCAAAGAGATAGGACAACCATATTGGTATGTCCTATTTTTTTATTTCTTTATATAATTTATCGGTTTATTTTATAAATGGAAAAAGGCTATTCGTACAACGTATACGAATAGCCTTTGTTATATTATATATGTTAGTTATTTAAATATAAAAATTGTTGTTTATTGGCGAAAGCCCTACCTCTCTTTCGCAATTCGGCTCCAGGGCCGTTCCATTAGGCAGCTTGTTTCACAACAATCTTCACTAACACACACTATTACTAGTTTTGAAATAAGGTTGAAATAGCTAACGTGTCATGGAGTACGTCCAATTTTCTCCCAAATTTCGTAGTAATAATATCGATTTGCTAAATGTTTCAGTGGCGCATTAATTATTATAGCATACTAAAAATTATTACGCAAACTAATTTTTATAAAGTGTAAATTCAACGGTTACTATCTGTTATTTTACACAAAGTAAAGGATATTAAAATAAGTTTATATCGCAAACTTTTTTTAGATGAATTAGTTGATTGGAATGGAGATGCTCGACTCCTTTGGGATATGCGGGAAGGCTAAAGACCCCGCAGGCTTGCCGAGGATTCTCAGGTCTCGCCAAGGAGGCTCAGGTGGCGCCCCAGGGAAAGCGAGCATTCTGTAATGGAAATCAACATCACTCTACTCCGAGAATTTGATAATTAATTGACAAGGTAGTACTTCAACAGCAAAAGAAAACGTTGTCTACGATAGACAACGTTTTCTTTTTACAAATAATATAATTGCTAATGCGAAAAAGTACCGAAGATCTCATAAGAAGTTATTCGCTAAGAGAAATGTCTGTGGAATCACTATTAGAAGTTAATCGGGATTGAATTTTCTTGAGTAATGAATAATAAAAATAAATTAAGAAGCTTTATGTTCTAAACGTAATTTATCAGCTACCATTGCAATAAATTCTGAATTTGTTGGTTTTGCCTTTGACATTGAAATTGTATAACCAAATAATGTAGAAATACTATCGATATTGCCACGGCTCCATGCTACTTCAATTGCATGTCGAATTGCACGTTCAACTCGGCTAGCTGTAGTATTAAACTTTTTAGCGATATCTGGATATAAAACTTTTGTAATTGAACCTAGAAGCTCAATATCGTTATATACCATCGAAATCGCTTCACGTAAGTACATATATCCTTTAATATGTGCAGGTACCCCAATTTCATGGATGATACTTGTGATACTAGCATCTAAGTTACGTGGCTTGCTTTCGTAATTTGAAACTAAAGAAGGTGCATTACGTTTAGTTACCGCACTACCTTTTCCAACTACTTGACGGATATTTGAGATTAAATGCTCCATATCAAATGGTTTTAAGATAAAATATGATGCACCAAGGTCAACAGCTTTTTTAGTAACATCTTCTTGACCAAATGCTGTTAGCATAATTACGTTTGGAATTTTTTCAACTAAGCCAGTGCGTAAACGATCTAAAACCGCTAATCCATCTAAATGTGGCATAATAATATCTAGGACTAGTACATCTGGCTTTTTATCTTTCACTAGAGGTAAGCAGTCTTGTCCATTAAACGCAACCCCAACCACTTCCATATCTGTTTGTGCGTTAATGTAGTTTTCTAACATAATAACAAGTTCTTTATTATCATCAACTAATAATACTTTAATTTTCTCCACGCCCGTTCCTCCCTACATCCTCTATAGTGAATTTTCATTACTTATTACCGATAATTTCGACAATAAAAATTTATTTCCTGTTTTTATTATAAATTCTGAATATTTTTATTAATATAGATAGTTTTCTTCAATTTCTTCTAGCATTCGACTATTGCATTAAAAACTACTATGTATTAAGTCGAATTATACATATAATTCATTATATAAAAAATTAAATAGTATGTAAATTTATAATTTTTAATATAAATTTACAATTCTGTAACATTACCAGTCATATCAACCATCCTTTACATTAAATTTTTTTTAATCTTTTGATGTTGCTATTAGTATATTACCATTTTTTTCCTATTTTGACTTATTTTTAACTACAAAATTTTTATAAGTGTATTTTTCAGTATTGTAATAATTCATAAAGAGAAAGGGTATTTTATTTTTTGTTATACATTTATTAAGAGTTACTTTAATAGAATACTTAACACTTGAAAGATGCAGTGTAGCCCTTTGAGCACTTCCAAGAAGAGACGAGTAGGAAGATATCGCTTTACAAAAAATACGAGCATTCTGAAGTATATATAAACATAAAAAATACACCTACATTATTTGATAGGTGTATTTTTTAAATCAAGAAGCCTTTTTATTTTGATAATCATAAATCGGGACTTTAGCCTCATCAAGCATCCACTCAATATGAACCCCATACCCACTAGTCGAATCATTTACAAAAACATGTGTAACTGCTCCGATTAATTTTCCATTTTGAATGATTGGTGAGCCGCTCATTCCTTGAACAATTCCGCCAGTTTCTTTAAGTAAACGTTTATCTGTAACCTTTAAAATAATTCCTTTAGTTGAAGGGAATTTTTGTTGAATACTGCTTACTATTTCAATGTCAAATGCTTCTACTTTATTATCATGAATTACGGTAAGTATTTTAGCAGGGCCTTTTTTCACTTCATTTGATAATGCAATTGGTAATGGTTGTGACATGATTCCATTGTCTATTTTATTGTTAACTTTACCAAATATGCCAAATGGACTATTTGAAGTGATATTACCAATCGTTCCACGATCTAAGGCAAAATGCGCTATTTTTTCTCCTGGTGAGCCATCTGCACCTTTTTCAATTGCAGTCACTGTTGAATAGACGATATGTCCATCTTCTACTTCTATGGCTTTTCTCGTATCGCTATCAGAGATAACATGTCCTAGTGCACCATATTTTAATGAATTAGGTTCAATGAATGTCATCGTACCAATACCAGAAGCTGAATCTCTAATATATAATCCAATTCGATAGCTATTATGACCTTGGTCCCGAATAGGTTGTAACATTTTTGTATAATACTTACCCTCACGTTTTACCGTGATTTTTATAGGTTTTCCATATTTCCCTGCTTTTTGAATAAAAGGTAATACATCTGACATTTTTTCAATTTGTTTACCATTCATTTTTATTATCATGTCTCCTACTTTAATACCGGCAATTTCGCCTGGAGACTTTTGTCCTGAACTGGTATTTACTAAATGATGTCCAACGACTAAGACACCTACTGAGTTAAGTTTTACTCCTATTGACTGTCCCCCTGGTATTATTCTTAAACTGTTTAATACTTTAACATCTACCTTTTTACTTGGTAATTCATTCATACCAAGTGCTACATTAACAATTTCTTGTTGATCCTTATTTTTTATGGTAGATGAAAACACATTATTTTGATTTATATTAAACACGCCAATACCAACAATAAATAAAAGGAGAAGAATTTTTATTATTCGATGAACATTTATATTTTTCACAAGCGAATCACTCTCCTTAGCGCCAAATTTCATTTTTTTAATTCGTGGCTATGTAGTTAATGTTAGCTTAGCAAAAGCAAAATATGATTGTAAAAATATGATAGATTCTTTAACGTATAATGTTGTATTAGTATGTTTCATTTAGCATTTTCCAATTACTAATTTATCAATAATTCCCATAAAAAAAAGAGAATATTTAATGTATAGAAAAAAATTCCCATCATTAAACATTCTCTTTTTAGATCATTGAGATTGGTATTTTGCAGAAGCTGCCTGGTCGATCAATTCTTTAGCGTGTTGAATCGTCACATCTGTAATTTCAACTCCAGCGATCATCCTTGCAATTTCAGTAATTTTTTGATCATTTCGTAATGGTGTAACAGAAGTTTTCGTTCGATTTCCATCAATTAATTTGGCAATAAATAAATGCGTATCTGCCATAGAAGCAACTTGTGGTAGATGAGTTATACATAGAACTTGAGAATCTATAGACACCTTGTGTATTTTTTCTGCTATTGCTTGTGCTACTCTTCCACTAACCCCTGTATCAACTTCGTCAAATATGATTGATGTAATCCCCTGATGCTTCGTGAAAATGCTCTTTAATGCTAGGAACATCCTTGAAAGTTCTCCACCAGAAGCCACCTTTGCTAATGGCTTTAAAGGCTCACCTGGATTTGTTGAAATATAAAACTCAACAAAATCAAAGCCATCTTTTTTAAACTTTATATGTTGATCATCTAAAATTGGATCTGATTCTTGTCCTTCTTCAACATCAAACATAATTTCAAAGGTTGTTTTATCCATATAGAGCTCTTTTAATTCTTTATGTATATCAGCAGTCAGTTTGATTGCCAATTCTTTTCTTTTATTTGAAAGAGTCTTACCAGCACTAATTAGCTTGATTGTTACATTATCTAAGTCTTTTTGTAACTTCTCGATATGCAGATCTTTATGTTGAATAGTATCTAACTCTTGTTCAATATCTTCTGCATATTTTAAGATATCAGCAACACTGTGCCCATATTTCTTCTTTAGCATGGAAATCTCGCTTAAACGAGTTTCAATTTCGTTTAATCTATTTGGATCATATTCCATTTGTTCAATGGAATCACGTAATCGATACGATATATCCTCTAATAAGTAATAGCTACTACTGATTCCTTCATGCATTTCTTTAATGTCATTATCAATATTTGTTACTGACTCTAAAGAATACATACTCGCTCTAACCGAATCCAAACCTGATCCATCCTGCGATAAACTTTGATACGCTTCAACTAAAGACTTATAAATGCGTTCAAAATTAGAAATTTTAAGTCTTTCTTCCATCAACTGATCGTCTTCATTTTCTTGCAAATTCGCATTTTGTATTTCTGTTAGCTGAAATTGTATTAAATCCAATCTATGGGCCATTTGTTGTTCATTTTCAGTTAATTGCTTTAACTGTTTTTTTAAGTCTGTATAGTTAGTAAATATTTTTTGATATTCAGTATACAAAGGAGCAATTGCTTTTTCATCGTATTGTTGTAACATCGGTAAATGATGTTCTTGGTCCATTAAATCTTGGCTTTCATGTTGCCCATGAATATCAACAAGTAAACCACCAATTTCCTTAAGTATAGAAGTTGTCACTAATTTCCCATTGATACGGCATACACTTTTACCAGATGAAGTAATATCTCTTTTTAAAATAATCATTTCATCTTCAATGTCAAAGCCTAATTCTCTGCATCTTGAATAAATTAGATGATTCTCATTTTCGATATGAAATAAGCCTTCAATTTCTGCTTTTTCAGTATCATATCTTACGAATTCTGCAGAACCACGACCACCAAGTAACAGACCGATAGCGTCAATAATAATCGATTTCCCAGCTCCTGTTTCACCACTTAGTACAGTTAAACCCTTTTCAAATGAAATGGAAACTTCCTCAATGATTGCAAAATTTTTAATGATAATTTCAGATAACAATGAGTTTCTCTCCTCTTTTTAAAACCATTCTCCTATTGAAGCATGTCAATAAATTTTTCTTTTAAATCCTCAGCATCTACAGGTGTACGACAAATGATTAAGATTGTATCATCACCACAGATTGTACCCATAATTTCTGACCAATCTAAATGATCAATTAATGCACCAACTGCATTTGCATTACCTGGCAAAGTTTTCATTACAATTAAATGACTTGAACTATCAATTTTAATGAATGAATCAATTAAAAGTCTTTTTAATTTTTGTAACGGATTAAATCGTTGATCTGCTGGTAAGCTATATTTATATCGCCCGTCAGATAACGGAACTTTTACTAAATGTAGTTCTTTTATATCACGTGAAATCGTTGCTTGGGTTACTTTAAACCCTAAGTCTCTTAGTGATTGTACTAATTCATCTTGTGTTTCGACTTCATTTTTTGCGATAATTTCTCGTATTTTTATATGACGTTGACCTTTATTCATAATACACCTCTTTGCAAATTCCGACAAATATCTTACTTAAAGAATATCTTATCTAATCTACTCGTTATTGTATATATTTTTTTAAACGTTTTCATAAAATGCATTTTTTAGCATGAATTTTTTTCTGTTTTACCTTAATTTGAAAAAAGGAGAAAAAGGAAACCTATTTGGTTTCCTTTTTATTATTTTACCTTCTTTAATTCACTATGTGCTTCATTTACAATTTCCATTGGTAATCGATTTAACTCGCTATTTCCAATTTCCTTTGAACCTTCCCAATGAAGATGAATTAAAAATTCAATATTACCGTCTCCACCGGTTATAGGAGAAAAAGTTAATGCTTTTATATCATATCCTTGGCGAAGGGCAAAATCGATCATCATTTCGATAACTTGTTCATGCACTTTTGGATCGCGTACAATACCTTTTTTACCAACTTGCTGTCTACCAGCTTCAAATTGTGGTTTAATTAATGCGACAACATCACTTGAAGGTACTAATAATGTTTTTAAGACTGGTAAAATCAAACGTAACGAAATAAAGGATACGTCAATTGAAGCAAATTGAGGTAACCCTTCAATTAAATCTTCTGGTTTAACATAACGAAAATTTGTTCGTTCCATTACAATAACGCGTTCATCTTGTCTTAATTTCCAAGCAAGCTGATTGTATCCAACATCAAGTGCATATGATTTTTTCGCCCCATTTTGAAGAGCACAATCCGTAAATCCACCTGTCGAAGATCCAATATCAATCATAATTTTATCTTTGACTGATAGATCGAATGTGTTTATAGCTTTTTCTAATTTATACCCTCCACGGCTTACATAAGGCATAACTTCCCCTTTAATTTGTAAAGGGAGTTCGATATCTATTTTTTCTCCAGGCTTATCTAATCTTTGTTCGTTTGTATAGACAAGTCCTGCCATAATTGCTCGTTTAGCTTTTTCTCGTGTCTCGATTAAACCACGATCTACTAAAAGTACGTCTACTCGTTCCTTTTTTGCCATTTAAATGTCATCCTCTTATTTATTACAAACCATTTCACGGATTTTCTTAACCGATTCATCTTTTGTTAAATGAATTTCATCAAGTAATTTATCAACATCACCGTGTTCAACAAATAAATCCGGTATACCCATACGTTCTACACGGACGTTTTGAAAATTATTTGAACTTGCAAATTCTAATACAGCACTTCCAAAACCACCTTGTAATACTGCTTCTTCAATTGTTAAAATCGGTTTGCCGTCCTTGAAGATATCATTTAACATTGCAGTATCCATTGGTTTAATAAATCTTGCGTTTACTACTTTAACAGAAATATTATCTTTCTCTAAATCATCCGCTGCATCCATTGCCATTTGAATTGTTGTACCAAATGTTAAAATAACTGCATCAGAACCTTCTCTTAATACTTCCCATGATCCAATCGGAATTTCTTTTAATTGCTCATCCATTGGTACGCCGATACCATTTCCCCTAGGGAAACGCAGAGCAATTGGACCATCTTCGTATTGAATTGCAGTGTTTACCATATGTTGGCCTTCATTCTCATCTTTAGGCATCATTAAAACTAAGTTTGGTATGTGACGTAGAAAGGCAATATCAAACACACCTTGATGAGTTTCACCATCAGCACCTACTAATCCTGCACGGTCGATTCCGATGAATACATTTAAATTTTGTCTGCAAATATCATGTAATACTTGGTCATATGCTCTTTGAAGGAATGTGGAATAAATTGCTAAAAATGGTTTCATTCCTTGTGTTGCTAAACCAGCTGCAACTGTAGCCGCATGTTGCTCTGCAATACCGACATCAAAAATTCGGTTAGGTAATTGAGCTTGGAAATTTTCCAATTTTGAACCGACTGGCATTGCAGGAGTAATCGCTACGATTCGCTCATCTTTTAATGCTAATTTTAATACAGTATCACTAACAAGTTTACTCCATGCTGGTGGTGCTTTATCCGGCTTAATTAACTTCCCAGATTCTACTTTATAAGGACCTGTACCATGCCAAGTTCCAATATCATCACTTTCTGCTGGCTTATATCCTTTTCCTTTTTTCGTTAGTACATGTACTAATACCGGTCCTTTAGTTTTCTTAGCATATTCAAGTGATTCAAATAAGTCTTCAAAATTATGTCCATCAACTGGTCCAAAATAAGTAAATCCCATTTCCTCAAAAAACATACCTTGTGTAACTAAGTATTTAAGGCTATCTTTTAATTTTTTTGATGTACTTGATAGTTTGTCTCCGATTCCAGGAATTTTTTTGATCACACCTTCAAGTTCACCTTTAGCCCATCGGTATTTACCAGTTGTTCTTAGTCTTCCTAAAATGCTATGTAAAGCACCTACGTTCGGAGCTATAGACATTTCATTATCATTTAAAATTACGATGACATCTTTTTGCTCATGTCCAATATGATTCATAGCTTCAAGAGCCATCCCACCAGTTAATGCACCATCTCCAATAATCGGAATAATGTATTCACCAGTTTTTTTAATATCTCTAGCAATAGCCATCCCCATTGCCGCAGATAGAGAAGTAGAACTGTGTCCGGTTTCCCATACATCATGCTCACTTTCATTTCGCTTAGGAAAGCCACATAATCCTTTAAATTGTCTTAGTGTTGTAAATTCTTTTGCGCGACCAGTTAATATTTTATGAACATACGATTGATGTCCTACATCCCATAAAAATTTGTCTTTAGGCGAATTAAAGACTTTATGTAATGCAATCGTTAATTCAACAACTCCTAAATTTGGCGCAATATGACCACCTGTTTCAGAAAGCTGTTGAATAAGAAATTTACGAATTTCTTCACTTAATACTTCTAATTCACCGTTCGTTTTATTTTTTAAAAAGCTCGGATTTTCAATTGTCGTAAGATCCATCTTGGATCACTCACCTTCCTAGATGTTAAATCTATATAAATAATTCATTATTATGTAATTTTATCTATAAAATGATTTTACCATACTTGTAGTTAAACGCTAGTTTCTTAAATGACTAACTCTTAACACCATGTATCATAATACCATTTTTATTAAAATCTGTTTAATGTTTTTTATTTTTATAGAACAAAAATAATAAATATTTTTTGCAAAATGAAAAGAAAGCCGCTAGCACATATGTGTTAACGGCCTACATTTCTGTATATTTTATTAACAACATTAACGGTTATAAAGTAGTTACATTATACATAAATGAATAAATCTATTCAATGGACATGGAATTAATTACATAATCAAAGTTTAAAAGCTGCGATTTTCAACAAAATCACAAATTGAGATTAAGTAGTCATCTTTAATCCCACATGCTCGAACATGTTGTTTAGCTTCCGTAATAAATGTATGAAGCCTTTCTTTAGCACCCTCGACCGAATATAACTTTACATAAGTAGTTTTATCATTTTCTACATCACTACCAACTGGCTTACCAAGTACTTCTTCATCACCTATTACGTCTAAAATATCATCTTGTATTTGAAATGCGATACCGAGTTTATAAGCAAATTGCGTTAGATGGGATAATTGTTCCGCTGTTGCTTTTGAAATAATTGCACCTGCAATAACTGGATACATTAGCATTTTACCCGTTTTTCTTTCATGGATATATTGCAATTCTTCTCCACTAAGCTCTTTACTTTCACCCTCCATATCTGCTACCTGACCGGCAACCATACCTTCAGGACCTGCAGCAATCGCCAATTCACTAATTAATTGTAGCTTCACTTGGTCAGATACATGAAAAACATTCATTTCCGTAATTAATTTAAATGCGTATGTCAATAAGCCATCACCTGCTAATACCGCAAGATCTTCGCCAAATACTTTATGATTTGTCGGTTTTCCTCTTCGAAAATCATCATCATCCATACATGGTAAATCATCATGAATTAATGAATAAGTATGAATCATTTCTAAAGCACATGCAGGTTTTATCCCTATTAATGGGTCATTACCAAAAGCATCTAAAGTTGCGAAAAGTAAAAGAGGTCTAATTCTTTTCCCTCCACCTTGTAATGAATAGGACATAGATTCTTTTAATTTTTCTGGTGCTTTTAATCTTTCAACCGATTTAATCATTTCATCATTTACTAGTCTACTGGAATACTCCATAAAATCCTTGAAAGTGTTCATATTATTCCTCCTCAACAGTAAAAGGAGTTTGTTCACCCTGTTCATTTAATATAGAAGTCATTTGTTTTTCAACTTTAGTAAGCTTCTCTTGACAAATTTGAGATAGTTTTATACCTTCTTGAAAGTATTCGATCGCTTTTTCAAGTGGTACGTCACCTTGCTCTAATTTTTGTACGATCATTTCAATTTCTTTTATTGCTTCTTCAAAAGAACGCTCATTTTGTGACAATTGATTCACTCTCCTTTTACTTCAAGTACTTCACAATTTAATTTCCCATCTGTCATTTGTAATTGGAATCGGTCTCCGCTTTTTGCTTGTTTAACCGATTTCATTAATTCATTATCATTTTTATATGCTAATGAATAACCTCTTGCCATAACTTTTAATGGGCTAAGTGCATCAAGTGTATGAACTACTCTTTCCATTTCAAATTTCTTCTGGGTAATTAGGCGATTAAATTCTTTTTGTAAAGCCATATGTAATTGCTGGTGCTTTTGCTTTTCAAGCTGAACTCGATTACTTGGATGATGAATAAGTAGGGAAGAATTTAGTTCTTTATGCTTGTTTATTTTAGACTTAATAATTTCATTTATTGATGTATGTAAACGTTCATTAATACGATCAAATTGCTCTTGTTTTGGATGGAAAAGTGAATTTGGATATCTAAAAACATAAGCATCTTGAACAGCCTTTAATTGCGCTTGTTTTCGTTCTATAATCGTATCCATCGCTTTGATTAGTCTTGATTTTCGAACTGTAAATTGCTCTAGTATTTCTCTTTGACTTAGCGAAACTAATTCTGCTGCAGCTGTTGGTGTAGGTGCCCTTAGATCAGCGACATAATCAGCAATTGTCGTATCCGTCTCATGACCCACTGCGGAAATGATTGGGATTTTTGATTCAAAGATCGCTCTTGCTACTATTTCTTCGTTAAAGGCCCAGAGTTCCTCAATTGACCCTCCGCCTCGTCCGACTATTAACACATCTATTTCTTTCATTTTACCCGCTGTTTCAATCGATTTTACAATCGAAGTTTTCGCCCCTTCACCTTGTACAAGAGTCGGAATTACAACTATTTTCCCAATCGGGTATCTGCGTTGAATCGTTGTAATTATATCGCGAACTGCGGCACCAGTTGGTGAAGTAACAACCCCGATTACACTAGGAAAAGAAGGAATCTTTTTCTTTAATTTCTGATCAAAGAGTCCTTCTTCTAATAGTTTTTTCTTCAATTGTTCATAAGCTACAAAGAGACCGCCAACCCCATCAGGTTGCATGTCTCTTATGTAGATTTGATAGCTACCAGATCCTGGGTATACATTTATTTCACCTTGTACAATAACCTGCATACCATCAGTTGGTTGAAATGCGATATTTGCATTATGGGATTGAAACATGACCGCTGCAATTCTAGCACCATCATCTTTTAACGTAAAATAATAATGACCGCTTGATGAATGACGTTTAAAATTTGAGATTTCGCCACGGAGAAGTATATTTTGCAAATTACGATCCGCTTGAAATTTTGCTTTTAAATATTTGGTTAATGCGGTAACAGTAACTGGAAGCTTTTCCGTCATGCATAGCCCTTCTTTCATTCTTACAAAGCAATAAGATTAAAGTTTAGTACTCAAAATTAATTTACTATCAATTTGAGATGCTGCTTTTAACGTATTATGAAGTAGCATTGTAATTGTCATTGGACCCACTCCACCAGGTACAGGAGTAATATAACCAGCAACATTTTTTACATCTTCAAAATTTACGTCTCCGCATAATTTGCCATTTTCGTCTCTATTCATGCCGACGTCAATTACAATTGCTCCCTCTTTAACATAATCAGCTGTAATTAATTTTGCTACACCAATAGCAACAATTAAAATATCAGCTTGCTTTGTAATATTTTTTAGATTAGTTGTACGTGAATGTGTATAAGTAACCGTTGCATTTTCGTTTAAGAATAGTTGTCCAACTGGTTTCCCAACAATATTACTACGTCCAATAACAACCACATGTTTGCCACTAATCGGAATATTTGTATTTTCTATTAATTTTAATATACCAAAAGGAGTACAAGGTAGTAATGAATCTTGATTCGTCATCATTCTTCCAATATTAATTGGATGAAATCCATCAACATCTTTTAATGGAGAAATTGTTTCAATTACTTTCTTTTCTGAGATATGAGCAGGTAATGGCAATTGAACTAAAATACCATGAATTGACTGGTCATCGTTTAATTTGTTTACAACGGATAATAACTCATCCTCAGTTACTGTTTCAGGTAATTCAATTACTTCAGAATACATCCCTAATTCATTACATGCTTTATGCTTCGAATTAACATATGTTCTTGAAGCAGAATTATTCCCAACTAAAACAACTGCTAAACCTGGTGTAACACCTTGATTTTTTAATTCTGAAACACCATTCTTTAATTCCTCACGAATTGATACTGAAACTTCTTTACCATTAATTAATGTTGCTACCATTTTAGTTTCCCCCTATGCATATAAACAATCTATCTATTTAGAATTTTGATAATACCGCATTGATAAATTTACTAGAATCATCATCACCGTAAACTTTAGCAATTTCAATCGCTTCATTGATTGCTACACTTTTTGGAACATCCTCTAAGTAATTAATTTCTACTACAGCGATTCTAAGGATATTGCGATCAACGTTTCCTAAACGATCAATCGTCCAGCTTTCGATATTTGAAGCTAATTGTTCGTCAATCACTTCTTTATGACTAACAAAATTTGTTACAATTGCCTCTAAAAATGCATCTTGTTTTTCTTCAGCTTCTTCTAATACATGCTCTAATGCATCTGAAGCATTCGCTTCACCTAAATCCATTTGGAATAATGTTTGTAATGCAAGTTCCCTTGCTTTTCTACGTTTCATCAAAATAATAAACTCCTTTAAGCTAAATTCATCATTCGTTGCATAGGTAATAACGAATTCTAATTTTGTATAGTAACACGTTATTTTACCATTTTTTTTAATAAGTTCCAACGACTGTCTGTATTAACTCTAATTTTTATTATTATTAACGTTTCTAAGCAAACTCAATACTTTAAACTGTTTTCTACATTTTAACTTAAAATCAAATAAAATAACAGAACAATGTTTGTGTTTTTTTAAAAAAAATTCCTTTTTTTTACTTTAAAATAATATTTACATACCAAAACACGAACATTCGAATAGATAGATTAAGAAAATGTGGTATTAAAGGGGGAACAAAAGATTTTTAAGAAATAAAAAAAATTTCCAACTAATACCAGATTTTATTATCTTTCCTTTCCTTCCTGAATCACGAGCCATTCATGTTCCAGTATGCTGTATAAATAGGTGTCTCTCCAGCCGTCTCTTAATAATAGATCTTCACGCATTTTACCCTCTAAAGTTAATCCGCATTTTTCAAGTACTTTTGCTGATGCAATATTTCTAACATCACATGTCGCAAATAGTCGATGAAGTTTAAAATTTTTAAACCCAAATGAAATTACTTCTTTAGTGGCTTCACTAGCAAATCCCATGCCCCAAAAGTTCGGGTGAATTATATACCCTATTTCACCAATTTGATTAATTTCATCCCTAATATTAAACTCGATTGATCCTATTAATTGATCGGATTTCTTTTCTATTATTGCAAATGCAAATCTAGTCCTATTTATTTGTTTCATGTCTCTTAGTATGTTTTGAATGAATTCCTTTGTCTCAATCTCTGTATTCGGTCCCCACGGCTGAAATTGACATACAACTGATTGTGATGCATATTTATGTACTTGCTGCCAATCGCTTTCAACAAATTCACGTAAGTTTGTTCGATTTGTGCTTAAATTTAAGTTCATATTATCACCTTTTTCTATTTCATTTCTAAATAAATTTTAACACATTTCAAAATAGTTAATCAGTTACATATAAACCGGACAAAAGGATTCACTAAAATGAAAGAACTGCAAAGACTGTCCTTACTCTTATATAACAAAACAAAAAAAAGAGCCTCTATAAGATAGAGACTCTTTTTATTAATATTAAAGTTCAATTGGAGCTTCTTGCTCAGGTTTCGTATCGAATTGAACTCCTACTACGTGAACATTTACTTCAGATAATTCAAGACCTGTCATCGTTAATAATGCTTGACGAATATTGTCTTGTACATTACCTGCTACAGTTGGGATTGACTTACCAAATTTAACTAGAATGTATACATCGATTGTAATTCGATCTTCTGATAAATCAACTCGGACACCTTTACCGTGATATTTCTTACCGATAATTTCAGAAATACCAGATGCTAGGTTTCCACGCATGCTTGAAACACCTTCAACTTCAGCAGCTGCAATACCAGCAATTACTTCGATTACTTCAGGTGCGATTTCTACTCGACCTAATGTCGCAGTACCCATTTCTAAAATTTGATTTTCGTTCATACAGATCCCTCCACTTTATCCTTTAACAAGCGCATGCTCCTCAAGGAATTTAGTATTATACTTCCCTTTTACGAAGATTTCATTTTGCAATAAATTTAAATGGAATGGAATTGTTGTGTAAATTCCTTCTACCACAAATTCTTCAAGTGCTCTTATCATTATAGCAATTGCTTCTTCTCTTGTCTTGCCATGCACGATAACTTTCGCAATCATTGAATCATAATATGGCGGAATTGTGTACCCGCTATATACAGCAGAATCAACACGAACATTCGGACCACCTGGTGGTAAATACGTAATGATTTTACCAGGAGACGGCATAAAGTTCTTATCTGGATTTTCAGCATTAATACGACACTCAATTGACCATCCTTTTAATGATACTTCTGATTGAGTTATTTTTAATGGATGACCTTTAGCAATTAATAATTGTTGCTTAATAAGGTCAATACCAGAAATATATTCAGTTACAGGATGCTCAACTTGAATACGTGTGTTCATCTCCATAAAGAAGAAGTTTTTAGTATGTGGTTCATAAATAAACTCAACAGTACCTGCACCCCAGTAATTTACTGCTTCAGCTGCACGAACAGCTGCTTGACCCATTTTTTGACGAGTTTCTTCGTCTAAAACAGGAGATGGAGCTTCTTCTACTAATTTTTGAAGACGACGTTGAATTGTACAATCACGTTCTCCAAGATGAATTGTATTTCCATGTTCATCTGCTAAAATTTGAATTTCAACATGTCTAAAATCTGTAATATATCTTTCAAGATATACACCCGGATTACCGAAAGCTGTTTGAGCTTCTTGTTGAGTAATTTGTATACCTTTTTCAAGTTCGATTTCATCTTTTGCTACACGGATCCCTTTACCTCCGCCACCAGCTGTAGCTTTGATAATAACTGGATAGCCGATTTCTGCAGCAATCTTTTTACCATCTTCAACACTTTGAATAATACCTTGTGAACCAGGTACTACTGGTACTCCTGCTTCTTTCATTGTTTCACGAGCAACGTCTTTTGTACCCATTTTAGAAATAGAATCAGCCGTTGGTCCAATAAATTTCACATTGCACTCTGTACATAATTCTGCAAAACTAGCATTTTCTGATAAGAAACCATAACCAGGATGGATTCCATCACAACCAGTTAATTTTGCAATACTAATGATATTAGTCATATTTAAATAACTATCTTTTGATAATTTAGGACCGACACAATAAGCTTCATCAGCCATTTGAACATGTAATGCTTCTTTATCTCCTTCAGAGTAAATAGCAACTGTTTCAATATTTAATTCTTTACATGCTCGAATAATACGAATGGCGATTTCTCCTCGATTCGCTATTAAAACCTTTTTCATTTCTTCACCTTCTCTAGTAAAGTACTGTTAATTTTGTAGATATTAGGCCTTTACCAAGAATAATGGTTGACCGTATTCTACTAATTGACCATTTTTAGCAAGTACTTCAACAATTTCGCCTTCAATTTCAGCTTCAATTTCATTAAATAGCTTCATTGCCTCAACGATACAAACGATTGAATCGTTTTTAATACGATCACCTATTGATACGTATTCTTTTGCATCAGGAGATGGAGATGCGTAGAAAGTACCTACCATCGGTGATGTAATCTTATGTAAGTTACTTGTATCTTCTTTTTCCACTACAGGTGCAGCAACTTCTGCAGCAACTGGTCTTTCTAAAGTTGCAACTGGAGCAGATGTAACAACAGGAGCTACCTCTTGGTGTACAACTGGAGCAGATGTAACGACAGTTGTTTGTCCACCTTTTTTAATTTTAACGATAGCACCGTTATCCTCAAATTCGAATTCATTTATTGTTGATTGATCGATTAACTTAATTAATTCTCTAATTTCATGAATTTTCATTCTGTTCACCCCTTAAGACATATAGTCTAATCTTATAACCTAATACTAAACTTTTCAACAAATTATTTTAAACAAAGTGATTCCTAATTATTTTTAGCTATTTTACAAGGAATATTTATATATTATTCCTTACCAAAAATAATTCAATCTAACCTATTATAACAGGGAAAACCAAAGACAGAAAGTGCATAGGAATTAGGAATAATCCTAAAATTCACATTAATTATTTATAAGCTTATAAAAAAAATGAAGAGCCAGTAGTTAATCCCACTGGCAACAGGCGATTTCAACAATGGACAGCCCTTTATTTTAACGATTACGTACATAATGTTCTTCTAAATTGGTTCTTATTCGATTACCGTTCCTTGTTGCCCCCCCCCCCCAACGCGGGCTTCATATATTGTGGAAATTTGGTCAAACTGACAACTTGTTTTCATCAAAATAATAGCCAGTAGAATGAATTCTACTGGCTTTGTTCTTCAAATTATTTAACTTGGAATTTTACTACTACTAATTTTTCACCTAAGACACTTCTTGTCATTTGAATGATGTCATTCGCTGCTTTTCTACTTGGTTTTGCAGATGTTACATCTACTTTTACTTCATCTTTGTCAGAACGAACTAGTGCATCTTTATAGCCAGCTTCTTTGATCATAGTTTCAACATCAGATTCTAATGCAGTTAATTTTTGAAGTTCGTTCATATTAGTGAATGCTTCACTTTTCTCTTGTGCAGATGCAGTTGCTGAGTCCACAGTAGCTTTATATTCATCAATCAATTGACTTCTTTGATCTTCTTGTTCCATACGTTGTTTTAAGAATACTTCACTAGTAGAATTTTCTTTAGAAGCAGTTTCTTTATCGTTTTGTTTAGAAGTATCTGAGTTTTGTTTAGAAGTTTCTGTTTTAGAATCTGTTTTCTTAGTATCTTTAGGAGTTGAGTCTAATGAATCTGTATCTGTGTTATTATTCATGTTCATAAAACTTGTTGTTTTTAAATTATCAGGTGTCGTAACATAATAAACTGATAATACAACTACTAAACTTAACATTGTTAATAACCAAATTGTTTGTTTTTTCATTTAACTTTTACCTTCTTCCTGTTATTTTTTTGGTTGTACAGAGACACGATAGCTTGGAACATCAAGTAATCGTGTAACAGCTTCTCGAATCATTTGTTTAATTTCTAAGTTTTGTGCACCTTTGGCTACAATTAGAACTCCTCTAATCCTTGGCATTTCAGTCTCGACTACTACTGGTTCTTGTCTATCCCCGTTATCAATAATGACAACTTGCTCTTCTTGAGATTGATCATCAATATTTCGTGTTCCACCTTGTTTATCTGTTTCATCAGTTTCTTGAGTTCGATTTGTTTTATTTGTTTGATAGACTTTCTTTTCACTACCTTCAAGATTTACTTCTACTTTTACATTACTTACACCAGCCATATTATTTAATGTGTCGGTTAGCTGCTGCTCGTATTTTTTTTCAATTTCTTCTATTTTGTTCGATGATGATTTTCCACCACCACTTCCAAGAGTCTCAACAGCTTGTTCATTATTTTTTGGTGTTGCACTCGTTTCTGTGGAAATAGGTGATAGCATTGAATTCGTTTTTTGATTTGTATTAGCAAATAGACTGCTTGCAATCATCCAACAAATCCCGAGTCCCAGTAGAGCTAGTACATATTTTCTCGTCAGTTTAAATGGACTTTTTTCTTTGTCAGAAGAGGTTTTGTCATCGCCATTTCCTTTTAGAAAGTCTGCTAATTTTATTGGTGGAATCTTTTTCTTCATTTGTCATTACTCCCCTCCTTCCATCTTGACTTCGATTTGCTTGTCCTCAAGCTCCCATTTATTTGCTAAAAAAGTTTGTAACTCTTGTTGTTTAATTTTTTGATCATCTGTCTGTACTGGCTGATCGGTATTAATTGACACTTCTTGAACAGGTTCTACATTGCTTGTCTCATCTTTTTTGGGGCCAACGTAAACGATTACTTTAGAAAGATCCTGAGCTGTTTTGACTGTATTCACTCCATCTTTTACTTGTAAATCCACATTTGTAATGACCTGTTCAAATTCTTTCGTAAAGCTTTTTTCAACGTCCTTTTTCATTTGGACAGCCATTTGTTTTAATATATATGCACGTTCTGCTTCTTGTATTTCATTTTTCTTATTATTTATTTCATTTTTTATTTCACCATTTGCTTCATACGTTTTAGACTGGTATCCAGCTAGAACCTCTTTTATATTTACTCTGAATAATTGAAAAATTGGTTGGAGCATCATGACAATTAATAAAAGACTGGCTACAAATCGTACATATTTTGCTAAGCCGGTATTTGGAATTAACATCATAATGACGGTTGCAACTAATATATAAACGATAATATTTGAAACCCAATGTATAAAGAATTCCATTATTCCACCTACCTAAACATGACGACAATGTTTCCTGCCGCTATTATTAAAGTCATACTTAAGAAAAACATTAATGAAACAATTGATAAACAAACAAATAAATAAGTTACACTTTTTCCGATCGTATCAATCGTGCTAATGATATTTTTACTTCCAACTGGTTGTAAAATCGCCGCTGAGAATTTATAAATTAAAGCTAAAACTAATATTTTAATAGCAGGGAATACAACGATTGCTAATAAAGTAACTAAACCTACAATCCCAACTGTATTTTTTAATAATAAAGATGCACTAATAACTGTATCTGTAACATCTGCAAAAACTTTACCAACAACCGGAACAAAATTACTTGTTACAAATTTTGCTGTTTTTACTGCTACCCCATCCGAGACTGCAGTCGTTAAACCTTGTACACTTAATACCCCTAAAAAAATAGTTAAAAAGATTCCTAGTACACCTACAGCAACATTTCTTATTAAAGTAGCTAGTTTTGTCACCTTTAACTCATCATTAATAATGCTTACAATACTTAAAATTGTAGAGACAAGAATTAAAGGTAGTACAAAATACGTCACTAGTAATCCACTTGTATGCATTAAAAAAATTAAGATTGGATGGAAAACGCCAACAGATATGACACCACCTGATGTTGCGATTAATGCTAGTAAAATTGGTATTAGTGCTCGTAAAAAATCAATCATGACTGTAATTGCATCTTGGGTGGCCTGCGTTGCAACATAGAAACTATTTAATGCAAATACTACTAAAACTAGAAAAACCACATTATCAGCAATCTTACTAACCGTACTCTTCTCAAATGCATTTTGTAACGATTGGAGTAAAGAGCTAAAAATAACTAACATAATTAAGATCCCTAATATTTTTCCATTACTTAATAACTCAAAAAATATATATTTAGCAAATGCAATAAACCATTCTTGCAATGAAAATTTCTTTTCTCCCTTTATAAATTGGATAAAGTCCCCTTTTTGACTTTCGGGCAAAAAACCACCATATTGATGAACAACTTCATCCCAATATTGTTGAACTTCATCGATTCCTAACTTCTGTATTTGTTCATTTACTATTTCAGCAGGTGGAGGAGCAGCTTGTACAATTCTTGGTACTAAAAAAAAGAGAGTAAAGAAAAGAAGAAAAACTTTTATCCTTTTTGACATAATGTCCTCCTTCCCTTACATCTAAGAAATTTTTGGTAAAAAACTTAAAATTGTTTCAATTAAAGCTGTTAAAATCGGTACTGCAAGGACCAATATGAGTACTTTGCCCCCTAGTTCAATCTTGGAGGCAATTGCCCCTTGGCCTGCATCTTTCGTAATTTGAACTCCAAATTCAGCTATGTATGCGATCCCAATTATTTTTAGTAAAGTTTCGACATACACATTTTTAATACTCGCTTGATTTGCTAGCTTTTGAATTTGATCTAATAAGAATTGCACCTTATCTAGTAAAAATAAAAACAAAACACAGCTTATAAAAACAGTTATTGCTAACGTAAAATTATTCATTTTAAATTGATTTAATAGAAGAATGACAAATGTAGCGGCTAACCCAATGCCAACAATTTGGATGATTTCCAAAGACTCTCACCCCTAATCTAATGAAATAGAAATACATCCCTAACTTTATTAAAAAGATCACCAGCTTTAGTGATCACTTGGAGAAATACGATAATGAATGCAGTAATAATCGTCCATGTAGCAAACTCTTCCTGTCCGGCTTTTTTTAAGACCGCATGAATAATTGCAGCAATTACTCCAATCCCAGCTATTTGAAACATCAGTGCATAATTTGTAATCAATTTAAATTCCTCCTACAAGAGTAATATAACGATTAATATTCCACTTAAAACGCCTAGCATTTTAGACATTCGTTCATAACTCCCCTGTGAATCGATTGCTTCTTGCTCTTCTCTTTCCAAATGTTTTAAAGCTAAAATGATTTGTTTTTGTTGTGAATATTTATCATGCATACCAATTGTCTCACCAAATTGTAATAACACTTGTATGTCAGACTCTTTAATCGAGACAGTTTTTGCATATTTCATTAATGAATTTTCCCAGGCTTCTTTCGCTGATAATGCACTCGTTTCAAGTTGAATGGAAAAATCCTTTAAACAACTATTAATCGGTCCTTTCAATTGACTCGAAATTCTTCTAAACGCTTCTTGCAGTGGCAATTGACTATACATAACCTCTGCCTCAAGGGATTGGAGAGCCAACTTCCAGCCTCTTAATTCTCTTGTTCGTTCTGATAATCTACCGGCAAAATAAAATCCAAGCCAGCTTGTTGAAAAAATGATAATAAGTGCTCCAATCCACCTCATCTAAAGCACCGCCCTCGGATGAAATAAACTAGTGAAATCCTTATTTTTAATATCCGCTACAGTACCAGGTGACGGAAAATTTGAAATTTCAATAAATCGTTCAAATGTCCCATTTTGAAACAAAGGCAAAAGAGAAGGGCGTTTTCTAATTTCCTCTAGAGAATAGCCATGGACGGTCACTATTAATTGAACACCGGCAAAGATCGCTTCTAAAATTGCATCAACATCTTCTTTTTTTCCAATTTCGTCTACAAGAATGACATGAGGACTCATCGACCTTACAAGCATCATCATTCCTTCAGCCTTTGGACATGCATCTAATACATCGATCCTTTCACCAAATGTATATTGAGGAACCCCTTTAACTGAACCTGCTATCTCAGATCGTTCGTCAACAATGCCAACTTTTCCAGGCCTTATTCCCCTTTTAACATCGCCTTGACTCACCACTCTAGCAAAATCCCTAAGTAATGTTGTTTTCCCTGCTTGTGGCGGGCCAATCAGCATAGTGTTTTTCCATCTTCCTTCATAAACATACTTTACAAACGGACTAGCTATTCCTACTTTTTCTTTTGCAATCCGAAAATTATATGAACTAATATCTCGAATCATTTTAACCATTCCGTTTTCGGTTACAACGCGACCAGCTAACCCGACTCGATGCCCACCTTTAATTGTGATATAGCCTTTTTTCAATTCTTCCTCAATCGTATAAATCGAAAATTGACTTAACTTTCCTAGAATCTGCCCGCCCTCTTCTTCGGTTAGGATATAAGGAATAAAATTTGACTGATTATTCGAAATCACTTCAACTGGACGCCCGATTCTTAACCTTAATTCCTCGACTTGATGTAAGTCTCCATATGAACGCTGTAACTTTTCTTTAATTAATGTAGGCAATACGTTGAAAACCTCTTCCATAAAAGGTCACATCCTATCATTTAAAAACTGCCAACAATATTAAAAACACACCACAAATAACTAAAACTAATCGAATAGGATCCAATTTAGATGCAACACCTATAATTCCAATCGCCATTGTTGAAATGAGGATAATAGGTCCGACAGTTGCCAAAACACTATTTACTGCCAATGCTTTCTTAATATCGTTTAAATATAAAATTGTAAAAGCAGCAATCAATTCCACACTTCCACCAAAAACTCTAAGCATTCCCATACTTAGAACAGCTCGATCCATTGAATCAATCCAATCCTTCATAGCTACACACCTTTTTTCATTCTTTTTTATTACTAATATGCTGAACATGTCCATTTCAGAAGACAAACATTAAGTCGAAGGCACAAAAAAAAGAGAGAAGTCGTATGACTTCTCTCTTTAGTAAAATATGTAAATAACATTCTCTCGATTAGTCTATAAGTAAGCAAGAAACCAATAATATACAATTAACTACTTACCCATAAGGGTTCATGAGTAACTATAACGCTGAATTTTACATCTTACTTACACATAAAAGGTTCATAAGTAACATTTAAAACTAAATAATAAAATTAACACTTACACACATTAGGCTGTAATGAAAAACAACATGACTAGAACCTCTTTGTTTAATGATTAGATTCTCAATCAAATTAAAATATAATATAAACAAAAAAGATTATTACCATAATAACTTGCAATACTGCTTTTGCTAATGAGCTACTAATAAAAGAGACAACTGTCGCCCATGCAGATTTTATCGACTCTTTCGTATTCTTTCCTTGTAATTTCTCAGCAATAAAGACAGAAATGAATGGAACAATAATTAAGCCAAAGGGAGGAAAAACAAACGACCCTACGATTACAGCCAAACAACCTACTCTTTCACCAGTTTTCGTACTACCATATTTTTTAAGAAAATATTTATTAGCTAGAAGATCCGCTAGAAATATAACAGCTGTAAAAATCAGCATAATAATCCAAAACGACAGATTTAAATTCGTCTTATTCATACCAAAATAATAAATTAAAAATCCTACCCATAATACTGGTACACCTGGAATTATTGGTTTGATTAACGCAATAAACGCCAATGCAAAACAAATGATAATCAATGTCCAAAGAACAATTGAAGTAACCATTTAATCACCCTTACTTATTTTTAAATTTGTTAATAAGAAAAAAGAGACACTCTTTAATAAGTGCCTCCATTTTTACATTTAATTAAGCTTTTGCACGTGAAACGTAGCTAGCTTCAGTTGTGTTAATAATTAATACTTCACCTTCATTAATGAAGATTGGTACTTGTACTACTAAACCAGTTTCCATTGTAGCTGGTTTTGTAACGTTAGAAGCAGTATCACCTTTAATACCTGGCTCAGTTTCAACTACTTTTAGTTCAACAGTGTTTGGTAATTCAACACCTAAAATTTCACTTTCAAAAGTCATGATATAAACTTCCATATTTTCTTTAAGGAATTTTAATTCACGTTCAATATTTGCTTCTGGTAATTCAATTTGCTCATAAGACTCATTGTCCATGAATACATGTTGGTTACCATTAGCGTATAAATATTGCATTTTACGGTTTTGAATATGTGCTTTTGCTACTTTCTCACCAGCACGGAATGTTTTTTCTTGTACAGCACCTGTACGTAGGTTACGAAGTTTTGAACGTACGAATGCAGCACCTTTACCCGGTTTAACGTGTTGGAAATCCATTACTTGCCAAAGTCCACCGTCAGTTTCAATTGTTAAACCTGTACGAAAATCGTTTACTGAAATCATTAAATATCCTCCTAAAAAATGAAATGGTTCTATAAGTATGTATTGTGTAAAAAAAGAACCATTTCTCTTACCATGAATTTCTTTTACAACTTTATATCATAAAGTAAAATACGCTTTTTGTGTAGTTCTAATTTCTAATCTAATGAAAACTTATAAAATAATTAGATTCTTTGGTGAAGACATTAAGTTTTCGTTACCACCAGTTTTAACGATTAAATCATCTTCTATACGAACTCCACCTAGATTTGGAATATAAATACCTGGTTCACAAGTCACGATCATATTTGGCTCTAATACTGTATCAGAACGGAATGATACGCCAGGTCCCTCATGTACTTCTAGACCAATACCATGGCCAGTTCCATGTCCATAATACTCTCCGTAACCTTTTTCCGTAATATAATCACGAGTTAAAGCATCAGCCTCTTTACCTGTAATACCTGCTTTAATCCCATTAACACCACGTAATTGAGCTTCAAGAACGATATCATAAATTTTCTTCAAATCAGAATGAGGCTCACCTACTGAAACTGTTCTAGTCATATCTGATACATAACCTTTATAGTATGCACCAAAATCTAACGTTACAAAATCACCTGATTCAATTACTTTTTCTGATGCTACACCGTGAGGAAGAGCAGAACGAGTACCAGAAGCAACGATCGTATCAAATGATGATGAAGTAGCACCTAATTTACGCATAAAAAATTCTAACTCATTCGATACTTCTAATTCAGTAACACCTGGACGGATAAATCCTAAAATATGATCAAAAGCAGATTCTGCAATTTTAGTAGCTTCCTTAATGATTGAAATCTCTGCATCCGTTTTAATTAAGCGTAATTTTTCAATTAATCCACTTACAGGAACTAATTCTGCTTTTACCACTTTGCGGTAAGAACCAAATTCTGTAAACGTAATATGATCTTGTTCAAATCCAAGTTTTGCTAAGCCAAATTTCTCTGTTAAAGCTGCAACTTCAGCTGGAATTGACCCTTCATGTTTAACAATATCATAACCTTCACATTGGCTAGTAGCTTGTTCAATATAGCGGAAATCAGTAATGAATAAAGCTTTGTCCTGTGTAATTAATGCAACACCAGCAGAACCTGTGAAGTTCGTCATGTAACGTCTGTTGTATGTACTAGTAACTAATAATGCGTCTAATCCTTTTTCTACTAAAGCTTCACGTAACTTTTTAATTTTTTCCATTGTTTTTCTCTCCCCTACTAATCTTTTTTAACGCACTTAAACCTAAGTCATATCCATACACACCTAAACCAACGATTTGCCCAACAGTTACTGCAGCTAAAACTGAAGTATGTCGGAACTCTTCTCTTTTATGTATATTTGAAATATGTACTTCAATAGTTGGTACGGTAATACTTGCAATTGCATCACGAATTGCATAGCTGTAATGAGTAAATGCGCCAGGATTAAACAGAATCCCATCATAGACTTTATTTGCCGCATGAAGTTGATCGATTAATTCACCTTCATGATTCGATTGAAAGCAATCAATCGTATCCCCATCTTCATGTGCAAGCGATGATAAATGATCCTCAATATCCTTTAAAGTAGTTGAACCATAGATAGAAACTTCTCTCTGACCGAGCATATTTAGATTAGGTCCATTCAATAATAAAAACTTAGCCATTTTAAAAGTCTCCACCCATCATTTCGGCATATTTATCCCAAATACACATATCTTGGAATACCCAAGGTTTATTTTATCATAGGCCAGACTATTTTGAATAGCCACGCAAATATGCCTTTTGCTCTTGAAAAGCAAAAGAAACAGAATATGCAATAAAAGTTCCGTATAAAATGAATAAACAGATTGTAGTAACTGTCGTATCAGATGAGTAATCCTTAATTGCTTTTAAATCGAATGCTATTTTACCAAGAAGAATAAAAACAATAACCCACAGGAGTAATCCAAAAAATATACCTGGCAGAACTCCGTTAAATTTTCTACCGATAAAATAAAATATAAATGCAATAATGATTGAAATAATGCCTATACCAACAATAGATAGTAAGTTTTCAACATAACCATTTGCCCATTTTCCAAGTTTGATTCTTTCTAAAACAAAATTTGGACCAATTTGAGTAAAGTCAAAATAACTAAGAACTAACAAAACAGAAGACCAAAATATGCCACCAAAAAACCCAATACTAACAATCTTATTAAAGTTCTTATTCCCTTTTGAATCACCTTCGCCACCTTGGACTAGGTATTCATTTTGACTTTTACTTTGATTTTGATCTTGGTTTTGATTATTTTCTTGACTTTGCATATCTTTTTCTTGTTCTTGATCCTGACCTTGCTTTTTTTCTTGTTCTTTATCTTTTTCCTGCATTTAACATTTCCCTTTCCATACATTGCTAAATATCTCTGAGTATTATGTCCAACAAAGAAATTTTTAATGTGATTCCGATTTTTTATTAGAAAATTAAAAATATTATGATTATTATTTAGATTTTCCTACTTCTTACTTGCACCATTATTATGCTTACATTTACAATAGATAGTAATAGATAAAAAACACGTTTAGGTTGGTGCAACATGAGAGAGAAAAATAAAGCAGTTTATGGGGGTCAAGCAATCGTAGAGGGCGTAATGTTTGGTGGCAAAACACATACAGTCTCTGCTATCCGCAGGACAAATGAAGAAATTCAATATTATGAAGAACCGATACATATAAATCGGACAATGCAAAAATTAAAGAAAATCCCTTTAGTCCGTGGTGTAGTCGCGATTATACAAGCAAGTATTAATGGGTCCAAGCATTTAAATTACTCAACTGAAAGATACGGAATTGATCCAGAGGATGATGAGAAAATTGCAATTGAGCGTGAAAAACAAAAAGGTACGCTTGCAACTTATCTCGGACTTTCATTGCTAGCCGTTTTATCATTTTTAGTTGGAAAAGTTATTTTCACCCTTGTTCCGGTACTATTGGCAGCAACATTGAAACCAATATTTGAAACCGATTTTCAACAAGTCGTAATAGAAAGTATTTTAAAACTAGGTTTTTTATTAATCTATATCTACTTAGTTTCATTGACTCCATTTATAAAAAGAGTGTTTATGTATCATGGTGCCGAGCATAAAGTGATTAATGCATATGAAAACAATATTCCTTTAACGATTGAAGGAGTCCAATCACAATCTCGACTTCATTACCGTTGTGGAAGTAGCTTTATCCTATTTACTGTAATAGTTGGTATGTTCATATACTTCTTAGTTCCAACAAGCCCACTATGGCTTAGAATTGTCGATCGACTTTTATTAATTCCAGTCGTTATAGGTGTTTCGTTCGAAGTTCTTCAATTAACAAATAAAGTTCGAAATATTCCTATTTTAAGATGGGTAGGTTACCCTGGTTTATGGCTACAATTATTAACAACTAAAGAACCATCTGATGATCAAGTTGAAGTATCAATCGCTTCATTTAACCGACTTTTAGAAGTGGAAAAAAATAACAACATTTAATTGACAGAATTTTATAAAAAATATCAACTTATTGGATAAAATGTAATAAACTATAAGAAACAATATTTTTCTAATACATTATTTACTCTTCACCATAGGAGGTGCTTAAAGTGAATCAAAAAGTGTACACATCAATATTTTATGGAATAATAGCATTAGCACTTTTTGGCTTAATTGCTCAGTTGATAAACGATCCAGCAAAATTATTACAACGATTTTTGTTTATTGGATTAATCCTTTTAATTATTTATTTTATTTATAGAGTTTTTTCATCTTCAAACAGTCAAAGAAGCCATCAAGACTCCTATCGTAAGGCTGCAAAACAAACTATAAAAAAATATAACACTCAAAAATCTAGCTCGTTTAAAAAATCGATTAACAAATCAAAGCCCACTTCAAGAAAAAGTACCTCCACGCCTTTGTTAAAAAAACGTTCAAAGGATGCAAGTCACTTAACTGTGATTGAAGGTGAAAAGGGCAAAAAGAAAGACCGTGCTTCCTACTAAGCACGGTCTTTTTAGTTATTTGAATTCGATTGGGCTTCATTCGACTTTTGAATATCTTTTAATGCTTCGATTCGATTTTTATCTTCTTCAAAGAACTGAACAAGTTCGCCAATTCGATCAATGGCTTCCCAACTCATATGATGTTCCATTCCTTCAACATCTTGATAAATTAAATTTTCATCTACACCAATAATTCTTAAGAATTGCTCAAGTAATACATGGCGGTAGACAAGTCTTTTTCCCATTTTTTTACCTTTTTGCGTTAGGATTAATCCTCTATATTTTTCATAAATTAAATAATCGTCTTTATCTAGTTTTTGCACCATTTTAGTTACTGACGATGGGTGTACAGATAATGCTTCAGCAATATCAGATACACGAGCATACCCTTTATCTTCAATTAAAAGGTAAATTTGTTCAATATAATCTTCCATACTAGGTGTGGGCATGTTCTTCCTCCAATACACTCATTCAAACTTTATTCCGTTACAATAAGCATCAATAAAATGATACAACACATATACTAAAAGTGCAATTAACATGAACACATTTAAATAATAATAGATTTCCATTCTGTATAAGAGTATGTTGAAAATAATAAGAGTGTACCATTGAACTTCTCACCACTTAGCACCCTTACAGATTGTTTGAAGTGGGAGATTCTTGGGAGCTGAGCATACTTGCTAGCTTTGCCAGCAGAGGTTTCTCTTATTTACCAAGCGATCTCCGTAGATATCCCTACGGTTCTATGATTATTTAGGCCAAAGCCAATGTTCGTATGCCTGCCTTGAGCTAGAATACTTTTACTGGCATTTATATCTCGATCGTGATGTTGATGGAAAAAGGACATGTTTCCGAGAACGGCAATATTTCCGTTTGTTTCTTTTGTTGTATAGGATTGAACTCGATTCTTTTAGACTTAAAGTGTGGTGCTTTATTCAACTTTTTTGAAGAATCGTGAATACGAATCTGCGAGGTTTTTCAGTGAGGATTGAAGAGCTATATTGTCAACTTCTTTGAGCCAACTTTGTAAATTAGCAGAACAAAGCTTTGGAAAGGCACGTTTGATCATGATTATCGCTATCAAATTTCTCTTTAATTTCAGCCTTTCTTATCCCTAAGACTGAGCATATCATTGAGTTATGAAGCAGACAACAAAAAAGCATTTAGACATACGAACGCCTAACCGACATTCATCTCCCACCTATTACTGGTGTTATCACACCTTCACGTAATTAGGTAGGAGTCTTCTGTCGATTATTGATAAACTAGATACACTTCATTAAGTAAAATATTGAATTTCTCCATTAGGAAAATACTTTTTTATATAACCAGAAATGGTCTCTTCAATTGAAGCAGCCTCTTCCTTTTGATAAACATATTTTCCAATTCCATATTTGCCCCATTTATATTTCCTTTTCTCTTCATCCATTTCTAGTTTAGTATTAGGATACCTCTCTAAAATCACCTTTTTGGCAGGCTTAGTAAAACGATGCTGTATGAGTTCAAAAGTCATCTTCTCATTAGCTAATTCACCTAATGCATCCTTTAATCGAATAAAAAGCTCCTCATAGCCCTCTTCCCAATCTTCATGCATATAAATGGGTGCAACAATAAAACCAAATGGATATCCTGCATATGCAACTTTTTTCGCGGCTTCTATTCTCTCATCAAATGAACCAGTTCCAGGTTCGAAGTTTTTGATAACATACCTAGAATTAATACTGAATCTAAATGTTGTTTTTCCATTATGTTTTGCATCAAGTAAATGATCTACATGTGGAAATTTCGTTACAAATCGTAAACGACCAAATTCTGTTTCACCAATAAATTCAATCGTTTTCTTAAGAGAATGTGTTAAATAATCTATACCAACTATATCAGACGTACACGCAGCTTCAAACCGTGTAATCTCAGGTTCGCGTTCCTTTATATATTTTTGGGCTTGCTCAAAAATATCTTCTAAATTTACATACACCCTAATATAAGGCTTGGAACCAAGCGTAGTTTGTAAGTAGCAATAATGACAATGCCCCATACAGCCTGTAGCAAGAGGAATTGCATATTCCGCTGAAGGTTTAGATGTTTCAAACTTTAAAGTCTTACGCAACCCCACTACTAAAGTTGACTTAGCAATCCGGTATTTTTCCACATCATTTTCACCAGGTAAATTTCGAATTTGATTATGAGATGTTGTTTCTCTTATTTCTAAACCCATCTGCTCAAATTTCTCCTTTAGTTCCTTTCCTAACGGATACTCTAAAGCTTGAGGCTCGAAATAAACAAGCTTTGGTATAAAAGGCTTCATATAATCTACTCCTTCTCCACATTTTTTGATTAGTATTAACCCCGATAAGAATTAAAACAGTGGAAAAGGTAGGAAGTTCTCTTTGATGCTTCTTTATTTATTGTCGATGCCTAAAATTGAACTATATTGTGAAGGTATTTTCATGATTGATCTGTTTTTTTGTACACTTACCTCTTTTTATTTGACCGCTCCTTTTACCATTTAGTCCAACAATGCAAAAAAAAGAAAGCCAAAAAGGCTTTCAATAAAAAACTACTTACGTAAATTCCATTCCTCAGTACCATATTTAGTTGCAGCTAAATCCTGTACTTCCTTCTCTTGAGCTTCCGTTAATTCATAAGGCATCAACTCGATATCTAATCCAATTTCGAAGCCTTTTTCAAATGCTTTATACAAGTCAGCCATTGTTTTAGGAGTAGTACTTTCTGCATTGATCCAAGTTGCACGATCTAAGAATCGTTTTTTCATTCTTTCTCTCACTGCGTCTGAAGAGAAAATATATAAGTCATATAACATATCAACATCAATATTTAAAGGAATTGAACCATGCTGAAGAATTGAGCCCTTTTGTCTTGTTTGCGCACTTCCAGCAATTTTTTTATCATTTACAACAACTTCATACCATGATGGCGCATCAAAGCAAACTGCACTTGCTGGGTTTTTTAATTCATTTTTTTCTTCAGCAGTTTTTGGTACAGAAAAAGAAGCATCTAAACCAAGTAGCTTGTACCCTTCTAAAATTCCCATTGAAATCACTCTATATGCTTCTGTAACTGATACAGGCATATTTGGGTAGCTTTCTGGGACAATTACGCTATAAGTTAATTCATCATGATGAAGTACGCTTCTTCCACCAGTTTGGCGTCTTACGAAATCACCGTTGTATTTTTTTAATGCTTCTAAACTTATTTCTTGGTTTTTTTGGAAATATCCAATTGTTACAGTAGGATTTTCCCATTCATAGAAACGCAGTGTTGGAAGAAAACCTTCTTCACTTTGCCACTTGATTAAGCATTCATCAAGAGCCATATTATAGCTTCCTGATTTTACTCCGCTATTAATAAAATACCACTTTGTCTTTGTCATGTTGAAAATCTCCTCATTTTTCGATAAATTTTTACTTTTTTAATGAAAGTTTCTTGCACAATCCTACTAGAGAATTATAATAAGATAAGTAGGTAATTGAAAGGTGTTGAAAAATTTGAGTCAGTTTTTACCAATAATTTTTGTCGTACTAGGTATCATTGTATACTCAACAGTTATGTATTTCTACCAAAAACGTTTAATTAAAACGTTAACTGAGGAAGAATTTCGTGCTGGCTACCGTAAAGCTCAGCTAATTGACTTACGTGATCAAGAAGATTTTAAGAACGGCCATATATTAGGTGCTCGTAATATTCCGTTCGCACAATTAAAAACGCGTTCAAAAGAAATTCGTAAAGATCAAGCTGTCTATTTATATGATCAAATGGGCGTTCGTCCAGGACAAGCTGCACGTATTTTACGTAAACAAGGTGTAACAGAACTTTACCAACTTAAAGGCGGCTACAAGCTTTGGTCTGGTAAAATTAAAAAAGGTTTATAATTCATATTTAATTTAAATGAAAAAACTACTTCATTTTTGTGAAGTAGTTTTTTCGGGTTTATGTAGTAGTTATTAAAACCAAGCTCAGGAAGATTTTATTCTTTATGAGTTTTTGGTTTAGCGTATTTCTCGCCTTTAGTATCTACCTTTATGGACTCGATGATTACTGGAGTAACAGGTTTTTCCATTGAATCCACTTCAACTGCGTCAATTTTCTTAACAATATCGATTCCTTCTGTCACCTTACCAAATGAAGCATATTGCCCATCAAGGTCAGGTGTATCGTTTGCCATTATGAAAAATTGACTTCCAGCACTATTTGGGTCACCAGTTCTTGCCATAGATAGTACACCTGTTGTATGTTTTAAGTTATTTTTAAAGCCATTTGATGTAAATTCTCCATTAATTGCATATCCTGGACCACCGCCACCAGTTCCCTCAGGATCTCCACCTTGAATAACGAAGTCTCTAACAACTCGATGGAATGTTAATCCATTATAAAATCCTTTGTTTGCTAGTGAAATAAAATTATCTACTGTATTTGGTGCAATATTAGGATATAATTCAGCTTTAATGACACCGTAATCCTTTACCTTTATTGTTGCAATTGGTAATTTCACATGTTTTTTACCATTTGCAGATTTTTCATGATTGTTACCACATGCTGCTAATAAGCTGATTGTTAACACAAGACAGCTTATTAAAATTGCCCTAATCGATTTTTTTAACATTTTTCCTTCTCCCCCTCTTTCATTTTTAGTTTACCAAATTTGACCATGCATTTTCTATAGTTTCAAAAAATTGGGAATTTTTACACAGATCGATTTAATTCACTTAAATTTAAAAAACTGCTACTCAAATATGAAATGAATAACAGTTTCTTTTAATTGATTTACCCAACTCGTTTAGATGGTTCCTCGGTTTTATTTTTTGCAAATGGAAACCACCAATTCCATTTTCCAAATAACTGCATTAAGCTAGGAACTAAAACTAAACGAACAATTGTAGCATCTAAGAAAATGGCTATAGCAATCCCGATTCCCATCTGTTTAACAGGTACCATATCCGTAAAAGCAAATGCCCCTGTAATAACAATCATAATGGATGCCGCTGATGTGATAATTCGGCTCGTCGATACTAACCCTTCTCTTGTTGAATAAGTATTATCTCCCGATTCATAGTATAGCTCTTGCATTCTCGACATTAAAAATACTTCATAGTCCATACTTAAACCGAAAACTAATCCAAAAACAAACACTGGCAAAATTAACATAATATCAGATTGAGGTAAGCCAAAATTACCACCTTGGAATAACCAAGTAATGATTCCAAACGTTGCACTTAAAGATAAAACATTCATTAAGATCGCTTTGATTGGAATGATAATGGACCTAAATGCAATCATTAATATGATAAAAGTACTAACCATAATCACTAGTAAACCGTATACAATATTATCTGTAATCTCATCAAATAATTCTTGTTCAAATTTCACTTGACCACCGATAGTATAATCAAGTCCTTCAATTTTACCATTGTATCTATCTTCAAAATCTCTTACCCATTGTTTCCCTTTTTCTGATTTTGGATCAGAATTCAAGAATACTTGAATATAAGTTTTATTCTTTTTAATATAGGCATCAATCGCAGGCTGAATTTTTGATGCGTTTGGAGATTTTAAAGCAGGTAAAAATTGTTGAGCGTTTAAATTAACTGCATTCAACACACTTTTAACTTCATAAACATTTTTGTCATTTTCAAGCTTTTTCTGTATTTTATCTAATGCGTTTACATTATTTTGATTTAAAAAGTCCGTATTAGATTCTAGTACAATTGAGATCGTTCCATGTTTTTGAGCTTCTGGAAGAAAAGCTTTTTGATATTTTTCATAATTAATTCTCGATGTTGCATCCTTTGGTAATGCATCAATTGTAGGGATATTTAAGTGCACATCCCTAATTGGAATGACGAAAAGACCTAATATGATTAATGACGTTAGTGCCATGATGATTGGTCTTTTCATAACGAAATTTGCAAATTTTCTCCAAACTGCTTGTTGTTGATCTTGGCTTCGATTCGCAATCGATTTTAACGTACCTTTATTAATATTTTTACCAAGAGCTGATAGTACTGCTGGTAATAGAGTTAATGATAAAAATAAACTAACTAATACAACAACTGCGCCACTTATTGCGACACTTCTAAAAAGATCAATATTTATGAAGTACAGAGCTGATAATCCAATAAATACGCAAATACCAGAAAAAATAATCGCTCTACCCGCAGTTGCAAACGTTATACTAATTGCTTCTTTCACTGATGAATGGTTCTGTAATTCAGTCTTATAACGGCTTACGAATAATAAGGCAAAATCGATTGATAAAGCTAATCCAATCATCGGTGCAACATTTAAGACAAAGATTGATAAATCAACATGTTTACCTATGAAGAATAATATTCCAAATGTACTTAAAATACTAATCATACCGATTATAATTGGAATAGCAGATGCAACTAAACTTCCAAATGCAAAAAATAGAACAATAAACGCAATCGGTACACCAATCATTTCTGCTTTCTTTAAGTCTTCTTGACTAGTTTTATTCATTACATCACTAATGATTGTAAAACCAGTTGTTCCTACCTTTACAGTATCATTTGATAAAGACTCTAATTTTTTTGCAAATTTATTGTTTAGATCAACAAGCTTATCGTGATCCTTTTCATTGTATAAAAGAGATAAGTAGGCAATATTATCTTTTTTCATACCCGGATTCATTAGAGGGTGATGAAATTGTTTTACATTCTTTTCCTTTTGAACTTCCTTCACAATCCGTTCAATATCAGATTGGAATTCGACGCTTGTGGCACCCTTTTTCCGCTCGAGAATAATGATGAGTGAATCTGGCGATTGTTCAAATTCTTTTTCTAGTACATTCTTAGCTTTTTCGTACTCTCCAGGTGTCCTAAAACCATCTCCATCTAAAATGCCAGGTAAATGCTTCGAATAAATACCTAGAATAATTGAAAATATAGCTAAAATTGCAATAACAATAAATCGGAATTGATAAATCGTTCGACCCACCTTTTTCCAAGCACTATTTTCACTTACTGTACTTTTCATTTTTCCACTCCTTACTTACATATCCTACCAATATCTTATCAAACTGATGTAAATTCGACTATTGATTTATATCTTGAGTCAGAAAATAGAGAAAGAAAACTCTCCGATTGAAATCTTAAAGCAAAGACACAGAGGTAGGTGTCACCTTGTCGTAAAGTCTACCTCAATGACGATTGATTAATCATTTCTCAATGTGTAAAAAAACGCTCATAATATAAATCAATTGATTTATATTAGAGCGTTAAAATTTTGAAACTATGATGGCAATGATGATTCCAATTAATGCTCCAACAACAACTTCATATGAAGTATGACCTACTAGTTCATTTAAAGCTTTATAATTTTTAATTCTTCCATGAAAAAAATCATTTAATAACTTTGCATGTTTACTAACTGCCAATCTTACACCTGAAGCATCATACATAATAATCGTCGCAAAAATTGCTGAGATTGCGAAGGTAACACTTTCAAAACCTTCTGTTAATCCAACACTTAGTGCTAACCCAGTCACTGTTGAGGAATGTGAACTTGGCATACCACCAGAAGCAAAAAACTTAGATATATCAAATTCTTTTTCTTTAAATAAATGGATAATGACCTTTAAAAACTGCGCAATAAACCACGCTATAACGGCTGAAATTAATGGTTCGTTATGAAGTATCGTCAAAAAGATCCTCCTTTAGATGCAACTAATTGTTATTCCATTATTATCTTTCTTAAATAATTGTATATTCATTAATAACTTATAAGAACAAAATAATTTTTGTTAAATATTAAAATGCAAAAACAAATTGTAACTATTGTACCAATATTATTAATTCAATGAATTATTTATCATAATGTTTTTTACTTTTAATTATTATTATGACATATATTGGAGAGCTTTAATGACATAATTCAAAATTAAGAAATATATAAATTTTAAATAAATTATCATTTTTGAAATTGACAATCCATATAATTCTGATAGACTTAGTTGTAATTAAATTCTAGGAGGAAGCTCATGAGCCAAACCAACGACTTAACACCCATCATTGAGGTCGTGGAATCATTACTAAATGGTTTAAGATTTGGAACAATCACATTAGTCGTTCAAGATGGGAGAATTATTCAAGTAGAAAAACAAGAAAAAATACGATTAAAGTAAATAGGTTCCTGCTGACTAGAAAAACTAGAGGCAGCTCAAGTCTACGTTTGAAGAGTGTAGATTTGAGCTGCTTTTTCTTTTTAGGATAACTTGGCTTCTTTAGTCAATTGGAGGAAAGTAATATGAGATTTGAAAATTGGAACGAGAAAAGTATTCCAGACTTTTCGATTGATAATGAAACAAAAGGTGCACTTGAAGTACTCGAGTGGGCTTACAAAACCTATGGTGATGATCTAGTTTATGCTTGTAGCTTTGGAGTTGAGGGAATCTTACTAATTGATTTAATTTCAAAAGTAAAACCTGATGCAAAGGTTGTTTTTTTAGAGACCGGCCTACATTTTAAGGAAACTTATGAATTAATAGATCGCGTACAAGCTAACTATCCAAGCTTACAAATAGAAAAGAAAACACCAAGTCTGACTTTAGAAGAGCAAGCTCGTATTCATGGAGATGAGTTATGGAAGCGTGAACCAAATAAGTGCTGTAATATACGCAAAATCTTACCACTTCAAGAAGCTCTAAATAGTGCTCCAGCCTGGGTGTCAGGCTTAAGAAGGGAACAATCTCCGTCAAGACAAAAAACAGAATTTCTTAATCTAGATAATAAGTTCAGCTCAATTAAAGTTTGTCCCTTAATCCACTGGACTTGGAAGGAAGTTTGGCGATATGTATATTACAAAAATCTCCCATACAATCCATTACACGATATAGGGTACCCAAGCATTGGTTGTGAGGTATGTACATTACCTGCTTCAAACTCTTCAGATAGTCGCTCTGGTCGTTGGTCTGGTTCACAAAAAACTGAATGTGGATTACATGATTAGTTGTCTTTATTAAATGCAAAAAATGAAAGTTTATTCTTACTAACTATTAAAATAGGAAAATTTAAGGAGTGTTTAGAAATGAGTTTACCTCCACATGGCGGAGTCTTAATTAATCGATTTAATCCAGAAGTTACTGTTAAGGATGGTATAAAGGAAATTCCTTTAGATTTAATTGCGTTAAGTGATCTAGAGTTAATTGGAAATGGAGCTTATAGTCCCCTAACTGGTTATTTAGGAAAAGATGATTATGAGCAAGTCGTAAGCACAATGCGATTAAAAGATGGGACTGTATGGAGTATTCCAATTACCCTTCCTGTAAGTGGAAAGATAGCTAGTAATCTAAAACTAGGCGAACAAGTTAAACTAACTTGGGAAAATAATGTGTATGGCTTGTTAAGGATTGATGATATTTATACACCTAACAAATTACTAGAGGCACAGTTTGTTTTTGGTACTACTGACACAAACCACCCTGGAGTAGCAAAAATGTATTCCCGTGGTGATGTTTATTTAGGTGGCGAAGTAACTGTTATTAGACAAATTAATCGTTCTCAATTCTCTGAACATTATTTAAGTCCAAAAGAAACGAGAGAAAAATTCGCATCATTAAATTGGAAAAAAATAGTTGGGTTCCAAACTCGTAATCCTGTTCATCGTGCCCATGAATATATTCAGAAAACCGCACTTGAAATTGTAGATGGATTATTCTTAAACCCATTAGTTGGTGAGACAAAATCGGACGATATTCCTGCAGAAGTTCGAATGAAAAGCTATAAGGTCTTACTCCAAAACTATTATCCTTCAGATCGTGTATTTTTAGCCGTATTCCCTGCCGCAATGCGTTATGCGGGACCAAGAGAAGCTATTTTCCATTCAATTGTTCGAAAAAATTATGGCTGTACACATTTTATTGTTGGACGTGATCATGCTGGTGTCGGCAACTACTATGGAACTTATGATGCACAAAAAATATTTCAAAAGTTTTCACAAGATGAATTAGGAATCTCTCTACTATTCTTTGAAAATAGTTTCTATTGCACAAAGTGCGAGAATATGGCATCAACCAAAACATGCCCGCATGGTAGCGAGCATCACGTAACTTTATCAGGTACGAAGGTTCGTGAAATGCTAAAAAAAGGTGAACTTCCTCCTTCTGCTTTTAGTAGAAAAGAAGTTGTAGAAGTACTAATTGAAGGTTTAAAAGAACCTGAATCAATTTCTGTAGAATAGGAGAAAAGTTGAATGTCTGAAAATATCGTTTGGCATCAAGCTAGTATTTCAAAAGAAGATCGCCGACAAAAAAACAATCACCACAGCTGTATTTTATGGTTTACTGGTTTATCCGCTTCAGGTAAATCGACGATTGCTAACGAGATTGCAAAAGCTTTATACCATCTTAATGTTCAACAATACGTATTAGATGGTGATAATATTCGTCATGGCTTAAACAAAGATCTAGGTTTCACTGATTTTGACAGAACTGAAAACATCAGACGAATTGGTGAAGTAGCAAAACTCTTTGTAGATAACGGGCAAATTGTCTTAACGGCTTTTATCTCCCCTTTTATTGCTGATCGAAATATCGTTCGGTCATTAGTCGAACAAGACGAGTTTATTGAAGTTTACGTAGAATGCTCCGTTGAAACTTGTGAGAGTAGAGATCCGAAAGGACTTTATAAAAAAGCAAAAAATGGTGAAATTCAAAACTTTACGGGCATCAGCTCTCCGTATGAGGCACCAATCAATCCAGAAATTATATTAAATACTGATAAACAATCTGTACAAGATTGTGTTGAAACAATACTTCAATTTTTAAAGAGTAAAAATTATATTGGGTAAGGTGATTTTCGATGGCATTTGAAAAAATTTGGAAAGACAATCTTAAGCTAAATGAAACTGAGAAAAAGAAACTCGTTAAGGATGGACTTAAAATCTATGATGACATCCCCTACTATGCAAAAAATGGGTTTGAATCAATTCCAAAAGATCAATGGGATTTATTCAAGTGGGCTGGATGCTATTTACAAAAACCAAAAGAAGCCGGATATTTTATGATGCGAGTTAATGTTCCGTCTGGCATACTAACACATGAACAGCTTATAACATTAGCAGAAATCGCTCGCGATTATGGTCGAGATGTGTATGATATTACAACCCGTCAAGCGATCCAATTTCATTGGTTAACAATTGATCAAATTCCAGATATTTTCACACGTTTAGAAAAAGTTGGTCTATCTAGTGCTGGGGCATGCGGTGATATTACACGTAATATCGTTGGAAATCCACTTGCAGGAATTGATCCTAATGAATTATTTGATACTACACCTATCGTAAAGGAAGTTTATGAATTCTTTCAGTTTAATGAAGAGTTCTCCAATCTACCTAGAAAATATAAAATGTCGATCAGTACAAATAAAAATAATGCGTCAAATGCAGAAATTAACTGCATTTCATTTATTCCGGCTATTAAAGAAATTGACGGCAAAGAAACTTGTGGTTTCCATTTAAAAGTTGGTGGTGGGCTATCTTCCGCTCCACATTTAGCTCAAGAACTTGATGTATTCTTGTTACCACATCAAGTGAAAGAAGTTGCGATCGCCGTTACTACAATCTTTAGAGATTATGGCTACCGTGAGAAACGCCATCACTCTCGTTTAAAGTTTTTAGTCGCTGATTGGGGCGTTGAAAAGTTTAAAGAAGTTTTAGAAGGATATACAGGTAAGCTATTACCAAAAGGAACTGGCTTTGAAGAGTCATGGAATGCAGGATATTTTTATGGAGTTCATCCACAAAAGCAAGAAGGATTAAATTATGTTGGATTAAGTATACCTGTTGGAAGATTGCATTCTAAGGATGTTTTTGAATTAGCTAGAATTGTTAAAAAATACGGTAATGGTGAAATACGTAATTGTAATTCACAAAATTTAATTTTACCAAATATTCCAGCTGAAAATATTGAGGAATTATTGAAAGAACCAATACTTGAAAAATTCACTCCAATACCTCCAAAATTTATTGGTTACTCTGTTGCTTGTACAGGAAATGAATACTGCAATTTAGCATTAGTTGAAACGAAGGCTCGTATGAAGGATACAGCATCTTATTTAGATGAAAAAATTACTTTAGATGTACCAGTTAGAATTCACATGGTTGGTTGCCCTAACTCTTGTGGTCAAAGAGCAATCGCTGATATAGGACTTCAAGGCATCAAGGCTCGTAATGAGAAAAAAGAATTAGTAGAGGCTTTTGAAATTTATGTAGGTGGTACATTAGCCAATGGTGGTAAATTAAATGAAAAATTAAAAGGGAAGGTTGAATCCCCTGCCCTCCACCTAGTATTAGAAAAATTCTTGCAGCACTTTAGCGAAAATAAACTACCTTCAGAAACCTTTTTAGATTATGTATCAAGAGTTGGAATTGAAGAATTACAAACCTATTTAACTTCCATTCTTGAAACTGTCAATGCATCTTAAAGAAAGTCGGTGACATATGTTTTTATATCGATTTGAAGCATCAATCGAAAGTCGTATCGTTCCTATTGTTATATTAGCAAATGATGATGAAAAAGCATTTAAACTAGTTGATACAGAACTTGAAAAGTTTTATGTTAAGAAACCGGACGTTAAAGAATTACTAATGTATGAAAAAAAGAAAGTTAGCCAAAGTGGTGGATTTGTTTTAGATTTAGAAGTTTTAAGTAAACGATGATGATGAGGTGTGTGGAATGATTGGAAAAGTTTATTTAGTTGGTGCTGGACCAGGGGACGTTGATCTAATTACAGTAAAAGGACTAAAGTGCATTCAAAATGCAGATGTCATTATTTATGACCGACTAGTTAATAAGGAACTATTAGAGTATGCAAAAGAATCCGTCGAGTTAATATACGCTGGTAAACTCCCAAACTACCATGCATTAAAACAAGAAACAATAAATGCTTTCTTAGTGAAGTATGCAAAAAAAGGAAAAAACGTAGTTCGATTAAAAGGTGGAGATCCTTTCATTTTTGGTCGTGGTGGTGAAGAAGCAACTTATCTTGTAGAACGTGGTGTCTCTTTTGAAATCGTTCCTGGCATTACATCAGGTATAGCAGCTCCAGCTTATGCTGGTATCCCTGTCACCCATCGTGATTATAGTAGTTCCTTTGCTTTTGTAACAGGTCATTGCAAAGAAGAGGATACGGTTAAATGGGCCTCTTTAGCAAAAGGCATTGACACACTAGCAATTTATATGGGGGTTAATAATTTACCATATATTCGGCATCAACTAATTTCAAATGGAAAACATCAAGACACACCCGTTGCCCTGATTCACTATGGTACGACTGAACAACAGCGAACTGTCATTAGTACACTAAAAAATGTAATAACTGACATTGAAAAAGAAAAAATAGCCAATCCTAGTATGATTATCGTAGGAGAAGTAGTAAATTTACACCATCAATTACAATGGTTTGAGACAAACTATAACGCGATCACTGAACATACAAACATTAATTACTCAAGTCTATAAATTCTCCCTTAAAATGGAACGAGGTGCTTTAGAATGGATGCAATCTTATATGTATGTCATGGCAGCCGTGTAAAATCGGCTGTCCATTCAGCCATACAATTTGTTAAAAAAGTACAAAAACAAATCGATTGCCCTATTCAAGAAATTAGTTTTATTGAACTCGCAGAACCATCAATTTCAGTAGGATTAGAGAATTGTTTGCGTAAAGGAGCTAAATCGGTAACAGTATTGCCGGTTTTACTCCTTTCTGCAAATCATGCAAAGGTGGATATACCTCTTGAAATCGCTAAATTTCAAAAGGTATATCCGCATATAAAAATAAAAATTGCCTCTCCAATCGGAATACACAAAAATATGATCAATTTAATCCAAAAGCGAATTAATGAAAAGGTTAAGTATTTAATAAAGCCAACTAAAATATTGCTAGTTGGACGAGGAAGTAGTGATCCATTAACGATAGATGATTTCAATTCAATCGTTAAACATCTTGAAACAAATTTAAAGCATCCTGTACTCCCCGCTTTTATGGCAGTTTCAAAGCCGTCGATAAACGAAGCATGGAATCAACTATTGACTGAAAAAAATCATCAAGTAATAATCGTTCCGTATTTATTTTTTTCAGGAACTCTTATGAATGAATTAAAAGATAGAATAAAATCGTTACCTCTAGAAATGCAAAATAACTGGATATTATGTGAAACCTTAGGGTACGATTGCTTAATTACATCAATTTTTACTGAAAGAATAATTGAAGCTCAAACAAATGAATTATACACTGTAATAAAATAAAAGCTCTTGTTTCCTTAAATAGAGAACAAGAGCTTTTTTTCGTTTATTTACTTTCAACTTTAATAAAATTTGTTGGTTGGTAAGTTGGAAGAGTCTGTAAGAATCGATTAATCCTTTTTGTAGCTTCGATTAATTGATTTAATGAAGTTGCGTAAGAACATCGAATATACCCTTCACCACAATCTCCAAAAACATTTCCCGGGACGACCGCTACTCTCTCTTTTAATAATAATTGTTCAGCGAACTCCTCTGATGTTAAGCCAGTATTCTGTATTGATGGGAATACATAAAAAGCTCCACCTGGGAGATGACATGATAATCCAATTTCTTGAAGAGATTGCACAAGGAAATTACGACGTTGCATATAACTACGTCGCATTGCTTCTACATCATGATCTCCATTTCGAAGTGCTTCAACTGCAGCATGCTGTGACATAGTTGGTGCACACATAATTGCATATTGATGAACTTTAAGCATATGAGAAATAATGTCCGAAGGTGCTGCAACAATTCCAAGTCGCCAGCCTGTCATTGCAAATGTCTTAGAGAATCCAGAAATTAAAATTGTATGGTCTCGCATACCATCGATATTTGCAAAGCTTGTATATTCACCATCATAAACAAGCTCAGCATAAATTTCATCTGAAATGACTATTAAATTATGTTTTTTAACAAATACGGCTAAATCTTCTAATAATTCTTTTTCTAGTAGAGTACCAGTTGGATTATTAGGATTACAAAGTAAAATCGCCTTTGTTTTCGGTGTAAGTTTCTTTTTCAACGCTTGAAGATTGATTTTAAATTCTTCTTCTCCTGTCGTTGATAAATGAACTGGAACACCGCCTGCTAGTGAAACTAGAGGAGCATACGAAACAAAGCATGGATCAATAACGATTACTTCGTCTCCTGGATTTAAAATTGTTCTTAAAGCAATATCAATCCCTTGACTTGCCCCTACAGTTATAATTAATTCATCTTCTGGACTATAATGCACATCAAACTTCTTAGCAAAATATCGGCTTACTTCTTGACGTAATTCTAGGAGTCCAGCATTTGAAGTATATGCCGTATGTCCTGTTTCTAATGAATAAATACTTGCTTCTCTCACGTTCCAAGGCGTGACAAAATCGGGTTCACCTACCCCAAGTGAAATGACATTATCCATACTAGCCGCTAAATCAAAAAACTTTCGAATCCCTGATGGTTGTAGTGTAGTTACTGTATTTGATAAGTTAAATTTACTCATGGCGTAATCACCATACGCTTATCACTTTGTTTTTGACCGTATACGATACTATCATGTTTATAACGTTTTAAAATAAAATGGGTAGTCGTTGATAAAATAGATTCTAAAGTCGATAGTTTTTGGGATACAAATGAAGCAATTGATGTCATTGTTTTTCCTTCAACTACAACTGATAAGTCATATGTTCCGGACATCAAATAAACTGATTTAACTTCTGGGTATAAATAGATTTTTTCAGCAATCTCATCAAACCCTACGCCACGTTTTGGAGCTACTTTTACATCAATCATTGCAGTTATACTTTCTTGAACTGGCACTTTCCCCCAATCAATAAGCGTAATATATTGAAGAATTATGCGATCGTTTTCAAATTTTGTTAATATATCTGCTACCTCTTTTTCAGTAGCTCCTATCATTTTTGCTATTACGTCATTACTTAAGCGTCCATTTTGTTCAATACACTGAAGTAATTGTATTTCTTTTTCTGTCATATTCATTTACTCCTTATGTATTCCATTTTCTGGAATTACTTTAGATGTTTATTCTATTCATCTATATTTTACTAATTTAGTTAGATGACATTTTTTGAGAAGAATTCTTCATAAATAACTTGTACTGCTTTTTTCTCATCGCATGTTTTAACGCCAAACATCATACTTACTTCTGAAGAACCTTGGTTTATCATTTCAATATTTATTCCCGCATTTGCTAATGCCTTACTCGCTCGTGCAGTAGTACCAACATTATGACGCATCCCCTCACCTACTAACATGATCAAGGCAAGGTCTCTTTCAACGACAACATGGTCTGCATCTAATTCATCTTGGATCCGTTTAATAATTTGAAACTCTAATTCAACTGGTAATTGATTTTGACGAATAATAATCGAAATATCGTCGATTCCACTTGGTTGATGCTCATATGAAATCTGATAATCCTCAAGTATTTGCAATAATTTACGCCCAAATCCTATTTCTCTGTTCATTAAATACTTGCTTATATAAATACTACAAAATCCATTATCACTCGCGATCCCAATTAATGGACCGTTTGATAACGTACGTTCCTTAACAATTCGTGAACCAGGAGCAGTTGGATTATTCGTATTTTTAATGTTAACTGGAATTCCAGCTTGAAAGGCAGGTATCAATGCTTCGTCATGAAATACGTTAAAGCCTGCATAAGATAACTCCCTCATTTCTCGATAAGTTAATTCTTTTATTTCCTTAGGATTATGAATAATCGCAGGATTTACAGAAAAAACTGCATCAACATCAGTAAAGTTTTCATATAAAGAAGCTTTAACTCCGTTGGCAACAACAGAACCAGTAATATCTGAGCCACTGCGAGAAAATGTAACGATATGTCCATCTTCTGAATAGCCAAAGAATCCTGGGAAAATAAGAATTCCAGATTTTTTTCTCAATTCGAATAAGTTCTCATAGCTTTTTGCTAAAACTTGGGCATGTCCTGGTTCATTTGTAACAAATAAACCTGCTTCTTTTGGATTAATATAACTTGCCTCAAGTTCTTTTAACTGAAAATATGACGCTACTAATCTAGCACAATTATCTTCCCCACATGCCATAACAGCATCCATATATCTTGCAGGATGATCCTTTTTACTACTTAAAGAAAGTTCGATACCTAGTAAAATTTCATTCATAATATTCTCAGATAAACCTAATCCATTTGCAATTTCAGAATACCTTTGAATAATTTGAATGAATTCTTTCGAATAATCCTTTCCCTGTAGAGCAAGTTGTGCGCAACTAATTAGTAAATCGGTAACTTTGATATCATCTGGAAATCTTTTACCTGGTGCAGATACAACGATAATTTTACGTTCAACATCTGATGTAACAATTTGAAATACTTTTTCAATTTGTTCCGAAGTGGCTAATGAAGATCCACCAAACTTTACGATTTTCATTTTTATTACCCCTAATTTAGTTAATTTTCAGTTAAAAATAATGTTACAATTATCCTCCTTATGTGAGAAAAAATCAACACCATTTAATAAGTTTTTTGGGAATCTTTAGTATGTTACAAAAAGAATTTAATGTTGTTGTGTGTATTTATTCAATTTTAGTGAAAAGAATGGCAATTAGAAATTGTAGATTCTTTTGGGAAGGGTTTAGTTTTATAAAATCCACTAATTAAACGTAGGTAATGGAGCAATCACGAGTATAGGTATAATCGTAGTTTTTAAATACTCTATTACTCTTTAGTCCCTTCTCCCCCTGTTCTTCTTTTATGCCTTGTATTACTGTTGGAGCATTTTATGTATTGTATAAAAATGCAATTAAAAAATAATTTTAAAAATCGTTAATATTTCTTAAGAGCGTATTAATAGCTAGTATTAAAGTTTAACTGAAAATTCACACTAGGGTAAAGAAGCTTTAACAATCCTTCCCTATGCTTAGGAAGTAACCTACTAGCAAATTAGGAGGGAAATCTATTGAATTGGAACGCATTGAAAAAAGCAGTTCTTGCTTTTGTTCTTACGACCACATTATCTGCAGGAGTATTTATGGTTTCTAGTAAACCGGCTGCTAGAAACATTCCTATTAACCCCAAGAAAGTTAAGAACCGTTTCATTCATGTACAATTACTTAGCATTAATGATTTTCATGGACAATTAGATACGACCCGAAAATTTAACGGCAGGAATGTTGGCGGAGTAGAATATCTATCCGCATATTTAAATCAGAAGAAAAAAGAAAATAAACATACTATTTTAGTGCATGCTGGTGACATGGTTGGTGGAAGTCCTCCAATCTCTTCTTTTCTTCAGGATGAACCTACAATTGAAGTATTAAACAAGATGGGTTTTGACTATGGGACTCTAGGAAACCATGAATTCGATCGTGGTGTGAATGAAATGTTGAGGTTGATCCGAGGAGGAAACAATCAAAATACTGGTTATTTTACTGGGGCAAATTTCCCGTATATATGCGCAAACGTAATCGACGATCATACAGGCAAGACCATTCTGCCCCCATACAGTATAAAAAATATTAATGGCGTACCGATTGGATTTATCGGCGTCGTAATAAAAGATACTCCAAAGATTGCACCACCACATAAAACAGATGGCGTTAAGTTTATTGATGAAGTAAAAGCAATCAATAATTCAGTAAAAACACTTAAAAAACATGGTGTAAAAACAATTGTGGTATTGGCACATAATGGTGGAAATCAGTCCAAAGCAAATGGAAATGCGACAGGTGAAATCGTTAGAATGGCAAAAAAAATGGATGATGAAGTTGACGTAATAATTTCTGGACATACACATACTTATCTTAACAAAGAAGTAGACGGAAAGCTGATTGTTCAATCCTACTCTTATGGTATATCTTTCTCTGACATTCTTTTAACAATTGATCCTCATACGAAAGATATTGTAGACAAAAAGGCAAGTATAAAGATGGTCTACCGAGATGGTATTAGACCAGATCTTGAAATAAAGAAAATGATACAAAATTATGAATCTAAAATTGAACCTATTGTAAATAAAATCGTTGGAAAAGCTGCAAACGATATTTTAAGTAAGAAGAATCACAATGGAGAATCTAGTTTAGGAAATATGATTGCAGATTCACAACGTCTTGCAATGAAGTCTGATTTCGCATTTATGAACTTTAGTGGAATACGTGCTGATCTCCCAAAAGGGGATATAACTTTGGATGAATTGTTCACAATCCAACCATTTAAAATTAAACTCGTTAAAATGACATTGTCTGGTGAACAAATCCGGGAACTTCTCAATCAGCAATGGCAGGAAAATGGTAGTGTTCGGATGCTACAAATATCAGGTTTAAAATACACATGGGATAATACGAAAGATTCTGGTCAAAAAGTGATTAATATCATGCGAACAGATGGTACGCCAATTAACCCACAAGCTAGTTATACTGTCACTACAAATAGCTATCTTGCAAATGGCGGTGACAATTTCTCGGTATTGCTATTAGGTAAAAAGAAAGTAGAAGGTCCAACAGATTTAGATGCATTTGAAGTTTATGTGAAGAAACAAAAGCAATCATTGGTCCAGGCATTTGATGGTCGGATTAATCGGATTAAATAGATTTTAAGAAGGTCTAAAAACACGCGTTTCATTTTAATAATATTCTATATTCCTATTTAGAAATACGACCATAAAAAAAGTTCCCTTCGATGAGGGAACTTTTTGATTTATGCTTTAATATAACGTAATACAGGTTTACGAGCTGCTAAAGTTTCGTCAAGACGACTTACAACAGTTGTATGTGGAGCCTCTTGTACGATTTCTGGGTTTTCTTCAGCTTCTTTAGCAATTGTAATCATTGTATCGATAAATGAATCTAATGTTTCTTTTGATTCAGTTTCAGTTGGTTCAATCATAATACATTCTTCCACGTTTAATGGGAAGTAAATTGTTGGTGGGTGGTAACCAAAATCTAATAGGCGTTTTGCGATATCTAAAGTACGAACACCTAATTTCTTTTGACGTTTTCCACTTAATACGAACTCATGCTTACAATGACGATCGAATGGTAGGTCAAAATATGGTTCTAAACGACGCATCATATAGTTAGCATTTAAAACTGCATCTTCTGTTACTTGTTTTAATCCTTCTGGACCCATTGAACGAATGTAAGTATATGCACGAACATTAATTCCAAAGTTTCCAAAGAAAGGTTTTACACGACCGATTGACTCTGGACGATCGAAATTTAAAACATATTCTTCTCCAACTTTTTCAACGATTGGTGCTGGTAAGTATGGAATTAAATCTGCTTTAACCCCTACAGGTCCTGAACCAGGGCCACCGCCACCGTGTGGACCAGTGAATGTTTTGTGAAGATTTAAATGTACTACATCAAATCCCATATCTCCAGGGCGTGCTTTACTTAATACAGCATTTAAGTTAGCTCCATCATAATATACTTTTCCGCCTGCAGCATGTATGATCTCAGCAATTTCATAAATATCTTCTTCAAATAGGCCTAATGTATTTGGATTCGTAAGCATTAATGCTGCAACGTTTTCATCAACTACACGACGTAAATCATCTAAGTCAACTAAGCCTTTTTCATTTGATTTAACTGTGATTGTTTCGAAACCTGCAACAGTTGCAGATGCTGGGTTAGTACCGTGAGCAGAGTCAGGTACGATTACTTTAGTACGGTTGAAGTCACCGCGGCTTTCGTGATATGCACGGATAATCATTAATCCAGTCCACTCACCATGTGCACCAGCAGCTGGTTGTAAAGTTACTTCATCCATTCCAGTAATTTCTTTTAATTCTTGTTGAAGCTCATGCATTAATTCTAATGCACCTTGAACAGAATACTCATCTTGTAGTGGATGAACATGTGCAAAACCGGCCATACGTGCAACAGCTTCGTTAATTTTTGGATTGTATTTCATTGTACAAGATCCAAGTGGATAGAATCCAGAATCTACACCATGATTTCTTTTTGAAAGCGCTGTATAATGACGCATTAAATCTAATTCAGATACTTCAGGTAAATTTGCTTTTTCTTTACGAACATAAGCCGCTGGAATTACTTCCTCAATATCGAACTCCTCAACGTCCATCGTTGGAAGACTATATGCGATACGACCTTCTTTACTCATCTCAAAAACTAACGGTTGATCCTTCAGCATGTTGCATCCCCTTTCCGTCTACTAATAATGCTAGTTCTTCTACAAAAGTATCAATATGTTGTTTAGAACGTAATTCTGTTACTGCGATTAACATATGATTTTCCATAGTAGGTTCAACTTTTGCTAAGTCATAACCACCGATAATTTTCTTTGTAAATAACTGTTTATTAATTTCAGAAACATTTTGTTTTACATCGATAACAAGTTCGTTAAATGCTGCGCCATCGAATACTACTGAAATTCCATTTTCAGTTAATTTCTTTTTCATATATTGAGTACGTTGAATATTTTGAGTTGCCATTTCAACTGCACCATTTTTACCAAGAGCTGTCATTGCAACAGAAGCTGCTAATGCATTTAATGCTTGGTTTGAACAAATATTCGAAGTCGCTTTGTCACGACGAATATGTTGCTCACGCGCTTGTAATGTTAATACGAAACCGCGACGGCCTTCACCATCAACAGTTTGACCAACTAGGCGACCTGGCATTTTACGCATTAATTTAGTTGTAGTTGCAAAGTATCCACAGTGAGGCCCACCAAATTGAGTTGGAATACCAAATGTTTGCGCGTCACCAGCAACGATATCTGCTCCAAATTCTCCTGGAGGAGTTAAAGCTGCTAATGCTAATGGATTACTTGAAACTACGAATAAGCTTTTACCTGTATGAGCAATTGGCTCAATTTGATCTAATTCTTCAATTTGTCCATAGAAGTTAGGGTATTGAACAACAACACAAGCAACATTATCATTCATTTCATTTTTAAGCTCTTCTAGATCAGTTTTTCCATCTTTAAGTCCAATTTCAACAACCTCTAAGTGTTGACCTTTAGCATAAGATAAAATAACTTCACGTGATTGTGGGTGAACAGCTTTTGAAACTAAAATGCGCTTTTTACCAGTATGACCAGCTGCTAAAGTAGTCGCTTCAGCAAGAGAAGTACCTCCGTCATACATTGAAGAGTTTGCTACATCCATTCCTGTTAATTCACAAATCATCGTTTGGAATTCAAAAATTGCTTGAAGTTCACCTTGTGAAATCTCAGGTTGATATGGCGTATAGGCAGTATAAAACTCTGAACGAGATATAACATGATCTACAACTGTTGGTAAGTAATGATCATAAACACCAGCACCTAAGAAAGAAACATACTCTCTTAAGTTAGCGTTTTTATTCGCTAATTCGCTTAACTCCTGAATTAAATCAGATTCAGATTTTGCTTTTTTAATGTTTAATAAGCCATTAAAACGAACTTTTTCAGGAATATCACTAAATAATTCATCAACTGATGAAACACCTACTACTTTTAACATCTCTTGACGATCTTGCTCTGTCGTTGGTAAATAACGATGCATTAAGGTAATCCCCTTTCTCCCCCTAGTTACTTCTTCTCTCTTTTGTAAAATGGTTTTGAAACTACTACTGCTTTTAATTTTTTATTTCGAATTTCAACTTCAAGTTCAGTACCTAAAGCAGAAAATTCAGATTTGATTAATGCAAGTCCAATATTTTTCTTTAATGTTGGAGATTGCGTACCACTTGTTACTTCACCAATTAATTCCCCGTTTACATATACAGGATAGTGAGTTCTTGGAATACCTTTGTCAATCATTTCAATTCCAACAAGTTTACGAGGTACACCTTGCTCTTTTTGATTTTTCAGAACTTCTTTACCGAAGAAATCTTCTTCTTTATTTAATTTCACAGCAAAACCGATTCCAGCTTCTAATGGAGTAATGTCTTTAGTTAATTCTTGACCATATAATGCTAGTGCTGCTTCGAAACGAAGTGTATCACGAGCACCTAAGCCACATGGTTTTAAACCATCTTCCTTACCTGCTTCTAAAAGTAAAGACCAAAGCTTAGACGCATCTTCTGCAGCTAAGTATAATTCATATCCATCTTCACCTGTGTAACCTGTGCGTGAAACTAAAACATTTAGATCACCAATTAATACATTATCTTTGAATGTAAAATACTTAATATCAGTAACGTTCTCATTCGTTAAACGTTGTAAAATTGCAACAGATTTTGGCCCTTGAAGAGCTAACTGTGCAACTTCATTACTTTTATTAACTACTTTTACATCACCTTCAACATGTGAAATTAACCATGCGAAATCTTTTTCAATATTAGACGCATTTACAACTAATAAATAGTGTTCATCGTTATACTTATAAACTAGTAAGTCGTCTACCGTTCCAGCATTTTCATAGCACATTGCTGTATATAATGCGCCTTCTTCATTTAATTTTGAAATATCATTTGTCATCATTTTTTGTAAATATTTAAGACTATCTTTACCAGTTACTTCAATTTCTCCCATGTGAGAAACATCAAATAAACCAGCTGCTGTACGAACAGCTTCGTGTTCTTCTTTAATGCTCGAAAATTGCACAGGCAGCTCCCAGCCACCAAAATCAATTGTTTTACCACCTAATACTTTGTAATCTTCAAACAATGGTGTGCGTAATAAAGTCGTCATGTAGCCATTTCCCCCTTATCTACATGCTAGCATGATGGAAAACTAAATTAATAGTTCGTCCAGCTAACCATTAAATAATTTACATATTTTGTATATTTTCGGAAAAACTAGTAGAAAACAAGAAAATATTATCAAACTATATTAGTTAACTGTTTTTTCTTAACAATAAGAGTTTTTTGTTTAATAAAAGTATAATAAATTTTTACTTTTTTCTACACTATTATCCTAACATTAAACGACAAGTTTCAGCAATATCAAAGTGAATTTTTTTAAAAATATAATAACGAACATTATAACCATTATTCCACTATATTGTTCATGATTATCCAATATAAAAATGAAATAGGTGAGGTTTACATGTCAATTGAGATTAAATTCCATACAGAATGGCAAGAAGAGTTCTTAGAGAAGCTTGAGAATGATGGACCATGGTCAAATTGGGAGAATTATAAGCTTGCCTATCATACTTCTACAAAATTAGCTATTCCATCTTTTACAGGTATGATTGCTCCTACTCATTTACCAAATTTAACTCCATTGCCTCATCAACTAGATGTAGCTACGACTGTAATTGAAAAAATGAATGGAAAAGCAATTTTAGCTGACGAAGTAGGATTAGGTAAAACAGTTGAGGCAGGTTTAATTTTAAAAGAATACATGATTCGTGGTTTGGTTAATAAGGTACTTATACTAGTTCCAGCATCACTTGTATCACAGTGGACCTTTGAATTAAACACAAAATTTCATATTCCAGCAATCGCACAACAAAAAAAGAATTATGTTTGGGATAGCTGTGATGTTGTTGTATCATCAATCGATACTGCAAAAAGAGATCCTCATCGAGAAAAAATATTAAATATCAATTATGATCTCGTCATTATCGATGAAGCTCATAAACTTAAAAATAATAAAACAAAAAACTATGAGTTTGTGCAACATCTTAAAAAGAAATATTGTTTACTGCTGACTGCTACACCCGTTCAAAATAACATAGAAGAAATTTTCCATTTAGTTTCTTTATTAAAACCTGGCCATTTAGGTAATAAATCTAGTTTTGAAGAATATTTTTCTGCTAAGAACCGCTCATTAGAGCATGAAGACTTATTACGAGAATTAATTGGAAAAGTAATGGTTCGAAATCGTAGACAAGATACAGGCATCGAGTGGACAAAGCGAAAGGTCGAAACAGTATTAATTAATTTTAATGAAGAAGAACAAAAGCTTTATGATTTAATCGATGAATGGCAGAAATCACAATATACTGGGGTAACCTCAGCATTCTCCTTTTTAACATTTAAACGAGAAGCATGTAGTAGTCGTGAAGCTGTTTATGTATCAATGAAAAAAATGCTTCAAAGATTTGAAAAAGAAAATATTGATATTAACGATCCTTACATTGAGAAAATTTTTCATCAAATAAATCAAATAACGTCTAATTCAAAAGCAAATAAAGTAGTTGAACTAATAAAAAAAATAAATGACAAAGTAATTATTTTTACTGAATATCGTGCAACACAGTTGTATTTACAATGGTTATTAAAGCAAAACGGTATTACATCTGTACCATTTCGGGGTGGTTTTAAACGTGGTAAGAAAGATTGGATGAAAGAATTATTTAAGAATCGTGTACAGGTGTTAATAGCAACCGAAGCTGGTGGTGAAGGTATTAACTTACAATTTTGTTCAAATATGATTAATTATGACCTTCCTTGGAATCCTATGAGGCTAGAACAAAGAATAGGACGTATACATCGACTTGGACAAACAGAAGATGTAAGTATTTTTAACTTTGCGACTGTTGGCTCAATTGAAGAACACATACTAAGACTACTTTATGAAAAAATCAATTTATTTGAGCGTGTGATTGGTGAACTGGATGATATTCTAACCCGAATTCCTTATAAAGATTTTGAGGCTCATATGAATGAAATATTTATTCACTCCAAAACTGAAGGAGAAATGAAAATTAAAATGGAAAATTTAACGTCCATCATTCAATTACAGCAACATAAACAAGCAGGTGATAGTTATGCAGCAACATGAAATCCATGATTATATCGAATACTTTTTCAGACATAATGATTGTGAAATTCTACAGAAAACACCAACATATTTAGAAATACAATTAACAATTGAGATGGATAAAAAATTAATGAATCGTCCTTTCTATTGGCATTATTTAGAAAAAACAGGCGGTATCCCAAATCCAATGAAGTTAACACTGATTACAGATAGTGATAATGCACCTGAAGATCTAAAAGGTGAACAAATTCATTTTGGGTCGCCCCGCCTTCACCAAATTTTCTCAATCGTTAATGAACTTGGACAGTCAATTAGACTTTATGAAGACACAAAAGCACCTATGGGCCAACAAATTGCATTACACCCTTGGTTAGCTGTTAATTACCAGGTTTCTTTTATTTGTGATCATAAAAAAGATTATTTATATTCTTTTGGAATTCATTTAATTTCCGGAAGAATTATTGAAGATTTTCATACAAAACTTGAAAAAATTCAATTCAACTCTAAAATACCTGATTTTTGCTATTCCATGTCACCTTTGATTAAACCAAAAAGTGGTTTAAATCGAATGGAACAATTACTTCGAAACAAAATTGAAAAAGAAGATACTATATGGGCTGAAGAAGCAAGGAATAGATGGCAACATGATTTAGATTTATTAAATCAATTTTATGAAGCCGATGAAGAAAAACCTGAAAATTATCATGTAGAATTCAATGCACTGAAAGAACTTTATGAACCAATTATTCATGTTGATGCAACTAATGGTGGACTTTTTTATTTATCACCAAACACAATGAATAAATTGAGTTAAAGGGTTTTAAGTGGAGATTAGTTATAGAGGGAAATCTAATTATGATTGTTCCTCTTTCCTTTTTTCTTCCTATTGCAAAAAAAATAAAGACTGACTTCTTTAATTGAAATCAGTCTTATTAACTAAATACTTTTCTTTTCTTTGTCTTTACGATTTTGAACTTTTTTCATTAATAAAGCTAGACTTAATGGTAACATTCCAAACATGTTAGTTGAAAATGGGGCCTTCAGCTCTTCTTTTTCTTGTTTTATTGAATCACGTTTCTCTTTTGGTTGATCGATGTAATTAATAAATTGTTCTGTCATATATTTTACATAATCATTTGTTTTCAATAGAAATCACCTTACTTTCTTATTACCTATTTCTACTATCTCCTCCTTTTGAATAATTTAAACAGTCAATGATTCCCAACGCAATTTCAATTGGTGTTAAATTAGTCGTTGAAACTTCATAATCTGCTTTTTTATATTGTGATTCTCTCTTTTTAAACAGTTCAGTTAGTTCTTCAATCGTTCGATTTACAGCATTTGGTCGGTTAGAATCCAAATGGATTCTTTCGTATATTATTTCAATTGGAGTTTCAAGATAAATTATTTTGCCAGTTTCTTTCATATATTCAATGTTTTCATCACGAAGAATGATTCCACCACCTGTTGAAGCGATCATTTTTTTTGATGGTAAATTTTTTAATACTTTTGTTTCTATATCGCGAAAACCGCTTTCACCAAACTCATTAAACAATTCCGGTATGCTTTTGCCTGTTTGAAAAACAATTTCCTCGTCTAAATCAATAAATTTTTTGTTTGCTCTTTTAGCCAATTCCTTTCCAACAGTCGTCTTACCACACCCCATAAATCCTACTAAATAAATTGATTCCATTTTATCCTCCAACTTAATCAATCCAATCCGATACTTGATTTGTACTTTTTTTATATTTAAATTGAACTACATATTTTTTTATTTTTGAATTATTACTAGTTAAAGTTACATGATATTCATCATTTGTAACTAAATAAGTATTCAATATAATTTTTGTATTATTATAATACTTTACTGTATTTCCTTGTAGTGGTAAATTGCCATGCTTTAAATCGTAAATTACTTGTGAATGTAAACGGTCTAGTTTGTTTTGATTTCTCGTATAAGAATAAAAAGTATTGAACGAATGAAAAATATCTATTTGTATAAGAAAAAAAATTAGTAAAATATTTATCATAAAGATCGTGTAAGGTAAATACATTCCATTTTCACCAAGTAGTTTAAATTTAATTGATAAACATCCGAATAGTTTTTTCATAAATCACACCATTTAAATCGATTACTTTTACTAGGATTTGCCTTTCGCTTATTAGTTTAAACTTTATATCCCTTATATTCTGAAGTACAATTTCATGTCCTAATCCAAGCCTTTGACGTCGAATTATTGTTGCATATTTTCGATAACTAATCGTAACTTGATTAAACTCTTCAAAAAGAAGAAGGTCAGAATGAACTGTAAAACTTATACTTTTGTTTGCCTCTTTTTGAACTTCTTTTATAAAATTATCTAATTCTAACCTATTTACCGATTCATAACTGTAATTTCGCTTAACAAAACTTTTTATACTTGAAGTCGATATAGAAATAATCATTAAAAATAAAACAAGTGAAAAAAGTGTTTCTAGTAAAGTGAATCCTTTTTCATTCAGTAATTTCTTCACATATTTCACTTTCCTTTTTTCGATCAGTCCAAGTAATACAAATCGAATTTAAATTATTTCTAGCTTTTATTTTCACTAAAAATTCTCTGCCATTCTTTGTATAGAAACCCTCTTTAAAATCTTCTCTGTTCATAAAATAAAGATGAACCATATCTGTTAATAAGTCATCTGCCATATTACTAATCGTTATCTTATCTTTTTTTTGTAAAAATAATGACATTGAAGGAACGATCGTAATACAAAAAATAATTAGTAAGTTTAAAGAAATAACTGCCTCAATAAATGTAAATCCTTTTTCATTTCCGATCATATTTAAATCGACCACTTCCTAAATAAAATGTAACGATATATTCAGCTTCTTTATATTTAATTGAAATCGTTCCAGAGCTTGAGATATTACCGTCGGAGTTAAATCTTAACGGAGGTTTTAAAGTAAGGTTTGTTATACTAATTGATTTGTCATAATTCCGAATGACTACAGGGGGATTTAGTAAATTATCTTCCATTTCATATTTATTTTGATAAAAGATGATCCTAGTAGGAATTTGTTTTATTATTGCATTCCTTTGTGCAAGAAAAATATCATTTTGAAGCATTTGAATAAATAATGTTAACTTTTGTTCATCTTCAATCTTCCTAACTTGATTAATCGGTAAAATTAATAGCAATATCATTATTGAAAGGACTAATAACATCTCAACAAATGTAAAACCAAACGAATTATCCAACCTTTTTTTAAGGTATTGATACAGAGCCAGTTGCTTTGTCATACGATAATTCAACTTTATTATTGCATTTATATGATGTTATGTAGCCCTGTTCTTTTAAGACTGATAAACTCTCAGGTAATTGTTCATTTTCTAAACGATAGGATTCAACACTTGACTGAACCATTTTTTGAAGTGCAGAGCATCCTTTCGTTTGAATCGACTGTTGCTGTTTTCCTAAATTTGGTATCACTAGTAATAAAAGAAGTGAAATGATAAATAAAACAATTAACATTTCAATTAAAGTAAATCCTTTTTCATTCAAACTAACTCCTCCTAGATATTGTTCATCAATTGAAACATAGGAAACAAGATGGCTATATATAGTGATAAAATACTTGAAGAAATTAAGATTAAAATAATCGGCTGAATAATCTTTATCGATTGGTGAAAATAAGATTCTATACTCTCCTTTAAATAATCAGCATAATCAGCAAGTTCTTTACTAAGAGTACTATTGTTCATGCCATGTTCAATCACAAATAGTATATCTCTATGGAATGCACGTTCATTTTTAAATATTTCTTGCATAGAAATTCCGTTTAATAATTGATTGTAGAAATCTACTGCTTTTTCTTTAATAAATGTTCTACTATCATTATTCTGCATTGTTTTTAGTGCATCAACTATGGGAAAACCAGCATGTAATAATATACTTAACTGCATTGAAAATTCATAAGTATTCATTGTAATTAAATACTTCCTAACTAACGGTATTTGAATTAATTTATCCATCCTTTCGATTGAATTTAATTTATTAATTGCAAATAAGTATCCATAGGTGGTCAATCCAATTAGGAATAGAGAAGAAAACATAATTGAAGGTAGTCTTTTTATAACTTGTAGATAGATGAAAATAAACGAGTTCTGATTAGAATGGAATGTTGAAAATAGCATTTCATATTGAGGAATGATTATATTTCTAAACAAAAACAAAATTAGCAACAATATTGTCATTAAAAAAATAGGATATCCCATGATTTTTCTTATGTAAGCTCTATGTTGAATCTTTTTTGTAAGCATATAACTGCCTTCACCTAGCGCTAAGGACAAATCACCATGCTTTTCTGCATAATACAAGTAAACGAGTACATCTTGATGAAGACTAAGCATTTTAGCAAAATCAATGAATGATCCTCCTTCCACCAGAGCTATTTTAGCTATATAAATCAATTCTTTTAGGTCATCTGGGAATTGAATCGTTAAGAATTCGATTGCTTGAATTAGAGGATAACCCTTTTGTAAAAGTTCTCCTAATATTTTTAATAGCTTAGCCTGTTCAATATAAGTTAATTTTCTTTTATTAAAAAATTTACCCATAGATTATACTTCGGTCCAAATGTTTGTTATCAATAAAACCTAATGCATAACCTTTAATGAGTTGATCATTTAAGGTAGAAAATTGAACTTCCTCTTGTATCCCTCTAAATTCATTAATAACCGAATTTAGAGCATTACCGTAAAGCAATTCATATACTCCTAATCTTCTGTGATTTCGATTTACAAAACAATTTGGTTCACATTCCCCTTCACAAAAACGGCATTTTATTGGAACTAATCTTTGAGAAACGATAGCAACCATTGCCTGAAATAATTCCTCCTTTGGAATTCCAAGCTCTAACATTCGATATAATGCACCTTTTGTGTTATTAGAATGAATTGTCGTTAACACTAAATGACCGGTCAATGCTGCCCGAACGGCAATTTTCGCAGTCTCTTCATCCCTAATCTCTCCTACCATCACAATATCTGGATCGGATCGAAGAATAGCCTTTAATCCAGTTGCATATGTTAAGCCTGCTTTTTCATTAACTTGGACTTGAAAATATTCATCAGATTTCCTTTCAATCGGATCCTCTAAAGTGATAATATTTCTTGCAATGTCTTTTTTAGCTGACTGTAATAAAGAATAGAGTGTTGTCGTTTTCCCACAGCCTGTTGGACCAGTAAACATCATTAGGCCATGTGAATGATGTAATAAAGACAAAAGTTTACGAGTTGTAGATGGGAATAAAGAAAGACTTTCTATTGGAGCAATTCTTTGTTGGGGATGAATACGAATAACCATAGACTCATCAATAATGGTTGGTAAAGTGGCCAAGCGAAGGGATAATAAAATTTCATTAATGTTAACAACTAAAATTCCAGTCTGTGGCCGTCTAATTTCTCCAATATCCATACTTCCTAAAAACTTCAAATGCATGATGATCCTCTTATACTTCTCTTTAGTTATTCTTTGAATAAGTTTCAACTCACCATCAACACGAAAAAAAATTTGTACATCATCCTTTTTTGGTAATAAATGAATATCCGATGCTCCAAAATGGCAAGCTTTTCTTAGAAGTTCTTCGACCATTGTTTCTACTGATTCCATTTTTAGTCCCCCTTTTTATATGAGCAATTATATTTTTGTTTCTCTCAGTTATCAAATCGTCATAATTAGGAAACTAAACGAAAATATTAAATTTTGCTAAGATTTATTTACAAACTAAAGTTAATTTACCGAAATAACGTAAAAGAAAATCAAATATATAACATAAAACAAAAAGTATGTTTTCAAATCATGTATAGAAAATGATTAAATAAGAAAAATAATATCAGATATGGTTAATTTTCATTATCTCGAGAATCAATTTAGAATTGTATTAATACATTGTTTACAATTGTAACTTTCTTATTTTATAATAATGAATGGGTAGAAATTTTTTATGGGGGGATTTAGGATGGATCGAATGTTCCGCGTTCTAGGATTCTGGACAGCTATATTTACGGTAATGTTCTTTGTTGGACATATGTCAGCAGCTGCACTTATTTTCGCATGTCAAACAGCATTTTTCGTAGTATTAGGCTATCTAAAGCTTTCTGAGCGTATGTACATCTATATCTTTGGCGCATACTTAACTGTGTTCTTTATTGGATTTACATATTATAGTACTTTCTTATTAGTACCAGGCTTTAGTGAATAATAGAAAAACCAGTCATATGACTGGTTTTTTTATTTGTATTCATTTAATGATATCAATTCATTCAACTTAGCAAGGTCTTTTGTTGACATACCTTTTGTTTGAAATAACCATTGGAAGGAATCGCTAATTCCTCCAGGCATGATTAAAGATTGTACTGCTCTATTTTGTTTATATTCCCTTGAAAATGGATTTGACTGAGCATGTGGGATAAGCCAATTTAATATACCAAAATCTAATATTGCATCTCTTTGATTAGAAAAGTATAGATTTTCGATATTATTCAGTAATCCGAACTTTTTTAGTTCATCCCAGTGAATATGAGTTGTAATGTCCATATACCCTAAATTCTCTAGAATATTTGATTTCATTTCATGCTTATAATAACCGCGCAAACTTCCCTTAATTCGATGGGGTGCATCCCATTCTTCCCTCGTAAAACCATAATCAACAGTTAAAATGATTCCTTTACTAATTTTCGATTGTAAAAGGTCATAAACTTTTTCCATACCAACAGGAATTTCAACTCTTTGCCCGTTTTTGCCAACAAAATTGTATCTTCTTAGAAAATCACTTATATCACCATCTTGTATTTTAACGAGATTTTCTTTCAGATTATTTAATTCATCAATTATAATTACTACCTCTTGCCATTCGTTTTGATTAAATTCTACTACTCGAACAGGTAATGCATCAAACAATTCATTTGAAAATACCATTCCATTATTGATTTGCTCGATTTCTAATAGATCTGAGAAATATTTACAATTCAAATGGTTCGCCAATAATTCTTTTTGTAATTTACGATGATATTGGCTTGCATCAATAATATAGTAATTTAAATTATGATATATTTCAGGCTCTTTTTTTTCACAGTACGAAAGAAAGGATGATGCGAATCTGCCATTTCCACCACCAACTTCAACAAAAAAAGGTTCGATTAGGTTATTCTTAACAAACCGACAAAATGATGCTGCAATTACTTCTCCATAAACTGAACCTACTGAGCTTGTAGTATAGAAATCACCTTTTCGTCCAATTTTTTCATTTGCCATTTGATAATAACCTTTTTCATGATCATAAAGCACTAACGAAATAAATTGTTCGTATGTAATAAAACCTTTTTCGCTGTTATTTATCGCATTAATAATTATGTTTTTCATCATATTACCTATTATAAAAATGGATTATATCTTTTCTCATCACCAATCGTTGTAGTTTCTCCATGACCACTGCAAACAACAACATCATCCGGTAAAGATAGGAGCTTCCCTTTTATACTTCTAATCAACTGGTCGTGATCCCCACCAGGTAAATCAGTTCGTCCAATGCTTCCTTCAAATAATGCATCACCAGAAAATACCGTCTTTATTTCTTTACAATAAAATGAAACACTTCCTGGTGAATGGCCTGGAGTTTCAAAAATTGAAAATAAGAATCGACCAATTTCCATTTTACCTTCTTTTTCAATCAAGTGATCTGCTTCTCTTGCAAAAATTGACTGATTTCTCATAAATAATTCAGAACCATTTTTTTGTCCATCTGTTAGCCAATCTGCTTCATATTTATGAATATAAACGGGTATATTATATTCATCACGCACATCATCAACAGCCCCAATATGATCAAAATGAGCGTGGGTTAAAAGGATTGCTAATGGCTTTAATTTATTTTCTTCAATAACATTAAAGATTACATGTGCTTCCTCGCCCGGATCAAAAATAACCGCTTCATTCATATCATTACTTAAGATGTAACAATTAGTTTGTAATGGACCTAATGGTAATTGTAAAACATTCATATTCATACCCTGCTTTCTTTTTTAATCTATATAATACTATATCATAATTTTGTTTTAGCACTTAATTTCAAATAGACAATTGTTCACAAAAGTTTTACAATAATAATGATGTGATAGCAAACAGGGGTTGCTTGAAGAAATTTATAGGGGGTTTACAATGGGTACAGTTATTATTTTTATACTAGTAGCTATTCTATGTGTTCCTGCATTAATAGGATCATTAAAGAATAAGAACTTTTTAGCTGTTTTTTGGTCTGGTGTGACATTAGTTTTATTTGCTTGGTTTGCCATTATGACAATTTTACATAACGGTTATCCACCAGCGCACTTATAACATTTATTTTATTATGGAACGAACAAATTTCTACATATAGAAAACATGTTCTAAAATAAAAAAGCTGACAATTTTGTCAGCTTTTTTATTTTAAAGATGATTGGATATTTTCTAAATTAAATAATGACGCTAACAGAATTGGAAACGTCTCTGAAAAAATGGATTCAAACATAGATAATGGCAATGGGTTTATTCCTTTACCTAATTCAAGTGTAAATCCTGGTTTCCGAAAATCTTGTATATACCAATCCTTATAACCTGCATGGCTATCTATTGTTTTTACTGCCTTATACGGACTGATACTAGAAAAATAATTAGCATAGACTTCCGAGATAGGAGGTTCAAGATTGTCATAACCCCAATAAAATTCTTTACCTTGAGTATGCAAGGCCAAGATAAGATCAAACTTCCTTTCAATTGCTAAATTACTCATAGCGATTGTTTCTGGTTCAGTTAAAGGAGCATCTCCTGGATAATCTCTTGGAGAGAATGTTTTTTGTTTCTTTCTCTCTTTTTCAAACTCCCAGTGTGCAGGAAATTGATTATTTAAATCAACGCCTCTTATATTTGCTTTCCAGCCAGTAAAACCATCATATCCTTCATTAATTTTATGAACAAATTCCATATAATCACTTTGTTCCACAGCTCCATTTATAACTAAATTTACCCCATCAGGATTAACCATAGGGACAATCGACAAAGTATTTTCATTAAATAAAGCTACTAATTCTTTATGAAATGGCAACTTCTCAGTTGTTAAAGTGTTACATATCCAAAAAAGCATTTTCATGATTACACAAGTTGTAATCCATTCATTTGCATGAAACGAACCATTCCAATGTACTTTTCTATGTCCATTCCCAATTTGAATCTCATAAATAGGCTGATATAAAACACTGTGTCCAATCGTATTTAAACGAAGAAAAGGAAATTCTTGAATTAATAAACTAATATCTTTTGAAAGTTCATTAAAATCGTATCTTCTTGTATGAAATGATAAAGGCCCATTGTTTTTATACAAAATTTTCACCTCATCAGTTATTTTTTAGTTAATTGTATGTATTTAAAATAAAGAAAAGCACTTTCGTTTAGGAAATGCATTATTTTAGCGTTTTATCAAGTCATATTAAATTATTAATGCCTTTTTAGCTTCGTTGAGTTTTGGGCTCTTGAGGATTAACAGAATGGCTGAGAAATGGGGCTAAAAGACTTGCGGGACAATGGTGATAGGTAGCTACAAAACCTCGCTACACTTAAAGGTAAGCATCCTGTAGTGGAAATCAACATCACTCTACTCCTTTTACGAAAATTTGGTAATTTAATTGACAAGGTTGTTTTTCAATAACGTAAAAAAGCACTCCCATTAAGGAAGTGCTTTTCATGTTTATTCAAACTTCGTATCAGCTTTTTTATATTTAACTTCATAGAAACGAAGTAAATCTTTATAAATAATTGAGTTTGAATACTCAAGTGATTTATTTGCTTTTGCTAAGTCTTCTTTAGGTGGTTTTTGTCCTTTTAATTCTTCTCCAGTATTTGGATCATACATCTTCTCACCAGTATAAATATATTTATCAGTAACAATTGTTCCATCACGGAAAACTACAAAGTTTTTGTGTTTAGGAGAGAAAATATCATTACCAAAGTTGATAGATGTTTTATTTGGATTTTCACCTAATAAGTTTAAAATTGTCGGTTTAACATCAATTTGACCTGCAACTTTATGAACTGTTTCACCCTTAGTTTGTCCAGGTAAGTGGATAAAGAAAGGTACTTTTTGTAATTTAACATGTTCTGCAGGTGTAATGTCTTGTCCTAATACTTCACTCATTGCACGGTTATGGTTTTCAGAAATACCATAGTGGTCACCATACATAACAATGATTGTATTATTATATAAACCTTTTGCTTTCATTTCTTCGATGAAATGTTTAATTGATTCATCTAAATAACGTACTGTTGTAACATAATTATCAACAGTTTGGTCTCCAGTTGTTAAACGTGGAATCATTAAATCCTCATCATTTAATTCGAATGGATAATGGTTAGTTAGTGTAATCATACGGTTATAAAACGGTTTAGGCTCTGCTACCATTTTGTCTACTGCTTGTTCAACGAAATATTTATCTTTTAGTCCCCAGCCAATTGATGTAGCTGCAGATACTTTAAAGTCAACTTCATTATAATAACGATCGTAACCAAGACTTGGATACATCATGTCACGGTTCCAGAACGATTTATTATTTGAATGCATTACAGAAGTGTAATAATTTTGATCCTGTTTAAGGATTGCTGGTGTTGCAGTAAACGTATTACCACTGTTTGTAAAGTAAACAGCACCACGATCTAATGGGAATAAACTATTATCAATTAAGAATTCAGCATCAGATGTTTTACCTTGTCCAGTTTGGTGGTAAAAATTATCAAAATAATAACTTTCTTTCGTAAATTTATTTAAGAAAGGAGTAATTTCTTGTCCATTAATTTTTCGTCCAATTACGAAATTTTGTAATGATTCTAATGAAACTACTACTACGTTTTTACCTTTATATTTACCATGTAATTGTGCATTCACACCTGTATCGTTAGCACGAATAAAGTTTTCGATTCCAGCTAATTCACTATCATCAGCCATCGCTTTTTGAGCAGATGTTTTTGATTGAATAACCATATCATATATGTGGTAATTGTATAATCCTAAAAATTTAACAATGTATTCTCTATCAAAAGAACGTGTTAATAATTGTGGGCGTTCAGTTTCTGCTAAACCAAGGTTAACTAAGAAAATAGCAACCGCTGCTAAGAAATAAGCTGTTCTAGCTTTGCCTTTAATGTTACCAGTAGTAAAGAATTTTTTACCCCAGAAATAATTAACTGCAATTAAGATGAAAATATCAGAAAAAGCTAAGATTGTTTTATAGCTAATCATTGCTTTAACACTTGAACCTAAATCCCCAAAGTTTCGAGTCATAAATAAAACTGGAATTGTTACAAAATCGTCAAAGAATGAATAATAAGCTGTATCAGCTACTAAAATAAAGGACATGATTATAGTAATCCAAATAACTGCTCTATTTCGTTTTGGTCCTTTTGCAAAAAGAGCTATACCTATAAATATTAATAATGAAGATATAGGAGCAATTATCAAAATAAATTCTTGCATTGAATTTTCAATTTCTAAATCAAAATAAAATTGGCTAAGAATCGTTGCTTTAATCCATAAAAGGAATACAGCAAGTAACGGGAATCCAAAGTTTTTAATAAACTTTTTCCACATATTCTGTTCCTCCTCTTGTTTAGACTATTAATCTATTTTATCTATTATAAAACAATGTTTGTCAATTCACATATCTATTTTATTGGCATTTTTATACCAAGAATTTTTGGAATGATTCATACAATTATTAGCTACTAAATGTATGGATCTAAATAAATTATTTGACGTACCTTAGGTTTTTTCTAACGTCATTCAATTTATCATAAACTAGTTCCGTCGTCAAATAACTAATTTTTTTTTCAATTCAATACAATAAACATAATAAGGTACTTCAATTAGAAGTACCTTAAATTTAAGTTAAATTTCATTAGTAATAAATTTTTTTACTAAATATGCTGCACCAATTGCTCCTGCATCGTTCCCTAATTTTGCAATTGAAAGTTTTGTCGAATCTCGCACTGTTGTGAAAGCAAATTCGTCAAAATATTTCTTTAGAGGTTTCAATAACAGTTCACCTGCATTTGATACACCGCCACCAATTATAATATTTTCAGGATTTAAAGTATTTCCAACTCCGGCTAAAACTAAAGCTAGATATCTCATTACATGATTTACGATTTCTTCTGCAACTTCATCACCAGTGGCATAAGCTTCAAAAACATCCTTTGCTGTAATTGGTGAATCATTCGACACTTCTTTTAAAACCGTCTCTTTTGTCGTATTTTGTAACTTCTCGTTTGCTATTCTTGCAATACCTGTTGCTGAAGAAATAGTTTCTAAGCATCCTCTTTTTCCACAGTTACATAATACTCCATTTTCAAGTTGTACTGTGATATGGCCAATTTCACCAGCAGATCCACTAATTCCATGTGCAACGTCACCATTTACAATTACGCCTCCGCCGACTCCTGTTCCAAGGGTAACCATTACTACATCTTTTGCTCCATTTCCAGCACCTTTCCACATTTCGCCAACAGCTGCTATATTTGCATCATTATCAACGATTACAGGAATACCTGATTCCTTTTCTAGAATTTCTTTTAAAGGAAAATTAACCCAACCTAAATTTACTGCTGCAAATATAAGTCCATCTTCTAATCGAACCGATCCTGGAGCTCCAATACCGATTCCAGCGATATCTTCCTTTGTTTTATCCATCTGTTTAAGCTTTTCTTCAATTGCAATTGTAATTGTTTTAGGAATATGCTTACCACTATCAGATTTATCCGTTGGTACTTCCCATTTATCGATGAATTCCCCGTTATTTGTTAATAATGCCAATTTAATGCTTGTACCACCTAAATCTACACCTACAATCATTTTAGCCATAAAGTCTTCTCCCTTCGCAGTGAAATCGTTTGCAATAGATTCTAAAAAAAACGATTTCATTAAACCGTTTTATTTTTTATTTCATCCATTTCTTTTTTTAAGATCATGGTAGCAATTTGTAAATCTTTACTTTCAAGTATATTCGCTAAAAATAATTCTTTTAGCTCATCTTGCATTAACATCAAGTCAGCTAATCGATCACCTGTATAAATAATGGTGCCATAACTCTTTAGAAATTGTTGAATATCATATACGGATTTCATACTTAACTCCTATTATTTTATCTTTCTAAACATGTAATAAGTATAAGTTGGAAACGATTACTCGTCAATGTGAAATACCAAACAAACCATTTATTTTGTAGGAATTTACAATTATTTTTTAGGCTTTATTACTTCTTCTAAAGCTAAATCATTTTTATATAAATATGTAGCGTATTTTATCCCGAGATATCTTATATGCCATGGTTCATAATTGTATTCAGTAATATCTACTTTGTCTTCTGGATAACGAATGATAAATCCAAATTCATGCGCATGGTCTGCAAGCCAAGTTCCTTCTTTCGTTTCTCCAAATCCTTGTTCAAGCTTGTTACCGAAGTTTGGAGAGGATACATCTATTGATAAACCAGTTTGATGTTCGCTTGTACCAGGAACAGCACTAAAAGATTGAGTCCAATCTTCACCATGAATTTGCACATAATAATTATACAAGCTTTTTTGTCGATCAAAAGAGCGATATGCGGAAACTGGAGTAAGCTTTATGCCATCTGCTTCTGCTCTTTCAAATAATTTTTCTAAAGCATGTGCCGCCTCTTTTCTCATTAATGTCTTATCTTTGTTTACTCCATGTAAAGGAACGACTGGATATACTAGATCAGGCGGTTCATACCCATCTGGTAGCTTTCTTTCTTTATTAACTAATACTAAATTAGATGTAGGATTTGTTACAGCTAATAATCCATTTTCAGCTTCGATTGCTGTATCATCGTAGTTAGGAAAACTCAAAGAAGTCTCTTTAGTCTTTTTTAGATGATTATTAAAAAAATTTTGGTTTCCAAAAAATAGAGCTAGTCCAATAATGAATATTACTATTAATAACCATGAGATCTTACTATTGATTTTTTTCAAAATTACCTCCTTAAATCTTATTGTTACTTTTACAATATTAAAAGTTGGCATATTTTTCAAATAATCTATACAATAAGACCTCTTTCAAATAGAAAGAGGTCTTTTCTAAAGATGAACTCATAATATTTTTCTGAAAAACTTTACTAGTGTTTGCTAAAAATTATCATCACTCACTTAATTTTCGTTTCGTAAAACAGGTTCCATTGTTTTTCTTAAAGTGTCTACAGAGTTTTTAAACTGACGTTGCTCTAATTCATTTAAATCTAGTTCAACAACTTCTCGAATTCCACCACGATTAATTACTGCTGGAACGCCAATATATATATCGTGTTCTCCATATTGTCCATCTAAATATGCAGAAACCGTAATAATACTATTTTCATTTTTTAGAATCGCTTTTGTTAATCTAACTAAGCCCATTCCAATTCCATAGTATGTTGCACCTTTTTTCTTTATAATGTGATATGCGGCATCACGTGTATTTAAAAAGATTTCATCAAGCTCTCTTTGGCTGTATTTTGGATTTTTCTTTAATACATGGTGAACTGGTGAGGTACCAACATTTGTTTTAGACCAAACTGGTAGTTCACTATCACCATGTTCGCCGATAATATAAGCATGGATATTTCTTGCGTCAACATTAAAATAATCACCGAGCATATATCTAAAACGTGCAGTATCTAAACTAGTACCAGATCCGATTACTCTTTCTTTTGGTAATCCTGAAAATTTCCAAGTCGCATAAGTTAAAATATCTACTGGATTTGTAGCAATTAAAAAGATACCGTCAAATCCTGAAGCCATAATATCTCCAATGATTCCTTTAAAGATAGCACAATTTTTTGCAACTAAATCTAAGCGAGTTTCTCCAGGTTTTTGAGCTGCTCCAGCAGTAATGACGACTAAACTCGCATCTTTACAATCACTATAATCTCCAGCCCAAATTTTTGTTCTAGAATCTACAAAAGGCAGGCAATGATTTAAATCCATTGCGTCCCCTTCCGCTTTATCTTTATTTAAATCAATCATAACTAATTCTTCGGCAACACCTTTATTTAACATACCAAAAGCATAGCTAGCTCCAACTGCACCTGTTCCGATAAGTGCGACACGATTTATTTCTTTGTGTAACATAATATCCACCTCATTTGTGTTTTAAAAGTGTAAGTAATTGGGACTTCTTTATTATATATGTATTTCCACTCTAAGTTTGTGATACTTTTTACAAACTTGTTACAATATTAGTCTGCACAAATTTAATTTTTTCAATAAGACTCCAATTCAGTCTTATCTATTTTCGAACAAATCGTGTCACATTATGCACTTATTAAATCACTTCTATTATTCTTGATTCTGTTAAAACCAACGGCATCTTAATGTCATGTTTTTCTATTGGTAATTCATCAATAATTTGAATGTCATAAGCTAAGGCTAAAAGTTGTTTATTATAATCTTCTAAATAGCGATCATAATAACCACCACCATATCCTAGTCGCTCACCATTTTTTGTATATGCTACTCCAGGCACAATTATTAAATCAATAAGTTCTTTTCTTATTTCCACGCATTTTTCTTCTATCGGCTCTTGTATTCCAAAATAACCTTTCTTTAAATCATCAAATGAATTGATTTTGTAAAAATGCATTTTTCTAGTCTCATGGTTGCATTTAGGGACAACAACTGATTTATTCTTTTTCCAACAAGCAGTGATTAAATACTTAGTATTTATTTCATGCTCCATTGGCATTGTTGTTGCTATAATATCTGCACTCTTCATTTGTTCTGTATTTAATAATTTTTCTATAATTTGTTTTGACTTTTCATCTCTTTCTGATGCTGAAATATTTTTCAAGTTTTTCATCATCGAATTTCTAATTTCTTTTTTTTCCATAATAATGGCCTCCTTAGGTAAGGATCGAGTTTCTAATTAAAATTATAATTATTTAAACATAAAAAAAACAGTAGGAAAATTCCTACTGTTTACTTTGTTTCGCGATGAACTGTAACTTTTTTAAGTCTTGGGCAATATTTTTTAAGCTCAAGACGGTCTGGGTTATTACGTTTATTTTTAGTAGTGATGTAGTTACGATCTCCGCATTCTGTACATGCTAATGTAATATTTACGCGCATTTTATTTTCCCTCCTGACATAGTGACATAATCAGACTTGTATATAATAACATTCTTTCGCGATAATTTCCATACTTTTTAGTGATTCAATGTATTTCTTTTGATATTTTTTTTATTGAATTATGTACAAACTTATTCTCATAATTCAGAGTATATTTTTGAAAGACAGCTTGATGATGTAATACACTGCCTTGACTGATTCGAATATTAGAACTAATTGATACATATGGGCCGATTATACAGTTCTCTTCAATCGTAACATCATTCCCAATAATAACTGGAGAAACAATCTTCACATTATTATTTATCGTTACATGCTCACCTAAAAAGATTCTTGGTAATATTTGAACAGCAGGAATAGGTAAGTTTAATTTCTCTTCAATCCAATCTACGTTTAGCTTTGCAAATCTTCTAGGCGTCCCATAATCAATCCAGTAACCTTTTAAATGAAAAGCATTTAAACAGATATTTTTTTTTAACATTAAAGGAATCAGATCATTACTAATGTCAAAATAACGATTTTCTGGAATTTGATATAATAATTCAGGATTCATAATATAAATTCCAGTATTAACTAATTTACTAATCTCACTACCTTCATTCGGCTTTTCTATAAAATCGATTATTTGTCCATTTTTCACTTTTACATTCCCGTATGACCCACACTTATCAACTTGTTTTACAAACATAGAAAATCTACTTTTACTTTCTAAATGAGTTTTTAATGCATCTCTAATATCGCCGTCAAATAAAATATCACCATTCACTACTAGAAAGGGTTCATGAAGAAAATGCTTAGAAAGTCTTAAACAGCCAGCAGACCCTAAACTTTTTTCTTCTATAATATAATCAATTGAAACATTTTTTAATTTCATTGCATTGATTGTCTCGATAATTGCTTGGGACATATAATGAAGCTGAATGATAAATTCTTTAAACCCAAGTCTAGTTAAATGTAATATTAAATGCTCAATTGCCGCTCTATTTGCGATTGGTAATAGTGGCTTAGGAATGTTGTTAGTAATTGGTAAAAGCCTTTGACCGTATCCTCCAGCTAAAATAACAACCTTCATTTATTACCACCTCAATATCTTATACTAGTTAAAGAAGTATGCTTAATATTACATAAATATGACAAAAGGGCATTCAGGTAAATTTTGTCTGAACACCCCATTTAATTCATTTAATTATTTTAAACTATAGTCTTATATTATTGATTTAATAAATAATGTTTCCCTTTAACTAAATAATAAATATTCTCTGCAATATTTGTTGCATAATCTGCAATTCTTTCAAGATATCTGCAAATAAATGCCATTTGCATGATATTTGATACATGCTCAGGTGAATTTGCAATACTTGTCATTAGAGTTCTAACAGTTGTTCCATATAGTTCATCAACTAAATCGTCAATTTCACCAATCTCCTTGGCAGCTTGTAAATCTTCTGTTCGGTATGCTTCTGAAGCTTTTGTTAACATATCTAAGCCAAGTTCATGCATCTTTTCAATATTCTCTAATGGTAAGTTTTCTTGACGACTACGAATACGAATTGTAGATTTTGCAATATTTACTGCATAATCTGCAACTCGTTCAAGATCATGAGCAATCTTAATAGCAGTTAAATTTCTTCTTAAGTCGACAGCAACTGGTTGTTGTCTTGTAATAATCACTAAAATTAATTCATTTACTTCTTTTTCTAACTTATTAATGCGATCATCTTCGTCAATTACTTCTAAAGCTAATTCAATATTTTCCGTACGAAATGCTTCCATACTTTTAATGACTGCTTTTTTTGTTTTCTCAGCCAATTCGATAATCATTTCTTGTAATGATCTTAAGTCTGCTTCAAATTGATTTCTCATCGCTTTTCACCTGTTCCCTTCTATTATCCGAATCGTCCAGTAATATAATCTTCAGTACGTTTATCTTTAGGTGTTGAGAACAGTTTATTTGTATCCGAGAACTCAACTACTTCACCGCTTAAAAAGAATGCAGTTTTATCAGAAACACGAGCTGCTTGTTGCATGTTATGCGTAACAATAATAATACTAAAATCTTTCTTTAAATCGTGAATTAACTCTTCAACTTTTAAAGTTGAAATAGGATCTAGCGCTGACGTTGGTTCATCCATCAAAATAACATCTGGCTCAATTGCTAAACAGCGTGCGATACATAAACGTTGTTGTTGCCCTCCTGAAAGACCAAAAGCATTCTCATGCAAACGATCTTTAACCTCATCCCAAATAGCTGCACCTTTTAAACTTTGTTCAACAATCTGATTTAATGTAGCTTTATCTTTAATACCATGTATTTTCGGTCCATATGCAACGTTTTCCCAAATTGATTTAGGGAATACATTTGGCTTTTGGAATACCATTCCTACGTGTGTTCTTAATTCTTCAACAGGATAGTTTTTATCGAAAATATCTTGTTCGCGGTAAAGAATCTTCCCTTCTGTTCGAACTGAAGGAACTAACTCAACCATACGATTTAACGTTTTTAAATAGGTCGATTTACCACATCCACTAGGTCCAATAATCGCAGTAACTTCATTCTCATAAATACTTAAATTTATATTTTTTAATGCTTTATCTTGTCCATACCATAAATTTAAATCTTGAGTATCATATACAATTGATTTTTTCATGTTTTTATTTGTCTCTTCAAGATCATCGTTTTTAATAATATTCTCTCTATTTAATGTCATTGTCATAACTTTCGATCCCCTCTCATCCTAAAGGAAGCTTTCTATTTTAATCTATAAAATATTAACTAAACAATAGATAAATTTTATAATCGTTAAAATTCACTAGTTCTTACATGAATAATCATATTCTCAAACTATTAAACCTGTTTTAACCGAATGTAAAGATTATGTAAATAAGTTCAGAAGTTGAAGGAAGGGTTAAGAAAAGGAGTTTTCCACATAAAAAAGAGAAGGGTTTAATCCCTTCTCTTCTTATTGATTTTTATTTTGAGTCTCTTGGTTATCTTGACTATCTTGATTGTCTTGATTATTTAAAATGTCTTTTGGTTCGTCATTATAAATTGATTGTCTCTCTTTTTTCAATTTAAAGTATTCATCCATAATATCTCTGCCAATGTATTTATTTACTGGCGCTTGGTCAGTTTGTAACCAAGGAACTACTACTACAAAGGCAATTTCAGGATTGTCATATGGAGCATATCCCATCAATGTTTCATTATAAGTTTTTTGTGGTCCATTGTATTTTTTTCGATCTGGACCGTCGTATACAGATTGGGCTGTACCTGTTTTACCGGCTATTTTATAGTCTACGCCTGTGAAATATTTGTGAGCAGTACCACCAGTTTCATTATATACTTTGATTAAACCTTGTTTAACATGATCGATGTATGATTGTTTCATATCAATACGGTTTAATACTTTAGGTTTAATTTCTTGTCTAATGACTCCACTATCTTCACCGATTGAAGGTTGTCTTAATTCTTTCGCAACATGTGGTTGAATTCTATACCCTCCATTTGCGATTGTAGATACATATTGAGCTAATTGAAGTGGAGTATAAGTATCATACTGCCCAATCGCCATATCTAGTAGGAAACCTGGGCTTTTGTCTACACCTTTAAATCCAATTGCTTCATTTGGTAAATCAATTCCAGTTTTAACGCCAAGTCCGAATTGACTGAAACTATTTCGGAATGTATCAAACGCTTTTACGTCGATATCTAAAGGCCTATTCTCTACGTAATGTGCATGTCCGATAGCCATAGCTGTTCTGAACATATAAACGTTTGATGAATACTTTAAGGCATCTAAATCATTAATCCAGCCGAAGTTTTTATATGACGCTTTTACTGGTGTACCCGCAATTTTAATCGGTGTATCGAATTGCCTTTGCCCTGGAGTAATGGCTCCTGTTTGATAACCAGTTAAAAGGGTTGCACCCTTTACAGTTGAACCCATCTCATAAGAGGAAGTAAGGTTTCCCGTTGCGTAATCTACAATTTTATTTTTTCCTGTCTTTTTGTCTTTAACAATTTGCTTACCAGACATTGCTAAAATTTCACCCGTTTTTGGGTTAATCATCGTAACAAATGCACGATCCAAATATCGACCATTTGACGTTGCTTTAGCTTTTAAAAGCTCTCTTTTAACTATTTCATCAACCTTACCTTGAAGTTCAATATCAATTGATAGTACTAAATCACTTCCAGGCTCCCCTTCTGTAATCACTTTCGTATCAACAACATTTCCATTTGAATCAATAACATTTTGTGCCTTACCTTTTGTACCACGTAAAACATCTTCATACTGCTTTTCAATATAACTTTTTCCTACACGATCATTACGGTCATAACCACGTGCTAAATAATAATCGACATTTTGAGCAGGTAATCCTTCTTTTTCGGAAGTAATATTTCCTAAAATTGTTCGGAACGTATCACCATAAACGTATTTTCTTTCCCAATTTGTCGTTACATCTACACCTGGGAGCTCATCCAAATGTTCACTAACTGTTGCATATTCTTTTTCAGTAACTCCCTCACTTTTAATTGTTTGTGGAGTTAGTGCATAACCAGCACTCATTTGCTTGTAAATTGCAAGGATTTGTAAGTCATTTGCACTAAGTGAATTGATATCATCTGCTGAAATTTTATCAAGCTGTAAATTATAGTAAGCTTTATTGTAAGCAGGGTCATCATCTTTATTTTGGGCTTTTAGTGTTTTATTCTCTTCTTTTGAGATTAGATTTTTTGCATCTTTAGGATTTGTTAATAACCAATAATCTTTTTTATCTCGTTCAGTTATTTTATTAGTTGGCATCTTAAGATAACTTTTTAACTTTGTAGCCATTGTTAATAACTCACCTGAAGTTGTCCCTTTTTTTCTTGTATACGTAATTGTACGTAAAGGCGTATTATCTACGACAACCTTTCCATTACGATCTAAAATTTTTCCCCTTGGTACAGCTTGATCGACGGTCATATTTTCTGTACGCTCTAATTCTAATTTATAGTCTTCACCTTTAACAATTTGTACGACACCTAATCTTAGAATTAAAAATGAAAATAAGACAAACACAAGAAAAAATAGTGTATTCAGTCGTGTTGGTAATGTGATTTTATATTTCTTAGGCTTATTCATTTTTTCTCCTCTTTTTTCTACAATTACTTATTCTACATATTAATATTTTAATGATTTGAAAAAGGAATCACTGCTAAGTTTTTGACAATTTAGTGAAAATACTTAAGCATGCTTATATTCTAATTTCCTCATTACGAAATAGACCAAAAGGTGTCCTGCACCAAACAAACACATTAATAATGGAATAACTTGTTCTGGTTGGAATAGTGATGTACAAACAATGAACACGGCAATAGAAAGCATTCTACCGCTATTTAAATACACTTCACGTATAACGATATATTCAACTCTATATTCCCTGGCCTTATACGATTTTCCTATTATATCATATGTTAAAGATAAGTAAGGTACTAAAATGATTGGATATGCTAAAGAAATTATTGCACCGTAAATGATTAATAAAGGAAATGAAACTTTAAAAGCGATTACAAAAACAGCGCAAAATAGTAAAAAACCACCAATAAATATAGCTTTCATTCTAAAATTTTCCTTTATAATTCTAGTAACAATATAATAGGTAATAAAGCTAATTAACGATGTAATTAATCCGTATTTCCCTAATGCAAATTCACTTCCTGTGGATAAGAAAATATAAATTGAAATAACAAACACAAAAATCCCTTCACGAATCCCCTGAAAGAAATTAGCATATGTTACTTTCCGCCAATTTTCATTTAATTTTCTTTCTTGAATGACGCGCTTAATATTGAACTCACTATCAAGTTCCCGTCTAACTAAGAAACAACTTAAGGCCACTGCACATATAAATAAAATAACGGCAGCAAGAAACACAAAATGGTAACCTTTATTTCCAATCATTGAAGAAATAATCGCTCCAGCTATAAATGGACCGAGCATTCCCGTGAACGAATTAATTAGCCCTAAGAAACCATTAAAAAATTGTCTAGTTTCAGGTTCTGTAACTTCAAACGTTAATAAGTTAAACGCTAAATAGTAACAGCCATTACCTACCCCTAAAATCGCTCCAATTAAAATTGTTGCTAATAATGTCTTCGTTTCAAATAGTAAAACGACTATGTAGAATATTGCCAAAAAAGAAATACCAGCTCTTAAAATAAAAACTCGATCAATTGTTTTAGCTAATCTGCCTGCTATTACAAATGTAAGAGCTTGAAAAAATGCGATCGAAAATTGGTAAGAAGCAATTGGTAAATAATTATTTGATTGCTTCCACAAATAAACATTTACAAATGTGCTAGATAAAGCTGTCGCTAAAGTAAACAATCCACCGACACTCAGTAAAAGAATTAAGTCTTTATTTAAATCTACGTCACCTATTAAAAATTTCCACTTACTCATACTATACTCTCCTTTGTCTCATGAACTAGTTTTCCGAGTAAATGAAAATTTATCCTTTTTTTTAACATAAAAAAAAACACTACTTAATTAAATTAAGTAGTGTTCATTTTTTATAAATTATTTAGCAGCTTGGTATAACTCTTCTACTTTTTCCCAGTTTACTACATTCCAGAATGCACCTACGTAGTCTGGGCGTTTGTTTTGGTAGTTTAAGTAGTAAGCATGCTCCCATACATCTAAACCTAAGATAGGAGTTTTACCTTCCATTAGAGGTGAATCTTGGTTAGCTGTGCTAGTCACTTCTAACTCACCATTGTTTACTACTAACCAAGCCCAACCAGAACCGAAACGAGTTAATGCAGCTTGAGTGAAAGCAGCTTTAAACTCATCTAAGCTACCGAATTTAGCGTTAATTGCTTCAGCAACTTCACCAACTGGAGTGCCTGTGCCTTCTGGAGTTAATAAAGTCCAGAATAAGCTATGGTTAGCATGTCCACCACCATTGTTACGTACAGCTGTACGGATACCCTCTGGAAGTGCATCTAAGTTAGAAATTAATTCTTCAATTGAAGAAGCAGCTACTTCTTTACCTTCTAAAGCAGCGTTTAAGTTTGTTACATATGTATTGTGATGACGAGTGTGGTGAATATTCATTGTTTCTTTATCAAAGTGTGGCTCTAATGCATCATATGCATAAGGTAATTGTGGTAATTCAAATTTTGACATTTTTTATTTCCTCCCAAAGATAATAGTGAATTTCAATTTAAAGTTATCAAATATACTGAAAGATTTCAATAGTAATGCTCAGAAAAGGGAAAGAAAGTAAAAAAGATTAATTTTTGGAAGAAAATTATTTAAGCAATGTGGATCATAGAAGATTAAAAAACGAAAAAAGTCTTCCACATGAAAGTTGAAGACTTTTTTCACTAATTAAGGAGTAAGAGGGATTCGAACCCCCGCGGGCTGTTACACCCCTGTCGGTTTTCAAGACCGATCCCTTCAGCCGGACTTGGGTATTACTCCATAATAAAATATTGGTAGCGGCGGAGGGAGTCGAACCCACGACCTCACGGGTATGAACCGTACGCTCTAGCCAGCTGAGCTACACCGCCAAACTATATAAATGGCTCCGCAGGTAGGATTCGAACCTACGACCACTCGGTTAACAGCCGAGTGCTCTACCACTGAGCTACTGCGGAATAATTCGTATTGTCCTTAAGACAATATTTAATTTATCATATTCTAAACTAGAGGTCAACACTTTTTATTATTTTTTTTGATTATTAATTTATATTAACTATTTTTAAGTGAAAAAATTGTTTTATCTATATTTAAAAGCAAAACTCACTTTCGATTCTAAAGTCATTGTCCTTCTCTTCTTATTTACTCTTATCATTCTAATTAAAGTTTAATATTCAATTACCAAAAAAAGATTATAATATACAAAATAGCCCGAAAGTTACATAATAAATTTCGGGAAGTGAAATAACATAAAAAAGAAAGGATGAGTTTATGAATATATTTAAACAATTTTGGTTTAGTTTATACTCGCCAAAAACAATATTAAGATTTAGACTCCAAAAAATCGGTAAAACAATCTTTTTTCTTTTCCTACTTGCAATTTTATATACTCTTCCTGGATTCTTTTCATTAGTAAAAGATGTGAAGCTTCAGGTGAACAATTTTTCTGATTTGCTTAAAGATAATGTTCAGACAATTTCTTTAAGCAAAGGATCAATAACAATAAATGACAATACTCCATTTGAACGAAATATTGGCGAATATAAATATGCTTTTTATCCAAATGAAACAGTTATACCTACAAAATTAAAAAATGAACAGTATGCATTTGTTGTATTAAAAAATAGAATAATTATGAAAAATGATAAAGGTGAGCAAGATTTCCCTTACCCTTCATTAAAATCAGGTGTAATAAATAAAGCCAAAGTTACAAAATTTATTGAAAATATAAAAGAAGCACTTCCAGTAGTCTTAATCGCGTTATTTTTCTTATTTTATTTGGGTTACAGTATTTTCATATTTATAGTTGCTACATTATTAGCGTTTTTAACAGCTTTATTTAAGTCGACTAAGCACTTGCCTTTCAGACAACGCTTTGCCATTGTTTCGTATAGCTTAACACTACCTACTGTTATTTATTTATTGCTCGGATTATTGAAAATAAATATTCTATTCCAAACTTTAATTTTTATTTTAATAACAGTTGCTATGTTCACATTAACAATTAAAAATTTACCTTCTAAAAAATAATGTTTGATGAAGTGTGTTTCACACTTCTTTTTTTTTGCTAAAATATTTATTAGTCCAAGCTCCTAGTAGGAATATTCGTTGTGGACAAGCATATAGTCTACAAAAGGAGTGATTATTAATGAAAAAAATAGCTTTTTTACTAGGTTCTTTATTGCTTGCATATATAATATTCTTTGACCTACAAGTAGGGACAATCCCAACTAAACATATTGCTACAGTGGCAAAAGCCACAAAATCTGAAACAAAATCAACCTCACTTCCAAAATATGAGAAAATTCAAGTTAAAAACGGTGACACTGTTTTAGGAATTATTGAAGACCTTAATCCTGATTTTAACCAGCCAATTAGCCAAATTACAAAAGATTTTAGCGCATTAAACAATGGACTTTCACCTACTAAAATTCAAAGTGGAAAATCATATAAATTCCCAATTTACTCTTCACAAAAATAAAATTTGTGATATATTTCTTTAGAACCAGTTGATAAAATGAGTAATCATGAAGAAAATATGATAATGTAGATTTATAAAAAATAGAAATAAAGTTATTTTTGAAGGAGCGAGTTACTCGTGAACGAAATTACACATAGAAGTAAAACACGTGCAGTTAAAGTAGGTAATGTAGTTGTTGGTGGAGCAAATGAAATCTCAATCCAAAGTATGACAACGACAAAAACACACGATGTTGAAGCAACAGTTGCAGAAATTAAACGACTTGAAGAAGCTGGATGTCAGATTGTTCGAGTTGCAGTACCAGACGAAAGAGCTGCAAATGCAATTGCCGATATAAAAAAACAAATTAACATACCACTTGTTGCAGATATACACTTTGATTATAAATTAGCCTTAAAAGCAATTGAAGGCGGAGTAGATAAAATAAGAATTAATCCAGGTAATATCGGTCGTAAAGAAAAAGTTGAGGCAGTAGTAAATGCTGCTAAAGCTAAAGGAATTCCGATTCGTATCGGTGTTAATGCTGGTTCATTAGAAAAACGAATCTTAGAGAAATACGGTTACCCAACTGCTGATGGAATGGTTGAAAGTGCATTACATCATATTAAAATCCTTGAAGATTTAGATTTCCATGACATCATCGTTTCGATGAAAGCATCAGATGTAAACCTTGCAATTGAAGCATATGAAAAAGCATCAAAAGCTTTCGATTATCCTTTACATTTAGGTATTACTGAATCTGGTACTTTGTTTGCTGGTACAGTTAAGAGTGCTGCTGGTTTAGGTGCAATCATTAGTAAAGGGATCGGAAATACAATGCGTATCTCATTAAGCGCAGATCCAGTTGAAGAAGTAAAAGTTGCAAGAGAATTACTTAAATCTTTCGGTTTATCTTCAAATGCTGCAACATTAATTTCATGTCCTACATGTGGTCGTATCGAAATTGACCTTATTAGTATCGCAAATGATGTTGAAGAATACATTTCGACACTAAAAGTACCAATTAAAGTTGCCGTACTTGGATGCGCAGTAAACGGTCCTGGTGAAGCACGCGAAGCAGACATTGGTATTGCTGGAGCTCGTGGTGAAGGATTACTATTCCGTCACGGGGAAATCGTACGTAAAGTACCAGAAGCAACAATGGTTGAAGAACTAAAACGCGAAATCGACATCATTGCCAAAGAAAAACTAGCTGAACTAGAAGCAGCAAAAGGTTAATAATAACAAAAAGGTTAAGGACACTGCTCCTTAACCTTTTTTATTCTTTTCCTATCTTTCTCAAATCGAATAATCTTGAGGAATAAATACTTTCAATTCATTAGGACGGACAAATACCCTTTCTCCAAGTTGAATTTTTAGTTCGTAAAATAATTCGTTCATGAGTTCGATTTCAACATAATCATTTGTATCCTCCCGTAGAACTTCCACATATACGATCGGTCCAACAGCATGAATATGGGTTACGATTGCACTGATCGATGTTTGATTTGTTTCAAATTTTTCAATTGTAATTTGATGGGGACGAACATACCCCGTAATCTCTTTATGTTCTTTATGTTCTTGCTCAACTAGTTCTGGTAATGGGATTTCTAATCCTCCACTTATTAAGCTTCCCTTATTTATCCTTCCATGAAATAAATTTACTTTGCCAAGAAAATCATAAACAAACGGACTTGCTGGTGTATGATAAACTTCTTCAGGTGTTCCGATTTGTTCAATTGTCCCACCATTCATAATGACAACTCGATCTGCAACTTCTAGCGCTTCCTCTTGATCATGCGTTACAAATATACTCGTAATATGAATTTCATCATGGAGTTTACGTAACCATCTTCTTAGATCCTTTCGAACTTTTGCATCTAATGCCCCAAATGGTTCATCTAATAATAATACACTTGGTTCAACAGCTAATGCTCTAGCTAATGCAACGCGTTGTCTTTGTCCACCAGATAATTGAGAAGGAAATCGATTTGCAAAGCTTTCTAATTTTACTAGTGAGAGTAATTCCATCACTTTCTCATTAATTTTTCTTTTTAAAGGACGGGTAGCTCTTGGTCTAACTTTTAAACCAAATGCAATATTTTCAAAAACAGTCATATGCTGAAATAAAGCATAATGCTGGAATACAAATCCTACATTTCTTTCTTTTACCTGCACATTTGCTACATCCTGATCTTCAAAAAATATTTCACCCAAATCTGGATTTTCTAATCCGGCAATTATTCGCAACAATGTTGTTTTACCCGACCCGGATGGACCTAATAAAGCAACCAATTCCCCTTTTTTAATATTTAAATCAATTCCTTTTAAGGCAGTTTCATTTTCATAACTTTTCATTACATTTGAAACTTTAATTGACATACAATCCTCTCCTATTGTTTCTCTTCCTTTAGAACTTTCCATTCAATGATATTTTTAATAACTAATGTCAGAATCGCAAAAATGGACATGAGTGACGCAACTGTATATGCTTGTGGAAATTGGTACTCATTATACAAATTTTCAATATGAAGTGGCATTGTAATTGTTTCTCCGCGAATATGTCCTGATACAACTGATACAGCACCAAATTCTCCAACCGCTCTTGCATTGCATAATATAACGCCATACAAAAGTCCCCATTTAATTTTCGGAAGTGTTACCTTCCAAAAAATATGCCATCCGTTCGCACCCAAAGTTAGTGCAGCTTCTTCTTCAGCACTCCCTGTTGCTTGCATAACTGCAATTAATTCTTTCGCTACAAAAGGCAGTGTGACAAAAATTGTTGCTAAAACAATTCCCGGGGTTGAAAAAATGATTTTCAAATTATGTTCCTTTAACCATCCACCAAAAATCCCATTATTCGGACTAAATAAAAGAACAAATAAAAATCCTGCTACAACAGGTGATACTGCAAACGGAAGTTCAAGTAAAGTTACTAATATATTTTTTCCTTTAAAATTAAATTTCGTTGTAGCCCACGCAATTGAAACACCAAAAATCGCATTAAGCGGTAACGTAATAATCGTTACGAAAAAAGTCAATTTAATTGCTGCTAACGTCTCATCATTTACAATCGCTTCTTTATAAACTCCAAAACCATCTTGTAAAGCCTTTATAAAAATTGAAACTAATGGTAGAAATAAAAATAGCGCTAAAAAAAGTATGACAATACTAATCAAAATGATTGGAATCGTATTGACCTGTAATTTTACTTTTTTCTCGTTACTAGCATTCACTTCTATTTTTCTTTCGATCTTATATTCTCTTTCCATTCTTAACTTTTACCCCCTTGAACAAAAGCACGATTTGCGTATCTTTGAAAAATACTAATGATCAATAAGAGTAAGAAAGAGGTTACTAATAATACAACTGCAAGTGCGGTTGCACCCGAGTAATCATATTGTTCTAATTTTGTCATAATTAACAATGGTGTAATTTCAGTCTTCATTGGCATATTTCCAGAAATAAATACGACAGAGCCATACTCACCTAAGGATCTTGCGAATGCTAAAGAAAATCCCGTCAATAATGCTGGTAAAATGCTTGGAAAAATTACCTTCCAAAAAATTTGAAAACGGTTTGCCCCTAGACTTGCTGCTGCTTCCTCAACATCTTTTTGAAAATTTTCAAGAACAGGTTGAACCATTCTAACTACAAATGGTAACCCGATAAATGTAAGAGCTATAATAATCCCGAGTGGTGTATAAGCAATTTTGAAAGAGAAAAATTTTCCAACCCAACCATCAGGAGAATATAATGTAGTTAAAGTAATTCCAGCAACTGCAGTCGGTAATGCAAAAGGTAAATCAATGAATGCATCTACAATTCGTTTTCCAGGAAAACGATACCGTACAAGCACCCAAGCTACTAATAAACCAAAAACAGCATTAATAATGGCAGCAATAAAGGCCGTTCCAAAACTTACTTTATAAGACATTAGTACTCTATGTTCACTAACAATTTTAATAAATTTTGACCAACCTATATCGAAAGAATGTAAGAACAGCATCGATACCGGGAGAAAAATAAAAAAACTTATATATAATATTGAAAATCCAAAGGTTAATCCAAATCCAGGTAGGATTCTTTTCCGCTTCTTAAACAAATTCTGTCAATCCTCCTTAAAATAAAAATCAAATAAAGAAGACTTGGCTTAGGCTCTAGTAAAACGCCCAATAAAGTCCAATGTCCTCCTTATTTTCCAATTACGTGATTATTGATAGATTTGGTCGAATACTCCGCCATCATCAAAATGCTTCGATTGAGCTTTATCCCATCCTCCGAAATCTTTATCAATTGTTAATAATGGCAGGCTAGGATATTGTTCACTATATTTTGCTAGTATCTCTTTATCTCTCGGACGATAATAATTTTCGGCAATGATTTTTTGACCTTCTTTGCTATAAAGATAAGATAAGTACGCCTTTGCCACTTCTTCAGTTTTCTTTTCCTTCACATTTTTATCAACAACCGCAACAGGTGGCTCAGCTAGAATACTAATCGAAGGATATTCAATTTTATATTTCCCCTCACCTAATTCCTTCACTGAAAGTAATGCTTCATTTTCCCATGCAATTAATACATCGCCAATTCCTTTTTCAACAAATGTAGTTGTAGAACCACGTGCGCCAGTATCTAATACAGGAACGTTTTTATATAATTTCTTCATAAACGCTTTTACTTTATTCTCATCACCATTATATTTTTTGTCTGCATATCCCCAAGCAGCTAAATAATTCCACCTTGCACCACCCGAAGTTTTAGGATTTGGAGTAATTACTTGAACTCCTTTTTTCGTTAAATCATCCCAATCCTTAATATTTTTCGGATTTCCTTTCCTTACTAAAAAAACAATTGTTGATGTATAAGGAGTTGAATTGTATTTAAATTCTTTTTGCCAATTTGGGGATAATAGTTGTGCCTTTTCATTGATCGAGTCAATATCATATCCAAGAGCTAGTGTAACTACATCAGCATCTAAACCGTCGATTACTGCCCTAGCTTGTTTTCCAGAACCACCATGAGACTGTTTAATTGTTACAGTTTGGTTATGTTCTTTTTCCCAATATTTACTAAAAGCCTTATTATAATTTTCATATAATTCACGAGTAGGATCATAAGAAACATTTAACAGTTCCACTTTTTTATTTGCTGCTTCAGTATTAGTAGTCTCAGATTTATCATCCTTCAAGGTCGCATACAATACTCCCGAAACTGCTAATACAACAACTACCGAGCTAATAATCCATTTCTTTGCCCCCACAATGATCTGCCCCTCTCAATTTCAATTTTCCGATTTTTATTTGTACCCATCCATACACTTCAACACATTAAAATCTCCCCTTTAAGGCACAAATGTAAAGAAAACTCGTCGATTGCCAAACCTTTTAGGCGAAGCAGAGACGTAGTTGCACTTATACTTTATTCCTATAATTGGCAGCTACCCGAGTACTCTTCATAGTTGCCAATATCCTTTTTAAAGTGCAAAAAGACCCTTAACTAATGAAAATAGTTAAGGGCCTTTGGTCTTCCAATCAGCCATATTGATTTTTTATATAAGCTTAATAATAAACATACTATTCCTATGTGTCAACTATGATTTTAGAAAATTTTAAATTATTTCTCTTATTTTTCACTTTTTATTCGATCCTCATTGTATACTCATTATATTTAATATATACATTAAATTTTATGGAGGATTTCATGCTAGTCGAGTCATATTTTAAACACATCCGTTTAAATAAAACCCAAACAATTTCATATTCCTCATTAAAACAAATTCATAAGCACCACTTACTTTCAATACCATTTGAAAATATCGATATTATCTACCAAATACCTCTCTCAATGAATCCTTCTGAAATTATGAAAAAAATAGCTACAGGTAAGCGTGGTGGAATTTGTTATGAAACGAATTCATTACTTTTTTCAGTTCTACAAGAATTAGGTTTCAATGTATCATTTATATCAACTAGATTTTGGAATGATGAAAAACAATGTTGGAATCCCGAATTCTCACATTTATCTATATTAGTAAAAATTGACGATCAAAACTATCTCGCAGACGTAGGAATTGGTGGCGGTTTTTTAGAACCACTCTTGCTTCGTGACCATTATGAATACTCAGATCCAAATGGATCCTATCGAATGCTCGAACAAGACAATTCGAATTTCATACTTCAAAAATTCAATGGAACTTGGAAGGATTTACTCTTCATTTCAATTATTCCAAAACAGCTCAAACAATTCGAAGAACAATTTCATTACTACCAAACTAGTAATGAAACAATATTCACCCAATATAGAATCGTCAACTTATTAACGAAAGAAGGAAGAATATCATTATCAGATCACCAATTAAAAGTAACCAAAAATCATAGAATCTGTATAACTGAAATAAAAAGTCAAGATGAGTGGCAATCCATTTTTAATATTCTATTTCATCAAAAAGCAGAAATAAAAGAGTAACCGATTTTGCCATGCCCTAAAACATTTTCCCCTTATTCCCTCTACTCCTCGAGCTACTAATAATTTAGTTAATTTTGCACAAATTAACAGTAATCGAAGTGAAGGGAGCAAATAAATTGAAAAATAACGAAAAGCAAAACAGCATTATAAGAGAAAGAAGAGAAGACGAAATAAATAATATAAATCAGAGCAAACAAAATAACAAACCACTTCCTCAGCCAAAGGATATTGAAGAAATAGAATACTAAAAAAATAAACCTTCTACATTAGAAGGTTTTATTTTTATCATTTCATTTTACTAATCATACGAATCACTTCTTCTACTATATAAGGTACTTCTTCAAATGCATTTCTCATATGTAGCCTCTCAGTTAACTTATGAGCATCCTTTCCGAATGGTCCTATATTTAACACTGGGGCATTTAATTTTTCCATTAAACTAAAAGGTAAAGTATAACTGTCTCCCCATACAGGTGTGTTCAACTCGAATGCTGTCCACCCGCCAGTCGAATCACTGTAATTAACATAACTTAAGTCACTTATTCCATTAAAATAGTGAATACGTTTTACAGGTAAATTAAACTGGTAACTAGCAAGCTCAGAAGAAAATTGAATACACTTCTCCACTAACTCATCTCCAGTAGAATTTATTGCTGGATAATACGGTGGTGCAAATAAAATGATAATAGCAGGTGCAAGCTCCTGACATTCAATCATTAAATTGTCTGCAATTCTAAAGGACTTCTCACGATCATCCCACTCACTGTGCGAGTGAATTTCTTTTTTAAGATTTAACACATAATCCTCGCCGAGTTTCCTAATCGCATATTGCTGTAAGTCTGTATATTGGATTACTTTTACTTTCCCAACTGCTTTTACGTTATGTTTTTTACACATATTTTCATATTCAAAATTACATTCTTCAGCAGCTTCTTGTGCTTTTTTTTCGAATAAATTAAAAACTTCAGAAGCATTTCTTTTCATTAAAAACACATTGTATAGCGCACATGAACGAAAAGGTGTTTGAGTCGAATAATCTAACCTCAAGTCCTTCTGCTGTAATGTAACAGGTAACGGAGTCTTCTCACCAAAATCACTCTCTTGAAACTCGTCATTCCACTCCATTTTTCTAGTTAAAAAAGATGCAATATATGGTGATGTTATGCCACTTAATGGTTCTCCGGCATGAGTTTCTTTCCCATAAAATAAAGCTGCAGGCATTATTTTACCAATTGTACCAGAGTAAATATAATACTTTGGATCTCCAGGTTCTTGTGAAAATACGGGCTCACCATTTAAAAATAATTTAAAATTCAAATCATATTCTTCCTGAAGATTTACAAGTGTTGAGACCGCGTCACGCATTCCAGCCGAATTTACCTCTTCATCAGGAACAGTTACTAATAAAAGATTAATTGGCCATTCCTCAATACTAGCTTTCTCAATAAGACTCATATGCATCGCAAGTCCCATTTTCATATCCATCGAACCACGACCAAATAAATATTCACCAGAACTCAAATCACTTTGAACTTCTTTAGATAATTCATTTAGCCTTTCATGAAATGCATTTGTTAAATCCTCTGTTTTTGTAGACAGAAATTCAAGCTCACCATATTCTTCTGTATTTACAGTATCAAAATGACTTATAAGACAAATCGTATCTTTTACATCTGGCTTTTTATACAATGCAGTTAAAAATTTACGACCTTTATCTGAATCATGTAACCTCAGTTGATTTGGTAATTCTTTAAAATATTGTAAAGCTGATAGCTTGTTAAATAAATTAATAGGAAATTGCCGTTCCCCATCTGTCAGTGTTATACTTTTCCAACTTACTAGTTCTGTAAGTAATGTTTTCAAGTTTTCAGGTGAATTCCATAACATCTTTTTCATATCTGTCCCCCAAAATCATTCTGTAATTTAAGTTTCAATATCTCTAATTGGAAATGGGTAATTCGATCAATATCTCACCTATTCTATAAATGTAACTTAATACCTTTTTTAAATAGTAAAAACGGTAAAAAATAAAAAACCATCTATTTCTAGATGGAAAAATTAATATCAGTATATAAACTTGATTGTCAGATGATACAAGTGCTTGGCAAGGAATTCTAACGCTTAATATTGAGTACCATTTATATTCCACACAATAAATGTACACACAAAAATTAGTCCAAATAAGAACATTAATATAAATCCCGATAATTTTGCTAACCCTTTTTCTTCTTTTATAATTGCTACTACACCAGTAATTAAACTCGCAAAAAGACAAATATAATAAATATAAAATGCTATAACCCTTATTGTATGTAAAGTTTCGATTGAAAATGCAAAAATCGCACTAATTAAACTACCTAAAACAAAGAAGTATGCTAACTTACCGATTTTTTGACTAAACTTAATTACTCCATTTGTAATAATGCCAAAACAACTAATTAATGAAAGCAAAAAAATCCCTTCTAAGATTTTTCTGCTAACAATTGGCAATGAGTTCGGAAAATGTCCTATAAACGAAATAAATATAACAAACAATAATATGAAGACATTTCTTCTATATTTTTTGAGCTCCTGCAAACCACTCAGCCTCCTAGGCTATAAGTTTATTAAACATCTTGCCCTAATGCATACTATTCAACAATAGAGGCAATTCCCCTCTATTTAACTGATAAATTAACAAATAAAAAAAGAACAAAAGTTCTCGTATTATGTCGAAAAACTTTAAAACACCCTATATTGCAAACGTACGTTCTATACTTTATAATTTGGATATGGATAGAATAGAATATGGTAATGGATAGACAAGCGTTTTAGAATAGTTAAGTTTCTTTCTCATTAACAAAATTTATTTTTAAACAAGGAGTGAAGTGGAACATGTCATTAGAATTAATCCCTTATTTAATCATGGACGGAAATGCTCAAGAAGCAATCAATTTTTATGAAAAAGCACTGGATGCAAAGGTATTATTTAGTCAAACTTATGGAGATGTTGGAGACGATTCAGAAGGAAAGATCCCGTCTGATGCTAAGAATTTAATCATGCACGCAACGATCCAAATCGGAGAATCAGTATTAATGCTTTCAGATACTTATCCTGGTTACCCGTTCCAAAGTGGAAACCAAGTAACAATTTGTATTTCTACAAATGAAATTGAAATTTCAAAACGATTTTTTGAAGGACTTTCAGAAGGTGGCGAAGTAGAATTACCATTACAAGATACTGGATTTAGCCCATGTTATGGTAAAGTAGTCGACAAATTTGGCGTATTATTCCAAGTATTTACACACCCTGCTGGGCAGCAATAATATCATTTATTAATTCCTATTCTTAAACACATTGCTTGTTACATAGTTCTAAACTTCCATGTTCTAAAAAATTCTTAGTTATTATTTCATACATAATTTAAAAGCAAAAAACGACTCGGCCAAATATGTCAGAGTCGTTTTAATATTTTATATTCTTCTTTGTATATGCCTTACAACGTTCGTAACTAATTTTCTTGGCATAAATCGAACAGAATGTGCTAGTATTTTATTCGTCATACCAGGAATCACAATTGTCTTTCCATCTCTAAATCCCCTATATGCTACTTTAGCAACATCTTTTACATTCCCTACTCCACTTTGGAATAAATTTGATTCATGCATGTTGGCACGTTTTCCAAAATTCGTTTCTGTTGCACCAGGACAAACAGCTGTTACTTTAACATTTGTTCCTTTCATTTCATTCGAAAGTGCTTCCGTAAAAGAAAGAACATAAGACTTTGTAGCATAATAAACAGCCATTAATGGTCCAGGCTGAAATGCTGCAGTAGATGCAATATTCATTACCCCACCTTTATTTCGATCAATCATCCCTTTTAAAAACAGTTTTGTAAGATGTGTAACCGTACGAATATTTAAATCAATCATGTTTAACTCTTCGTCTAAATTTGTAGTTGCAAACTCCCCAAATAATCCAAAACCAGCATTATTCACTAAATAATCAACTTGAATCTTTTCAGCTTTTAATTCCCTTTGTAAAGAAACTATTTCCTCTTCCTTAGATAAATCCTTTGAATATAGATGAATCTTTCCTTTCGACATTAATTCAATTTCACTTTTTACTTCCATTAAATTATCAATTGATCTTGCTACTAAAACTAAATCGAACCCATCCCTTGCAAATAAAATAGCTAATTCTTTACCAATTCCTCCGGATGCACCTGTTATTAATACAGTCTCATTTAACTTCATCGTTATTTCTCCTACTCTTCACATTTATATTCTTTATCATTTAATCACAATTAAGATTATACGTTTAAACATTTAAACATATATGATGAAACTTACTATACCTTATAAAAGAAAAAAAGACAATAATTTTTCAATAGGATCTGTTAAAGCAGTTTGTCAGATTGGTTTCTTATGGAAAAAAGAGAAATTCCTCCAAATAACAGAAACTAACTATTTAGATATAATTAGAATGTAATTTAATAAAAATTATGAGGTGGAAAATGGAAATGGAAAAGTTATCTAACATGGATTTACGCCTAAAATAAATAGAGAGTACAACTGTACTCTCTAAAGTGGATAGAATTCAACTACATTCTGGACAAAGACCGTATATTTCAAATTTATGACTTTGTACTGTATAACCTGGTAAATCAACAGATAAATTGTCCATAGGGCATCTATAAATACTTTTTGTATTACCACAATCTAAACAAATAAAATGATGATGATGCTCTGAAGAAGAACACTTCGATCGAAAACGTTTTTCACCTTCTAGTTCTGTAACTTCCACTACATCAACCTCAATAAATGTTGATAAGTTACGATAGATCGTATCGAAGCTAAGTCCTTTGTATTTATCTTTTAATGCTTGTTGAATATCTCTTGCAGTTACATATTTATTTTGCCTAAAAATATATTCAAGCATATCATATCGTTTAGGCGTATTTTTGAAGCCTCTTTCTTTTAATAGTTTTGATGCATCTGCTAATTTCATTTAATCACTACCTTTTACTCGTTCTTAATTTCTTCAAACCTAAAGTAAAAATAAGAATAAGGATTTGCAGGATCACAATCGTACCACCAGGCGCGAGATTTAAATTATAAGAAAGCAAAATACCTGCAACAACTGAAAACTCTCCGAAAATAATTGAAAAAATAATTGTTTGCTTAAATCCCTTCGAAATTCGTATGCTCGCTGCTACTGGTAAAGTCATTAGAGAAGATACTAATAAAACACCTACGACTCTCATAGAAATGGACACTACTAAAGCAACTAATAAGATAAACAAATAATGAATCCATTTTGCATTAATACCTGACGCAACTGCATATTCTTCATCAAATGATAGTAGAAACAATTCTTTATAAAGTACTATGATAGATATTACTACAAAAACAGCTATAATTATGACAGTAATTAAATCTTCTTGTGACACGGCACTTACGCTACCGAATAAATAACTAAATAGATCCGTATTAAATCCATTAGCTAATGAAATTAAAATGACACCTAATCCCATTCCTCCTGAAAGAATGATTGGAATTGCTAACTCTTGATAATGTTTATAAACACTTCTTAGTTTTTCAATTAAAAATGCTCCTGCAACTGAAAATGTCATCCCCATAAATAATGGGCTAATAAAGCCTGATGTAAAGAAATACTTTTCAAGTAAAAGACTTGCTGCAACTCCTGATAAAGTCACGTGACTCAATGCATCAGAAATAAGTGATAATCTCCTAAATACAACAAATACACCTAATAATGGAGCCATCACTCCAATTATCATACCAGTGATTAATGTATTTCTCAGAAAATCATAATGAAAGAAATCCATCATATTCGATCTCCTCCATTCTCGTGATTGTGAGATAGTACATGCACAGAATGACCATATAGAAGAGACAAATCCTTCTCAGTAGCGTCTTTAAACTTATCTCGACTACCATGGAAGTGTAGTCGTTTATTTAAACATGCAACATGTGATACTTTATCAGTAATAATGCCTATGTCATGTGAAACTAATAATAAAGTAATACCAAGCTTAGTATTTAAATCGCTAAGTAATTGATAAAAGCTTTCTACATTTTCAGCATCTACCCCAACGGTTGGTTCATCGAGTATTAATAGTTCGGGATTACTTACAAGTGCTCGCGCAATAAAGACACGCTGTTGTTGTCCACCTGAAAGTTCGCCGATATTACGATTTGCAAATTCATACATTCCAACTGATTTTAACGCTTCAGCGACTTTTTGTTTATCCGAATTTTTAAAACCGTTAAACAATCCAATTTTAGAAACAAGACCTAATGATACTACTTCAAAAACCGATGCTGGAAATCCAGAGTTAAAACTATTCGCTTTTTGAGATACATAACCGATCTTATCCCAACTTTTCATTTTTCGAATATCTGTACCAAATATCTCTATTTTTCCTTCATCTGGTTGTTGGATACCTAATATACATTTTAGTAAAGTTGATTTGCCACTACCGTTTGGACCAACTAAACCTAAAAAGTCTCCTTTTTTTACTAGAAGATTAATGTCTGTTAATACCTTTTGACGTTCATAGCTATAAGACAAATCTTCAATTTTAATGATATCTTGACTCATTTATTAAAACACCTTCATCTATTTAGGAATAATTACGTTTTACTTCAAGTTCTTAGTATAAGAGAATACTTCTTATTTGTAAACAAAGAAAACTCGGCAAAATATTTATTAGTTTTTTAATTAATTTCATCTTTATCAAAATTTTAAATCCCTTAATTTTCCAAACAAAGTCTTTAATGTTTTTTTAATAAACAAGTCTTATCACTTTGTGACAAAAAATACAATATGTTACAATTAACATATAATTCTAGATAAAGAGGTGGTTTTTTGAACGCAATTACACATCGTAAGCTTTCAAACTTTAAGATTATTAGACGGGGGTTTTTTATTACATTAGGAGCTGCATTGATGGCAGCTTGCTTAAAAGCATTCTTTATTCCAACTGATATCATTGATGGTGGAATCGTAGGTATCTCTCTGATCCTCTCCCATATTACTTCGATTAATCTCGGTATTTTTCTATTCTTGTTAAACTTACCTTTTGTAATAGTAGGTTATAAGCAAATCGGTAAAACATTCGCTATATCAACTTTATTTGGTATCACTGTTCTTTCAGTATTTACCTCTCTTTTTAAGGACATTCCTCATTTAACTAATGACCCTTTACTAGCTGCATTATTTGGTGGATTAGGTTTAGGAATTGGCGTAGGCTTAGTAATTCGTAATGGTGGCTCACTTGATGGGACTGAAATTATAGGTATACTTTTAACAAAATCATCACCTTTTTCAATTGGTGAGGTTGTTATGGCATTTAATGTATTTATTCTCGGAAGTGCAGGATTTGTATTTGGATGGGATAATGCTATGTACTCATTAATTGCCTATTATGTAGCATTTAAAACGATTGATCTAACAATTGAAGGGTTCCAGGATACTAAATCCGTTTGGATCATTAGTGATAATGATAAAGAAATAGGTGATGCATTAAATGCCCGATTAGGTCGAGGAGTTACATATTTTCATGGTGAAGGTGGCTATATGGGTGAAGATAAAAAAATCATCTTTACAGTCATTTCAAGACTTGAAGAAGCAAAATTAAAATCGATTGTTGAAGACTATGATGAAAATGCTTTTGTAGCAATCGGTAATATAGCTGATGTTAAAGGTGGAAAGTTTAAGAAGAAAGCAATCCATTAATAGTAAACAATTAAGCTTGAATTCTAACATGAATTCAAGCTTTTCTATTTTAATAGTTTCATTGAGTTGTTCAGTTACTTCCGCATCTCTACTCCTCAGTTATCCAATAATAAGAAGCGTTTTTATTCGCTTTCAAATCTCCATGTGAAATCGCTGAAACCTCATAGTTTTCTAACGCTCTCTCTCCCACTATTTTACATATTTTTTGAAAAATCAATCGAGATTAGTGTCCTATGCACATTATTTATAATAACCTTTCATAAAATTTATTGATGAAATATTCCACCTAAGAGGAGGTTCAGAATGAATATTATCCAAACTCTCATAAATAAAAAGGTAAATAGTATAACACCAAAGGATTTATTAAAATTAAGCCAGCAATATCAAGTGTATATTACGCCAGATCAAGCCAATAAAGTGGCTGCAATATTAAACGGGAAAAATTATAATATTTACGACGCTGAACATAAAAAACAAATTCTTTCCCAAATTGCAAATGTTACCTCTAAAGCCACTGCACAACAAGTTGATATTATTTTTCAAAAGCTAACTTAAGCTTGGTTAAAATGTTCATTAAAAAACTTTAATTTATAACTCGACTCATTTCACAAGTCATATAATGCTCATACAAAGAAATCACCTAACTATTCTAAAACGAAATGAGAGGGATTAATATGGATTTGCATGAGCTACATTATGAAATAATTTATTTAGACAAAGAAACAGATGACGAAGTGAAATTCAAACACCTGTTTCATATGGATGATTTAAGCCATAACTTAGCTCTTAATATCGCAAGTAGTTTAATCGAACGTGACAAGGCACATGTGGTCTATATTAAATTAATGCACTTAGACGAACATGATCACGAATTAGTTAGTAATGTTGTCACTGTGAAAAGAATTAAAGATGGAAAAATAATTGCTTCATATTTGGATAGTAAGTTAAAAAAGGTTGTAGAAATACAATTATAAACTAAATCGAATGGGGCTGTCTCATAAGTTGGATTAACTAACTGACATATGGGTGCCCTTTTTTTATTACTAGTGTTAATAGGGGATCTCTCTATTTTGCTTTCAATTTGATTATTTTATATTTATTTGCGATTCTCTAATTTTAATTGCAGTTTTAGCGATTTTAATTGTGATTTTCAGATTTTATTTGCAGTCGAATGAGAAAATAAAGAAAACCAGCCCATTATTTAAATTGAGCTGGTTTCTTTCAATTAAGCTTTCAATAATTCTTGAATTAAGTTTTCATTGAATTCTTGATTGCGTAACATTTCAATTTCTAATTTATAAGGTGGTACTTTGTTGTTTTTATCTTCACCAACATATGGAGTTTCTAAAATTTTAGGGATGTCCATTAGTTGCGGATGATGAACAATGTAGTTTAATGCTTTAAATCCAATCGACCCAAAGCCAATGTTCTCGTGTCGGTCTTTGCGACTTCCCTTTGGATTTTTACTATCGTTAATATGAAGTACTTTTATTTTATCGACCCCAATTAATTGATCGAATTGCTGTAAGACACCATCAAAGTCATTTACGATATCATAACCAGCGTCATTAATATGGCATGTATCAAAACAAACTGATAATTTATCGTTGTAGTGTACACCTTCCATAATTCTCGCTATTTCTTCGAATGATTTACCACATTCTGAACCTTTTCCAGCCATCGTTTCAAGCGCAATTTGTACTGGAGTTTCAGCTGTTAATACTTCATTTAAACCTTGAATAATTCTGTCAATACCAGCATCTTCACCAGCGCCTACGTGAGCACCTGGATGTAATACAATTTGTTTTGCTCCTAATGCTGCAGTACGGTCTATTTCTTTTTGTAAAAATTCAACACCTAATTCATAGGTAGCTGGATTTGTAGTATTTCCAATATTGATAATATATGGTGCATGGACTACTATATCAGCAATTCCATTTTCAGCCATATGTTTTAAACCCGCTTCAATATTTAAATCTTCAATTGCTTTACGACGTGTATTTTGAGGCGCACCTGTATATACCATAAATGTATTAGCACCATAGCTTGCAGCTTCTTCACTAGCGGCCAAAAACATCTTCTTACCGCTCATTGAAACATGAGATCCTATTCGTAACATTCTTTCAGCTCCTACCTTAATTAATCATAGTACCATTTTAACATGAAAATGAATGATGGTTAAATTGTTCGCCTGCTTATAAAAGAAAAAGAAAGGAATATTCTTCCTTTCTTTTTTCAGACTATCTACTTGTTTTTCTTTTCACTTTATTTTTAAATGATTCTCTTTGTTCATTTAGTTTACGTTTATAGCCAGGTTTAACTTTAGATGGCTTTTTGATTGCTTTACCAGCAACTGCATCTAAACTTCGATCAGTTTTTTTACGGAGCTTACGTTTTGAGCGAGGTCCTAAATCAACCCATTCACCTTTTTTAAGTTCGCGATGCTCAAATGTAATGCCACGATCTTGAAGTTTATCTAATGCTTGTTCATCTTCTTGATCATAAATTGTAATAGCAGTTCCAGAGAAGTTAGCACGCCCTGTACGACCTACACGGTGGACATAAAAGTCTAAATCTGCTGGTAGTTCAATATTTATTACATGACTTACCCCTTCAATATCGATTCCTCGGGAAGCTAGGTCTGTAGCAACAATATATTGAAACTCTAAATCTTGAATTTGCTTCATCATTTTTTTACGTTCACGAGGACTTAAATCACCGTGAATTTGACCAACTTTTAGGCCATATGATGATAATTGAGTAGCAACTTCTTCAGCCTTTTTCTTCGTATTTGTAAAAACAATTGCTAAATATGGCTGAAAACTTAATAAAATATCTTTAGCCATTTTAACTTTGTCTTTATGGCGACTTGGAACAATAATATGTTCAATTTTCTGAGCAGAAAGTTGTTGCGGATTAATATGAATATGTTCAGGATTTTCCATATACTTTTTCAAAAACGGTTTAAGCTTTTCAGGAATTGTCGCTGAAAAAACAAGCATTTGTAGTTTCTTCGGCATTTTTGATGCAACTTGGTCAACATCATGGATAAATCCCATATCTAACATTAAGTCCGCTTCATCCACTACTAAATACTTCGTAGTATGAACTAATAATACATTATCATTTACTAAATCTTTAATACGGCCAGTAGTACCGATTACGATATGTGGCTGTTTTTTAAGTTTTTCAACAGTACGTTTGTAGTCGGTTCCTCCAACGAAGTTTTTTGCAGTTAATTGCTCATCTTCTGGACAACATTCAATGATTGCTTGGACATCATTATAAATTTGAGTCGCTAATTCACGAGTTGGAGCAGTTATTACTAATTGCACTTGATCTACAGATGGATCTAATGTATTAATTGTCGGAATTAGGTATGCATGAGTCTTTCCTGACCCTGTTTGCGATTGACCGATTACACTACGTCCAGTTTTAACTTGAGGAATAATCTTTTGTTGAATTTCTGTTGGTTCTGTAAAGTGTTTCTTCTCTATCGCTTCCAAAATAAATGGTTTTAATTGAAAATTTTTAAATGAAATTGCCATATAACTCACCTTCTTAATTTAAACTTTCTATGTGATGAGGAAGCTTTCTCCTCGTACAAAATAGCTACAATTATCTATTATACAATAGATTAGCCTAATATTGCTAATTCTAATTTTTCTTTCTTCTTAAGTAGCATTTTAAATTTTATTCTGTCCTATACTAACCATTTCAAATTATGTGCATAGCCTAAGTAATAAAGAGTATTTTGGAAAGGAGGTATTAGATTGGGATTACTTGATAAATTTAAGAAAAAAAATAAACAGCCTTTTCCTATGAACGGTCCAAATTTTTATAATAGTTATCAACAGCCTTATCAAAGTTTACAAAATCCATACGGTGCAAGACCAAATTTTGATCAACGATATCCATATCCCCAATCACCGCAGCAACCTTATATGCAACATCAACAACAGTTTTATCCACCTGTCCAACAAATTGTTGGGCAACAAGGTCATTATCAACAACCAATTTCATATCAGCCGCAGTTAAACACACATCAACAATATATAAGTCAAAATAAAATCTTACAACCTGTTCCTTTTCAAAACCAGCCAGTAATGCAGCCTCAGGGCGGTAGTAATTATCAGCAACAAGGATCACAAAATCTATACCCAATGACTGGGCAACCACCCGAAAAAGAAGATGATGGCAATCCAGGGTTTTTCTCACGTTTAATGGGTGGAGACACTTCTATTACAGGTGTCATCGGTGGTATGCAAAAAGCTGTTCAAGCAGCTCAACAAGTCACGCCAATGATTCAACAATACGCTCCTGCTATTAAAAATTTCCCTTCAATCTATAAAATATTTAAAGCAGTAAATACCGACGACCCCGTCGACTCAAAAAAAAGTAAAAAAGATGATTCAAATGGAATAGTTGATGTTGTGCAGTCAGAAGAAACAAAACCAAAAAAAAGAAAAAAAGCTCCAATTAAGTCAGAAGTAGTAGAACCTTCTCATAATATTAAAGAAACTGCATCAAACATAAATCCAAAACCAAAATTGTTTATGTAAATTTTCTTTTTCTTTGTATAGTAGTATCTCCCTCCTTTATAATAAAAAATGACAACAATATTATAAAGGAGGGGCTACTCCATGAAAGTTATTAAAGTTACCCCACGAGGCTATTGCTACGGAGTTGTAGATGCAATGGTCATTGCTAGAAATGCTGCTAAAGATCCATCATTACCAAGACCAATTTATATACTTGGTATGATTGTTCATAATAAACATGTTACAGACGCATTTGAAGAAGAAGGTATCATTACTTTAGATGGTCCAAGCAGATTAGATATCCTAGATAAGATTGAAAAAGGTACTGTTATTTTTACAGCTCACGGAGTTTCTCCAGAAGTAAAATCAAAAGCAATTAAAAAAGGACTTACGACGATTGATGCGACTTGTCCAGATGTAACGAAAACACATGATTTAATTAAAGAACGAATGGCTGAAGGCTATCACTTTATTTATATTGGTAAAAAAGGACATCCGGAACCAGAGGGCGCAGTTGGAATCGCTCCTTCGATTGTTCACCTAATTCAAAATAAATCTGATATTGATGCGTTAGAAATTCCTACTGATAAAATTATCATTACCAATCAAACAACTATGAGTCAATGGGATGTAGTAGATTTAATTCAATACGCAATAAAAAAGTATCCGACTGCTCATGTTCATAAAGAAATTTGTATGGCAACTCAAGTACGTCAAGAAGCGATTGCTGATCAAGCAAGTCAAGCAGATTTAACAATTGTCGTTGGTGATCCGATGAGTAATAACTCAAATAGACTTGCTCAAGTTTCGCATGAAATTGCAGGAACAAAGGCATTTCGTATTTCAGATATAACTGAACTTCAATTAAAATGGTTAGAGGGCGTTGAGACTGTAGCAGTTACGTCTGGAGCTTCTACTCCAACACCGATAACTCGTGAGGTTATCGCATTTTTGGAGAAATATGATCCAAACGATGAAAGCACTTGGGATACAAAATCAGGAGTAGAATTAGGTAAAATACTACCTAAAGTTAGAATTAAAGACTAAACAAATAGGACTTCTGGATTTTTAACCCAGAAGTCCTATTTGTTAATTCGAAAAAAAAAATTTTAAATAAATGTAAATGGATCAGTGTGGATCGTTGAAGCGATAATTTCACAAGCTATGTTTTTTTCTTTTAATTTAGTATCTAAAAGACGTTTAACACCTAATTTCATTACTTTTTCAATATTGTGACCGGCATCAACTATATTTAAATTAAGCATTTTCCAATCCTGTGCCACGTGGTAATATATATCACCACTTAAATAAACATCTGCGCCATTTCTTTTTGCATGATAAGCAAACTTATTTCCATCTCCACCTACAATTGCAACTTTTTTTACTCGATCTTTTAAGTTCCCTACCACTCTTACACCTTGTAAATCTAATTTCTCTTTCACATAATGCGCAAATTCTTCTAATGATATCTCTTCTTCGAGGCTTCCGATTCTCCCAATCCCGAATGTTTTGCCTTCATTTTCTAGTGTGTATGTATCATATGCTACTTCTTCATACGGATGAGCTTTTTGCATCACTTTAAGCACTTGTTTTAATTTTAATTGTGGAACAACTGTTTCAAGCTTCACCTCATCAACTTTTTCTAATTGACCCTGTTCCCCAATAAACGGTGTTGTCCCCTCTAACGGCATAAATGTCCCTGTTCCATCCGAACTAAAGCTACAATGGCTGTACTGACCAATATGACCTGCTCCAGCATCACAAATTGCATTTAATACAATTTCAGCATGTGTTTTCGGTACATATACAACTAACTTAATTAATTTTTCTACATAAGTTGGGGCAAGAACACTCGTATTTTCTAATTGTAAAGCTTCGGCTAAAAAATCACTCACACCGTTTTCTGCAATATCAACATTTGTATGTGCTGCAAAAACAGCTAGATCATGTTTAATACAAAGTTCGACAATTTTACCCGGTTCACTGTCTGTATCAATCTTTTTTAAAGGACGATAAATAATAGGATGGTGAGCAATAATAAGATTAGCACCAATTGAAATAGCCTCTTCTACTACCTCTTTTGTGACATCTAATGCAATTAATACCTTTGTCACTTGTTTTGATAATGTACCTATTTGAAGACCATTTGGGTCACCTTCCTCAGCTAAATGCTTAGGGAATAGTTCTTCAAATTGCTGTACTACTTGAAAACCATTTATCGATTTCATGAAAGCACCTCTTTTATCCACTCAAGTTTCTGTTCAACTTCTTTAATTTTCTGAACTGATTCCTCTGTTTGTTTTGCGGATTCAAGTTGAGTTAAAATTCTTTCATAATTCTTTTTTTCATGCTCCCATTTCTTCTTAAATGCATCATTTTTGTTTTTTAATAAGTAAGGACCTATAAATAGCTCCATTTCTTTCTTTTCACTATATGCACTATTTGGATTTGATTGAGAAGCTACTAGAATTTCATAAATTTTTCCATCCTCTTCTAATATATCTTCTTCCACAAGGGAATATCCTTCTTGATCAAGCCAATTTCTAATATGATTTGCACCAATATTTGGTTGCAACACTAATGTTTCAACACCTTGAAGTTTTTCTTTACCTTTTTCTAATATACTAGAAATTAAAGAACCACCCATTCCAGCTATTGTTATAACATCTACTTCATTTGGTACTAAAACCTCTAGCCCATCTCCCATTCTCGCTTCTACAATTCCTTCTAACCCACTTTGACGAATCGTAGATCGTGCTGAATTATATGGACCTTCAGTAATTTCTCCTACAATTGCTGAGGTACATCTTTTATTTAAAACTGCATAACAAGGTAAATAAGCATGATCTGATCCAATATCAGCTAATTTCGTGCCCTCTGGTATGTAATCAAATACTCTTTTTAAACGCTTCGATAAATTTACTTCATTCATAACAAAATCACCATTTCATTTTATTTTCATAACATCATTTTACACTATAGTAGTCAAGAAACCAAAATAACCTCTTCGTAACGAAGAGGTATTTTTATACTTCGAATAAATAGTGAAATGACCCCTTCTAATGAAGAGGTCATTTTATCTGCTTGCTTATTTTTTCTCAGATAACCATTTAGCAACAGCATCCAATTGTGGTCCTTGTAATAAACCAGCTGGCATTCCGCCTTCTTTACCGTTTTTAAGAATGTTTTTGATTTGATCTTCTGAGTATCTTGAACCTACTTTAGTTAAGTTTGGTCCTACAACCCCTTGTAATTGATCACCATGACAGCTAACACATGTTTGAGCATATATTTCATCTGGCTTAGTTGATGCTGTTTGCGCCGGTTTTTTATCACCGTTAGCAATTTCATCAGCCTGTTTTGCTCCTTTTAATGAAATAATTAGCATGACTGCGATTCCTAGTGCTGCAATTAGAGCAAAAGGAATTAATGGATTTCGTTTCATTATGATCCCCCTTATGTAACCCCTTAAAAAAATAAAATTAATGACTATAACATTATTATTGTATACGATTAAAAACAATAAAAAAAGTATTATATTGGATAAATTTAAAAATTGTTAAACGATTTCAAAATTATATAAACCTTCCTACTATAAAGAAATAAATTCTATATAGCATAATTGCAAATTATATTTGTATAAACTCACCTCTTTATAAATGAAATAAGTAAGTTTTTTTAAGAAACCATTTAAAACCATCGTACCCATTAAACTTTAATTTTTTTAATTTAATCATTTTCACAAAAATGCTTAAGCAGAAGATTCAACCCATTCTATTATAAAACTCCAATAAATAATTGCTATTACGATATAGGTAATATGTCTTTTAACCATTTATTATATATTTAGTAGTATTGAACTAATTATAAAAATTATTAAAAAAGTAGGGAAAATGAGTATTTGCAAATTTAAAGACAATTCTGTAAAATAAAGTAAATAGGTATTCAATTGTTTAAAATGATGGAATTACTACTAGCGTCTCCATAATTTATAATAACCATTTTTGCTTATATTATCCTTTGATTCATCTTTAGAATAAATTATTAAAAGATCAACCGTTTTAGCATAACATAGTATGTAGCATAGCACTACAATAATATATTTAGTACCGACATTCGATATATTTTGACAAAATTTTTATTGTGACATTTTTACTAATTAAAACGTTTTCATTTTTTTAGATAAAAAAAAGTTTACCCAATAAAGGATAAACTCTTTTAAACATCCTATTCTAAGAAATCTTTTAGACGTTTGCTGCGGCTTGGATGACGTAATTTACGTAGAGCTTTTGCTTCAATTTGACGAATACGCTCACGTGTAACTCCAAATACTTTACCAACTTCTTCTAAAGTACGAGTACGTCCATCATCTAAACCAAATCGTAAACGTAAAACATTTTCTTCACGATCTGTTAATGTGTCAAGAACATCTTCTAATTGCTCTTTTAGCATTTCATAAGCTGCATGCTCAGCTGGTGAAGTTGCTTCAGAATCTTCAATGAAATCACCTAAGTGTGAATCATCTTCTTCACCAATTGGTGTTTCTAATGAAACTGGCTCTTGAGCAATTTTAAGGATTTCTCTAACTTTTTCTGGTGGTAAATCCATTTCTTCACCAATTTCTTCAGGAGATGGCTCGCGACCTAGATCTTGAAGCAATTGACGTTGAACACGAATTAATTTGTTAATTGTTTCCACCATATGAACTGGAATACGGATTGTTCTTGCTTGGTCTGCAATTGCACGAGTAATTGCTTGACGAATCCACCAAGTCGCATATGTACTAAATTTATAACCTTTACGATAATCAAACTTTTCAACGGCTTTGATTAATCCCATATTACCTTCTTGAATAAGGTCTAAGAACAGCATACCGCGTCCTACATAACGTTTTGCAATACTTACTACTAATCGTAAGTTCGCTTCTGCTAGGCGTCGTTTCGCTTCTTCATCGCCTTCTTCAATACGTTTCGCTAAATTGATTTCATCTTGTCCAGAAAGTAAATCAACTCGGCCAATTTCTTTTAGGTACATACGTACTGGATCATTAATTTTTACTCCAGGAGGAACACTTAAATCATTTAAGTCAAATTCTTCTTCCTTCTCTAATTGAGTTCCTCTAGGTTCATCATCAGCGTCACCAACAATGTCAATACCTTGTTCACCTAGTTGCTCATAAAATTCTTCAAGTTGATCTGAATCAATTTCAAATCCGTTTAAACGATCTGCAATTTCTTCATATGTAATTACACCACGTTTTTTACTATTTTCAATTAATAATGCTTTTACTTGATCAAGTGTTACTTCTGTTTCCGTATCTTTAGAACGAGCCGATTTATCAGCCATCTGTTCCCCTCCTTCGAAAAGTTCGCGAATCATTTAACATATTTCATACTAGATCTTAGCTGTGTGATTTGTTGGAGAATCGTTGCAGCTTTTACAAAATCTCCTTCACGTTCGGCTTTTTTCAGATCTATTTCTTTTTCACGTATACGTTGTTGTTTATCATAGTTGTTTAATGCATCTAAATAATCCTTTAACTCTCGCTCTGTTAGTTCAGGTGCTATCTGTAAATTGACAATTTTTGAAACTACTTCAAGTAACCTTTTTGAAGGAAGGTAATTCATAAATTTACTAATATTAGACTCATTGCCCTCTTCATAATAAGCATAAAGATGGATTATAATCTCGGAATAATCATTATTGTAGAATAGACCCTGATATTGCTGTCTTACTTTTTCAGCCACCTCACTGCTATTTAACATATGAGCTAAAAGTAATTGTTCCGCTCTAACATGTGCAGGAAGAAGTGTCTTAGTAGTAATATCGCGTTTGATATCAGTTTTTACTTCTGTTACATTAGATATACGATTTGCCTGATTACTATATTGTCCAAATTCCTTCTTAAGTACTTCAATCGAGATAGAAAACTCTTTTGAGAGTTGATTTAAGTAATAATCTTGTTCGATCAGTTGACTTAGTTTAGCAATTTCTTGTAGCATTTCTTTTATATACTGAAATTTAACAGTTTCATCTAAAAGATTTTTTCCTTTTCGATGATATTGCATTTTAAAACTCATTAATGATACACTAGCTTCAATAATAGAGGTATTAAATTTTTCTGGACCAAATTTTCTTATATATTCATCAGGATCTAAGCCATCAGGCATTTGTGCAACTTTAATTGTAAATCCTTCTTTTTGAAGAACTTTAGCTGCTTTCTCAGTTGCATTAATACCAGCCTGATCTGAATCATAGCATAGAATAATTTGGTCAACAGTTGTTTTCAAGACTTTCGCTTGATCCTCTGTTAATGAAGTTCCCATGGTTGCAACTGCATCATGGACACCAGCTCTAAACGCAGAAATGACATCTGCAAAACCTTCCATCAAGATTGCCCGATTTTGCTTTCGCATGACATTCTTTGCTTGGTAAAATTGATATAATAATTTTCCTTTATGGAAAATTGAAGATTCAGGACTATTTAAATATTTTGGTGAACCTTCACCCATTATTCTTCCACTGAATGCAACAATTTTTCCTTGATGGTTATGAATTGGAAAAATTAATCGATTTCTAAATCGATCATAGTAATTACCATCACGTTCACTTCGAACAACTAGACCAGCTTTCTCCATGATTGGCATAGGATAGCCACGTTTTTCTAACACCTTAGTAACAGCATCCCAAGAATCTAAAGCAACCCCAAGCTCAAAATGCTTTATTTCCTCTCTAGAAATTCCTCTGTTAAGTAGGTATTCTAATGCTTGTTTACCTTCTGTTGTGTTAACTAATAGATGATGATAGTACTTTTTGACAAACTCATGAGCTTCAAGCATAATGCCTTGCTCAGTAGCTTGTGGATTCTTGACTGTGTCAACTGTATCTGAAGGTAAAGTGATATTTGTCTTTTTTGCAAGCTGATGGACAGATTCTTGAAAGTTAAGTCCTTCAAGCTGCATAATGAAAGAAATCGCATTTCCTCCAGCACCGCATCCAAAACAATGAAAAATTTGTTTTTCAGGAGACACAGAAAAAGATGGTGTGCTTTCTCCATGAAAAGGACAAAGTCCAAAATAATTTCTTCCTTGTTTTTTCAGAGGAACATACTCACTTACTACATCAACTATGTCAACTGACTGACGAACCTGCTCGACAAGTTCATCGGGAATTCTGTTTCCCATACTGACAGCTCCATATACTATTTTATTCGATAAAACTCACTGTATTCCTTCATGATTCGACAAAAATATTTCCATATATTTTATTAAATCATATATGAATTTTAAATTATCAAAAAAGAAGTGCTAAACAGTAGTTCATAAGCATTGCATCCAACTGCTAGTTCTGGTTTTCATTAACCCATTTATTTATCGCTTATGATTAATTTCTACACGTCTTTTGTAATTCCTTCAAAACCTGTATCGATTTATGTAGTTTTATTTCCATCTTTCAATAAACTAGGAAGCACATATTCATAGTTTATTCGTAAGTATAAAAAGTTAAACCTATTAATTAGTTCATTTCATACAATTTTTTATTATAATCTATTTTAATTAGGAAATCTAGCAATAAGTACTAAAGAATGTTAACTTTTACGTAGGATGCTGATTTAGCTAAATTCTTATTAAAAAAAGATGAAAACACATTAGATTCCTCTAATGTGTCAGTCTAAAAAAGATCGATCATCATTTTTAATTTCAAAAAAATTATCTAATCTGCCTATTTTGGTAATAGTAATTTAATATTACATTAGCGGATTCTTCTACTGCCTTACTTGAAACATCTACAACTTTACAGCCAATTTGTTTAACAACATTATTGAAGTGTTTTAGTTCTTCTTCAATTCTTGAAATATTAGCATAACTAGCTCCGTCGTGAAGTCCTAATGAAATTAATCTTTCTTTTCGAATATGATTTAACTTTTCTGGAGAAATCATTAGTCCTATGCACTTTTCTTTTGGAACATTAAGTAGTTGTTCTGGTGGATCAACTTCTGGAACTAAAGGCACATTGGCAACTTTAAATCCTTTATGAGCAAGATATTGTGATAAAGGAGTCTTTGATGTTCTAGATACACCGATTAAGACTATATCAGCTTTTTCAATACCTCTTGGGTCTCTTCCATCATCATATTTAACGGCAAATTCAATTGCCTCAATCCGTTGGAAATAATCTTCATCTAGTTTGCGGACAACACCAGGTTCATTTCTAGGTTCAAGTTTATGAATCGTTGAAATTTTATCGATTAATGGACCGATTAAGTCATATACGATTACACCAGCACTTTGCGATTCCTCTAATAATTTCTTTCTCATATCAGGTTTTACTAATGTAAATACGATAATACCATTATTTTCTTTTGCTACTTGAACTATTTCAATTAATGTTGCATTATCTTCAACGTATGGTACACGTCTAATCTCGAATTTTTCATGAAATTGACTAATAGCTGCCTTTACGACATGCTCTGCTGTTTCACCAACAGAATCTGATACAACATAAACGATTGAATTGCCCATATGTTCACCTCTTAACTTTACTAAAACATATCATTGTTCATTAAGTCTACAATCGCACGAGTAAAATTTGTTTTTGTAAATCGACCAATTACCTCAAGTCCATGCTCACTTTCACGAACAACAGGGACAGCATCAATTTGTTTTTCAATTAAACTCTTAGCTACATTATAAATTGTATCATCTTTATAGCAAATTGTAATGTTTGGCATCCTCGTCATGATAATATCTACGGGTAATGTATGCAAATCTTTATTTCCTATACTTGCACGGAGTAAGTCTTTTCTCGAAAGTACTCCGGTTAAAATCGAATTTTGATCAACAACAAATAAAGTTCCTACATCTTCAAGAAACATTGTAACAATTGCATCATACACTGATGAACTTCGATCTACTACAACTGGAATCGCCTGAAATTCCTTTACAGTCAATTTTTTAATTCTGTCAATGACTTGTGCACCGCTTGTTCTACCTGTGTAATAATATCCTACTCGTGGTCTTGCCTCTAAAAAACCAGTCATTGTAAGAATAGCTAAATCCGGGCGAAGCGTAGCTCTTGTAAGTGCTAGCTTATCAGCTATATGTTCACCTGTAATTGGTCCATTATTTTTTACAATTTCAAGTATTTGAGTTTGTCGCTTTGTCAGTTCGATTTCCCTCACCCCTAACTATCCAATATGTTATACTCTCTAATAAATATTATATACTATTTTTACAATTTAAAAAAGAAAGAAGGAAATAGGTAGCCTATTTCCTTCCTTAGGTTTCTGAATTTTTATCAGTTTTCAGAAAATTTTCCATATTTTTTAATTGCTCTAAAAACTTTCGTGACTTTAAATAGATTCCACTATATTCATCATAGTAAGAAAACAAAATTTGTTGTAAGTTTTTCTTTGTTGCTTCACTAACCTCAATTTTTCCAAGTCGATTTACATCAAAATGATAAAATAATCTCATTAACTTAACCGACTTTTCAGTAACAGAAAAAGCATATGGATCAGTATGTTTACAACGCTGACATAAAAACCCACCTTCTTTAACAGAAAAGGCTACAAATATATTTTCATTTGCACTACATCTACAATTCACACATTGATCAAAAAATGGGTGATATCCTAATACAGGTATCATTTTCGTCATAAATAAATAAGTCAAAACTTCAGCGTCTGCGCCTTCATTCATGTGTTGTAGTAATTGAAGGACCAATTCAAATAAATATGGATTATTTTTTTTCTCTTCAACCGCTTTATCAGTAAGTTCTACAACAATCGAAGCATACGCAGTTGCAACTAAATCACTTCTTAATTCACGAAATGAATCAATCAGTTCTCCTTGACTTAAAGTACCTAAACCAGATCCTTTTTGAATTAAAAACGACCCATATGTAAAGAGTTGTGTAACAGAAGCAAGTCGACTATTCGTCTTCTTTGCTCCTCTTGCCACAACTCCTATCTTACCTAATTCTCTTGTTAAGAGAGTAATAATAACATTTGATTCTCCATAAGCGTTTGCCCTTAATACAATTCCTTCTACACGCTGTAACAATTAACTCACCATCCAATTGGATGAAGGTTAAGTATGTAGGGAATCAATATCAGCTATTTCTTCATCAATGTAACTTTTCTGATCCACATGTTCCTGTTCAAGCTGCTTAAACAATAAATATGTCTCAACATTTCCAGTTTTAGAAAAGACATCCCAGGTAAAATTCAACATTGAGAAACCACCTTTCAAGAATAGCTACAACTCATTGCTCATTACCTATAGCCAATTACTTTCCCTGCTTACTTATAATGTGACCTTCTCTCCCGATTTTCATGTGTATAAAATTTATTAAAATTATAAATAAAAAGCTTGCAAAATCAAGAAAAATATGTTGGGTTTTTTTGAACAAAGGTAATATTATTAAACCTTGATGCTAAGCCCTAGTCCCTTGATTTTTACCTTTTAATACTCATCCTCACGGAAACCTAAATCTCTTAATTGAGACATACGGTTACGCCAATCTTTTTGAACCTTAACCCATAACTCTAAGAATACTTTTGTATCAAGCAAGTTTTCTATATCTAAACGTGCACGCTTGCCAACCTCTTTTAACATGCTACCTTGCTTACCGATAATGATTCCTTTTTGGGAAGACCTTTCAACGACAATTGTGGCATTAACGTATATTGCATTTCCTTCTGGTCTTCTTTCAATTTGCTCAATAATAACAGCAATTGAATGAGGAACCTCTTCTCTAGTCAAATGCAATACTTTTTCTCTTATTAATTCTGAAATGATAAATCTTTCAGGATGATCTGTTACTTGATTTGCAGGATAATATTGCGGACCTTCTGGTAGATAAGTTTTAATAACTTTTAATAAGCGATCGACATTATTCCCTTGTAATGCTGAGATCGGAACAATTTCAGCAAATTGGAATAAATCTTTGTATTTATTGATTAAATCAAATAACTGATCAGGATGAATTGTATCAATTTTATTAATAACTAAAATTACTGGACTACGACTTCCTTGCAGCTTCTCAATAATGAATTCATCTCCACGACCAAATCCTTCATTGGCATTTATCATAAATAACGTAGCGTCAACATCCTTAATTGAATCTTGGGCTACCTTTACCATAAAATCACCAAGTTTGTGTTTTGGTTTATGGATTCCTGGCGTGTCAATAAAGACAATTTGTGCATCATCTTCTGTAAAGACGCCTTGAATTTTATTACGAGTAGTTTGAGGCTTATCACTCATTATAGCTATTTTTTGACCTATTACTCGATTTAGGAATGTACTTTTCCCTACATTTGGTCTACCTATAATTGAGACAAAACCTGATTTATAACTTTCTTTATTCATTCAAATCCTCCGATGTAAATGCTCCTGGCAATAATTCTTTTACTGTTGTTTCTTGGATTGCTCCATTTAAGTTTGATAAATATACGATTGTATCTGGACCACTAAGTTCAAATAAAACTTGACGGCATGCCCCACAAGGAGCAACAGGTCCCTCGGTATCAGCGACTACTGCAACTGCTGAAAACTCCGTAATGCCTTCTGAATATGCTTTAAATAATGCAGTTCGTTCTGCACAATTCGTTAGACCATATGATGCATTTTCTATATTACAACCATGAATAACTTGACCATCCTTTGTAAGTAAAGCTGCACCAACTTGGAACTTCGAATATGGTACATATGCATTTACTCTAGCTTTTATCGCTTCATTTATAAGTTGTTGTTTATCCATTTATGTAGCCTCCTATTATAAGCCCGAACACGAAAGTGGGTCTTATTAACGTAGTATAGTAAAATACGGAAAAAATAGCAAAGCACCTATAATGATTGAAACGATTGCAGCGATTAACACCGCCCCTGCTGCCACATCCTTCGCTTTTTTTGCTAAAGGATGTTTATTAGGTGATGCTAAATCTACAACTGCTTCAATTGAAGAATTAACTAGCTCTAGCGAAATGACAATTGTAATAATAAGTAGTAGGATTAACCAATCTATTCGGCTAATATGTAAATAAAACGCAAGTCCAATTGAAATGAGTGCTGCAAATAATTGGATTTTTATATTCCTCTCATTCTTAATGACGTTAAATATACCACTAAATGCAAAACCAAAAGATTTAAATAATGACGCTCTTTTTTTAGAGTCTTTCAAGGCCATATTTTTCTAATATTTCCTTTTGTTTTGTAAACATCACTTTCTCATCGGCTTCATTCATATGATCATAACCAAGTAAATGTAAACATCCGTGAACTGCTAAAAAACCTAATTCACGGCGGAATGAATGACCATACTCCTCAGCCTGTCTCTTAGTAGTAGGAATTGAAATGACAATATCACCTAAAGTACGTGGTAAGTCCACTCCAGTGATTTCAATCTCGCCTTCTCCTAATTCTTCCATTGGAAATGAAATAACATCAGTAGCACGGTCTTTTTCTCGATATTCTTTATTAATTTCATGAATTCTTTCATCATCTACAAATGAAACTGCAATTTCAACTTCACCCGTAACACCCTCATATTCAAGTGCGCACTCTAGTAAACCCTTTATATCAGATTGCTGTTCTTTAGTCACTTCATTTGTTTCATCTATAAAATCAATTTCTAGTTGAACCATTTTCTCACCTTATCTTTCATCTGGATACTGTATTCTTGAATGGAAAGTTCCTTTTAAAGTCTCACACAATGATTTCTCAACAATATGTAATTCTTTTAAATTTAATTCACACATTGCAAACTGACCATCATTCAAACGGTCATGCATAATGGAAGAAACTAATACCTCGATTTTTTCCATATCTGGGTCCTTTAACGAACGAACTGCTGCTTCAACACTATCAGCAATTCCTACAATTGCCGATTCCTTTGAATGGGCTTTTGGACCTGGATATCTAAAATCACTTTCTTTAACGTCAGGATTCGTCTCTTTTTCCTTATAATAAAAATACTTTAATAAAGTTGTACCATGATGCTCCGCTGCAATATCAATAATATCTTTTGGCAAATTATATTTTTTTAGTATTTTTACTCCATCACTTACATGCCTTAAAATGATATCTTTACTTTGAATCGGTTTAATACGGTCATGAGGATTATGACCACCCATTTGATTTTCTATAAAGAATCCTGGATTATTCGTTTTACCGATATCATGATAATATGCTCCTACCCTAGCTAACAAACCATTTGCACCGATCGCTTCACAAGCACCTTCAGCTAAATTTGCAACCATTATACTATGATGGTATGTACCCGGGGCTTCTAATAAAATTTTTCTTAATAAAGGATGATTTGGACTACCTAACTCAACAAGTTTAAATGAGGACACCATTCCAAACGAATCTTCTACAAAAGGTAATATCCCCATCGTAATGACACTTGATAAAACGCCAGAAGTAAGTCCCATCAATAAATATATCCCGATTTCTACTGATGAATATTGACCATTCCGAATTAAGATTAAAGAAAACAGAGTAGCAATATTAACAAGCGAAATTAAAAATCCTGCATGGAGAATCATTGAACGCTTATTTTTAACCTCATTTAAAAATAAAACGGTGATTGAACTAAATAAAATATAGATTCCAGTCGAGTAATTAATTGCGCCATTTACATCTTCGTTAAACATTAAACTACCGCAAATAGAGAAAATAATCGACGAAACCATTAAATATCGATTACCTAATAAAAACTTTATCAATAAAGTCCCAATCGCAACTGGAGCTACATATACAAGGCCAGAAAACTCAACTTTTTGAAACAAGCTTACAATTTTCAAAATTAAGATGGTAAAAATTACAATGCTATAGTATGTAACGATGTATATATTCCCTTTTTCTTTTAAAGCTGCAGTTTGCTTCAATACAAAGTACGCCAATACTCCAATTAATAAAATTAATCCAATATACGGTTGAATCGACTGTTTGTTTTTTATTAAGCCAACTAATTTTAATTGATCATATTTTTCCTTTGTAATGGTCTCTCCGGCTTTAACTAAGACTTGTCCTTGTAAAATATAAACACTATCTACACTTTCACTTTCTAGACGTTTTCTCTCTTTTGTCTCCTCTGCATCAAAAAAGTAGTTTGGCACTATCGCAAACTCACCAATTGAGATCATCGCATCCTTTAGTGAAGGATTAACGCTTACATATGATAATTCGTTTCGAAGCTTTCCACGAGATTCTTCAATTTGGTTCGTCGTAATTTCCTCAGACATTACATTGTTAATAGCCGTATTTAACGAAGCTTTCGTAATATTTAACTGTTCTTCTGACGATCTAACTAAAGTGCTAAATACACTATCTTCTAAGTTTTTACGAATATCATCAGGTAGCTTTTTCTTAACATCACTTGTTTCTTTATCAATTAATGCTTGTCCTGTAGGATTATCACTCTTTGCATTTTCATTTTTCACTTCTGTTACAATATCAAAAATTGAATTTACAATGTCTATCCGTTTTTGTGTATAACTTTCCTCATATTTATATACATCCTCAACTCTTGCTGCAGCCTCAAGTCGCTTTTTAGCCGTCGCTCCTTTGTCCTCAATCGTGATAGGTGAATAAATATTATCATCAGCAATTGATAATAGCTGAATGTCGTATTTTACCGGTCTAACATGACTAACTAAAAGAAGAAAACTTAATAAGCTGAATGCAATAGTACATAGTAATATGACAAGAGTTTGATTCTTAAAACGCTGAATTAAAGCTTGCAAACTATTCATTGTTTCCCCTTTCTAGAAATGCACCTCATCATAAAAATACGAAATGACCCTATCAATGTAGGGTCACTACGAATCATTCTTTTGCTAAATCATAAGCTTGAATAATTTTTTGTACTAGTGGGTGACGAACTACGTCAGTTTGTTCTAAGATTGTCATACCAATGCCCTCAACACCTTTAAGTGTATTTTGAGCCGATATTAAACCTGACTTTACTCCTTTAGGTAAATCAATTTGTGAAGGGTCACCTGTAATAACCATTTTAGAGCCAAATCCTAAACGGGTCAAAAACATCTTCATTTGAGCCATTGTTGTATTTTGAGCTTCATCTAAAATGACAAAGGCATCTTCTAAAGTACGTCCCCTCATATATGCTAAAGGTGCAATTTCAATCGTTCCTCTTTCAATTAAACGCAGAGTATGCTCTTGTCCTAAAACATCGTGTAGAGCATCGTACAATGGTCTTAAATATGGATCAACCTTTTCCTTTAAATCTCCTGGTAAAAATCCTAAACTTTCTCCAGCTTCCACAGCAGGTCTAGTTAAAATAATTTTACTTACTTTATTATTTTTTAATGCTTGAACAGCCATGACAACTGCAAGATATGTTTTACCTGTACCAGCAGGCCCAATTCCAAATACTAAATCATTTGATTGTATTGCACGAAGATAATGTCTTTGCCCAAAAGTCTTAACACGAATTGGTTTTCCTTTTGAATTTTTAATAATTTCTTCGTCATACAACCTAGCAAATGATGACAACCTTCCTTCTTTAGCCATCTGAATTGAGTACGTAACATCTCTCGATGTAATACTCACTCCATTTCGAATAACCTCTAAAAGAGCTTGAATGATTTGCTCAACAGTTTTCACATCTTCATTCGTACCTGAAACTTGTACAGATTGACCACGTGACACAATCTTAACATCAAGCAAATTTTCAATTATTTCTAGATGCTTATCGTTTGTACCAAATAAGGCAATTGCTTCGTTTGGATCCTCTAGTTGTTGATTAATCGTTAGTAGTTGTTCTGGCATTACTCAGTCCCCTTGAACAATAGTTTTCGTTTTTGTGATATCTTCTAAAACTTTATAATACATTCTTAAATTAACTTTACCATTGTCTATTGACTCGTGCAAAACTTTTTCTTGTAAAATTTTGGCATCTGGACTTAACTTTTTCATTAATTCCTTCTTACCGATTTGTTTTCCAAGTTGAGCAGCCTGTACTTTAGAGTATGTTCTTACATATTTTTCACTTTCAAGAGTTGTTTTTTTACTAAAAAAGATTGGCAATTTCCATTTTAAAAATTTAAATTGATACGAACTACTTTCATCTTCAAAAGACTTATATTTATTCTTATCAAAACCCCAAAATTTTATTTGATTTTCCTTAGTTCCAATATAATAACTAGTTTTCCTCTCTCCTGTAAGCACCGTAAACGGAGTATCTAAAGGAACACTAATTATTTCCTCTCTCCAAACTTCCCCCATGATTTTGCCAACTGCTGGGACTAAAATAGGATGTTCTTCCGTTCCGATTATTCCAGATACTAATATTTGACCTTTTTTCACAAAGTCATTCTTTACAACAAGTGGTTTCCCCTTTTCAACAAACATACTTGAAATAACAGCTTCTTCACGTGCAATAATATGACGTGGACTTAACGCCTTCTCCGGCTTAGGTATATGCTTTTCAACTACTTCAAAATGAAAGGTAGTCCCATTTAATTGTACACCAATCCAGGTTAATGTTGGATTATCATCTTGTAGCTTTTTTTGAATTGTTTGCATTCTAGGTAAAGTAAATTGAGATGCGCCAGTCTTAACACCCATCGCAGTTAAATCTTTCCGAAGTTTATATTCCACTTCAGGCGAAGCACCCTTTATATCAATTCGCCAAACCATATTTGAAAGTAAAAATAATACAACTAAAAAGCCAAGAACTCCTACTACAAATCCAAAATACTTCCATGCTCGTCTAACTTCAAAAGGCAGACCCTTCCTGCCAATAAAATAAACCTTATACTCTTTTTTACGAGGAATATTCTTGATCCGTTTATAATCTTTCAACTCAATTGTAAACGTAATCGAATTGGTACCACTTTTCTTCACATCACGAAGTGGAATCCCTTTTCGCATACAATCATTTAAAAAACGTTCTGGTCCAAGCCCTATCACTTTTACTTGAACCATCCCCGTAAGATTTGAAGTCCATTGGTTTTTCATCCTAATCCCCCATGTTCATTAGACTGATCATGGTGTAAGTTCTAGATGCTATTCATTAATAAAATATACATGCTCAATTTCGCCTTCCAACAAAATCTCCTCAGGCAACATCGTCTTCAAAACAAAATCTTTCCCTTTAATCAACAACTGCCCCTGCTTCATTAACAAACGTAATTCATTGTCTGAATACACAAGTAACCCTCTATGGTTTTCAATATAAATATGTAGTTGACCTAACATCGTAATACGTGGCAATTCCAATAATACATCTGGTGGTAAGTCCATCTTACTTGACATCCATGTTTTTAAATTATGCGCTAATCTTTTCAAGATAGACTCCTCCCCCTTTCATATCATATTTATGATGAATTTTGAGAAGGTATGATATAAAAAGAAAATGGTAAAGGAAATTTAAGATGAATATTCGGATTTTATAAAGGTGTAGTTTATTGCGGGAGAAGGTGGGCATTATGGCTAATAGGGTCTTTGCTCTGCGGAAAATCAAGGAGCCAACTGACTTTAACAAGAGCCCTCTTTTCGTCTTATGACATAGAAAAAACCGAGAACAAATAACTAGTCTCGGTTTAAATTTATATACGATTTTACATCCTTCTTTGAATTGTAACATCTTGATAAACATCTTGTTTTCCTTGTGAAGTAGCAACCCACCAAAGAACCCCTTGTGTGAGAAAGAACAGACTCCACATTACTACAAGACCGATTGAAGTTAAATCACTATTCCCATCACTGTAAATCCCTTTGACTGTAACATAAGTGATGAGTGCACTCACGATCAAACCCACCAACTTAATTGGTAACGGTCTTTTAGCCATAGTTGTATCTATTTGTGGTGAATCATTTGTTTCTGTTATGAATGGTTTTTTATTTAATCTAGCATAGTCATGAACCCCTTGCTTGATCTCATCTTGTAGTCGTTCTTCGTCACCTATTGCCATCTCTTTCGTAATAAAGATTAATGTAAATGCGAATGGTACGACAATTATTAACCAACCTAAAGCAAATGCTATTCCCCCAAGATCATTGTGTAAGTCCCCGAACGGTATCATGATTCATCTCTCCTTTACCAATAGGCGATAAACAATTACATTGTTCATCTGAATTCATCATACCGAATAAGATTAATTTCATATGTGATGTACATCACACATTTAGTCAAATATAGAGTAAAATATTATTAATTTTTTCATTGACCCTTTTGATTTGAATTTTCTCAGGATTGGGATTATGCACAATTAAAAGGAGTTAGTAGTTTACAGCCAAACCGGATAAGTGGCGCTCTATAAAAGGATAACGTTTACACCATGACTGAGTTTGGTGCAGATGTAGGATTATGGATAAGGATTTTAGGACAAATTAGGTTAATTTTTTGGGGAACCGAACTGTTTTCGTGAAAATTTAAGTAGATTTATGTGATTTATTTGTCGGAAGCATCATTTGAGGAGTTAATTGCAGTATTGATTTTTTTATTTGCAGTTTTAGAAATTTAAATGCAGTTTCGTTAAATTTATTTGCACATCCCAAGACTTTAATTGCAGTAACTAAAATAACAAAAAAATAAACGTCTATAAATAGACGTTTATTTTAACAGACTTGCTACAGCTTTATTCACAGAAGAGCCATCAGCTTGTCCTTTTACTTTAGGCATAACTGCACTCATAACTTTCCCCATGTCAGCTTTTGATGTAGCACCGACTTCTGAAATTGTAACACGTACAATTTCAAGAAGTTCCTCTTCAGATAATTGTTGAGGCAAGTATTCTTTTAGAATCAGTAACTCTTGCTTTAATTTATCCACAAGGTCTTGACGACCAGCTTTTTCGAATTCCAGGAGGGAGTCTTTACGTTGTTTCACTTCACGAGTTAAAATTGTTAACTCTTGATCAGCTGACAATGTCACATTATTCCCTAAGCTAATTACTTCATTTTGTAATGACGCTTTCACCATTCGAATAACTGCTAACTTGTCTTTGTTTTTTTCCTTCATCGCTTGTTTCATATCTGAATTCAAACGTTCGAGAAGACTCATAGTAACACCCTCTCTTAGAATTTACGTTTTCTCGCTGCCTCTGATTTTTTCTTACGTTTTACACTTGGCTTTTCATAAAATTCGCGTTTTCTTGCTTCTTGTAGCGTACCAGTTTTAGAAACTGAACGTTTAAAACGACGAAGAGCATCTTCTAAAGATTCGTTTTTACGAACGACTGTTTTAGACATCTTACTTTTCCCTCCCTCCAAGCTACCACTTACAATCAATAAAACACTGCAAAAAAGAACACTTTTCCACATGTCTTTTACGATTATAATACATAAACTATTGATAGGTCAACAGGTAAATGTCAAGTTTGAAACTTAACACACTTTGCCACTAAAAGGAATCAATAGCCTTCTGTTGCTACGTTTCCTTGGACAATCGTTATTCCATTACTTGTACCAATTCGAGTTGCTCCGGCTTTAACCATTTCATTTACACTTGCTAGATCACGAACTCCTCCAGAAGCTTTAACTCCGATATCAGGTCCAACTGTTTTTCTCATTAATGCTACATCCTCAACAGTTGCACCACCAGTTGAAAATCCTGTAGATGTTTTAACGAAATCTGCTCCAGCTTTTACAGAAAGCTTAGAAGCGATTTCTTTTTCTTCATTCGTTAATAGACTTGTTTCAATAATTACTTTTACTAATGCTTTACCTTTTGCTGCATTAACAACCGCTGCTATATCTTGTTCAACAGTATCGTAATCCTTATCCTTTAAAGCTCCGATATTGATTACCATATCTACTTCACCTGCACCATTTTCAATGGCATTCTTTGTTTCAAATGCTTTCGTTTCTTTTGTATTCGCACCTAAAGGAAATCCAATTACAGTACAAACTAAAACCTCAGAGCCCTTTAATAAGCTTGCACAATGACTTACCCAAGTTGGATTCACACAAACCGAAGCAAAATTATGTTCTTTTGCTTCTTGACATAATTTTTCAATTTGAGATTTAGTTGTTTCAGGTTTTAAAACTGTATGATCAATCAATTTATTGATATTAGTTGTCATTTTGTAGTGCTCCTAACTAATGTTTTTTTCAAAATTTCTGTTGTAATAGACACTGAAATATCAGCATTTTATATTATTTGTTTTTTGATTTTTAATTATGTGAAACTAAGCTTAAAATTTAAAAACTCAGCCAAAAAAATCAAAGCATCAATTTTATAAAGATGCATTTGAATTTTTTTCGACTGTTATATGATTATCTTTTACTTTAAGCATCATGAAGAATGAAATTGCAATAAAGAAACCTCCATACAAGAACATGAACTTGAATCCAATTAAATCCATAATAGCACCTAATAATGGTGGTGATATAATATTGGCAATCGATGAAAATAAATAATATAAACCAGTATATGTTCCAATAAATCCAATCGGTGCCATCTCGGCTAAGAAAGGATATGAATTTATATTTACTAATGCCCATAAACATCCCATAATCAAAAAAACTATTCGAATGAATACTAAATCCTTTAAGAAAAATAAAACAATAAATCCTATGATAATTCCAAATATACCAATTAATATGCTTCGTTTCTTACCAATTTTTGTTCCAATAAACCCGGCAGGAATGGCAAAGATTAAAAATGCTAAAGATATGAAAGCAAATGAAAACGCTGCTGCACTAACTTTTACCCCTAAATAAACCTCCCCATAACGTGTAAAAAAGGTTTCAATTCCATTAAATCCCGTGAACCAACTAAGAATTGCTAATAATAGAAATAATGCACTTTTATTCTGAATGGCTGAACGAAAACCTTCTCTTAATTTTACCTTTTCTTCAGCCTGCTCATAATTTAGAACATCTCTTTTTTCTCTAATAAAGGAAAAAAGAATTAAAAAACTAAATAACATTAAAAATCCAGCCAAGTAAAAAGGAAATCCTTTATTTAGATCCCACAAAATTGAACCAACAAAGAATGCAATTAAAGCACCAATTCCCCCCATAAAATTAATGACACTATTGGCCTTGCTTCTTAGTTCAACTCTTGTTAAATCAGGCATAAGTGCTATAACTGGAGAACGGAAAATACTCATACTTAAATTCATGAACACAATAAAAAAGATCAACATAATAAGTGTTTTATGCACTGGAATTAAAAAGGTAAATAATGCAGCAAGTGGCATACCGACTATTAAAAATGGCATTCTTCTACCAAATCGTGTATCTAAACGATCACTATACATTCCAACGGCAGGTTGTAAAAATAATGCAAAATAATTATCAAATGTCATAATAAATCCGATTAAAGCAGATGACTTTAAATAATCGCTTAAAAGCTTTGGCATAAAAGCATTATAGACGGACCAAGTAAGACTGATTGCAAAAAATCCAAATCCTAATAGCATAATCTTTTTGTAATTTAGTTTAGTCATTCAAATTTCTCACTTCTTATCTGACTAAAAACATTTTCTAAATATGTTTGATCCAATGACACAATGATCCCCCCTTATTCTCAGTATAGTAAGCACTCCAATCAAATATTTACCCTTTTTTCAATTTTTATAAAATATTAATTTTTTAGTAAAAGTTTATAAAAATAGAGGTTGTTTCATTATAAAAGGAGCTTTAAACCGACAAAAAACCTAGTGTAAACACTAGGCATTTTCTGTAATCATTTAAATAATTTAAAAAGTACAACCGGCAATAATTCCTCAGGCGGCCACCAATTAAAAAAGATAATAAGTAAATCAGTATTCCTCAAACATACCTTTTTTACTAGCAGTTTACATTCTTTCTTCTAAGGCTTTCGCAGTATTACTTGTTACTACTTCCTTCTCATCCTTCAATGTACCAAAAATCCCATCAAAAATAGGTGTCGATACACCATACCAAAAGTTTTCATTTTTAAAATGATGCAGGATATGTAGCTTTTTAATTTGTTGTCCTACTTTCGTTATTGGTTTAATTGGCCTGTGAGCTACATAATGCTTCCATTCGTACACTAGTAACATAAAAACTAAACCTGAACCAAATGCGATTGTTTGAATTGAATCTTTCGATATCAAAAAATAGATTATACAAAGTGATCCTAAATTCGGAATGCTATACCATATCGGTAAAAATAACAATTTCAAATCATCTGGATACGTGTGATGATCATAATGAATTCTTTTCATGAATTTAAGTAATAGTTTATTTTTCGGTGCCTTTATATGAAAAATGAAACGATGAGTTACGTACTCACTAAACATAAAAAAGATTAATCCTATAATGAAAATTAAGACAGTAAGCCATGATAAATGAAATCCTATACTATAAATAATTCCAACTAAAAAAAGTACCCCCATCACAATAATATCGAAATGAAGAAAAAAGTTTCGATATAGTCCCTTCATAAAATTCCCCCTTATCTATACCTAAATTATCTTAATATCAATTTATATTTCAATCTTATTTATGAAATTCCTTTTTAAGTTCTACTCAAGTTGATTATTAATTTTGAATAAAGCACTGGTCGGTGAGGATAATAAAAATGATAACCAAAATTACGTAAAAGGGAGATCTATATGGAAAAAAGGAGATATTATGTATCCGTTCAAGCAAAAACAATTGTTCCAAATCAAGGGGACGCACCTTATGAGTTAGAAATCGATGCTACGATTGATGAAAAACATAGACTCGAAAGAATTTTCCATCAGATTGACAGTTATGATGAAGCAGCAGGGATTCAAACTGCTTTCATCATTCCAATCACTAATTGGAGCCAAGAAAACAATGATGGATATGACTATTTTTTAAAACAAGCCTATGCAATGATTTATGAATTAGGTACTGAAGAAACACGTGCTCATATAAGCCAAATGAAAATTTTAAAATAAAAAGAAAGCTCAAAGAGCTTTCTTTTTATTTTAAACATCGATTACTTTTGTTTTTGCAATTAAATCATGTAGTGTTCTTCGTTCAGACGAAAAAATGAAAAACGGATCAATAAATGCAACCAAACCTACAACTAAAGAAAAATATGGTATTTTTATGTATCCTAAGAGGAAAAAAATTTCTCTTATTATCATCGTCTTTAAATTTACTTCTTGATCATCGTTCTTAACGATTGCAATATTTAACCAACGCTTTCCTACTGTTTGCCCTTTCCAAACAAACGTAGGGATCAAAATATAAAATATAATGACACAGATAATGGATAGTAGAGAAGTACCAATATCAATTTTTTCTACTCTAGTAGGATTAAAAAATGTTGAAAACTTTGTCATTCCAGTTATAATCGATATGGCAAAAATAAAAAGAAAACTAATAAATCCATCAACCAATATTGCTAATAACCTACTTGATCTACTTGCTAATTTAGAATACGATTCCAATAAAATCTCCACCTTTGTTTCTAAGATGTCCTTATCGACAGTTTAAATTATACAAAATTTTTAATTGAAAAAATATAAAAAGCCTAATAGTAAGTCCTATCAGGCTATTAAATATTGATTAAGCTTTTTTATGTAAATTCAATTATACTCCTGGAGCATCTACTAGTGTCCAAGTAACAATTGCTTCATGATTACCTATTGTTGCTGAACCACCAGGAATTTGTAATGTAACATTATTATTTACTGCACCATCATTAACATCAGGATTTGGGCCTAACCATCTTGTTAACCAAGTACCTAGTCCCGTACCAGGTTCTGCAGTAACAACCGAAGATTCAGTTAATCCATCTGTATTTAATGTAATTGTTTGAGCAGGCGTTGGGCCAGTTCCACTACCTGGTGTTACAACTGATCCATTTTTAAAAGTAAGAACCGCGCCGGGAAGTGATTCACTTGTACCGTTTGTAAACATACTTGCTTTTGCTGTCACTTTCCACCCTGCACCAGTACCTCGGCGATCTGAAACTTGGATAAATGGCTTTTTAGATGTAGAAGAATAAACCTGATCACTAGTTGAAACTTCTTTCGAACCGAATTGAACTGAAGAAACAAAGTCCAAAGTTAACGGACCTGTCTCACCTGTAGGAGGATCAGTTGGATCAGTAGGACCAATTGGCTCTAATGGAGTTGATGGGTCAGTTGGATCTACTGGTGTTACTGAACCAGAACCTTCTGTAAAATTAATAGTTGTTTTTGAATTTGCTTGAGACGTAACAGCTGCAAATGATGTATTTGCAGCTCCTACAAGTGTTGAAATACTAACTACGCCGATTGCTACAATTTTTGAAACTTTCATTTAATCAAAACTCCTTACAAAAAATTCTTCATATAAAAATGCTTTCAAAAAAAGACTCAACATCTATCTAGAAGTTACAGCCAATTATAGTAATGGAAAATACAATTGTCTGTGTATAATTTGTGAAAACGTTCACTAAAATTTTACTTTTTATTTTACAAATCCCCTAAATAAAAGAAATTTAATAGAGTCAAAAATGAATATTTCGTGAAATAATTCACGAAATATTGTGAATTTTAATTCAAACTCTCCATTTTTCCAATTAAAATTCACTAGAAAAAAGAAGCCTACTTAAATATAAGTAAACTCCCAAGTTAAACTTTTATTTAAAAATTACTAAAATTTAGGAATAAGAAAAATAAATTTTTCTCCCATAAACCAAATGTTACTTCCAAGCTTTCCCTACTTACTTTTAAGTGTTATTTCCCATTCTATACCTGTATCAATTCCGTATTCATCAGTAAACGAGCCTTGATTTACAGCAACTGCCATTTGATCTAGACTGTTTGCATATAAGATTGGTTCTCCAATTGCTACATCAGCAAATGATTTTCCATATTTTACGTCTTCTTTGTATACTTTTCTTCCTTGGTGTGTAATTAGAACTTCTACAAAATCCCCATGAGAAACGCCTTGTTTGAGAAAATCTGATCGACCAATATTCGTCCAAATACTACCATAACGAACATCAAGTATATCAATTGTTCCTGTTATCGCATTGTTTTCACTATGACATTCTTTAATTGGTAATTTTATGTAAGAAGTTGAATCTACTTCTGGACCAATATTTTCGAAGTCGATTATTCCAGAAGCTAATCTTGCACCTGTAAAAGCAAATATATCTCTCCCATGGAAAGTATAAGATTCACTTGAATTTGGTAGTCTATTAATTTCTTCGTCAATAACTCTTAATTGGTTAATTCCATATATTTTGCCAACATGTGTTAATGTTCCGTTATCAGGTGTTATAATGAAGTGGTTCGTATTTGTGCGAGCCACTATACTTCTTCGATCTGATCCTACACCTGGGTCTACAACTGAAACAAATACTGTTCCAACTGGCCAGTAATTCATTGTTTGTACTAGTCGGTAAGATGCTTCCCAAATATTGTATTGAGGTATATCATGGGTCAAGTCGTAAATCTTTATATCTTGATTTACACTACAAGAAACACCATACATAGCGCTAACTGCTCCATCTAGTAATCCAAAATCTGACTGAAACACTAATGCATTTCCCATCTAAACACCCCTAATTATTTGAATATTTAAAATTAAATATAAATTTAATCTATTATTTAGTCAATGATATTATTCGTATTTTATTGAATGAATTAAATTATAGCTTTGCTTGAATTTAATTAGTACGTTGGAATTGTATAGTTTTGGTAATTTCTAATTCTTTTAACTTTATTGTCTGTTTTGATGGTCCCTTAAACTTCAAATAAAAAAGATATAGTTGTTAGATACTATATCTATTAATAACATTAGTATTTAAAAGTATATAGTTTTGAAATACTGGCACAACAACATTTATTATTACCTTTAGTATCCCCTAGGTTTGTGTAAAAATGTATTCTAGATTAAATAACTTTGATACAATTTGGGGAACTTTTTAATCTAAGTGGCAAGGTGCTAAATAAGATTGACTAAATACTTCTATATTAATAGAAATCTCTCAATTAAATATAGAGTGGACGTACTGTTTGAATGTATTGTCTGCATTATATGTCCAACACCATTTTTTTAATTCCCAAACAATAACAACTAAAGAACTAAAATAGAATTGGCTACAAATAGGAAAATAGCACCCACTATTTCATCCGATGAAATTTCCCTATACTTTAGTTACACTCCAATAAACTTTAAAAAGGTAATTAAGTCCTCTATCACGAATATTATTATGTGGCGAAATATAGGGAGGCTGACTATTTGTACACGTTTATTGAATTTTTATGTCTTATAGGAATCCTATTCTTTATTATTAAGGGGATTATCTCTTTCTTTAAAATGAACGGAAAGTCTTTAAAGAATTTTATTATTGCTGGGGCCTTATTTTTTTTATTTATTTTTACCTTTATTACAGATCCTTCATATGAAGCAGAACAGATAGAAGCAACAGAAAAAGACAAAAGTATTAAGCCAACCAAAGTAATCTATAAAACTGAACACTCTAAACTAGAAACTGTTCAAAAAGAAAAAACAAAAATATCTAAACCTAATAACGATCAGAACTTAATTAAATCCTGTAAGAATAGAGTAGAATGTAACTCGAAATCTGATAAAGTACCTATTCAAGATCCGAAAAAAGTAAAAATAGAAAAAGGTACATATAGAATTGTTTTTATAGTATACGGGTTAATGTAATTGCATTTTTTTATTAGTATTATAAAGCTATAGACTTGCTTTAATATGTAATTGGGGGCTATATGGGAGGTTGTTTTACCTCTCATATAGCCCCCATTTTTATATCGATTCATTTAAAAAAAGTGAATTATTTTGGAGTGAAGAGTTGAATTAATTCTGCGCAACTAATTTTCCTTAGTAGATCGAAACTTGCCCAACTACAAACACGATCCTCCCAAGCTACTAAGCAATGATTATCTTTAGTTTCCATAACCGTTCCCACAGCACCATCTAAGCTAAACATAACATAGTTGCCTATCGAGAACATTCCCATCACCCCAATCTAAATATAATTCCGTGCCCACCTTTCGGATATTCCCATTTTATATTTTGATGAGGACAGCCTATTCTACAGCTTCCACATTCATGACATCCCTCGTATCCAACATGCATTCGAATATTTTCCCATTTATAAACTTCAGCTGGACAAAATATCGTACAGATTTTATCGGGACATTTTGTCATACAAATATCGGAATCTAGTACAGTTAAGTGCGATTTTGTATCGGCATTAAAACGAACGAGATACTGTTTTTCTTCGATTGTACTTTCTTTTTTTGTCTCACTCATTTATTTCATCACCTTCCATGCTTTGTATACATCTTTCGCAAGCTTAAGTTTAGCCTTTGCCCCTCCTATATTACTCATAATATTCTTTTGTTTTTCCCATTTAGATTTACCATCTACTGTAAACATTTGGCTGGCAGATTTATTTAATAGTGGAATATATTGCTCGAAATATTGAGGGAATTTTTCAAAATGATGTGTTGCATCTTTATATTTTTTCAAATCCTGTCCTACGAAGCTATTTAGTAATTTATCAGCGTACGGTTTTAAAGCAACATCAGAGTAGTTATCAATTGCTTTTGCTTCGATAATTGTCTCTGCTGCTAATCTTCCAGATGTCATTGCCATATTTGATCCTTCACGGTGAATTGCGTTTACTAATTGTGCTGCATCACCAATTACTAATACTCCGTTTCCAACCAATTTAGGAATTGATTTGTACCCACCTTCTGGAATTAAATGGGCCAGGTATTCTTGTGGTTCGCTCCCTTGAATAAATGGTCTAATCATCGGGTGATTCTTTACGTATTCAAGTAAATCATAAGGTTTCAATTTGTTTTCAATCATTCCTGATAATAAGGTACCGACCCCAATACTAAGAGAATCTTTATTTGTATATAAAAATCCAGTACCAACTATGCCTTTTGTCGCGTCTCCAAATAGCTCGATTGCTACCCCTTGGTTACCTTCTAGACCAAATCGATCTTGAATTATTTTACTATCCAGCTTTAAAATTTCCATTGTAGCCAAAGCTACTTCATCAGGTCTCCATTCTTTATGGAAACCTAAAGATTTTCCTAAAAGAGAATTTACGCCGTCAGCCAGAACTACCACATCGGCATATAAATCACCATCTGGTCGATCCGTTCTTACCCCAACTACCATATCGTTTTCAACAATACACTCGAGAACAACAGTTTCATTGATTAATAATGCACCTTGTTCTACTGCTTTTTGAGCAAACCATTGATCAAACTTGGAACGAAGAACCGTAAAATTATTATAAGGTTCTTCAGCAAATTCAAGACCTTTATATCCGAAGGTTGTAGCGGATTGTTTATCAAGCATCATAACTCGTTGCTCTACAATCACACGCTCAATTGGTGCATCCTTCCAAAATTCAGGTATAACGTCCTCCATCATTTTACGATACAATACGCCACCCATAACATTTTTCGAACCAGGATACTCTCCTCTTTCAATAAGAACAACATTAACACCATTTTTTGCTAGCTCGTATGCACATGAAATTCCTGCTGGGCCTGCTCCAACGACAATTACATCAAATTTTTCCGGCATGATCGTGATTTTCCTCCTTTAATGAAAAACTTTCTTGGAATTGGTTAATTAGCATTGGTACAATTTCAAATGCGTCTCCTACGATGCCGTAATGACAAGATTGAAAAATTGCCGCATTCGGATCTTTATTTATCGCAATAATGAGACCTGAATTTTGCATACCGACAATATGTTGTATTGCACCAGATATCCCAATTGCAAAATAAATTTTTGGTGTAACCGTTACGCCTGTCTGACCTACTTGATGATGATGTTCAACCCAGCCAGCTTCAACTACATCACGACTTGCTCCAACAGCCGCTCCAATCGTTTCAGCAAACATATGAATTAACTGAAATCCGTCTTTACTACCTAATCCTTTGCCACCAGCTACGATAATATCGGCTTCGTCTATGCGAACTTTCTTAGTTGTTGCACGTACGATCTCTAATACTTTTGTACGAATATCTTCTTCTTTTAAATCAATTTCCTCTTCGATCACAACTCCCTCAGCACCAGGAATAGGAGTGAGCGCTTTCATTACCTTTGGACGAACCGTAGCCATTTGAGGTCTATATTTCTTACAAAGAATAGTTGCCATTATATTTCCACCAAATGCAGGACGACTAGCTAATAATAGTCCTGTATCTTCTTCAACATCCAATACAGTTGTATCGGCTGTTAAACCTGTAGGTAAGTCAGTTGCAACTGCACTTGCTAAATCCTTCCCTTTAGAAGTTGCACCATACAATAAGATTTCGGGCTTATATTTGTTACAACATTCAAGTACTGCTTTCATATAAGACTCGGTACGATAATCCTTAAAAATTGGATCATCATATACATAAACGATGTCAGCACCATATTCAAATAACGTAGGGGCTAATAATTTCACATTTTCACCAATTAATAATCCTGCTAATTCGCAACCACGTTTTTCTGCTAATTCTTTACCAGCTCCAAGCAATTCAAGTGACACGGGTGCTATGACTTTATCGTTTTCTTCAATAAACACCCAAATACCTTTGTACTCTGAGAAATCCATTTATACCCCTCCTTTCACTTCAAATAACTCTTTCTTCTCATTTAAAATCTTCATCAATTCATTTACTTTTTCTAGTGAAGTACCTTCAAAAACCGTTCCACCTTTAGCCTTCGGTGGAGCCCATACTTTTGATACAATTGTTGGTGAACCTTTTAGTCCTAATTGTTTAATATCAATATCTTCTAAATCCTTCACGGCCCAGATGGTCGGGTTATACCTTGCAGCCTTTATCATATTTGTAAGTGATGAATAAGGAACTTCATTGATTTCCTTCTCAACTGCAAATAAACAAGGTAAACTCGTTTTAATCACTTCATGGCCATCTTCTATTTTTCGATGAACAATTGCATAACCTTCATCTTTATTAATTTCTTGAACCTTCTTAACTGATGTTAACGGCGGTATATCTAAACGACGTGCAATACCTGGTCCAACTTGTCCAGTATCACCATCAATTGTCATCTTTCCACAAATGATTAAATCAATCGATTGAATTTGTCCTATTTTCTCAATCGCCTTTGTCAAAGCATAACTTGTCGCTAAAGTATCTGCCCCAGCAAATGCACGGTCTGAAATCATATACCCTTCATCTGCACCGATTTCAATACATTTTCTGATAGCTTTAACAGCAGGTGGTGGCCCCATGGTAATAACAGAAACTGTTCCACCATATTTATTCTTAATTCGAACAGCTTCCTCAACTGCATGAGCATCATACGGATTTAATATTGCTGGCGCACTTGCACGGTCCATCGTATTCGTTTTAGGATTCATCTTAATGATTTTCGTATCAGGCACTTGTTTTATACAAACCACAATATGTAACACTCTTTCACTCTCCCTTTTTCTTCCCGTCTCCCATAGTTAGTAAATGTACATGTTGTTCAAATATATTATTTTTATTGAAGAAATATGATAGAAAGCAACTAAAAAATAGAAACGAAAAAAAGAGACATTCACAACATTGTTGTTGAAAATGTCTCTCCAGACTGTTGACAAACGCTCGCTTTCTTCGTTGCTTCGCCTGTCTTCAGTGCTCCTTACCATCTAGGGTAACTCTGTTTACCAGACCCCACGCCTCGAAAGACAAGCGCTTGCAATCAGTCTGATACTCAAATTTTTTGTCTGTTTATTTTTCATTACCAACTAATAGTTGGATTGTTATGCCTGAAGGGTCCTTTGTAAAGGTAACGTCATTTTCTACAAAAACAAAAGCTCCCATATTCTTTAAACGATTTACTACCACCGATTTTTCTTTTTCACTTGGATATAGCAATGTAAAATTCTTTAATCCTGCACTGCGTTCAGAAGGTGCAACCCCTCCTGCGCTATGCCAAGTATTTAAACCGATGTGATGATGATAACGGCCAGTTGAAATAAATAATGCCTGACTTCCATATTTCGTTACAACATCAAATCCAAGCCCTTCACAATAAAACTTCTCCGTGCTATTTAAATCAGAAACTTGTAAATGGATATGACCCATAATTGTTCCATTTGGTAGTCCTGAAAAAGCTTCATTCTCAGCAAGTGCCAAAAGCCCTTCTACATCTAATCGTTTACTATCCATAACGACATATTCATTATGCCATTGCCAATTCTCTGATGGACGATCTGTATAAATTTCAATACCATTCATATCTGGATCCGCTAAATAGATTGCTTCACTTACTAAATGATCCGAACCACCTTGAAGTGGATTTCTAGTTTCAATCAGATGCTTAAGCACAATACCTAAATCTTTTCGAGTAGGTACTAATAAGGCAAAATGATATAATCCTGTATTTTGCTCATTTCTAGGTGTAACATTGTCTGGCTGCTCTAATTTAATTAAAACATTTACCCCATCCGCAGTTAAACTAGCATTTGTACTTGAATGTTCCAAAACTTTTAAACCGATAACTTCTTGATAAAACGCTAATGAACGCTCTAAATTTGCAACTTTTAATTCAACTGTTGGAGCATAAACCTTTGGCTTTTGATGAAAATTCATTTTAATTTACCTCCTCTAGTAAATAGTACAATTAATGTTAACACTAACAGAACAAATGGAGCCATTGCAACACTCATGCCTTGACCCGCATGTAAATGAGTAAATACAGCGCCTACCATAATAATTGCTAATCCTACTGCAGCAAGCTTACCTATTATCAACTTCCAATAACCAACTAATAAACCAATTGCACCTAATACCTCAAATGAACCAATCGTATACATCATCCCTTTTGAATAACCATAAACCTCTTTAAAATCATGTAACATCTGAGTATTGCCACTTAATTTCACAAATCCAGACATTAGAAATGCAATAATTAAAATCCCTTGAATAATTCGAGTAAACCATTTCATTTAAAAATCTCTCCCTTTTGTTTTTTACTTAACTTAAATTAAGTACAGTTATTTTTAGAATATTTTACTGAAACCTTACTGTTCTTAGTTTAGAAACAGTAATACTTAAAAAAATAATGCGCTTAATATTAGTTGGTTACTTTTTGTAAGTGCGTTTGATTTAAGTACAGTATATGCGATAACTGTTCTTATTTCAAGTGCATTTTTTTATTTATGTTTAACCAGCCTCACTTTAAATTGAAAGAAAAATTAAATGAAGAGGCTGTTTGATGTTTTTTAAATTTCTTTGTGACTATCTTGTGGTTTTATGACATTTTCGAGGAGATGTCTTGGTCTTTTGATGAATTAAGAGTTCTTCATTGGTATTGTTAAAAAATAATGTGATTTTTTAACTAGTTTTTTATGATGAATGACTGTTATTTGCAGTTTCATTGTTTTTAATTGTAGATTTGAAATTTTTGCAGATTCATTGTTTTTAATTGCAGAATTGGTATTTTTATTTGCAGATACCTTATTTTAATTGAGTTTTGATAATTTTAATTGTAGTTTCTTGATTTTTATTTGCACCTCACTCGTTATTCAAAGATTTAAAAGTTTTATATGTAATCGAATAGTTCCCCAACAAAATAAAAATATCGTACATCCAAATGTACGATATTTTCAAAGTGATTCGATCGTTTTATGACTGGCACGTCTTACAAAATCCGCCAAAGTATAGTTACATAAAAAGCCAAGTAAGTGCTCTTCTGCTTCAATTGCAAAGTCTGAAAATACGTTGTTCATTACACGTCCACTAGTACAGTCAGATGTGGATTCAATTAGTGCAGTTGATAGGGGTTCCGTCATTTGTAGGGCAATGTAGACTTGTTTTAAAGTAATTTCCTCAGGTGACTTAGCTAATAAATAGCCGCCATCTCGTCCCTCTCTAGCTTCTACTATTTTTTCTTTTACGAGGGGAGCCATGATTCTTCTCATAAATGAAACACCTGATCTAATATGTTTTGCGATTGCTTTACTTGGTGTAACCCCTTCTGTTGTTGCTAGTAAAACTAATGCCTGAATAGCAAATCCGAACCACTTAGGTGTAACGGAATTTTTACAACTTGACATCATTTATCACCATCCAGTGATATTATTATCACCCGTTTTTGTTTCCCTTGCAAGTATATAGTAGTTTTTAGTCTTGTTTAATTGTAAGTAGATAACAATTTAATGGATGGATTTAGTTGTTTTTAGACAATAAAAAAAGGATAGAAAGTTTGCTTTCCATCCTCAATTTTATTTAACGAGAGTATCCGCCTAGGCTTTGTTCTGCCATTTGAACTAGACGCTTCGTAATTTCTCCACCAACTGAACCGTTAGCGCGTGATGTTGTGTCTGGTCCTAACTGCACTCCAAATTCAGAAGCTATTTCGAACTTCATTTGCTCAATTGCTGAACTTGCATTAGGTGAAGCATATTGATTTGAAGATCTTCTGTTTGCCATGTTGTTGACTCCTTTGTCTTTTGGATGCTCTGATGTTGTTTATCAGATTAAAGATAGTATGATTCTTAAAATTTATTCTATACATTTATTTACAATTTTTTTTCTTTTTTCCAAAAATACTTCTTGTTACCATATGAAGTTTACCTGTATAAATATTTCCAAGTTCAAAAGCTTGTATTATGTCTTGAGATTTTCTATAATCTTAGCATACTGTATATAATTAAAACACAGTTTATCAAATGAAAACGTCTCGTTATTTCCATATATTGAAAATTGTTTTTTAGGAGGAAAATTTTATGATGAATAATCGTTTCCAAGATAAAGTTGCTAAGAATTTAAGTGAAATACCTTTATCTGTATTAGATTTAGCACCAGTTGTTGAAGGAAGCACTCCTGCTGATGCGTTTAAAAATAGTCTTGATTTAGCACAGCATGCTGAAAAATGGGGATATCACCGTTACTGGTTTGCCGAACATCATAATATGCCAGCAGTTGCAAGTTCAGCTACTTCGGTTGTAATTGGACATATTGCAAGTGGTACATCAACGATTCGAGTTGGTTCGGGAGGCATCATGTTACCAAATCATGCTCCATTAGTCATAGCGGAACAATTTGGTACATTAGAATCACTACATCCAGGTCGTGTTGATCTCGGATTAGGTCGTGCCCCTGGTAGTGATATGTCAACAACAAGAGCGTTACGTAGAGATTTACGCAGCCACGAAGACTTCCCTGCTCAATTAGAGGAATTACGTAATTACTTTAATCCGCCAGGTGGAATTGGCAGTTTAACGGTTCAAGCTGTACCTGGTGAAGGTTTAAATATTCCAATTTGGTTACTAGGATCAAGTGGCTTTAGTGCTCAGTTAGCTGCTGAATTAGGTTTACCATTTGCATTTGCAGCACATTTCGCACCAGACTATACAGTCCAAGCAATGCAGTTGTATCACAATAACTTTAAACCTTCTGAAGTATTAGATGAACCATATGCAATGATTGGCTTAAATGTTGTCGTTGCTGATACAGATCAAGAAGCAAAAAGACTTTTCACAACACAGCAACAATCATTCTTAAACTTAGTTCGTGGTGGCAAACCAGCTCTTTTAAAACCACCAGTTGACGATATGGATGAAATTTGGAGTCCATTTGAAAAAGAAACACTTGAAAATCAAATGAAGCTATCTGCTATTGGTACAATCGAAACCGTTACTGAAAAACTACAAACAGTCTTAAATATAACAAAAGCTGATGAGATTATGGTAAATGGTTCTGTTTTCGATCATGCAGCACGTTTATATTCATATGAATTATTAAGTAAAGTATCAAAATAAATTTAAAAAGGAGAGTAGTAGATGCTCTCCTTTTTGTTGTATAGAAGCTTCTATTAATTCTGCCCCTTTAAAGCTTCTTGTTCGACTCTATGTAAAAATTCATTTACTACTTTTAAATTATTCCCTTTTGGATTAGCTAGCTTTAACATTGCTCGTCCGATAAAATTCACTCCAACATTCGTGCCTTCATAAATAAATTTTGTATGTGTATCGTCGATTTTTTCTAATGTAAATGTCAGATTCGTTTCAAATGCATTTGCTAAAACGAAATGGATTTGCTTTTTTTTATATGATTCAGTATCTTCGTATGCCAAAGTTTCAACAATATAAGATTCTACACGTTTTCCTTCTCTATAACTTTGCTGATGCTTTGAACCTACTTCGTTTTCATTTTTATAAATTAAATGATGCTCTTCAACCTTTGGCATTATTTTCTTAATATTTTTATCTAAAAATAGACTCCATACTTTTTCGATATTTGTATTAATAACAATATCTTCTTTCCATTTGATCATTATTTTTAATCTTCCTTCCTGAAGCTATAATTTTATCTATTCGGTTTAATTTATAAATCAAGCAATCTTTATTTTTTTGTTTAATTTTCTTTTAAAACCATGAGGAACACCACAATTTCAAATACTAGTTCGATTATACCGAACTATGTGTTCATATCATAAAAAAAGCCCTCTTATTTAATGAGAAGACTCTGATTTTTATTTAATTTACCTTAAACTTTTTCGGTGTTTATATTGTTTCCATTGAAAATGAATATAACATCCAATGCAGAATCCATGATTGCGATAAACGATGCTAATGCGACCATATATGGCTCTATTAAACTAAAATGTGAGTTAGTTGATCAATGAAAACAAATGAACCTTCTATGATAGAAGGTTCTTTTTCTATTCTCCAGTTTCAGCAAGCTGTTTAATACGAAGTCCAATTTGATCACGAACTCTTTGGAATACACTCCATTCTTGACCTGCTGGGTCATCAAATCCCCAATGAACTCGTTTCACATGTGGTGGTGTTACTGGACATACATCATTCGCATGACCACATAAAGTCACCACTAAATCTGCATTGTTTAAGATGGTTTGATCGATTACATCTGAAGTTTGATTTCGGATATCGATGTTAACTTCATCCATTGCTTTAATTGCATTTGGATTCACACCGTGTGCTTCGATCCCAGCTGATAAGACATTCCATTCATTTCCCAAATATTGTTTACCCCAAGCTTCTGCCATTTGGCTACGGCAGGAGTTTCCTGTACATAAGAAGTAAATTGTTTTTTTGTTATCTGCCATGTGTATTCCACCTTTGTTTAAATTTATATTGTTGTTTCTTTTGCAAAATATTTTCTTCTCATCCACAACGCTGCGTTAACCAATGCAATCATTACCGGTACTTCAACCAATGGACCGATTACTGCTGCAAATGCTGAGCCTGAATTAATTCCAAACACTCCAACTGCAACTGCAATTGCTAATTCAAAATTATTACTTCCAGCTGTGAAAGCTAAAGTTGTTGAAACGCCATAACTTGCCCCCGATTTCTTCCCTAAATAGAAAGAAACAAAGAACATAATGATGAAATAGATTAATAAAGGAATTGCGATACGTACAACATCCAAAGGAAGTTCTACAATTACTTCTCCCTTCAATGAGAACATCACAATAATTGTAAACAATAATGCAATTAACGTAATTGGACTAATTTTAGGAATAAATTCTTTTTCATACCAATCTCTCCCTTTCGCCTTTACAAGAATCAATCTTGTAAATAGTCCTGCTAAAAATGGAATTCCTAAATAGATAAAAACCGATTTTGCAACTTCTGGCATTGTAATATCGATTGACATACCTTCTAAACCAAAAATTTTTGGTAATACTGTTACGAAGAAATATGCGTAAACTGAGAAGAAGATCATTTGGAAAATAGAGTTAAAGGCTACTAAGCTAGCTGCATATTCACGATCACCATCAGCTAAATCATTCCATACGATCACCATCGCAATGCATCGTGCTAAACCAATCATAATTAAACCAACCATATACTCTGGGTAATCTCTCAAAAAGATAATTGCTAATAAAAACATTAATACTGGTCCAATTAACCAATTTTGAATTAATGATAGAAATAATACTTTTACATCTTTAAATACTCTTCCGATCTCTTCATAACGAACTTTAGCAAGTGGCGGATACATCATTAAAATCAAACCGATAGCTAAAGGTATTGAAGTCGTTCCAACTTGTAATTTGTTTAGGCTATCTACAAATCCAGGGGTTGAAATGCCAAGAATTATCCCAATTGCCATTGCTACGAATATCCAAAGGGTTAAATATCTGTCTAAAAATGATAATCGTTTCATTCTTTTCTCCTTTTCTCCTTTTACTTAACAACAAGAAGTATTTTCTATTTTTTGAACTTCACTATCTGATTTTGTATAGAAGAATTCCCACTCATTTGAGTCTGGATCCGTTACCCAAAACTTATCTTGAACTGCATAACAACAAGTTGTATTTATTTCTTCACGTACAAAGAAACCTTCTTTTTCTAGTCTTTTCTTATGAAATAAGACTTCTTCAGATGTTTCAACTTGAAAACCAAAGTGATTTACTTGATTACCCTCAACTTGATCCCGGACATTGAGAGTGAAATTAAGACCTGGATTTTCTAACAGGAATTTAGCATACTCTTCTTTTACTTTCACAGGTGCTATACCAAATACCTTTTTATAAAAAGCGATTGATGCCTCTAAATTTGTTACGTTAACTCCTACATGAACATATTTCATACAGAATTCCTCCATTATTTTGTTAAATCAAAAAAAATTGATTTAATGATTAAAAAATTTAACAACAATTACTGTTACGTTTACCGTTATCTGATTTTTGGAAAATACAACAAAGCTCTTCTGATAGCAAGTTGTTAACTTCTGTGTCGTTCAAGTCATAATAGCTCCATGTACCTTTCGTCTCTTTTACAATAAGCCCTGCATCCAGTAAGATTTTCAAATGATACGAAAGCTTTGATTGTGTCATATCAAACGCTTCAGTTAAATCACATACGCATGTACTTCCTCTTTGACAAAGCTCATACATGATTTCAAGACGCTTCTGATCAGATAACGCTTTGAATTTCTGCTCATATTTCTGGAACTGTTGTGTCAAACCAGTCATATTCTTTCTCCTTCATCAAATTTTCTTGATGAATTAAGTATAGGTTAATTTACCAAATAAATGCAATGTATTATAATCAAAAAAAATTGATATATTTTAATATTTTTATACAACAATCCAGACAGTTAGAGAAAATCAACATTCCACCTTAACAGAGCCAATCAAAAAAACGATCAAAAATGATCGTTCAGTTTTAATGAATAGGTTCCCCATATTTAACAGGATATAAGCTTCCTTTATAAGCGAAAGATATATTTCCTGTTTCTTCTGATACAACTAGGGCAAGTGCATCGCTTTGTTCAGAAATTCCAACTGCTGCTCGGTGCCTAGTTCCAAGTTTTTTATTATCGTATGTAATTTTAGAAAGTGGAAGTACATTACCTGCTGAAATGATCATGTTATTTTCAACTAGTACTGCTCCGTCATGTAACGGGCTACCTGGATAAAAAATCGATTCTAGTAATGCTGGAGAAAGTTTTGCACCGACGTGGATCCCTGAACTCATTAATTCTTCAAGTGAGTCGTCTCTTTTTACAACAATTAATCCTCCATGTTTGCGTTTGGATAAGTGTTGAACTGTGATTGTCAATTCTTCAAAGATATCAGTATACGGAGAAAGATATGAATTCAAATAAAATGAGGCTGCATCCATTTGTAAATTATTAAATACCCGATGGATATTTTCAAATTCAGTTAAAATGCCGCATCCTTTATTTTCAATTCTTCCAATCATGCCCTCGATTTTTAAATTAAGTTGAGATAGTGTTTTTGTTATATTTTTTCTTACAGTGGGATTTAATTGAGACTCGAATTCATCCATTTCAATTTTTCATCTCGCTTTCGAACCGAATTGCCTCCACTTAAGATTCCCAAAGTTGGCGATGTTATACCAATCATTTCCATACTTGGTTTTGAATCAATAACAATTGATCGTACGGAACGAACTGAGTTGTTTAACTTGCTGCCCATGCTTCAACTTCTATTTTAATGTCTGGATTTGCTAAAGCTGATACATAAGCATAAGTTGTTGCAGGTGGATTACCAGAATGAAATTGGTTCCAACAGTCTAGAAAGAATTGACGATCGATTTTTTCCGTTAGCCAAAAGTTTAGTTTAAAAAGATTATTAAGCTCGACTTTCTCACTCTCAAGAATGTTTTTTATGTTCTCAAGTGCATTGACAAATTGACTTTCGATATCATTTGGAAATACTCCGTTTTTGTCGTTCCCTACTTGACCTGATAAAACAACGAGTTCGGCATGTCTTGGGACAATTGTGACATGACTATATTGGCCCACAGGTGCAGCAACAGATTCGGGGTTTACTTTTTTAATTTTCATTTTTATTCCTCCTTTTTTCTTTCAAAAAACCTCAAATGTCACAAACATTTGAGGTAGTCATTTTATATGTATACAGATCATCTTAATAATTCTATTACTCTAGCTAATCCTGTAGGTGTTATTGAAATATTAAATAATGAAGCAATTTCTTTTTGATCTATATCACTCTTAATCCAAGTTAAACCATTTATAAATCCTTGCATTTCCAATTCTATTAATGCAGGTTCGACATCATCAATTTCGACTCCTACTTCATTATGAAGCCCTTTTTCAAAGTCTGGCTCTTTTTCTTGAAGTTCTTTAAAAATGGCCAATAGCATTAATCCTGCATCTGAAATCTTACTACCCAGAAAGAACACCACCTTTAAAGACTATTTATTCGATAAAAGGTGGTAATTTCCTTTTTTTGCTAATTTTTCTACTTATTTAATAACTTATTTGTTTTTTCAACGAGCTTTTGTAGATCCATCGGCTTTACTTGATGATTATTTAGTTTATATTCTTGTTTAAGTAAAATAATTCGTTTTACACTCTCGTTTATACGTTCTTCTGAAATTGTTTTGTTTTTCACGGCTGTTTCGATTTCTTTATAAACAGCTTTTACTTTGTTAGGATCATGTGCAACCATTATGATATCACTTCCAGCTAAAATGGAAGTAACCGCTGCTTTTTCTAAATTATAATTTTTTCCTATTGCATCCATCGTCATATCATCCGTCATAACGACTCCATCATATTTTAAATCATCCCTTAACATTGAAGTAATGATCATTTTAGACATTGAAGCAGGGTATTTAGGATCAATTTTTGGTAATAAAATATGTGCAACCATAACAGCATCTGCGTTTTGATTGATCGCATCCTTAAACGGTATTAATTCCAATGATTTTAAATCAGTATACGATTTGTTTACAACTGGTAATTCTAAATGGGAATCAACTGAAGTATCACCGTGGCCCGGAAAATGCTTTATAACCGGGATGATTTTCTCTGATTGAATCCCCTTCATTGTTTGTATTCCTAAATTACTAACAGTTTTTGGATTATTACTAAATGAACGATCACCAATGACCGGATTTTTAGGATTACTATTTACATCTAAAACAGGTGCAAAATCCATATTTAAACCAAAAGCTTGTAGCTGTTCTCCTAGTATTTGACCTATTTCAAATGAAAATTGTCCATTATTTTTCTTTCCAATTATTTCGTTTGACGGTATCTGACCAAGATTTCCTGGTAAACGTGAAACCCTTCCACCTTCTTGGTCAACTCCGAATAAGATCGGTAAATGATTAGTTCGATTAGCAGTCTTTATGGAATTCACAAGTTTAACCGTTTGACTGTTATTCGTTAGATTTTCATTGTAAAAAATAAATCCACCAATATGAAATTGTTCAACTAGTTCTTTTAAACTATTTGAGTAATTCGTTCCGTAAAAACCTGAGATAATCATTTGACCTATTTTTTCTTGAAGTGTCATCGCATTTAAAAGCTGATCTAGATTAGTGCCAGTACTAGGGTTAAGCTGGTCAGTTATTGATACTGACGTATGATGCAATGTTGGATTATTATTTTCACTAGTTGGTCTTGGTAAAATAAACTTCAGCTCAAAATGTTTTGGCAGTTCATAAATTAAAATAATTTGATCAACTTGTTGATCCTTATAATATTTAATCTTACTCGGCTTTTTTAATTGTTTCATAATATCGTCATAGTGAATTTGTTGTAAATTAGAATCATACGATCTAACTTCGTAAATCCGATTTTGATAATCATATCCTACTGCAAATCCCTGTTTTTGATAGGTTAAGTACGTACCATTAGCAACCTGATCTTTTTGGGTGGATTCCCCAAACTGCTCCGTTAAATCTTTTAATGAAGTCTTCCCTACTTCTATATTTTTTTGGTTTGGAATTTCTCCTACTTTAGCGCTTGAAAGGATATTATTTAAAATTTCTTCCGTTGTAAGTTGACTCGAATGATTAGTCTCCGTTTGATGATTTATATTTTTATTTGGATTCGATTTTGATGAATCTTGGAAAACGTTATCTTTCACCGCAAAGTAAACACTTGTACAAACAATTAACAATAGTATTAATAAAAAAATAGCTTTTTTGATAATATTCTCCTCCTAAAATATTATTTTCCCCTCTTTACTTACTTATATTTCCATTAGTTAAGTGGGCACCTTCTAACGAATAGGTGCATACGATGAGAAAGATTAACGAGGAGGGACTAATTAGCATGACCAGTAAAAAATCCCATGAAATGATTCAACCTATAAACTACAAAAATCATAATATGAATCCAAATCAGAATAATCCTTACTATGATTATCACCAATATTGGTATAACGAATATCAATCATATCCTATTCATCAACAGCATCATTCAATTGAACAATCTGACATTTTTTATCGTCAGCATGCTCAAAGCACTTTCGTTTTAGTTCACGGCTCATGGGTTGATCCATTCTTTTGGCACGGAATAACACGAGAACTACAAAAAATGGGACATATTGTTCACACACCACAGTTACCTGGGCATGGTACAGATAAAGATAAAAATGTAAATCATGAGATGATTACAAGACAAGTTGTTCATTATATAACGTCTAATAAGCTTAATAATATTATTTTGATAGGTCACAGCTTTGGTGGTACTGTCATTCAAAAAGTCGCTGAACAGCTTCACGACCGAATTAAACGATTAGTTTTTTGGAATGCTTTTGTTTTAAATGACGGCGAAAGCTTGGCAGATCAATTCCCACCACAAGCACAAAAATTTCTTTTAGACTTAGCAAAACAATCTTCTGATAATACTATCAAACTACCATTTCAATATTTCCGAGATGTGTTTGTTAACTTGGCTGATTTACAAACGGCGCGGCAAATTTATAATGCGACAACACCTGAACCGGCTATGCCCCTTGTCGAAAAGCTAGATTTAAAAACGTTTTACCAATTATCTACTCCAAGAAGCTTTATAAATTTACAAGAAGATACAGTGGTACCTGCAGGTGAAAATTCTGGTTGGTATCCTCATATAGCTAGTAGATTAGGCGTTTATCGTTTTATTCAAGGAAGTGGCGATCATATGTCAACTGCAAAAACTTACCCAAGAAGAATGGCACAATTAATTGTAAATGCCTCACGGGACTAAAAATGGACTTTGCTAGTTTATGATTGTATCACTTAATTTATTTACCTTTAAGTGAAGACAATTTATTTAACTTCATTTAAAGGTAATTTAAATTAGTTTTAATCCTATTAATATATATTTAATATTTTTGTAACATGTACTATACTAATAGTATGAAAAATTTTAATATTTTAGGAGAACGAAATGAATAAATTAAAAAAAATCGCAACTATAGCAACTGCAACAACCCTATCAGCAGGTATTCTATTAGGTATGCTACCAACTGAAACACAAGCAGCAACTAATACTAAAATTGTCCAAGCTCAAAATGATTTAAAAAAACAAGTAAGCTCGTATATTAAAGTACTGAACAACTTAAAAAGTGAAATCTATTATACTGATCAAGATGTTTATGATTATTATAAAGAACTTCAAACTGATGTTACTTTATTTAATAAGTACGGATATACAGGTAAAGACGAACTAGTGAAAAAAACAGCTAGCTTTAAAACAAGAATTGATAAAGCGAGAAAAGACAATGCAGCAGTAGATATGAAAAAAGTAACAGCACAGTTTAATACATATATTAAAAAAGTAGATTCAAAGGGTGCTAAAACATACTTTACAACTCAAAAAAATAAATTGGTGGCAATTAGAAATTACCAAAACCACACATATGATACGATCGAGTCATATGTATACGATATCGAGGATCAAATTTATACGGAAAATGAAATTTATATTCGTAAGCAATTACCTGCTGAATATAAAAACTATGAAACTGAATATTCTTTAGTAAATCAACACTTTTATGGGATGACATCTAAAGAACAAGAAATTATTAGTTATGCATACGATGTTCTAGATATGGATTACACAACACATCGTCAAATCGAAAAAGATCTAGATTCTATGTTTGATAAGTATTTTAAAGATGGTTTTGATGAGCTTTATGATATAGAAGATAATGAAAGCTTAAATAATGCAATTGAAAAAAGAGATGTAGCAAAAGCAAAAGTTGCTCTTGTAAATGCAACTACCGTTTTTAAAAAATTTAATAATACTTACAATCAATTTGAAGCTGATGCCGACGTATATAAAACAAATCTAACAGTTAAATTCGCTAATAAAGTAAAAAAAGCGCCTGCTACACAACAATAAGATAAGCATCTAAATAAAAAACAGTCCTTTGTTTGAAAATCATCTTTTCCAAAGGACTGTTTTTTATGTTTAACTTGATTTAATTTTTCTTGTTTTGTTTTTGTTCTACGCGTATTTAAATCTAACATCGCAAATGAACTTCTACTTGATTCTGGATTTCGTTTACCTTCTCTAACTAGCTTTTCTCGTAATTTTCTTGCTTTTGATTTACTCATTCTTTCCACCTCTTTTAACTTTATTCTTCTATTATATACAAGCAATCAAAGTTTTCCACTAACACTTCGAATTTATTTTTTTGAAATTGGAATAAAGTGATTAAATAAACCGACCACTTTTACATCCTTGTCTAAAGCCTTAACCTCGTAAACTGAAAAAAAGACATAATCTTTTTTAGTTGTAACCTTACTTATAAGTTTTTCTCCTAGCAAATCAATCCCAAAATCTAGGTATTTATTTTTTGATTCCAATTTAAGTTGATCCTTTGCCCATGTGACAAACTCTCCCTTTGATGGATTTGTTTGTGCAGAAATAATTAGACAGATTGCGAAAGCCATAATAACAAGTAATTTTTTCATAAAGTCACCTTTTCATTATTTTTACTAATTATATGATAAAGGATATTACTGAATTGTCCAGAAAATATCCTTTTTATTAATAAAATGTCTAGAAAAATTAAAAAGGGGTCCTAATTGCGAACCCTTAAAGAAAAAACGTATTCATTTCGAAACTTATTTAATTACTGCATTTTTTACAATGTTTGAATCTAAAAATGGAATCACTGAAAAAATTTCATTAATGCCATGTTTTGATATTGCATCTAAAGCAAGTTCATTAAGTAGGTCACCTTCAATAAATGGACAGATTGGTGTTAATGACTTGATCCCGTTTAATTCATAACTCTTTCTTGTGCATTCATCAATTATTTCACCACTAATAAATGGTGCCATTGATGCTAGTCCATTTATACCATTTGTTTCAAACTCTCTCTTTGCACATTCATCGATTATTTCATCACTGATAAATGCAGCCATTGCTGTAACTTCTTTTATGCCATTCAACTCAAACTCTTTCCTTGCACACTCATCAATGATTTCATCGCTAATAAATGGCGCCATGGATGTTAATCCTTTTATTCCATTCATTTCAAACTCTTTCTTTGCACACTCATTAATTACTTCTTCACTTATAAATGGTGCCACTGGTGTTAATCCTTTTATTCCATTTGTTTCAAACTCTTTCTTTGCTAATTCATTCATTACTTCTTCACTAATAAATGGTGCCACAGATGTAAATCCTTTTATACCATTTGTTTCAAACTCTTTTTTCGCTAATTCATCAATTAACTCTTGACTAATAAACGGTGCTACACGAGTTAATTCTTCCATTCCATTTGACTCAAACTCTTTCTTCGCAAATTCATCAATTATATCGTTACTAATATAAGGTGCGATCCTTGATAATCCCTTGATTCCATTCAAATCAAATTCTTTCTTTGCACATTCATCGATTATATCTTCACTAACAAATGGAGCAATATCCGCTGTATCAATAATCGTAAGATCGTTCTCAACGTTTCTAAATGCTAAGTCTGCTTGATCGATAGTAAGAATTGGTGCAGCATTTAAAAATTCTTCCTTTTCAACCGCTAACTCAATTGATGAATCAGGATGATCTTTTTCAATTAAATGATTAATCAACTTAACACCTTTTTCATTTCCTAAAATTTCATCAATGCTTACATTAAATATCTCAGCAAGCTCAGGTAATTTTGAAATATCAGGCATTGTCTCTCCACGTTCCCAGTTACTAATTGCTTGAAAGCTAACACCTAATTGATCAGCTAGCTTCATCTGTGTAATCTTGTTTGCCTTTCTTAATTGAGCGATTTGTCTACCTACTTTTTTCATATCAAACATTTAGGTCACCTCTATTTAAAAGTTAATTTCATTGTATCTAGTTAATTGAATAGTTAAAATCAAGTGTTACTTGAATTGTGGAAAAATGGACTCAAGTAATAATTGAGTTTTCTAGTAAGTCGGAAATTTAGTAATTAATTTAAAGTATGGCATTCTGCCTTGAACTTAACTTAATGCTCAATTTATTATAACAATTTTTATAAATATAAGTTTGAATTTTCAAGCAATAAAAAAAACAACCCAAAATGAGTTGTCTTCAGAAATATCATTATGATTAATCTTTTGTAGACCATTCGTAAAGTGCTTCAAAATTTAATTTTTCTAACCAATGTCGTTCCGCTAAAATAACTGGGTGAATCAATATATCCTTCCGATTTGAATCATCACAAAAATTAAATAATTTATCTTTATAAGGTTCTAACAAATCTAGCACTTCTTTAATTCGCCATTTAAATCGTTTACTTGAGCCCCAGCCTACTATAATAATATCTGCATTACTAATCGCTAATTTAATCGCTTCATCGTTATGTTCGCCAACTTCGCATTTTTTCCCTTTTAGCTTTGTTGAATCCGGTTCCATTAATGCAAAAAGATTTACTAGTTCTAGCGATCCGAAGTTACCTTTCTTATAATCTATAAAAAAATTAAGACATCTCGCCAATATATAATCACTCTTTAGATGATTTGCTCGACAAGGATTAAGTAATACAAGAGTGGCTTTTTTTTTTGACTCATCCCAAGTTCTTGTAAGCGAATATCGCATTAATTTATTTTGTTTATCGAAGACCGCCTTCGTATTAATTTGCATTGAATGACAGTTTACAAAATCCTCAAATGACATATACTCACTCTTTTCATCATTAATTAAAACAAAATCAACAAGGTATTATATTCCATTTAATCGTCATTTGTACTATATTATTAATTTAAAATAAATAATCCTTACATTGTAACTAAAAAAAAGTGAAATTTTAGTAGCTTTCTATTTACTAATTCATATTTTCCTAGTACGATAGTGGATAATTTATACAGTTCATATTAGGAGGGGGCTTTTTTATGATTAAAGGAATCATTTTTGATTTAGATGACACATTACTTTGGGACCAAAAAAGTGTTCAAGTTGCATTTGAAAATACATGTAAGCTTGCTACAGAAAAATACGGTATTGATTCAGGTGAATTTGAAAATGCCGTTCGTGATGCGGCTAGAAAGCTTTATGAATCATACGATACATACGAATTCACAAAATTAATTGGCATAAACCCATTCGAAGGACTATGGGGGAATTTTTTAGATGATCATGATCAATTTCCAAAAATGAGGGCGAATTCGCCTACCTATCGAAAAAATGCATGGACGCTTGGCTTAAAAGCATTTGGAATAGATGATCCAGAATTTGGTCATTTATTAGCCGAAACATTCCCTGAAGAACGCAAAGGAAACCCTTTTGTATACGATGAAACATTTAATGTACTTGATCGTCTAAATGGGCAGTATAAACTACTCTTACTAACAAACGGCTCCCCTGATTTACAACATACGAAGCTTTCAATTACACCAAAGATTAAAGAGTATTTTGATCAAATACTAATTTCTGGAGACTTTGGAAAAGGCAAACCTGATCCAAGTATTTTTGAACATGCCTTATCATTAATGGAACTATCAAAAGAAGAGGTCATTATGGTTGGAGATAATCTTATGACTGATATTTTAGGCTCAAGCAGAATTGGAATGAAAAACGTATGGATTAATAGACATAATAAAGAGCGAAATGAAGTTGTACCTACATATGAAATTACTCACTTAGAAGAGCTTTATCCGATTATTGATTCATTGAATAAGTAGGTTTTAAAAAAAAATCTAGTGGTCCATTTTTATGGGGGCTTGCTGGATTTTTTTATTGATTGGGTATTTGTTCGTAATTTACTCAAGCAAGTGCAAATAAATTCCAAGAAATGCAATTAAAAGGATGAAAAACGCAATTAAACTAAAAATTTACCCATACTACTATCCGTATATTGTGCTTCTTTTCATCATATGCTTTTTCCTTTAATTGAATTTTTTAGTCTAACTAGTTAATTTAGTCAAAAAAAATCAAATCAAACATGCAATTTCACATCGACATTATTATATAAATATTACGAATTTGACTAGATATACCCCCTATTTATGTCAAAAACCTTAAAAATTTTCCATTTGAAAGGCTGCTCGTCCAATAAAATTTTTTAACTAATGATATTGACCGTTTCGATGAGAAGCATTCTTTTCATAAAATGTAGTATCAAATTTATGGAGGCTAACTAATATTATCGGAACAACATGGGATTAGCATATCTAAAAGCACTTCACCAGAGAATAGAAGTCATATTTTAAAAAGAGCTAAGAAATTAATTGGGAAAAAGGTTTTTTTGGAGACATTCTTATTTAATTATAGAGGAAGATTAGTATCAATTAATGAAGACCATTCATTAAATATCATCATTTTGGCCTCTGATCAGGTGTTCAGACAAATTAGAATTGATTTAGCTTTGGTGATTGAGATTGGTAAATTATCTTGTAAAAGTGTTTCTTCAAGAAATGAGCAAGGTAATTTTACAAGTGATGTGTCATGGCAGGCGAAGAGACATTTTATAACTGTATCTGAAAGTACGTCTCCTGAAACTCAAAAAAGGATTAATAAACTTGCAAAAGAGCTTAAAGGTGAGGTAGTCATCGTAAAAACACTAATTTATCATTATGTAGTTTGCATTAATGAAATTCATGATTCATATATAACAGTCCACCAGCTCATTGATTTTGATCCTCATTTTACCATTGAGTTTAGGATTGATAAAAATATTATTTATGAAATTGTTGATTTCCCAATTAGCTAAAAGAAAAAGTACTTTCTAAGAAAAATTTAGAAAGTACTTTTTTTCAACTCGAAATTAACAAAATGTATTGCTATTAGATTTAAGTAAAGCTTGTTGTAAGTCGGCTACGATATCTTCCCATGCTTCTAAACCAACTGACATGCGTAGCATATTTTCTGTTATGCCCATTTTTTCTCGTAACTCTTTTGGAACGACTGCATGTGTCATCGTAGCCGGATGCTGTACTAATGTCCCTGTATCACCTAGACTTACTGCTATTTTTATCATTTCTAAATGGTTAATAAATTAATGTGTTTCTTCCTTTGTCCCGTCAAAAGTAAATGCGAACACTCCTCCACCTTTTTTCATTTGCTTACTTGCAATAAAATAATTTTGACTTTTAAAATCTCCAGGGTAAAATACATCCTTTACCATTGGATGCGATTGTAAAAATGAAACGACCTTTTTTGCATTTTCACATTGACGGTCCATTCGAACTGCTAATGTCTTTAATCCTCGAAGCAGCAGCCATGCATCAAATGGTGACATAATTGCTCCTATATCTTTTCGGATGGGGATCATTCGATCAGCTAGCTCTTTTGTTTTACAAACAACAATTCCTGCAACTACATCACCATGACCACTAATATATTTCGTTGCACTATGTAGCACAATGTCACAGCCTTGTGTTAGTGGCTTTTGTAAATAAGGTGAACAAAATGTATTATCAACTACTACAGTAATGTTATTTTTCTTTGCAACTTCGACAACCATTTCAATATCAATGACTTTCATTGTAGGGTTGATCGGTGTTTCAATAAAGATAACTTTCGTGTTTTCTTGGATTAAGTTTTGAATTTCTTCCTCCGTATCCATTTCACAAAAGTTATGTTCAATTCCAAATTTGCTCTCAAGCATTTCTAAAAAACCATACGTACATCCGTATATGCCTTTTGAACATAAAATATGGTCACCGGTGCTAATTAAAGAGAAAATTGTAGCAGACACAGCAGCCATGCCAGAACCAAATGCTAACGCTACCTCTCCTTCTTCTAATGCAGCCATTCGTTGTTCCAATATTTGAACGGTTGGATTTCCTAACCTTGAATAAATAAAATCATCTCTTTCTCCAGCAAAGGACTGTTCTCCATGTTGTGCTGTAGGAAATGTATAGGTAGACGTATGAAATAATGGAGGAGTTAAACTCCCGTTATACTCACTAGTTTTGTAGCCTTCGTGAACCAACTTTGTATCAAACTGATTTTTCTTCATTTCTAATTAGCCTCCTTAATTAAGTGTGTGTTGATCAAACGTTAATTAAAGCAAATAAAACTAAAATGAAAACCCTTACAAAATATTCACTTAGACTACTTCTATATGTAGGAAATCAATACCTTTTAATAGTTCCTACTATAGGTAAAATTACATACTCTTCATTTAAAATAAGACTTAATACAAAATAGAAAGTTGCAAAATGATCTATTTTGTGTTGGTTCATACTATTTATTCACTAAAATTTTCTACCAAACTTTTTCCCTATTACTTGATTTTAATTGATAATGAAAAAAAGCACTTTCTAAAAATCTAGAAAGTACTTTTTATTTTAAAATTTTTCTCTTTGAGTTAATCTTCTAACCACTTCAGAATTTCATCAATTCCAATCGCTTCTTCAACTTCTGGAAATTTTTTAATAAAATTTAAATCGGTATCATTTGGTATCAATTCATCAAATTCGTTTGGATCATGGAAGCTCATTTGACTACACCTCTTTAGTAAATTTTATTTAATTTTTGTATTTTTAACAAAATTACTTAATAAAATACGTATACAATTTTTAATAAAAAAGTACTTCGATTAACGAATGAATTAGTAATTATAATAGTTCGTAGTTTTTTTTTTTTTTCCTCTTTTTTTTCATAAAAAAACTTGTACAAACTAGTTCAGTGTCTAGACAAACTCTTTCTTTGGATCATTTAATATTATATCTATTTCATTAGATGAATTTTATGATCACATTTATTACCGAGTCTATATAACGAAGATTTTCTACAACATTTTATTACTGACTATAAAGTCATCCTTATAATTCCTTCTTCTAGCCTTAAAATTTAATCTAAAATTAGCACTTTTCAATTCGAAACTTCTTCTCCTAAACTTCCCTTTCCACTTATTCCCCCGAATTGATTTTAAAAGTAATACAAGCCATTATGAAAAATTTCATTTATGTAGATTTCGGTCCAAATAAAGTAGGTGTTATCTCAGATAGAAATAACATCTACTTTTTATTTACTTTCCAAAACTTCCTTCTTACTTCACCATTCCATTCCTTAGTGCCGTTATGACTACTTGTGTTCGGTCTTTACAGCCAAATTTTTGTAATATACGATGGACATGTGATTTTATACACTCATTAACGACAGCTATCTTTTGATCTAATGTAAAACACCTCCGATTGTTAGTTTTGTCTAACAATCGGGGTGCAGTTCATACATTGTGGGTTTCTTTTATTATTGAATACTTAAAGCGAAATCCACAGCACTTTCAGCATGAACTCTTGTTGTATCAAAGACAGGTATACTGCAATTTTCCTGAGAGATTAACATCGTTATTTCAGTACACCCCAAAATAACCGCTTCCGCTCCGTGTTCAATTAAATGATTGATTATGTTTAAATAAACTTGCTTAGATTCCTCTTTTACAATTCCAAGACAAAGTTCCTCATAAATAATATTATGTATTAGTTTTCGTTCAGCTTCATTTGGGACAATAACATCTAAACAAAACTGCTCGATTAATCTTCCTTTATAAAAATCATGCTCCATTGTAAATGCTGTTCCTAACAAAGCAACTTTTTTAATTCCATTATTTACAATTTCTTTAGCAGTCGCATCAGCAATATGTAATAAAGGAATTTTGACTGAATCTTCAACTTCCTTTGCCATCTTATGCATTGTATTCGTACAAATAACAAGACAATCTGCTCCACTTTTCTCCAGCTTTTTAGCAATATCAATCATACTTTTCGTTAATTCATCCCATCGATCCTCAAACTGAAGGGTTTTAATTTCTTGAAAATCGACTGAATACAGTAAGCTTTTTGCGGAGTGATGACCGCCAAGCTTTTCTTTCACACGTTCGTTCATAATTTGATAATACAGTAATGAAGACTCCCAACTCATCCCACCAATCAATCCGATTGTTTTCATCAACATTCAACTCCAATTTCTTTTTAAATTTTTACTCAACTTTTCATCAACAAATTTAAGACCTATTATTATCTCTAGGTTTAACAAGGAAATTTTTTTAGAACTAATAATTTAAGCACAATAGTATGACGTAGGAGAGAACAAAATGCATATTGAAAAAAATATATACGCTAATTGTCCATTTATTACTAGAATAGTAGAAATGACCTTATCTAAGACTGTCGTGCTTAGATCAACCAGAAAGTTTTTTTAGGGAATTCCGTAAAGGAACATCAAGCTCCATCTGGTTCAATCACATGGTGTTCTATGGCTTCGCGGATACCGTGCTGATCATCTAAACGTTTGGAACATCGATGATCATTTTATCTTTTGTAAAAATAGTGATTAGTTTGCTTTAGCTAATCGATCAATTGCTTCTTGTTCTGATGAAATAAAAAATACATTATTCCCTTTATTACACTCATAAATGAAATCTTTTAGTGCCTTACTTGTATAACTAGAAAAGTCACCGATAATCGCAAACTTAATATTGTAGTTAACGAACTTTTGAAGCACCGCACCAGCAAGTTTTGTACTAAGATTGAAAAATTTTTCTGAAATTGCTTCTTTGTTAAGAGCTATTCGATTACTTTTATGATCATAACTTATTGTCATAATAAAATCTAAAGCACTTTGCTCACCTGCAAGAATTACTGAATCTGTATTGACGATTGCAATTACTTGCCCATTTACTTCTGTTGTTTTAATATCCATCTACTCTTCCCCTTTTCAAAGTTTTTATTATTTCTACTAGTTTAAAACAAAGAGTATGTAGCTTGAAGTGATACTTTTGTATTTATTTTTAATATTAATTATAGATGAACACTAAAATACCATCTATTTTTGTCGGATTGATAAAAATAGATGGTATTAAAATCAAAATCAGGTTAACTCTCTTTGAAGAGGGAAACTACCAAAAGCTTCAAAAAAAGTCATCACCCCTAGCAAAAAATCATTTAATAAAATTTGAATAAGAGGTTTAGGACATATAAATTTTGTCCTTTTCTTCTCCAAATATTATTAGCCGAGTTTTGCTACTAATTGTGCTAATAATTGAATTGCAGCTTGAATAACTACTTCAATTTGCAGTTCAGTTTGTGTTACGACAATTCCATCTGAATTTTCAATGTAAACAGATTGTGATTGTAATTGAAGATTTTCTAAAGATTGAGCAACTTTTTGTAATTGACTAATTCTTGGATCATCACCAAAAATAAGAATTACAGCTTCGATTGCAGCTTGTAATGAAGCTTGTACTAAAACTAAAGCTTGAGCTTCAGTTTGAGCTACTGTAACAGTGTGTGAATCGCGAATTACTAATCTTTGAACTTCTGCTTGTGCATTTTCTAATCTATTAAAAGCTCTTTGTCTTTCAGTTACATTAGTAACTGGGCGGATTGGATACATTAAATCACCTCCTGATAGTGTTAATATAATTTATTCAAAATTTAGAAAAAAGAATGGACAAGTATCCTAGTATAAATATGGAAGTTTTAATAGATTTCGATTTTTTTTTAATGGCAAATTGGAATAGACATTTAATTAAGAATTGAAGAGCTGTTTTGTACACAGACCTAATAAAATTAACAGTCTTTTTTTTAAACTCAAAGTTCTTTATAGTATTGAGTAACAAATCTAAAGGATTTAAGTTTCATCCAACTTATTTAAAGAGAGGAATCACTATGAAAATTGATACACCTGCTATCCCCAAAGAATTAATAGCCAAAAATTTTTATGATATTTTTTATGAAGAAGACCCAGAATTAGGAATGTGTGAAATTTCTGGCTCTGTTTTTGAAAATGAAGTGGTAGATCGAGTATTTTTATATAAAGCGGTCATCAAGAATTGTAAATTTACGAATACAGATTTAAAAAATATCAGTATGACTGATGTATATTTTGAAGACTGTGATTTATCAAATTGCAATATGAAAAATTCTTCTATTCACAAAGTTATCTTTAAAAATTGTAAATTATTAGGCGCAAATTTTACGGAATCTAGCATAGGTAATGTACAATTTGAAAATTCCGTTTTAAATTTGGCACTATTGGGAGAATCAAAACTAGAAAAAGTAATTTTTCGAGACTCTGTTCTAAAAAGTACTGATTTTTATGATTGTAAATTCAAGAAAGTTGATTTTAATAGATGTAATATTGATGGCGCAAATTTTGAACAAACATCTCTTAAGGGTATAGATATTAGTAGTTCTACTTTTAATGAATTAACAGTTTCAATTAGTAATTTAAATGGCTGTAAGGTTTCATCAAATCAAGCCATTCAATTTGCTGCATTGATGGGACTAAAGATTGTAGATTAAAAGGTAAGTATTTGATTAAATCTAATGTTTCTTAGTTAGAATTACAATTTAAATCCTGTTAGTAATTGGAGTGGTAAAAACATGGATTATAGTTCACCGAACGAAGCGGAGTTAAAAGTGAAAATGTGGCCTAAAGATTGTATAGCAGCTGGTTATCGTCATTCGGTCGGGCTTAAATCTGATGGTACTGTGGCAGCTGTAGGTGATCATAAATATGGCAAACTGGAAGTAAACGATTGGAGCGATATTGTAGCGGTTGCTGCTGGTAACGCTCACACGGGTAATTCTCATACGATTGGGCTAAAATCGGATGGAACTGTTGTGGCTGTGGGATGGAATAAGCATGAACAATGTAATGTAAGCGACTGGTGCGATATTGTGGCAATTGCGGCTGGTTGGCGTCGTTCCGTTGGACTTAAATCAGATGGTACGGTCGTAGCTGTAGGTCGAAACAACGATGGTCAGTGCAATGTAAGTGATTGGCACAACATTGTGAGGATTGCTGCAGGTGACTGGCATACTGTCGGTCTTAAATCGGATGGCTCAGTTACAACCGTAGGTAATAACCGGTATGGCCAATGTAAAGTGAGTGGATGGCATGATATTGTGGCGGTTTCTGCGGGTTATCTTCATACGGTCGGGCTAAAGTCGGACGGCACCGTTGTTGCTGTTGGATTGAATAAGGAAGGTCAATGCGATGTAAGCGAATGGCACGACATTGTAGCGATTTCGGCTGGTAGTAATCATACGATTGGACTTAAAGCGGACGACTCAGTTGTGGCTACCGGGTTGAAGAGACATGGCGAATGTAATGTAAGTGACTGGTGTGATATTGTAGCCATTTCGGCGGGTTTCACACATACTCTTGGACTTAAATCAGATGGCACAGTTGTAGCTGTAGGAAGTAATGAATTTGGCCAATGTGGTGTAAGTAGCTGGCACGGTATCCAACTAACTCCAAGATCGTTTTAAATGTACGACAAGCAAAATTTTCTGAAAATAAACCTTCTCCTCTACTGCTAATAATGATATATTTTCTTCTATAAGGTGTAAAAAATATCCAATTTTCTAAGGGGAGATTTATAAATGAAAAAAACAGCTCTTTTAGTAATTGATGTACAGGCTTTTATGTTCTCCGAATCTAATCCGGTATATAACGGGGAAACATTAATAAACAATCTAAACAAACTGATCGATAAAGCAAGGGCTGCAAATACGCCAATATTTTATATACAGCATTCCGAAGAAGGTTCTCCACTTGAATTTGGTACGCCTGGTTGGGAAATTCAGTCAGATATTGCTCCAATTGATGGAGATATCATTATACATAAAACAACACCAGACTCATTTTTTAAGACGAATTTAAAAGAAGAGTTGGCAAAACAGGAAATTAATCATTTAGTCATGGCGGGAATTCAAACGGAAATCTGTGTTGATACAACGACTAGAAACGCCTTTGGAAATGGCTATGAAGTTACACTTATTACAGATGCTCATAGTACATGGGATTCAGATGAGCTAACGGCTAAGCAAATTATAAAACACCATAATCAGACTCTACGCTGGTTAGCTGAGCCTAAAACTACTAGTGATATTGAATTTTCAAAAGGCAGCTAAAAAGCTGCCCTTTTTTCTTAACAAACGCCCGCTTTCTTCTTTGCCTAGCCTATCTGCTCTGCTTTTTAAGACTTAAGTAAATTCGCATCTCGTAAGGCAAGCGCTTGCGTTCAACCTGAGTTCCTTCTGGAGGGATACCTTTGTTTTCCTTTAATTCTCAAGTATGCGAAACAATTATTTCACAATCTCCATCTAATACAAATTCCCCAAATCCAACAGGAATGATGAAATTTGAGCCTTTTGATAAACTATATTCTTCTCCACTATGAATCAGTTTTCCATTACCGTTTATTACACTTAAAAGTAAATATTGATCATTATAAGTTAAATAAGCTTTTCCAGTAATATCCCATTTATATACGGTAAAAAATTCCGAATCTACAAATGTATTAATCTTTATATTTTCTTTTTCTTCCGTCTTAAATTCCACTTCTGTTTCTTGATGAGGAACTGTTGTTACATCGATTGCTTTATTTAAATGAAGCTCTCTTAAATTACCTTCATGGTCTTTTCGATCATAATCGTATACCCGATAAGTTGTATCAGAGCTTTGTTGTGTTTCTAATACGAGTGTTCCTTCACATAATGCATGAATGGTTCCACTTGGGACATAGAAAAAATCACCTGGCTTGATTTTTACTCGGCGAAGTAAATCTGACCATTCGCCTTCTTTAATTTGGCTAATTAGTTCTTCTTTTGTTTTGGCATTATGGCCAAATATCATATGTGCATCTTCTTTACAGTCAAGTATATACCAGCATTCTGTTTTCCCAAGATCACCATTTTCATTAACTTTTGCATAAGAATCTTCAGGATGTACTTGAACAGATAAATCCATATTTGCGTCTAATATTTTCGTTAAAAGTGGAAAAACTTCTTCCTTTGGGTGACCAAATAACTCCGGTTGATTTTTCCATAATTCATTTAATGCCATACCTGCAAATTGGCCATTTTCAATAATGGAAGCACCATTAGGATGAGCCGAAATTGCCCAGCATTCACCTGTATTCTCATTTGGTATATTATAGTTAAAATCTGATTTTAAAGCTGTTCCTCCCCAAATTCGTTCTTTAAATACTGGTTTTAAAAATAGTGGTTGCATGCTAATTTCCTCCAAGCGATCTAAACGAGTGCATTTTTATTTAAAGCATTATATGCAAGCATAAGAGCTCCAATAATTCCAGCGTTATTCCCTAAACCAGGTGGTACAATATACTCATGCAAATCTGGTAAACTAACATAATCACAAACTAGCTTTTTCAAATATTTGTAAACACTTTCAAAAACTTGCAATTGATTCATTACGCCCCCACCAAGAATGATTTTCTTAGGTGAAAGTATTAATATGTATTGCATAAGTGCTTGGGCAATGTAATATCCTTCTAAATCCCAAACCTCTTTTCGATTAATTAGATTCGAACCTATTTGCCCCCATCGCGCTTCAATTGCAGGTCCAGAGGCTAAACCTTCTAAGCAATCACGATGATATGGACAGTTCCCTACAAACTCATCATTTGGATGTCGTCTCACTAATATATGTCCCATTTCAGGGTGTGTGATTCCTTGAAGTAAATTACTATTTACGACAGCTCCAGCTCCTATACCCGTACCAATTGTTATATATAAACAGCTATCTAACCCTTTTGCTGCCCCTAAAGTTGCTTCACCTAGTGCCGCTGCATTCACATCCGTATTAAAACCAATTGGAATAGAAAAATGCTGCTTTATTGCTTGTACAAAAGGAAAGCCTTGCCATGCCATTTTAGGAGTTGATGTAATCGATCCGTAAGTAGAGCTCTTCTCGGTTACATCAATCGGACCGAATGATCCAATACCAATTGCTTTTATAGGATAGTTCTTAAAAAATTCAACTACTTGTGAAATCGTTTCTTCTGGCACAGTTGTCGGGAATTGAATACGCTTAATTAAGTTGCCATTTTCATCTCCAATCGCACATACAAACTTTGTTCCACCTGCTTCGATTGCACCTAACATTTGCCATTACCTCCAATTAAAATTAACTAATTAAACCTTACATTATTTAGAGTAGGTATAAACTCGCCTTACTTTTTTTGTATATAGAAACATTTTTAAAGAAAATCATGCGATTAATTCCACATGATTTATTGGACGAAATATATTTTTTAATCCATATATACTTATGAAAGCTATATAAAAAGAAGACTCTTTTCATGTACAAAAAAAGAAGCCCCTCTCCCTCGAGCGACTTCCTTTTTCGGAAATTTAAAACTAAACTACAAACGCCTATTTAACAATTTTTGCAATCCTAAGCTAAATAAATCCATGGAATTGCTAACATATTTATTAAAATCAAACACTTGTCCATTTCATTTTGCTTGTCCAATCATAAGATATCGAGATGAAATTAAAGGAAAAGGTAGTGTTATAATGAGTTGCAACTGTAACAATGGAAGAAATAATGAGAGAAATAACGAGAGATTTAGTGATAGAAATAACGAAAGATTTAATGATAGAAATAATAATAGAAATAATAGAAGAAATAACGAGGTTACGTTTAATGCGAGAATCACAGTTGATCAAGAAGACTTCTGTCGTGCAGTAGATCGTTGCGACGATGAAAGACGCGATAATTCCGGTCGTCGTAGTGACAGATGGTGGAACTTTTAGGTTCAAAAAACAAAAATAGGAAAATCGATTTTTTCCGCTACTAGGAATTAATTGAATGATAGGATCATCTTCAATTTCTTTTATGAGAACATCTGTCCGTGCCTTTAAAAGGATAGATGTTCTTTTGCATTTCAAAGATAAATTTGAAATGATTTATTCTCGCAAAAATGGAATGATGTCAATTATCCATATAATAGATAATGAAATTGGATTAGATGTAATTTTTAGGCGGAGTCTAAATATAAAAAAGAATTTTAAAATAAAAAGAAGCCGCTCTAACTAAAAGCGACTCCCGTAAACTTATTTTTAAACTAAATTCTCCAAACGCTTATTTAACCGAATTCTCCAATCCTCAGCTAACTCAGGAACTTCCAATATCGCTTTTATTCCTTCAACATTTTTTGGATCATGGAAATAAATCTCGTTGCAATAAAGAACCGAAACTTTATTTTCTTGCGTTTTGATTAATTCTATGGTCGAATCCTTTCTGATCGTACCCTCTTTTATTACACGGCATAAGTAGCCTGTAAATCCAGTTTCTACGATTCTCTTAAGTGCTACATTTGTTCTCCTTGTAATTGTGTCACAAGGTATTCTACTTTGTGTAATTTGTATAATTGCATCGCCAAGTTGGTAAACATCGCCAATGCATACATCTTTTTCTAACATATTTGTGACAGTAATATTTTCTCCGAATGCTGAAAGTGGTAAATTTAGATTAAACTCTTTTTCCCAAAGTGCGTAATGTTCATATGGATACACACATACAGCGCGATCTGGTCCACCGTGATGTTTTAAGTCTGCTACTCCATCACCTTTAAAGCCTTCTTTTGATAAGTAAACTTCTTCTATTTCTTTTTTACAAATCCCCGTTATCATTTCTTTGTTTTCGCCATATTCCATTTTACTAGGTAATCCTACTGCAAGATTAATTAACTCAATTTTATTTACCATGCCTTCCACCCTCTCTTTTTTGAGTTTGTAATTGTAAAACTGGGGTTTTATTTTATGTAAACTAATATTTTGGAATATAAAGGAAAAACATCTTACATACAGCATTATATACTAATTAAAGACAATACAAATCTACAAACAAAATCATTTTTGTTTCAACTGTACAACGAACAGCATAATAAAAGAAATCAAGACCATTGAAAGCACCCATAACCAAGCCATTTTCATATTTCCAGCATCAATTGCTAAATAAATTGCTGTCGGAACAGTTTGTGTTTTTCCTGGTATGTTCCCTGCAAACATAAGAGTAGCACCGAACTCCCCTAGTACTCTTGCAATACTTAATATACTTCCAGAGATAATAGCTTTTAATGAGAGTGGTATTGAAATCAAGAAAAAAACATTCCATTCATTTGCTCCACAAACTCTTGCTGCCTCCTCAATTTCACTGTCTACACTTTGAAATCCAGTTTTTGCAGATTGATACATAAGAGGAAACGCTACAACAATTGATGCAATTACAGCAGCCCACCATGTAAAAACAATTGGCTGTTTAACTAACCACTCGATCATTTTTCCAACGAAGCTTTGTCTTCCGAAAATAACTAATAGTAAAAATCCTACGACTGTAGGAGGAAGAACTAAAGGTAACATTAAAATTGTTTCTAAGAGTGTCTTACCTTTAAAGGATTTTTTAGAGAGAATTCTTCCAACTATAGTCCCTAAAATAATAACGAAAACTCCTGCCACGATCGTAACCTTAATGGAAATCTTAAGGGGAATTAAAAACTCTTCAAACAATTAAATTCCTCATTTCAAAATAAAACCTATTTTCATCTATTTTTTTAATCTTCTATGAAATAACCTTTGGACATTTCATTCATCAAGAAATCCAAATAATTTTCTTCATCATAAAGATGGAAATATTGATAATCTTTCAATCTACCCTCTTCAATCTCAAAATGGCTGATCACACAGATAATATTCGTTAACGAATCGAATAAATTCAGATCTTCCTCACTTCTAATTAATACTACTTTTGGGTAACTTTCCCTTTTATAACCTTCAATAAAAATAATATCAGTTGAAAAAAAGCGATATAATTCAATTGTTTTCTTTAAATCCCAATTAATAAAATTTGTTCTTAATTGCAAAACTCCATCACCTTCAACACTAGACACGATTGCTCCTGCATCCAAGTGACGACTACTGTCTTTACGTTCTATTTCTAAGTCAGGCACACCGCCATGACCATGATGTTTTATAGTTGCAGCTGATAATCCTTGGTGATTGGCCAGTTTAATGAGTTTTTCTGTAAGTGTTGTTTTCCCACTATTTTGATAGCCTACAATTTGCAAAATGGAATAGTTTTTTTTCATAGCTCTCAATTCCTTTTTATTAAATACTTTTATTATAAGGAGCCTACTGAAAAAACACCATTAATACAAAAATCAATTTAATCGATTCTTGTATTGATGGTGGAGCAGATGTTCTCTAAAAGTTTTCTCCTTTAAATTTTATAATTAATGTTTTATGATAAGAAAAACAGAATTAAGTTAAGGGGTATATGTAATGTCTAAAGTCATCCATGAATTTAATGACTATATACGAAAACTGCGTAAAGAATTATTTGGTAAAGGCCCTGAAAGAATCCATACTGTATTTGTGGAAAATATGGCTGTTTCAACTTTGTATGGAAATCTGACACCTACTGAGCTATTTATCGCTCAAACTTCTGAAGGACGTGATATCGTTCATAATGCTAGAACGAAGATGATTCAAGATGTATATGCGAAAAATCCTCCAGTTAAGTTAGAAGAAATCGTTGATGCAAAGTTTATCAATCTTTTCTCGGATATGAAGGTTGAAGAAGATATTGCAATTTCAGTTTTTGTATTTGATAAAAAATTAGAAAACTTAATTGATTAGATCGTTGATGCTACTAATCAATTAAGCTTATGTTCCAATCTTATTTATGGAAAAAGTCGCCACTTTTCCCACCTTTTTTTTGAACTAAAAACGTTTCTTTTATGACCATACTTTTATCAACGGCTTTACACATATCGTAAAATGTAAGGCCAACTACACTTACAGCTGTTAGTGCCTCCATTTCAACTCCAGTTTTCCCACTACATTTCACTGTTGCACGTATGATTAAATCATATCCATTAGGTGCCTCTACATATTCGAATGTAAAGTCAGTTCCTGATAGTGCAATTGGGTGACACATTGGAATAATGTCAGAAGTTTTTTTAGCTCCCATAATTCCAGCAATTTGTGCAACATTTAGTGGATCACCTTTTTTTATTAATCCATTTTGAATTGCTTCATATAATTCCGTTGAGATCGAAATTGTACTTTGCGCAATTGCAACTCTTGTAGTGATGTTTTTGTCTGAAATATCAACCATTTTAGGTCTTCCTTCTTCATTCCAATGTGAAAATTCACTCATGCTTAGTACCTCCAGGTAAGTCTTAAATTTGATAAATTAAATCCAGTCACTCGGACTATTTATATTCTTAAAGATGAAATCGTCACTTGAAAATTGAACAGTCATTACATTTACTTCACTAAATAATAACTGAACTTTTCGATTGTTTTTATTTAATATCTCTTTCATTTTTTCGATGCAATTACGATGATAGAGCGCAAATAGAGGTTGAAGTTTATCGGACTGGATTGGAACGACTGCATCAACATTCGTATTTTCGGCCCTTTCGATCATGTTTCTTACAAAGTTAGCTGTAATAAAAGGTGTGTCGCACGCTAGGACAAAATACCAGTCTTTGTTTGGTATGTTTAAAAATGCATTATACATCGCATACAGAGGTCCTTGGTATTCTTTAGCTTCTCCCTCTATGACAAAGTCTAGATGATCATTTTTACTAAAATAAGGAACTAGTTTTTCGTTCGTTGAAATGATAATTGGTGATACCGAATTTTCCTTTAAGGCATCTACACTATATTCATACAATAATTTTTCTTTATACGTTTCAAACATTTTTGGTTTACCATAACGGGATGACCTTCCACCTGCTAAAACGACGCCAGCTATATTCATTGCCTATTTAATTCCTCAACAAAATGTTGGCATGTCGGTAGAATTAGATTTGTCATTGCTAGATTTACTGCGTTTTTTGAACCTGGAATTACGTAGATCGCTTTATCATGAAAGCTACCTGCGATTGCTCTACTAAACATTGCCTTAGGACCGATTTCTGTATAACTTAATGAACGGAACAATTCTCCAAATCCTTGCATTTCTTTATCGAGTATTTTTGAAATTGCTTCATATGTAATATCTCTTTTCGTAAAACCAGTACCACCTGTTATGATTATAACTTGAATCGTTTCATCTTCACTCCATGATCTAACAATTGAATCGATCAAAGCTATTTCATCTTTAGTGATTTTATAATCATGGACGATATGTTTTTGCTCGTCTAATAAAGCTTTAATTAGTTTACCGCTCTCGTCATTTTCAACAGTTCTAGTATCACTTACTGTTAAAACCGCTGCGTTAATAATCGCCTTTTCATTATGTTTATGCATCATTCTACCTACTTTCAAGCTTTATAAAATCCATTAGCCCCCACTTACTGGTGGAATAAATGCGACAGTATCTCCATCATTTACAATTTCTTCATCCGTTACAAACTCTTCATTTACTGCAGTCATAATCTGATTGAGTTGTGGTAAATCATAGTTAGTCATAAGCCAGTCTTTTAACTCTTTTACGTTTATTCCATTTTTATCGGTCACTGTTAATTCATCAGTTCCGGCTTTCTCACGTAAATGAGCAAATAATAAAACTTTAATCATTTTGATTCCTCCACACTTGGTTTTCCTTCTTGGTACGGTGTATTTTCTAATTGGTCACCGATCCACATCGTACCATCTTCCCAAAACTCTTTTTTCCAGATCGGGACGATTTGTTTAATTCGTTCGATTGCGTATTCATTTGCTTCGTAAGCAACTTTACGGTGCGGAGAGGAAACTGCAATCACAACTGCAATATCGCTAATCTCTAATCTTCCAACTCTATGAGTAATCGCAACAATAGCTTCTGGCCATTTCTCGTTGATTTCATCACCAATTTGGGCAAGTTTTTTTACGGCCATTGATTCATATGCTTGATACTCTAGCGACAAAGTCTTTTTTCCTTTTGTTAACTCTCTAACTGTACCAATAAAAACAGTAATAGCTCCTGCATTTCTACTTTTTACTTTATCTGAAACTTCCTCTACGTTAATTGGTGTATCAACAATATTAAATAATTTTTGTTCCAAGTAAACCACTTCACTTTTCTTAAATTAATAGCGTTCTATTTACTTATATGCAGGTACAAAATCATACCAAGGCCATTTACTTCCTTCATGGTCTTCTAATAATAATAAGTCGACCGACATACCTTTTTCATATTTTCTAGTTCCTCCAGGTAAAACAATAAAAGCATCCGTATAAGCTAATGAAGATACGGCGCTAGACTTATCAAAACCTGCAGGAATTGCTGTTAATTGACCTTCATGATAAACAATTTTACCTCTTACAAATCTTGTAAAAGGATTTGGCTTTGGAAAATTTTCTCCTAAAATTGCACTAACTCTTTTTAAATGTGGTGTTTCGTTAAATAAATAAGTTTGAATAATTGGTCTAACAAATAGCTCAAATCCAACAAAACAAGCAGATGGATTTCCAGATAAACCGAATAATAATTTATTTTCTAAATGCGCTACTGTTGTTACACTTCCTGGACGCATGGCAATTTTATTAAATAAAACGGTAGCTCCTAATCTTGCGTAAATATCTGGTAAATAGTCATAATCACCGACAGATACTCCACCGGTCGTAATTAGAATATCAACTTGCTCTAAGGCATTTTGAACTTCTAAAAAACAAGTATCAAAATCATCGCTAAACTTTCCTAAATATTTAGGGATTGCACCAGCTTTTTGAATTTGAGCGAGCACCATATAGGAATTACTATTGCGAATTTTACCAGGTTCAAGTGGTTCATCGACATCAAGTAGCTCACTACCTGTTGCAATAACTCCAATGATTGGCTTTTTCGCTACAGGAACTTGACGATATCCAAAAGTAGCAAGTAAAGCAATTACTCCTGGGTTGATTTCAGTACCCTTCATAACAAGAATATCACCTTTATGCGTTTCTTCGCCTTGGAATGAAATATTGTCGCCTTTTTGATAAGAACGTTTAATTTCAATAAAAGTTTTACCTTCAGTTTTAATCTCTTTCGCTAATTCTAGCATAACAACGGCTGAACAACCTTGAGGTATTTGAGCCCCTGTCATAATCCGAACGGCCTGTAATGGACCTACTTCATTTGGAAAAACTGAACCGGCTCCAATTTCTCCAACTACTTCAAAGATTGTTGGATTTTCATTGCTTGTAAGAATAGTATCTTCAGCGCGAATCGCGAAGCCATCATATGGAGAGCGGTCAAAAGCAGGTATATCCTGATCAGCTTTTATATCATCAGCTAATACTCGGCCATATGCTAAATCGATTGATACCATTTCTTGTGATCCGTGTTTGGCAAAATCCATCACTTTACGAACTGCTTCTTCAATCGGTAGTGGTACTCTTTTTTCAACCATTCTTTTCAACCTCTCTCTATTAACCTAATAAACGATAATATAGTTTTTTAGCTTCCTGTATATCATTTGTTCCGTGAACAAACACCCTACCATCCTGAAAAACAACAAATCGATAATCTTCTATCTGACAAGAAATCAAATAAGGATTTCGTTGAACTTTTCCGTGTTGTTTTAGTTGAATTTCTAGTTCATTAAAGTCGTAACTTTTAGTCCTTGAAGGTCTAATTTGAACCGTGTTTCGTCCACAAAGTTTACTTGTTTTCGTTTGATTTTCAAAAGCTAAATAAGGATATGATCTATTTGTTCCGCATGAAGGACAATCATCTGATTTGAGTTTCGTCACTTTAAATGAAAAATGCTGATTATTCCATAAATCAAATGTAAGAAATTTTGGATTAACCGCTGAATAATCCTCAACTAATAGTTTTAATACTTCAGCAACCTGGTATGCCGCTACTAATTGTACGGCAGGACTAATGACTCCAGCTGTGTCACATGTCGCCCCAGGTACTGGTACACCTTTTAATATGCAATTTAAACATGGCGTTTTACTTGGTAGAATCGTGCAACACATACCAACACTCCCAACACAAGAGCCATACACCCATGGAATTTCATATTTCTGAGATAAATCATTTATGATAAACCGAATATCAAAATTATCTGTTGCATCAATGATAACATCAGTGTCCTTCAAATGGACTTCCATATTATCTGCACTTGCATCCATTACTAGTGCATTAATGAACACATCTGAATTTATTTTTTGGAGACGCCCTTTAGCGGCAATTACTTTCGGCAATTTCTCAAATGCATCTTCTTCAGTATACAGCTGTTGCCTTTGCAAGTTACTCATTTCAACATAATCTCGGTCAATTAAAGTTAACTTTCCAATTCCAGCTCGAACAAGTGCCTCCGCGCTAGCACTTCCTAATGCACCTGCCCCAACAATTAAAACATGTTTCGTTCTAATTAATTCTTGTCCATTTTCACCAATCGGGGTAAAAAGCTGCTGACGTGAATAACGTTCTGACATAAGATATCCTCCATTAAAGAGCAGGACCTAGCGAAAGAGATAAAAAATTTTCTCCAGGTATCCTCACCAATTTTTCTGCTTTTTCCCTCTATTAAATAAAGCAGCATTAAGAAATCCTCATCATATAAGGAGTTCTGAATGCTGCTTAATTCCCCTGCTATACGAACAGAGATACCAATCATCACTTTCTAATTTTTAGTGAAAGAATTATACAGAAATTGCATAAACTCCAAACCTTCTATTATTGATAATGATTAACCACCTATATGGGACATTTCAATTTTATGTGATGATTTATCATTCACTTTTTTCGTATTACTTAATCGTTCATCTGAGTAACGATCAAATCGATTGGTCCATATCGTATGAATCGTTTCTTTTATTTGTTCATCATCTTGGTTAGATCTTACTAATTCTTTTAAATCATACCCTTTTGTTGCAAATAAACAAGTATACAATTTTCCTTCTGCAGATATGCGTGCTCTTGTGCAAGTTGAACAAAATGAATCTGTCACCGATGAAATAATGCCAATTTCATCATCACTATCTTTGTAGCGATATCGATTCGCAACTTCTCCTACATAATTAGCTTCTGTAAATTCTAAAGGCATGACTTCATTGATCATATCGATGATTGTTTGTTTTCCTACTACTTCATCGAGTCTCCATCCGTTATAATTTCCAACATCCATATACTCAATAAAACGAAGAATATGTTTTTTCTCTTTAAAATATTGTGCCATCGGGATAATATCTTGTTCATTTTTACCTTTTTGAACAACCATATTGATTTTAACCTTCATTCCGATATCAGAAGCAGCTTGTATCCCTTCAAGGACAGACTTTACATTTCCTCGATTACCAGTCATATATGAAAATCGTTCTTCATCTAAAGAATCTATACTAACGGTCACTCTTCTTAAACCAGCTTCATATAAATCTTTTGCAAACTTTTTAAGTAAAGTACCGTTTGTTGTTAAAGCAATATCTTCAACGCCATCTATTTTATTTAATCGTTCAATGAGTTTAGGTAAATTTTTACGTAATAAAGGTTCTCCACCAGTCATTCTAATTTTTCTTACCCCTAAAGATACAAAAATACGCGTTAATCTTTCAATTTCATCAAAGGATAGTATGTTATCTTGTGATAAAAAAGAATAGTCCTGACCAAAAATTTCTTCCGGCATACAATAACGGCAACGAAAATTGCAGCGATCGGTAACAGATATACGTAAATCCTGTAAAGGTCGATGATGTTTATCCAATGCAACATTTTTCATAACCATTGCCTCACTTCTTTTTATTTCATAAATTGTTTTTAACTTCTATTTCACAATACGCTTTGAATGAGTATAGACATTAAGTGACTGATTTCGAATAAATCCAACTGTCGTAATACCTAATTCTTCAGCTAATTGAAGTGCCAATTCTGTTGGAGCTGATTTAGTTAATATGACCTCACAACCAATTTTAGCTACTTTTAGTAAAATTTCAGAAGACAATCGCCCACTAAAAACAATTATTTTATCTGAAATACGAATATTATTTTTTAGACAATATCCATAAATTTTATCTAATGCATTATGCCTACCAATATCCATTCTATTCAAAACGATCCCATTTAAATCACATAAAGCAGCATTATGGACTCCGCCTGTTTCATGAAACAAAAATGCAGACTGTTGCATTTCTTTCATTAACCGAAAACAATCTTGAATTGATAGTTGAACATTCACTTCTTTCATTATTTTTGCAGTTAATGCATCATTTACAAAAACGAACCCTTGTCTACTCATTCCACAGCATGATGTAATATATCTTTTACTTTGAATATCCTTATAATATGGATTAATATTCTTTGTTTTTACATGGACAAAGCCTTCTTTTTCTTGAAACCATATGTTTTCAATATCCTCGTATTTTCGGATAACCCCTTCGGATGCTAGAAATCCTACGACCATATCCTCAATGTATTCTGGCGTACTGACCAACGTAACAAATTCTTGTCCATTGATTTTTACTGTAACGGGAAATTCTGTGACAACGCTGTCTTCAATATAGTTTGTTTCACCATTTTCAAAGCGGAGAATTCTTCTTCTCACTTCAGTTGGTAGCATCGTTAAAGATTCCCTTCTTCCTGAATTATTTTTTTTATTGTGTTTTCCGAAAAAATATTCATTAAGAGATGAAGCTTTCAATTTTGATTAAAAGGTTCATCTCTTATTATTAATCTCTTTTCTATTAAATACAAATTGTTTTTTCTATTATTCTTTTAGACCTTTTCCCATACCTTTTAGAAAATTAATACCAAAACCAACTGCACGATTTACATCTGGATCTTTTAAAACTTTTACTAAATCAAGAATTCCTACTTTGTCATCCTTTTCAAGATGTTTATTTCCTTCATCGATTCCTTTTGTTACGGAATTGACTAGCTTTGTTGTTAACTCTGGTTCCACACTTGAAAGTGCACCTGCAGCTCCCATAATATGATTGATGATATTCGTGACTGGCTCGCGGTTCATTTGTCCTAAAGCAATTTTTGTAATTTTCTCTTTGGATTGTAGCATTGCATTTGCAGCTTCAAGGACACCTGTTTCATTTAATTCCGAAACGATGTTTAAAATTTTATTTAAAGAATCTTCATTTTCTGCTAATAAAAGCTTCAAATCCTCTAGTTTCTGTTGGTTTTGCTCTTCTTTTGTCGGTACGTATTTTTGAATCGTCGTGATTGGTTGTGCCATCTTGATTCTCCTTTATTTTGTCGTTAAGTGGACATATCCTTTTCGTTCCCATTTACGCTGTACCTCAACTCCGTTTTGAGGGTTGCGCTTTTTATTACGTGGGTTCGACTTTGGCATCGGACTTTCACCTTCTACACGTAATACTTCCATACGTACTTTCGTTTGTTTATAAGCTGGTGTATTGGTACGGTGATCTTTAGCTGGACCTGTTAAGAAATTGATTGCAGATTCTTTATTTGTTGAATTCATCGGTAAGAACAACTCATTTTTTTGAACTCGGTCCGTAACTAATGCTGGTAATTTCAGCGCTCCATACGGTGATACTAATCGAACTAGTGAACCATCTTTAATACCCCGTTCATTCGCAAGCTCTGGTGAAACCTCTACAAAAATCTCAGGCACTTTTAATTGAATACCATAAGATTTATTCGTCATATTCCCTTCATGGAAATGCTCAAGCATACGCCCATTATTAATTAATAGGTCAAACTCTTCTGCAAACTCAGTTGGTTCCATCCAATCAGCTAAAGCAAATCTTGCCTTTTTATCAGGGAAATTAAAACCATTCTCATAAAGCAGTGGTGTACTTGCTCCGTCTAAGCTTCCCCAAAGGAAACTATCCCAGCCTTCCATCACTTCGTAGCTAGCTTGTGAGAATAGTGGTGCTAAACTTGCCATTTCAGCGAATATTTCACTTGGATGTTGATAATTCCAGTTAGCACCTAATCGGTTTGCAATTTCTTGGACAATCCACCAGTCAGCCTTCGATTCACCAAGAGTTGGTAATGCTTGATATAATCTTTGTACTCGACGCTCAGTATTTGTAAATGTTCCTTCTTTTTCAAGTGATGGCGCAGCAGGTAAAATAACATCCGCATATTGCGCTGTTTTTGAAAAGAAGAGATCTTGTACGACAAAGAAGTCCAAATCTGATAACACTTCATGTACGTGGTTTGCATTACAATCAACCAGCGCCATATCTTCACCAACTAAGTACATAGCTTTCATTTCGCCTTTTTCGATTGACTGAAGCATTTGAATATTATCTAAACCAGGTTTTCCTCCAATTTCAACGCCCCACGCTTTTTCAAACTTCATGCGAGCCTTGTCATCCGTTACATGTTGGTAACCAGGAAGCCAACCAGGAAGAGTACCCATATCACAAGCACCTTGTACATTATTATGACCACGAAGCGGATAAGCGCCAGCACCAGGGCGTCTATAGTTTCCTGTTGCAAGCAATAAGTTCGAGATCGCAGCAGATGTATCAGAGCCACCAGTGTTTTGTGTCACGCCCATGCCCCATAAAATACAAGTTCCATCAGCCTCATGAATCATTTCAGCTATTTGAATTAACGTTTCCTTTGAAATTCCAGTTACACTTTCGGCATATTCAAGCGTATATTTCTCAAGTACAACTTTAAAATCTTCAAAGAAATGAACATTCTCATAGATGAATTTTAAATCATGCCAGCCTTGGTCAATGATATATTTTGTTACAGCCATCAGCCATACTTGGTCAGTACCTTGCTTTGGTCTAATAAAGATATCAGAGCGCTCTGCCATTTCATTTTTACGAAGATCGGCAACAATCAGTTTTTGTCCATGTAGTTTATGTGCTCGCTTAACTCTTGTCGCAAGTACTGGATGACCTTCTGCAGGATTGGCACCGACGATAATTACTAGCCCCGCTTTTGCGATATCCTTTATCGTTCCTGCATCTCCACCCATACCAACTGTACGGAATAATCCATCTGTTGCTGGTGATTGACAGTAACGTGAGCAATTATCTACATTATTTGTTTCAAATACTTGTCGTGCTAACTTCTGAATTAAATAATTTTCTTCATTCGTAATTTTTGAAGATGAAATAAATCCTACAGAGCCTTTACCAAATTCCTGTTTAATGGAACCAAGTTTACTTGCGACTAAATCAAGGGCTTCATTCCAACTCGCTTCAACAAATACGCCATTTTTTCGAATTAAAGGCTTTGTAATTCGCTCTTTGGAATTAACAAAATCCCAACCAAATTTACCTTTTACACAAGTCGAAATTGCATTAACTGGTGCATCAGAGCTTGGTTGAACTTTTAAAATTTTTCGATCCTTCGTCCAAACCTCGAATGTACAGCCAACACCACAAAATGTACAAACTGTTTTTGTCTTTTTGGTCCTTGTTTCTCGCATTGCTGCTTCAACTTCTGAAACTGCGAAAATACCACTATATCCAGGCTCTACTTTTTTGACTAAATCGATCATCGGATCAAGTAACTCATCTTTTAATCCGGTCATAAAACCAGCTTCACCAAGCATTGATTTTTCCATTAATGCATTACAAGGACAAATCGTTACACATTGACCGCAACTTACACATGAAGAATCATTAATTGAAACACCCTTGTCCCAAATAACACGTGGACGCTCAGCTTCCCAATCAATTGATAAAGTCTCATTGACTTGCAAATTTTGACAAACTTCCACACACTGTCCACATGCAATACATTGATTTGGATCATATCGGTAAAATGGATGTGTCAAGTCTACTTCACAAGATGCAACCTTTGGCTGATAAGGATACTTTTGGTGTTCAATGCCCATTTCTTCTACCGTATTATGTAGCTTACAATTTCCATTATTATTATCACAAACTGTGCAATATAATAAATGATTTTCTAATAAACGATCCATTGCTTCAGTTTGAGCTTCCTTCGCTTTAGGTGAAGTCAATTGAATATTCATTCCACTCATTGCTTCAGTTGAACATGAACGTTTTAATTCACCATTTATTTCTACAATACAAGTATCACAAGTTTGAATTGGATCGACTTCAGGAACATAACAAATTTGTGGATGACTAATTTCATTTTGATTGATGATTTGTAAGATTGTAGAACCTTGCTTTGCGATTACTTCTTTCCCGTCAATCGTGATTGTAACCATGTTATTTTTCACGGTTTTCCTCCCCTTTTTTCACATAAAAAAATCCACCATGAAATACACATTCCCGATAAATAGGATTAATGTTTTCATGGTGGAATAGTTTATTAGCAAATCGTACTAACATACCAATCCATTTTTTTGTTTACTAAATTGATAGAGTCATAACATCTCCCATACTATGATTCCATCTCAATAAGTTAATTATAATCTTAAAATGCTAATTAAACAATAGATTCACTGCACGAAAGTAAAACGCTTACAATATGATTTATTTACTTACTGTTGATTTTAATTTCTCAGCATTTCTATTTAATTTATTAACTGCCTCACTATACTCTCCTTCCAGCTCATCTATAATGTCAGCAATTGAACTGATTTTTGTAATTGCCCCAACACCGTGACCAGCAGACCAAATTTCTTTCCAAGCCTTCGCATTCGATTCACTTTTCATTCCATCGAAATCGACTTTATCTTTCTTTTTCAAAGTTTCAGGATCAAGACCAGCCTTAACTATACTCGGAATTAACATATTCGCTTTCACACCAGAGAATGCATCAGTCAGGACGATATCATCTTGCGTCGCATCAACTAACATTTGGCGGTATTCATCATTTGCTAAGCTTTCCTTCGCAACAATGAAGCGTGTTCCCATATAAGCTAAATCAGCACCTGCAGCTTGTGCAGCCAATATACTTTTACCAGTTGAAATTCCACCTGCTAACACAATAATGCCGTCCCAGAACGTACGAACACTATCAACGAACGCAAATCCATTTAAATTACCAGCATGTCCACCAGCACCTGATGCTACTAAAATTAGTCCATCTACACCAGCCTCTGCTGCTTTTTTAGCAAACTTAATATCACTAACATCAGAAAATACTAAACCACCATAACTATGTACAATTTCAACTACTACTTTTGGAGAACCTAATGAAGTAATGACAAGCTCCGGCTTATGTTTTTTCAACAGCTCAAGCTCTTCTTGTAATCTACTATAAGAACTATGAACGACCATATTCATTGCCCACGGTGCAATTTTACGCTCTGGCTCATTTGCGCGCGCCAAAGCAAGATGATCATTTAATTGACCCATCCATTGATCAAGTACCTCAATTGGACGAGCATTTGGTGCTGGAAATGATCCAATTACACCATTTAAACATGCTGCCTCTACTAGCTCAGGACCAGAAACTAAAAACATCGGTGCAGAAATAGCTGGCACCCTCAATTGACTCCACCATTTTTCAGGAAACTGTTTACTCATTTACATGCCCCTCTTTTCTTTACGGAATATTCTGATTATTAATAATGATACATTAGTAAACTATTCTTTTCAACTCTATCTGTGCAAAAATGCTTCTTGCAGGCTATTTGTAATAGTTATGCTACTAAACTTGATATACAAATATAATATAGTGAATAATAAAAAAAGGAGCATATAAACTCAATACACTAATAGATTCGTAAATTTAATAATCTGATACCTTAATAGTAGATAGAAAAATATTATTAGAATTACAGTGAACCATTATATAATTAATTTATACTTTTTAGTCCTATACTTTCTCTTTGACCTTTCAAAATAAAAAAAAGGAAAAAATTTCTTTATCTAAACAAATTGTGACAAAGTTCGACTAAAGAAAATTGTAGAATAGTCACATATAAGTAAATAATGTAATATATTTGTAATATTCTAATCTTAATTTCAGTAAATATGGATAGATGGACTACTTGGTTATGGGAGGAATTGTTTTGGAAAGCACTTTAAATGTTAAAGGAAATAATATTCATCGAAAAAGATCATTTAAACGGTCTTTGCCTTGGCATTTCATTTTGATTGGTATCATTATTATTATTACACTCATCTTTGTTTTCAGCTATCGGGCTAACCACTTTAATGCTCGAATCAAGGTAAACGGGATAAATTTAGGTGGACTGAATGCAAAGCAGGCACTAATAAAATTAAAAACTAGCGAACTTAAAAACATCGTTTATGTTGGTGACCAGAAAATCTTGGATGGAAAAAATACAAAAATGAACTTTACTGAAAATGATCTGCCGGCAATTAAAAAAATAGTTAAAAACCAGCGCACGTTTTTTCCTTCTTCAAAAGAAAAAAATTATTCTTTACTACCGAGTAAACGAGATGAAGATCAAATTGACACAATGAAAAAACAGATTGAAGATAAGCTTCACACTCTTAATAAGAGCTTAAAAGCTCCAAAAGATGCAACTGTTCAATTGATACAAGGTAAAATTATTGTCTCGAAAAGCATTAGCGGTGAGCAATATGATGTTGATCGTCTATTAAAAGATTATAATGGACATGAGTATACTAGTATAATCCGTCTAAAACCTGTATACAAACAACCAATCAAAGAAGACAATCAAATTGTGAAAAATGAAAAGAAAAAACTTCAAGAACTACTAGGGCGTACAGTTCAGTATAAAGTTCAGGATAAAGTTTATTCTTTAAATGCGAGTGAATACATTCAAAATGCTTCTGTGTCAAAAGATATGAACGTTACGATCGACTCTAGTAATCTTAAAAACAAAATTGCTGAAATAAATAATTCTCAATCTACATTAAATAAAAATTTTACATTTAAGACACATTCAGGTTCAGTCATTTCAGTTAAAGGAGAAGGCTATGGGTGGGCATTAGATGTTGATAAAGAATCAGCACTAGTTCAGCAGGCTTTTGAAACAGGAGAAAAATCGATCACTCCTACTCATATTATCGGAAATGGGTGGAATAATGAAGGTTATGGATATAATACGACTACGAACAATGGGATTGGCGATACATATGCTGAAGTGTCGATTGCCGAACAGCGAATTTGGCTTTATAAAAATGGCAAATTGGTTATCACAACGAATGTCGTTACTGGTAAACATATCACTGGTGAAGATACTTCAAAAGGAGTTTGGTATATCCTTTATAAACGAACACCGTCGATCCTCAGGGGCTCACATGTAGGTCTTGGTTCTTATGAAGTTAAAGTAGATTATTGGGCACCATTTACAAACAGCGGACAAGGTTTCCACGATGCTAGCTGGCGAAGCAACTGGTCAAGCAATGCCTATCTGACTGCAGGATCGGGTGGCTGTGTTAATACTCCACCTAGTCTAATGAAAACCGTATATGATAATCTCAGCACATATGAACCAGTAGTCATCTACTAAAAAAATTGCATAATCAAAAACACTGAAACCCATTAACGTTTCAGTGTTTTTTTATGATTAGTCTAATATCGTTACTTTCACTTGTTTTCTTCCAAAATTAATCGCATCTTGTTTATTTGGAATAAATACATCAATTCGTTTTCCCTTAATGGCACCGCCAGTATCTCCAGCTATTGCTACACCATAACCTTCTACATTCACCTTGCTTCCAAGTGGGATTACACTTGGATCAACGGAAATGACTTTTGTATTTGGATTCTCTTTTAAGTTGATTCCAGTAGCCGTAATACCAGTACAACCATTACAAGAAGCTGTATAAGCTGATGCTTCCACAGTTATTACTTTTAAACCAGCTGAATCATTTGTTTTAGATACATTTTCTTTTGTTGTTGATTCATCTTCTTTTATTGCTGGTACACTTTCCTTTGTTGTTGGTGTACTTTCTTTTGTTGTTGATACACTATCTTTTGCTGCTGGTACACTCTCTTTTGCTGCTGGTACACTTTCCTTTGTTGTTAATGCACTTTCCTTTGTTGCTGGTACAATTTCCTTTGTTTTAGGAACATCTTCTTTTGATGCCGACGCAGTCTTTGAAGATTCTTGTACTGACTTCACTGTTGAAGTAGTTTTAGAATTTGTTGCAAGATTTGTAGTTGTCATTTTTGATTGAGCTATATTTTTTACGCCTTCAAAAATTACTAGGTTTAATCCAGGTTGAATTAGATCCGTATGTATATTGTTCCATTCTTGAATTTGCGATACTGTTATATCATGATTTTGTGCAATATCCCATAACGTATCACCTTTTTTAACTTCATAATGTTTTTCTGGTGCAATGATCAGTTTATCACCGGGATGAATTAAGTCTGAAGTAATCCCGTTTAACATTTTAGTATTTTCAACGGTGGCATTATTTGCACGTGATAGATCCCACAACGTATCACCTTTTTTTACATTAACAGTAGCAGCTTGTACATTAGCACTTACAGATACTGAGAGTGCAGCAGCTGCTAAAATGGTTGTAACTTTAACTTTGTTAATCATTTCTTTTTACCCTCCATATTCCTTTATTTGCTAATTTTCACTAATCGTAACATAGATTTTTCTCAAAAAAAGTAACAGGGAGATGATAAATCATTTCCTTTCATCGTACGTTTATTACAGGTATTTAACTAAAATTACTAAGCAAACAGCAAAATAAGAGCTGTTCCTCAAACCCTTTTCAAAGAAAATTGCCCATATTACTAGGTATTTAGCCCTTCCTTTTTGTCATTAAAGTCTATGACAAAATCTGATGAAGGAAATTACATAAATTACAATAGATAAACAATTCCTACAATGAGTTTTTTTCTTAACATTCGAGGGTAGTATTGTATTTTTTATAGGATGGTTAGGTGTATTTGCTGGGATGGTGTCTAATGTTAGTTGGTATGCAAACCTGTTTTTTATTTACATATCGGTTCAAACATTAAGAGGAAAAAAAACTAGTATTAGTCACTTATTTATGTTGTTTCTAGCTATTAAATCATTTTTTCCAATGGAACTGATGCTTGATGAGGCAGGAAATACATCCATTGTTACGAAACATAAGCTTGGCTTTTATTTTTGGTTCTCGGCAATCGTGTTATTATCTACTTTGGTATTTATTAATTGGAGATTTTTTAGAAAAAGAAATAATTGAATGCAAATTTTATTCTGGAGGATTTTTATAAAGAGGAAATAAAAGAAATTGCATCGGACTAAGAAAAAGCCAATCCTTTAATATGTAAAAGATTGGCTTCTATCTATTTTCCAATGAAATAGAGGATTTTATACCCCATTGATGTCTACTTGTTATATTTTTAGTTATTCATATCGAAGTGATTCCATAGGATCAAGTTTAGCTGCTTTTGCAGACGGAAGTAAGGCAGCTAAGATACTAATAATTATACTAATTAAGATTCCCGTTAGTATGTTCTCCACACTAATTTGTATTAATTGTGCATCAAAAACTTTTTTCATCACATTGTTTCCTAAACTACTAATAACATTGGCTGCTATTACCCCAATAATTCCACTCGTTAAACCAAGTAAGCCTGCTTCAGCGAAGAATATTCGTTTAATATCTTTTCTTCTTGCTCCGACAGCTCGAAGTATTCCAATTTCCTTTGTACGTTCCACAACGCTGATATATAATACGACAATGATCATAATTGCGGAGACAAGTAGAGAAATACCTGCTACTCCAGCTAATACATTTGTTGCGATTTTTAGATAATTCGTAACTTGATTCAATATATTTCCAATACCTGTCCCAGTAAAACCTATTTCCTTAAGATCTGTTTTTACTCTATCCAGATTCTTTTTCTGATCCACAGTGACATCTAGTTGAGTTGCCATCAAGTTGGTTTTTTTACTCGAATACATTTTCTCTAATGTTTGATAAGATGTGTATGCTAAATCCTGGTTCATGCTACCTTTAATTATCCCTGATACTTTTAGTTCTTTTGTTAATATCATTGGACGTTGTTTACTATCTTTCGTGTTTATATACAATTCGACTTTTTTGCCTACTAACTTATCCGTTACATCTGTTAGTTTTTTTGCCACTGTTTCTGATATTAGTAATTCATTATTTTTTGGAAGATTACCCTCGACTAAATCATCTTTGGTTACACTATCATTCATCGTTTGATACTGAACTATATTAACTAAATTATCATTATACTGGACTGAACTTCCCATGGTTAATGTAAACACTTTTTCAACCTTTTTAATGTGAAAAATATTTTCTACTTGTTCAATATCTTTCTTTTTTAGTAATACTGTTTCCTGCACAGGGTTTGGCAACGGTCCTGTTGAGCTTTTTTGTCCCTCTGGGATTTTCGTCACCTGAAGGACGTTAGGTTTTACGTTTGCATTAATTTCCTTGTTTATATAATTGGTAACTCCATTCCCCAAACCCAACATAAGGACGACACTTAAAATTCCAATTGCTCCACCGAATGATACGAGCATGTTTCTTTTGAGATTTAATCTAATATTGTTAAATGCCATTTTTAATGCTGCTCCTAAACGAAGGTTTTTATTTTTCACCTTCTGATTGGAATTCATTTGATTATAAGGCTCTCTTAACAATTCATCTTTTATGATCTTTCCGTCATCCATTGTAATAATTCTTGTCCCATAATTAGCTACCTTTTGAGAATGGGTAACTGTAATTACAAGTTTCCCTTTGGCTGCAATATTATCTAATAACTGCATGATTTGTTCACTGTTTTTCTTATCCAACGCGCCAGTTGGCTCATCTGCTAAAATTATGTCAGGATCATTAGAAAGAGCACGAGCGATGGCAACTCTTTGTTTCTGTCCTCCTGATAGCTGATTAGGTTTTTTATTGAGGTGTTCGCCTAGTCCAAGTTCAGTTAAAATATTTTTTGCTTTTTGTTCTCTTTCTGCTGAATTCATATCCGTCATTTGCATAGTTAAAATCACATTTTCTAAGACTGACAGATGACCAATTAAATTAAAGCTTTGAAAAATAAAACCAATTTTTAACTTGCGATAAGAATCCAATTCTAATTCTTTCATTCCATGTAGACTTGATCCATCTACAATAACATCTCCTTCAAAATCTCGATCCATACCACCGATAATATTCATAAATGTAGATTTACCACTACCCGATTCTCCTAGTATAGAAACAAATTCTCCTTTTTCAAACTCAACATCTATTCCATGCAAAACTCGTGTCTTATTTTTCTTTCCAAGACGGTAATATTTATTGATTTTGGTAATCTTCACATAACTCATAATTTTCCTCCATTTAGACTATATTTGTATCGAACCACCAACTATAAAGTTAGTTAGACAAACTAACTTTATTAATTGATGAAAAAATGGCATTTTTCAAATTTGCCATTTTTTCTAAAAAGATTTTTTTTGGTAGAATTCTTTTATTAATTTTTCTAAAATTAATTTAAATTGAACAGACTCTTCGATTGTCAATGATTTTTTTATGAAATCTACATATTCTACTAATGCTTGTTTATGCAGACGCATGAACGTCTGACTTGATTCTGTCAAAGTAACATGATACATTCTTTTATCTATTGTAGACTGGTTTTTCTGTGCATATCCCAAGTTAACTAATTTATTAATCCCTGCTGTTGCAGATGCTTTAGTAATTTTTAATTCGTTTGCTATTTCACTAATTGTTGGACTCCCCAACTTGCCAATTGCTTGTATATACTGTATTTGATTTACACTTAAATTTGCGACTCCTACCGTTTCAATTGTATTTTTTATTAGCATTTTAAATGAAGTATCTAATGTCGTTATAAATTCCCTTAGAATTTTCTCCACTAAAATTTCACCTCCTCTATATTAGAATATGGTTAGTTTGACAAACTAATTATATTCTGATTTTATTCGTTCGTCAAACTATACTTTTTTATGCATATAAAACCTAGAAGTTTTTGAGTTAATTAGAAAATGAATCGTTAAATATCTATATTTCTTAGTCAAATTTCTCCTCCAGATTATTGTTGTAGAAGAAGCTACTAGGTAGATTTTCTAGCATTCCCTGTACAAATGTTCATATAGACATAAGCCCTAAAACATACTACAATTAAATGTTACAATGTGCACTCAATGCATTACTATTGGAGATTACATATAAGGGGGAATGAATATGGCAAAGATATTAGCAATTGGTGGAATTGGTGATGGACATGTGAATCCCATGCTACCGATCATCAAAGCCTGGTGTGAGAACGGGGATGAGGTACACTTCTACAGCACTGAGGATGCCCGTGGCAAAGCGGAGGCCGCAGGAGCAGTCTTCAAGCCTTTCGACAACTTCCTAGGTGGCGTACGCCAAGAGGACATCTCTCATTTTTTAGAATTTATTGTTTTGCTCCTAAACTCTGCCGACCAAGTCGTGTCGACAGTAGTGGAGCAGGCCCGGCAAGAGGCTTACGACTATGTGTTCCACGACTCCCTTTTCGGATGGGGCAATTTAATAGCCCGACTCTTGAAGCTGCCACACATTGCCTCACATGCTTCCTTTGCTTCGACTGGTAAGAAACCTAAGATGGCAGGTGAGACTCTGCTGAAGCAAGTGGGCGACCTCCTAAAGGGAGGGAAGTTCATTCCCGAGATCAAGAGGCTTTCCGCCAATCTTGCCGAAACATACGACGTACCGGCGCCATCCATCAATGAGGTGTTCTCTCAGACCGGTCAACTGAATCTGGTCTATACTAGTACCTACTTCCAACCGGATTATGAGCGCCTCGACGATTCGTACGTATTCACCGGGCCATCCATTTCCATACGTGAAAGCCACTCGGACTTCCCGCTAGGCTCTCTGAATGAGGACGACAGACCCGTTGTGTACATTTCCATGGGAACTGTATTAGCCAAGAGCGAACCCTTCTTTCAGTTATGTCTGGATGCCTTCCGAGATGCGAGCTATCAGGTGGTGATCTCTGCGGGGCGCAATACGGATATGGAATTTTTCCGGAACGCACCTTCCCACATCATTGCCCGTCCGTATGTGCCACAGCTGGAGGTATTGCAACGGTCGGCCGTCTTTGTGAGTCACGGCGGTATGAACAGCGTGTCTGAGGCACTGTACTACGATGTGCCATTGGTGCTCATTCCTCACGCGGCCGATCAACCTATTATCGCTGCGCGTGTAGAGAAGTTGGGGGCAGGTGTCGTATTGAACAAATCCAAGCTTACCGCGGGCAAACTTCGGGATGCAGTAAATCAGGCCTTTAACGAACAACGCTTCAAGAGCAGCGCCGCAACTATCGGTCAATCCCTACGCGACGCTGGCGGCTACCGTGCTGCTCTGTCAGCGGCGGATCGATTTCGCCAGGAACGCGGTATCAAATAGTAAGAAGTGCTCCAAGAATATGAATATCGTCGGTCTTTTTTCGTACGATTCATCACGTTGTCTGTAACAGCTACTATATAGCCTATACTCCAGATAAGTATAGGCTATATAATATTCTTCCCCGACTACCGCTATCATTAGACCTAACGAAAAAAGGTCAACCCTATTCAACCAAGTATATTCCTGACCCAACTCTAGTGGTAAAGATCTGGCAATGAATAAAACGAATTAAATAATTGTGGACCAATTCCTCCACCTGACTGAGTTTTACTTTGCTAAACCAAAATAATCTACCATAATAAATAAAAATAATACAACAAGTGATGAAACGATATAGAAAATGGTTGTCCATATCTTATCAATTCCTCGAACTTACATTATACATGTCTCCCCTAATACGAACGCTTGCATTGGTTACATAAATTTTTCTAAAGGTTGTCTAATTAGGCACCCTTTTTTAGTTCAAAAATCAAAAATCAAGATTTAATTTTTAAAGAATCCCTCTAAAAATGAAAAAGGACCTTCAATAGGCCCCTTACAAAAAATTAAACGCGATATTCATCCGCTCGCCAATTTTTAATATTTTGTTTAATCTCTTTCGAACTCAGTCCTTCATTTACCGCTTTTTCACTTAACGCTACAAATTCCTCATCACTTGAGAATCGTAATGCAATGATTTGCCCCATTGTTAATTGAGGATTTAACGGTTTACCAGTTAGCGTAAAGTGACGAAAATTTTCTTCCATTCGAATGACACGGTCTTGCACTTTGTTGGAATAAAGTCTTGTTAGAAAAAACGAAACAACTAATAAAAGCGAAGTTACTAAAATAAATACTGCTAACCAAATGTGATCGCTATTTTTTATCGCGATACACAAGTTAACGATTGAACCAATGATTGTGATTAATGCTAATGGTGCTCCAAAAAAATGGAAAACTGGATGATATCGAACGTGATGATCTAAGCTTTGGGGTTTCATATGTACATCTCTCCTCTAGATATGTTTTATGCACCTTATTCTAACATTATTAATCTTACTACTTATTTATCATTTTAGAATTTTTATTTACAATAAAAAAATCTAATAAGTCAAAAAGACCTACTAGATTCTAATTTAAATTATATTCTTTTTTCAGAAACTACTTCGCTTATTATACTATACATATTTTCAACACCTTCATTTGAAGATTCAAAAGTATAAGCATTTTCTTTTAAAATTCCTAGGCTACTAGCTTCTTTTGCTACATCAATATTTGCTCCCATAAAAATAAATTCCCAATTATACTTTTCTTGTTGGTGATGGATTAGTTGTTTCACTTTACTATACGTGAATTCAACACTCGCATTCTCTAACCCATCAGTAGTAATAACAAATATGACTTTACTAGGTTTTTCCATTTCATTACATAAAGACAATCTGTTGCCGACATCTAAGATGGTTTTACCTATTGCATCTAAAAGTGCAGTAGTGCCCCTTATAAAATACTCTTTATTCGTTAATTTTACTTCTTGTGCATTTCGCCCATTCCTTAAGACTTCATACTGGTCGTCAAAAAGCACTGTTGTTACAATTGTTTCTCCATCAAAACTACTTTGTTTTTTTATAAATGCGTTAAATCCGCCGATCGTATCACTTTCAAGTCCTGCCATTGAACCACTTCTATCGATTAAAAATATAATTTCTGTTTTATTACTGTTCATTCTTAATCAGCCCCTTCATTCTTGATGTTATAATAGTAACTGAATTAATTAGTAGATAGGTCGCCTTAAAAGAGACATTTTGGAAGGGGGATTTTAAATTGCTTAACCAAGAATTTTTGATTGAATTACAACTATATGTAAAACGCCATTTAGATGAAGTAAAAAAAGAAGAAATACTTTTTAGTCAGAATGAAATGTATGCTGCTGAGCCTTTAGAAAATATAGAAATTGAAGCATTTATTAAAAATAAACTGAAACCAACATTTAAAGAGCTCTTGTTTAACTTTATTGATAAAAAAAATGTCAGTGATCCATTAATTTATAAAAAGGCGGGAATTGACCGAAAACATTTTTCAAAAATCCGCTCCATTCCTAATTACCTTCCAAAGAAAAATACAATAATTGCTTTATCACTAGCACTTGAACTAGATAAAATTGAAACGTGCGATCTCTTAAGTTCTGCAGGCTATACATTATCAGACAGCGATTTAAATGACTTAGTTATAAAATTTTTCTTAGAGAAAAACATTTATGATATCGACTTAGTCAACGAAGCTTTGAACCACTTTAATTTAAATCCACTATTAAAATAAAACAACAAAATAAATAAAAAACATCTTAAATCACCTTTTTCTGAAGTGATTAATAGATGTTTTTTTAACATATTTTAGTAACTCACTTGATCTCTTCCATTATGTTTTGATCTGTACAATGCCTGATCAGCTTGCTTAACTAACTTTAAGTAATCTTGATCATTTTCGGCAATCAATGATGCTACACCAATACTTAATGTAACTAGTTTTTTCTCTGATTGCTCATGTTCAATCTTTAATTTTTTTATATTTTTACATAATCGGTTACCTATTTTAAGTGCATCATTCAGATCAGTTTTCGGTAACAAGATTGAGAATTCCTCCCCACCATACCGTGCAACAATACCTAATTCGCTCGTCGTTTCTAATTGCAAACTAGTAGCTACTCTTCTTAAGCATTCATCACCTTTAGGGTGACCATATAGATCGTTATATTTTTTAAAATAATCCACATCGATCATTAATAATGTTATTGGTATTGATGATTCATAAGATATTGAGCATCCATTTAAAAGTTGTTTTTCAAAGTATCTACGGTTATATAGTCCAGTTAGACTGTCAACATTTGCGATATTTTCCATTTTCTTTAATTTTATTTCTGTATTACGTGTTTGATACGCTATAAAGTAACTTAATAATAATGCTGGAACATACATTAAAAACCAAAACCCAATCGTTTGAAGTAATCTTCCAATTACAATGACACCAACCGGCCTTAGCATCCATTTTTCTATTAAATAAAAACCAATACACTTAAACAAAATAATCATTGGGGTCAAAATAAGAATTCTTTTCTTTTCATCCCATTTTTCATACTTCATATAAAAACCAAAACATAAAACAAACAATAGCAATAGTGAATCGATTAAGTAAACAAAGTTAAATCCATTAATAAAATAAAAAGCAATAAGATCGAAAAAAAACATTGTCACTAAGGTAATATTTCCAAAAAATATTGCTGCAATTTCCATTCCAAGTGTTTTAATTTGTATATTTGTTCCATGATCTGTGAAAATTGGGAAATTTAATAATAATATCGTTAATCCACTCAATAGAAATCCAATAAAAAACTCTTGAAATTTCGATTTTCCTGCAAACCTTTGTCTTGCTTCTCCCCATAAAATAGAAGAGGTTAAATAAAAAAAACTAATGATGATTGTATGGGTTATGAAAATATTTTTAAAAAGCATAATCCCTCCAGGAATTACCTTAAAATAAATAGGAATTATTTTGAAAATGTTAGACTTTTTCGTAATTCATTTTTGCTTTATTAATATAGTTTATTCTTCCGTAATATTATATTAACATACTACAAACACATTTTGTATACAATTTACATACACTTTTTTTGAATATGAACGTTATAAAAAATAGGCGTCTTTTGGTTAACAATAACCTTCAGACGTCCTCTTTTTAATTTTATTTACTTTTTAATAGTCCTTTTTCATGATCATGATTATTCAACGATGCCAGTATGAAGTATATCTAACTTAACTTTTACATTAATTTTTGCACTAGGATATTGTTTCCTCCATTTTTTCCAATCAAAGTCTCTTTGATGAGCTTCTAACTTTGAGCCTAGGCCAATTGGATCAACATTATTTTTTTGAAGGATTGAAATAATCTCTTGAGCATTTTTTTCAATATCCTTTTTAATTGCTTTCGATATTTGTTTAATATGTTTTGGGAATACGATTGGTTTATCACCTGTATATTCCTGAATTCTAGCATTCATATTCAAATGAATTGTAAATTCTGGTTTCCCTTTTTTAATTTTGATATCAAGTTTATTTTTTGATACTAAATTGTCAATTGCTACATATTCTCCATCTATTTTGAACTGATGTAAACCTTGTTTATAATCTTCCATCATACTCTTAAAAATGAAAGCATATTTCCATGGAACAATTGTTACGAGTTTATCTCTTTTAAAGAGTGCAATTCCAGTTAAATCAATCTTGTCATTCACTACTTTTAACACAGGTAAATAAGGGTCCTGTCCTACTTCAAAATATTGATACATAAATGTTGAGAAGTCAGTATAAGGAAAAGGGCCAGTCTCTGAATTATGTTTAAGTAAATCATATAAATATAAAGCTAGGTTTTCATTTTGATACTGTTTTAATGATAGTAAATCATTGGATTGGCCATCAACTATAGCTAATTGCATTAGATTTCCAATGGCAGGGTCCCGGTTAAACGTATCAATGATCGGAAAAAAACCTTTTTTTGCTAAGTCTAAACTGAATATAGCAACTCGGAGCTGACCTGACATTAAACGATACCGCATTTGACTATCTAATCTTTCCCGTATTTTTTTAATCGTTTCCCCACTTGCAGCAGACATTCCAAACTTTGTCTCCCCAGATGGACGAAACACAGGAAAAACAACACTCCCTTTTAGTAGATTGTTTTTTGTCAGGTCGAATCCTGCTATTTCAATAATATTTAGTTCATTAACATTCGCAGACGGAACAAGTGCACATCCATTTAAAATGAATACAATACAAATAATAATGAAAAAATGATATTTTTTCATGTTGCTTTCCCAGACTTAGTCATCAGAAAGATGATTGAAAAAAGTGGTATATAAATATAAAAAAGATAAAGGGAAATTTTACTAGTATAATCCGTGAAAATATTAATTTCATATCGAGTTTCAAGTAATTGACAAACAATAAAACTAATAGCACTAATCAATATTAATGTATACTTTTGTTTCCATTTAAAGATTAATTTTAGTCCTCTACTTGTGCTCCATAATAGCAGCGCTAAAATTGAAATAACCTTAATTAAGAAACTAGAAATTAGAATATATTCAATTCTTTCTAAAAATGGAAAATTGATTAACTTAGCAATATAAAGTCTCGCCCAGATTATATGTTGAATTTGTTTTTCACTTAAAAGTAAGAATGTTGTAAAAGCTGATAAAGTGAAAATTAATGTTGAAAAGCCAGCTCCAAATTGAGCAAACTTTTGAGAAGAATTTCCATTCTTAATAAAGGGAAAGACCATTAGTAAAACTTCAAATCCCGCCATCGTATAGATTGATTGTTTTGCAGATAGCAACAGATCTTTAAATGAATGATCAAATACAGGTAATATATTATCAAAATGCATATACTGTTGTGGTAAATGAAATAGCAAAGCATAAAGCAGTGCTGTGAAGACTCCAGATAAAAAAGCAATTCCTACTACAACACGAAATCCACCTGATACAATGTAATAGCATAAAAATAATATGATAATTGCTAAAAGCCATGTTGATAGTGACGGAAACATCCAAACTTGAACGATTTCAATATATAATCTTAGAACAGAAATAGATAATATTAGATAATACAATAAAATGACTATACTTAAAGTTGAACCAATAATATGACCAAATAATTGCTTATGGGCATCAATAATATCGCCTTGTGCCTTCGTTAATATTTTATACATAAACCATAAAACTGCATTAACAGCCAGTCCAGCAATGATTACACTAATCCATGCATCATAACCAGCATCTTTTGCAATGATTCGTTGAAACCCTAAAACACCCACTCCTATTTGAGAGCTTGAAATAATAAAAAACAGGAGGTAAGGTGATACCTGTTGTCTTCTATACGATGCCATGATCACATCTCCTCATCTTATTCATCAAAATCACTTGGTGGACCAGGACGTTTTATATCATTAGTTGCTCGAAATAGACTAGCTGGTCTTAAATTTGTTGGTCTTTTCTTCTGCATTGCAAAAGGTAATCTTATCCACAAATCAGAGAATGAAGTTTTTCTAAAAGGGTAAGAACCAATATACGGTCTTCCTAAAGATGTTAATCGTAGTAAATGAGTCATTAAATAAATAAATCCCATAAAAATACCTAAAAGGCCAATAATTTGAGCCATTAATATAACAGGAAATTTAATAAATCGGATTGTATTATTAAACTTATAAATTGCAGAAGTGTAAGAAGCGAGTGTACCTAGACCTACAAGAATTAAGAGAATATTACTTGTTAGTTTAGCTTCAACAACCGCTTGACCAATAACAATCCCACCAACAATACCAAGTGTTTGCCCAATTTTGGAAGGTAAACGAAGTCCTGCTTCTTTAACTAGTTCGATTGTAATTTCTAAAAATAAAACCTCAAAAATTGGCTGAAATGGTACGGATGCTCTTGATAGGATTAAAGATTCAAGTAAGCGAGGTGGGATGAGTTCGTAATGATAAGTCAGAATTGCAACATAAAATGGTGTTATAAAGATTGAAAGTGCAAAACCAAACATTCTAAGAAAACGGAAAAAAGTTGCAAGCACCCAATTGACATAATAGTCTTCCATCGCTATAAAAGTTTCGTCAATTAAAGCAGGTGTAAGAAGAACATTTGGAGAACCGTCAACAACTATGGCAATTTTCCCTTCCGTTAAACCTCCGATTGTACGATCAAGTCTTTCAGTTGGAATCGATTGTGGAAAAATAGAATGCGTGTTATCCCCGATCATTCCCGAAATAAAAGAACTATCTGGTATATGATCATATTGGATATCTTTAATCCTCTGTGTAACCGTATTAATATTTTCATCATCAGCAATTCCACTTAAATAGATAACCGCAACTCTAGTTTTTGATAGCTCCCCAACTTCCAATTCCTCCACATGAAGATCAGAAATTGGTAATTTATTTCGAATTAAATTTATGTTTACATCGATATCTTCTACAAATCCAACTTGCGGCCCTAAAGTAGTAGCTTCCATTAGAGGAGGACCAATCGTTCTTGAAACATTCTTTTGAATATTAACAAGTAAGCTATCAGTTTTATTTTCACCATACTGAATTGCCATATAACCTTGTAAAAGTTTACTTATGATTTTAGAACTATCTGAAGTAATCGTAAGTTGTTGAACAGGAAGCTGAGACATCAAATCTTCTAATGTATAGTTCTTGGTCAAATATGGAAGTATCTGTTCATGCATAGTCTCAGACTTAATTAACGTTCGATAAAAATAGATGCTATAATAACTTTCATTCTCTAGATCACTTGAAGTTTTAAATTTAATGAAATCATTTGATTTCGATAATTCATCAATCCAATTTTCTTTTGAAGAATCTCTTTTCTTACTATCTTTATAAGTTCTCATACTGTTCCCCTATTTCGATTTTAATTTATGATTTGAAAAAGGGATGGAAATTATTCTACTAAATGGTAAAAAATTACATCGTTTAACTAATTGTTCAAAAAAAGTTATTGTATTATGCATTACAGTAACTTCATTTATATCTAGTTAAGACCTATCTGCATGTATAAAAAAATGAAATATTTATTCAAAAGTTTAACAATTGGATTTTTATTGTATACTAATTAAATGATTCAATAAGGAGACCTTTTATGAAATGGTTAATATATTTTAGTAGGAGAATAAAATGGCAAAAGAGAAAACATTAGAACAAATTGCATATGAAAAATTAAAAAGTTTAATCCTTTCAGGTGAGTATCAAACTGGTATGCATTTAAAAGAAACTGCACTTGTATCTGAGCTTCAAATGAGCAGAACACCGATTAGAAGAGCACTTGGAAGGCTTGTATCCGAAGGGTTGTTATCACATAATAACTTTCATGGAACAACTGTTACATATACTCATTTTACTTTACATGAAATTATAAATATGATTGAAATTCAATGGTGCTTTGCTGTATTTTGTGTTGAAAAATCCCAAAGAAAGCATACTCCATTTAATGTCAAACTACTTAGAGAAATTACTGCCTCTATGGAAAAAGCATACAATCAAGATGATTCCTACAATTATCACCGAGCGTTGACAGAGTTTTATAAAACATTCTTACTAAATTCTCAAAATAATTTAATCATCGAAATGCTTGATCATCTATGGAAAAGATTTACTGAAGAAGCAACGTCATCTAATGTATTTAACGTAAGAAAAAATAGAATTCCACACACATTAAACTTATATAGCTCTCTTGTTGACCTTGTCGAAAAATCTGAATTTGATAAAGCAACTGAAATATTAACTCAATTGAAAGAAGAAGCATTTATGGATTTAATGTTTTAATGAAAATACAATAAAAAACATCTAAACCTTTTAAGTCTTTAGATGTTTTTTATTGATTATCGAGAATTAACTAATAAAAATATTTTTGTATACAATTTTTACTCTAGATTAATACAACATTAACTTATCTACTTCTGATTCCTTTAAACACCCGCCTACTTCATTTACCACTTTGATTAATTCAATTAGCTAATTCCCTTTATTACCATATATATGAAACAATTATTTTTCTATACTATTTAGTCAATTTTCATTGTATACTTTGTGTATAATAATGGTTCTATTGATTTGTAAGTATAATGAGAGATTTATAAAAAAAAATCCAACTCTTTGTTTAGCTACACATTAAAATAAAACTAGAAAGTAGGATGGTGAATTACTTGCCAAATAATATAACACTAGAACAAAAAGCATATGAAGAAATCAAAAAATTTATCATACAAGGTAAATATTCTCCTGGAACATATATAACTGAAGCATCACTTGTAAAGGATTTGAACATGAGTAGAACCCCGATCAGAAGAGCACTTGTCAAATTAGAATCAACTGGTTTGGTTAAACATTTTAAAAACCAAGGATCAATGGTGCAAAATATTCAAATCACAATGATCGATATCGTTAATTTTTTAGAATGCCGATTATTTTTAGGGATTGGAAGTATTGAAAAAGCTAAAAGGAAAATGCTTGATTTTCCAATTAATGAAATGAATGATTGCATTCAGTTATTGAAAAATGCGGTTGCTGAAGAAGAGCATGATTTATATTTCGAAGAAGCAAATCGCTATCATAATCTTATTTTACAAACGAGCCAAAACGATTTAATGATGGAAACGATCGGAGCTTTACAAAATAAATTTGAGATTATTGCAAGTAAATACTATTCCTATAGAAGAAGTTCAATTGAAAATCATATTCAGCAGTATGAAGAATTAACTAAATTTTTTGAAGAAAAAGAGTATGACCAAGCATTGAAACGATATAATGAAATGATGAAAGAAAAAATACAATCATTATTCTAGAAATATGAAAAAGCCTTATTCTTCACTTTGAATAAGGCTTTTTTCAATGAAACTAGTACATAAAAAGAATACTCTAACAACTTAAGCTGTTACATCTCGTTTTGAAAATACAACTAATGATAATCCTAGGAAAATAACAAAATAGACTAATAGCATAATTACTGAGAATGTCATTGTCATCCCTTCAACTGGTGGAGTACCATTGACGTATTGCATTAAATTTGTATTGGCAAATAAGATAAATTTTGTCCAGTCAAAGAATCCAGCCAAAATAACTGTTACCGTATTTCCGACTGTTAATAGTAAAATTGAAATACCGATCGCAATTGTATTGTTCCTAAATACTGTTGAAACCATAAACGCCATCGTAGCAAGCATAAATGTTTCGATAAAGCTCATTACATAAAGTTTTGCAGAATAGACAAGTCTACTTTGCTCTACAACATGACCATCAACATATGCTAAATATGAAGTATTCCCACTTCCTGTACCAAATAGTACTAAACCTAGTAAATTCGAAACTACAAATAATATAAATAACATCGCAAAACCAAATAGAATACTAGTTAAGTACTTTGACATAATTATTTTTTTTCTAGAAAACGGACGAATTAGTAATAGTTTAATCGTACCCCAATTAAACTCACTCGCCACTATATTGGCAGAAACGATAATCGTAAATAGTCCTACTAAAATAATTAAACTTGATGAAGTATCCATAAAAGTCCAAACATTCGTCTTTTCATTAGGTGATATATTATGATTTATTCGGTACTCATTAATTGCAATTGATCGTTCTAAATATGGTTTTTCTGGGTTGTTTTTATCACTTATACCTTTTAATTGTTTTTTATCTTCCGCTGTTTGTACTTGTAATGTTTGCTTCCAATTCTTATCTCCATTTTGCTCTTTTTTATGTTCATTATATTTTACAAATGAACCCATAGCACCTACAAGTAAAATAATAATAGCAACCATCACTATTGTACCTGGTCTTTTAATAATCTTTATCCATTCATTTTGAATCAATTTTAACATGTTCTAAGTTCCTTTCTTTTTGAAATTCTAAAGCACCAACAAACTAAAGAGTTGTTAAACATTCGTAATTTCTAAGAAACGATCTTCCAATGTTTTTGAATTTGCCTTAAATCCATATACACGAATGCGATTTTCGACTAATAACTCAATTACATTCGGTACATCTTCTCTCGTTAATTCAATATGTATTTCTCCATCAACTAACTGTGCATTATGTTTAGATAATACTTTAAGTGCAGTTTCATTATTATTCACTTCAATTGAATACGTTTGAACATCTTCAGTAGTAAGCTCTGTTACTGTCTGTACATCTACAAGCTTACCTTGTTGAATTATACCAATTCGATCACACATCATTTCCATTTCTGCTAATAAGTGACTCGATACTATAATGGCCATCCCTTTTTTCTTCGTAAGCAGCTGCAGGTGATCTCTCATTTCACGGATACCCGCTGGATCAAGTCCATTCGTAGGCTCATCAAGAATTAAAACCTTCGGATCATGCAATAAACATTGAGCTAAACCAAGACGCTGCCTCATACCAAGAGAATACGTTTTAACTTTTTGACGAATAGCCCCAGTTAAACCAACAAGCTCAACAACTTCATCAATCTTCTCTTTTGTTACAGTCTTATCCATTCGAGCATATTGCAATAAATTATCATAACCACTTAGAAATTTATACAATTCTGGATTTTCTACAATTGCTCCTACATTCTTAATTGCTTCTTCAAAGTTGGACTTAATACTATGACCATTAATGATAACGTCACCTTCAGAAATATTCATCAAACCAACCATCATCCTGATCGTCGTCGTCTTACCAGCTCCATTTGGACCTAAGAATCCAAAAACTTCCCCTTCAAAAATATCAAAGCTTAAATCAGAAACAATCTTATTCCCTTTTATTTCCTTTGATAAGTTCTTAATTTGTACAATAGCCTTTTTCATTTCGTCCTCCTTATTTCCAATATTTTCTAAATTTCTAATTCTATTTTAACAAAACTAATTGGACAGCAAAACGGACTAAAGTCTGAGTTTATTAAAAACTGGAAAGTATTATTACAAAAATATGAAGAATATTACATATTTCATTATTTTTAACTGATTTCTGAAATATTTTAGTAGTCACAGTGTAAATTTGTGGATATTAATGGCACTTGTTTTCTTTTCTTTAAATTTTATATTGCCAAAAAAACTATTTTTATAGACCGTATAAATAGGCAATAAACAACAAAAATTCCCACTTCATTCTTTCACCAGAAATGAAATTTGTTGAGTTCTTTTTTAAATCTAAGGTAGTTTTACATATTTAATTTTTACTAATTTAGGAATATCATAGGTGTATTTGTACCTAAAATTTAAAATAGCCTTAACCCTTTAATTTGGGCTAAGGCTATTTTCTAGGAAATTAAGCTTGTTAACTTTTTGAAATAGAAGCTAATATTTTATACTTTTTGTGATTGATTACAGTGTGATCATGTTCGTAATATTTTCGGTGAGTACAATCATTTCTCATATCTACAATTACAGAGTTTGAAAGAACTTTTGTTACAATTCCTTTTACTAAATTTGGTTTGATCTCATTAGCCTCTCTTGGAGTAAATTGTATTTCGTCACCTGGTCTAACATAATATTTATTCATTGTTATGATTGTTTTATTATTTTTGCACATATCTTAGTCACCTTTTTCCATCAACTTTTATTTAATATTACAAAAATATCTGAATATTCAAAAGTGAACCGGATACTAGATTTCATCGTGACCGTGTACCTAAAAATTGGTGTATATACAGTGCTAGATAACCAATGTTTTATTCTATAATGTGAACATCAGATGAAACAAAACCCACCATCTATTGGTGGGTTCGATCATATTATTTAACCAACGTTTACACGAAGTCCGTTGCTAGCTAATTTATCAATATTCAAAAGCAGCGTCTTAACTTGAACAAAATCATTAGCACTTGCTAGTTCAAAAATTGCAACTAGATTGTTGTTATTGTCTTTAGAAACCTTCATTTTGTATTTACGTTTACGGAATAGTCGTTCTACCTTCGTTCCACGAGCTACAGAAATTCTGTAGGTGTCATTATTATAGACTGTACCCGCATCAAATCCATTGTATGAAAAATTTGTATAATCCTCAGTAGGTATAGATACATCGATGTCTAATTCTTTGTTAAGAATAAATTCTTTCAGTAGGTCTAGTTTTGTCATTTTAATTCCTCCTTAGCCACAATGGCTTCTCTTGTAGTCGGAAAGTCAACCTCTGAAATATTAAAGGTCAGAGCTCATATCGATCGCTCTTCTTCCTATTCAAATGACCATTTACCTCAAAATGAACTTGAATAAGTTTAATTTTATCATAATAATCCAAAAACATATAATAGTACCTGATTTTTTTATCATGTCAATCCCCATAACTTCATTTACTTTCAATTAATTTGACCTGGCTATTATCAACAAAGGCAGCCTTTTTCTTAAATAAAGGCTACCTTTGTTGGAAAACTAAATTGAAAATTATGCAGTTACGTCCCTTTTTGAGAAGACAACTAAAAAATTTCAAATGACTATTATATGGTCTTTTTCAACTAAATATAATTACTGAAGCTCTTCAATTTTTTATAAATTTATATTTCATACTTCGTAGACTTTGTCTTAGAAGGAATTGAATATGTGGACAGAATTCCATCTTTATTTACTTTAATCCCATGTAAAATCCCACCATATGCAGCTGCTCCATCAATGCAGATTTTCGTTTTACAAGGTGAATACCATATATCGAATTTACCTTCAGTTTTGTGAAGGATTGAAGTTGGAGTATGGCCGAAAATAAATGTTTTATTTGTTTCATTTTTTCCGTAATGGAACTCATCGCGAATCCAGTAAAATTCCTTGTCCGTCGTTTCTTTCCAATCTTCAAGATTAAGATCGACTCCGGCATGAACAAATACATAATTTCCCCATTCAAAATACAATGGTCTAGATTTAATAAATTGTAATTCAGATTCAAATTGCTCTTTCATTAATTGTGCTACTTCATTCGGACCTCTTTTATTTGTAATTTCAAATTTAAAAAATGAATTAATTGTTTCTAAACCACCTTGTCCGTAATAATACGTTTGTTTAAACTCAGGTTGCTCAAGCCAGTCCAATAACATTTGCTCATGATTTCCTAGTAAAACAACCGCTCCATATTCTGTTTCTAATTGCTGCGCTCTGATCAAAACCTCGTATGGATTCTCACCACGATCTACTAAATCGCCAAGTAGTACTAGCCTTTCATTATCTGGATTCCATTGTTTAAGTAATTTTTCTAATTCATTTATACTGCCATGTATATCTCCAATTGCAAATACCGTATCCTTATCCATACATCCAACCCTTTCTGTCTGTATACCTATTATTACCACTAAATTATTTAAATAATATAAATAGTTTAACAAATATGAATTACGAAAGTAAGTTATCCCCCTTATTGCTTTTTTACATAATAAAATTTTATTTAAATGTCAAATTATAGCTAGGATAGTTTTTATACCACCGGGAATAATGAAAAGGTAAAATTTTTGGTAAAGGGGTTTTTTTAAATGAGTAATGAGAATAAAGATTTAAATAATAGTGACTTTTTTATTGCAGATTTAACTAGTGATGCGAAGAGTAAGATTGAGAATTTGGAAGAGGAATTGGATATTACTTTGGTTGCTTATGATTGTAAGAAGTGAGTTAATTAGAAGGGTGCTCTATAAAGGGTGCCTTTTTTCTATTTAATGTTCCACAAATTGTAACAAATTTCCTTAATACCTTTTTTTCCCTGTGATATACTTTAAATAAATTTTCTGATATGAATTTTAGATACTTTAAAATTCATTAAAGTAAATTTATAGATTTTTTAATTGCTCCTATTGTACTTCTTAACCATTTGCAAATACCACTTAGGTTTAACCTATTCAAAAATTTTAGACTCCATTAGAAACTGCTCATCTATCCAAGGATATAAGATACTATAATGAAAGATCCTCTTTCTAGAGATAATCCATGTCCTCATATTTTCATTGATTAGTTTGTGAATATATTAACAATGGATAATATTAGTAAAATTTATTCTTACTATATATAGCTGAATACTAAGAAATCACACTACTTTTTCTTTAATTTTCATTACATATATACCTTCTTCAAAGAGTAATTTTCCATAAATTTAAATATCTATAAATTCGTAGAAATATTTTAGTTTCCCACTTTAAATCTAGTGTATTATAACTATATTTATATATTTTTCAGAAAAAAAAAAAATTAGAAAGGAGTTGAAAGGAATGAGAAAGAAAATACTTACAGCTTCATTATTAGCATTATTTGCATGCGGCTCTATTCTACCAATAGTATCAAAGGCTGCAGAATCATGGGATTATGGATATAATAAATCAACTATGCAGTGGTTTAACCATTACTATCATAGTAATTCCAAGCATTATGGTACGATTACGAAAAATGGAATTACTTGGTTTGGTCCAACTGCAAACCCTGGGAAATGGTCTTATTTTTATTTAGATTTTAACGGACCATACGCTACTACTTATAATAAATTTATTATTAAATAATAGTTTAAAAGGGGATTTATTGATTTAATAAATCCCTTTTTACTTATTAAAAGGAGCTAAACTTATGATTGAAATAATAAATATTAGTAAATCCTTTAACCAAAAGATCATATTTAAAGATTTTACCTTAAAAGTAAAATCTGGGGAATTCATTGGTATTGTTGGAAAAAGCGGAAAAGGAAAAACTACTCTTTTAAATATAATTGGCATGTTAGAAGAACCTGATTCAGGCATTGTCAAAATAAATGGTAAAGAAATACGTGATAAAAAAATAAAAAAGCTACTATTAAGAAAAGAATTAGGTTTTATCTTTCAAAACTATGCATTAATAGATAATGCATCAGTAAATGAAAATTTAAAAATTGCTCTTAAACATAAAAAATTTAAAAATTCACAAAAAAATGATGCTATATCTTTTGTTCTAAAAGAAGTAGGACTTGATAATTATGGTAAGAAAAAGGTACATACCTTGAGTGGTGGAGAACAGCAACGCATAGCAATTGCAAGATTACTACTAAAAGAACCCAACTTGATTTTAGCTGATGAACCAACAGGATCATTAGATAATGAGAACCGGGATATTATTGTGTCATTGTTTCAGAAATTGCAGAAACAAGGAAAAACGATAATCATGGTGACTCATGATAAAGAATTAACCAAGTTTTTTTCAAGAACTATACAATTATAAGGAATGGTTGTTATGAAAAGGCTGATATTTATTCTTCTAACAATCACCTTAATAGTTGTAAGTTTTTTAACTGTAAAACAATTTGAATATATTCAATTTCAATCTTTTAATAAAAATGATAATAATGAGATATGGAATGTCCATATAGAGGCAGGAAATCCTAAAAATAATAAGTTAGAAAACTTTCAATTATTAAATGCTGTGGCTTTAAAAGCAGAAGTTAATTTACAACGTGTATCCTATGAAAAAGATAGAAACAATGAAAATAAAGTAGTATATTATGTAGTTCTATATGAGGCAAACAAATATTTTGAAAAACTAAAATTAAAATCCGGAATATTTTTAGAAAAAAGTAGTGATTATAACGATTTTCTCTCAACTGTTCATACCAATGACACTCATCAAGTAGGACAATTAGAAATATTTCATAGTTTTGATCCAATAGAAATTCGTCCAATGATTGCTGCTGAAAAAACAAAGGATATTAAAGGAACCTATACTTTATATGGTATAGATAAGGCAGAAAGTTTTAAAAGTAAGGCAGCAGAGAATGGGTTTATTGTTAATATTTCAAAAGATCAGGCTCAGAGTTTAATTACTAAATATCCTTACCAAGAAATGCTTTATAAAGCTTTGTTAATATTATGTTTTCTAATTGCTCTTGCCATACAATATGATGTAGTTAATACCTATAAAGAGATTGCAGTAAGGAAGTTATTAGGTTATAACTTTTGGCATATTGGATCATATTTAATAAGAAAGTATATTAAAGTTTTATTTGGGGCAATAGCTGTTGGATTCTTGGGATTAATATTATATTTATACCTTTACAATCAGTTCCAACAATTATTACCTTTTTTATATTTTTGGGTAACTAATATAATCCCTTTAATTTTAATATTTATATTTATTTATTTAATTACATGGATAGGGACTAAGAATATAAATATATCTCAAATGATTAAAAATAAAAAACCTATTGAATCATTATTTTATTTAAATATTGTTGTTCGTTTTATATTAGCTATTTTTCTTATTTTAGGTTTACAACAAGGAATAAGTACTTATCTTGAATTAAAAAGTACAGTAGATAAACATGAAAAATGGTCACTATTGAAAGATTACTCTTATTTAGGAGTAGTAGCAACAAATATCTCAGAAACTATGAGTTTACTAGAAAATGAAAAAAAGAAAAAACAATTTCAGTTTCTATATAAAGAACTGGAGTCACAGGGAGCTTTCTATATTTCTCCATCACCATACTATCTGAATAATGCCTCAAATTTCCCACTAAACCCAGACCCTTGGGGCATGGATGGAAAAAAAGTTGAAATTAATAAAAATTACCTAACCATTAATAAAATTGTTGATACTAACAACAAACGTTTACAAATTCCAGAAAATAATAGTAAAAATCAAATAACTGCTATCGTACCAATAAAGTATAAAAAGTATGAAAATAGTATTAAAAGAACGATTGGAAAAGACTACATAGGAATTTACAATTTAAAAGACCTTAAGCCAGTTAATGTAAATATAATTTATGTTAAAAATAAACAAACTTACTTTACATATTCAACAAATATGGCAGTGAAGAATGCACATCAAATTACAGATCCAATCACAATTTTGGTTAATGACCAGTTTGATCCACGAATTCTTGCTAATCATATTTCTATGGGGTATGGTTTCTATACTAAAAATAGTGGATGTAATGCCCCTTTCGAAATGACACAAAACACATTAAAGAAATATGAATTACATGATATTTGGCAACCTAATTCTATTGCTTATTCCAGTGTGGAGTTAAAGATTGAAAATGACAGAAAGTCACTTCAATTATCTACAATTTATTGCACCCTATATCTACTTTTGGCAACTGTCTTAATATTCTTTTCCTCAATGTATTATTTAGAAATGAACAAACAATTACTAGCACTACAATGGATTTTTGGATATATGTTTTTCGAAAAACATAGTCTAGTTTATCTAGTAATATTAGTATTTTGGAATTTAACATTTATGGTTTCCTTTTTTATAAGTAGTAGTAATCTACTATTAAAAATAACGTTTGGGCTTGCATTGTTTGATATTTTACTTATAAGTATTATTTTAATTATAAAAGAATATCAAACTGTCAAACAGGTTTTTATAGCAAAGTAACAATAAAAGAGAGGTTTAAAATCTTGAATAAATCTAACGTAACAGTCAGCTTTTTAATTTTTTTTCTAATTTTTTCTTTTGGAATTTATGGAAATTACATATCTTTGAATAATAAAGAAGAAGCAAGCGAACCGATAAATAACCTAGTTACTCAACCAAATAGTACTGGAAATACAAGTCCATTTCCCGACAAAAACAATTATTATATTATATATGTTAAACAGGAAAATGGTGTAGCCTCGTCTTTTATTCCTTTAAATCTCAATCCTGGTTTTAAAAATGACTCTGACTATCGTGTATCTATTTCAATAGATGACAATGGTAATATTATAAATGCAGATAAAGTTATAGAAATTGATAATTTTATTGTTTCTAAAAGCAACAAAAAAATAATTAAAAAAATAGCAGGAAAAGAGAAATATAATGAAGCTTTAAAAGAAATTGAAAATCGATTAGCTGAAATCCAAAAGTCTCTATAATTACAATCAAATTCTACCTATTCCTAATGTAAAAACTTCTATATCAATACTACTTTACAGATAATTTTAAATATCCAAAGTTAATATTTTGGAAATAAACTTAAAATGCCCCCTAGTAACACTTTTCATACAAAGGGGGCTTTTCATTTAAAAATTGGATAGAATGCAGTCAGTCTACCAACGAGCAGTCAGCATTTTCTTTCTAGTATAAAATTCAACGCCATCTGATCCATTAGCGTGTAAATCCCCATAAAACGAGTTTTTATATCCTGAAAATGGGAAGAATGCCATTGGAGCTGGTACTCCTAAATTGACACCTAACATACCAGCATCAATTGTTTCTCGGAACTTTCGAACATGGCTTCCATTTTGTGTAAATAGACATGCACCATTTGCGAATTCGGATTTGTTCGTTAATTCGATTGCTTCTTCTAATGAATTTACTCTAACAATTGAAAGTACTGGTGCGAAAATTTCTTCTTTCCAAATCTTCATATCAGTTGTTACACGATCAAATATTGTTGGGCCAATAAAATATCCTTCTTTTGTAGTAACTGCATCTTTTCTTCCATCTCTAACTAGGTGAGCTCCTTCATTTTCACCAGTTTCGATATATTGAATTGTTCTAGCTTTATGTCCTTCTCGAATAACGGGACCGAGGAATACCCCATCATCCATTCCATTGCCAATTTTTAATTCATTCGCTGCATTATGTAATCTCTCAATTAATGGATCGATTACATCACCTACTGCAACAACTACTGATGCTGCCATACATCTTTCCCCTGCTGAGCCAAACGCTGCACTAGTAATTTCTTTTACAGCTAAATCTAAATTAGCATCCTCCATTACAATCGAATGGTTTTTAGCACCAGCTAAAGCTTGGACTCTTTTACCAATTGATGCCGCTGTTTTATATACATATTCAGCAACCGGTTGAGATCCTACAAATGAAATAGCTTTTACATCTAGGTGTTCTAGTAGTCCGTTTACAACGTCATGTGCTCCATGAACAATATTTAAAACTCCATCTGGTAATCCAGCCTCTTTAAATAATTCTGCAAGACGATTTGCAAGCAATGGCGTACGTTCAGAAGGTTTTAATATGAATGTATTTCCACAAGCAATCGCTAAAGGAAACATCCAACACGGTACCATCATCGGGAAATTGAAAGGTGTGATTCCACCAATTACACCAATGGGATATCTATACATTCCTGATTCAATATTCGTTGCAATATCAGGTAATTGTTTCCCCATCATTAAACTTGGTGCACCTGCTGCAAATTCGACACATTCAATTCCTCGTTGTACTTCTCCGTGTGCTTCTCCAAAGCTTTTTCCGTTTTCTAACGTTATCAAACGAGCCAATTCATCCCAATTATCAACTAATAATTGCTGGTACTTGAATAAAATACGTGCTCTTTTAGGAACTGGTGTTTTCCCCCATGTTTGAAAAGCCTCTTTGGCAACTTCTACTGCATGATCAAGTTCAGCACGAGTTGATAGTGGCACATTTGCGATTATTTCATTTGTTGCAGGATTATAAACTGGTTCACTTGATGTCGATTTTGAATCTTTCCATTGTCCACTAATAAAGTTTTTAATTGTTTTTACACTTGTTACTGTATTCATTTTAATAGCTCCCTTCATCACCTGTAATTTTAGGTTGTTATGATCTCACCATTCTGACATTTTTGAATGTATTTCTTAATTTGATTTACTGTAGGCATTGCATCTGAACAACTATGACTTGAAATGACGATTGAAGCTGCAGCTGCTCCAAAGTCCATCGATTCAAAGAGAGACCAGTCCTCCATTAAACCATAGATGAAGCCAGCAGCATATGAGTCACCTGCCCCAAATGTCTTTATTACCTTTGCAGGAAAGGTTCTCCCTTTAACCTTTTCTCCAATTGAAGTGTAAGCAATCGAGCCATCTTTTCCATGTTTAATCACAACAATTTTTGCATAATAGCTAAACCATTTTTCTGCAGTCATTTCATCATCGTGATTAGGATTATGGTCAAAACATTCCATCATATCGAATTCTTCTCGCGTTCCAATAATGACATCGCATTTTTGAGCAATTAAATTATAATAAATCGCAGTCTCTTCAACCGAATTCCAAGTGTATGGTCGATAATCAATATCAAAAAATACACAAACATCATGTTTTCTTGCATACTCAACTGCTAAGAAAACAGCTTCTCTCGAAGGGCTCTTAGCTAAAGCCGTCCCTGAAATCAACAAAGATTTTGCACTTTTGATATAGTCCTCTTTTATATCTCTTGGTTCAAGTTTTAAATCGGCTACATTGTCTCTGTACATTAAGATACTGCAATCTACTGGACTTTTAATTTCAGTAAAAGCTAATCCAGTTTTTGAACCCGATTGATCAATTAAAACATTTGAAGTATCGATTTGATTTTTATTTAAATAATTGAGGATGAAACTTCCCATTTGATCATCTGCGACACGACCAATGAAACCGGTCTTTTTTCCTAATCTAGACATACCAATCGCAATGTTTGCAGGTGATCCTCCAACATATTTTGTAAAAGTAATGGTCTCTTCCATTGGCCGATTGATTTCATTTGCATTCAGGTCAATACATAATCTACCAAGAGCAATAAAATCGATTGGTGATTGATTACGAAACGTTAAATGATTCATATTCTCTCCTACCTTCTATGATTTCAAAGCAAGTTTGTGATTTAAGATCCATTCATGATTTGGATCATTTTGAAATTTCCATGTACGATTTGGTCCTGCCATGACATTTAAATAATAAAGCTCGTAACCTGGAAGAGCTGAAACTGGATGATAGCCTTTTGGAACAAGAACGGCATCTCCATTTCTGACAGTCATTGTTTCATTAAGTGATAAATCGTCTGTATAAACTCTTTGAATTGCTATGCCTTGATTTGGATTCACTCGATGATAGTACGTTTCTTCTAATATCGATTCATGTGGTAAATTATTTTGATCATGCTTATGTGGTGGATAACTAGATGAATTTCCTTCTGGTGTAAAAACCTCGACAACTAATAAACTGTCTGCTGGCTCATTTTCTGGTAAAATATTATGCACCTGGCGTTGAATATTACCAGCCCCTCGAATCTCTACCCCTACATCTTCTGGTGAAATAAGACGAGATGGGTAAGTGCCATTACTTGGAGCTGAACAGACAGCAATTTCAAGTTCAGTGATCGCTTCTATATGATAAAAATCGTTTAATGAAATATAAACGGAATATGGAGGGATTTTCTCGAAAATATTCATTCGTTTACCGATATTTTCCCAGATTTCTTGTTTCGTATAAACATTCGCTTTTCCGCTTAGTAACACGATGCAAACTTCTTGGTTAAAAGTTTGTTTTTTTAGAGATTGCCCTTTCTTCAGAACATAAGCTTCAAATCCGACATATTCCCAATTTGCCGATTCAGGTGTTATTTTAATTACATTTCCATCCGCTTTTGGCTCACTCAAGCTATGAACAATTAGTTTTGACATTCTACTCACTCCCATCATTAATAAGGCTTTGTCAGTTGAATATTTGTTTTCATTTCTTGATGAGCTTTTACAACTTTTGAACTATTCGAAACTTCTGAAACACCTACTCTCCACCATGATTCATATCCGTCAGTATTTGTTCCTGGCAAAACTTTTATTTCAATGAGAGTTGAAGTAGTTTCTTGCTTTGCTTTTTCTAAAGCTTTACGTAAATCATCAATTGTTGTCACTGTATATGCATTTGCACCTAAGCTTCTAGCATGGCTAGCAAAATCAAAATTCATATACTCTCCACTTAAGCGTCTTTTTTCATTTGAACGATATTTAAATTCATTACCAAAACCTTCACTACCGTGGCCTTTTTGCAAGTTATGAATACATTGGAAACCGTGATTATCAAATAAAAGGATAGTAATTTTATAATCCTCTTGTAAACTAGTTACTAATTCTGAGTGAAGCATTAAATAACTTCCATCCCCAACAAATGCGTAAACTTCGCGATTTGGTTCTGCCATTTTTGCACCAAATGCGCCCGAAACTTCATATCCCATACAGGAAAAACCATATTCCATATGATATGTTTTCGGTTTTTTACTTCTCCATAAGCGATGTAAATCACCAGGTAAACTACCGGCTGCACATACGATAATATCTTCATCATTTATTAAATGATTTATTTCTCCCATGACCCTTGTTTGTGATAAACCTTCTTTCATTTCAACGCTGTATAATCTATCAACTTCCCGATCCCATTCCGCCTTCAGTAAGCGAATTTCATTTTGTTGATAAGAGCTACGATATTCATTATTTAGTAGTGCTTCATGTAAACTACTTAAAGCCTCTTTTGCATCTGCAACGATGAATGTCGCATCTAGTTTCATCGCGTCAAAAGAGCTAGTATTAATTCCTAAAAACTCAACTTCACTATTTTGAAAAGCTATTTTTGAGCCAGTTGCAAAGTCTCCTAATCTAGTACCGACCGCAATGATTAAATCAGCTTGTTTGGCTAATTTGTTTGCTGCTAAAGAGCCTGTCACTCCAATGGCTCCTACATTTAAAGGATGATCCCACGGAATCGAACTTTTCCCTGCCTGTGTTTCAGATACCGGAATTTGAAAGGCTTCTGCAAATTTTACAAGTTCTTCGGTTGCAAATGAGTAATGTACACCTCCACCAGCAATGATAAGAGGTTTCTTCTTTCGTAGAATCAACTGAAGCGCACGTTCACGGACCGATTTTACAGCTGGTCTTCGATCAATGTGATGTACTCTCTTTTGAAAAAATTGCATCGGATAATCATAAGCTTCAGATTGAACATCTTGTGGTAAAGCAAGGGTTACTGCACCCGTTTCAACTGGATCAGTTAAAACGCGCATTGCATTAATAGCGGCTGTCATTAACTGTTCAGGACGTACAATACGATCCCAATATTTACTAACTGGTTTAAATGCATCCGTCGCACTAATTGTATAATCTGATGTGTTTTCAATTTGTTGAAGAACTGGGTCTGGCTGCCTACATGCAAAATTATCTCCTGGTAAAAGTAATACTGGAATTCGATTAACAGTAGCAGTTGCAGCTGCTGTTACCATATTTAAGGCACCTGGACCAATCGATGTAGTACAAGCAAATATTTCTAAACGATTTTTTTGCTTTGCATAAGCAGTCGCTGCATGAACCATTCCTTGTTCATTTTTACCTTGAATAAATAGTAGTTCCTCAGGACCGTATTCTAATGCTTCACCGATACCGGTCACATTACCATGTCCGAAAATTCCCATAATTCCTTTTACAAATTTATGTTCAACACCATCAAGTTCGATATATTGATTATCTAGAAATCGAAGTAACGCTTGAGCCATCGTTAAACGAATTGATTCCATAGATCCTCCTAATTTTTTGACTTAAAAAGCTGAAAATAGGTAAAACCCTCGAAAAAAGGTTCAAAAATTGGGCACGTTGATAAAGTAAATACCTATCACCATGCCCCAAACTATTTATTTATGATTGATTTTACTTACAGTACCACCAATTTGAAGTGTCGGATTTAAGACAATCTTTCTAGCAGAAGTACGATCGCTATCCAATAAATCAAGTAATAATGTAAGTGCTGTACTACCTAACTCATGCATTGGTTGTTTAATCGTAGTCAAGGAAGGATACACAATATTTGTAATCCATGATCCATCAAAACCTACAATTGACACATCACTCGGAACTTTATTTCCCGCAGCTTCAAAGGCTTTCTTTACACCAATTGCAAGAAGATCATTCGTTACAAGATAAGCAGTATGTTTCAATCCATTTTTCAAAATACGTTCACCAATTTGCTCTCCATCTACAATTTCACAGCCTTTTGCATCTATTACTTCTCTAAAAGAAGAAAGTCCCTTTTCTTCCATAATGATTTGATACGCCCTTACACGATCCTTAATGTCATTAAAAATCGGCGGTTCCGAAATTAAGGCAACTTTTTCATGCCCATTTTCAAATAAAAAGTGCATTGCCAATTGAATACCAGCGAAATTATCAGTAATGACACAGTTTGCTTTACTATCCAGTAAGTCATTCCCTATAATAACCAAGTTCTCGACTTGTTTATTTAATTTGGCAACTTGTTTAGCAGTCATATCCATCAAAAGAAGGCCATCTACATTTTGTTTGTTTAAATAAGGAATATCATTGTCTTTGTTTAATGACATGTTAGTCGTAACGATATTAATTCCTTTGTTTAATGCTTCATAATAAATCCCTTCTGCAACTTCTGCATAAAACGGATTTATATTATTTGGTGTAACTAATGCGACAGTATTTGTACGTCCAGAGGCAAGAACACCAGCCGCTGCATTATACTGGTATTGCAGACGGTCAATTACTTCGAATACCTTTTTCTTCGTCTCTGATTTTACACTCGGGTGTTCATTAATTACCCTCGAAACTGTAGCAATAGATACTCCTGCATGTTTTGCAACATCATAAATCGTTACGGACATACTGACACAACTCCAATCTATCTACTCTAAAGTTTTAAATTTGTAACCGATTCAATATAATTTATTGATTTTTGTGCATATTCAATCGGATTTGCTTGTAGTGAATCTTGTTCAGCTTCAATTACAAACCATCCTTGATAATTTATTTCAGCAAGTGTTTTGAATATTGCTTCAAAATTAATTGTACCATCACCAGGCACAGTAAAAATACCCATTCTTACAGAATCATTAAAATTAATTCCATTATCTTTCACGTTTTTCAATACATCTTCACGCACATCTTTTAAGTGAACATATTTTACACGCTCACCGTACTTTTGAATCACTTCAACTGGATCTACCCCACAGTAATATAGGTGACCTGTATCCAATAACAATGAAACAACTTCCGGGTCAGTACCTGCACAAAGCGTATGAATCTCATCTAATGTTTCAACTCCTGTACCCGTATGAATATGGTAAACAAGTGTCATTCGATGTTGTCTGCAAAATTCACCAGCAATATTTAAACCAGTACAAAGTGACGCCCACTCACGTCCAGTATATTTTTTAATCCCCTTATTTGAACGATCCTCTCTTGGATCCCAGTGAACGGAACCACCTCCATCAGCTGTTACAACAAATGTTGAACCCATTCGTTTTAAAAATAATACATGCGCTTTAAATTTTTGTAAGCTTTCGTCTAAATGATCTGGGTCAGAGAATAGGATGTCACACCATCCTGAAGTTAGGGCTAAATTTCTTTGTCCTAATTCCTTTTGTAAAGTGACAATATCCCTTGGATACTTACGACCAAGCTCCGTACCTCTAAAGCCAAGTTCATTCATTTCATCAACTATTTGTTGAAATGAGTAGTGATCCCCTAAATCTGCCATATCATCATTCGCCCAGTTAATTGGAGAAATAGCTAATTGACAATTATAAAAAGTATTCATTTTATGTCCCCTCCCGATTATACGTAAATAAGTTTTCCACCTTCACTAGCACTTCGATAACAAGCATCCGTAATAAGTACTGAACGATACGCATCATTAGCAGATACACTAAATTTTGTTTTATTTTTAACTGAATCTAAAAAGTCTTTATGCATTTGTACATAACCCCATTTTAAATTACGGTCGATTCCTCTAACATTTTTTGTTTGCTGCTCTTGTTTTAATGGACCGCACTCTGTCACTAAATCCAACTCTTCCGTAATAATTGTTCCATGGTCTCCCCATAATTGAATTCGCTCAGATGGCCAAGTCCACGACGCATGCCCATTTGTACTTAAAACAATCGACTGACCTTCCTCTGTTGTAAACATACAAGAAAAATTATCTTGAAGAGGATACAAGCACTGTTGCGAAACGCATCGTACTTCACGAATTTCCCCCATTAAATAACGAACCATATCAAACATATGAATCGTTGAATCATATAAAAATCCACCTGTTAATTCAACATTCGTTACCCATGGAGGCGAGGTCATATCACCATCATTCATAATGATATTTCCAGAAAAAACTTTAAAACCATTTTGAATAATTTGCTTCGTTTCTGCGTAAACCGGTGCAAATCGACGATTAAACCCGACATATAAACGGTTCTCGTCATCTCCTAAAACATTCATAATTTCATCCGCATCTTGTAAGCTTGTAACAAAAGGTTTCTCACAAAATACTGTTGCACCCTCTTTTAATGCCGAAACAACTGCTTCTTTATGTTTTGTATTGGGAATCGTTACAAACACAACTTCTGTTCCAGCCTGAACCATCTCAGCAACAGAACGAAATGCCCTTCCACCATGTGTTTCACAAAATGATTTGCATCTTTCCAAATCAATGTCAGTTACACCCATAAACTCTACATCCGATCTCGTTTTCAAAAGAGATGCATGTAGATTACCCATATTTCCTGCGCCAACAATACCAATTTTCATCTATTTATACCTCCATCGTTTCTTTTAATTCTTTTGCTAAAAACTGACCAAACTGATTGACTACCGACTTTGGATCAAGATTCCCTTCGTATTCAATCGAAAGCCAACCATTATAATGTACATCTCTTAATTTTCTTAAGATCGTTGGGTAGTTAATCTCTACTTCTTCACCATCACTAGTAATCTCTTTCACTTTTGCATGTACATGCCCCGAAAAGTGAGCCGTTTTTAAAACGCCTTCAAGCTGGTCAACATAATTGCCAGTATCTAAAAGTAGTTTAATAGAAGGACGATTTAAGTCATTGAACATCCTCAATACATCATCACTATTAGATAAAAAACCACCATGATTATGATTTTCGATGACGACTGTTAATCCAGCTTCTTCAACAATCGTTGCTGCTTGATCCACAAATCGAATCATTGAATTCCATTGTTTTTCTTTATCAAAGTCAGGCCAGCCTGCAAATAAGCGGAAGTTTTGAATATGTAAAGCTTTTGCGACTTCAACCCATTCTTTCACGCGAGCAATTTCCGCATTTATTTTTTCCTCTGATTCAAATCCAAAATTACAATCAAATGCTAGATTCACGATTGGTAGATCATATTGATTACTTAATTCAACAATTTCATTAAGGTAACTCTTGTCATTCGGATGAAAAATATGCTTATCTTCTATTTCAATACCATCAACAAACGATAAAGTTGAACAGTATTGAAAAAACTCATCCAACTCCATTTTTCTTTCTAAAAGAAGCTCATCAAATGATTGCGAACTACATGCTATTTTCATTAATATCTCTCCTCATTATTTAAGTGCACCAGCTGCAAGACCTTTTACTAAATGTTTGTGAATAAGTATGAATAAAATTAGGACAGGAACCGTACTTAAAAGTGAAGCTCCCATCATGTAATTCCACTGAACATCGTATCTTCCTACGAAGCTATAAAGTCCAAGTGTGATTGGCATTTTGCTATCAGTTTGAACAAAGGTTAAAGCGAAAAGAAATTCGTTCCAAGCATTAATGAATGAAAATACGCCTACCGTTACGATTGAAGGAATCGCTAATGGAGTTAAAATTCGAACTAACGTATCAAATTTATTACATCCATCAATTTGTGCAGCCTCATCAATTTCGACAGGCACATTGTTAAAGAATGAATAGATAAACCAAACTGCAAAGGAAATTGAAAAAGTAGTATTAATAATAATTAGTGACCAAATATTGTCTAACAGATGATGATTTGCGAACATTTTATAAAGTGGTACTAGGATGATAATAGGAGAAAACATTTGAATCACAAGTAACAATGCCAAAACTGCATTCTTTCCTTTAAATTGCAAACGACTTAGAGCGTATGAGGTAGGGATTGCTAGAACTAATACTAGTAGAGTAGAACCAAGTGCAATTTTAATACTGTTAATAAAATAGACGCTTAAATTTGTATGGCTCCATAGCTTAATATAATTTGAGAAAACCATATGAATTGGTAAGAAAACCGAAGTATCATATACCTCACTTTTCGTTTTTAATGATGTAATTAACATGATGAAAAATGGAAAATCAAGCAGTATGATCATCAAAAGCAGAAAACCCCAGCGTAATGTTGTCCATCCATTTAGCCTAATTCTGTACACTTTTCTTCTCCCCCTTACTTAAAATGAAATAAATAACTGAGAAGACAAGCATAATCAAGAATGTTAAAAATGAAAGTGCTGAAGCTTGCCCAAAGTCGATCTTAACAAATGATAATTTGTAAATTAATGTAACGAATGTTTCTGTCGACCCCGCTGGTCCACCCTTTGTTAAAATCCAGATGATTGGGAAAGCATTAAATGCCCAAAAAACCGAAAGAACAATAACTAAAGAGTTAACTGATTTCATTAAAGGCCAAGTGATATGCCTAAACTGTGTGATTGGCCCAGCTCCATCTAAATTAGCAGATTCATATAACTCAGGATCGATTGATTGTAAGCCTGCAAGTAAAGTAATGACAATAAAAGATATGTTTGACCAAATACCAACGATTGAAACAACGACAAATGCCGAAGTCGGTGTACCAAGCCATTGATGATACTGTTGAATTAAGTGAAAATATTTTAAAATTTGATTTAATGGTCCAAGTTCACCATGAAAAATCCACATCCAACTCATCGTCGCGATACTTAAAGGAGCTGCCCACGGTAAAACGACTAGAATATAAGCAATTTTTCTAAAACGAAATTTTTTGTTTAAAATTAAAGCAAGGAGATAGGCAAGAACAAATGCAACCCCAACAGTCACTATTACCCAAAGTACCGTTTGACCAAGTACTGCCCAAATGCCGTCGTAGGTTAAAATAGCTTTAAAATTCCCAAAAAATCCAACCGACTGGATCTTTCCAATTCGATTTACTTTTGAAACAGAAATTAATAGCGTTTGAAGCATCGGATAAATAATTGTTAAAAAGATTAATAGTAGTGTAGGGAATACGAGTAAATAAGGAAGTGCCATCTGAAAAATAGATATCTTCCTACGTTTTTTGTATGTTGAAACGCCTATCTTTTGTATGAACTCTGTCTGGGTAGGCACATGAATCTCCCCTCTCTTAATAAAAAACAGATTCGATTAATTAATTTGCATATAAATCTTTTACTTGTTTAGCAGATTCTTTCAACGCTTCTTTAGGGCTAATTTGTTGTAAATAAACTTTTTGAATTTCATCTGTAACGATATGATCCATTTGATCACCATACTTACCAGCATCAGCATATTTATTAATTGCATTTGGTAACAGCGATGCAAAGAACTTATTATTTTCAGTGCTATTGTATTTAGGATCATTTAAAACAGCAGTTAACTCTGGAATATTTCCATGATTTAACGCAAAGTTTAAGCGATTATCTGGCTTATACATGAATTGAAGGAACTTGCCAATCGCTGCCTTTTTAGAAGGATCATCATTCATAACCGAAATAACATCTGGCTGCATGACTGATTTTGAAACCATTCCTGGCTTTGCAGTTGGCACTGGCACCATTCCATACTCTACCTTTTTATCTTGGTCAAGCATCGAAGCGAACCAAGGTCCAGTAATCATCATTGCTAGCTTGCCAGATTGGAAGATTGGCTGAACACCATTTTCCCATTCTATTGCATTTGGATTCGGATTTGTTAAGCCATCCTTTACTAGCTTGTTTAAGAATGCTAATGAATCAACGCCTTGCTGTGAATTAAATAATAATTTATTTTGAGGTCCAAAATGTTTAGAAGAAACAGCCTGATCTGAATTAAAGTAGAAATACTCAAAACCTGTCATTACGTTTGGATATTTTCCACCTACACCAAAACCATAAACATCAGAAGAAGTTAATATTTTCGCGTCATTGTATAGTTCATCCCAAGTTTTTGGAGCTTGTAAATGATTTTTCTCAAACAAATCCTTACGATAATATAAAACCCTAGGATCAAGAAAGAATGGTAAACCAGTTAGTTTTCCGTTACTTCCCTTGAAAGAATTTAATGGAGTTTGAACAAAAGTATTTAGAAGATCTTTATTTGCATATGAGTCAATTGGCTTAATCGCATCCATATCTTTAAATTCACCAATCCATAAACCAGATAAATTCGCAATATCAGGAGCTTGATTTCCAGTAACCCATGTAACTAGACGATCATGATAGTCGTTCCAATTACTAACCAATAATTTAACTTTAATATTCGGATTTTCTTTCTCAAATCGTTTAATCATATCCTGCATTTCAGGCTTAATCTTTGAGTCATACTCCGCAACAGAAAATTTAATCGTAACTTTTCCGTCCCCTTTAGTCGAAGCCGACTGCTGACTACACCCTGTAAAAAGAATCATTGCTACGAAAAGTAGAATCCAACTTCTCATTAGAAATTTTTTACTCATTTTCCTTCCCCATTCCCTTTAATTTTTATATTTTCAACTTCCCGAAACTAAAAAGAAAATAAAAGTATGGCTTACAAAAAAATTCTCAATGATTCATGTAATTGCTTTCATAACAAAAGAACGTATTCTACTGGTTAATCTTATGCACCACCATTCCGTTTTTATGTAAGTTTTATGAAAAATTTGTTAAGCGTTTACATTTTTATTTTATAATTGAGTGAATATTCTTTCAACTGAAAATATTCGTGTTTTTTCTACAAAATTCCAGACATATTTAGTAACATTAAATTACAATTAACAACTAAAATCTTGAAAGATTTCCATTTTTTTCATAGAGAAAATTTTATTTGTATAACTTACGTTTTGTTTGTTACAGAAATTTACATTTTACTTTCATTTATTTCAGAAAATAAAAAAACACCTCTTAAGAGATGTGAAGTTAATCTTTTTTTAGTGCCTAGTTGATATTAGATTTTATTTATTTTTTTCTTTTACAAAATAAAAACCTGTTCCATTTTTTTGCGGAACATATCCTTGCTGTGCCGAACTATCTTCAACCATGTTTTGCTCTTCAGGCAGTAGTTGTAGTATTAGATATTTTAATGACGAAAGGTTATAAAAGGAATTTTAATTTCAAAATAGAATTATTACTTAAGGTGGTGGTATTCATGGCAGAATTAACGGATATATTAAAAGATTTTCCAATCATTAATTTCGAATCAAAAAAACAATATCTACTGAAAGAATTATTAAAACGGTATCCGAACAATATAAAATTGCTTGAATTAGTAACCCAATTTAGAAAAAGCAATACTATCGTTTCTCCAAATGATTACCCTTTATCAAATGAATTCGTAAATACGTTATATATAGCTTTAAACTCTGATGAGGATAAGGTTGAATTATTGCTAAAAGAAAAGTTAGATGAACAAAATAGAGAATTAAAGAAAGATTATGACTATAAAATAAGTTCTATCTTAAACCAGTATGAAAGATTCATTAGCCTTTTGGAAACTTATGATAAGGAACTGACAATTACATCGAAACATTTAGGTAGAAATATTAACACACAAACTATTATCGACCTAGCAAGAAAACTAAAAATAGAACTGAAATCGATAGAATAGAAAATAGGAACCTAAATTGGTTCCTATTTGTTTATACTGTATTTCGCTGTAAGTAAGTATTTAGTTTTGAAATAATTTCAGGATCGTTATCTTTTATACTCATTATTTCTCCGATAACTTTTTCTTGTTTATTTCCGTCTTCTATTGATTCAATTAGATTTAATGTGTATTGTGGAATAGCTTTTCCATCGAAAAACCTAAATTGAATAGCATTCTTTAACATTGTTGATTTAGCTCTTACTTGACTAATTTGTTGAATTTGGGTTGCGATTGAAGTCATAATTTCTTCGTCCCCTTCCAAAATATTCTCATTTAATTCATTAATTATTTTTTCTACAATTTTATCATCAGGTTGGAAGTAATAGTCTAGGAATAATGTTATCATATTTGCTTTATCAGTGCCTAAAAAACAATATGATTCTATAACCTTTTGAAGACATGAAACTTAGATTTCGTAATCATCCTCAGAGTTGTCCCTATTCATTAAAGGAGCTAAAGCCCATATAATAGAATGATGATTAATACTTGAGTCTCGCCAGTAGAAATTTTTAAGATGAACTTCATTAAATGTAAAGACGTTTTTTTCTAATCCATCAACTGCGTTATATTCATACCTATTCCTAACTCCCGTGCAAGGATAGGACTTGAAACAAATAGCAAATGAATACACTGAACAATCAGGGTGATTACTTCTAACTAAACAATTGTACTCGTACACTCTCCTAGGAAATTTTTTTTGAGCATAGGACTGGCTTTCGAAGTGAAGCAAAATCTTCTTATCTTCATCTATTAAATAAACTTCAAAAAGAACATCAACATATCTCGGTTCATTTTTCTTTATATTGAGTTTAGGTAAGTCCGTTCCCTCGGATAGCAACCTAACGTGTCTGTTCCAATCAATTTTAAAATAAAAATCTGGATAAAAACATTGTAAGTATTCTTCCAGAAACAGATGGAGGAGGTTTTTAAACATCCTATCGTGTCCTAAATTATCAAATTCTTTACACATATTTCCCCCTGCAAATGCATTTAGAATCAATTGTTTTTATTAATGGAAAAACAATGAATAATTCTTGTTAATCCTTTGGTAATTCGATTGTATGAAGAATTCTTCTTTCCAACGTAGTAAAGTGTTCATTTCTTAAATTAAAGTGAGGTTACTTCAGGAAGAGGTTTTTTATGATATTGGATTCAATTAATATAGGCTCATCTAGGAACGTTACAGTAGAGTGGCTACTACTTTTACTACTGGATACAGGTTTAAGTAAGAAAATCAACAAAAAAACGATCACAATAAAAGCTAAAATAAAAATTAAAATTACTCTAAATAAATTTCCCATTATACTCTCCTATTTCATGATATTTCTATTTAAAACATTTAAACCTCAACATATACTAAGTTAATCCAAAGTGATGATACTAGAATTAAATTCAAACTTAGACCAATATTGACCTTTTCTTTCCATCTCCTATTTGATGAAATGATTGAAACCAGAAAACTTAGTAGGCTTAAAATAATGCTCAAACAATTTAAACTTAAAAATATGTTAAAATTGTTAAATCCGTTAAAGGTGACATTTAAAAAGAAAATTGAGTAACTAAAAATAAGATAGTAAAAACTTTTCAAATTTAAACACACCCCCGCGAAATCGCATTGTTTTGTGAATATACTAACATATTAATTTACTGGAAAAATGTTCTATATTTGAAAAATGTATGAAGTTAGCCTAATTATTAACGTTTGTTCCTTAAATTGTAACAATTCCTCAAAAATCTCTTTTATGTTAGGTGCTATATTGTAATTAATTTATAATGTCTAAACAAAAAGGAGTGTCCATATGAAGATGACTAAAAAAATACCCATTTTAACAATCTCTTCATTTGTAGTTGTTGGTATAATTTATTCTACTAATACCCCAAATAGAGTAAAAATTTCAAATACAGAATATGAATTTGATATTACTAAAAAAGAAAATATAACAGAAGCAGCAAAACAATTGTATGTAGGAAAAGTAGTCGAACAATTAGATACAGAATCAGATGAGGGTGGGCCGTATACACCATATAAGGTGGAAGTCGAAAATAATTTAAAAGGTGAATTGGAAGCAAATCAGGAAGTTATAGTTGAACAACGTATTGGTTATGAAAGTAGTCACAAAGCTATAAGAAAGATGGATGTTGAAGATGATTTTTTAACTACTGAAAATTCATATGTCTTTGCAACAAGTAATATAAAAGACAAAGATCGATATAGAATTATCGTTCCGTTAAAAGGTAATACAAAAATTAAGGGAAAAAATGATAAACTTCCAAATGAGGTAATTCTAAAAGAATTTAAAGAAGCATTAAAGAAAAATAAAGAAAAACGTAAAAACGAATTATAATTAATGCTCACCCTCAATTATTGCGGATTTTTTTTGTTCACTTAAAGATTTCCAAAGCTCTCTTTATTTGATAAAAATTCATCCAATGCCTCTTTCATTAACTCATTTGGAAACGCATTTAACTTACATAAAGGAGTCTGGTTAAGTTTGAGATTTAAATGAAGTAAACTAATTATTTCGCCTTTCTCAGCCAATCGATAAACATAAGATTCAGCAAGATAAATCATATCATTCATTTGTGAAAGTATACTTCGATCGCTTGTCGCAGTGTATTGAACTTCCCCTAGTTGTTTCATATATTGATCGACTTTCTCAACATCGAATTCGTTTGCCAGAAAATTTGTCACAATACTTCTCTTCATTAACTCTTCAAAATTTGTAAAATCCTTTTTTAATAGACCATACATAACAAAACAATATCTAGTTACATTATTCATTACCAATACACATTTTTTGCGGCCAATTTTAAAGATATTCGCGTGCCAGCAAAAAAGCTGATTCTCGTTTGATAAATCTGGTTTATCTACTTTTATTTTCATTTCATCTGAAAGTTTTTTTGTTAATTGAATGTACATGTTTTCGGTCCTCGTTTATTAATTATTTTTAGTTATATTCTAACATCGCATCAAACTAAATCTAGTATCTAAAGAATATATTTTTGATCATTTTACTAAAACAAGACATATTCAAAGTCTAGAAAGGTCTTGTAAGTTTCATCATAAAAAAAGAGAATCGTTAACTGATTCTCTTCACAATAAAAAATATAAATATGTTAACTCTTAAAGCTTAAAGCTTAACGCTCTTGATTGTTGTCCAACCACTATATACTTTAGTAGTTCCAACTGTTCGATACGTTCTTACTTTATAGTAGTATGTCTTTCCTTTTGTTAAACCGCTATTTGTATAAGACGTTGAAGTTGTACTTTTTACTAAACTATATGATCCAGTGCTTGATGTAGATCTGTAAATTTCATAACCGCTTGCTCCACTCACAGAACTCCATGATATTTTTGCACTAGTTGAATTTACTTTTGCCACATTGAAATTAGTTGGAACTGATGGAATTGGTTTTGCGCTTACTACTGTTGAATAATTTCCATAGACTTTCTTACTTCCAACAATTCTGTAAGATTTAACTTTGTAATAATAAGTTTTATTTGTAGTAAGCCCTGTATTATTAAAGCTTGTAGAAGAAGTTGTACCAGCAAGTGAATATGTTCCCGTGCTTGACGTTGATCGGTAAACTTCATATCCACTAGCTCCACTTACAGCTGCCCAAGTCGTTTTCACACTATTGTATGAAGATGAAACTGCTTTTACGGATGTTGGTGTAGACAGGACCGGTTTTGCTGATACTGCCTTACTATAATCACTATATTGTGTAGGTGTTCCTGTTTTATAAGACTTAATCTTATAATAATAAGTTGTACCTGTATTTAAAGATGTATTAGTATACGAAGTACTTGAAGTAGTTGCTATTTTCGTAAACGTACCTGTACTGGAAGTAGAACGATAAATTTCATAACCTGACACATCCTCAGCTTTTGTCCAGCTTAATTTAATACTATTATATGAACTAGCTGCTGCCTTTACGTTGGTTGGTGAAAGTATAGGCTCTACATAATTTGGATCAGTTGAAAACCATCCGTATTTAGTTTGATCTGCACGAGAATCATACCCCATCCCGATTCGAATAATTGGATAGCCAACTGTTTTTTTCACTAATATACCGTAATAAACTTCAGATTCAGCACCTGGATATAACTCTACATCGTCTTCACTTAAACCTTCTAACTGGTCTGAAAATGCAGCTGTATCAATTGGGTTAACTTTTTGACCAGACTTTGTATAAAAACTATCGTAACTATTAACCACATCATAAGCGTATAAAGGTTCTTCTGGTCCTGAGACATATTTTAAATTAAATCCCATCACAATCCATTCTTCATCTTCAGCTGGTTTTGTATTATACATATTTTCATTTTCTACAATTTCATTTGCTTCTTCACCTGTATACATATCGAATAATTGCAATTCCACTTCTTTAGGAGTATCCCATTCATATTCTTGAAGTAAAAAATTATAATTAAACCATGCACTATATGGAGTGCTACGATCTCCTATTTCAGCAAAAGCTGATTTTGAATTAAATGAAAACATAATTATAAATGTTAAAAATAAGTACATAAAACTTCCTTTTTTCATGATTTACCTCCTAAAATCTTTCATTTTATTGAACTACCACTTACAGAAACGCTCTACTATTTATACCTCCTACATTTGATGACTTTATTATATAAAGTGAGGTGTTCAAAAAATTGAACATCAAAAAAGAGAATCATAAAGATGATTCTCAGATTGTTCGCATATGATAATAGTTTGATATCTTTAATTGAAATCGTCACAAATGGTCTTATTTAGATTTATTACTATTGTAATCGATTATTAGACTTTCATTAAACAAGCCTAAAGTCTTTCTAATTGTCGAAAAATAAATGTGTATTGAAGCCCATGGTTATGCCTGATTTTTTATAGTAGCATTAGAGACCTCAGTGTTCTTAATAATAAACAAGGAGTGGTTTAGTGCTTAATAAAAAAATCTTATCATTGGTTACATTAGGATTATTAGTTTCACCATTGTCTTTAGGAACTGTTAAGGCAGAGGGAAAAGGAAACGAATTATCAAAGAAGATGATTGAACATCAAGTTAAAAAGCCTCTTCCAAAAGGAATCCTAGATTTTCATACGTTTAATCAGCTTGGAAAAGAAGTAAACTATGCTCGATCCTTTTCAGTAAAAAGCTTTAATAAAATGGGAACTATGAATAAAGGTAATGTCACTAGTGCAGATGATGATTTTATTTATGAGACGGAATACAATGATGAGTTTGATTATGCAGACAATACATCATATCAGAAAATCTTGATTGGGCAGTTACTACCTTTGTATGATTTAGATTTACATAAAGTAGTCGTACCGACTGATGGACTTTTATATGTTGCTGGGGCAACTAACTCTATTAATATTGATTTATTATTTGCAGCTGTAGAAAAGGATTTTGTTGAGAGTAAAAAATTAGTATACTTAGGTTCGGAATATGACGATGACGGGACTGAGTACCAAGCATATAAAGCAAAAGCTGGTACTTATTATGTAGGAGTTATGGATTATGATAATGCAGACGATATTGACAATAATACAGAAGATGACTTATATGCTATCGCGACTGGTTTCGAGGACAATGTTGCTCCAAATAAACCGATCATAAATAAAGTGGATAATAATGATGTAGTTGTTACAGGTAAAGCAGAAGCTAACTCTACTATAAGTGTAAAAGTAGGAAGTACTCAAATCGGTACTGCTAAAGCATCATCAAAAGGAACTTATTCTGTAACAATTAAAACACAAAAAGCAGGAGTTACTTTAAGTGTTTATGCAAAAGATTCTGCAGGTAATACAAGTGCAGCAGCAACTACAAAAGTTGTTGATGTTATCGCACCAGCTAAGCCTATAGTAAATAAAGTGGATAATAATGACAAAGTTGTAACTGGTAAAGCTGAGGCTAATTCTACTGTTACTGTTAAAAGAGGTTCTACAGTACTGGGAACTGCAAAAGCTAATTCTTCTGGAAACTATTCGCTTCCTATTGCCATTCAAAGTGCAGGAACAAAGCTGACTGTAACCGCTAAAGATGCTGCTGGGAATGTAAGTGCAGCAACAACTGTCACCGTTGTAGATGTTATTGCACCAGCTAAGCCAAAGGTTAATAGAGTGGATGATAACGATTTGAAAGTAACTGGAAAAGCTGAAGCCAACTCAACCGTAACCGTGAGAGTTGGAAGTACAGTCTTAGGTACTGCCAAAGCTGATTCAAAAGGAAACTTTACTGTTAAGATCAAAGCACAGAAAAAAGGAACCATTATTGCTGTAACTGCAAAGGATGCTGCCGGAAATACTAGTCAAGCTACTACAGTAAAAGTTGTAAAGCATTAATCTAGACATTGAGCCAAGGATTGATTCCTTGGTTTTTGTTTTTTTAAAAAACCAGACAATCAGATTTCCCTTATTCTTTCTTTTTTAAAAGCAAAATAAATACTAATTAAATATTAATCGAATCCCATAAACAAAAAAATGAAATAAGTAATCCCCAATATGCACACCATCACCCCATTTTTAAATTGAATTTTTGGATAAATACTCATCAATACTTTCCCTATAATTTTCATGGAATTCAAATAAATAATTAAGTTGATCTACATTAAAAATATAGATCACTCTTTTATCTTTCGTTTGATATTCTCTTATTTTTATATTGTTTAGAATTTTAGTTCTGACCTTTTTCCCACCTTCGTAATCTAAACTATTTGATAAGTGAATACTTATATGAATTTTATTTGAAAGATGCACTTCAACATGTGGTGAGAGGAATCCATTATCTATTAGATATACATTTTTCAATTCAAATTCAGTAGGAATAAGAATTGTTTGGTTACTATTTAATTCTTTACTTATTTCATTTTTCTCTATATTAATCTTTGTATCTGGGGTTGGTAGGAAAAACAGTATATATAAAATTATTAAACCGATCCCCACAATTGAAATAAAAGAAAAGAAAATTACCCTTAGCATCATTCTCAAACCTCAATTCATTTTTAGTAAAAGATAACTTCTCTTGTGAAAATAGTAACATATTTAAATACATTTTAATTAAAGTAATTTTGAAGTTAATATGAAGGTTTTATTAGGAAGCAATCCCTTTTCCACGTGGAAAGCATCAAACAAACAGGAGATGGTCTCTAGTTTGTACGGATTCGCGATTTTGAAACAGCATTGTTCCAAGAATTACAACGTCACAAGAATGACAATCCCCTAAACTTTTAAAAGATGTATTGTATCCAAGATGTAACTACAGTAAACTGAAATAAGTCAGATAGAATTTTCTGAAAACAAGGAGATACAACATGAAATACACCTACAACTATGACCAACAAGACGTGATGACGTTTAATCTCGATTTGTACGCGACCAATCGCAAAACAAGCCAGTACTGGGAGAATCTGATCGCATCAGTCATAAATTATGTTGCTTTGCTATTTTTGTATGCGTATGTATTCGGTGAAAATATCAAAGAAAACCTCGTTTGGATCGGTCTTTTCACCTTGGTATATTTTTGTTACCTACCATTCAATCATAGGTATGGACTAAAACAAAGTGTAAAAAGCTTCGTTAATAACCCACTTAATGAGCGATCGTTCGGGGAAACTACTGTTTCGCTCGATGAGAACGGAATCTATGAAATCACACCTGTGGAAGAAACTAAGATTAAATGGGAGAACGTCAATGAGGTACGTGAAGGAGCCGAACATTTCTATTTCTATTACTTAAGCAACCGTTGCATCAGCTTGCCGAAACGAGCGGTAAACGACAAAGACGAGATTTTCGCTTTGCTCACCGAAAAAAGCGTGCCGCACCACAAACTTTGAACCGAATCCATAAACGATTGAAAATTTTTCTTTCCATAGCCTATTTAAAATTTTGTTTATTAAGCCTTGAGAAAACATACTGCCGAAATTAAACAGTATGTTTTTTTACGTTATGAAAAAAGAGTATCCCCTGAAAGATACTCTTTTGATAAAAATTTATTGTTGTAAATTCATACTATACAACTTACTCATCTCTAATATTTGCTCCTGCACTTTCTCAATTACTGATGTCGGACTTAACACCTGAGCATCTCTACCCCATGTTAAAATCCAAGTAATCAACCCATCACTAATCGCAGCTTTTGTAGTTAAAATGAAATGCTCCTCATCCACTTGCTGAATATCAGCCTTTAATCCAAATCGGTCAAGTACGACATTTAATAATCCTTTTTTGAACTTGATTTTTACGTAATCAGGTTCACCAGCGAACATATTGAAAACCGTACTTAAATATTCATCAACGTTAAAGCGTTCATCTTGAAATTTCTCTTCTGTTCTCTTAACTTTTCTCATTCGATCTACGCGGAAATGTCTTAGTTGATCATCAGGTAAACTTCTTGTAATTAAATAATAGTAGTCATTTGACCAAATTACTGCGAGTGGCTTTACTGCGTATACTTTTCCATCATGGCTTAATTCAAATTTTTTCTTAAAATTGTATCGACCATATTGAAATGTAAGTAGTTTTTTCTCAGCAATGGCTTGATGAATTTGATCGATTGAGAAGTGAATTCGATTGCTTTCACTTTTAATGGCTGTGTCTGGGATAATGCCATTGTGGAGCTTTTTGGCTTCGTTTTCACTTGTAAGGTTTTTTAATTTATCAATGATCTTTTTTGTTTCTTGTTTGTTTAAAAATCTTGAAGCTGTAACAGCATCTACTAATAAGCGGAGTTCATGTAATTCAAACAGTCTTTCTTGGTGACTATATGTAGTTGCCTTACCATCTGAAGCGTTTTCAATTACGTCAAAACCAACATCCACTAATACCGATATATCTTTTAAAAATGTATTTTTACTATACGAAAAGTCCTCTTCTCCTGCTGCTAATCTCTTTTTTATTTCTTCAAAAGTAAATTCACGATCAATATCTGTTTTACTTTCTAGTAGTTTCATTAGTTTATAGAAACGTTCTCGGTTTTCCATGTAATCCTCCGTTTATTAGTAAAATTCATAAGATGTATTTTATATGTAACTTAATCTAATTTTAATATTAACATATTTAATTGGTAAATATTATGGTTAAAAAATACTAGTCTATTTTTACTAGAAAAGTACCCTACGTTAGCTTTTTTAGGTGCTTACTCAATAGGGTACTTTTTAAGATGGAGATGCTTTTTCGTCCTTATAAATTATAATAAATTCCCTTTCGGCTATTATTAAGTCTCTTGGAGATTTTAAATCTGTTAGTGAAATTTGGCGTATTTGGCTAATTGGGTGGTCTTCTTCAGAATTCCATGAAGCAAAAAACTCTATTACGCCACTCTCATTTACAGCCTCTTTAATGTATTCGTATAAAATTTTTAAACATTTTTCACCTTCTGGAGTGATCTGTTTTTCTCCTTTAAGTGGAACTTGTTGAGACATCATACATACTTGATGCTTATATTTGAAGTGTTTGGAGAAACTAAAAATCTTTTTTTCTTCTGAGTCATAATTTCTCTCCATATATAGATGTGTAAAATCTAGTTCATTGGCATAAACATTAGGAGAAATAGGATTATCACCAAATTTACCATCTTTCAATGGTATTGGTGAAGAAATAAAATGATACTGTGTCATAAATAGGCCTCCCTTTTCTAATTAACCGGTCCTCCATAGAAAGCGTGCGCATTTTGAATACGCTTTGCTGATGATAGTGATAATAAAATCAGCTAAAGCTTCACACTCTTAGCCTGATTTTTAGAGAAATACTACGAGTCTTTTTTAGGTTTTAACATCGATACAGATTTGCCCCTTATTAATATATACGCCTCCACCCATTTCACTGTAGTTGTAAGTGCCTGTATGTGAAAATTTTAACATAATAATTTATTGAAATTTATGGTATATATGGTAAATTATTGAATTTTTTTAATGAAATTTTACGAAATATTTCTCTTCTTCCTTTTTCTTTAAATTAACAGCAATTCCATTGATTTACATCGAACAATACTGTTTTTTTCTTTTATGTTTCTAGTGCAAAAGGACTCGTCCAAAAAGACTAAAAACGAAATAAACGTGATATGAAAATGTAAACAAGCATACACATAAAATATTGATTCCCAAATTTCTCCAAATTACATATTGAAAAATATTGGACAGGAGGTCAGCAATGATTGAATTTAAACATGTAAATAAGTTTTATGGTGATTTTCAAGTCTTGAAAGATATTAATCTCACAATCAATAAAGGTGAAGTTGTTGTAGTGATTGGGCCATCTGGTTCTGGTAAAAGTACTTTGTTGCGTTGTATCAATCACCTGGAAGCAATTAATGACGGGACACTTACAGTCAGTGGGATTTCTGTTGGGGATAAAAAAACAGATCTCAATAAGCTAAGACGCAATATTGGAATGGTTTTTCAGCATTTTTATTTATATCCGCACAAAACTGTGCTTGAAAATATCACTCTAGCTCCTATGAAAGCGCTGGGTCAATCTAGGGAAAAGGCTGATGAAACAGCCAAACATTTTCTTGAAAAGGTAGGCATTTTAGAGAAAGCGAAATCTTATCCTTCCCAGCTTTCTGGTGGTCAGCAACAGCGTGTAGCAATTGCTCGCGGGCTTGCGATGAAACCGGATATTATGCTTTTTGATGAACCTACTTCGGCACTTGATCCTGAAATGATTGGTGAAGTGCTTGATGTTATGAAGGCCCTTGCTAGAGAAGGCATGACGATGGTTGTCGTGACTCATGAAATGGGCTTTGCCAGAGAGGTTGCCGACCGAATCGTCTTTATGGATGAGGGTCGCATTTTAGAAGAAGCAACTCCGGCTGAGTTTTATGAGAACCCGCGTGAAGAACGGGCTCGATTATTCTTAAGTCGTATATTAAATCATTAATAGGAGGTAATGGAATGTTTCTAAAAAAATTCATGAAAATGGCATTAGTTTCAACTACGGCCGCCTTAGTTCTTGCAGGTTGTGGTGGTAAGGATGATTCTCAAAGCAAAGATGCTCTTTCACGCATTAAGGATGATAAGAAAATCGTATTTGGCGTGAAATATGACACTCGTTTATTTGGATTGAAGAACCCATCAACAGGTAAAGTAGAAGGATTTGATATTGACCTTTCAAAAGCACTTGCTAAAGAAATATTTGGCGATGATGTTAAACCTGAGTACATAGAGGTTACGTCAAAAACTAGGGTTGGTCTCTTAAATAATGGGAAAGTTGATGCGGTAGTCGCTACAATGACCATTAATGAAGAACGTAAAAAAGAAGTAGATTTTACGGATGTTTACTTTAATGCAGGACAATCATTGCTTGTTAAAAAAGGCAGTAAAGTTCATGGACTTGCTGACTTAAAAAAAGGGACAAAAGTGCTTGCTGTTAAAGGGTCTACTTCTGCTGTAAATATTCGCCAGAAAGCTCCTGATACAACAGTACTTGAATTCGAAAACTATGCAGAAGCTTTTACAGCCTTAAAAGCTGGTAAAGGTGATGCCTTAACGACTGATGATTCAATCCTTTATGGGATGAAAGAAGAAGATCCTTCATTCGAATTAGTAGGTGGAACTTTTACCAAAGAGCCTTATGGAATTGCTGTTAAAAAAGGCAATAAAGATCTTGTTGAAGCATTAAATAAAGCATTAAAAAACCTGAAAGCTTCAGGTAAATACGATGAAATTAAGAATAAATGGATTAAAAAATAATTATTGATGTTGGGAGCTGCAGAGTCCGTCATTTTACGGGCCTGCTTTTCCTAATCATTAGGAGGAAATCCTTTGATTGATTTCTCGATTCTAACAGAACATATGGAGTATTTTTTAGAAGGATTAAGAGTTACCATTTTAACTAGTTTAATCGCTTTATTATGTAGCTTTATTCTAGGAACAATCATTGCAGTTATGCGAATTTCTCCAATTAAACCACTTAACTGGTTAGGTTCAATTTATGTGGAATTTATCCGTAATATCCCAGTACTAGTGGTCGTATTTTTTACTTACTTAGCTGGAAGTTTTAGTGGAATAGTTGCAGGAACAATCGGATTGACCATCTATACAGCAGCTTTCATTTCCGAAGCAATCCGTGCCGGTATCCTCTCTGTTCCAAAAGGACAAATGGAAGCCGCTCGTTCGACAGGATTGAGTTACGGACAGGCAATGAGATTAATTATTCTCCCCCAAGCGATCAAAATCGTCATCCCTCCTCTTGGTAATCAATTTCTAAATTTAGTAAAAAATTCATCATTGTTAGCAGTCGTAGCTGGTGGAGATTTAATGTATCAAGGTGATCTAATATCTGCAATGACTTACGTAACTTTTGATACTTATATTTTCGTAGCCTTATTTTACTTAGTCTTAACGATTCCTTTAAGTATTGGTGTAGGCTATTTAGAAAAACGCTTGGCTAGAAGTAATTAAGGAGGTGGATGAATGGATTTTCTGCAGCCGTTCGCTGATGTATACACACTAGATCATATCAAGTTTTTGTTAGAAGGATTTTGGGTCACTCTTAAAGTAGCTGCCATTTCAATTGTACTAAGTTTCATTATTGGAGGACTTATTGGTACGCTTAGATATACGAAAATTCCTGTTGTTACTCAATTACTTACCGCGATTGTTGAGACGATTCGAAACCTGCCTTTGTTGCTTATTATTTTCTTTACGTATTTTGCCCTACCAGAAATCGGGATTGAAATGAAAATAACGACAGCTGCCATTGTAGCACTGACAGTATTTGAATCAGCTATGATTTCGGAGATTATTCGAAGTGGATTAAACTCGATCGAAAAAGGACAGATTGAAGCAGCTCGTGCGTCCGGCCTCAATTACACTCAGACATTACTTTATATTGTCTTGCCTCAAGCATTGAGACGAATGGTTCCGCCGCTTGTTAGTCAGTTTATTTCATTACTGAAAGATACATCGTTAGCTGTTGTTATTGCATTGCCTGATTTATTGCATAATGGACAGATTATTTATGCGCAGAAGGAGTCTTATGTGATCCCTGTTATGGTGATGGTTTCGTTGATGTATTTTGTTGTTAATTATGTTTTGTCGTTGGTTGCGCGTAGATTGGAAATAAAGCAGTCTTGAGAAATCTGGTTCATTTATTGGGCCGGATTTCTTATTGTAAAAATAAAAGAAATGAAAAATACCCCCTTATTAATGAATCTTACAAGGAGGATTTTATCTTCAAGATTTTATCAATTACATTCTTCCAATTAATACGATTATAAATGCTCCTAATCCTAAAGATATAAGTAATAGTATACTTGAAATAATTATAATATATTTTTGTTTTCTCATTAAACCAATAACTAAAGAAAATAATGAAAAAAGAAATAAAAAAATTATAAAAATCGAAATGGGCATAATATCTCTCCTTAATTTAATTTTTAGTTAGAATAATTTGAAATACTCTCTCTTTATACATTATGAAAGTCAATTTTACATTTCTCTCTTTATCAGGATACGTTATGGTTTCTCCTATTTCTTCAAACAAGTGAATGTAGTTATTACGGTACTTATCTATAATAGTAGATATATCATCTCCTTTTCCGATACCTTTATTAGTTTTTAGTTTAGAATCTTCAGAAAAAATACTATTAAATCTATTGTTTTTAGTCCCTATATATAATTTCTTAAATTGATAGTTTCTATCATTTTCAACTGAAAGTATTACTACTATATCTGTGTGTTTAACTGTTCTACCATATTTACTTTTTAGCTCTTCCAGTAGTTCAGGTGTAACTTGTTTATCAATCATAATTTCATTCATTCCTTCATTTTTTATTGAAGTACTTTCTAGAAGTCTATTTTTTACTAAAATAGTAGTACGCTCAACAATGAAAAAACCTATTAATAGCAATACAATAATTCCTAATAGTGCAGTAATATACTGCCAGGGAAGAATTTTAAAAAAGAAATTCCCCAGAATAAGTAATAAAATTAAAACTAAGACTTTTAATATCATTATTATTCCTCTTCACTTTTATGAAATGTAGGGTTGTTTCTTTTAAAGTTTTAATAATATCTATTCATCTTGTGATAGATGATTTAATGAATCAATTTTTAGTTTTTCTAAATTAATTGGATTTTCACTATTAGCATCAATCAACCATTGATAAACAGGAATCCTATTCATATCATTTTCCCAACTCTTCTCATAGAGTTTAAAAACCTCATTTGCAAAAAAAAAATCTACTTTAAGATTTACACTTGGTTTAAACTCAATAAACGTTTCTGCAAGTTCTATTAATGCATCTATTTTTTCCTCAGTTATACTATCAAAAGTATAAATTCTCGCAAAATTAAGATTTCGATCATCATCCCAGTCTTTTAAAAATACAGGATGTAAATCTCTAAAATCATTAGGTGTACCTGGACGATTAACATCTTCTATTACCATATAACCAATTAAACTTCTAGCCCCTTTTGTATCTTATTTATAGCGAGAATCATATGATTTTTACAATTTAGCTCTAATTGAAGAAAATAACAATTTTTCTCCAAAAGTCTCACTCCTTTTTAGTAAGAAATTAAATAATAAGTAAAATTTACTAACTTGTGAAAATATTAACATACTAAGTTTTGTTAAACTCATTGTAAATGTGATAAAAATTTGAAGAATTCGAAAATAAAAAATACAGTCTTCAAAATTTGAAGACTGCATTAGTACTTTAATATGTATGGTGATACTATCTTTCACACGCTATTTTATCATTATCTCGATCCATTTTTTGGTTAGCGTCATATAGAGCTTTTGATACATAAGGTTTATATTTAGTTTTACCTCCTTTATTTTTAACGGTTGAACTACGGGCAACTCCACCCTTGTAAGTTTCGTGCATTTCAGTACAGTTTTTAAAATATTTCACAGCTGCACTAGCATTGTCAGTTGAAATAATTGAATAACTTTGAATAAGTCCAATTGTAAGAATACCAATAGCAAGTTTTTTCATCTTTAATAACTCCTATCTATTTTTTTGTAACAAATGCTACATAATTTATAAAATTTACATTAAATAAATATGTTTAATAGTTTGCTAAGAAACAAAGATGTATTTCACATTTATCTAAATCTATTTATCATTTTAACATAGAATATCTTATTATTTTAGTAAAAATGAACCAGATTTTTTTAAGGATTATTTACTAACTTTAATAAACCTACTCAAGAATCGAGTAGGTCTTTCATTTATTCTCATTTTATAACAATGGTAAAACTTTCATATTTTTGTAATATTTTAGTAAAAAATAAAGATTACACTCTGTTAACATTATTATATAGAGATACTAATTGAGAAATATTTTTATTGATTAATTGAAAAGTAATCCTCAAGTGGTCTTATCTCTATATAAAATTTCAGTTGAAAGGTTAAGGTGGTTTCTGTATGCAGAAAAAATTTATTTCAAGAAAGAAAGAATGGTATTTTTTGGTAATCACATTATTAGCGTTGGTGATAACATCTATCCCCATTAAATCTAATGCTGAAAATGTAGATTCGAAAAACACTTTAATTAAAGTGTTATTTAGACAAACTTATAAAGTTGATTGGAACGAGGTTTCTGAAAAAGAAAAAAATAATACAATTAATTTAATTTCTAATGGCGATACTGGTTGGAGCTACAATCCAGATGAAGATATTTTTGAGCGTTTTGTTACACAGGAAAATGTTGAAGTTTCACTAGAAAATAGCGAAGAGTCGAAAACTGCAAATAACAATGGAGAAGTAGTTTTAAATGGTGATGGTAAAAAATTAGTAAACATTTCAGTAGAAGGAATAGATGATGATTTAAGCCAAATTGTTGATTTTTCTCAAAATGAAGTAAGCATTATTAAAGAAATGGATATTTCTCAAATATTAAAGGATTCAGAAAAAGACAAATATACTGAAGAGCCTACCACAAAATTGAGTTCAAGAGCTACTTCAACAGATCCCCATTGGGAAATAGGAGAACAAGGACACTACGGTGATCGATTACATTGCAATCGTTTTAATGGACCTTTAGGAAATGGAAAATACTATCCAAATCATTATCCAGTAGCAGCAATTAATTTTATTATGAGTGACTGTGATTATTCTCTAGGTCGAAGTACAAGATGTTTAGCTGATTATACATCGAATAAATATTGTGCTGCCAGCCCAAGTTCAAAACAAGGAAAATGTTCGACTTTTATCGGTCATTACAATAGATTCCATAAACATTAAAAAGGAGAAATTGTTATTAAAAAGCATTTAAAACTAATACTATCTGTTTTACTTTTGATAAGTTTAGTATTCAATATTGAGTTTATAAAAATAATAACTCCAAAAACAGTCTTATCGATAGATAATAAACCAATCATTAATGAACAAGAATTGTTAAAATCGTTAGAAAAAAAATATAAAATTCACGAATTAAATAATCAAGCAAATTCATATATCATTGAAAAAGAAGCAAATAAATATAACTTATCATCGCCAAGTAAAATAGAATTAATAAAGCTAAATAAAAAATTCCCTGAAATGAACATAAATAAATCGAATAAACAACCATATTATGTGTATCATTTATTTAATCTAAAAAATAATGATTCTATAATAAAAAAATATTTTAAAGATAATTACCAATTAGAGGCTCCAAAGATGTATCAAGTACTTTCTTATCAAACAATTAATCATAATTTAGCCACAAAATTGCAAAATGATTTAGAATCTGGAAAAAACGCAATAATTATTGAAAAAGAACACAAAATTAATTTTGAAAAAACTTATACTGTCCATTTAGATTTTCTTCAACCAAGTTCCTCAAATGATAAGTCAAATATTATAGTTGATGATTCAAATATTGGCAAAGTGGTACATCAAATGAATGATGATGGAATGACAATTATATATGTATCCAAAATTGTGGATTACGCTCAAAAACCAAAATTATTTAGAGACATGTATTTTGCTAATAACTACCAAACTATTAAATCTAATTTAATTAATAAACTAAGTTCCAAATATGACATAGTAATCAAATAAAATAATCATTCACTCTTGAGTAATCTCACAGTATTGACAATAAATAGATATACCGTGTATGTAAGACATAATGTGTCGAGGTAAAAAATGAAAAAGTTTTTTATATTTATATCCCTAAGTATATTTTGATTTTATGGGGTGTAATAGTGAAAAAAATCTAAAAAGCACATCCTTAGATTTAATTTCAATAAATAATATAAAATATATGATAATATCAACGATGTAGATCTAAGTGGGTATGTTAAAAGTAATCGATTTTCAGAAGAGAATAACCACGAGTGGTTATTCTCTTTTTAGTGTAATAAGAACTACCTACTTGTCTTTTTACAATTTTTATTAATTTCAAAGTTTTTTCACACGACCACTTATTTTCGCACTTGCACTTCCCCATCCCCACGATTTAATAATAGTTAAGTGAATTTAATCATAGGAAATCCTCCTACATTTTCTTTTTAGATTAGGTTGATTAAATCTATTAATCTTAACTGATTGGATGGTCAGTGGATAAGATCTCTGTCATCGTTCAATTCCCTAAGTCTCTTCTACCTTAATCAACATAACAAAACTCCCTTAAAAGGGAGTCTTTTTAATATATAATAACGTATTTTTACTCAGGTACATATATCTTTTGTAATGGCAATAATGAACGTGTTTCATTAGGCATTTTTTCATACCAATAAACTATTAAATTTACTAATTCTTCTAAATCGAGTAACTTAACGTTGTTTTGTCTCGCTACCTCTTTTGCTTGTGATGTAAATCCACCAGTGGACAAGAATAAAGCATTAGCATCAATCGGGTGAGCACCAAGCAATTGCTGAATTTCTGGTGAACCAGAGGTTGACTTGCGATGTTTTACTTGCACTTTAATAATTGGTTTCTCAAACCCAAAAGCATCCTTATGGGCTAATATATCTACACCACCATCAGGACCTTTGGGGCTAACTCGAACATTGTAACCCATGGCTTGTAGTAACCCCGCTAACAAATCTTGCATAGCCCACGGATCTAGTTTATCTACCTTGTCTTGTACCATTGTTAATGCCTTTTGTACAAAATCTTCTTTAATAATCTCTTCTTCCTCTTTGTTGTCATCAGAATCAGTAGTTGGTTGATTCCCCTTTACTATCGCTTCCAACTCAATTCCCCAATCGTCAACTCGAAATACCGTAAGGACAGATCCCAGAGTATTTCTAGCACCTTGTGATAAATTATCCCTAGGAATTTGTTTATCCTCCCATATAACTTCAATAATATTTGGATAATAGTCACCTACTACGTTTACATCAAATCTATGTGCTTTTTTAACCGTACCAATCAAATATTCTCTTTTATCTCTTGCATATGTAATTACACGGTCTCCTTCTTCAATTTCCTTACTAAAACGCCAAACCTGACTTGCCCAGTTTATACGAGCAGCAGGTTTATCTTCCTCGTATACTTTATGTGCTTTTTGTATTAATACATCTCTAGATGAAAATAGTTTTGGATTACCCAAATCTGCCCAACCAATTGATACTACATTTTTCTGCTTCCAAATTGGTATTAACTCGTTATTATCCCCTGCACGTACCATCCACCATTTAGTCAAAATATCTCCCCCTAATTAAAACAGAAATACAAAAATAAAATCATTTACCTTCTACAACATGTTTCAGTAAAATTCTTTCTTTAAATCCACCACGATCTTCCTTCTTTTGAAGTCGAACTCTCTCAATTTCCTCAATAGTAATACCTTTCGTTTCAGCTAAAGCATAAATCACTTCCAAAATATCAGCAATTTCCCCTACAGTTTCTTCAGGTGTTGCATTATAGAACTCTTCAAGTTCTTCATTTAACTTTTCATTTAATTTTTCTATGTATTCTTTTTCACCCAGGACTTCTGTCTCATATGTACTTCCGGATTTGGTAATAACTGCTGGAATTTTATCTCTTACTAATTTGTTATAATATTTTATAGTCATAAAGTACTCTCCATTTCCAAAAATAAGTATTTATAGTACACACTTAATTGTAGAATATATTAATTTAAATAGTAAAGGGGTTAATTTTTTGAATATTTTTACAGAAGAGTTTCCATCATTGGAATCTTACTTCAGATCTGTTATTCTTTTTGGAAAGAATTCAGCAAGTTATAAATTTGCATTAGCTAAATCTTTAATAGAAATTTCAGAGAACCATAATCAAAATACTTTCATTCCATTAGAAGAATTATCAATCCCTTTTTCTAAATACATTTGTGAACATTTAAAAATTAATGATAAACAAACTACATCTTCTTCAAGTCGCTTTTTAAATGCATGTAGGGAGTATAATAGTGGATCAATAACAAAAGATGATTTAATCCTTTTAACAAAAAAATTAGGTTTCGAAAATGTTTTGGATGCGTTCCATAATGTGAATCAACAAAACATTCCGGTCTCATTTTTTGAAGTAAAAAAAGAGGGTAAAAATAAAGGTATTATCCTAACTGACGATTTGTTTCACTTAAATGAATCAGCACAGCACCAAAATTTTGGTCATGAAGTTGAAGCAAGATGGAGACTTGTTGAAACAGCTTGGTCATTAAATTTAAGTCCTTCATTATTAAATGTTCATTTTGATGATCAATCCAAAATGTTTTTTATCGATGAAGATAATACACTTAAACGAATAGATGTAACTTCATCAAGAGATGCCTTAAATGGTTATCAAAAAGGGAAGTGCTTCTATTGTTTTAATGATATTACAATTGATGAAGGATCTGAGAGTTTGGCGGACGTTGATCACTTCTTACCATATACATTACAACGCGAACTACCTATAAATTTAAATGGTGTATGGAATCTAGTACTAGCGTGTAAAGAATGTAATCGAGGAAAAGAAGGAAAATTTGCAAGAATACCTGAAATTAGATTTCTTGAAAGATTGCATAAAAGAAATGAGTTTTTCATCGAAAGTCATCATCCATTAAATGAAACTTTGAAGAACCAAACGGGCAAAACTACTCCTACAAGAATTGCATTTTTACAAAGTATTTATAATGAATGTTCAAGTTTATCTGGAAATATTAAGTGGAAACCATTAAATGAACATGAACCTGCTTTTTAGAACTATCAATTTAATAGGGATGATTAATCTTTAATCGTTCGTAAACAACTTAATATTCTAAAAGTAAAAAACACTCTAAATAAAAAATTTAAAGTGTTTTTTGTTATGCCTTCATAATTTATAAAAAATATGTTTTTATTGATTTACACATCTGTAATGTACTAAAGTATTAACTCAGCTACTTTTTGTTTCTTAATCAAATCTTTAATAACATGTTCGATTCTTTCAATTTCACCGGAACGGTTTTTCCACCAATTCCTACTCCAAATACGTTCAATTTTCCATCCTCTATCTTCAAGGAATTTTTGGCGATAAACATCTCTTTCTTTAGCACTTGGTGAGCTATGGTACATAGCTCCATCACATTCAATACCAAGAAGGTATTTAGAAGGATCATTTGGATCAACAATTGCTAAATCAATACGATATCCTGATAAACCTACTTGAGTATGGACTTCGTATCCTAGTTCAACTAACATATCATAAACTTGAACTTCAAACCCTGAATCAAAATGTAATGCTGGTGAGCTAACCATAGTGTTGCTTCCTTCTTGAATATCTTTTAGCGTACTTGTAACTAGATCTCGATTGTTTTCAGAAGTAGCCTTAGCATATTCAAGATATGCTTTTAATAATTTCGGACCTCTATTTTTAGAATTTGATACATCAAGTTCACTTGGCTCAATACTTGAAACTACTAGGATTTTTTCTTTTGCACGACTTACTGCTACATTTAATCTATTTTCTCCGCCAGATTGACTTAAAGTACCAAAACGATTATAAACTCTACCATTCTCTCCTTTAGCATACCCAATTGAGAAGATAATTACGTCACGCTCATCACCTTGTACGTTTTCGATATTTTTTACAAATATTCTTTCATCCAAATCACGTGATTGTATTTGATTATAGATCACTTCAAATTCTTTATCTGTTTCAGCAAGTTTTTCAATCTCATCTAGTATTTTTTCTTGCTGTTTAGCATTAAAAGTAATGATTCCAACCGATAAATTTGGATAGGTAATTATTTGTTTTTTAAGTTCTGATACAACAAATTGTGCCTCTATAAGATTCGATTGGTTTATCCATAATCCATCGATTTTTTTCCAAGTTATTGCAGCAGGTTGTTTTAAAGGTTCAACGTTTGGTGCAATTTGAATATTAGAATTATAAAAAGCATAATTTGAAAAATTAATTAATTCCTCAGACTTAGATCGATAATGCCATTGTAAAATGCTTTCTTGAAAATGACGCTTAGACAAGTTTAGTAAGCTCTTTGATTCCTCAATCTCACCCATTGTTTCATCATCTTCATCTACCTCCATGCTTCCTTGGAATAAATTAGATGGTGGTAATTGCATTTCATCTCCAGCAACAACTACTGTTTTCCCTCTATAGATAGAAGGAAGTCCATTTTCAACTGTACATTGAGACGCTTCATCAAAAATAACACGATCAAATAAACCTTCAGTTAGAGGTAAAATTGATGATACAACCTCAGGTGACAATAACCAAACTGGTAGTAATTCCGTTAGTCCTTTATCTGAAAACTCTCTTACCAATTTTCTTAATGGCCATAACTGTCGCTTTTTAGATGTTTGATGGCTAAGCTCTTTAATCGCTTTACCAAAGTTTAATTTAGTTTCTTCGATTGAACTTAATAATTTATTTTGAAGCATAAGTTTACCAATATTTCGTTTTTGTTCGATTAAATTTTTCAATTTCTCACGAATTCTATTAAACTGCTCTGTACTAATCGCTTCAATTATCGGATGTTTTCTTTCAATTTCATCAATCCAATGTAAATAAATCGAATCTTGTAGAGAATCAATCCATTCTTTTGCTAGATTATTTTCTACGAAAGGTACTTCTTTAATGGCTAGTTCTATTAATGAAATTACTGTTTCATCCTTATCATGATAAAAACGGTCCATTCTTCTTAACTCTTCAAAGTCTGAGAAAATATATTCATGCATTTTTTCAAGCTCAATTAATGGTATCTTTCCATCATTAACTAGCTTTTCCATACTTGTAATCCAATCTTCAGCTACATATGGAATTAAATTTTTTAACTTCGACATAAATTTTTCTGTTTCTTTAGAAAGGTCATAAAGCGTTTTTAACCATTGCTTTAATCTAATCCATTCTTTTGAACTTGTTCCTTTAAACTTATTCCCCTCTAATAGCTCTTCAATAATATTTTTTCCAGTAAAAGAAGTCCAAATCCATAATCTAATGTTCTTAAAAGAGCGTTTCTTACTATCATCTAGATCCTCATAAATCTTCTCAATTTTTTCTTGAACTAATTTTGCATATTCAGGAGTAACAAAATTTTGTTCAAACTCGTCTAATTTAGAAACAGTAATTTTTGCGCTTTCAATTAAATCATTTAAAGTATCTGTCATTATCGATTGATCTTTTAACTCTAAATCCTTAAAACTCTTTCTTTGTTTCCATGGATAACTTTCATTTCCAAATCTTGCATAATATTCCCCGTAAGTATAAACCTCCGCAAGAATATCCTCTAAATTGTATCTACTCAATTTATTTAAATAAGGTTTAACATTAACAAGGCGCTTCATTTCATCCTTTGGTTTAGAGATACTATATAAATCATACGCTCTATAACCAAAATCCTGCACTTCAAATAAAGCCTTTGAAATATCATTTAACTGGCCTTCACTCATTCTTAATTGGGAACTTACAAACTCAAATTCTTTTTGGTTTGAATCGTTTATTTGAATAGGTATATTTATCAACTGTTGAATCTTTGAATATAGTTTTTGACGGTCGTTCTTCTCATCATGTACTAGAGCTGCAAACTTGGATAAACCCAATCCATCAAGTCTTTGATTTACTACATCCAATGCTGCTCTTTTTTGACAAACAACTAATACCTTTTTCTTCTGATTAATTGCATCTGTAATTAAATTAACAATAACTTGAGATTTTCCCGTCCCTGGAGGACCATGAACTACTAAACCCTTTTGGTTTCTAGCTAATTGAAGAATTTCTTCTTGGGAACCATCTGTAGGTAATAAAAAAACTTTATCTCGTTCATCAATATTTTTTTCTACTTCTTCTATAATCGGTGATAATAATGAATCATTTATAATATTTTCGTCTTCAAATAATAATTCAGAAATAAACCCTAGATCACCATTCTCTTCCAGAATAGATTTTAATAAATCATAGTCTTTTATTACTGCAGAATTCCCTTGAGGAAAACAACCTAGTACTGCTAAACTCTCAAGTGCAATTTCTCCATCATTTAATTTGGGAATGTCTTTTAATGTATAGTTTTGAAATTTTTGAATTAATGTGTTTTTAATTGGAAAATTATAATCGAATTCTTTAAACCATTCATGAAGTTCTTGAATTGAAGTAACATTAGAAAAATACTCTTCATCTAACATTTTCTCTTCTATATTAAATTCATTTAGTTTTTTTAAGGCTAAGAACAGAGTCCTATTAATTAATTTTTCTCCTTCACCTTTAACTAGATTCCAAGTTAAACCGTTTTTTTCTAACTTGATCGGGTATAAGAAAACAGGTGCTCTAAAAAAAGTACCATCCATCATTTTTCCAGTTAAGAATGGATAGCCTAAATATAAATCATACATTCCAGTTTCTTCTTCAATCCCTTTTAAATTACGGTGTAAGGTAGTTAATTTATGTGAAAGAAGCATTTTCTTTTCATCATTTATATCTCTTTTAAATAATAAAATCTCATTTTTCTTATTCTTTAAAATATCATCAAGAAGAGAAGAATTTTGATTCTTATCTTGATAAACAGATTCTAATTCTGTTAAATCAACCGCCCATTTATCTGCTAACTTCATAAGGCGAATTGAGCGGTTACGTTTACTTAAATCACTCAAGCGATCCTTCAAATAGTCCAGTTTTTGTATCATTGCTGTCAACCTTTCAAAGCTTTTTCATACATTTTATTTTTCAACAATTTTACTTATGTCTTTACTATAAATTAAATGTTCTATCTACTATATTAACCTTCGATTTAAATACAAATACAAACTTAAAAGCATGAGTACGATTCATTATCGAGCCCATGCTTTTAATTCTAACAAAAATGATAATAAAATATTACACTTAAATATTAATTCTCGTTTTTAATTATCAAATTTCAAAATGAACAGAAATTACAACAAGCCCAAAACGTATAAAAGAGAATTAAAGTGGGAAACTATTGTCTTTCTTGACAATCCTAAAGAAGTAGATGAATTTGCGGCAAAAGTGCCTTTTAATAAGTCGAATCTGTTTCAGTTGGCTTTCATTGATTTGTAAAGAAGTTTGAATAATTATTAGCCAGGTGCTTATAAATTCCTGTACTAAAGCTTCCTTAATTCTATATTTTTTCTATTTTCCGACCTATTCAAATACAATAGCTGTTCATTTTTGCTTATCCTAAATAATAGTAGATGTTTTCTGGTTATTCCATTAACGATTCTATAACTTTTAGAATTTTTTCGCTTTTAACAATTCCTTATTATTTTATTTTTTCTATTTCAAAAATATTTTCTCGATGAAAATTCATATAATTTGATTGTTCTTCATTCATTTGAATCATATGATTTTCGTTTACATTTAAAAATATTTTAGAATTCTCGTCTAACTCTCGTGAAATTATTATCTCCCCATTTAGGTTAAAACTTATAAACCCTCGATCAAAAAGTTTATCGTGGTTTGGACAAAATAAAAATCCATTATTTGGATCTAACTTTTCTATATCATTCGATTTACTCCATGGTTTTATGTGACTAGCGATTAAGAATTTTTCATTTGAAACTCCACACAATTTACATTTTCTTTCTATTTTTAATAGTAATTTTTTGAATATGGATTGACCTACTCTTTGTTTAATGATCTGTTCACGTTCTGTTTTTTGAATATTATATGGTAAATTACTTTCGACCTCAATGATAAAGTCCTTCGTATTAATAGAATTAATATTAAAAGAGCTGTTTCTTTGTTCAATAACGTTTAAGAGAAATTCAGCAAGTTGGTTTGAGACTCTAAACAAATACCCCGTATTACCACGCCCCACTTTATTAAATGGGGCATATTTATCGTCTTGTTTATTTAATATTTCTTCCATAAACTCTTTATACACAATAGGATACTTTAAATCGTGATATGTACAATTAACATACCAACCATCTTTCTCCCATAAATCAACTTGATTCAGCTCTTTAGGTTTTTGCATTTCTTTACAATTTTCATTTGCTACAATTATCGATTTCATTTCACCATTATAACTATTAAAGATAATATCACCTTTTTTAATAAGCTTCATATCTTCCCAATGATGAAAAGTTTGACCTTTTCTATTTTTTTGAGGAGCCCATAAGAAGGCACCTTTTCTTTCTTCTAAATAACTTTTATTTTGAAACACAAAAAAATAATTCACAAATATCTCCATTCTTAGCTCTTTAATTTAAAGATTTCTAGTTATGTTTATTTTATCCTTATTGACGAGTATTAATTCTAATTAATTTCATAATAATCAGTCAAGATATAATTTATAAAATATACTAAATATTAAAATTATAAAACCTTTAAAAATAGTGAACTAAGGTAGATTACAGTGTTTTATTCACATCCGTTTTTCAATACACAGAATTATTCATATTAATAATAAAAATATGTTATTTGTAATAAATAAATAATAATAATAAAATACTCAAATCTTATATAATAACACTCCATACTTTTTTAGTATCACACTATCATCAATCTATTCTCGTTTTTAATCTAATTGTTTATCCATTTCTTTACTGTTCATTTGAATTGAATTTATTTTTTTGATTTTTTTCTTAGAATGAGTTAGAAGCTCTCAAAAATATGCTTAATAAAATTCAAAAAAGGAAAACCAACATATTGATTTTCCTTTTTATCTTACTTTTTCAATTTTCAAGGTAACAAACGTATTCCAGGTAACTGTTTATCTTCTTCGATCGTTTCTACTACTTCTTTTGGCACCAGCCCATACAAACTATATACTACTCTTTTTAATTTTTCTAAATCATCATTGTATAATGCTTCTCTTCCCATTTGAATAAAATTTTCTGCTGCATTTTGATCTGTATAGGTACCAAAATTACTAATGTAAATAAAAAGGTCCATCCAATAAGCAGGATCTTCTCGTACAACATGAGACTGTAAATCTTTTAATTGATTAGAATATTTTTCAATTAATCGATCATTTTTAAATTCTGTAGCTTTTATTAGGTTTTGTTTTAAAAAAAGAAAATTATTTGATATGGAAGTATCATCGAATTCGAATACTAAACGTTCTGTTTCTTCTATTAAATTTTCTATTTCTTCATCTTTAATTCCTCCAGAAGAAGAACTGATTCGATTATTATTGTCCATTTTTAATTTATGAAGTGGAATAACAATGCAATCTTTAAAACGTGTTAACTCTGCCATTGCCAAATCAGCACTATTTCTCATTCTTTCTATATTTTTGAAAAATTGATTAGCAAACTGTTCAAGGGTTTCATCGATTTTTGATAATTGTAATGATTCATTTTTTAGATTACTTAACAGAAAATCTTCTTGCAGATTGAAAATATCTTCATAAGCACTTTTTATAGAAGCTTCTATCGAATCTGTAATAGTATTAGCTCGATTTTTTTCTGGGAAATAGATATGTGTTTTCGAGAATACTTCATTAAGCCTCGGTATAAACAATTCCAATCCTATCTCTCTTGATTCTGAAATGCTTATAGTCACTTCAACTTCCTCATTTTTTGGGAGCAATGAAGAAAAACTTCCACCAGTAATTTTCATTGTAAAAATTAGAGTATTGACTGAAGGGTTGTCTAAAGTTTCACCTTCATAAACTCGTATACTAAAAAAAGTATTTTCGTCATTCGGAAGTAAAGTATTCGTTACAAAAAACTTTCGAGTTACACTTAAAGGAAGGACTGAATTCTTTTTAAATATAGGTTCTAATTTCGTTTTCATTCCCCCTTCATCTGTCTCAATTTCAATAGAAATCGTATGAGGTAAAGGCGGATTGGCAGGCTGTAAATAATTATAACTATGTCTTATTTCTATTAAAGGATTGTTAACTTTGGCCAATGTACCTCTATTATCCCTAACTTGAAGAGTAAATATATTATTCTTGTTTTCTTTTACAATCACATCAATCTCAAAATATCCCGTTTCTATATCAATTAACGGTATCCAACCTGAATTCCACGATCCATCGGTCATTGATAACATTACTTCTTTTATGTTTGAGGTGTTTTTGAAAGTACCGTAAACAGTTCCATTCAATGTAGACATAACATTTTCATATTCAAAATTTACATTTATTGCGTCATTATTTGAATAAACAGGTTTATTATCTGATACATTTGATATTTTTGTTACAGATGCATACATTGCAGCCCCTGCAGCAACTACAGTCAACGGATTTTGAGAATAATCAATTTCTGTATTAAATGTTTGTTTTAATACTTCTCGAATATAAGGAATTTGAGTAGGTCCACCGACTAATAAAATCCTATCAATACCACTCCATTGTAAGCCTATATCATCAATAGCCTTATTACATAATCTTATGCATTTAGGAAGAATAACTTCATCTAAAATACCATGTAATTTCTCGTTCTTAATAGTCCCTTGAAGCAGAATTGGTTCTCCATATTCTTCTTCATATTCATCATCGTCAATTTGAATATCAAATTCCACTTTAGAATTTGTAGTTAATTGTATTTTTATTTCTTCTGCTTCGTAAATTAATCTACCTAAAATACGATCATGCAATGGAGATCCTTCTTCAATTTTGTAACCAGATTCTATTAAAGCTGGGAACAAAATTGTTTCTACAAGTGCTCTATCAATATCTTTTCCGCCTAAGAAATTATCACCTTCATGGTTTAATACTTGTAGTTGACCATCCATTGATGAAACAATAGCTACATCAAATGTACCTCCACCTAAATCAAAAATTAGCCACGTCTTATCATGTAGTGACTGATCTGTTCCATACGCAATTGCTGCGGCAATTGGTTCTTGTAGCAAATGTACATGTTCAATACCTGCAGATTTTGCTGCTTCAATAGTCGCCTCACACTGGATGGTATTAAAAGCTGCAGGAACAGTAATTACTGCTGAAGTAACATTTTCACCTGTAAGTGTAGTTACATTATTTGCAAGAGATTTCAACACTTCTGCGGATAGCTCTTCAGGGGTAGCAGAATAATCCGCTAACGGAAAATATTTTTTTTCGTGTAATCCCATTAGTCGTTTAAACTCTATTGCTACATTTTCAGGTTCAGTCACTAAAACATTATAAGCTTTATATCCTACGATAGTTCGTTTTCTTTTACCGTAATAAACTGCAGACTTTGTAACAGCCATTTGTTCCTTGTTTAAAAAAACTTTCAACTCTTCGTTTTCCCATGTTACAATACAAGAATTCGTAGTTCCCAAGTCAATTCCATATTTTAAATATTTGGTTTGCATGTTTGCCCCTCGATTCTTTTATTGGAAATGGTTACAACTGCTTGTTTTATTAATTGCTTCTTATAAAAGATAGCAGGATATACTGTATCACTAATATAAAACCTTTCACTTTCTTCGACATTTTCAGTGTGAATAACATTAACAGCTAATCCCGTATCGAATATTTCACCTGTGAGATCTTCAACAACTATATTCTTTATTTTTAAGAACTCTTCCAATTTTCTAATAAATCTGATGCTCATTGCACTACTTTCAGTGTTTGAAACATGTTTATTTAATCGCCATATCTCAGTTCCTAATTCAATTAACTCAGAAATCGTAATTTCTTCAAATTCATTTTCCATAGCTACATCACCTCAATTTAAAGAATTATAATGATGTACGTATTCATTATATAAATCTTTTGTATCATTGTAATCTTTAACTAAAGATTTATATTTTTCCACATCTGCATTATATGAATTAATTTTATTTTCATAATCATTCCTATCAACTTCAATTCCATTATTTATATCTGTTTCTATACTATCAATTTCATTATTTTTCTGTTCCATTAAATAATCTAAATCATCTATTTGTTGATCTATATCGTCTAATTGCTCTTTAGTTTCTTTTAATTTTTTTTTCAAATCCTTTTGAGTTGTAGAATCTTGGATTATTGTAGAATTCTCATCATTTGAGGTTGGATCGTTACTTCCATTATCCGAAAATATGGAAGAGCAAATAATTAATGATAGGATAATTAGAAATATAATGCCACGAATGCCTAATTTATCGTACAATTTAACAAACATATTTTTATTTTTATGCTTAACTAAACTTAATAAATATTCAATACTATCCAATAATTCATGATTTTGTACATATTTGACTGACTGTATTAGGTAATTTTCGGCTATACCTAATTTATTTAATTCAATAGCTCCACAAGCAATTTCATATAGACATCGTGCTCTGTAATTTTCTATTTTTTTTCTTTTTTCTTGATCACTTTTATATTTTTTCATGCATGATTCATAATGAATTAGAAACTCTTGTTTATACATCTGTTCAATTTTACGAAATAATTGTTCTTTTTCTTTTTTATTTAATGACATATAATTTGATTCAGATGAATTGTCATATATACTTTTTGCACATTCAAATATCGAATAAAGACTATTTAATAGGTTTTCACTTTCAAGTTCATACAGTTCTTCCTGTATTTTATTTAATTTCCCCACAATATTATTTAATTCTAGAGAATTTTCGTTGAAATATTCCTCTTCAACTATATGTTCTAATAATTCTTTATATATTAAGTGTTCATTTGCCCAAGTAAAGTGTATAGCTATACTATTTAAAACGTTTCCAATAGTTTCATTACAACACTCTTGAAAATAATTTAATTTAATACCTTTTAGATTTTGTTTTAGTATTATATATATTGGTTTCAAATTACTTTTATATATTGAAAAAGCGTTTTGACATAAACATAAATTACTTTTAACATCAATTTCGACGTCTTCTCTTTTATCTACATTACTAATTATCTTATATATTTCTTCCGCTGTCTCCTCAATATAATTAACACAATGTTCAACAAACTCCTTAATAATATCCTCCACGTCAAACTTTAATGATACTAATACCTTAAGAATTGAAACTAAACTATCTTGATTTATCTTATTGTCTTCTAAAGACATAGAAACCGTAAATGATGATTCAAGTTCTTGCTTTAGTTTGAGAAAGTAATTCTTCGAGCTATTAACAGTCTCTTTCATTTCACTACCATATGTGCTAAAAATTTCTGGAATTTTTTCGGTTAATACCTTGTGATAACTATTCAAAAAATATATCCACTTTTTCTCATTTTTAGGTGAAATACCTTCTTCACTTAATAGATATAGACCATACAATACATAGTCATGAAAAGATTCAAAAGAAGTACTACTATTGGAAGATTGAATAAATACTACAACTTCCTCTAAGTTACATTTAGATATTTCTAAGTAATTAAACAAACAAAAAAAACGATGTCTAGTTCTATTATTATTTTGAATCAACATGTTTTTTAAGTGATTTAATCTAGGAAGATCAATAACATTCCCATAGGGATCTTTTAGTATACCCAATGAGGCTCGTTTTTGGTACTTGGTTAAAATTCCCTTTAATTCATCTTGAGAAACCCTTGGATCTAATTTTAAGAGGAAAAAAGGATTATCAAACATCGCATTTTTCAAATAATCATGCACTCGATTATTCAATTAACTCACCTCTTTATTAAACAATTTAATTTATTAAAAGGTAATAAAGTCACCTTATCTTTGTTTGTACAAAAATAAGGTGATATTTTAATCAAATTATTTAACTTGAACTTTTTGACTTCCTATTTGGATATACCATTTACCTTTAGCAAATGCGTCTTTAGAAATCTCATAAACTTCAGTACCAGTTACAGTAATCCCTGGGTTTAAATCTGACAATATTTTTGAATCATCAATTTTTGTTTCTACTGCATATGAGCTACTAGCATCAATATCAGAATCATACTTAGTACCCTTTTCATCTACCAGGTTAAGAGTAGGATAATCGAAGACTCCAACTGGCTCATCAGATACATTCTTCATTGTGTATTGAATTGCCACAAGAACTCCACCTTCAGATGCCTTTTTGCCATAATACTGATCTCCAACTGAATGTTTCTCTTCGACTTTTGATACTTTGATTTCTAATTGATCATCTTTAACAATATCTCCAACTTTGAAGATTTTTTCTTTCTTTTCAACCTCCACTTTTGAACTTCCATTTGTAGTTGTAGCTCCATCTCCGCCACCGCTTAGAGCACTACCAATTATCGAAACAACAATTATGGCACCTAAAGCCGACATGATTTTGTGTCTTCTAAACCAATTACGTTGATCTTTACCACAATGCACACATTTCTTAACGCCTTTCGCAATTTCCTTACCACAAGTTTTACAGGCTACTAATCCTGCCATTTGAATACCCCCAAATTATTATTGTTCTATATTTTGTTCCACGAATTTCAAATCACATCAACTTGTTACAAGTTAATTAAAACATGTAACCAAGCATTTAACCACTTACTATTCGCTGAATTATTTCTGACAAGATTGTAAGAAAAAAATTATTTTAAAATATCTTTTTTAAACAAAAAACAATCTAATATTTTTCATCAATTTGTAAAAATTAAATTAGAGGTGGAGAAGATGCGATTGTTAATTATGGATGATGATCGGGAGATTGGCTCTTTTTTACAGGAGATGCTGCAAGAGGCTTCATTTGAAGTGGATTATTTTGATAATGCGAAAGATACATACTATGCTGCATTAAATAACGATTATGATTTAATGCTTTTAGATATAACGCTGGATTCGTTTGCTCAATATGGTTTAATGTGTTCTGGTTTTGATGTTGCGAGAATGATAACTGAAAAAAAGAACACTCCGTATATGTACTTAACTGCTAGGGCTGATCCAACTGATGTTACTCAAGGATTGTATTCAGGTGCGGAAGATTACATCACCAAGCCTTACTCTTTACCCATTTTAATCGCTAAAATTCAAACGGTGCTAAGAAGATTAGACAAGTCTTCATTATCTGAATCGTTGTCATATAGGGAATTAACAATATCCTTAACAAATCGTAAGGTAACTGTTGGGCAGGAGATCGTTTCTCCAAGTCCTATTCTTTACAATATTCTTGTCTATTTACTGAAAAATAAAAACCATCCTATTTCACGTGAAGAATTAGCAAAAGAAGTTTGGCAACATGAAGATGTTTCTGATTCTGACAAAAACAAAATCGATGTAGCGATAAAACGATTACGTGAAATTATACCTTCTAAATATATACGAACCATACGCGGGATAGGATATATCATTGAAGATTAAAACAAATTCAACATTAAAAGCTACCTTCCGTGTCGCTACTCGTATTTCAATTCTACTCGCTTTTGTAGTTTGTATTATGGCCCCTATTACATTAGTATATAGGATCCACCAATACGTTCTTACTGAAGGTGAAAAAAACTTACAACGTGTGGAAAGAGTTAATTGGATACTACAAGCACCAGATACAACAATCGGGAAAGAACTTTATCTTTCCACGTTAACTGTACCTAACTCAGTGCTTGTTCTTAACAATTACAAAACAAAAAAGGTACGTGCATTTAATCCAAACCTAAAGATAAGTGAGCAATATCATTCTGAATTAGCTTTCAAAAAAGTAAACGAAAAAAAGATGAGAAGGATTTATCTAGCCGTAATTAATAAAGCCGTCGAGGTAAATACATATTTGGTGAAGAAAGGATTTTTTACAGATCGAGACTATGTACGGGTTAAGAAATTCGGTCCAACCTATTATGTCGAAGCATTTCAATATATTAGTGCTAAATCCTATAATTTTAATGGGATAGCCAGCTTTAATACGAATATCCCACTAGAATTTCAATCAATATTTAGAATTACATTAACTACATTTGTTGTTTCTTTAGTTATTCTTTCAATTATTTCATTTATTGCCGCTTTTTTTGCGATGAGAGATGTATTTGTTCCTTTAGACCGCGCTTTAAAGAAACTTGTGGTTGTAAATAAAGGCATGTTTAACGAACGAATTTCTTTTGAAAAACATAAAAATAACTATGTTGATGATTTGAGTGAACAAATTAACATAATTTTACATAGGGCGGAACGAGCAATTCTATCTCAACAACAAAGCGCACGTGAAATTACACACCAAATCCGAACTCCACTAACGTCAATTCAGCAATCAGTAGATTATTTTCGTATGTTTGGTTTTCATAACGCAACAAAAAGAGAGGAAAGACTTAATATTATTGAATTACAAGTAGAACGAATTGCATCAATGATCAATAAAATTATTACATTATCTAAATTAGAAGAAATCCAAACAGAAAATACAGAAAGCTATGATTTATCAGTTCATATCAAACAATACTTATTTAGAAATAAAACGGTTTACGAAAATATTACTTTCGAACAATCAATTCAAGAAGAAATCTATACTTTTATACCTTTCGAAAATATACTTCAAATAATGGATTCACTTATCGAGAATGCTGTGAAATATTCGTATGAACCTAAAAAAATTTATATTGAATTGTCGACTGTTGATTCAAAAATTCATATATGCGTTAGAAATCGGGGAGTAGAAATACCAAAGGATGAAATCGATAAGATTTTTGAACATTCATACCGAGCAAAAGCTGTTCAAAAAAATTATGTTGGCACTGGTTTAGGCTTAGCTGTAGTAAAAAGATTTGTCGAAATTCATCATGGTGAGATTTATGTAACCAGTGAAAAGAATATAACTAATTTTGTCATTACCTTACCGAACCAGCTAATAGGAAAAGAATAGAAGAATATTTTACTGTTTCGAAAATAAAACAAAAAAGACTGTAGAACAAACTCGACTTTGATTGAATTTGTCTACAGTCTGAGAGAATAACTATAAAATTGTTCTTTTATTGTTCTTCCTTTATTTTTTACTTAACAATAAAATAACGTACTCCAAGTCGTTTAAATCACCTACCTTTGAACTATACTTTGAGACTTCGATTATTTTACCTACTAAGCCTTTTGGGGACAAAACATTTGTATTTATCTTTACTCCATCCTTAGAACCTTTATCAATTTCAACAAAGCTGTTCCATGTATCAAAGTCACTTTTTGTAACGATCGCTACATCAGTTTTGTATTTTTGATTTTCTTTATTTAGCCTTTCTTTTAGCATTTTTAATTCTTTATTTTCGATATTAAATTCAGTTATATTTGCTTTTAAAGATGTTTCATTGCTCATCTTTTCATTTAAATAGTCATTTTCTTTTTTTAATTTGAGTACATCACTGATATTGTTTGTGTAATTTTCGAATATGTTGCTTTTTGAGAATAGATACCCACTTGTGATAAGAATGATGATTAACACCGAAATAATCATTATTTTTTTCATCGGTTTATCCTTTTCTTACTTGTTATTATTTGAATTAATGCAATTTCAATTTAAGAATACCATGAAAAATATCCTAAATAAGAAGGGTAATATGTCAATTTTGTGTTTGAACAAACTTAATAGATCTGTTATTTTATCCTTCCCATTTGTAACCAAAATTAAGAATTGAAAAATAAAAAGCCAACTGCCGACAGTTGACTTTTGTTCCTCTAAAAAGAGAACAACTTTAAATTGTTCTCTTTTTCCATAAATTTATATTCACAGGTTTGTTTCTTAACAAATTCACACAACAAATAAGAGGTTCCCTCATCTATCAATGACAAATCAAACCCATAAATTACTTTGCATTAGCATCAGGTTGATGAATTCCAAAAATATTACCTTCAGTGTCAATGAAGTATCCTTGCCATGCCATTCCAGGCAGTGCATATTTAGGCATTGCTACTTTGCCACCATTTTCAACAATTTTAGCTTCCGTGACGTCGTAATTTTCTACTCCCATGGTACATGCATATCCATTTAATGGTTGGTTTGCTTCAGGAGGTGCACTTTGACGCTGCATTAAGGCACCATTAATTCCCATTTCGTCCTCATTGCCTGTCACTGCACCAAAGTATGCCATTCCTGCATATTCACTCCAATCTTGAAACGTCCAACCAAATACCTCTCCATAAAACTTCTTTGCACGTTCCATGTTATCAACATGAATTTCGAAATGAATTAATCTTCCCATATTTTCCTCCTTGTTTTACAAGAATTTTCCTTAACTCATCTAGTATGTACACTTTAGTTGCTTATTTATTATTATATGGGATATGGAAAAAAATTCAAATTCACAAAGAAATATTTCTTTTATCATTCGTTCAACATCATTCTAAATTACTTAGTTTTATCGTTAAACTTAAATACTTTTTATCTAATCAATTTCTCAACCGTAGGAAGGTCAGCTTGTGCCCACTCAAGTTCTTTTAAATCAGAAATATCTTTCCATTCGATCTTCGCATGCTCATTAGCTACTGGCGCACCGCTTATAATCTTGGCTTCGAATGTTATCAAATTTACTATTATATTTGGATACTCATGAATGACGTCTTCAACTAAATCAGCTATAGATATTTCGCAGCCTAATTCTTCTTGTATTTCACGAACCAACGCCTCTTCAGGTTTCTCGTTCTTTTCAATTTTTCCTCCTGGAAATTCCCAGCTATTTGGCATGCTCATTTCATGTGAACGTAAGGCACATAGTATTTGGTTTTGATCGTTTCGTATAACAGCTCCGACTACTTTAATTTGTTTTTTCATTGTTTTCTAAAATCCTTTTTATTTTAAATATTTATTATTTTCACTGTGCATTAGACAGCCTATCTATTTAATCATAATTCTATTTCTTATCTAAAATTCGAATTGCTTTTTCAATTTTAGCTAACTTCTTTCCCATTCCAAAATCTATTACTTTTGTGTGTGGCTGATTAGATTTTCTTTTATTTTTTCGTTTTAATCCCATAATGCCCCTCCTTTTTTATCTCTTTATATTTTATCAAAGAAAATATAGAGACTAATTCAAAAATAAGAAGATAATAAGAACTTTCTAGTAACCTCTATAAACGAATTAAAATGCCAGTCTTATCATCAGAGTGAGACTTATTTTCACTCTCTTTTTTCTCTAACTAAGTTAAGACACAATAAGAAAACTGCTAAAAAATTCACTTATAGTTCATTTTTGACTTAATAAAATCGTATGTATATCTGCTAACATTAAATTATAACTAAATTTAAGTTATAACTCTTTCGTGAATATAGTATATCTGTTAATTGCATAAAGACCATATTAAATAAAGGAAGATGCCAATGAAAAAACTTTCAAGATTTCAAAAATTATTCTTTTTAATTTGGATCCCTTGCCTAATAATTGGAAACATTTTTTTGATTAAAGAAGATGGCTTTACTATTTCTATTTGGTATCAGATTATCCTCGCGCTATCTACTTTGATATTCAGTTATGTTAATTGGAAAGATAAAAATCTCGCAAGATTTTTAATAAGTGTTAGCGTATGTTTAACTATTTCAACTTCAATATTGATTTATTACATATAGATCGATATTAAATTTCTATTATCTAATCAATATAAAAAACGCATTCCCCTTAACTGGATTGCGTCTTTAAAGTTTTACGAACCTGTCGACCGATAATGTCTCACACCAATTTCCCATACTACTAAACATGGTATGATAAAAATAATTCCTGCTATAGGAGCTAACATATATAAATATGCATTTCCCTCCGTTTTATCTAGTAGATACATTAACGGTAAGTAATTCACACACCCAAAAGGAATAACAAATGTAAAAAATTTTGTTATCCATTTCTGATAAATATTTAATGGATATTGCGCCATCTCTCTTCCGCCATCTGTAAAAATATTGACCACTTCGAGACCTTGAATTGTCCAAAAACACATCGTAGCAGCAAGGATAAAGATTCCTGTAAAAATAAAGACCCCACTGATGATCATCAAAATTATAGTAATCACTTTCATACTGTTCCAGTCAATCGAAAGACTCCTGATCGCCCATATCAAAACAATTAAACTCTGAAGTAATCTACCAATTCTAGTAAACTCGAATTTAGAACCCATAACCTGAACAATTGTACTTCTTGGACGAACAAGCACTCGATCAAAGCTACCGCTAGCTACTAGACTAGAGAAATTGTCAAATCCACGGGCAAAACATTCACTTAAAGCAAAGGCCATATGGATAATCGCAAAACAAAGCGCAACCTCATAAAAAGTCCACCCTTTTATTTGTCCAAACCGTTCAAATAAAAAGTAAAGACCTGCAAACATCGAGAAAGGGATTAAAAACTGGCCGGCTGATAAAAGCCAAAAGGATGTGCGGTATTCCATTTGTGATTTAAAGAGAATAAGTAGATATTTAAAATATAGTCTCATATTAGGTCAACCTCCCTGGACCACGACTCTTCGTAAGGCTTTAGTAAAAGCTATTCTTCCTAGCCAAACTAGTAAAACTAACCATAAAATTTGTATGACAATCCCGATTAAAGCTTCATTTTGAGGAATATTACCAGAGTACACTCGAAACGGAAAATCAGCAGTCCACCTAAACGGAAGGAAATAAGCAAAAGTCTGAAGCCACGCTGGCATTAATGGAATTGGAATTGTTAATCCAGAGAAAAATTCACCAAATACTCCAAACAGTAACAAGGAGCCTATAGGAGACATTGTCACAAATACTGAAATATAAATGAACATGGAAACTGAAACAAGAAGAAGTAAGCCAAAAATAAGGGCAAACAAAAATAACACAAAGGTTAAGACACTTGGTGGTAACGTCATTTTATAAGGTTGAGGTAATATGAATGCAACGAGTAGAATCGGGAAACACCTTAGTATTGCACTCGACAAGCGTTGAGCTAAAAGTTTTGCATACCAAAATCCATAGATTTCGCATGGTCTACAGAGCTCATATGCGATATTTCCAGTTGTAATCAGATCGAAAAGCTCATTATCGCGGAACCACAGCATGATGAAAGCTAAAAAGGATTGTTGTAACCATAAGTATGTAATGATTTCTTTTAAAGAAAGTGGTTGAGATTGTACTGTTTGATTATAAAAAGCTTCAAAAATCATGATGTACATAAATCCCCAGAAAAACTGTGTTGCTACCCCCGCCAATGCTGCTGAACGATATTGCATCCCGTTTAATAATCTTAGCTTTAGTACAGATACATATGGTTTCATATTTGGAACTCCTTGTAGAGGCCAACGATAATTTCTTCAATTGCTTGTGCTTCAATCGTGACATCAAGTAGATCAACCTTACTGGATAAATTGGAAATCACGTCAGATATTTTAACTTGTTCCGTGTCTAAACTTAAAATTGCCCGTTCAGGAGACCATGAAATCATTGTAGTTCCAGGAATTTTAAATGGATTGTGGTCCTCCCGATAATCTACCGTAATCGTTTTATGAGTCCCAAAATGTTTTCGTAATTCATTTAAGTTACCATCGAATAATAAACTTCCTTTACCAATTAAAATAACCCGATCAGCTAAAGCTTCAATATCATTCATATCATGTGTTGTAAGGATAACGGTAACGCCTTTTTCTTTATTAATCCTTTTAATGAACTCGCGTACCGCAATTTTTGAAACAGCATCTAGCCCAATTGTGGGTTCATCTAAAAATAAAATTTTAGGACTATGTAGCAATGATGCTGCGATTTCACAACGCATCCTTTGTCCTAAGCTTAATTGTCGTACAGGTGAATGAATAAGACTTTGTAAATCGAGAGTTTCAATCAGTAGATCAAGATTATCTTGATATTCATTTTGAGGAATTTTATAAATATCACCAAGAAGCTCAAACGAGTCTATTACGGGTACATCCCACCACAATTGAGACCGTTGCCCGAAAACAACACCGATATGTTTAACATAGGAAGCTCTTTCCCTCCATGGAGTGTATCCCAATATGCTACACGTCCCTTGATCTGGAACCAATATTCCGCTCATGATTTTTATTGTTGTAGATTTACCTGCGCCATTCGGACCAATATAACCGACGATTTCCCCCGGTTCAATAGAGAAAGAAATATCATTTAACGCTTCAACAATCGTATGCTCACGATAAAAAAGCCCCTTCACTGCCTGCCTAATTCCTGAAGAACGTTTCGCAACCTTGAAGGATTTACTTAAACCATCTACGGTAATCAATTTTTTCGCCTCCTAACATTTTTTGACTGGAAGAAAAATACTATCACCATAATATCGTCACGTCAATATCTTTTTCAGTTTATTCGGTAATTTTAGAAAAATAAATTTTTACAAGTAGATGGCAATAAAAAGAGGATGAAATCAATTAATTTCATCCTTTTTAGTAAATCACTTATTCAACGTGAGTTAGTTCTCCTGCTGACATGATAATTTAGTTTACTTGAATTCACCCGCCATTTCATCTTTAAAACCAAATAAGTAAGTAAAAATAAATCCAGCTACATAAGAAATAATAACTCCGGTTAAGTATAATAAAATCTGATTCGTATGAACTAAGAATGATAATGGAAGACCTGAAACACCGACTGCAATCGTCGCGATATGGAAATGAGCTTGAAATGCTCCGCCAACTCCGGCACCTAAACATGCCGTTAAGAATGGACGTCCTAGCGGAAGCGTAACACCAAAAATTAATGGTTCACCAATTCCAAGCATTCCTGATGGGAGTCCCCCACCGATTGCACGTTTTAAGCTTTTTTTCTTCGTTTTAAAGTAAATTGCAAACGCTGCTCCTACTTGACCCGCTCCACCCATCGCAAGGATTGGTAGTAATGGGTCATCTCCAATGGAGTTAATTAATTCAAGATGAACTGGGGTCAAACCTTGATGAAGACCGGTAACGACTAGTGGAAGGAATGTTGCACCAAGTACAAATCCAGCTACAACTCCTCCAAAATCAAGAACATTTAACAATCCTTTTGTAATCGCATCCGATACAAAACCGCCAACAGGCATAAACACAAGATATGTTAAGATACCTGTAATTAATAACGCTATAGTAGGTGTGAGAATAATATCTAGAGATTGCGGTACAAATTTTCTTACTTGCCTTTCAACTAAAGCGATGAAGATTGCTGCAAAAAGAACACCAATTAACCCTCCACGCCCAGGAACCAGATTGTGCCCAAACAAAGAGATATCTGCAACTCCAGGGTTGATGACAAGAATACCGGCCAATGCTCCAAGCGCGGGGGATCCACCAAATTCCTTTGCTGCGTTTATTCCGACTAGGATTCCAAGATAAGCAAACAGACCCGATCCGATAACAGTTAAAATAATAGCTAATTTTGAGTCTGCTGCAAGCCATTCTGCCTGAACAATTGCTTTTGTTATACCAGTTATTAATCCTGAAGCTACAAGGGCAGGAATTAACGGAATAAAAATACTTGCGATTCTACGTAAAAACAGCTTAAAAGGTTTTGCATTCTTTCTATCAATCTCTGATTTGTTTTTTGAAGCTGCATCATTCAGATCAAAATCATCTGCAGCTGCAAGCAGTTTATCAAACTCTGCTGCAACTTTATTTACAACACCAGGTCCAAGTATGATTTGAATCGTTTCTTCTTCTACAACTCCTAGAACCCCTTCTGTCTTTTTGATCGCCTCTATGTCTACCTTTGAATGATCTTTCGATGCTACACGTAGTCTTGTCATACAATGAGTGGACGATGAAACATTCTCCACTCCACCCAAATGCTCTAATAATTGCTCGGCAATTAATAAATATTTGCTAATCCCCTTTGCCATCTTTACATCTCCTTTTAAATTAACAAGTTAATTAGTTTAAAAGATATAATCTAACTCCTGAAATAGATATGAATTATTTATGACAATTGCTAGATTGATAGTTTTTCAAATGGTTTATCCTCTCCCTTTCTTATCAATTTAAATGAACATTCATCAACTGCCTTATTTTTCAGAAAGTGTCTGCAGTTCAGCAATTTGACCAATTAATACATCCTAAAAGGAGTAACATTCATAGGTTGTTTACTATAAACAAAATTTCTAATATTACATTAAAGATTTTGAAATTTTATTTTAAATTTTACGCTATTGATATCGCTTTTATGACAAGGTATTAATAGGAAAAAATATTAAGTGGGAGAATTGAAAATTAGGATGAAGATGAATCATATTTAGATTCTTATGGTAATTTCCGATAGACTAAATCAAGTATGGTTTAATAAAAATAGACGCATCCCATGTTAGTGGAATGCGTCTATAAGGGAATTCAATCACCTATATCTTCCCTATTTTCTTTGAAATCTCTTCCGCTGCTTTTTTTACTTCTTCAATCAAGAACGGAATACGTTCCTGAGTAAAACGAAATACTGGTACATTCACGCTTAGAGCAGCAAGTACTTTGTTGTTGTATCCAGTTATTGGTGCTGCAATAGCCGCCGTATCCTCTGTTTTTTCACTTTGACTGATTGCATACCCATTTTGCCTGATTTCAACTAGTTGCTGTTTTAAAATTGAGATTGAATTAGGTGAAAGATTTAGCTGATCTAACACTTGTTGAATTTCATTTTCTTTCATATAAGCAAGAATGGTTTTATTTGGAGCACCAATATGTAGTGGAATTCTGATACCCAAATTTTCGGCAATTCTAATTTTTAAAGGACTATCAATTTTATCAATCACAATTCCATCTATCCCACTTTCAATATTTAAATAGATGCTTTCCTCTACATGTTTCGCCAAACGCTCCATTACTGGTCTTGCAACTAATCTGAAATCCATTTGATCTAATTGACGGAGGCCAAGTTCCATCCATTTATACCCTAACTTGTAATGCTTGGTTTCAGGTATTTGTACAACAAGTCCATGTTGGATTAAAGCATTTAGTAATCGGTGAAGCGTACCAAGAGATAGAGATGTTTTTTCCGCTAATTCGGTGATTTGCCAATTACTTTTGGATTCATCCGAATTTAGAATATCGATAATAAGCATAGCTCGGTCAATTGATTGGACCATGATCATAACTCCTATGACTCTTCACTTCTTATCTTGGGGAGTCTGTTCAAAAATCTGGGAATATTGCTTGGTTAGGTGAATTCCCTTTCATTACGTACTGGTAATATACGTACGATTCTTTAAAGATGCGTTGACTTGAGTATCTCAGCACTTTTTGTTTTCATTTCGAACTTGCAAATGAATAATTGTGAGAGTAATTTTTTACATATATCTTACAAGTTTATCGTCTGTTTTTCCAAGGTCTTTTAGATTAATTTACAGCTTTATTGATTCTAATGATGCATTAGACTTATTTTTTCTTAATTTTCGTTTTTTATTACGACTCACATCTAAAGAATCTTCAAGCTTTTTAACACCAAACGTAATAATTAGTACAAGCGCAAGATAATATAAACCTACTACAATATACGTATTCATTTGTTCAAAGTTAGAGGCAGCCTCACTTAGGCCAGCTCCCCATAAATCTTGCATCCCTACATATGCTACAAGTGAAGAATCTTTTAATCCGATGATAAACTGATTACCAAGAGAAGGAATCGCAATTTTAAATGCTTGAGGTAGCACGATTCTTCTCATTGCTAAAGGTTGGGACATCCCAAGAGAACGGGCAGCTTCCAATTGTCCTTTGTCAATTGACTGAATTGAACCACGAAAGATTTCAGCAATATATGCTCCACTATGTACACCTAACGCTATTGCACCAGCCCAAAACTGCGAAAATGTAATAATACTAGAAAGTCCGAAGTATAAAATTGCGATTTGAACAATAAGCGGTGTCCCACGAATGACCGTGATATAGAGATTAGCAATATAATTAAGCACCTTAATACGGGAGAGTCTGAAAAATGCAAAAATAAGTCCTATTCCACTTCCTAAAATAGTAGATACGATTGTCAATTTTAATGTTAATAAAGTTGCTACTAAAAATACATGAAACGTATTTAACAATATATGCATGATGAACCTCACCCCTCATCTTGTCCTAAAAAATCTTAGGCTCTTATTTTACGCTAGCATTCTATTATTATTTTTCTTCAAGAATATTGCGACCAAACCACTTTTCACTAATTTTTTCATAAGTTCCATCTTTAATAATTTCATCTAAAGCCTTATTAATTTTCTTCTCAAGTTCTTTATCATCTTTCCTTACAGCAATTGCTTGATTATCATGAGTTAGTGGTGTACCTACATCTTTAATCTTAGCCTTTCCTTCTTTAATAACTCTAAAGCCAACCATTTGATCCGTAATGACCGCATCTAGTCTACCAGTTGGAAGATCCATTATAGCTGTCAGATCACTATCATAATCTACTACATTTTCTTTTCCAGTATATTTAATCGCTAAATCTTTATAAGGGCTTGCTTTTACAACGCCAATTTTCTTCCCTTTTAAATCCTCAGCAGATTTGATTTCCTTATTATTATCAGCGACAAAAATCTGAGAACCTGAAATATAATATGGATTACTGAAATCAACCACCTTTAATCGTTCATCAGTGATCGTCATACTCCCTAAAATCGCATCATACTTATTGGATAATAATCCTTGTACAATTGTTTCCCATGGGTTTGTTATTGGTACAGCTTTCATTCCCATTTTTTCTGAAAGTGCTTTACCGATTTCAACATCAAATCCAGCAAGCTTGCCATTTTCCTTAAAGTTAAATGGTTTATATAATCCACTCATCGCGTAATGAAATTCTTTTGAACTCGCTTGATTTCCGGTTTTTTCTGCTCCACAGCCACTTAGAAACATTACTCCTGCTATCATTGAAGATAATAAAATACCATGCCAATTCTTTTTCATTACACTTACCTCCATCATTTTTTAAGATTATAAAATACTATTAAGAAATTGTTTTGTTCTTTCATTTTGTGGATTTTCAAAAAACTGTTGAGGTGTACCCTCCTCTAAAATTAGACCTTCCTCCATGAATAAAACTCTGTCTGCTACACCGCGAGCAAAACCCATTTCGTGAGTGACTACAACCATTGTCATGCCTTCACTTGCTAACTGTTTCATAACTTGAAGAACCTCTCCAACAAGTTCGGGATCCAAGGCTGAAGTAGGCTCATCAAACAGCATTACCCTCGGGTTCATCGCAAGTGCACGTGCAATGGCAACCCTTTGTTTTTGCCCTCCTGATAACATTTCTGGATATTCATCAGCCTTATCTGTCAGTCCAACCTTCTCTAACAAAACATAAGCAATCTCTTTTGCTTCACTCTTTTTCATTCCTTTAACATGAATAGGTGCTTCAATTATATTTTCTAAAACAGTTTTATGCGGAAAGAGATTGAAGTGTTGGAAAACCATACCAACCTCCGACCGAATTTTATTCAAATCTGTTTTGCCGGGTTGAACCAATTCACCTTCAAAATAAATTTCTCCCTTATCATTAATCTCTAAGAAGTTTAAACATCTCAAAAGGGTACTCTTTCCCGATCCACTTGCTCCTAATAAAACAACCACTTCTTTTTCTTTAATCGTTAAATCAATTCCTTTTAATACTTGTAAAGGCCCAAATGATTTACTTACACTTTTGATCTTAATCATATTCATTCAACCCTCCCATCGAGTAAATAATAACAACTTTTTCCACAATGCGGAAACCATTTCTATTTCATTAACATTATACACAATTCTGACTATTCCGTCATTAAGTAATTTTCTTTCTATTATTGGAGTTAACAATATAGCTAATTTAGTACAATTTTTAGAAGCCAATATTACAAATCTTTCAAATCACCTTAAACTAGGCGAATGCATATATTGTTAATATTGAACCACCCTATTAAAATTCCCTGGAACTTGGCCCATTTGGAGTCATGTCCTCATTACTATAGGAATATCTGAAATTAATGTAGCAATTTGAGGTTTATAAAAATGGATTGATAAATGGATTAATATTGGAATTTCAAAAAGATTTAGATGGATCGAAATCAAGTTTTTAGGACAAAAAAAAAAAAAACACTCATTCATCTGTATTCAGAGATAAACGGAGTGCGTTTTTACCATTGTATACTACCAATCAATTTTTAAAGGATAGGCTTTTCCCTTGTCTACTATAAGAAGATAATTTCAATGCTGTTCTTTTTAAATAGAAATAAAATGAAATTAGTGATTTTGAATTTTGTTTGTTTAACATAGTAACACAAGGGTAGCAGTATGTTTTATGAAGTAGAATATTCCCCTTAAAACAAGAATTAAAGAATCTTATTCAGAGTCTTCCTCTTCCTCTTCCTCTTCCTCATCAATAAATAAAGTGAGGATAGAATCTAGTGGTTCTGTTCCATTAGCAACCGCATTTACTTTATTAAGATATTCCTCACTAATTAAATGTTTTAACGGTTGTTCTACCATATTGAAAAACTTAAACGCTTCTATTGCAATCCGATCCCACTCAACATAACAGATTAAATAGTCATTTTCAGTCACTTTTGTTCTTGTTGTTCCTTCTTCAGGGACACATTCAAACTTTTCATTCTGACCAAACGTTCCATAATCACTTGTTAATTGTTCTCCAGGTTTAATGTCTCTCGCAGCCAAAAGAAAATCATAAGCTGTATCTACACAATTTGGATTGAAGCTATGATTCATATATTTTGCGTGATCCCAATTAAGTACATGTATGTCGTCAGTATCTAAATAGGAATATTTATCTATATACTCTTTTCGCACATCATCGAGACTTTCAATATATTCCACTGTAAGAACCAAATCCAAATCATCTTTAATCCAGACAATGGTTCCTTTAGGGATTAATTTTGTTGCAAACACTCCAACGCCTACTTGGTCACTTACATATCGAATTTCTGTATCAGGGTGCATCATTTTCGAAATCCTCCTTACGATATATTAATTATAAAATCTCTTTTTTAAATATCACTGTCTTCATAAGGTTTCATTCTTTGTAGTAGCAACCCATCACTTTTTTCATTCTGTCCATATACAAAATGTGGCATATGAAATTTCAAGTACGATCCATACATACTATCCGTATTTAACAATAACTCATCTACATAATAGGTACCTTTTTTAAGCGAATCTAATAATAAACTAGCAACGCCAGCATATATTCCACAAGCAACTTGAAGATAAGTTGCATTTATACCATAGTTTGCATATGCATCTTTATTATTCATTACATTATAAACAAATCTTTCTTTATCTTCATAAACAAGAAGGACACCAACTAAATCCTCACCTATTAAAGGTGCATATGACGGATCTAGTAATATTTGATCAAAATCCCAAATTACATCTACATCCTCTAAATTATCACGAATCAAATTAGTAGTGTTTTCGTTAACACGATAAAGAAATCCACTTTCAACGTTGAATAAACTTCCTAATGTATAAACTTCTTCATGAGGCATTAAAGATCCGTAAAATACTTTTTCTCCTAAAGTCACTTTAAATTCAACAGAATACACATCATGATCAAGAAAAATGGGAGTATGTTGTGCCATAAACATCGGATAGCTTGAGATCGCTTCTTCAAGAAAACACTCTGGTGACCATGTTGTATAAACAGTATTTTTTTTTGCCAAATTAGGGTTTTCATAAAATGAGGTATCGTGCTCTACAATATAACATGCAAGAGGTTTTTCGTCAGGGTATTGATTCATTAAATCGATTGCCATCCATTGTACGACACCTGGATTCATGCCCGAACCAATAATCGCTGATGTATTTTTAAAAGAAGGTTTTTTTTCATCAAATACTCTGAAACGTTCCATTAATTGAAATCCAGAAAAAAGCTCTTCATTTTCATCTATAAATGTATTTTCTAAAGCTGTGTCTATATACTTAACTCCAAGTTCATTACAGCAACCCAAGATTTCCGCGGTATCAGCCCAAGAAACGTCAACAACAATTGATGTTTGTGTTTCTTGAAGATGTTTTTTAAATAAAGGAATATGATTTAAATCTATTTCATGAAGAATCATATTATTTTTTAAATTAGGAGCAATATTTTCATAATAATTTTTATCTTTTTGTTTAATATCAATTAAATGTATCTTTGAATTTTTTATAAAATAATGTATTGGATCGTTTTCGTTCATGTAGGCTTTATTAAAAATCGAAATTACCGCCTTTGCTACCCCTCCTGAGCTACCTAAAAGTGTAATTACGGTGTCTTCTGCATTCATATACTCAACTCCATCAATCTGTAAAGTTTATACATTACTCAATTTATGAATGAATAGACAAAGTGTTTGGACAAGAATCTAGATAAAAAACACTATTTCTTTGATTTTTTTATTCAATGGAGAATATGTTACCAGTCTAATATTGTACTAATTTTCCTTTTTGAACAGCTTTTTATTTACAACACCAATTCACCCTCATCTAGGCGAATGCATATATTGTTATCCAATATATGTAACGAAAGGGGGCTATTCTCATGCATGTCGATTTAACTGCCATACATTGGCTTTATGTAGCATTTATAGGTTTAATTATTTTATTTTTAATTCTTAGACGTGACACCAGCCTAGTTTGTCTCGCAGGGATTTTCCTTCTTTGCCTGGTAGCAACTGAGTCACTTTCAAGTTCCGTTAGTATCCTTTTTTCAAGTTTCATATACGCCATAACTGAATTACTTTCTACTATTTTAGTTATCTCGATTATTGTTTCTATGAGTAAAGCATTAACTGATAGCGGAGTGCATCAGGCACTCATCAGTCCATTTACAAAGGTGATACGAAACGCCACACTTGCTTATTGGACGATTGGTATTGTAATGATGGTTGTATCTTGGTTTTTCTGGCCATCTCCTGCAGTAGCTTTAATTGGTGCAGTTTTACTTCCAGTTGCTTTAAGAGTTGGGTTACCAGCGCTAGGTGTGTCGATGGCAATGAACTTGTTAGGACATGGCATTGCTCTTTCAAGTGATTACGGGTACTAAAATAAAGTACTATGGTATATACTTATTACAGATACTTTTATTTATTTTAACCGTGGGGGAATTAAATTGTACAAGCCGTTTACACAAGCTATTACAAGCCATCCAGTAAACCAAAAGCTTTGTATTTGAGAAAGTCAAAGAAAAGCAAAGGTAAAACAGAACAAGAAACTATTGAATCACATCTAAAAAGATTAACTGATTTCTGTAATGAACAAGGTTGGAATGATTATGTAATTTATAATGATTATGTTGCAAAGTCTACTAACGTAAACAGACTTGAATATCGAAAAATGTTGTCTGCATGTTTAGAAGGTAAACATGATCTAATTAAAGTGGTAGAAGAATCTAGGTTATATAGAGGGAAATCATTCAGAATGCAATTACATTATTGAACAACATCCATAATGAAGATATTGAAAATCAAAATAGAATATATAGACAATTATTTGAACATCTTGAACTAGTTAATACAGTAGATGAATTCGAAATAAGACTAAAAGAAAAAGACGTTTCCATTTAGGATGCGTCTTTTTTTGTATCTATATTAGATTGAGATAATTTTACAATTGCTCCAGCTACTTGTTTGTAGTTCGGATTTTCTGCTTTGATTATGGTTATTTTAGGTATACGTTTAGTTTTCATAATCGCATCACCCCATGTAAGCCATAATATTCAGATTTGATTTAATTTGTGTATGTACCCTCTAAATTCGTTCCCCTTGTTGTTTAGGTTGATTTACAACCCTTAAACAAGAAGTGATGAACTTTCAGACACATTAATTTAAGTTATTTCTAAAAATAATCAATGCAGAGATAAGCCGTTTCCGGAAATGAGTTTTTTATTAGTGGGTACTGTATCAACTCATTACATTAGATACTCTTATATACAAAAAAAGATGTGATGCTTATAGCACCACCCCTTTTAGGTGTAATAGTGAGAAGGAAGTAAGAATTTAATCTTACAACCTTAAAAAAACTTTCTGTACATTATCAGACATAGTTTTACGGAATTTATATGTAAAGTCTAGTAGTTTTTCCACATCAAGTTGATCTGGTACTTAAGCACTATAAAAAAACCCCTAGTTTTACTAAGGATTTGAAATAATTTTAATTATGATAAACGCTTGATTTAGAATATACAAATTCATAGTATGCAGACATTTCTTCTTCTGTTATATTGTATTTTCTTTGAATTTCACTGTGTTCTTCCAATAATTTTTTTGACCATTCCATTGATTGTCTATCTGTTATCTTACCACTCTTTAGTAACATTTTATTTTTTGCAAATTCTGACCTGAATTTAAGTTCGAATTCTGCAATTTCTATGATTTCTTCAGGAGAATGTTTATCTTCGTTATGGTTAGAAGTGCTAATCATTTTAAAAATTATACCAATTATTACAATTACAATTAACCATGCCACAATATTCACAATATATCACCACCTTTCACTTTCATATTATCATGGAAATAAAAACAAAAAGCCATACTTTCCTACCTATTATTTAGTATTTTTTTCCAATCAAGTTGGTCTGGTACTTAAGGACTACAATTAGTTATAAAAAAACCTAAGCTTTTTTGCATAAGGTTTTAAGATAAGTTGCAGTATTAAGTATCGCCTCTGCTGATGGTTTATTTGTAGAAATTACAGTAATTTTTATTTTTTTATTAATCCTATTTTTTCTAGTTGCAGACATCTTTAAGTTCCACCTTGTTATTTGAGTTGTATTTTTACAACCCTTCAACAACGTTTGTTTGAAGTTCAGACATTCTTTTGTGAAAAAATTTTTAAAAATGACGTTGCTATTGGACCAATACAAGCATTGAATAAGTACTTTCTAGCATACATGGTTTAATTAGCGTATAAACTTGTCTGTATTGGTTCGGTATTAATGGACAAAAAAAAGAAGTGGTGCAGTTAAGCACCACCCCCTTTTAGTTGTAAATAAACTTTTGAAATGAGTGGGAAGGAAAAGGAACTTAATCCTACAACCCTTAAACAACTTCCCCTGCATTTTTTGATTGGGTTGGTTGTTACTACTGTTGTTGCGATATTTTTGATTTAACTCTAATGAAGAGTATTTAATTAACGAGATTCTTTATATTTAATAGAAACAAAAATAAAAAAAGCTACACATAAACTATCAAATAGTTTGAATGTAGCTTTTTTTATTTCCATTTTTTTACAAAAAGTATAAATATAGTAAATAATTTCCCCTATTAAATCTAATATAATAAAATTATCCCCTGGAACTGGTAGTATTGCACAATTAAAATGAATGGAACTTCGTATGCTACCGCATTGGCAAGTGGATATATTGCACTTCTAAGAGATTACTATATAAAAAATAACATTAGATTTGATAATGACAAAATTATTAATGATTTGAAATCATTAAAATCAACTCAAAATAACGATGTAAATTATTTAAAACTTTTTAAAAAATAATCAATTCCCCCCTATTGTATAAAATAAAGTCCTACTAATAAAAATAGTAGGACTTTCACGCTGTTGAAAAAAGTAGCTCTTTTAAGCTACTTTTTTGTTGAACTAAAACTCTATTATTCGGATAAAGATCTATGCTTAGATTTGCAAATCTTTCAAAATAACCTGCAGTGTTTTTCCATCAACTTGTTGGATAGCTGTCGGTGGATTGTCCACATCACGGTTTTGTTTTAAATAGTTATCGATAACAAATTTCATATCCTTTGCATCCACAATTCCGTCGAAGTTAATATCAGCGTCTCTGTTATTAGTATTCCAAGCTTTTTGGATTGCTAGTGCATCCTGAACATCGATTACATTATCTTGATTCACATCGCCAGGAACTGCAAACTCAAAAAAAGTTCCAGCCATACCAGTATAGTATGAACGAGATTGTCCCAAAATGGTTCCATTCTTCTCGACCCCAATTTGAACTTGGCGTTTCATCATAAAATGCCCTGGCAATTTCATTTCCCAAGTGAATGGTTTATCTGTAATTGGCAGTTTGGAAATACGGTAATCTCCGTTTCTACCAATGGTTGATGTGCTATCATATACAGTACCATTCCCATCGATTAATCGAAGAGATCCACCAAGTTTTGTGTAATCTTTAAGTAATACAGCATATCCTCTTATTGAGCCAGATAATTCTGAGAAAGTTGACTGAACTTGCCATTCCATTCCCGCAGAAGAGAGGGTTGTTTTATTACCTAAATCATTCGTGTAAGTTATCGTTGGATTTACTGCTGCACTTACTATAAATGCTGTATCCTTCACTTTTAATGTCAGATTGATTGCGGGAGTATTTCCACTCACTGTTTTCGTGCCATCCATCGTCAGCTTCACTTTGGAAGTGTTGCCAGTCGTTTCAACACTCACAACGGATGTACCGTAATTAGCAAGAGCATTATTCGCTTTTGCATCGACAATCTCAAAATTATTGCCGATGTTAGTTAGAGTCCATTCTGCTGATTTTAATTTATCTACGTTATTTAGTACGAGAGTGGCATTTACTGTATCTCCCATTTTTACGTTTGTTTTATCCGACTTCATATATCCGTATGGAGTACCTGCTTTAACAAAGTAGAAATTTTTCTTAGGAGTCTGATTTTTCGCTCCGTCAAATCCACTAACTGTAAATTTATTCAATGCGATCGTTTCAGTTATTGGTACATCTAAATTGATTGTGCCATCTTCTCCAACAGGAAGGACAGGTTTTGTACTTCCGTTAATAGCATAATTGACTGAGTTGATCGACTGTTTTGCATCGATTCCGGATGCTACCATCTTTGCTACTTCTTCATCTGTAACCTTTACTTGAAGAGGAAACGTTTTTTGTCCTGGCTGAAACTCATACACTGGTGATTCATTTCCATCTAAAGATGTTGTCATCGTCGGTAAGTTGGCATCAACATACACATCATTATACGTTGTAAAAGTATGATCACGTTCACTTGTACCAATCACTTTAATTTTGTAATATCCAGGTTTTACATAACTTTGTTGAGAGGAGATTGGGTTTTCTGGATTTCCAGTAAACGCATTGTATTTACCTTCAAATATCCTTTCAACATAATAATTCGTACTATCATATAATCCATCTGTATAAATCGTCTCGATTAACCCAAGATCTTTCCCAGTTTGTCCATCTTGCAATACTACATCAAGCCATTTCATTGGTGATTTTAATCTAAACGTCAATCTTTGATTCCAAGTTGAAGCACTAAATGGGAGCACTTGTAAATGGTAAGGTGCAATTGCAGTTGTAGAAAGGGAAGTAGATTCAATTCCTTCTTCCATTGTTCTAACGCTAAACGGAATTCGATATTGTTCGTTTTTGTCAGCTTGGTTTGTTAAGGTTACATAGCCTTCATAAATGCCTGCTTTGGCAGTTGCAGGAACTAATATGGTAACTGGCACCTTTTTTGTTTTTAAGGATTGAACAGGGATAACTTTTGGTATATCTAATGTTACCCCATTAGATTTAGCATCTAATGATCCATTGACGTCAGTTTGAAATTGAACATCTACATCAAATTTTTTCATTTTATCTTCGAGATTTGTCATATTTACAGTCTTTTTAATATAAGTTTCTTCGTTTGCATAATGATTACCGAAACTAAGTCCACCTGTATCATCTTTTATTACATAGTTTTCATTATTGACGTTAACTGGCGTTTCATCTTGAACTTGAAGTTCCATTCCTGTATGGACAGCACGATATGGATCGACTCGACCTGCTCCTACGTCAAATACACTATTCTTGCCTGATAATGGTTTAGCTGTATTCATCAAAATCGTCTTAATATCACTTGGTTGAAGATTAGGCTTTACCTGTAGTAACAAAGCGGAAATTCCTGTTACATGAGGAGCAGCCATTGATGTACCGGACATACGATTATAAGCAAATTGATAATTTGATGGATTATTTTTATAAATGCTGTAAGCTGGAACGCTTGATAAGACACTTACTCCTGGTGCAGTGATTTCCGGTTTTATATCATAATTAGTACGTGAAGGTCCACGGGAACTGAACCACGCTAGTTCGTCTCCTCCTGTGGGAACTTCTTTAAAATCTTTGAACGTCATTTTTTTATTTCCTGCAGCCAATTGTGTTTTTAAATCAATTCCTTGTTCATAGGTCATTGTAAAAGTAGGAATAAAATTTTGATCTTCTCTTACAAAGTTTGTAGGAGCTGCACCTGGTGTATTGCTGTAGGTTAATACTGCAACCGCTCCATGTTCTTTTGCATAAATAATTTTTGTTTGCGTTCCAATACCACCCGTGTTAACTAAGACAATTTTCCCATTAACATCTTTATTCGTGAAATCTGATGCAGTCCCTACACCTAAATCAACAATTTCTAAAGATTGCTTTTCAAATGTTTTAAGATTTGAAGTAAAGTTTGAATAGAGTTCGCTTAAATCAAACGTTTTGTTTGAAACACCATCTAGTGTGCCAGTATATTTTGCTACAGGGATCGGTGTACTGCTTGCCCCAACTGTCAATGCCAATGCAGCAGCACCAGGCGAACCAAGTGTATAGGAATTAGAGCCACTGTTACCTGCTGAAACAACGGTAGTTATACCATTAAGTACAGCATAATTGACAGCCATACTCGAAGGATAATTAGGATCATTTACATCAATCCCTAACGATAGATTGATCACATCCATTCCGTCCTTAACTGCTCGATCAATTCCTGCCAAGATATCTTGCATTTGGCCTTGTCCATATGGTCCCATAACACGATATCCATAAAGATCAGCATCAGGGGCAATTCCCTCTACAGCTACACCGCTCGTATTTTTTGCTCGACCTGCAATCGTACCAGATACATGGGTACCATGATCGGTATAATAGGATGATCCACCTTCGTTAGTCTCTGGTTTCCCAGACTTTTTCCAATCATCATATGACGTTTCCATTGGATCAGAATCGTTATCCACAAAATCATATCCACCTTTAAAGGCATCTTTTAAATCAGGATGATGATAATCAATACCTGTATCAATGACACCAACCTTCACACCTTTTCCTGTAATTCCTTCCTTATGTAACTTGTCTACCCCTAGAAATGGAATACTTTCTATCCGTTTAGTAGATTCTTCAACACTAGCATCTGGGTTGATTGGCGGTTCGATACTAAATATAGTATTTTTATAAACAGCTTTAACCGAGTCTGATTGAAGAAGTGTCTCTACTTCATTTGCTGGTAGTGTCATCGTAACACCATTGTAAGCTGATTTAAATGATCGTGTTATTTCATATGACCATTTGCCGTTTTTTTCTACAGTTGATGGCATCATTCTTGTTAAATCATCACGAAAAGTAGCATGCTCATGGTCAATTTTATTTTTCGCTTGTTCGGCTGTCAGGTTCTTTCCTTTAATAGCAGCATCCAGAATAGCAACTTTCTCAGGCATGGTCTTAAACTCAACAATTACAGGGATTTCTTCATCGCTCTTTAAATCTTCATCATTAAATCCTTGAAGCCCATGTTTGTCTGTAAATTGAATGTTTGCAAATGCGTCTCGCTGCTCTTTAGTCAGAGAAGCCAAGATTTTTTCAGAATTTGAAATCGTTTCAGCATGTGCTTTGGCTGGGAAACTTATGTATGGATTTGATAGACTGCTAGAAACTAACCCTACCCCAAAAGCAAGGGTTGTCGCTTTTTTAACAAGCTTCTTCTTCATTGTCTTTTATCTCTCCCCTATTTTAAAAATATTTTGAAAATTACCACCTTCTACTAAATTACATATATCTTTGAAAATAGTAAATTGGGGAATTTTCATGAAACGTTACACTTATTATTAAAAACTAAATAGCTTAAAGTTTATTAACATTCTATTAATATTGAATTTTCATTCTTGCGGAATTGAGAAAAATGTAAAAAATACGGGAAATGTAGCAAATGCTGCTGAAATTACCATTATTTACTAGATTTTTACATAGGGGGAATTTTGACCAATTTCATAAGTTATTTATTTTTAGTCATATTAAAAGATAGACAAACAGTAAAAATATACTATACATTAATAGGTCTTTAGACTTGTGAAAATGTGATCATGCTGGTAACTCTATTCTTGCTTTCTTCTACAATAGAAATAAATTTATCTTTTTGTTTTATTTCTTTACAAAAAAAGTGATTTCTACTATTTGATAAACCGCATTTTTCAAATTCTCATTATATTAAAAAATCCCCTATAGTAGACCTACTTCAAGTGTCGACTAAATAGGGGATTTTTTATTTTGGTGAAAGTTTTTTATTTTGCGATTAAGTTCGATTAATTATTCGAGCTACTCTAAAATCAGTTTAACCCACCAATAATTTCCTCAAGCGTTTGACCATGAGAATTTTGTTTTTGGGTTTTGTCTGCCTTCACCGTTGGATTTTCTTGTAAATAATTCTTCTTGATAAAATCCATATCTTTCATATCTACGATTCCGTCGAAGTTGAGATCAGCTTTGCGATCAGATGATTTCCAATGACTTTTCAGGTAGACTGCGTCATCAATATCAATCAAGTTGTCTTTATTTACGTCACCGGCTAATGCAGCTTTGAAGTTCAGTTTTTGTAGTTCCCCAATAGCGCCTTCACGGCCGATTGTAAACGTTTTTTGAACTGTAAAGTGACCTGGTACATCGAACACAAATGTTAAAGGTTTACGGTCTGTAGGTAATCCTTCAACAATGAATTTAGCGTCATTTATTACTTTTCCCTCATATGTGTTGCCGTTTTGATCCTTCACTTTAATTGTCGCACCTACTGCAAAATAGTTGACATAAGTAGTTTTCAACTGGCCATAGCCATCTCTGTAATAAATTGCTTCACCATTCATATCACCTTGTAGTTTTGAATATTTCGGCCATACTCTTACAGACGGATGTGCAACAGCCGGTTGTGTTTTTATACCATTCGCATCTGTATAAGTTGGGCTTGTCACTGCCAATGCTACATAAGTATCAATGAATTTATCATCTTTTACTTTCGCTTTCACATTTAGCAATGGAAGCATTTCACTTGCAGAGATGGATCCTTGTAGAGCCTTTAATGTGACAGATATTCCGTTACTTGTTTCTGTCGTTTCTAATGAAACCTTATCTTTCAGTTCATCAGATACTTGAATTGACTCTAGTGCTAAATAATCTTTATTGAACTGATAGTTCCATTTTGCTTCCTTCCAGCTAGTGCTATTGTTTGCTTTTGAGATAAAGTTGATGACATCACCTGTTTTAACTTCTTTTTGATCAGCAACTGTAGAGATGTAGTTCGTCCCTTTTCTAACAAAAAAGAATTCTTTTTGCACAGATGGAAGACCAGCTTTGTCAGTACTATAAAGACTAATTGGCAGAACCTTTTGACCGCTTGAGAAGTTTGTACTGTAATTGAAGTTGCCAAGTTCATCAACTGCGTACTGTTGTCCAAAAGGATTATTGTTATAGCGATAGTTTAAAATGTTATTTCCTTGCTTCGCCTGTAATCCTAATGCAACCAGATCATCAATTTGTTTATCATGAATCTTGCCCTTGACTGAAATGACAGTAGAAGCTGGGTCCATTTCGACAATTCCAGGCTCAATTTCTGTTTCGATTGTTGGCGTTTCATTATCTATGATGAAAGGTTTCTCAATCGTTGTTTCGTTTCCTTGATCATCTGTAAAAACAAATTTTAACTGATAAGAACCTGGCTCAGCCATTTTTGATTCATACGAAACCGGATTTTCTTTATCGTTTGTAAATGGATAATAGCTTCCACTAAAACCAACTGTGACAGATTGATTTTCATTGATCCATGTACCATCAAAATTGCCGACAAATCCCATATCTTCTCCGGTTACAGCATTTTTTAAGAATAAATCAACCGTTTTCATATGAGAGCTCAATGTAAATGAACCTTGTATAGAATTAGCAGCTCTAGTTATCCCGTTTTCTTGGATTGTGGTTAATGAAGTTGTCATATTGATTGAGCTAACACCATACTTCACTTTTCGAATCGCAAACGGAATTTGGTATATATCTTCCGAATTTGCTTTATTTACAAATGTGACATAACCTTCATATGTGCCGTTTTTAGCAGTTGTAGGTATTTTAATCTTAGTAGATAGTGTTTCTTTTCCTCCAGCTTTCACAATTACGGAAGGAGCTGTTTCTAAGACAACACCATTGTCAACAGCATTAAGAGAACCTTTAAAAGCTTGATAGTTCACTTTGACATCATACTGTTGTTCTTCACTACTTCTATTTTGAATGTCGATATCTTTTGATTCCTCAACGTCGTTATCTGACGCATAAACAGTTCCAAAGCTGAGTGAGCCTGTGATTTCCTTAATTGTTTTCTCTTTTTCATTTTTAAATAATGTCAGTGTTTCATCTGGAACTTTGAAGGAGGTTACAGCGTGAACTGCTTCATAAGCATCTACTCGTCCTGCTCCAACTTCATAAACGCTATCTTTCGTCTGGATTGCATCTGCCGTATTCATTAGGGTGCTTTTTATTTCTCCTGGTGAAAGCTTTGGATCAGCTTGAAGTAATAATGCTGCTACACCAGCCACTTGTGGCGATGCCATAGATGTTCCAGAAAACTTGTCGTATGCATAGTTATAATTCCCTGGATAATCCGTTCGATAATGACCAGATACAGTTGACATAATTGAAGCACCTGGTGCAACAATCTCCGGCTTAATATCATATGTACTTCGCGCAGGTCCGCGTGAACTGAAGAAGGATAAAGTATCATCTAACGCCGTTACCTTTTCTTTTATTTCATTGAATGTAAATGTAACCGGTCCTGTTTTTAATAATTCTTTCATTGCTTTCCCTTGTGCTGTCGTGATAACTTGAGTCGGAATAAATCCTGGAAGCTCTTGTAGAGTGTCCGATATATAACCTGGTCCCCATTTATCATAGATGAGTACAGCCTTAGCACCTTTCGCCTTTGCAATGGTCACTTTTTGAGTAATTGTTAAATCCCCTGTTGAAATAAGAGCAATTTTGTCTTTGACATTAATATTATCGTAATCAGACTCTTTTCCTGAATTAACATCTACCACTTCAATCGTTTGACCTTTAAGCAATCTTGATTCAATGCCAAATCCCGATGTGCAATAGTGAGTTTCAACTGTTCCTTGTTTCGTACCTGAATTGTATGTTCCCATAAAACCAGGAAGTGATACCTCTGTATTAGTCGATCCTACAGTGATCGCCAATGGAGAAGCAGCAGGCGAACCGACTGTATACATAGCTGATCCATTATTCCCAGCAGCTAACACGGCGGTGACACCATCTAAAACCGCATTACTAACAGCAACTGCCGATGGCTCAAAAGGACTGTTAATACTATTTCCAAGCGAGAGATTAATGACATCCATTTTATCTTTTACAGATTGTTCGATTCCCGCGATGATATTTTCTTCCGTTCCACTTCCATAAGGGCCTAGCACACGATACGCATATAAATCGGCATCTGGCGCTACTCCTTTCATAGCATATACCGAGTTATTTTTCTGTCGACCACCTATAATCCCTGATACATGCGTTCCATGGTCCGTCCAATAAGTGCGGCCATTGTTTGCAGGCATACCTGACTTTACCCAATCATCATACGTCGTTTCCATTGGATCGTTATCATTATCTACAAAATCGTATCCACCTTTGAATGCATCCTTTAAATCAGGGTGATTATAGTCCATTCCCGAATCTATTACTCCGATTTTAATTCCTTTTCCTGTAATGCCTTCTTTCTGAAGTTTGTCCACTCCCATCGTTTTTTGAGGGTCACTTCCTGTATAAGCAGAAGTTTCTGCTGTTCCTTGTGCTTCAGATGTTGTAGGATCATCTAATTGAACGACTTGGTTTTCCCAAACATTTTTTACCGCTTTCGATTTCAATAAACTCTTTACTTCATTTGCAGGTAGAGTCATCGCAACCCCATTATACACCTGCTTATAAGATCTCGAAATTTTCCCTTTAATCCCTAGTCGATCTACATCTTGCTTAAAGACTGCATGGTCATCTTCAACCAATTTCTCTGCGTCCTCTAAAGCCAGTTCTCTACCATTCGATTTTTCGATTAAACTAGCTGTTTTAGCAGGTTTGTTTTTAAACTCTACGATAACAGAAATCTCTTTTTCACTTGTTAAATCCGTTTCAGGCGATAACTGTAGACCTTCTGTTGATGTTTGTGACAAATCTTGAATGGCTTTTCGTTGTTCTTCTGTTAATGATTGTAACACTTGGTCGATTTTGGATTGGCTACTTGCATGCACTACTGGAGTGTTTTTCGCTGTTGGAGCAATTAATTCCGCGACCAAAGCTGTAGCTAAAACCGCTGTTGTAACTTGCTTTTTCAATTTACTTCCTCCTCTAAAAAATGGAATATTCCACTTTGTACATTTGTACAAGTGAATTTTTTGCTAGCTCGTAGTTCTACCGAAAATTCTAATCCTTACGCTGTTGCTACTTTGAATAAAATGAAAATTAACACAATTCAGATTTTACTAACAACGTATCGATTAGTAAATTGGGGGATTTTCATGTGTTTATAAACCATTTAAATATGACATTTTTACTAAACTTTCTTCTGAATTTAGTAATCCCTTAAAATTAAAGTTGCTAGATTATGTTTGCTTAAATTAAATAGACAAATTAGCAAATAATTTATTGGGGGAATTTGGTAAATTATTAACTATTTTTAAAATTCACATTAAAATTTTGTAAGAAAAACAGGAAATTAGTTCTAGGGGGGTGATTCTTGGCAAACATAGGAAAAGATCGATTACTTGTAAAACTTAGTGGTGGTTTCATGAACTTAAAACGATAAAGTTCGAAAAAGCCCTCCACCCATGTAAACCGATAATCATAAAAACAAATAAAGCCAAGGGATCTCCCCTGGCTTCATTCATATTATTAATCTACTATCCTATAATTAAACCCCAACTCTAATTTATCCCAAGACTCTTCTTCACAGACTCAATCGTTTTTCCATTAGACTCCTTTACAGCAGTAGGAGTATCCAATACATAATCGTTTTCTTTTAAATAATTTGCTTCAAGCAATTTGAAGTCCAATGCATCAACTTTACCATCAAAGTTGATATCAGTATTTCGGTTATTCGTACCCCAATATTGTTCTAGTAAAATTACATCATAAATATCGATTACATTATCTTTATTTAGATCCCCTGCATTCTCCCTTACTGTAGGATAGGAAATACTTTCTCCTATATTAATATTCCAATCTTTTCTTCCAACTTCCATCGGTGTGTAAGTCGTAAAATGACCCGGAACATCGATGATGACGTTATATAATTGTTCAGTAATTGGTAGTTTACTAAATACGATGTTTCCATTTTTTTGAATTTCACCATTGTATAGTTGACCTTTGGAGTCTTTTGCTTTAGCTTGTGCACCAATGGTAGTGTAGTCGATGGCAAAATTAAAACTTCCATTTGCATTTAATAAGCCTACAGGATTGATTTTTGCTGTAGCGTTTGAATAAGCTGGATAACTTGGTAATAATCCGAATTGAGTATATGGGCTTACTGTTTTCCCGTTATTATCTTTATAAGTAGATGAAGTCACATAGAAAAAGATTGTATTTACATTTACAAATTCATTTGCGTTCGTTTCTACTTTCATATCAAATAATGGTAGATCGCCCGTTAGGCCGTCTCCTGGTGCTTTAATATTAATTGTGTTCGACTTGCTTGAAGTCCCAGTTGATGTAGCTGTGAACACTGTATCATCGGATAAAGCATTATTTTTATTAAAAACGACCGAATTAAAGAATCTTGAAGTATAGTCAAATTTAATCGTTAGATCTTTTGCATTTTGTAAACCATGGGCATAAAATGTATACGTTAATTGATCTCCCATTGTAAAGGATTCTTTATTTGGTTTCGCGTAAATATATTGTGTTCCTGATTTCATATAATAGATCACTTTTGCGTTCATTGAGTTTCCAGCTCTGTCCGCTCCAGTGAATTGAAGCATGTTAACTGCGTTAGGAGAGTCCACTGATATTTCTTTCGAAAACCTACCATTACTATCAACTGCAATACTATAAGCAGGAGTGTTCGGTCCATACCAAACCTTATTGTCGGCTTGCGTTACAGTCATACCACTAGCTTCCATTTCCTTTGCCTCTTGATCGACAACAGTTCCTGATAATGTAACTGTTTTTTGGCCAGGTGCTAATTCAACAATTGGTAAATCGCCTTTTGGTAGAGCATTTGTATCATCTAACGTAAAAGATGGACGTCTATTATCAATATATATTTGATCAGTCTTTGTAAACTGTTTACCATCCAAATTAGTCCCAATCACTTTCATTTTGTATAATCCATCCGTTGCTAATACAGACGTATAGCCAATTGGCTTTTTAGCATTTCCTGTAAATGGAAAATACCTACCAACAAACCCTTTTTGAATGTAATAATCAGCATCGATTCCTGCACTGGAACTATCAATTGACGTGATTACGCCTAAATCTCTATTTGTTTTCGGATCGACTAAAATAAAATCTAATGTTTTCATTGGTGAATTTAGTTTAAAATCTAAATCCGTTCCTTTTACACTATAAGGGTTAATCGCACGATTAGTCGAAATGCTTGGTGAATGAGCCCTGAAATATTCCAATCCTTCTTCTACTAGACGGAACCCAAACGGAATTTGATAGTTATCTTCTGGGTCCTTATCATTCACTACATGAATATAGCCTTCATAAGTTCCCTTTTTAGCAGTAGATGGAATGAAAAGTGACGCAGGAATTGTTTCCTGACTATTTTTTTTCATTTTAAGTTCTTCAGGCAATGAGACTTTCACACCATTCTCCACGGCATCTAACGATCCACGTGCCCCAACATTATACTCTACCGAAATTGTATATTTTTGCATTTTGTCAGTATGATTTGTGATTAATATATTCGTAGATTTTGTGATGTCGTTTTGATTGATTGGAATAAAACCATAGCTAAGGCCACCTGTTTGTTCGTTGATGATCTCCATTTGGTTATTTTTTATATATGGTGTTTCATCTTGCACTGCTAACTCGGTACGTGAATAAATTGCTTCGTAAGGATCTACCCTTCCTGCCCCCACTTCAAACACACTATTTTGACCTCTTAAAGGATCCGCTGTATTCATTAAAACTGTTTTAACATCTGCTGGAGTATAATCTGGGTGTGCCTGTAAAAGTAATGCTGCAATACCAGCAACATGAGGAGTTGCCATTGATGTCCCAGACATTCTTAAGTAGGCAGAGGAATAATCGGTTACGTCGTTTTTGTTACTAATATAAGAAGGCACTGTTGATAATACATCTACACCTGGTGCCGTTATTTCTGGTTTGATATCATACAATGTTCCAGATGGCCCTCTTGAACTAAAGCTCGCTAGTTCATCTCCAGGAATTTCAGCCTGTCCAATTGAACCTAACGTAACCGTCGGTGTTCCATTAGCAAATAAGTTATTGACAGCTAATCCGTCTTTATTTGTCATTGAAAACACAGGAATATTATTATTACTTTCTCCTAAATAATAAGGAATTTGTCCTTCAGTAGCATTGTTGTTGTAAATAATTACCCCAACTGCTCCATTTTGTTTTGCATAATTCATTTTATCAACCAATGCATACGTACCACGAGCGACAAATGCAATTTTATTTTTAACGTTCTTTCCAGTGTAATCTGTTGCTCCACCTTCACCTACATTAACAATCTCGAATGTTTTTCCAGACAAACTACTAAAATCATCTGTCCATTTTTTTGTCATCAATTGTAATGTGCTTTCACTGTTATTACCATTTGCCGCAAATTCACTCGTAAATGTAGTTACCTTAGTTGCTGTAGAACTCGCTCCAACCGTTAATGCAAGTGCTGCTGCACCTGGTGAACCTAATGTGTACATCCCACTATCCCCAGCATTTCCAGCTGCAACGACAGCCGTAACTCCGCTTAAAACGGCATTATCGACTGCTAAGCTTGTCGCTTCTAACGGATTGTTTAATGTAGCACCTAACGAAAGGTTAATGACATTCATTCCATCTGCCACGGATCGATCAATCCCAGCAATAACGGCTGAATTCGAACCTGAACCATATGGCCCTAGAACACGGTATACATATAGATCCGCATCAGGTGCCACGCCGGTTACTTTATATTCAGAGTTATTTTTAGCTTGACCCGCAATTGTACCAGAAACATGTGTACCATGTTCCGTATAATACGAACTGCCATTTACAAATTCTGCTTTTTTAGATGCTTTCCACTGGGCATATGTAGTTTCCATTGGGTCATTATCATTATCTACAAAATCGTAACCACCTTTATATGCATCTTTTAAATCAGGGTGATTATAATCAATACCCGTATCAATTACACCAATTTTTATATTTTTTCCGGTATAACCTTCCTTATGTAATTGATCAATTTTTAAAAATGGTATACTATCTACTTTTGTTTGCTCTTGTTCTTCTACTCCTACTTTTGGAGGTTTAATTTGGATGGTTGTATCACTATAAACAGCCTTGACCATATCAAAATCCATTAATTTCTTAATTTGATTTGCAGGAAGAGACATTGTCACACCATTAAATGCATTTTGGTATGTATATTTAATATGAAAGTTCTCATTAGTAGATTTCTCTTTTGCTCCTAGTTTTTCTTGTAGCTCCTTTTTAAACTGAGTATGTGACTTTTCTACATTATCCTTTGCTTTCTCAAGAGAGATCGATTCTCCTTTTACAGCTTTTTCTAATTGTGCTACTTTTGCTGGAAGTTCTTTAAACTCAACAATTACCGTTACCTCTTCATCACTAGATAAGTCAATATCCTCGTCTAATCGTAAGCCAGTCTTTATCTCTGAAGAATCTAATCGCTGCAAAGCCGCTCGTTGTTCATCTGAAAGCGTTCGAAGTATACTCTCAGCTTCATTTGAACTTGCATACGCTGGCCTCTCTTTAACAACTGAGTACCCTAGAATACTACTGCTAGCTAGAGCAAACACAGCTGTAGCTTGAAAAACCTTCGCTCTCATTTTTTTCATCTTACTAACCTCCAAAATTTCTTAATAAAAAAAGAATATCCTGACTAATATTCAGAATAATCATTTAATTAATATTATAGATAGAGATATACTTAAAGTATATTGGGGGAATTGAAAAAAGGAGTTGACCTTCTATTCATTCTTAAAGGTTCAAACAATTAAATTTAAGTCCCCTTTTTAAACAATTAAAATAGGAAAAAGAAAAAATTCAGTTAGTCAAGAGTACATTTCTACTAAATTTCGATAAATCTCTTGGGGGAATTTAGTTTTGAAGGGGGTCTTCGTATACCTAAAATTAATTTCAAACAGTCTTGAATTTTAAAAAAGTTTTTGAATGAAAGAGCATCGTTCAAGAGGTTTGAGATTTTATAAATTCGATTTTAAAATTAATATTGTCTTTATATATTGAACACTTTTTTTCAATATATAAAAATGTTCCGGAACTATTCTAATAGAATGGCTGAGGTAAGTCGGTAATAGTAGTCTAGAGTAAAAAGAAAAAAGTAGCTCTTTTAAGCTACTTGTTTGATCAACCAAATAAATTTTCTCTTTTATTAATTTCGCAATATGATTGTTATTATCCTCGTTTGACATATTATTAAACATATTAATGATTTAATTAAAAAGATTTGATTATTAATAGGAAAAGTTTCTGGGATATCAAAAGAAAAATATTTGCCGAGATTATCCCGACATTGAAATATATTATGTCTTTAATTTTTAATCCCAATAGAATAGAAAATAATAATGAAAAAATAATAGGTGTAATATATTTATAATCTTGTAAGGTAAAGAATAATTGATTATTAAATAGTAATAAAACATATGTTATTAAAAATAATATTTCATTAACTAAGAAAATAGTGATTAAAACCTTTTCTTGATTTTTTTTATAATCTAATTTATATGATGTAAATCTGTCTAAAATAAAGTTGAACAAAATATTAATAAAAAGAATTAATATTAGTATGACAAAAAATATAGCAAATATAGCTATTATTATATTTGATTGTGACCATTTAATATTATAAAAATCCTTAATTTCTATAAATAATAGAAAAATGATCCCGAATAATTGAGAAAAGTTCATCACAAACATTGGTTTTGAATTCAAAATAATAACCTCTCAATGTTAGATATACTACTTAATACATTTTCCCTTGCTTAATCAAAGAGAGTGCAGTGGAGTTAGTCTTTGCGGGTGTATGCTATATTTGATCCATACTATAGTTTACTTACAAAATCAGTTGTAAATTTTCTTTGATGTAGAATGACGTCATAGCCTGGCCTAAAATGGTAAATTATGATACTCAATAGTCTTTTCTATTTGTTCTTCTGTAATTTCCATTAAGCCATACCATGTTGGTGGCGGAATTAAAACTCTTTGTTCTTTTCTAACTGAATAATGGATCGATGGTCTCAACACTGTAACAGCATAAGGTGATTTTTGAAAATCTACTTTAATTGGGACTTCATCTTCTTTTTGTTCATTTGGAGCTATAACAATTGGTTCAACATTGAATACTTGTTCACCATTCAATTCCGCGTCAAATTTGTTTACAACTATTTTATTGCTACTGATATTTTGTAAACTATACAAGTAATTATTTATTTCTCCTCTAATAATGGGATAACTATTTCCTTCTACTAGAGGATTATCAGTAGTCCCTTGAACAACATTTATCCCTAAAGCTCCAACATCGTATTTTTTCAATCCACTTTTAGTTAGTATGTTTAATTCCCTTATTTCTGTTTTACCTTCAGAATTACCGACAATATTAAGCCCTAAAGTTTTCACATGATACTTTCCAATCTTGGCATTTCCATTTACTCGAAAACTTTCAATACTAATTGCATCCTCACTATTTAGATAGATCGAATCAATTTTATGAAACAAGTCTTTCTTATCACTTGAATAAATGTAAGTAAAATTTAGTGGTGTAACTTCTCCTACTCTAAGACTATACGAACCATTAATCGGAAAAAATGTGTTTGATATGGTCTCACTTATAGCTTCATTAGTTAGGTATGATTTACTTTTCTTATTGAACATTAATTGACCTGTCAATACAACTAGTAAAAAGATTGATACAGAGATTAATAAAAAAATAAATAATTTTTTTCTGATATTCATATTTTTTTACTGATATTGAACAAATATATATTTATCTACCGGTATACTATATTTACCACTATTTGAATACTTTATATATGATGTACCCGAGTTACTATACCAATATTCATCAGTTACATTTTCTTTATAATTTTGTTCTTTATATTTAATTTTCAAGCCCAATTTTGAATTCTTTTTTGGGTTGGCTGATATTACTGTACCGATCATGTCTGATGTTGAAGTTGTTTTTCCATAAGAAAATTGCAGTTTTAAATTTTTTATTCCTTCTGATGTAATATTCCCAGTTATAGTCGAGCCACGGGTAACTGTTTGAGAAACAGTGTATTCTTTAGCTGGTGCCAAAGCAGATGTTAAATATTTATCAAATTTAATAGGATTGGTAACACTTCCTACACCAGTTATATTACTGGTTCTTTTCACAAAACCTCCGGAAGCAGATGCAACTCCACTTCCATTTATTAAAATCGTACTTATTATTACCGCAGAAGTTAAAAATGAAGTAATCTTTTTCATATCATATCTCCTAATTTTTTTTTAGTAAACGTTTACGGAATTAGCTTAACACCTTAAAAGGTAAATTTTACTAAAATACAGTGTCATTTTTGTGAACAATTTCACATTTTTATCTACGGCTGCGTTTACTCATATAGAAACCACATGAAAATTTAACAACTATGATTCTAAAACATGTATTATTCCTATATTTTTATTTAATCTTCCCAAAGGTATTTTTAAAAGTAAAATTTTGTAACGTTTTACTAAAACATTCACAAAAATTCCACTAAATTCATTCCCAAGATTACTATAATTAAAAACATTATATATTACATAAAGAGGTGATTGATTTGATGGATAAGGTTTTCTAATCAATTCAAAATAAAGTAATGAAAATTTTATATTTTTGATAGATTAAACTAAAAAAGGAGTATTGGAAGATATGGATGAGAATGTTTTTCTAAACGATGAGAAAGCTTTTCCTTTATATAGAATTCTATCTATTTCATCTGGGATGCAGTCTTTATTTATTATGTTAAATGCACGTTTTATGATAGAAAATATCGTGAATGTAGTTGTATCATGTTTATTTTTATTAAGTTACTTAATTATTTTTATAATAATGCCTCGAACTAAACGAAATTATCAATATATTATTTTAAGTTTTTTATTATTTGTAGGTGTATCAATATTTGTTAATAAGTAAAATAGCGGAGGTCAGCATTGAAATTAGATTATATGTCCAATTAATAGGAAGAAATGTGTTTAGTTGTATCTATCCTAAAACGTGATATAACATGAAAAGCCCCAGCGATTTCGGGGCAATTTTTAATCAAAAAAAGTTGTAATGCTTTCTATTCAGGCCGTTTAATCTGGATCTTTGTCTTTAAATATTCAGTATGAGATTTATCTTTCTGATCAATCCAATTTACTTTTATAGAAATCTCATTTAATTTCGCTATTGCGTCTTCGAATGTCTCTTTAGGGAATAAGTTAAAACTTCTACCTGCAGAAATACCTCCTGGAGATTTAATAGACGGAGAGATTGTGTACTCCCTAGAAACTGCTTTATCTGAAAAAGATTTTTTCATTAAAATGTTCGTAATCAACAAATCGGGAGTGTACAAAACTTCATAAGCATTAATTGGTAATTGACCTGAGACGATGACATTTTTCATGTATGTTTTTGCTTTTGAAACTCTAATATCGATCTCTATTCTTCCCTCAGCAGACTGATAAGTTTCAGCCCCAACATGGAAGTTTTTACTATTTAATAAGAACTCAGATGGCTTCTTCTTCAAAATATCTGCCGATTCAACTTTCATTGAATCGTCACCATTTTCTCTGGTTGGAGAAGTTTGTTCTGTAGTGGTTGATGTAGAAGCAGGTTTCGATTCTAGAGCTTCTATTTTTTCACAAGCTGTGAAAATCGACATAGTTAAAATTGTAGTAATTAGTATAATTAGTTTTTTCATTTTATGAGAACGGAATATGGCCCCCTTTTCCTCTCCTTCTTTTTTAGTTTTTGTCCTTTATAAAGAACTCCATTATAAATTAAAAGTGAAATTTAGCCTGCAAATTCAGGTGTTATATAATAGTTATATCCTTTATACCAGTTTGTCCAAGCTCGATCAGAAATAGCTTTATTATTTTTGTAGTAAGTTGAATAAGCAATTTTAAACGCAGAGTATCCTCTAGATGGCACATAATCAACTTGTACAGTTCTAGTTTCATTGTACTTTTTAGAACGATAAGCATTTAAAGCATGTTTAAATGTTTCTTCTTGTTCTGCTGTATAGTAAGTTCCCCAGCTCTTACTAGTTTTGTAGACTTGGCCATTTTTTTCTGTGTAACGGTATGATTTAAATGTTTGTACAGACGCCCCAGAAGTTTTATCAACTGAATCTAGCGCAAGTGATAATCCATCTAGAATAAAACCGCCAACAGTACCAACTAGTTTTCCTCCGATATACATACTCACGTTCCATATTGAATTCGCAGTAGCTCCATTCTTTTTCTCAACAAAATAAAGACTTCCGCTAACAGGATATTGGTAAGTAGTAACCCTTGTTGTTCCCGGTTCAACCGCTATAGCTTTTGGTGTAACAACTGCATTTGTAGTAATTGTTGTAGCTGTAGTTGCTGAAGATGCTTTTAATTTCGCCTTTGATTCTTGTACATGAGAAGTGTCATAATACACGACCGACTGTACTGGTTTTTCCAGTTTGTACCCCTCTTTTTTAATGTAATTCAATTGTGCATTTTCTTTTTTAGCCGAATCCATTTTATACTGAACTGGACTTGCTGCAAATGTCGGTGTTGCTCCACATAAAATCCCTGCTGTCAGAACAGCTACTCCTAACTTCTTAAATCCTATGTATTTTTTCATGTTACCTCCCCTTTCTCTGTGTCCTTACTAAATCAGTTAGAAATTTTTTTAAATAAAGTAATCTTTTTCAAATCGTACCTGCTAATTTTTTAGTAAACGTTTACGAAATTAGCTTAACATTTTAAAAGGTAAATTTTACTAAAACCCATTGTCATTTTTGTGAACGAATTCACATTTCTATCTACAGCTGCAACTACTCCTATTGAAAAAACATGAAAATTTAACACCTATGATTCTAATAACAGCATTATTCCTATATTTTTATTTAATTTTCACAAAGGTACTTTTAAAAGTAAAAATATGTAACGTTTTACTAAAAACATTCACAAAAATTCCACTAAATTTATTCGCAAGATTACTATAATTAAAAACATTATATATTACATAAAGAGGTGATCAATTTGATAGATAAGGTTTTCTAATCAATTCAAAATATAATAAAGAGGTCACTTAAATGAAAATTATTTTTATTTTTGCAATCCCTTCACTTATTGTATTTTTTATTTTATCATTAACACTCTTTTTACTTCATTTTGATGAAAATATGTCGTTATTTATTACTCTATCTATATATTTAGGGGTAATAATTGGATTTTTACACAAAATTTATAAAAATATAAAAAAGTTATTCCTTGTAATTTATAAATAGTTTGGCGTGGTTGCCCTAAATTGAGTAAATTGGTAAGTGCCTCAATGGGGGTAACGTATGCCAATTCAATTAAAAATACTTCTAGTTTGGTAAAGGAGACTATGTATAGACAGCTTAATAGGAACAAGAAAAAGAAAAGTCTTTTATTAAAATTAAGTATAATCCTAGTAATTCTATTATCAGGTACATTATGTTATGGATTCTATCAATATAAAAAAGGAATTCAGTTAGTTCAACATAACACTAATAAAAAAACTATAAAATTCAACTCTACTAAACTACCTAATAAAACTAACATCCTATTGTTGGGAGAAGATGCTCGTAAAAAAGGTGAAAGCTCTCGAACGGATTCAATTATGATCTTACAATACAATAAAAAACACGAAACAAAGTTAGTTTCAATTATGAGGGATAGTTATGTTTCAATTCGGGGGTATGGAAAACATAAGATTAACGCAGCCTATTCTTTCGGAGGGGTTGAGCTTCTACGACAAACAATTGAACAAAATTTTGGAATTGAAATTGAATATTATGCAATAATTGATTTCAAAGGCTTTGAGAAAGTTATTGATGAGATTGCTCCAAAAGGAATAACAATTAATGTAGAGAAACCGATGGTAAGTCATATCGAAGTTAGTCTTCAACCTGGGGTTCAACATTTAAATGGCAAAGAGCTCTTAGGTTATGCAAGATTTAGGCATGATGCTAAAGGTGATTTTGATCGAGTTGTTAGACAACAAAAAGTGCTGGAAGCTATTAAATCCCAAGTACTTACTTTTAAAGGAATTGAAAGTTTGCCTAAAACGTTAGGGGTGATTCAGCCTTATATTCAAACCAACATGTCTACAATGGACTTATTAAAAATAAGTTCAGATTACATCGTTAAGGGTAAAGACAAGGATGTAGAGACATTAAGAATTCCTGTAAACAACGCTTTCACTCCAAAAAGATTTGAAAAAGCCGGTGAAGTATTGGAAATTGATATAGAAAAAAATAAAGAGGTTTTGGAGCTGTTTTTAAATTACTAAAAGGACGCAAAATGCGTCCTTTCTTTAAAAACTGTTATCTTACTTTCTCCAATTTAGTATAACTCAAATTCTTCCCAAAAAATCTCATAAGCTCCCCCAACCAATTCCTGGAACACAGGATGCCCATGATACATAAAATCATTATGCTTACCATCAATTAAATACAACTCTTTAGGCTCCGCTGCTGTCTCAAAAAACTGAACCGACTCATCAACAGGGTATAAAAGATTATCCTTACCATGCCCATAATGGACACTCAATATCTTTCGTTACTATTTCCGCATTCAAGCCAATAATCGAATCTATAAACTACTGAGTGATAATTTCCAATATCTGCCCCCCTTCTTGTTTTTCTATTATTTTAAAAAAGCAATTTCCGTGCCAACTTTAAAATGTTGATTTTTAGGTAAAAATTCAAGTAGTTAGTGTAGGCTAGAAAAATAAAAAAAGATAGTCCAATTAGACAACCTTAATCTCAACTAAACTATTAATAATCTCCTACTTACTACTATTTAATAGTGGCGATCGATAAGTTTTTCCAATAAAATTAAAATATTGTTAGAAAGTATAACTTACAACCAGATATCGGAGGAGTATTGTGTCAAATTCTAAATCACAACTGAAACACATCGTCGAAGGATTAAAACATACAGATCCAACAATTCGTCATGATGCAATTTTTGAATTAAACAAACTATCAGAAGTAGATGACCTACAATTTAATTTATTAACTTTAGAATGGTTAGCGAAAGAAGCCGCTTATCCATATCCAACATCATTTAAAGTATGGGATGATCCTAGTTACCATCTAATCAAATTCATCTCTGATTTTGAAATACCTGAATTAACAGAGGGATTAATAAAATATTACCCTGAATATAGTAAGGCTGCTAAAGAAGAAGTATTTCGATACATAACCTCTTTTGACGGAGAAGAGCATGAACTAGCAATCTTGGAATTAATCGAACGAGATATTCAAAACAAACAAGTTGTCTTACCATTAGATGTGCTATACGAGAATCCTGGTATCATTATTAAACTATTAGAAAAACATACTGAATTATTTGAAGTGGAAGAATATAAAACTACTTTTTATCGATTGTTGTCATACTGTTTAGATAAAAATTATCTGGACCGTTTCAAAACAAAGTACATCGCACCATTGTTATTAGTGGATTATCAAAAGCAAGTAGAGGAATTTCTGCCTTATCAAAATGATTATGATATTAAGTTTGTGTATGGCTCATGGAAAGAAACCTATTTACAAATCCGTTCAATTATGTCAATCTATCTTTCTTTAATGGAGTATTACTTTAATGATGAGATGACACCTTTTATAAAAGAAGCAATGACATTTACTGACCCGTTTATTCGAACTAACGCAATTATTGCCGCTCTACAACGAGACATTGACGTACCTGAAGAACTACTGTTGGACTGTGCAACAAATATAGAGTCAACGGAATATTTTTATTGGGAAATACTCAGAATTCGTAAAGAGCACTTATTCCCTATTAAAGAGAAAAAACAAGAATATTTCGCTAAAAGTCACTTGTTTCTTTATATCGTACAAGAACATGATTTTGTACCTGAAACAATCGAGTTAATCAAAAAACTTGATATTGAAAATTCATATAACCAACCGATCCGTTATTATTTAGCATCCGTTTCACATGATGATCAAGTCATTCCAGCATGGGTAGGTGCTTACGCTCTTGAGGAAGAAGATGACTCTGTCCATATGTGGGAAGGTACTTATTTAGAAGATGGACAGTTCAATGAAAAATCAGTTGAAGAACATGTGCAAGTATTTATGGACAAAAGAGTAAATGAAAAAGAAGAAGATGCTTCTATTTTATACTACGAAAGTAAGCCTAAATTAAGTAAATGATTCTACACTTGGTACCTCTTACTAGCTGTACGAGGATATCGAGCTTTTACCACAATGGACCCAGTATACATCACTTTAACAACTTTATTTGCCGTTTTAATCGTTTCATATCAAATATATAAAACTAAACTATTAAAAAACAAAATCGAAATCGTCGGCAATGTTGTCAAATATACCGAAAAAGATGCTCACTCTCAGATTAGACTAGAAGACATAAAAAAAATAACAATTCAAAAGTCTAACATGCAAACAAGACTGCTTGACCGACGTTCCAAAGTTGTTGCAATTTACAACAAACAAAACAAAGTTGCACTAGAATTCCCATTAGAATGTGTATCTTACGATGAATTCGCATTTGTTGTAGAAGACCTGACGGATCATTTAAAAGAACAACCACATATTCAGCAACAATGATTAGATAAAAAGCCTGTACCACGATTACCAAGTAATCGATGATACAGGCTCTTTATTTTATAACTTAGTATATTTGTGATATTGTTCTGTCTAGTACCCATTTACCATCCTTATAGACATAATAAAAATCTTCCGCTCGTTTATCATTTTTATTAGTTGGCATGATATCGATTTCAAGTACCCTATCTTTCTCAAAGACACTTACTTCAACATCAGCCCAGCCTTTCATTCTACTAATCTGAAAAACGCTATCAACTTTTCCCTTTGTTTTCATTCTTTCTTTGAATAAAGTTAATGATCGCTTTGTTAATTCTGTTTTTGTTTCATTTTGTAAAATAAACCATATTTTCGATTGGCTTATAAATACTAACCGAAACTATTAAAAAAATCCATAGCAACCAGATTGTTTTAAGAGCAGCTTGAAAAGAATACCTGACTGTTTTTTTAAAGTATTTTCCTATCAATAAAAAATAAAGAAAATACGTTGAAACAATTACTAAAATTGAAAGTGCAAAATCAAATATTGAAATAAATAACCATCGACCAACAAATGATTTAGTTTGAGGTATACCAACGAAAATAGCGATTACTACAGTTAATAAAAATATTTGGCTCTTGTGTTTTTCTACTATCACATTTCTGGACTTATTCATTGCCAAAAATAAAACAGGGAAGTCTCTATTGAGACTCCCCTAAAATCACTAATTTAAAACCCAACTCTCATCGTATTAGGATGTGAACCTGCTCGACTATTGGTTAATATATTCCCTCTCAGATAAACAGTTAAGAACATCATATCATGTTCTCTTTTTTTACTGTCCTCCTGTAGGGGATAATATCATTAGTCGATTACTTTTGCTTAACTTAATCGAAACTCCATTTTTCTATTTTTTGTTGCCATTCCAATTGACTCATAAAAATGGAATGCATTTTGATTACTCTCCGAAACTCCCAATTCAATGCTATCAACGTTCAATTCTTTCGCGAAATCAATCACAGATTGCATGAGTTTTCTTCCAATCCCTTTTTTCCTACTCACGTCATCAACACATAAACTATTCACAAGTAAAATCTTCCTTGCATTTATAAAAGAGTTTTCGGGTAACTCTTCTTCCTTCAAAACTGCCACGCCTACTATTTCAGTACTAAAAGTAGCCACAAGGATATGTTGTTTATCATCTTTTAGTTGGTTATTGAATTCCTCTTCTCCAACTGGAGTTGAGTTTTCTTTGTATAGGTCTGGTCTTTCAGAAACGTGTAAATCGTGAACTTGTCTAAATAATGGTAATAATGATTCGTAGTCTTTTTGATTGGCATTTCGGATTGAAATTTCCATGCGTTTTCACCTCTTTGGTTGTTTTAACTTTGTAGTAATTTATTAACTTGCGATCTTTTAAAGATAGATCAGTTGAATATACTCCAAACTATTTCTATATGTTCATCACAGTAAAATCCGTCTAAAGTTTAACGATCTTTTCTATAGTCTATTATGATTTTTATTTAATCTTCAGGATTTTCTTTAAGAATCCAAGGAATATTAACTTCAAAACTTATTTGCAAGACTGGATCTAGAAAACCTTCGGGCAAAAAATCTAATTCCTCTGAGAAAACAAATATAAAATTCTCAATCCCAATTGTATTCATTTTATTAAAGTTTGAATTAGAACATAATTCGCCTTCTAACACTCTTCCAACAAAATAATAATTACCTAAGTATAAATGTCTCGATTTTATCTCAATAGGGAATTGGGAAAGATGCGCTGGTTTTACTGGATTAATTCCTAATTTCTTAAAAAGATCGATTACAGTTGGCTTAAAAAACTTTGTTGCATCAAGGTAATTTTTACAATATAAGCAGTTGCAGACTTCTATATCTTTATTATAAAATTCTCGTGTTCTATCCATATCAACTTCAATTAACCATTTCCCTATTCTAATCTTTTGCAGCATAATTAATCTCCATCCTGTCATACAGCCTTACTATTATAAATTATCATTTGTATACTTTAAGCCCTCTTGCTCCAACATTGCAATGATAGCCTTTTACTTCTAAATAAGATGGAACATTTATTTGCCATTTTCTTTGTAAGTAATTAGGGTCAACAATTGGAATCATTTCTTTTTCGAATCTACCACTATGATAGAACCTCTATAGAAATCATCTAATCCTGCTTTAGTATAAAAAATGGATACTATTATACACTCCATATTTGGTAGAAAGAAGAAACACTTTACTCGATATTCCCTTTCTTTTAGTGTTTTTAGTTTCTTCGATTTATAATTCTTCAATATACTGCTTAAATTTTATCCTAATTGCTAAGTAATCAGCAAAGTTAAGATTGAATCGTTAACTCCTGTATAGAACTGCCAGAATTTGCCCTAAACTAACAATACTCAATCATAAATTTAAATCAGATAATGGGGTATTATGTTGGAAAGAATTTTTCAATTTCATTCAAAACTGGGACCATTTCGCCTTTTTTCAAAAGTACATCTTTTAACAATCGGAATCATATTGATTCTCGGTGTTCTTCTATTTGTCTTTAGAAAGCAGATTCAGGACTCGGGGAAAAAAAGGCTTTTTCGTTTCTCTTTAGCAATTCTCTTATTGGCCTCTGAGATTTTTTATCATATATGGCTTGTGTATGAGAATGCTTGGTCGCTTAAAACGGGTTTGCCACTTGAACTTAGTGATATTACTGTCATTCTGGCAATTGTAATGCTTCTGACTAATAGCTATAGACTGTTTCAATTCATGTATTTTGCTGGTTTGGCCAGCTCTATTCAAGCCATCATAACACCTGATCTTGGCCATTATTCGTTTCCGCACTTTCGATATTTTGAGTTTTTTATTTCTCATGGAGGAGTAGTGCTTGCCTGTTTGATAATGGTAATAGCTAGCAAATATCGCCCGACCATAACATCCTTGTGGGTGACCGTTCTCATTGTTAACCTTTATGCAGCTTGCGTATTTTTCATTAATAAGTCGTTGAAAACTAATTTCATGTATCTCATGAAAAAGCCCAAAAATACTTCTCTATTAGATTATCTAGGGCCTTGGCCATGGTATCTTCTATCAGCAGAATTGGTGATGATTTTAAGCTTTTACATTTTGTATAGTCCATTTTGGTTAAAAAGGAAAAAAGAAAGAAGGTAATCAAAGTTCTTTACATTTATCTTAAAATTAAGAGTAAAAAAGTTTTTTGCATAAAGAAAGCCAATCCATAGTCCAGGAATTGGCTTTCTTTATGCTTAATATCTCACTTACTTTAATAAATTTTCATAACATATGATTGCTGCAATTAAAGAAAAAATATTAAGTATTGGACTTCTCAGCCGATTTAAGTTACGATTTTAAAATATTATATGTAAGGCCAATTACACCAGAATTAAATGTTTTGTTTTCGACAAGTGAGAGGTTGCGTTTATATTCTGAGGCCTTAAATAAAGGTAGACCACTTCCTATAATAACTGGAGAAATCGTAATTTTAATTACATCAATTAAATCAAGTTCCATAAGAGCATGTGCAAACCTTGGACTACCTAAAATAATAATATCTTTACCTGGCTGTTTTTTTATGTTTTTAATTTCTTCTTCAATATTTTCTTTTACTAATTTTGTATTATTCCATTCAGCTTTTTCAAGTGTCGTAGAAAATACCACTTTTGATGTCTCTTCTATCCATTTAGCATGTTCAATTTCATATTCTGATGCTTCAGGGCTAGAAGGTACTGATGTCCAATAATTTTCCATCATTTGATATGTTCCTCTTCCCCATAACACGGTGTCTACTGTACTTAAAACTTCTCTAGCATGCTTTTCTAATTCTTCATTATAAGATACCCATCCAATATCCATTTCACCTTTTGGTCCTTCTACAAAGCCATCTAAAGAAGAATGTAAAAATAAAATCAAATTTCTCATAAAATCCTCCTATGTACTAATTTATAGTTGTTTTCTTATATTTATCTAAACAAGGAATTACTAACTGTTTATATTGTTAGAAGTTATTTTTCTTCTTAAATCCTTTTCTTCAATTCTTTACTTGGAAAAAAACTAATCTCTGATTTTTAATATCAAATCTTTGATAATTTCCCCATTTCTAAATTAATCAATACTGTCAATTAAATAGTAAAAAATACCGACAAATGTTCACTTACGCACCCGATAGTTTATTAATATTTAATTGATTTTCTCGGCCAACTCTAAAATAATTCCTTCTGGGCCACGAACGTAGCATAACTTATAACTATCTTCATATTGCTGTATTTCACTAAAGATTTCAGTGCCTTTCTTTTTCAGTTTTGCAATAATACCTTCAATATCTTCAACTGCAAAACAAATATGTCGGATACCCAGCGTATTCGCAAAAGGTTGTTGAATATCTCTTTCATCTGACGGCGTATAAAATTTAACTAGCTCGATCCATGCCCGACCATCTGGCATCCCCAATCCTACACATGCCGTTTTAACACCATTTAGCCCAACTATTCTGTCCAACTGTTCTCCTTCCAATTCCCATTCCGCTTTCACTTCAAGTCCAAGATCAAGAAAAAACGCTTTAGCCTCTGAAAGATCATTTACGTTTATACTCACATGATCTATTCTATTGATTTTCATATCTCATACCTCCTTTGTTCCTGTTATGTTCAATACATGAATTAGTGTAAGGTTTGTTTGGAATTACAATTCGCTTAAAACAGAAAATATCCTTCTTCACCTAACCTGTCGTTTAACTCAATAAAAGAACCGACTTTTCAGCCGATCGTGTTATTTAACTAAGCATGCTTTAGTTGGATACGTTAAAGAGAATTAAGTTTGTTTTTTGCTTGCCAATTTTGAATAAGTGCTTCGTGCATTTCTTTTGGTTTTTCAATCTCAATCCAATTTATGCTACCACTATATCTCCAAAAAATATTTTTAAAAGGAAGTTTATGTCGTAGTCTAACTTGTTCTTCTTTAAAAATGAAAACTCGAATAAAAGTTGATTTTGTAAACCATTCATTCTCATTTTTATGCATTTCAATATTCTCAATTTCGTTCCAAAAAATTTTGTTACCTTTAAAATCAACTACCACACCTTCATCATCCCAATATACTCCCTTTCCTCTTTTTCTTGAAAGGAATATAGAGAATGAAGACCAAAATAGTAAAAAAGTAAATGCTACCAACCCTATCCAATAGAACAAATTTGAAACAGTAAAACGACTTAAACTAACTGTGAACATAATTGTTAAAAATAGTGAAATTAAGGCAATTACTAAGAAAAAAAACATCAATTGGATTTTAGCCTTATAAACTTTCATTCTAGTTGTTTTTCAACTCCTGTTAGAATTACTTTTTTATCTTAATAGACTTAATAAGTTAATTATATAGTTCATATCAAATTTTGTAATTGGCGTAATTTTGTTTTTTCATAAAAATTCAAACTTTCCTTGTTGCACTAACCTTCCATTTACTTGTTCAACTATTGCATGAGTTAGTTAAATAAGAATCATAAATTATAGATAACAAAAAAATGTAAATATTCACCAATTTATTATTTATTTCAATTTGCAAACGGGTGATTGGTCGTTTTTTTCATTTCCGTTTTTAGGCAAGATAACTAGGATTTATTTTGCATTAATGTAACAATAATTACCATTCGAAAAAAACGAAAAGTGAAGTCTACTATAATAGTGCATATGATAAGATCTTAAATGAAAATAACTATTATACATAAGTGATTTAGAAGGTATATAAATTATTTTTTCATTACATAAGTAGAAAGGTTTGATAATAAAATGAAAAAAACGTTAGTAGCATTGGTAACAGGAGGAATCTTGTTAGGTAGTTCAATTACAGCAAATGCTGAATACAAAGAAATTGTAGTAGTGAAGACTACGAATGTTTGTAAAAATGTAAAGACTACAAAAGTAGTCAAAACGACAAAGAAAGTAAAGGTCAAAAAAGGGAAGAAATATGTATGGGTTAATGTCACAACAAGTAAGAAAATTCCAATTACTAAAAAAATATGTCAAGATGTTAAATACAACGAAACACAATCGATAAGCATGCAGTCAGTTTTAGATAAAGAAATTGAACCAATATTTCAAGACAGATGGTATAATGTCGATTTCCTAGAGAATGGGAATGGCTTGATAGAAAGAGTAATCATACATACAGAACTTAATCAATTTACTGACGAAGACATGGATAAAGTAATTCAAATTGTAAAAAAAGAATTAAAAGTAAATGATAGTCAGATTACTAGAGGTTGGTATGAAGACAGTTATGGTCAAAAGAATACAAATTGGTTGGACTTAACAAGATAATAAACGGATGATAGGTCAACGTTATGTGTCCTCCCCAAAATGAAAATGCCAATCGAATGATCAGCATTTCAGACAAAATTTGTTCCAGTTAGTTAGACTGTACTGACTGACAAACTAAACCTTACTGGTATGGAAATAAATACAAATCATGTTTCAGTTAATCTTACCTGAATCCTATTTTACCCATTTAACTGATAACAATAAAAAAAGAAGGAGGATCAAACTTTTATTTAAATTCAAGTGAATTTTTCAATGATACTATATAATAAGGTAACATTATTAAATGTCACACATTATATAGTAAAAAAAGAAGGATAGGAAAGCAGGAATGTTATCTGCTATTTCAATCCTTTTTGTACTACATATGACCTCATTTACTACAACACATTTTTAGACTTTCTTCAACAAACGCATGCGTTTGTTGAAGAAGAGTTATAGTATTATTTTTCATTCGCTAAATATTAAATAATTCCATTACTCCAATGAATAGAAACATAATTCCGCTCAACATCCAAGAATCAAAATCATTTGTTTCTTTCTTTTTTAAAATTTTATGTACAAGACTATTTAATAATAATAAAGTTGCTAATGAAAGATAGAATATTCCTTTGTATATATGACTAAACTGCCATTATGTTGAATAAAAAAATCGACTAAACAGCTGAACTTGTTGTTCAACTAAAACATGCGATAGTTAAATATGAAAAGTCTCCATGATGGGGGCTCAATCTTAACTAAGAATCCTAAATATTCGAAAACTTTTATCAAAAGCTTTGTTAGTCACAAATATGGGTACTGTCTGATCTATATAATTTATGCTTTTAACACATCTAGGTATACTACACTTTGATCTACATCCTCATAAACTATAGTATTCTTAACTCGTTCTTCATGTATAGAAGATAGCAGTTCCTTCATTTGAACTTTATCTCGATAAATAAGCCACCAGTCCATGCACGCTTCCATATATCCTACGGTTTGGTGATTAGGAAGGAAATTAGCAATCAACATTCGTCCACCAGGACTGAGTTTTTCAAATAAAATTCTAGTAAGGCTAATAGCAACGGGATCTTTTAAATAGTCATATAGACCAGCTGAATAAATTAAATCAAAATCTGAAAAGTCAAACTTTCCTAGCAAAATATCCTTCACGGATGCATGTATTGGTTCTACTCCATAGGATGTGAATTTACTTTTAACACATTGAAGTGATTCAATATCCTGATCGAGCGCGATAAATCTTCCAATCCTTCCTTCCAAAACAGTTTTTGAGTTCTCTGCCTCACGAAGATGACCGCATGCAACTGATAAAATCCGTGGTTTATTAATTTTGGATGCTACCTCATCAATGGTTTTTGCAATAAGTTGTTTTCTTGATCGTACTGCTTTACAAGCAGAAAATTGTAAAACATGAGAGTGTAAATTTCTTCCAAATTCCGTTAAGCTCTCATCGGTTGATAAACCCAACTGACTTTCAGTAGCATAAACGAGATCCATCATTATCGCATCTCCAGCATATCCTCTAGGTTTTTGGAACGCTCTCCGTGTTAGCGGATCTTGAAAGAGAATTCTACTGATAGAATGTTGAGGATAGCAATTGGAAATCATTTGCTTCCAGGAATCGAACGATGCTTTTCCGCGCATTTCGTTTAAACTCTTGCCAAGCAAATCTAACGCTTCACCAATTTTTTCTTTCACTAATAATTCAGATTCCACATGGTCCAATAATTCAGTCATTTCACTTTTGATAATTTCCATTTAAAGCCTCCTCTTAATTGACTTTATTTTCATTGATTTCATTCAGGTACAAAATAAATAATTGGGTAAATACTAATATTTAAAATATATTCTGAATTAAATGTATATTCCTGTTTGTTCTTAAAAATGAACAGAACAGTATTTTGTGTTTTAAAGTTCTAGAATGATTGGCTCATATATGCTTTTCATAGTAAATTTTGGCTCGGAGGCAAACTCGGTCCCTATTGAGCTAACGCATGCGTGTGCGGCCGAACCTAGGTCGTATCATATAGCGGGTGGGATTCGTCGAGAAAGAACTAGCCATTCACTCGTAGCGAGTCTTGAAGGATTAAAGGTAACTTTAATCTTTAAGCGTAGACAACTAGGTTGCGGGCTGAAAGCCAAATGTTTGAAGGGATTGAGCTTCGAAATGTTAGTAAATCGAGAGGGCTGATGCCTTACGCATAGCAGAAAGCAACATTTTACCTTTCGTTAAGGCAAGAAGGGTAAAGCCTCTCCCTCCTAAATAAAATCTTTCTATTATATATTAATTACTTTAGAAAATTATACTTTCATAACGTGTATTTGTAACTTGGGGGAATTTCCACTTTTTTACCTAAATTTAACTATTCTTATGTAACTAAACTGCCATTTTGTTCAATAAAAAAATCGACTAAACAGCCGATCATTTTACTAATAAAATCAATTTTCCATCTTAAAATATTTTGAGATTTCGAAAAATACACTTAAACCAATAATGAAAAATAATAATCCAAACCAGAAGGTAAAGTTTGTAATATTCCATAAATATGAAGGTGTTAAATTTTTAATAGCAGTCATATCAATACCGTTACCATTACCATTAAAAGATAAGGAAATAAGTATCTTTTCGAACCCACCTAATACCATCATAATAACTCCCATAAATACAAATATTATCCCAAAATTTTTCATTTAGTTAATCCCCTATTTTATAAAATGTTTAATGAAAGTTTCTATATTCTTATTAAACTATCCTGCCTTTATTTAATAAAGAATCAAAAATCTTTTATAATAGACCATCAAAAAAACACTCGTTCAAGGTTCATTTATATTAATTTTTAATGTTCACAAACGAACCAATTAAAGAACCTAATCCTCCAAACAGTAGTGTTGATGAGCCTTTTAAAAATGAACGTTCGAAAAATGCGATATTTAATATTCCATTATAAAGAAAAATAAATAAGAAGCAGATGACAATAAAATACCATTTTGAAGTAAAACCACGACTCAATCCATGATCTCTCATCTTCTTTTTAAATAAATGTTGTGTGTAGTATAAGAAAACAAAAAACAGAACTAATAAAATCAACGAGATGGCAATCGAAAAATCCATTTTTATAAATACATAAAAAATCATAAAAACAATTCCGATAATTAATGATTCAATCCTTTCATACCGATTCATAAAAACTCCCTCTTATTCATTAAATGTTAATAAGTAAATTATCTATTTTGTGTTCCTAATCGTCAATTGGGTTATTTTTAGGGTACTAAGGTAATCTATTTTGTATAAAAGGAAATCACTTTTAAAGGACAAAATTACCATTATCTTGAATTAGTCCCTCTTTTAATGTATGATTTTTAAACACAAAAAAAAAGCTGATAATCAGCTTCTTAACTTTTCATTGAACTAAAGCATTGCGTTAGTTGCCTAAGAAAAGCTACACTTGTTACTTATAATTTTTTAAACTTATGTCATTCTTTAGTTTATTCAGAAACGCTCTAACAGCAAATAAAATACAGGCTAATTTACTTTATATAATTAATTTAAATCATTCATGAAAAAAAGATATTTGTATCGAACCCATTATTTCTTTATACTTTAACTCTTTTCCAAGATTTTCTGGAAACCTTTCTTTAATTTCAATACTTTCTTTTAACAAGTTAATCCCATTGCTACTCATTAAATTTAATAGTTTACTTACACCTATTAATTCAATTTCGAAATTGATAACTATAATTGCATCAGAATACATGGTGTGGTTTGTAACATATCCCGAACAATTATTAATACAACTAACCACATAATCAATAATAAGGTATCGATTCTCTCTTGTAGTTGCTCTAATTCTTAAGTAATCTGGTATCATTTTACCACCTCAATACACTAATAAATTAATCAATTGCCTATGTACAATTCTATAATATACCTTTCAACTAACTTTTTTTGATTAAATTACATTCAATAAAAAAGCTTACAAATCAGCAATTATATTATTTAACTAAAGCATTGCGTTAGTTCTATAAGCTTTATTTATATGAAGGAATCCACTTTCCGAAACTACGTTCGTAATAATAACTTTTTGTATAGTAATAACTGGGTTTTCCAGCAGGTTTCTCTTTATTAACAACTTCGATCATGTACAAACTTTTTTGAGTTAGTTCCATATCTCCTTCATTCATATCACTTTTCATTCCACTAACTAATTCTTTTAACCCTATGTATTTTTCCTTCCAAATTTGTTTCATGTTTGTACGCTATTAATGATTTTTTCTCTAATGCATGTGTTGTTTCTTCTGAGAAATAAAATCGCTTTTCAAACGATTTGTAGTAATGATTCATTCCAAAAATAAAAACTGCTAAACAAATTAATGTCATTAAAACAGACACAAAAGTTGACATAAAATAGAACTTTATGATTTCTGAACCAAATAAAAATATAAAAAATACCGTAAGCTAAGTAATAACATTGGCATACCAAAAGAAAAAACCGAGAAAAAAATGACAGAAAATGTAAATTCAATCGCTTTTACCACATCGAACAGAATCAAGAGCACCGTAACTAAAAAAGGTAAAGTGTACAGAATAAGTATCTTCGGTGTTAATTTCAAAATGTGTTATCTCCACCTTTTATATTAATGCGATCAGTATTAAAAACGAATACTGGTTATGTCAACTCAATTAATGCACAATAAATTATTATAAAACTAACGCACTTCGTTAGTTGAACAACAATATAATTATTTAATTAAACTACCTATTAAAGTTTCCATTAACTCGTTAACATCGTTAACAATATATGTAGGGTTAGAATTATCTAATTCCTCAACTGAACCGTATCCATAAGTTACTCCTATGGAGTCTATGCCAATATTATTCGCACCAATAATATCGTGTTTTCTATCACCGATCATAATAAAATTATCAAAGCTGTACTCATTGTACTTTTCCATTATGTATTGGATAATTTCAGTTTTTGAAGCTCTAGTTCCATCAAGATTACTCCCAACAACAATATCAAAATACTCATCAATATTAAAATAATTTAGTATTTTTTCAGCGAATACAGTCGGTTTAGAAGTTGCCACTACTAAAATAAATTGTAGTTTTTTTAATGATTTTAAAAGAGATGCGATATTAGGATATAATTCGTTCTCAAACATTCCCTTCTCCTTAAATCTCTCTCTATAAAACTCGACTGCTTTTTGAATATTCGTTTCATCAAAATTGTAATGCTCAGCGAACGATACTTGCAATGGAGGTCCAATGAAACATTCGAGTTTATCAACATCTGGCTCAATAATTTCCATTTTCTGTAATGCATATTGAACCGATTTAGTAATACCTACTTTTGGATCTGAAAGTGTGCCATCTAAATCAAATAAAATAATTTTATATTTCTTCATATAAAACTCTCCTTCCCAATATTAACCTTATTAATTTTATCATAAGAATTTTGGGAAAAATCTAATTTCTTATACAACTAAACTGCCATTTACTTCAATAAAAAAACAACTCGTGATGTGCAACTAAAGCACTGCGTTCGTATTATAAGGTCAACCAGTTAATATTGCTGGTTGACCATTTTTTATATGGTCTTATGATTAAAGTAGTCGCAGTAGAACGAAGCACTCGTGGGATTTAGCCCCCGTCAACTAAACAGTTCACCCCCTACTTATAGAAACATGCTTTGGGCTGGTTGGGACAAAGATCCCGAATAACAAGCGAACTTATGACACTATAAGGGAGTATTAGGGGAACCGATAAATCGTTATTAATCCATTAGTCTCTTACCGAGCTAAAAGCTCGAGTTTAAGAAAGGTAAAGACTGATGTCATCAAAGAAGAGTTAGAGCCATATAAAAAACGTGGTGCACAGTTACTAAACCTGCGAAATTTAACCAGACAACACGGTCAACTAACAGGTATTAGTTCACAGGCAAAACTACATTTTTTAGCGATTCTAGATCAAGTGTTTCTTGAATATCGAAGTGTTTTTGGCGGATATCGCTTGAAATACATATCAAAATGGTTCTTCAATACAAAGAACATCTATCCAATTTAAAAGCAGAGATAGATGTCCTCGTAAAAGAAATTGAAGAATATACTATCATCCAATCAATTCCTGGTATCGAAAAAAAAATCGCGACAACGATTATTTCTTACATTAGTGAAATTGATTGGTTTGATAATCCTAAAAAACTTGTGGCTTTCACTGGAGTTGATCCGAGTGTCTTTGAATCCGGTAAATTCAGAGCCAGTAGAAACCGAATTACAAAACGCGGTTCTAGATAATTGAGACATGCTTTATTCATGGCAGTTCGGTGTGCAATTCGTGATAATCGTAAGAATAAGATAACAGACGAAATTATGCCCCGAAATAAACGAATGCGACAATTTTATGATAAAAAGAAAATCGCGAAGAAGGAAAACCATTTAGAGTAACAGTTATTGCTTGTGTAAACAAACTATTACATTGGATTTATGCCCTGTTAAAAAGCAAAACAACCATCCAAGATCTAGCTTAAAATCTGAACAAACCTCTATTATTGACAAACTATTAGCTGGTTTAGTTACATAACTCCCTTGAACAATTTTACACTTAGTTTCCTACTTACAAAATTCATCTATATACTCTAAAAAATCTTTAATAAAATCTGAAGCTAAATTAGACAAACCTTTTGCTTCAGAATAAATAAGCCAATAATCAATCTCGAAAAATTGATTATTTTCTTTAACTGGAATCATTTTTACATCTCCATTAATTACTAAATCATTATTTACAAAGAAAATTTTTGGTGCAATAAAAATTGCATCACTTTCTTTTGCTATTTCTATAATTGATCTTGATCTATTTGAATTTAAGAACACTTGATTTGGAGATAAGTTAAACAATTTGCATAATAAATTTAAATGTGAGCGTCTATAAGTTAAAAGTTTTACACCCTTTAGATCATTTGGAGTTATGTATTCCAATGAATACAGTGGTGAACTTCTTCCAGCTCCAAGGCAAAAATGACTCTTACAAATTTGTATATTAGATATATTCTTTAACTTTTTTAATCTTTTTAAAGGATCTGGAGTAATTGCAAAGTCATATTCTTCTTTTATAATAACTTCTACAATATCTTCGCTATCTACCTCTGCTAATTCAAAAGTAATATCATTATGCGCTAATTTATATTTCAAGACTGTGTCCTGAAGGTGATAATTTAATCCAACAGTTGTAGCAATTTTTAAATGCTTTTCATTCTTATTTTTGTTAATCTCATTATTCATTTTATTTATTAATTTTATGATAGAAGTTGCTGTTGAAACAACTATTTTACCATCAATAGTAGGAGTAATACTTCTTTTTGTTCGATTAAAAATTTTAATTCCTAGTTCATTTTCTAGCTGAGAAATAGATTGACTTAATCCTGAAGTAGATATGTCGAGCTTTTCTGAAGCTTTTGTAATCGACTTTTCATTTGCGACAGTGACAATATGCTCCATTTGTTCAAAATTCATATTTAAAAACCTCATTTTTTTTAAAAATAAAAAAAGCTCATTATTACTCAATTTTTAAAATTGAGTTAATCTCACCCTTACTTAAGTACATTCTTCTATTCACTATTTTGAGTAGTTTTTATGTTTATTTTCTCAAAAATTGTCCTTTTTTATGTGTAAAAAAGGATTAAAAACTTTTCTTCCTCAACTAATCTGTCAATTAAAAAAGAGTATGAATTTGACCTACTCCTTTATTGTTTTTTTGTATTTTTTATTAAATAATCCACAATTAATAATCTAAGTAAGTATCAATCTATAAAAATAAATTGTCCAATTCTCCTGTTTTTCATTTTCCTTTCATTATTATGTGTGAATATACAAATGTACTTCAATAACAATGAAAGGAATTTAATTATGGAGACAAAACAAAAGACAATAAATAATCTGCTTAACAAAGTACCGGAAGTTACAATCTATTTTTGGATTATTAAAGTGTTATGTACAACTGTTGGTGAAACATTTGCTGATTTCTTGAATTTTAACGTTGGTTTGGGTTTAGGACTTACAACGGTCCTTATGGGTGTTGCATTTTTTATCTCTTTATTTTTTCAATTCAAGGCAAAGAAATATGTTCCAAGTATTTATTGGATCACTGTTGTTCTAATAAGTGTATTCGGAACATTGGTAACTGATAATTTGACTGACGCTATGGGCGTACCTCTTGAAACCAGTACGATCGTTTTCTCAGCGCTTCTAGCATTAACGTTTCTTTTTTGGTTTCTTAGTGAAAAAACACTTTCTATTCATTCAATTTTCACAAGAAAAAGAGAACTATTCTATTGGTTAGCGATTCTTTTCACTTTTGCATTAGGTACTGCTGTTGGGGATTTATATTCTGAACAACTTGGATTAGGGTATTTTAAAACGGGTGTAACAGTTATTGTGATTATACTTTGTGTATTTTTAGCGTGGAAGTTATTAAAACTAGATGGAATGTTAGGGTTCTGGATTGCGTACATTCTTACACGTCCACTTGGGGCATCACTAGGAGATTATTTATCACAACCAAAAGTGAATGGTGGTTTAGGTTTAGGAACAACAAGTACAAGTATCATTTTTCTAGTCGCAATTTTAGCAATCATTGTTTTCCTTGCTGTTACGAAAATAGATATTTCATTATATATTGAAAGAATAGATGAAAATAGAAGTAAGAATAATATAATGACACAAACTATTTTAGCACTGTGTATTTTCTTAGCAGTTGGTATTGGCGGTTATATTAAATTATCATCAAATGTAGCATCGACTGAAACAACATTATCTGGTCAATTAACAGAATTTGCAACAATAGAAAATAAAATGTTGTCAGATGTGAACTCAAAGAACTTTAATTTAGCTAAAAAAGATGCTGACAGTTTGGAACATCAATGGGATACTTCAGAGGCTAAACTTAGAAAGATAGATAGTACTTCATGGACTAAAATTGATGGTACGATTGACGTTGTATTAGCAGCAGCTCGTACTTCAACTCCAGATGCGAATAAATGTAAATCGGCAATTAATCATTCTCTTGCTGTAATAAACGCTGCAAATAAATAAAATACATTTAACATTATTAAAGAAAAAGCATTTCTTAGTATGAGAAATGCTTTTTCTCATGCTGTTGAAAAACTACCTTGTCAATTAATTATCAAATTTTCGTAAAAGGAGTAGAGTGATGTTGATTTCCACTACAGGGTGCTCGCTTTCCATGGGGCGAGATTCTTTAGCCTCCTCGGCAAGCCTGTGGGGTCTCAGCCTTCCCGCTAATCCCATAGGAGTCGATCACCCCTCCGTTCCAATCAACTTATTCAATCAAAAAAAGTCTGTTATAAATACTAGTCAAATATCCTTTACTTAGAGTAATCTAACTGTTGTATTTAATCAGCTTATAGATCAATTAATATCGAAAAATTATTAAACTAAACAATCGAATTTGTTTTCCTAAAAATAGCCCATAATATTTTTAACTTCTAAAAAAATCATTACTACTGTTATTGATTAATGAAATTGTTCAAACACTTTTACATTTAAAACCATTAAAAAATCATTCAAAAAATGCTAATTTTATCATTATTAAATATTCATTTAAAGTCCGTTTTCCCTATTGACGACTTTATATTTCAACACTCTGAGAAAAAGCATTTCTTAGTATGAGAAATGCTTTTTCTTTTTGTTAAAATTAAAACCGATTCAATCATAATACAATAAAAAACAACATAATTTTATTGTAAAACGATAAATTATATGTTAAATTCATATTGTCATTAAATAAGTGAGGTACTTAATATGAATGTTAAAAGAGGTTCAACCACTTTCTTGAAGCTAATAATTTTTCTCGTTGGAATTGCAGTACTTGCTTTATGTATATTTTTGGTACCAAATATCGGGAATTTCGCATCAAAATTGTATCCAAATATTGCCGCAATGAAATATCTCGTTTTCATCGTGATGTATGGTGCGGCTGTGCCTTTTTATTTTGCTCTCTATCAGGCTTTCAATCTTTTACGGTATATTGATGACAACACAGCGTTCTCGGAATTATCTGTAAAGGCATTAAAGAATATAAAGTACTGTGCGATTACAATCAGTAGTATATATGTATTAGGTATGCCCCTCTTTCATTTTATAGCGAAGAAAGTTGACCCTCCAATTGGAATTTTGGGACTGATTATCATATTTACTTCGTTAGTTATCGCCGTTTTTGCTGCTATCCTCCAACAGCTTCTACAAGAAGCGATTAACATAAAATCAGAAAATGATTTAACGGTATGAGGTGGATGGTATGGCAATAATTATTAATATTGATGTGATGTTAGCAAAACGAAAAATGAGCGTAACGGAGCTTTCAGAAAGAGTTGGAATTACGATGGCGAATCTTTCCATTCTGAAAAACGGTAAAGCAAAAGCGGTTCGTTTTTCAACATTAGAAGCAATCTGTAAGACATTGGATTGTCAGCCAGGTGATATTTTGGAGTACAAAATCGACGAAGATACTCAATAAAAACAGACAACATAATTCAAGGGATAGCTTAATTGCTATCCCTTCTTTACTACGTTTATTAAAGAGATTTACGGATATTAGTGGCAAAAAAATAACCGCTCATCATTGAGTGGCTATTTCTTTAACGATTTCGATAAATTTTTTACCTATATTAGAAAGCTTTTTGTTTTTTGGATAGATTACCCATAAATCCTTTACAACGTATTCATTATTTTCTTTGTAAGGAATAGATCTTAAGTTTCCACTTAGTATGTACGGATGAAATTTAGCCCCCGACTCATGAGAATACACAAACACATTATGTTCTCTAACTGCCTCTGTAAGAATATTCATACTATTGGTAGTTACTCTAATTTTATTTTTATTTTCTTTAATTAACTTAGAATAATAATAATCAGAATAGATTGAATAGCACGCTGTATCCATTTCTAATACATCAGCTTTTGTTACATAGTCAAGATGATAGAGTGGGGAGTTTTTTCCTACAATAACGTGAACACGATCAGTCCGAATTAATTCATAATTAATATTTTTTTCACCCTTTAGTATCTCTAAATCTTGTGGGAAAAAGCAAAAATCATATTCAGTGTGTTTAATTGTTTCCATTATTAGTGGTGGATCTTTTTCCTCAATTTCAATCGTTACATTCGGATGTTCATCTTTAATTCTGTTCAAAGCTCGTAGGAGTACAGCTGCAAAAGTAGGAGAAGCTACTATTTTCAAATGAATCTTTTTATTATTTTTATAATCAGACAGCTCTTCATTTAACTTACTGATAATTTCTAAGACTTCACTAGCTCTTTTTATTAAAATCTTTCCTTCTTCTGTTGGGAATGTTCCTTTCCTTGAACGGGTAAAAATACTTATTCCCATTTCATGCTCTAATTGGGAGATCGATTGACTTAGTCCTGAACTTGTAATATGCAATTTTTCTGCAGCTTTAATGATTGATTTCTCGCTTGCAACTTTCACGATGTATTCCATTTGTTCGAAATTCATAAATTCCCCTCGAATAAGAGTATACACACTTATATTTTCTTTCAATTGAATTTGTATTCATTCTAGCATGGAATAGTAGTACAATTCAAAAAACGAATCACCTGTGTGCACCTAAAGTAGGCGGAATTTAGACTACAAAAATGTTTGAACAATCCTGCCATTTACTTCATTTACTTTAGAATGAAAAAATTCCTTTTTTTATTTTTACATTAGGAGTTTTAAATCAAAACTTTACTCAATTCAATACATACTTCTTTATTTCTTTTGAAATTGGCTTTGAGAGAAGTCTAATAATTAACTGTCCTCCTAGTAAAAGAATTGCTGAATATAAAAGCACCATTTCTACCTTTGTTTAAACCAACTACCATCGTTAGCAATAAAGAATCCCCTCCGTTATATGATACGACCTATGCTCGGCCGCACAAGCATGCGTTCGTTCAATAAGCGATTAATTGATTTTCTAATTAAATACCCAAATGATATAAATATAAATTACCTTTAGATAATTTTTCCGCCATTGAAATCATTTTTTCTATCTTTATTAATAGTTCGTACCTATTAATGATGAGCTTTTCGTATTCTCCACCCTCATCATTTTCTCCAAATACAAAATTACCTCTAAGTTTAAGTACTTTAGGTCCATTAATAAATAAGTTTCTCCATGAAGTAAAAATCGCTATTATTAACTCTGAAGATTGCTGTTCAAAAAGGGTTATTCCATAGTAGTTAATCCCTCTTCTGTTTTTATTATGACTTGTTGAAGGATTAATACTTGGAATCCAGTCTAATGAGTCCATTATGTATTGGATCATGTCATCATGTATTATAACTCCATCAATTACATTGTTATAATCTCTCAGTCTCCAAAACTCTTGAACATCAACTGTGTCAGGTACAAGATAAAATTCGTGTTCTAAACCCATTATTTCCCCCTATGATTAAAATTTTAACAAGTAAAATCCATTTCTAATTCAATTAAAATGCTAAATACATAAATAAAACCAACCAATGCCTGCCTTGACCTACAACTAATTCATACGTTAGTCGAATAAGATAATTAATAAAAAAATTTTTTTAATTAAAGTTTGATACCAACATCTCTAAAAGCTCTTTTATACACATTTTTAGGTGATTGGGTATTATAGAGTTCTAAAAATCCCCTTAAGTTATTAAAGACTTTGACTTCTATATTTGGGAAAACCCGAACAAAATCTTTCTCTTTATCTAAGGTTTTCAGAGACTCAATTATGACAAAATATAAGTTGGGATATTTTTTTTGAATATTAGTAGAATATATTATGAATTTATCAATGTACTGATCAAAAAGGTGACTCTGATAATCAACTTTACCTGAATTAAAAGGGAAGCCACTCCCATCCTCCCATTCACATAAAAGACCCCAAAATGCAATTAATGATCCTGCTCTATAATATTCGTTTCCATCATTAAAATGTAAAAAGTAATGGTAATATAAGGAGGTGCACCATGGAAAATCAATAATCCCTCCTTCTTTATTAATAAGTTCATACAATTTATCAATTTTCTCTTTTATTAATTCACTCAAAATACTAAACCACCTTAAATTTAATTACTCCTGATCAATTTTATCTTCAACTAACAATTATATTCTAATTTACCTTTTTTAATTCTTTTTGGACTAGAATTTTACTTCATTAAAATAGTATTTGTTTATCATATTCTTGAAGTAATTTTGTTAAAATTGAAATATATTTTATTAATTAAGGGGTTTGGAATGAAACAAATTTTAAAAAATAAAACATTAATACATGCACTATTCCTTATTTTGTTATTTTCAATATCACTAATGAACTTTGAATCTTATATATTTCAAGTAATTCTATTAGTTTATTTAAATTATATAATTTTACAAAAAAAGCAAATGAAAAAAAACTCTATAATATATTTTAATTTAACGTTTATTGGCTACGTTTTTATTACGAACTATTATTAAAAAACAATTAGCCACTTATGTAACTAACGCAGTGCGATTCTTCAATAACGAAGGATCGTTTTTCTTATGCAGCTAAATGGCAGTTTATTTGCATAAGGCTAATTGTAAAATGATTTAATAAGAGGCAAAATAATGGTAATACAATCTTTTGTTAGGGAGAAAGAAGGCGATCACAATATGTCAAAAGATGAATTGTTCTCAAATAAAGCATCTAATGTTTATGAAATATATTCAAAAATACTGGATTTATTGAAAGAAATAGGACCATTTGAAATTGAGTTTAAAAAGACTTCTATTCATCTTTTGAATAAATCTTCCTTTGGAGGAGTTCATCCAAAAAAGAAATGGCTAGATTTTAATTTAGTTACAAATCATCAAATTGAACACGAGAAGATTACTAAAATCGAACAAGTTTCCAAAAACAGATATCACAATAACTTTAGATTCCATAATGTAGATGACCTAAATCAAGGGTTTTTAGTTCTTTTAAAAGAATCATATCTATTGATGGGTTAGGTAGAGAAAGGATACTTATTACCAATGAACAGTATTTTCTTAGGAATTATTTCTGGTCTTTTATTTGGTTTATTTTCTGTACTAATAATGATCCCAATGAAATTTGAAGATAAACGCATTGCTATAATTGGTTCATTTATTAATCGTTTTACAATCGGTTTCTTAATATCAGTAACTGTTCTTCCTATGTATGGTTGGACAAAAGGAATTTTAATAGGGTTGTTAATTAGCATCCCAGACGCACTTATTACAAAAGCCTATTTACCAATCATTGGCTTAGGAGTAATCGGAGGAGCTATTATTGGAGGCTTCATTGGTTGAGTTGGTTGGAAGGTTTTATCGGTATTCTTATTTAACTACCATGGGAGTACGATATAAACTTCCATTCACTGTTGTGAATCTGAGGATTCATGGATGGCTAACGCATGCGTTAGTTGCATAATCTCGGTTACAATCCAAAATATAACTTTAAAATTAAGGTACACTATTTTGTAGTGAAAAATTAGTGAAAAGGAGTTTGTAGATGTTAAATTACATATGGTTAGATGACAAATCTCCTATATTAAACCAACTGCCAAATAGCTTTAAATCCGCAGCCATATTATTTCCCCCTTTTATCCAAATGCCTTTGGGTTGGGAGAAGAATAAAAGAAATAAAGAGTTTGAACATATATATCCAAGTGATGAAGAAATCTTAAAACTTGGTAAACAAGTTAGTTGGATGAGTATAATGCAAGAATGTGATTTAACCAATTTTAGTGAATTAGCGATTGCATTACAAACATCAATTAGTGCATTAAAGGAACAATATGCAAGAGAATATTTAGCCCAGAAATTAAACTCAAATTTAAAACAAAATTGTTTTTATCCGGATGAGGATTAAATTTCACTATTATTAATTAAAGACATAAAAAAAGTTTTAGAATCTAAAGGAGCTAAATATTATAGCTTCTCTAATCCGATATTGGACGAAAGTGGTACTTTAGAGATTGAAAAACTTATGTCTTTAGATAACAGTAAATTATCTTTAAAAGAGGTAATAATATTAGATGAAAATATGGATTTTGCATTTATGAGTGTGTTTGATACTTTTATTACGGTATTTATGGCCCGTGATGAAAAAATTGAAGATATTGTTAAAAAGATAGGCTGGGAAGCTATAGTATGTGACGACAAAACATATATCGATTGGTATTGGTCAAATATCTATTAGAGTTGTAGTTGAACATTTGAGGTGTTGGGAAAATGTCTTTATTAAAGAAGTATGGCAAGTGGATTTCTAAAAAAAATCCTAGACGGTATGACCTAGCTGAATTACTGTTAGGGATAATTTTTGTACCTTCTATTATTGTTGGTATTGAATTGCTTCATCAAAAGTATTCTGTATGGTTTACGTTATTAATCTATTTTTTGATAATAAATTTTTATATATTATTTGATAACTTAATTACGAGGATTTTGGGTAGGTTTAATGTGAAAATTTCAAAATGGATGCATCCTGTTATACCGTTGATTTTGGTGTTCTTATATTTTATTTTCAATGGTTTTTAATTCTAGAATGTTTTTCCATTTTTCCTAGAATCAATTGAATTAACTAATGCAATTAATGCAATGCGTTTGTAGAATTAGAATTTATATGGTAATTTCAAAGAATCATAAGGACAGGGCTAAGTGATTAATAATATTGAAGAGGTTTTAATCAATGTTTTTTATGATGACGGGAGTTTAAGAGATTTATTCATTAAAGAAACCAACTTATCTGATTGGAATATTCTTATGAACTTTTTTAAAAGTTTGCCTAATTTAACTCTAAGCTTTGATGGAGAAAAAACAAACCAGATCCCATCATCGATATCTGAATTATTTATGTTAAAAAATGAAAAAGCAGTATTACTATCTATTAATTACAAATCTATTATTATAAATTGTCATTTCAGTTGTGAGGATGAGATTGAACTTGATGTAAGTCCAAGAGAGATAACTACAATAAAAGAAGTAAATGCAGTCCTTGAGTTTATGGATAAATTAGCAAGGTTACTAAATAAAGATGTATCTATATCAATTGAAAATGACAGTGAATGCCCTTTAATAACTATAAGATCTGACGGAGAATATATAAAGAATTATTGAAATGCTATTCAACTAACGCAATGCGATAGTTGAACAAGAATAAGAGTCTAAACTTTAAAAGGAGAAGCAAGATGGCATCTATTGAAAGGAAAAAGATGGATAACGCTTTAAAAAAAATTGTAATTCCTTTTTTAAGGGAACATGGTTTTAAAGGGTCTTTACCCCACTTTAGAAGAATGAACGAAATGAATATAGATTTAATTACTTTTCAATTTAACAGATGGGGTGGCTCATTTGTGGTTGAATTGACGAGCTGTTCATTAGAAGGCGTAACAACTTACTGGGGAGAACATATTCCACCTAACAAAGTTACTGCTCATGATATTAATGATCGATTTAGATTAGGAGCCAACTCAAAAGATGGAGAAGGTATTTGGTTTGAATTTGAGAATGCAAAATCAGAAGTAGAATTTGAGAACGTTGCTTCTAATATGTTAATTCTATTAAATTTATCAGATCGTAATTGGATTACCAGCTTATGAAACTAACGCATGCTTATGTTTAACAAGACGACTGCTTCGGCGGTCGTTTTTTATTGCACTAAATGGCAGATTAGTTGAATAAAGAATTATGGTATTTTATGGTAAAATTAGAGGAGGTTTATAATTAAATAATTTTAAGGAGATATAGTTTTGCTAAAAAATCAAAAAAAATTTTCAATAATTGGTTTCTTTTTTTTACTTTTATACGGAGTGTATGTTACTAAAATATCAACAGTTAGTATTTTTAAATATTCACTAATTATCGGTATGTTTTTTTTAACTATTGATTTAGCGATTAATATATTTATTAAAAAAAAGAAACAATAATTATGAAAAACTATACTATTCCTACTGATGCCGTTAACAATCGCCATTGACACTGGGGCGGTTTGAACCACGACATCATTTAACGCTTCTTTATCATTTTATGATTATCCTGAATAAGCTCAAAAAAGAATGAAAGTTGTATATATAAAATTCAAAGTTTGACTCACAAAAAGAATATATAAAGGAACTTTCTACAAAAATTGGAAAAAACGTGAATTAATAGAATACCTTATGCAACTAACGCAGTGCGTTAGTTTGGTAAGAAAGGTAGGCTAATTATGAACACATGGAAATACGAAACAACAAACGATTACTTTGAATTCTTGGATTTTCACGATTGTATCGTCGAAGAAATAAAGATTGAAAAAGATATAGTCACTATTGATTTTGAGTTTATTTATATATCTAATGAGCATCCTCTTAATCCTTTTAAAGTAGCAAAAACAACAGATAAATGTAGACTTACTTTCAATAAAGTTGAAGATAGTAAAGCAATAATCTTTTTAGATGATGATAAAGAAAAAGAGGTCCATCTTACTGACCTGGATGAAATGGAATTTTTAGAAGTAAAGCAACATCCTGTTAATGAAGATTACATATATGAAATGTTTGGTACAGATTGGAAAACAAATAATTTTTGTAGTATTAAAATTAATGCGAAAAGTTTTAAAGTGGAATGGAATGAATTCACAGAAACTGCTTGGTACGTTTGACCGTTATTGAACTAACGCATGCTTTGTTACATAAGGATTAAAAATGTAAGTCTTAACATAACAAAGTTAATAGATAAAAAGAACCTGTATCGAAAATTACTTGGTAATTGACGATACAGGCTTTTAATTTCAACGTTTATTTGTAGTTATATATATTTAATTTAATAGTGGTCTTATTCTTTTGTCCAAAAAACAGCAATCCACTTTAACAGAGCCTTAAAATAAATAACAATAAAACAAAAAAAGATGCCGACTTGGACACCTTAATGAGCTACTTTGATACATTTGACTAAAAAATTAAAAATAAAGTCTAAAACCGAATCATTATCCCAGTCTTATCATCTGAATGAATCTTACTTTTCATCTCTTCCTTTTCTAATCGTTTTGAATATTCTTCCAAACCAATCTCCTTAATTAACTTAAAAGAATGGATCAAATCAAATTTCGGATGAAATAAACCATCACTGATTAGTAAAAGTGACTTTAATTTTTTTGTATCAATAGATCCCAATTGAATGTAGTTTCCGACTACTTCGGTTCCGTTTGCAACCGAATAACCATCAACTGTATTAGCCATGCTTCGATTATATATTAGTTGATTTTTAATAGACTGGTAGTATGATTCATCTGGTAAAATCAGCCCTTGCTTTCGCTCCTTTTCCCGTCGCATTTTTGCCCTTATACTAATATCCTTCACAGTATCTTTAGTCAGGATTTTAATTTCCCCATTATGGTATTCTGCTAAAATCATACAATCCCCAAGTTGAGCAAATGACACTTTAAGTTTATCGATTTTTACAATACCAACACATGTACACCACAGTTCTTCTGGACGATTTATATCTATATTATTTAACTTCATTTCATCCATCAGTCTTCTATTTGCTAGCATAATTCCTTCTGATAAAGTCATTTCAGCCCTAAAATGTTTTTTAAAATACTTACTAAATAAATTTGAAGCAATATATGCACCATTCATGCCATCAGCATTCTTAAATGGAGTAATTGGTGTAGCTCCATCAAAAACCCCATATACATTTATTTCGTTGTTTACTACCATTGCATCCTCGGACACTTTTTTTGATAGAGATACTCTAGAACTAGTACTAATCTCCATATTTTTCACCCCCGAAAAGATTCACGAATGAATTTGCAGGTCTTTAAATTAATATGGAACACAAAAAGGATTATGTACTTTTTCTATTTTAAATCTTAAAAATTTGGCTCTGTTAAAAAACTGTGTAGAAGTAAGTACTTCTATAATCGGTAAATAGTTTCCAAAATTTAACAAATTTTCACATAACAGAAACATCTCGTTAACAAAAACTGATTATACTTAAACATTGTTGCTTGTAATACAACAAAATACAAAAAAAGAAGGTGTCTCATGAAAAAACGTATTCAATCAAAAAAGCTATTAACATTAGTTGCTGGAAGTGCACTTGCAATCACTTCCTTATTCAGCAATGATCAGAAAGCATTCGCATGGTCTGACGAGGATGTTCACAATCAAGATCATAGTACACATCATTTTATCGTAAATGGCAGTGTCAAGCTTATAGCCGATAATACGAATCCTGCAATCAACAAGCCTACCACATTGCTTAATCAGTTTCGCGATCGTTGGGAACAGGGCTTATACGATGCGGATCATATTAATCCTTTTTATGATACGGGTACATTTATGTCTCACTTTTATGATCCAGGCACACAAACAAATTATACGGGGGCTTCTTATCCAACAGCTCGTCAATCAGGAGCGAAGTATTTTAATCTAGCATCGGATTACTATAAAAAAGGCGATTTTAACAATGCATTCTACTACTTAGGAGTATCTTTGCACTATTTTACAGATGTAACACAGCCTCTACATGCTTCAAATATTTCCAATCTAGATCATAACGCACCGGGCTATCATTCGAAGTTTGAAAATTATGCGGAAAGTATTCAAAGTCAAATGACGGTGCCAGATTCAGGTTTATATAATTGGATCGCTTCAACTGATCCGGAAGCATGGATTCATCAAGCTGCGGTACAAGCAAAATCCGTTTTACCTCAAGTTTGGAATGATACGATCATTAATTACTTCTGGCAAGCAGCTTACAGTAATTATTATTCTACCATGTGGAAGAACGAGGTAAAAACTCCGACTCTTGTTCAGTTAAATCAAGCAGAACGAGAGACTGCTGGATTCATAGATCTGTTTTTTCGCGTAAACGGTGTAGAAACGCCTGTGACGGTATATAAGGAAAATGCTTTTAGCGGTGCATCAGAAAAATTAGGATCAGGTAATTATGATTACGATCAGCTTGTAAAAGGTATTGGCAATGATACCATTTCTTCTATACATATTGCACCGGGCTATCAAGTCACTTTATTTTCCGATGCAAATTATAAAGGAGCCACGATTCTTCTTACAGATGATGTAAATGATTTAGGCAATTTTAATCATCAAGTATCAAGCTTAAAAATTGTGAAGATTTCGGCAAAATAGACTAAAATCTCATGAGACTACTCAACGAAATAGCTCAACAAATTCTCTAATCGCAGACGCGACTTAATATGAATTATACATAAGAAAAATAATAAATTATTTGAAAATAGTATAGTCCTATCGGATAAGTCATCATATAATAGTAAAGGTATTATTTATACGAAAAAAGTGAGGTGGAACATTTTTATGGGTAGTCCCAGTATAGGTGAGTCGGATAATTTACCGACTATATCAGAGGAAGTCATACAATTGAATATCCTAGGAGGATTACATCATAAAAATGTAGTCCAACTTTTATAAGCTTTTGAAGGCTTCCTCTAGAAAAGAGGAGGTTGGAAATATGGTACACAACATTTGGAAGCAAATTAACTTTAAAAAACAAGCTGAGAAACCAAAAAAAATCCAAGGGTTTGATATTGATTTAAACCAAGAAAATTTATCACGAATTGACCGACTTGTGGATCGTTATGAGTCAGAAATTCTAAATCATTTAGATAGTGATTATACTCAAAAAACAAAATTATCTGATAGAATCGCAGATAAAATTGCGCAATTTGGTGGTAGCTGGAAATTTATTATTTGGTTTAGTTGTACACTTGCTGCCTGGATGATTTGGAATAGCTTATCATTCACAAAAGCTTTTCATTTTGACTCTGCTCCTTTTATCTTGTTGAACTTATGTCTATCATTTATTGCAGCATTTCAAGCACCAATCATTATGATGAGTCAAAACCGTCAAGCAGCACGCGATAAGCATGAATCCGTTATCGATTTCGCAATAAATTATAAAGCCGAACAAGAGATTGGTGACATGCAAAGTCGTCTAACCAATATAGAAAATCAATTAGCTGAGATTAGAGATTTACTTAAGCAAAGAAAATAAAGATCTATAGAGTGTAATCCTCCCCTTATGGTAGACAGTCGAAAAAAAGATTGTTCCGGCCTAAGGTGGGGATTTTTTTATGTGAAAAATTGGTTTCATTATGCAACAGTTCAAAAATTCAGCTAAAAAACAAAAAGAACAAGCAACCACAAAGAATTGGTTGCTTGTTCAATAAACTAGCTAACTTATATATATTTTCATGATATTTTGGGCATTGTTAGAAAATGTTGTTTATTATTAAGAGTGAAAACCTATTATTTTATACAGTATGCGCTTTAAAACCAGCAAGCCCGTCATCCAACATGACAGTACTACCATTGACAACATTGGCTTCTTCCATCGCTAATAAGCAAACCATTCCTGCAATTTCATCTGGTTCAATAAATTCTTTTCTCATTTGGAAATTACGATATAGCTCTTCTAGTCCTCGATCTTTTAGTCCATCAATTATTGGTGTTCTTACAAAACCGGGTGCTACTCCGACAACACGAATTCCATAAGGAGCAAGATCAAGAGCTGCAGTTTTCGTCATCATAACAACTGCACCTTTTGAAGCATTATAAGCAAATGTACCAACGTTTGCTAAGTAACCATATACAGAAGCAGTGTTGATAATTACGCCTTTTACTCCAAGCTCAATCATTTTTTTGCTTGCACTAGCAATTCCGTAAGCAACTCCATGTTGATTGACGGCAATTACTTTTTGGTAAATTTCTTCATTAAATTCATTAATTCGATTCGTTCCGCCGATACCTGCATTATTAAACATTACGTCAATTGTTCCGTAAGTTTGTACTGCAAATTCTACTAATGATTCAACTTCTGCAAACTTTGAAGCATCTACTTTAAAAACTACGCTTTCTCCACCAAATGCTTTAATTTGTTCAACTGTTTCAGTAGCTCCAGCCTCGTTAAAATCCGCTACTACTACTTTTGCTCCTTCTTTTGCATATTTCAATGCAGTGGCTCTACCAATACCTGAAGCTCCACCTGTAATAATTGCAACTTTATCTTTTAATAACATGGTAAATACCTCCTAATATTTTTACTAAAATAGAAGCATCCTATTTTTATGCAGTCATTCCGCCATCTGCGACCATTTCAGTTCCAGTTATAAAACTAGATTCATCAGATGCTAAGAATACAACAAGGTTCGCGATTTCTTCTGGTTTGCCTAATCTTTTTAATGGAATCGTCAATGCTAATTGTTCGTTTGATGCCTTATAGCTTGAAGCTAAATCAGCTCCCATAGCTGTTTCAATGATTCCTGGATGAATTGAATTTACACGTATTTGATCAGCAGCAACTTCTTTTGCTAAATCCTTTGTCATAATACGAACAGCACCTTTACTTGCACCGTAAAGAGTTGCATTTGGAGAACCTTTTAATCCTGCTACTGAAGAAGTATTAATAATTGAACCACCTTTTTGTTCACGCATAAAAGGCACTGTGTGCTTCATTCCTAGAAAAACACCAGTTACATTTATACTTAGTAAGCGATTCCATTCTTCTGTTTCATATTCAGTTACCGGCTTTGAACTAAAAATACCAGCATTATTGAATAAAATATCAATTGTGCCGAATTGCTTCTTTGTTTCGTTAACTACTTTAATCCAATCTGCTTCCAGCTGAACATTATGCTGAATGAAGACTACAGTATCGGAAATCATTTTCATTTCATCTAATGTTTTTTGGCCAGCTTCATGATTAATATCAGTAAATACGACTTTAGCACCTTGTTCTAAGAATTTTTGAACTGTAGCTTTACCAATACCGTTCGCTCCACCTGTTACAATTGCTGTTTTATTTATTAACCTCATTTAATGCATCCCCCTTCATTCTTATTTCGTTTTTATTTTATCAATATTTTTTGTTAAGATATATTTAAACATTCTTATGTATCCATTAGGGATACTAATGGAAAGGAGACAATATGAATATTGAACAAATCCAATATGTAGTAGAAGTTGCAAAAACGAAATCAATTACTACAGCTTCAAATAATCTTCATGTAACCCAGTCTGCTATTAGCCAAGCGATTTCTAATTTAGAATCTGAATTAAAGATAAAACTATTTACAAGATCAAGGCACGGTGCAATTCCAACATCGGAAGGGCAAAATATCATATTAAAGATGTTGGACGTAGTTTCAAAACTAGATGAAATTAAAGAAGAAGCCAATAGTCAAATTGATGTAATTGTCGGTGAACTAAGTATTGCTTCAATCCCCATTGGAATGGATATTTTAATCAATACAGTCTCAAAGTTTAAAAAAGATTATCCAAATGTTCAATTTCAAATTTCTGAAAAAGGTTCAGGAGATATTTTAAATGATATAAGTGCCAAAAAAGTAGATATAGGATTAATTGGATTAAATAATGATCTGTTGAAAAAAAATTCAGGCCTTATTTTTACTAAAATATTTGAAGGCCGAATTGTAGTATTTGTTGGAAAAAACTCTCCTTTATCATCATTTAAAAAGGTTTCTGCAAAGGAGTTGTTAAAGTATCCATTTGTGCTATATAACGAAGATTATGTTCATGAATTCGTTAATCATTTTAATCATTCAATCGGTAAAATTGATGTTTGGTTTAAAACGAATAATACTAGAGCTTTAGTAAGAGCATTGAAAAATGATTTAGCAATCTCAGCAGGATATGACCTTTCTTTCCTTGGCTTAACTAACGATGAAAATCACGATCTAGCCATTCTTGAAATAGAAGATTTTGTTCAAGAGTCCAAAACGGTTGGTTGGATTCAAACTGAAAATAAGAGCAATTCCTTAATTACTAAGGAATTTATTAAGCGATATTTGAACGAATTTAGTGAAAGGTATTCTTGAAACATATAGGTAGGTATCTCGGAGGCACTTCTCATTTGAAGAGTTTGGCCGTTCTGCATCAATTCTGAAATCTACTTATAAAAGTTAGGGCAATTTTGCAGTTCACCTCTTATTTGCACAGATGGGCTTCATATTTACAGAACCATAAGTCGTACATTCTTCAAGATGGTAAAAAGGCACCTCCAATAAGGATAGTGCCTTATTCTTTAAACTAATTCATTAACCTCATCCTGCGCCAAATCACCAGCAGCCTTTACGCCTACACGAGTCGCATTACCAGGCAAATAAGCCAATGGCCCATCCTCAATATCCTCAATTACTAGATTATTCGGATCAGCACCTGCTTTATTTGCTTCTTGTTTTGCTTCATCCTTTGCCATTTTCAATGTGTGATCACGAGTTATTTCTACTAATTTATAAATTCGCTCTACTTGACCACTACTTCAGAATTAGCTGCACCGATTGCATTCGCTACACCTGAATGTTGATGACAAATGACTTCTGAAGCTCTTTTTAAATCTTCAGGAAGTAGAATACTACCACCACCGCCTACCCATGAGTTGATTGATAGACCTATTTTTTGTAAATTTTGTGTAATCTAGCTTCTTTCCCAATGAAATTTGATTTATTTTTCCATATTAGTGATATACTTAAATTATTAAATCCCATTATAGGAGGAATGAAAAATGAACGAACAAGAATTAAAAGAATATCGTACAAATGTCATTTCATCACTAGAGGAAGAAATCGCTCACTACCAAAACTTAATCAAACTAACAAGACATAGCAGACTGAAAGAAAGCCATACATATAATCTTAAATTCATGCAAGAATTATTGGATGCTGAAAAAGCTGATCAAAAATAATTATGAGGCATCTTCTAAATGAAGATGCCTTTTTTGCTCTAAATTTCAAATATTCCTTTTTAATCCAAAGGGCACTAACATTGTCACATTAAGAGGCACCTCCCAAAAGGAAGGTGCCCTCTTAATTTTTATTTACTTCAATCCAAAAGCCTTAATAATGTCTTGATTAACACTATTACCTGCATCATCCCATGCACTTGCTCTTAATGATACAGAAGATGCATTCTTACGGTTTTCGATTCTAGCTTTCCATCCATCTTTTTCACGATTTAAATCGACTAGTTCCCAAGACTTGCCTTCATCATATGAAACTTCTAATGTTGCACCTTTCAATTTACCGTTTCCTGGTGCACCATCTACTTGGATTGCTTTCATTCCTAAATCGATCCAACGGCCTGGTTTTGCATTACCTTTCATGTCAGTTTCAACATTGTAATCAAGCGAGATTAATGGAAGTTCTGTTTGATATTCTTCTTGTTCTTTAGACCAGAATGTCCACTCGGTATGTGTTTTTACAGAGTTATCGAAGCGTTGTGGGTCGCGCCAAGCATCACTAACTACTTTATACTGCGTATTTGCAGTTGGGTATTCGTTAAATGAGTAGATTGCTTGTCCTTTCGCTTCTTTTACTAGTTTTGATCCTTGGTATAGTTTTAATGTTTGTGCACCCGGATAATTAGTTTCTGAGCCAGTGTTTCCTACTCCAGAATCAGCCCATGCTGGAATATTTATAACTAAGTTGTTTCCTGTGCGATAAGGTTTCCAGAAGCCATCACCTAAACGAGGACGAGCAACTGGTGAGAACCACTCTTCATCTAATGTTTGTCCTGGTTTGTATGTTGCTACTGGTTGACGTACTTCCCAAGCTGCATCTAGCATACTAGCTTCATGATACCAAGAAGTTCCTTTTTGAGCTGAAACCCATTCAGTTCGAACTGATGGTAGATTTAATTTAAATTGGAAACCTACTCCATTTGGTCGGTATGATGGAATATCCCAACGGAATTCACCACCCGCTGTAGGTTGATCTGATTTGTATTCAGCATTAATTTTTACAAGGTCACTTGCTTTAGGTGAGTAAGTTACGTCTTTTGGAATTGCATTGTCATGGTTATCAACAAGATCATAAACGTATTTCGTATTAGGAGTACCTTTTACATCCAGTGTTACCTTTTTGGACTTCGTAGCCTCAATCAGTTGTTTACCTTCTGTTTGACTGATTGCAACAACTGAAATTGGAGAATCTGAAAGTGACCAATCTTCATTTACGACTCCAACATATTCACTAATCTCTTCTGGTCCATCGTTTACAGTAATAACTAGTTTTGCACCTGCTGCATATGCTGCTGCAGAGCGCTCCATACCAGTTACTTCATCACTTCGATCAACGATAACAGCCTTACCTTTAACATTTAATCCCTTATAATCTGCTTGCGCCCCTTTACCTACATAAACAGCATCTAAATTATATTTTCCATCTAATAATGTACTTCCAGCTTGTGGAATATCATCTAACTCATTGCCTTTGAAATTAATTGTCATGTATGGTTCAATCAATCTCCAGCGCGTGTTAAATGTAAATTTTCCATTTTTAACTTTCTTAATTGGCTCAGCATACATCTTATCTACTGTCACCGGCATCACATAGATGTCACCAACATTGCTGCCATCAATTTCACGGTAATATTCCATTTTTCTAAAACTTGCTTCTGTTTTGTTTGGTACGTTTGCTGTAACTTCATTTGCTTTACGTGCATCTAATGTAACAGTTTGAGGACCATCTAAATTAATTTCAGGATTTCCTAAAAGTGCAACGCCAGCGTGATCAGTGTCAGTATCAACATCCATCATTGACATTGCAGAATAAGTTCCTGGTTTTAGACGTAATTCTGTTGTACCGTTAACTGCAATAAAATTCGGAACACCATCTGGGCCAAGTAAATTAATATACGCCAAAGTAGGGTTACCGTCACGTCCAATTGCTTTTAACGTTAATGGATATCTTTCCTCTTCTTTAATCATAGCTAGTGAAGTATGCACAACTGTTTTACCATCAATATTTGCAGAAATCTGACCTTGATAACGTTGTCCATTAGCACCTACGTTCGGATCAAGCGTAACAGTAACTTTTGCACTACCTTTTGCCGGTACAGTTACTTTGTTCGTCGAAAGTTTAAATAAACCAGCAGGTGCATCTGCATCGCTATTATTAGTAATTTTCGCTGATAGATCTAACGTCACAGCCTTATCACTGTCGTTATTGTAAGTAATTGTTTTCTCTTTCAATCCATCATTTTCATGAGGCCAAGCATAGAAACCAAAATCAAGTGAACCTGTCGCACGTAAATCACCAAGAGTCGCTGCTGCAACATCAAGACGACCAGTTCCACCTTCTAAAGGCTTAATTTCATCTAATTTTTTAGTTGTACTCATTAATGCATCTTTCAGCTGTGCGCCTGTCCAATCAGGATGGCGTTGGGAAAGAATCGCAGCTGCTCCTGCCACGTGTGGCGTAGCCATCGACGTACCACTCATCGAAAGATAAGATCCACTTCCTTGAGTTGAATATTGAGATCGTGCAGCAGTAATATTTACACCTGGTGCTGTCAGATCAGGCTTTAATCCTTCACTACCAAAACGTGGACCTCTTGATGAAAAGTAAGCAAGATTATCTGATTTATCAACTGCACCAACTGTAAGTGCCGCATCTGCTGATCCAGGAGAACCGATTCCTTCACGACCTGTATTACCAGCCGCTATAACAAACAGAGAGCCTGTTTCAGCACTTAAATTATTAACCGCTTGTGCCATCGGGTCTGTGCCATCACTTGACTCATCGCTTCCTATGCTCATGCTGACAATTTTGGCATTATGTGCAGCCCACTCCATACCATCAATAATCCAAGAATCAAGTCCATATCCTTCATTGTTTAACACTTTTCCTACTAATAGACTTGCTCCTGGTGCAACACCTTTATATTTTCCACCTGAAGCTGCCCCTGTTCCTAGTACAGTTGATGCAACATGAGTACCATGTGCATGGAAATCGCGTACATCTTGATCTGGAACAAAGCTTTTTGTTTCTTTTATTTGACCAGCTACATCTGGATGCTGGGCATCAATCCCTGTGTCAAGAACCGCTACTTTCACACCACTTCCGTTGTAACCGGCATTCCAAGCAGTAGGTGCCCCAACTTGTGGAACACTTTGCTCAAGCGTTGCCTTCACACGTCCATCTAACCAAATTTTTTCAATTCCAGGTGTAACTAATGACTTTGTAGATTTGGTAGAATCCGCAGATTTTATATTTTTCTTAACATCTTGCCAAAACTCTTTCGAATCCTTCTTATCTGTAGAAAGCGCTGCCCCATTTATACTTTCAAGTTCATGTGTTTTCTTTGAAGCTTTTAAGGTAGGCTTCACGCTTGAGCGAGTTTTAGCCTCTGAATATTGTACGATAACAGGTAATGTCTTTTGAGACGCATCATCATATCCATCTGCTATAAGTGCTGTGATATTGAATAGATTTCGATCTAATGCACCAGAAGCTAAGTAAGGCATCGCTTGTTTTGGAATAACATATGTATCCTTATTAACCGTCATGATATGTGAACCACCTTCAGTTTTATCCGCTGGCTCAACACTGGTCACACTTTGTCCATCTGCAAACTCTGTTACAGTTACTACATCACCTGTAATAAGAGTAATCACATGCTTCCCTGTACTTGCTTTTGCGTTAATCCCTTGAAGTTTCGTTTCTACAGCACTACTATTTGTTAAATTGGAAACATTATTGCTTGTCCCGGCAGCTAACGCTTGAAAAGTCGGAACAGCAATAAGAGCTGTCGTCATCATCGCAGTAACATACTTATTTAACCTAGGCTTTCCTGTCATCTTACACTCTCCTATTCTAATAAAATAAAAAAAGCGACTTCTCATATGAATCTATTAAAATCGATTTTAATCGTTCATATCCAAACCACTTCTTAAAAAGCACTCTACAATATCAAAATATAAAGAATATTCAATTATCGGTCAATTGGGTTATTCTGGCCTTGATTTATTAGCTTTTTATTAAAATACCCTAATTTTTCTAATCATTTTCGAATGAAATTAACCCACTAATTTTCACAAAAAAAATGACTATTTATTTACTTTTCAAATTTTTATCCAGTTAAATAAACCTATTAATAAGTCACAAAACAGTATCAAAAGAGAAAACATATACCCATTACTAATTAGCTATTATAAATTGCTCCTATGCTTCTAAAAGCAGATAAATAAGACACTTAACAATTTGTTTTGTTAAGTGCCAATCCTTGTTTTCCTATCAATTCGTCACCCAATATTTTAATATAAACATAGTCAGTACTTAAATAATATTACCGTTTTTAATTTCTTTATCATTTTTACTCTTTTTATAACCTTATCACTAAGATACTTAAAAAATTTAGTGTTACTAATTTTCAAATAACATCACCTCTTTCAATTTAAGATTAGTATTTTGCTTTAAAACCGGCAATATCATCTGATAAAGGATAATCCTTATTATTAAAATCTAGTTTCCTCATTACTGAAATTGAATTATTTTTACTCTGTGTATGATCTAGACCAAGCGCATGCCCTACTTCATGTACTGCTGTTTCTTTTCTTTTTGTAGAATTTAGGTCTGTACGCCAATTTTTATAAAATGTAATATTCCCCTGAGTTCTATGAACTGCATAAACATCTCCATATAAACTATTTACATATTCCATTTTCACATCAGCTCCCCCTAACTGAGTCACTTCCTTAGTAATTTGAATTTCTGGAAGCGAGTTCCATGCAGTCAATCCTCTTTTAATTTCTGATTTCAGCCCGTAAGTACTAAATTCACTTTCAATCCAATAATATGCATCTTTCGGGTGTGAGACTTTGTTACTCTTTAGTACATATGCCTTGCTTAATAGGAAAAAATAATACAAAGACTCCCAATATAAGTAAATACAAACTACTTATTTTTTTTCATTTAACTTCCTCCATTTCAATTAAATGTAAATATTGTGCATATTTAACATTTTAGTATATTAATATATAATCAGTTGAGTTATTAGTTAATTCAAATAAATGTCATATCTTTTTTAAAGATTTATTACAATAACAAGGAGTGGTTTATATGAAGATGAGAATTTTAGTTTTATTTGCTACAATACTTTTTATAGTTTCTCTTTCTGCTTGTAATGATAAAAATAAGTATGATCACGAGATAAATCAGGTAATAGAACTTGAAAAAGATTATTTACAAAATGAAATAAAAATAAAAAGTACTGAAAAAATAAAACGCTCTGACATTGTAATTGCGGTCTATAAAAAAGGTAAATATATCAATCTAATTTATGAAGTAAATAATACTATTAAAATAGATTGCTTTTATAAAAAAACGAAGAAATCAAAATATATAAGATACTCAAATTCAGATAAAGAAATTGAGAAAGTAGAGAAAGATTTAAGAAATGCTGATTATATAGAAAATACTTATAACAAGTAATTTTTTAAAAATATTAAATAAAAAAAGGAATGCAAGATAAACCAATACTTTCGGTTCTATCTTCATTCCTATAATTTCTGCATTTTATTCTATCCTTACTACCAATCACTCAATATTACTAACCTCCAAAACGATCTCAATCTTCCGCTTCTTCTTCTCAATCATTTTGGCAATAAATTCACTAAAATCATCTTTATAACTCTTTTGGTTTTTATTTGTATCACCACTAATTGCAGCTATTCGATAAAGGATCTTTAATTGTTCCATATGCTCATTTAGACTCATATTTGATAAGTCCTCGTATTGTTCAATGAGCCTTTTTCTAAAAATAATTTCTAAGTCATCGTTTGTGGCAGTTTCGTTTGAAGTATTTTTTCGAATATAAATTTTATCAGTAAATAATTTATCGGAGCCTCTTTTAGCAATAAAAGGGATATATCGATTTTGCTCGGGGATATAAATGATGAAGAAGGTTTTACCACTGAAATATCCGTACATTTCATTCTCGTCGTAATCAATCTGTTGAAGATGATAAATTAACATGGAAGGTAAATAGCCATTTAATTTTCTTTGAAAATCAGTTGGATCCTTTAGCTCTTCTTTGAGGATTCCTACTGGATGATTATCATCATTTACGCCAAAAATAATTGATCCTCCACCAGAATTCGCCATTGCAATTATTAATTTTGCAATTTGGTCCTCTCTAACGAATGTTTCCTTAAAATCCAATGCATTATTTTCTCCAAAAGATTGTTCAATCAGATTTTTAAGGGAAGCAATATCAAAATTCTTGTCTGCATAATTAAATGTATTTAGAAACTCCTGTTTATAAATCGGCCTTTTAACCATAATTCCACCTAGTTTCATATTTTTTAAAATCTAAACTAGATCTGTTATTACATTTAATGTTAGGAGAAAAGAAATGGCACCTAAATATTGTAGAATTTTTCTGGTAAAAAATTCAAAGAAAACTCGTTGATTGGTGAGCCTTTTGGCGAAGACTAATGTGAAAAAAAGCCAAAGCATATTGCCTTGGCCTTTTATACAAATATCTAAAAATCGCTAGGAAAAATTCTTCGTTTAAAGTGATATTCAACTGAGCGATTATTAAACAGATTACTATAATTTACTTTAATCTTTTTAGCTTCTAATTGCTTAATTTTCTCTTCTAATGACTTCTTATCCTCATCAGTTAATTTTCCATCCTCTGACAAATTAATAATTTCATCTAATAATTCCTGAATCTTTTCATCACGAAATTCTTTTTCTTCGTTTTGTTGATAAATAGTCATCTTCGTATGAAGGATTGAATTGACCAATTCGTCGGCCCCACCCGAAAGTCTATTTAAGATTAAAAGCTGTTCATTTAATATCTCATTATCTAAATCATAAGGATATCTTAGTTGATGATCTATTTCGCTCCAGCCTTCTTCAAATATCGTTCTTACTTGAATTTCAGCTAAATAATTTACTTTTGTCATTTGCGACTTAATCACATAATGCCATGAACGATATCCGGCATCATGAACTAAAAACTGGAACTTCTCCTCTTCAATATGCTGTTCGCTTGTCATATCTCCTAAGCGATGGTAAATAGTCGCTTTTTCATGTAAATTCCAATTTTGTCTAATTGTCTTGTCTATATCTGCAGCCTGGTATTTATATAAATGTAATGCTCTTATACCAATTAGATCTGTGATTTCGGATTTATAATTTGAAACATTGATTTCATATTCTGTGTCTGATTTTTTACCTTTTATTGTCTTTCGAATAATCTTTTCAATTAAATGGTCAGGATATTTAATTCTTGATTTCACAGTATGAATTTCAGGATTTTTACGGAGTATTTCTGAAATAAAGGTAGCTACTGTTTCAAGATTCGGTATTTCTGATACGTATTCATTATAAATTTCAATATATTTTGACCAGTCTAAACAGTACTTCTCAAAATCCTGTTCATCGATTTTATATTTTTCAAAGAAATACTTTTGATTCTCTATTAGGCCCATACGTTATCTCCTTCTAACAATTCCATAACCATATCCTACCATATTTCCGGAAGAAACATACTTTTACAGTACCGAAATAGAATACAAAAAAACATTTGTTTTTGTATTAAAGGAGTATTTGTTTTTGCTAAATCCTAAGCTTAAGTTTTAGTTTTTTAAATCAAAGATAAATAGTGTCATTTAAATAGAACAGTTATGATTAGTGGTTGTTCTATTTTTTTACCAATCTTACTATTAGAGAATCGAACAAATGACCTACTTTGAATATACGTTCGTAAAAAATCTATCTATTTTCTAAAAAAACTACTTACATTAGAATAGATGTTCGTGTATAATGAAAATATCCAAACAAAACAGAACATACAATCTTAATAATCAAGACAATTAAATCCTAAGTGAACTTAAAAATAGAACAAAAAAAGGAGATGTGAAAAATGGAAATTATCATTCTATGTAGTGTCATATTATCTTGGTGTATTTTAGAAGGTTTTAACAAATTTGTAGTAAATCGTTGAAAGCACTGAAAGAGATATTACTTTAGAAAGGATCAACTCTCTTATTCCTTAAAACTATTTTTAAACAAAAAAGTGCTCTTCTATTAAAGAAAAAGAGCACTTTTAGATTTTTTATTTAGCTATGTATTCCTGCAATTCCTTAATAAGAATTTCTGCGCCGTATTTACTTACTACAAGTTTTCCACTATCAAAAGAGAAATTATTTTCATCAATAACTCCTGTTATCATACAAGCATTACTCGAAACAAATTGTTTAAGGATAATCTTTTGGTCCTCAATAAATACTTCAAATGGTTCATATTTATTAAGATTTAACATTTTTCTTAATTCCTTTGGTAAAACAATTCTTCCTAAGTCATCTAGCCTTCTGACAATTCCACTTTGACCGGAATTTTCATCATATTTTGTAAGAATAATCATACCTTCTTCAAAATGAATTTCAAAAGGAGCATTGTTCTCTAAATTCATTGTGTTTCTTAATTCCTTCGGTAGAACAATTCTTCCAAGATCGTCTAGTTTTCTAATAATTCCAGTTGATTTCATACTTGCAACTCCCCATTTATTTCTATCTCTTTCTATACTCAATATAATTCTCTCTATTTTTACATTGAGTTTAGTTTAATAATACCAAATTATTTTAATTTTCTCTCTACTTATATCGACTCATTTTTACAAATATTAATACAAATTAAAATAATTTTCTTGATATGTTATAGTCAACTTTCTTTTGTTTTATGATTTGGTAAAATTATGTAAAGTTTCTTAAAAAATTCAAAAAGAGATGAGTTAATCATTTGGTAACGAATTACCTTTAATTAACTCATCTCTCAAATTAAATCTTTTATCTTGAAAAGCCACCGAGACTTTGTTCAGCCATTTGAACTAAACGTTTTGTAATCTCTCCACCTACTGAACCATTTGCACGAGACGTTGAATCTGGACCTAAATGTACTCCAAACTCTGTTGCAATTTCATACTTCATCTGTTCGATTGCAGATTCAGCATTTGGTGAAACATATTGATTTGAAGATCTGTTTGCCATGATATGTAGCCCCTTTTAATAATATTTTCTGATATTAACTATCAGATTGCTGTTAGTATTTCATATTGAATTTAAACTATTCATCAAATAAATAATTCTGCAACTTTTTGATTATTACTGTGAAATTTTATAGTAAATTCCCAGTTATAATTAACTGCAAAGATTGTCGAATTATTTCCCAAAAAATAAATTAATTGATAGATAGGATTGAACCAGTAGTTAATCACACTTAAACAGAACTCCCATATATTATATTGATATAATTCCATTTTCTGAAAGGTAGGTGTAACAAATTGAAAGTAGATGGTATCTTTGAAGGAGGAGGAGTTCGAGGAATCGGACATGTTGGTGCTATTTGTGCTTTAGAAGAAGAAGGTTATGAGTGGGCACGTTTGGCCGGCACTTCTGCTGGTGCTATTGTTGCTACTCTTCTAGCATGTGGCTATACAGGGAAAGAATTAAAGGAAATTATGGATCATCTAGATTATAAGAAATTTATTACAAAAACATGGTTGCACTTTATTCCTTTAATGGGACTAGGATTAAATATCTTATTTAAAAATGGGTTATATAGAAATGACTTTGAAGAAGAATGGTTAGAATCTTTATTAACCAAAAAAGGAATTCGTTATTTCGATGATTTAGAAGAAGGGAAACTAAAAATCATTATTTCAGATATTAGTAATGGTAAAATGGTCGTTTTACCTGATGATTTACCTGATTACGGCTTATCATCAAAAGATATAACAATTTCTCAAGCAGTTAGAATGAGTGGTACAATCCCTTTTTTCTTTCAACCAATTAAACTAAAAACTCCTAATTATGATTATCCAATATTAATTGTTGATGGTGGAATCCTAAGTAATTTTCCAATTTGGATATTCGATGATCATCAAGAATGGCCGACTTTTGGTTTTCGCTTAATAGATGAAGAAATTATTGCGAAACCGCTGGATGGTTTTAGCCCAATTTCATTTTACAAATCAATATTTATAACGATGAGACAAGCACACGACATTCGACATTTAACAGCGGAAGTAAATGAACGAACAATAAAAATCCCAACCGGTGATATATCAAGCACAGATTTCAATTTAAATAAAAAGGAAAAGGAAGCACTTTTCACAAATGGATACCAAGCCGCAAAAAAATTCCTTGGAACTTGGGATTTTGAAAAGTTTAAGCATAACTATCCACCTGAACCTTACTGTCACAAGGTGAATAGTGTGTAGTAACTTAATAAACGCAATCTTTTCTTGATATTCATAGAAAAGATTACGTTTTTTTGTTTTTTCTACTTCAGGTCCGTTAGGTTAATTCATTTAACCCTTACTTTCGCATCTCCTTCGATATATGAAGGAAAAGATACAAGATCAATTTTTATCGGATTCGTATACTTTTGTCGGGGTGAAATCTTAAAACCTATTATTTGCTTATTATTAACATTACCTTCCATATAGGATTCATTCATTTCAATTTCTTTTCCGTTAGCATCAAAGATAGATCCAATCATGTCGTAATTAAATTCCTTTTTTGTATTCAAAGTAAAAAATAGAGTATCTCCTTCTTTTTTTAGGTCAGATAAATAATTGCCGTTTGGCTGTTTCAGAATTTTTTGTTTCTCAGTATCAATTATAAGGTACTCATCTTCCTTATCAATTGCTTGAAGTTTATTTATGACAAAATATAATTCTTTTGGATCTTTAAAATAATTACTCTGTAAAAAGATAATTCTTTCATTATCGCTAATAATTTTTGCAGCAGTTCCATTAATGATTTTTGACCATACCTCACCGTTTTGATCAACAAGTTTTATATCAGAGAAATCTAGTATTTTCTTTGAATTACTTGGATCCATTTCAACTTGTACTGCCACACGGAGTGGATAGATTGTAACCTTTTTAATTTTAATCTTTTGATCTTCAATCATAACCGTCTTATCAAGTTCATATATTTGATTCGTTTTTTCATGCTTTTTTATTGAAAGTGGAATCGAAAATTGTGCTGATTGCTTTTCATTTTTAATTTTTAAAACTAAATTAAAATCTTGCTGTTCATATGGTTTATCAAAATCGTATTCTACTGTGCTTGTATATTGACCTCTAACTTTATCGACAGTACCTCCAAAAGATAAAGAGTGTTCTGGTAATTCCCCCCCATTTCTCGGTTTAAGATATGCTTCATCGATTTCGAAATTTTTCTGTTTTGAGTTACTATCAAGCGTATAAAATAGTACGATGTTTTGTTCATCAGCAATAACAGAATCGATTGTTACTTTAATACCATTCTTTTCTTGTGATGTACCAATCTTTTGTGCATATTTATTTTCTACCGCTGAAAGTAGCCCCTTATCATGACGCATACGAACCATTTCAACAATTTTCTCCATTCCCGGTACTTTTGTTAAATAATCAGCAAACGTTGGCGATACACGAATACTTGTAAGAAATCCCAATAGAAGAATAGCAGCTGCAACAATAGACCAGATTTGAGATTTCCGTTTCGGTTTAGTTACCAACTTAGTTTCTTTAGCTTTTTGAAGTCCAATTTGTATAGCTTCATCAATTTCATCAGTAGGTAACTCGACGTTTTCGTATTTTTCTTTCAACTTTTTTAGTTCATTTTCTTCATTTTCAAACACGGCCTTTTTCTCCTTTCTCTTCAAGAATTCCTCGTAATGATCTCAACGCTTTATTCAACCAAGTCTTTACTGTACCTTCCGGACGATTCCACATAATTGCAATATCTTTGATTTTGACATCGTGAAAATATTTTAAATGTAATAGCTGTCGTTGTGTATCATCAAGCTGTGACATTGCTTCTTCTATTTCAATATAGTTATAGTCTTCTTTTGTACCTAGTTGTGAAATATATTCATTGTCTAAAGTTACTCTATTATTCCTCTTAATATAATCCTGACAGTAATTAATCATAATCCGAATAAGCCATGTCTTTACATAATTTGGTTCTCTCAATGTTTTTATATTTTGATAGGCTCTAAAGGTTACTTCTTGAATTGCTTCAATTGCCTCATCTTTATTCTTCAAGTAGGCTAATGCAGTTTTATATAATGATATTTTATGCTCATTCATAATTATCAAAAATGCTTGCTCATCTCCTTTGATGGCCCTTTTCACTAGACTACGATCCTGCAATCTTAATCCCTCCTTCTCGATGTTCTATACATTAGACTCCTGAGAGCTAAAAAAGTTTTAATAATTTTTATTTTTTTTGAATCAATTTAATAATGCATTTTTTAGTAAGCTTCTATTTACAATAATAGTTTAAAAGATTTTTCATAAATTCCAAAAGGAGTACTGTGCTATTAAAAAATGTGAAAAAATTAACAATAATGACAATAAATATTGGTTAATTTTACCTTAATAAATGTTAACATAATTTCGTAAACATTCATTAAAAAAATTAGAGACAGTTTTGAAAAAGATTATTTCAATTTTAACTTCTATGGTCTATTTTTTGACGGTATAAACAACCAATTTGAAACAGGAGGTTATTATGAAATTAGCAAAAAATAGATTAATTATATTTTCCTACATAATGTTTACGGTATTGATTGTTGTTGGTCCGGAGTTTCCTAAGTATAAATTGTATGTTCTTTTGTTACAGCTATTATTTTTTTGTACAGGTCCATTTTTATTAATATTTATAGACTGGAAGAAAAAAAGATATAAAGATAAAGGCTGAAGTCAAGCGTAAATCTGAGTGAAATGGAGTGGAATGGTTTTACGTAGATCCATTGAGTTGAATTCGAATTTTTGCAACTTATTTAAAAAACATAAAGTCTTAAAAGAATCAAAATAAAAAGACATGAGCATCAACACTCATGTCCTCCTCTACATCTATAAATCTATCTATTTCTGTTTTTTCGATTACGTAAGAAAGCCGGAATATATGAAGTTGTATCTTCCTTTTCGTTATATCGGCCATATTCTTGTTGCTCATTATGGCGTCCGTAATCTTGTTGTTCTGTGTATCGATTATGATCTTGTCGTTCTGAGTAACGGTTATAATCTTGCGGTTCATTATATCGTCCATAATCATTTTGTTCATTATAACGCCCATAATCTTGTTGCTCATTATAGCGATTATAATCTTTTGGTTCATTGTAACGTCCATAATTTTGCTGTTCTGTGTATCGACCAGAGTCTTGTTGATCTTGATAGCGGCCGTAATCTTGCTGTTGGTCTACTCGATATCTCTGATCTTGTTGGAAGCGTTGCTCTCTATTGTATAAGCTAGGTGCTTCTTCTATTGGTCTAGAAGGAGTTCTTGCCATTTTCTCTTCTTTATCTGCAAATCCTGTAGCAATTACCGTTACAATAATTTCATCTTTTAAGTTTTCGTCGATTACCGAACCGAAAATCATATTTAATTCTTCATGAGATGCAGAAGCAACGATATCAGCAGCTTCTTGTACTTCAAATAGACTTAAGTTACGTCCACCTGTAATATTCATAATTACACCATGAGCTCCATTAATAGAAGTTTCTAGTAACGGAGAATTTAATGCCTTCTGAGCAGCGATTGTAGCTCGATCTTTACCTTTTGCTATACCGATTCCCATAAGGGCTGTCCCTTTATGAGACATAACCGTTTTAACATCAGCAAAGTCAAGATTGATTAATCCTGGTACTGCGATTAGGTCAGAAATCCCTTGAACCCCTTGTCGAAGTACATTATCCGCTTCACGGAAAGCTTCGAGCATCGGTGTTTTTTTGTCAACTAGCTCTAATAATCGATCGTTTGGAATGATAATTAATGTATCAACCGCTTCTCTAAGTTCTTTAATTCCACCTTCAGCGTTTGTTGCACGCTTTTTACCTTCAAATTTGAAAGGTCGAGTTACTACTCCAATTGTTAAAGCACCAAGCTTTCGAGCAATTTTCGCAACTTCAGGCGCAGCACCTGTACCTGTTCCACCGCCCATTCCAGCTGTAACGAAAACCATGTCTGCTCCTTTTAGTACTTCCTCAATTTGCGACTTACTTTCTTCTACAGCTCTTTTTCCAATTTCAGGATTTGCTCCTGCTCCTAAACCACGCGTCAACGTTGCACCAATTTGCATAGTAATTTCAGCTTTTGATTGTTTTAGTGCTTGCGCATCTGTATTAAAAGCAATGAACTCAACACCCTCTACTCCATCTTCAATCATTCGGTTAACGGCGTTATTTCCGCCACCACCAACACCAATAACTTTTATTCTTGCAAACTGTTCTATATTTTCAAATTCAAACATGATCATTCCTCCTCGTCATACCGATTACATAATTTCACGTTTTTCAAAGAACCATTCATTTTCATTCTAAGAGTTATTTTTTTATGTACGTTATTTTAGATTAGAATTATCCAATTCACTTCAAGACATAGAATTGTCCTAATTCCCCTAACACTACTATACAAGAAAACTACTTATTATCTTTTTGATAATTTTTCCTTAATATACCTTTAACTAAAACATGTATTTTAACATCTTAATGTAATATCTCTATCAACTTCGTAACAAACTTTCATCAAAAAGTTTGTACAATTAATATAATTCTTTCCTTTTTGATTGAATCCTTTAAGAATCTATTGATTTATGGGAAAACAAACACTACACAATATTTTTTGTTAAAATATTCACAATCAATTCATTTATTCGCACGATGCTACAAGTGTAATTTGGTAATATACACAGGTTTCAAGTTTTATTCATTTAGAGGAGAGTATAAAGGTCGATTTACTTATGATCAAAGAACCAAAAAATACAAAAGAGGCGAACCTTACCAGGTAACAAATCAGGAGAGAGAAAAAGAATTAGAAATAAATAACGATGTTCCTGATTTAAGTGATGATCTAGAAGGGTAACTTTAGAGTCTAGTTATTCTAGAATGAAAAGGACTTTGAAATTACAAGTTCATTTCATTCTATATAAATCTCACTTCAAAGGGATCTACAAATATGATTTTATCTTATGTATATTTGTAACCAAATTAGGATTCCTTCCTCATATAAACTTCATCGATTGCTTCTCATCCCAGTGCCCAATCATCTTCTTCTAATGAACGCTTTTTGAATTCTTCTAAATTCATTATATTTTCCACTCTTAGACAATTTTTCAATAGATTTAAACAAGCATCTCCAATAAACAAAAGAAACGACAAAAAGATATTTGTCGTTTCTTTTGTTTATTATTTTTCGATTAATTCTGTTTTATTATCTTCAGTCCAATTCTGAATTCCGTCATCTTCGTCTAATTCAATAATTACGTCAGTTACACCTTTTTCTTTCATAATTTTTTCTTCTAATCGGTCTTTTATGTCATCAGCTTGAGCTATTGTTAAATTAGGATCTAGTTCAATTTCTAATTCAACATGTAATTCTTCACCCTCTTTGACAACCGTAAGAGCTTGAATATCTTTTACATCTGGGTCTTCCATTACGATTTCACCAATCTTGTCTTCCATTTCTTCATCAGATTCACCAATTACACCTGCAGCATTATCAAGAAATACTTTTCCAACAACAAGGAACATCAAAATACCGATGATGACAGAAGCAATACCTTCTGCTTGATGGAATGGTGTAAAGTAAGCAATGATTACAGCAATCATCGCTAATAATCCACCTAAAGTTGCTACTGTATCTTCTAAGAAAACTAATTTTGTAGCTGGTTTTGCTTTTCCTAAATTAGAAATTGCCTCAGTAACTACTCCAAAACCACTTGTTGTTATTCCTAATTCATGACTAATTTCTTTCATTGCTTTGTAAAGTACATATGCTTCAAGTACAACTGAAGCACCTAAAATAGCAAGAGTAATAGTAAGCCCTGAAGAGTGGGTTGGATGTATAATGTGCTGGATTCCTTCGACAATCGTTTCAAACGCCATAATTCCTACAATTAATACTGCACCAAGTAAAACTAAATTAACAAGTCTTCCAAATCCATTTGGAAACCGATCAGTAGGCGCTTTTTTACTTAAAGCTGAACCGCAAAAAACAAATAGTTGGTTTGCAGTATCCGCAGCACTATGCATCATCTCAGCAAAAAGTGCAACACTTCCTGTCATACTAAACCCGATCCCTTTTATTATCGCTATCACAGCATTAACGATTGCTGCTAATAATGCAGATTTATTACCCTTTTTTAAAAGCTGTAAAAATTCTTTCATTCTATACTCCTCTTCACTAGTATTTTTATATTATGTATTTTTATATTTTTTATTAGCTAACTTAAGAAAGTTCATTAAATTCGAAGTAAAAACAGTTCATTTTTCACTTATTTGGAAAGATATGTAATTTAATATTACCATGGGTTCTGATTATTCTTTTGTCTCTTCAACATAAATATTTCTGTTCGTCTAAAATAATTTGATGACTTTAACAAAACGAAGATTCCACTAAAGACGAAAAAACAAATAGAAATCTAATAGATAAATCGCGATAATTACCAGAGTTATTCCTAATAAGAAATAAATTATCCTTTTTAAAAGCTTTTTTTTATTGAAAATGGAAACCCATAAACAAAATAAGCCTAATAAAATGATTGGTATCGTAAATACCAAAATCAACATCTACATTCACATCCCTTATATGATATTTCAATGTCATACCTAATTGTTTTTTGAAGCAAAAAAAGCTATCTAAAAAGACAGCTTTTAATAATTTATATGCAGTTAATGAAATGTACTAGTTCAATTTCATTTTTTAAAACCATATTTTATTGCTTCTTGCTTTCCTTTAATGATAAATGCTCTAATCTCTTTCCTAGTTCAAGAATAAATCAACAAAGCATTTCAACAATTACTTAATCAATGCTTCATACACAGCAGTCGCCACGGCTTTATATTGTCCTGTAGCAAAGTCATCACCTTTAAATTTGTTCGGATTTATTAATGGATCAATTACAGGTGAATGTTTTTTATTGGTCAATAAGACAATCCCTAAATTATTATCTGGATCTATAATGGTCAGAGTGCCTACCCAGCCGGTATGTCCAATCGCATTTGGACTTGCATACAACCCAAAAGTGGACGACATACTTGGAGAACCATTTCTTCTCCACCCTAAGCCATATGTTGGATTTATATCGGAAGGTGCTGAAAACTGATCAATCGTCTTTTGATCAAATAGTTTTACTTTGCCATATCCACCTCCGTTTAACATGACTTGCAATAGAACCGCTAAATCACTTGTCGTAGAGAAGAGCCCCGCATGACCTGATACGCCACCCATAGAATAATATGCCTTCTCATCATGCACTTCTCCCTGTATTGTGTATGTACGAATATTTGGGAAAGAAATGATACCGTCACGTGAATTCCCCATTAACTCGGTTGCCGCGAAATCTTTCGGTTTGAATCCTTTTTGCAAAGGGTTGAACATTGTGTGTTTTAGACCTAACGGCTTATAAATTGTATTTTCTACATAGTCGTCTAGTCGCTTTCCAGTTACTTTCTCTATAATAAAGCCAAGGATCATATAGTCCACGTCACTATAGATGTTTTTCGTACCAGGTACATATTCTAACGGTGTTTCAGCGATTTTTTCAAATGTTTGATTACGGTCTTGTGTATACAAGGAACCTGCTACAGTAGGATTGTGGTATTGCGGATCAGCTGGAAAACCAGCAGTGTGGTGTAAAATATCGATTAAGCGTAGGGTATCCTTCCCTTTAATCATATCAGTTGATTTGTCTTTAAAATTTGGAAAGTATGATTGTACAGTTGAATTCAAGTCTATTTTTCCGATACTAACAAGATGTTGCAAAGCGAAGTTAACTGCATACATTTTAGTGTTTGATGCCAAATCAAACATTGTATTAGTCTTCATTTTCTGAGGATGTTTGAGTGATGACAACCCATCGTATTTTTTCGAGTACCCATAAGCAGTGTTTTTTACAATTTTCCCATCTTTAATAATCAATAGAACTGCCCCAGGAAAACCATTGTTTACATCCTGCTGAATCAATTCATCTACTTGTTTTAATTTCTCAGATGAAAATCCAACCTCCTCAGGACGTTTTACTTTGCTCAACATAGGAAAGTTATCACTAGGTTTGATTTGTTTCATTCCATTCACCTCTGCCTGGATTGAGGTTTTCTCTGCATTTGTTTGAGCATAGCTGACAGAACCTATTGTAGTAACCAAAGCAATCGATAACGTTGATGCTACAATACTACGAGTCATTCGAGCCAATTTAAATCTCCTCCCATTAAGATAAAATGTCCAAACTTTCATAGGCATAATCGCTGTGATTTTTAAAAAATAATTTCAAAATTACATCAATAATTATTGAAAGAAAATTCCAATTACTTTTAGTATATAGGTGAGATTCGTAGTTTGTAAAGTTTGATATTTTTACCATGGGATTGGTTTCTTCATCAATCTTCTTTTATTTTCTTAAATTGGTCCCAAATTTCTATCTTGGATTTTTTTATTACTATGGTTATAAAAAAATGGATAGCCAATTCAGGCTATCCATTTTAACTAAATTTATACTTCTACAACATCTACAACATTAGCTTGCTGATAAACTTCTTTTTCGAATTCTCCTGTAGCCTTACTTGTTAGGATACCTGATGTCATTGCCCCACTAACGTTTAGAGCTGTACGGCCCATGTCAATTAGAGGTTCAACTGAAATTAGTAATCCAACGATTGCGATTGGAAGATTCATAACTGATAGTACGATAAGAGCTGCAAAAGTTGCTCCTCCACCGACACCAGCAACACCGAATGAACTAATTGCTACGATTAAAATTAGAGAGATAATAAATGATGCACTTGTTGGATCAACACCAGCTGATGGTGCTACCATTACAGCTAACATTGCTGGATAAATTCCAGCACATCCATTCTGACCGATTGAAAGTCCAAACGAACCAGCAAAGTTTGCAATTCCTTCTGAAACTCCAAAATCTTTTGTTTGTGTTTTGATTGTCATTGGTAGTGTTCCAGCACTTGTACGTGATGTAAATGCAAATGATAAAGTTGGTAAAGCTTTTTTCACATATCTTACTGGACTTAGTTTTGCAAATGATATTAATAATAAATGCACAATAAACATTACAATTAAAGCCACATAAGACGCTATTACAAACTTACCTAATTTTACGATTGCATCATAATCACTTGTTGCTGCTACTTTTGTAATGATTGCTAAGATTCCATAAGGTGTTAAACGAAGAATTAACGATACAACTCTCATCGTTACTGAATAAAGTGTATCAATTATTTTAGCAAAAAACTCTGCTGTTTCAGGCTCTTTACGTTTTACTCCTAAGTAGGCAATCCCAACAATTGCTGCAAAAATTACAACTGCAATTGTAGATGTTGCACGTGCACCAGTTAAATCTAAAAATGGATTACTTGGAAATAATTCCAGGATTTGTTTTGGAATTGTCATCGCTTCTACAGTTGGCACACGACCTTGTAATTCTGTAATTCTAGCAGTCTCTGCAGCACCTTCTGATATTTTGATTCCATCAAGTCCAAATCCTAAAGCGGATCCTATTCCAATAGCTGCTGAAATAGCTGTTGTACCAAGAAGAATCCCAATAACAAGCACACTAATTTTACCGATATTCTTTGTTAATTTTAATTTTGTAAACGCTCCGACAATTGAAACGAATACTAGAGGCATGACAATCATTTGTAATAGTTTTACATAACCACTACCAACAATGCTAAACCAGTCGATTGTTCCGACTGTAACGTCATGTTCAGTTCCATAGATTAAATGAATAATATAACCAAAAATAAGACCTAAACCTAAACCCGTGAATACACGTTTTGAAAAAGATACATGCTTTTTTTGCATAAAATACAAGCCATACATAAGTACTAATAAGATAACAACATTTACACAGATAAGAAATGTATTCATTTTTCTCCCCCTTTTCTTTTAATAATTTAATTTACGAAAATATTAATACAAGTATTCCTATAAATCAAGTAGGAATTATTAATTTTTTGTAAAATTCCTACTTTTTTATCATATAGACACAATTTATCTAGAAATCTATTACTACTTAATGAATAGCGTTTCACCATGCTGATCAAATGCATGCTTAAAATCAAAAGCAGTAGGAGTTGGTCCATTTTGAATGTAGTAGTCATATCTTTTAAATGCCTCTTCCCACGATACATCGCTTTGTTTCTCGGTCCACCAAACAACATATGAAAGATGTTTCTCTTTATAAGATTCCATCCATTTACTTCGATCTTTCAACGCTTGCTTATGTTGTCCTGAGTACGTAAAGCGATATAAGGATTCTAGATTCTTCCATATCGTTAGTGTAAGTATAGGATAACCGTCCCCCTTACTAGCTTCTTTTGGGAGAGCGATTCCATCAGATGAAAACGCATCAATCATGTATCCTGATTTTGTCGCTTGACGAAAGACATCATTTCCTACAGAAAAAAATTGACGAGAGGCAGAGTGGTCATATGGGTGTTTTAGCCTACCAACTGTATAAATTGCAACCAAAGCCATAAATAGTCCTCCATAGACAGGTTTTATTAAATTTATATTCAAGTAAGCTTTTATTTCATAACTAATTCTTTTTTTCAATATTTTTATATTTTGTAGAGAATTGGATTAACTCGCAAAAAAAAGACAATCAACTAGGATTTCTCCCAACTGATTGACTTCTAAAAATATGATTCTAGTTTATTCCTAATTGAGTTTTGACAAGATCAATTGTTATTCCTTGATACTTTTTAACTGGTTTTGGAGCATCCGTTACGGTTGGATTTTTCATCATATAGTTTTGCTCAATGAAGGCAAAATCTTTTGCATCCGTCTTACCGTCGAAGTTAATATCAGTTGCTCGATTAATTGTACCCCAGTTTTCTTTCATCGCAATTGCATCTTTTACATCAATAACGTCATCATTATTGACATCTCCTGCGATGATACTAATTCCACCAATTAATTTTGCTTCTCCAAGTACACCATTCCCAGTTGACTTTCCAATTGTGAATGTTCCTTTCGTTGTGAAGTGACCTGGTACAGCTACTTCAAATGTAAATGGTTTATCAGTTAATGGAAGATTGAATACTTCAAAGAAACCCTCAGGATGAACTGTTACATTCGTATAAACATTGTTTTGATCATCCATTACTTTAATTTTAGCACCGATTTTCGAGTAATCGTAAGGGGCAATCTGCACTCCTTGTGGTGTAAAGTATGCTTCTGGATTCATTTTGGCAGCCATTTGTGAATAAGTCGGTATGACGTTGAATGACTTCATAAATCCAGGCGCACTTTCTGTTGTACCAGATTTATTTGTAACACTAGCCTTTAAGTCCTGTAGTTCATACCAGCCTTTATTAAAATTATCACTTTTAGCTTTTACTTGAATATCAAGAAGTGGAACTTCACCAGATACAGGCTTTGTTAACTCTACTGTCACTTTCATATGTTTTCCACTCGTTGAATTTGATTCTTCAGTTGTTACCGCGCTAATTTGACTTTTCGTTTGTGAATTTTTCAATATATCCACGATTTCAAAATTATATGGTGCATAGTCAAATTCGAATAAGACTTTATTTGTTTTGTTTAAGTTGTGACCAGATAGAGTAGCTGAAACAGTTTCTCCCATCTTAATTTGTTCTTTATTTAAGCTTCCTGTTACATAAGGACTTCCCTTTTTAACAAAAAGTGTTTCATTCATTCTACCGAAATCACCATTCGACGCCGAATCCATTGCAAATGAGTAGTAACGAGTAAAATTAGCATCTGGATTTAGCTTAACTTCACCTTTATACTGTCCATTTTGATCAACAGTTAGCTCTTCTGAAGGTGATGCAACCCATCCATAAGGACCCATAAATGTATCATAATAACCTACAACTGAGTTAAATGATTGATCAATATCAAATCCCATTGTTTTCATATCCTCGATATCTTTATCGAATACTGTTCCTGAAAACGGAATTGATTGCTGGCCTTCTTCATATTCGTAAACGCCGAACGGTAAACTATGCTGAACAGTAGGATTATTGTCTTCAATATAGACTTTTGTTTCAGAACTGAAAGTTTTACCTTGATCGTTTCGTCCGATAAATTTAATTTTATATAACCCTGGTTTTGCTTTTACATACTTGTAAACTAGTGGACTATTTGGATCAGCAGAAAATGGAATATAAGTTCCTCCAAATCCATTCGCCACACGGTACAATATATTTTCATCTGCTTGAATTCCATCTAATGTTCCAATAATCCCAAGATCTTCATTCGTTTTCGCATCCGTAAGTACTACGTCGATATAACGCATATGAGATTTTAACTGGAAATATAAATCCGTATTTAATCTCGTAAAAGGATGATTGTCGTAATTATTACTTGTCATTGCATATGGAAATGCACCTACTTCTTCAATACCTTCTTCTACAAAACGTGCTGCAAACGGAATTTGATATGTTTCATCTGGATTTTGTTTATTTGTGTAAACAATATACCCCTCATATGTCCCTTTTTCAGCATTTGCTGGAATATCAATAAATACTGCATGTTTCTTTTGTTGACCTGGTTTTACCTTTAACTCTGAATCGACTGTTATCTTTACATTATTCGCAACGGCATCTTTTGAGATTCTAGAAGTTTGGTAAACTGCTTTTACATCAAAAGTTTTCGTTTCTTTACTATCATTTCTTAATACTACATTGCGATAATCTTCTCTATTTACTCCTGTTGAAGTAAATGTACCGAAGCTGATTGCGCCTGTAGTTTCTTTAATCGTTTTCATTTTATTGCCAATCATTGTGTCAGTAGTATCAAGCACCTCTAAATTTGCTCCTGCATGTACTGCTTCATATGCATCAACACGCCCTGCTCCTACTTCATAAACACTATATTTATCACTTAGTTGGTCTGCAGTATTCATTAAGGTAGCCTTCACATCTAATGGTGTGTAATCGGGATGAGCCTGTAATAATAATGCCGCAATACCAGCTACATGCGGACTTGCCATTGATGTACCAGACAAGCGTGCATATGCATGTTTATAGTCACCAAGTGATGCACTACCAGCGAAGTCCGTTGGCACAGTAGAAAGAATATCTACACCAGGCGCTGTAACTTCAGGTTTAATATCATATGTTACACGTGCAGGACCACGTGAACTAAACGGAGCAAGCTTGTCACCTTCTGTTTTTACTTCTCCTAATTTTTCAAATGAGTAGGATGTAACGCCTGCATTAACTTTTTGTAATAATTCCAATCCTTGAGCATTTGTTAAAGAGAAGGTTGGAATATTGGCAACTCCTTCTCCAAAATAATTTGGAACATACCCTTCTTTCGGATCAGAATTGTAGATGAATAAAGCCGCTGCTCCCTTTAGTTTAGCAAACTTAATTTTATCGTTTAAAGTAATGCTACCACGTTGAACTAAAGCGATTTTCCCTTTAACATCCTTACCATTATAGTCAGCAAAAGCACCGTAACCCGCATCCACGACTGGTAAATTTTTACCAACAAAGCTTTGAATATCATCTGTAAAGTTCTTTGCCATTAAGCGAACATCGGCCGCAGTTTTTCCTGCGCTAGTTTGAACCGAACCTTTTATTTCTTCAATTGTAGCCGGTACACTACTTGCCCCAACTGCTAGTCCTAATGGTGCATTTCCCGGAGTTCCAACCGTATACATACCATTCCCAGCATTTCCTGCAGCTAAGACCGCTGTTACGCCTGATAGGACAGCATTGTTAATTGCAAAAGCAAGTGGATTCATCGGGTCATTGTAATCCGAACCAAGTGATAGATTAATAACGTCCATTCCGTCACTTACAGCCTTGTCAATTCCAGCGATGATTGCATCTGATGAACCTTTACCGTATGGACCAAGTACACGATACACATATAAATCAGCATCTGGAGCTATACCTGTCACCGAGTATTCAGAGTCAGCTGTGCCTTGTCCAACGATTGTTCCAGAAACGTGAGTTCCGTGTACAGTATAATATGATGCGCCTGAAATAAACTCTAATTGTTTGGATTTTTTCCAATCATCATACGTTGCTTCCATCGGATCATTATCATTATCGACGAAATCATAACCACCTTTATATGCAGCCTTAATATCTGGATGATTGTAGTCAACACCTGTATCAATTACCCCTACTTTAATTCCTTTACCTGTGTAACCTTCTTTATGAAGCTTGTCCACTCCTAAAAAGGAATTCACATCTCCTTCAGGTAAATCAGTTCCAGTTTCAGTACTTTCTTGTTCAACCGGAGGATCAACTTTTATTTCTTTACTTTCCCACACAGCTTTAACAGCTTTTGATTGCATTAAAGCTTCAACTTTATTAGCTGGAATTTGCATTGATACGCCATTAAAAGCATGCTTGTACTTTCGCTTAATTGTGTAAGGCGTTTTATTTTTATCATTTTTAAAAATTGATGTTAAATCCTTTTGAAAATTTGTATGAGAATCTTCAACTTGTTGATCAGCCTGTGACACACTTAAAGTCTTTCCTTCAGCCTTTGCAGATAGGACCGCTGTTTTTGATGGTAATGTTTTAAACTGGACGATTACCGTGATTTTTTCATCACTGTTCAAATTCACTTCAGGACTAATCTGCAGACCAGATTGATCGCTCATTTGTAATTGGGTTAAAGCTTTTCTTTGCTCCGGTGTAAGCTTTGCTAAAATCGATTCCGTATTCACAGCAGCTTGTACATTAACCGGCTTAATTCCAGATGATGATACAAAGCCCCCAGCAAGTAAACTTGTTCCTATAGCAAGTGCAGTAACTGATTTCGTAATGTTTTTTCTCATTCTCTTTCTCCCTTTTCCATTTAAGTAAGTAAATTTGCTACGAATTACCTTCTATAGATTGCTAATTTATTACTGAATATTAAGCGATTCTAGTACACTCTCTAATGTTTGACCTTTATAAGTCTTTTTAGGTTTAGGAGCATTCGTGGCTGTCGGATTTTGCATTAAATAATTTTTCTTTACAAATCCCATGTCCGCAGCATCCACTTTTCCATCAAAGTTAATGTCTGCTTCACGCTTACTTGTACCCCAATAAGTTTGGATGTAAAGTGCATCAAGAACATCGATCACATCATCTTTATTTACATCTCCAGCAATAGCAGGATTATAGTTAAGCAACATACGTTGCCCTATTAAACTACCATTGTCGTTATCACTAATTAAAAAAGGCTTTCTTACTGTAAAATGTCCAGGAATGTCCATAACAAATGTCAACGGCTTATTCGTAATCGGTAATTTCGATAAAGTAAATGATGGCGTTTTTAAAATAACCCCATTATAAGCGATTCCATTCACATCAACTGCTTTAATTGTTCCACCAACCGTTGTATGGTCAACTCCAAAGTTTACAGCACCATTTTTCATTAACCCTTCTGCCTTTACATCCCCAAACGTTTCAGAATAAGTTGGAATCATCGATACATAAAAATCTGCAGACTTTACTTGTACTACATTATTTGCAGTATTTGTATAAGATGTACTTGTACTAACAAGCGCAGTAGGTTCTTTCATGAATTTGTCATCACGAACTTTTAAAGTGATATCCACTAATGGAATATTACCCGATACGTTTGCTTGTTCAGGTATAGTTGCTGTGATTTTCATATTTCTCAATGTACCACTATCTGCTATTTCTTGATTAATGTTAACTTCCCCGTACTTACTTGCTTCTGGGTTTGGTTTAACATCAATTAAATCAAAATAAGTTTTTAAATATTTAAAAGCAAAGTCAGCCTTGCGAAGATCTTTTACATTATTTAAAGATAAGGTGTATTTAAATGTTTCACCCATTTTGACATCTTGTTTATCCGGTTTAGATATTGCATATGAAGTACCTTTTTTCGCAAAGAAAAATTGTTTAGCACTACGGAAATCCTTGTTTGTAGCTGCATCTAGTCCGTACAATTGCACCGCTAAAAGAGGATTCGATTCAATCATAGGAACATCAACAGAGAAAGTTCCATCTTCTGCTACTGGCTTAGACTGATTAGTTCCTCCATTGTAGCTGTACATCAGCTTGTTAGAAGATTGCGTAAGATTAATACCATTTGCATTCATATCAGCATATTCTCCATCAATGATTGATCCTTTTAACTGAACTGTTTGCTGGCCAGATTCGTATTCGTAAACTCCATCTGTCTTATCCAATTTGAGTGTTGGCTTTTCATTATCGATATAGACTGGGCTTTCAGTTTCGTACGTTGTTCCATCATCTTCAGTTGCGATTAACTTAATTTTATATGCTCCTTGAGGTGCCATTACTTTTTCATCTGCAATTGGATTTTTCTCGTCACTAGTAAGCGGGTAGTACGATCCATCAAATGCTTTTTGTAAATAATAAGTTACATTATCCATTAAAGGGATACCGTCAATTTGACCAATATATCCTATTTCTTTATTTGTTTTAGAATCCTCTAAAACTAAATCGACATATCTCATATGAGATTTAAATTCAAACATTACACTAGCATTATTAATTTGTGCTAAGTGGAAGCTATCAGTTTCTGTTGTAAAGACATTAGGTGATACAATCATCCCATATACTCCTTTTTCAACAAGACGCACTGCGAAAGGTACTTGATAGACTTCATCTGGATTCGATTGATTCGTGTAAGTAATATACCCTTCATATGTTCCCAGTGCAGCGGTTTTTGGAATAAAAATAGAAACGACAGATTGCTTTTTCGAAGCTGCATTTACTTTAATCGTTTTATCTGTTACAATTCCAACTCCATTTGCATCTGCATCCTTTGAACCTAATCGATCCTTTTGAAACGCTACTTTTACATCAAATGTTTTAGCTTGCTTGCTATTGTTATAGATTGTAAGTGTTCGCTTATCTCCTACATTTTGTCCACTAGGTGCCACTGTTCCAAAGCTAATTGCCCCAGTCTTTTCTTTAATTTGCTTTTCCTTACCATTTCGAATCATTGGTGTTTCATCTGAAACTTGGACTTCAGCATCAGAGTGAATCGCCTCATAAGGATCAACTCGACCAGCTCCCACTTCATAAACGCTGTATGAATCTTTTAATGGATCTGCTGTATTCATTAAAATTGTTTTGATATCAGCTGGTGTATAGTCAGGATTTTTTTGAAGTAATAAAGCAGCAATACCTGAGACATGCGGTGTTGCCATTGATGTTCCTGATAGTTGTTGGTATGCGTAATTATAGTTTCCAATATAATTTGGGCCATTAATATACGATGGTACTGTGGAAAGGATTTGTACTCCTGGTGCAGTAATTTCTGGCTTAATATCATATGTTACTTTTGTTGGGCCTTTTGAGCTGAAAGATGCTAAATGATCTCCTTCTGAAGAAACCACTTCCTTTACATCGTCAAAAGTAAATGATGCCTCTCCACTTTGTTTTAATTGATTATAAATTGCATTCCCTTCCTGTTTTGGTATGAAAAATGTAGGTAGATAATTAGGACTTTTCCCTAAAGAACCTAAAGAAGTATAAGTTTGATCAGGATCATAAAGAATAACAGCTTTTGCACCGTATTTTTTTGCGGTAGCGATTTTTGTACTTACATTTGCATAATAAATATTCGTCAAGACAATCTTTCCTGCAACATTTTTGTTAGCAAAATCTGTTTCAAGGCCTTTACCAACATCCACAATTGGTAGTGATTGTCCTTTAAAACCAGATATAGGATTGTCAAAGTTCTCTGCGTTTATTTCCATCTGGGATGCAGGCAAATCACCTATACTAGTATGAAGTGTTCCTTTAGGTTGCAATACTGTTGTACGAACATCACTTGCTCCAACTGTTAAAGCAAGAGCTGCTGCTCCTGGAGAACCGACTGTATATGAATTTGGACCTGCATTTCCTGCAGCAACTACTGCTGTCACACCTTGAAGAACTGCATTATTAATTGCAACACTTGTCACAAAAAGAGGATCGTTGTAATTTGTTCCTAACGATAGGTTAATAACATCCATACCATCTTGAACTGCTTTATCAATCCCTGCCATAATGGCATCTAATGTTCCTGAACCATATGGACCTAAAGCACGATACATATATAAGTCTGCATCTGGTGCTACTCCCACGAGAGCATTAGGTGAGTTGTTTTTCCCTCTTGCCGCAATTGTCCCAGAAACATGCGTACCATGTTCAGTGTAATATGTACCGCTACCGCCAAACGGTTTCCCTGCTTTAACCCAATCATCGTATGTAGTTTCCATTGGATCTGAATCGTTATCGACAAAATCATAACCGCCCTTATAAGCGTCTTTTAAGTCAGGATGATTATAATCGATACCTGTATCAATTATCCCTACTTTAACTCCTTTACCTGTATAGCCTTCTTCATGAAGCTTATCAATTCCTAAAAATGGCATACTACTTGGCATATTTGAAGAATCATTAGAAACATTAGTAGCATTATCTTTCATGTCTACAGGTGGATCTATATGTACTTCGCTATCGCTCCAAACTGCTTTTACAGTAGTTGATTTCAACAATGATTTAACTTGATTAGCTGGAAGAGTCATCGAAACACCGTTAAAGGATGTTTTGTATGTACGCTTAATTTTATATTGCTTTTGTTTTAAGATCTTACTTGCATCATTTTTAAAGTTTTCATGTGACTCCTCAACTAGTTGATTAGCACTTGAAGAAGTAAGACTTTCTCCTTGCAACTGAGATTCAAGCATCGCAATCTTGGATGGTTTTGTCTCAAATTCAACGATGACTGAGATTGGTTTATCAGTTTCTAGATTGACATCCGATGAAATTTGCAATCCAGTTTGATCGCTTGTTTGAAGTTGCTTTAATGCTTGTCTCTGAGCTGGAGTAAGCTTTGATAGTACTTGCTCAACTGATGAAGTAGTTTGAGCATGAACATTTGATACAGCGGATATTGGTGCAAATGTACTGCAAATTAGCCCCATGCTTAGCGTCAATGGAGTGATACGATTTTTAATCTTTCTCATCCTTCTCTTCCCTTCAATTAAATAGTCCTACGCGTTTTATTATAAAAAGACTTTATGGAATTTTACTATTTCGAAAATTCTGTCAAATTTATTTTTTTATAAAAAAAGAACGATAACAAAAATTGTCATCGTCCTCATTTCATTGAACTACCTAGAATTTTTAAATATTTTCGCTCATGCTCCGAATCAATTTTATGTCTATAATTCCAGTACATCAAGAGACATTTTTTATATCCTTTAGCAATACCAAGTTCTATTGCTGTAATTGCAACATCTAAAATTTCATGTATGCCCTCAGTAATTTTATTTCTAGTACACTGGTATAAAGCATGTGAATAACGGAATTGTAAATACATTTGTTGCTTGAATGGCTCTTTACTAAGAGCCATTTCCTCAAAAAGATGAAAATTTCGATTTAACAATATTTCAACATCATTTACACGACCAAGTTTTATATATACTTCTAAAATTCTGGGTAAACCAACTAACATGTCATCTCTATCTTCCAGCCAATTTAAGTATGCATCTACATATTCAAAATGTCCGAATTCTAAGTACGCAACAAATCTGTTCCCAACAGCTAAGTCACTATAGTAATCGTTGACTTTTGAGTAACGGTCTATTATACATAAAACTTCTTCCAATGAACCACCTAATCGAAGCAATGCGAAACCTTGATAAAGAAGTGCTCTACCATAATAGTCTCCCTCTTTAGCTAATTTCTCTAAAATCTTTGCATAATCCATTACCTTTTGCCAATCCTGACGAATATAACAAGTAGCCATAATCCACAAATATGTAGATAATTGCATTTCCCGTGGCAAATTATGTAAGTGCCTTAAAAGATGTACTTCAGTATCAAGTCCCTGCTCAGTCAACCTAACTATGAAATATTTCCTATAGATACTTTTTGCTAATTGACTGGAATGATAATCGGGCATACTCTCAATTACGCACTCATATAGAGGTAATGCAAGCAACTCTTTTTTCTCCTCAAAAAGACTTTCTGCAACTAAAAAAATATAATGTAAATTTTTCTTAAGAATTTGTTTCGACCTTTCATCTATAACTCTATTAAAAAAATTTTGAAGCAAGTCTTCGTATCCAAGTGATGCGCATTTATATAAAAATTCCATACTTCTTCGTTTATCCATATACTTATTTTCATTAAAACATTCTTCAATATAATCTGAATAAAAAGTACCTTCCTCTAGAATGAGACCGGCAGTAATTGCATCCAAATTACGTAATGAAAGAGATTGTTTATGATTTAGAATTCGGCTTATTTCAGTCAAATGAATATTAGAATTTTTAGCGAGTTGAGTTATATTCCATTCTTTTTCATGCATATGATCCATAATCCTGTGGAACAATTTTAAATTCAACTTACTTACCTTCCTTCTATCATTTAATATAAATCTATTTAAATGTCCGTATCTTTAATATTATTAAATTTCTTCTATATTAATTAGAAAGCTCTAATGAAAAACTGTCAAGGTGGCTTATGGACTAATGTGATTTATACGAGTGACATTAATCACAGAAGCCCAAAGTCAATTATTTTTTTTGAAACATACCTTAATAAAAACTAAAACGACTGCCTACTAAACAGGACAGTCGTTTTTGTAACATAATTTTTTTACCAATCAATTTCTCATTTCAACTTTAACTAAATAATTGATAAACCTTTAATATGAGCCAAATAAAAATCACTCCCCAAACCAATAATATGAATGAACCTACTATCCAGTTTACTGGTTTCCCCTTATTCAACATCTCTTCTGCTTTCATTTCACATTCTATTTTTACATTTTCTGGAATCAGCTTTAAAGAAATAATAATACCTAAAGGAATAAGTATAACATCATCTAAATATCCTAAAATTGGAATAAAATCAGGGATTAAATCAATGGGACTAAAAGCATAAGCAACTACACAAGCAATGAAAACTTTTGCATACCACGGAACACGTTCATCCTTGCATGCATAATAAAGTGTGAAGACTTGTCGCTTTAATTTCTTCGCCCATAATTTTAGTTTTTTAAGCATTTTTTCTCCTTTAATTACTAATTATTTTAATTAAAACTTATTTATGAAGTTTTGATTTAAGTCGCAAAAGTGTCTTTTAATTAAAACAAATGTTTTACGACTAAGTCTTGGGCAAAAATATAAACAAGCCATCCTATAATACCAAGTCCGATTGAAACAACTAAATGCAATGAGTGCTGAAGCGCTACTCCTATAATTAATAACATAACTATCGTTCCCGGAATGCCTATTACAACTCCATATGCAAATTTACTTAATGTTTGCACTTGTTCACCTTGAACATTAAGCCATATTAGACTTAATAGACTAACAATAGGTAATGCCGCAATTAATCCACCCTGTGTAGGGAATCGACGTGCAATTTCGGTAATAACTCCGATTATAATTGCTGAAATTAATATTTTAATAATCGCGTACATTTTGAGCCCTCTCTTTCATTAAATTAAAGGCTATTAAAATCGTTTCTCTTTCTTGTTCTGTCATCTGTTCAAAAAGAAGCTGTTGAAGTTTCTCTTCATTTAAACTTGAATTTTGTAGTAAAACATCTTTACCTAAATCGGTAAGCTTTAATATTACTTTTCGTTGATCCATCTCGCCTCGAGTTTTATAAACATAGTCTTTTTCTAGTAAACGTTTAACATGTTCTGATGCTGTATTGTGTGAGACTTGAATCCCTTCAGCAATGTCCTTTATTCCAACTTCATCTTCTTTATCAATAATTTGTAAAATCCTAACACTTTGGTGCGTAATATTTTCTTTATGTTTATATCGTAAAAGATAGTAAATATCGGTCCATAATTGATTTATTTTTTTAATTTCTTTATCCAAGTTGATTCTCCTTATATCGTATAATACGATTATATCTTATAGATAGAATATATCTTATATTACGATATATGTAAATTGATTTGATTAAAAATTTTCTCGCTGTCTTGGGTGGTGGTACTCCCATTAAAACGAACACTTTGTGAACAATATTGATAATGTTTTGAACTTCGTTGATATATTGCTTAAACACGTTGATAAAATAACACTTTTGGTTGATATATGATAAAACCCGTTGATATATCGATAAAACTCGGATATATACTGTTAAAACAATTGTATTTGCCCACAATTCTTAAAATTAATAACAGAAAGAGAACTCATTAAATAAAAACGAAAAACCACAAGGCTATTTATTCCTTGTGGTACTGAGAGCTTATGAGTCACTAATATTTAATTAAATCGAAATAGGTGGCAATGTATTCCCTGTTTCAAGCAAGCTTTTTAAGTTACTTAAAATTGCTGGCCAGCCATTGTTTAATCCTTCAAATGTGTCATCACGATCTACTAAATCAGTCGGTTCTAGATTTTCATGTTTTAGCGTTAATCTAACTGTGGACTCTAATTCTTTCAACACAAATGTAACGATTGATGGTTCTTTACGGTTCGTTGGATCATTTGTATGATTCCATGTGAAAGAAAGTAAACGATTTGGATCACATTTTAAAATCGTACCGTAGTCTGTAACCTCTCCATTTCGTAAATAAGAAACAGTTGACCCTACTTGCCAATCAGATTCAATCGCAGTTCCGAAAAAGTATTTTTCAGTAAATTGAGTACTTGTTAATGCTTCCCATAGTTTTTCGGGTGTAGTTGCGATGTATGTAACATAAACAAATTGTGGTTTATTCATTGTTATGATCCTCCTCAAGTTTTTTTAATTCACTTAATGCATCTAAGCGATTATGTTCGTATTTGTTGATCCATCGCTTTGAAATTTCGCTAATCGGTACAGGATTAAGATAATGAAGTTTATTTCGACCATGCCAGACTACTACAACAAGATTTGCTTCTTCTAGTATTACTAGGTGTTTAGTTACTGCTTGTCTACTCATTTCAAGATGTTGACATAATTCACTTAATGTTTGGCCGTCATTCATAAAAAGCTCGTCAAGGAGTTTTCTACGACTTGAATCGGCAAGTGCTTTAAAAACCTGATCGATTGCATTCAACCTCCTCATTATTTATATATTATGCAACAAATAAGTTGCATGTCAAGTATAGAAGGATATTAACTCGATTTTTATAAGTAAAGGTTTTAGCTTTTTAAAAATCCTAATTAAATAGTAAAAAGGGTAAATTCATATATTTTGAATTTACCCTTTTTGTTAAGACTATTTGTCCTAGTTTTCTAGTTTCAGATTTTAAGGATGTAACTCTTTTAAAATCATTTCTAATGTAATGCCCTTGTACTTTTTCTTAGGTGTCGGTGGATTATTCACACTTACATTTTGACGTAAGAAATTTTTTTGCACAAATGCTAGGTCTTTTGCATCTACAGTTCCGTCAAAGTTAATATCTGCACTACGTTTATTTGTTCCCCAATAAGTTTGTATATAGATTGCATCTAGTATATCTATCACGTTGTCCTTGTTTACATCCCCTGCAACAATAGGTCTAACAAAACCAGGACGGTTGGTACCCACGTACTTGTCGTCGATAGATCTTCCTGCTTTGATTTGTTTGATTACTGTAAAGTGCCCTGGAATGTCTTCTATAAAGGTGAATGGTTTATCAGTTAATGGCAGATAATTGAATGTAACATTTTTTTGAGCTCCATTCGCATCGAATGAACCTTGATACACTTTACCAGAAGCATCAATTAATTTAACGTTTGCTCCTATCGTATTGTAGTTTTCTACACCTGGAACTAACCCTTCTGGAACTAGGTTATAAAAAGTCTGTTTGGAATAACCTAAGTGTACAAGAAATTGTGCAGCACCCGCTGCGCCTAAATCTCTTGTTACCGGCACTTTCTTCCCATCGCTATCTAATCCGTACGCGTCTGTCACATTGACTACGAATGGTCTAGAAAGATTACTCATAGGTATGTCAGTAGGAACCTTCACCTTTAAGTCCACTAAAGGAACCTCATTATCAGACATCATTTGACTTCCATCACGCTTGACCGTAATTGTTATATAGTTATAGATACTGTCACTTGTTTGTGATGTTACGTTCATTTGTCCCTTATCGGCAAAAGCAGTATTTACTTTTATGTCTTCCACGTTCAATTGTTTTGGAACACGAACTGTAAACACACTACCAGTAAAATTTTTCATATGTTTTGAAGTAAGCGTGACTATTGTAGAATCATTTGTATTAACAGCTTGCTTGTCAGTAGATGCTTTGATATAAGAAGTACCTTTTGGAATAAAGGTGAAAGAATTGAACCAATAGTCCCCAGTCCCTACATAATCACCTAAATATAAGGTAACTCGTTTAATAGTTTTTCCATCAATCGGCGTTTCGTATTGAAAATATCCATTATCATCTGCATAAATAAATGCACCCGGTATCCAAGGATAAACATCGTTTGAAGCTATTGTATTTTCTTGTATATTATACAAATACTGCCTTTTTGTTCCTAATAAGCCATCTTTGAACATCTCTTCAGTCTCTTTGTCAAATACCTTGCCAGAGAATGTATAACTGGTTTGTTCCGGATCTACTTCAATGATGCCAGGTTTTTGATTTAGATTGTATTGAACAGGTGTATTATCAATTAAAAAATTTCTGTTAGCAGTGTACGTTTTGCCACTTTCACTAGTTGCGATGAATTTCAGGTAATACTGTCCTGAATCTGCCAATGTTGGTTCCGATAAAATTGGTTCATCTGGATTATTTGTAAATGGAAAATAGTACCCTTTACCATACTGCCCTGGAACAGTACCCATGAAAGGACCTATTCCATGGACTACATTCTCCTCAATCTTTGTGCCATCCAAAGTACCTACATATCCAATCTCTTTATTTGTTTTGGCATCAACAAGTACCAAATCAATTGTTTTCATAGGTGATTTAAGTATTACCGATGCTCCAGTTCCATTAAAGGTTATTGGTGCAAAAGACTCCGTTATGCCATCAAGGGTTCTAAACATTGGATTGATTGGGTCACTATTATCAATTTCGATACCTTCTTCCACATAACGAACTGCAAAAGGAACTTGGTATGTTTCAGCTCGGTTGTCTTGGTTAGTATACACAATATATCCTTCATATGGACCTTTTTCAGCTGATTTAGGAATGAAGAGTGATAACGTCGCTTTCTTTTGGCTATTTCCTTTCACTTTAACAGTAGAATCTGTCAAGATTTTCACACCATTCTTCACAGCATCCTTTGATCCTCTTTCATTAGTTTGGAAATGCACATCTACATTAAAAGTTTTTTGCTGTTTTCCATTATTTTGCAAAGTCACGGAACGAGAATCTAGTATGTCCTCTCCATTGTATGTAAGTAGCCCAAAACTGATCTCGCCTGTTTCTTCTTTGATTTTCTTATATTTTCCATCGATCAATGTTGTGGTTTTATCTTCCACCTTGATTTGTGTATCAGTGTGTACCGCTTCGTAAGCATCTACTCGGCCTGCACCCTCTTCATATACACTATATGACTGTGCTAATGGGTCTGCAGTATTCATAAGTGTTGTTTTTACATCTTCTGGCTGTAAGTTGGGATTCGCTTGCAACATGAGCGCGGCAACCCCGGTTACATTAGGCGCTGCCATTGATGTTCCAGAGAGTCTTGCATAGGAATATTGGTAATCGCCAAAATGGGACGGACCATTGTTATATGATGGGACTGTTGACATGATTGCTACACCTGGAGCAGTGACTTCCGGTTTTATATCGAATGATGGACGGGCTGGCCCACGAGAACTGAAATCAGCAAGAAGATCACCTATAGACTTAACGCTTCCCATTTCATTAAAGGAAAATACCGCATTGTTGCTTGCTGCTTTTTCTTTAAGTTTCAGACCTTGTTCATTGTTCACTGAAAAGACAGGAACAAGATCGTAGCTATCTGGTAAAAGGATAGGAATTTGTCCTTCTGTTGGATCATCGTTCCAAATGAAAACTGCCGCAGCTCCTTTTGCAATCGCAATTTTAATGTTTTGGGTAAGAGTCCCATCATTACGACGCATCAGAACGATTTTCCCCGTTACATCTTGATTAATATAATCTTGCTCAAATCCATAGTTTACGTCCATAATTGGAAGGGATTTCCCTTTCAAACTTTCGATGTGATCTGCGAATCCTTTTCCCATAAAACGTAAATCAGCTGGCGTAGACTCATTTCCTACTTGCAACGAACCTTTAAAGGTAGGGAATGTAATAGGTGCGCTACTTGCCCCTACGGTTAAAGCTAGTGCTGCCGAACCAGGAGTTCCAAGAGAATACATAGCGTTTCCGGTATTGCCAGCTGCAACTACGGCCACGACCCCAGCCATTACAGAGTTGTTAATAGCGATACTCGCGGGATCTAATGAATCGTTAATTGAGCTACCTAGAGATAAATTAATGACATCCATTCCGTCAGTTACTGCCTTATCAATTGCGGCGATGATGTTATCTGTCGTCCCTCTTCCATAGGCACCTAGCACCCGGTATGAATAGAGATCTGCCTCAGGCGCAATTCCGGTTACAGCGTAGTCAGATTTATTTTTCCCTTGTCCAGCGATGATACCTGCTACATGAGTACCATGCACTGTGTAATAGGTACTGCCGTTAGAAACTTCTGGTTCCCCCGATTTCCTCCAGTCATTATATGTAGTTTCCATTGGATCATTATCATTATCCACAAAATCATATCCGCCTTTATAGGCACCCTTTAAATCAGGGTGATTATAGTCGATTCCTGTATCTATCACACCTACTTTTATTCCTTTACCGGTATATCCTTCTTGATGAAGCTTGTCCACGCCCATAACAGCGCTGCTTTCGGATACGTTTGTTGTATATGTACCGTTAGTTTCTTGGTCTTCAATCGGCGGTTCTGCTTGCATTTGCGCATTGCTCCAAACTGCTTTTACCGTGCCGGATTGAAGTAATTCCTTTACCTTATTAGCGGGAAGTGTCATCGCAACCCCATTAAATACTCGTTTGTACGATTTCGTGATTTTGAATGGGGATTTCTTTTGAGCCAGTTCTTTTTTAAACATATTTTGTAAATCTGTTTGAAATTGTTTATGCTCATTTTCCACATTCGTTTGTGCTTGAGAAGATGAGAGGGTTTTCCCTTTCAGTTCTTCCATTACAATCGCAGTTTTAGCAGGCTCAGACTTGAATTGGACGATGACGGATAGCTCTGCATCACTGTCTAAATTTGTGTCTTGTGACAACATGAGCCCACTTTCTTCCATTGTTTGCAGTTTGTTGATTGCTTGTTTTTGTTCAAGAGTCATCTTGGCTAAAATGGACTCTGCGGAAGTAGTTCCAACAGCTTTTGCTGGTATTGTACTATTTGGGATATACAGACTACTAGTTAGCAATCCTGCTCCGAGCGTAAGTGTAGAGACTTTCTTTACAATATGTTTTTTCAATTTTCCTCTCCCTTTCTCGACTTAAAACACACTACTTTTTGTTTTGTTGGTCTTGCTATAAGCTCGCCATTGATCACATCCTGTCATTTAATACTACATTTTTCATTATATTTAAACTTTATGTATTTTTAATGTTTTGAAAATTACGTCAACTATTGTCTTTTTATAAAATAATTTGTTAAAGTAAGATTTTCAACTCAGTTTTATAGGACTTTGTTCACACAAAGAAACCCCTTCATCAAGAAGAAGGGGTTTTTCAGTGAGGATAGTTTTGTAGCATCTAGAAAATGTAATTATTTAATCCATTAAATATATCAACGATTTTTTTCAATGATTTTTAATATAGAAAAAAGAGAAATTGCCGAAACAATTCCTCTTTTTAAATGTTATTAACCAGCAAGATCATTCAAAGGCCTAGCAGTTTGTTCTCGTTTCCCTGGTTTAACAAAAATCATGGCTACCATTCCTAATGTTACTGCGATTGATGCTGCAATAAACATTGCACTATATCCGTGTTTTGCTACTAGGCTACCTGTTAAGGTTGGTGCAATAATTGTAGCTAGGTTTGCGATGAAATGTGTTACACCACCAAATGTTCCAGCTTTTTTTGGTTCCGTATCTAATACTACTGTCCAATAAATGGAGTTTGGTAAATAGTTAAAAGCATTACCTATACACATTAGGATTAAGACTGCTGTAGCACTGTGAACTGTCGGAATCAGCATGAAACAAATTGCTGTAAAGAATAACGAAATAACTGTGAACCATGATCTAGCAATTCGTAAATTCCCTGTTTTTCTAAGAAGTGAATCTGATATTTTACCGCCTAGTAAACCTGTAAAAATAGCCCCAATCCATGGTATCATTCCAACAAATCCTAATGATGCTAATGAAAAACCGAATTCATCTTGTAAATATTTAGGCGTCCAAGTAAGTAATAGTATATTTACGTATAAAAAGGCAAAATAACCAATTGCATTCATTACTAGAGTAGGATTTTTGAAAAAATAGTACCATGGTGTGGATTCTTTTTCACTTTTTCCACTAACCGGATTATTCAAACGGATTAACTCCAGTTCTTGTTTTGTGACGTTTGGATTTTCTTCTGGCAGGTTTGTAAATACTTTAGACCAAATAAATGCCCAAATTAAACCAACTACCCCAAGAATAATAAAAGTCACTTTCCAACTTGCAACTGATAATAAAGCAACTACGATTGGTGCAGTAATCAGTGCTCCTACTGGTGTACCTACTAAACCAAGCGCAACTGCAAACCCTCTTTCTTTAGGAGAAACCCAGTTAGCCATTGTTTTATTCATTGTTGAGAGGGTAGGCCCTTCTGCAAATCCAAATAATACTCGGAAAACTGCAAATCCAGCTAAAGCTGATCCACCAAATAAAGTTGCACCTAAATTACCAGCAAATACTGTGCCTAATTCAAAAATTGACCAGGCAGTTGCGGCAAGTAACCACATAAATTTAGGTCCTTTTTTGTCGGCGAAAGCTCCTCCAAATAATGCTCCAAATATATAACCATACCCAAAGTAACCTAGGATCTCACCCCAACTGATCGGACTTAATCCAAACTCTTTAATGATTTCTGCCTGTGCATATGCAATTGCACCTCGGTCGATATAATTAACGATCGTGATCATAATGATCATAAAAATGATAAAGAATCTATAATTTTTTTTCATTAAAAGATAGTTCCTCCTATTAATTTTTTATCAGAAGAACCCCCATTTATTTATCATTTTCTACTACTTACACAATCTTTTTACCTTTTTTCCAAACAGATTTCACATGGTTAACGCCGAATAAATATTGTAGTTCTTGATAGTTTTTCACATTCCATAATACAATGTCTGCTTGTTTTCCAACTTCAAGTGAGCCGATTTGATCTTGGCGATTAATAGCACATGCAGCGTTGTATGTTGCTGCTGTTAAGCTTTCAGCTGGAGTAAGTCTCATTGAAATACAAGCTAAGTTCATTACAAGTGGCATGGAAGTAGTTGGTGAAGAACCTGGATTGCAGTCAGTTGAAATGGCTACAGCTACCCCTGCATCAACCATTTTTCTACCTTTTGCAGCATCTTCACGTAAATAAAGTGCTGTTGCAGGAAGAAGACAAGCAATTGTTCCTGATTTAGCCATTGCAGCAATACCTTCATCAGAAGCTTTTAATAAATGCTCGGCTGAAATAGCACCAACCTTTGCTGCTAATTCCGCTCCGCCATACGGTTCAATTTCATCAGCATGAATTTTTGGAATTAGATCATATTTCTTACCTGCTTCTAAAATTCGCTCTGATTGTTCTGGCGTAAATACACCTTTTTCGCAGAAAACATCATTAAATTCAGCTAGTTTTTCTTCTGCAATGATTGGTAGCATGTCGTTAATTAAGTGATCAACAAATTCATCTTCTCGTCCTTTAAACTCTTTCGGCACTGCATGTGCACCCATAAAAGTAGGAACTAATTCAACTGCATGCATATATTTTAATTTTTTCATAACTCTCAACTGCTTTAGCTCGGTTTCTAAATCCATACCATAACCGCTCTTACTTTCTACAGTAGTAACGCCATGTGCAATGAATGAATCTAGACGACGCATCGTTTGTGCCATCAATTCTTCTTCAGTCGCTTCACGAGTCATGCGGGCAGTCGCATGAATTCCGCCACCCGCATTCATAATATCCATATATGTTGCACCTTCAAGACGCATTTCAAATTCACGCTCACGGCTTCCACCATACACAACATGTGTATGTGGATCCACTAGACCAGGAGTAACCAGTTGGTTTGATGCATCAACTACTTCTGCTTCATGAATTTTTTCTGCATAGCGATCTTGAATTTCTTTTGTTGTACCAACAGCTTGGATTACTCCATCTTCAATCCATAAGCTACCATCTTCAATTAAACCAAGCTCTGACATTGCTTCCTTTGAGCGAGGTCCATTCACTTCAGAAGCAAGCGTTGCTAATTGAGCTGCATTTTTAATCCAAATTGGTTTTGTCATTACTTATCAGTCCCTTTATCTAGCATTGGAATATTTACTCCTCTTTCACGAGCAGTTTGTTTAGCTAACTCATAACCCGCATCAGCGTGACGAACTACACCCATTCCAGGATCTGTTGTTAATACTCGCTCAATGCGTGCTTCTGCTTCTTTCGTACCATCTGCAACAATTACAACACCAGCGTGTAAAGAGTAACCCATTCCTACTCCACCACCGTGGTGAACTGATACCCAAGTAGCTCCACCAACTGCATTAATCATTGCATTTAAGATTGGCCAGTCTGCTACTGCATCAGATCCATCCATCATGCTTTCAGTTTCACGATTTGGAGATGCAACTGAACCTGAATCTAAGTGGTCACGTCCAATTACGATTGGAGCTTTTAATTCGCCACTTGCAACCATGTCATTTAAGATTTTACCGAAACGAGCGCGCTCTCCATAACCTAACCAGCAAATGCGAGAAGGTAAGCCTTGGAATTGAACTTTTTCCTGAGCCATACGAATCCAATTACATAAATGCTCATTATCAGCAAATTCACGTAAAATAGCTTGGTCAGTTTTGTAAATATCTTCAGGATCACCTGATAACGCTACCCAACGGAAAGGTCCTTTACCTTCACAGAATTGTGGACGAATATAAGCTGGAACGAATCCTGGGAAATCAAATGCATTTTCTACTCCTTCATCCTTCGCAACTTGACGGATGTTATTACCGTAATCAAATGTCACAGACCCTTTTTCCATCATTTCAAGCATTGCTTTTACATGATTTGCCATTGAAGCTTTTGAGCGAACAACATAATGTTCTGGGTTTGAAGCTCTTAATTCTGCAGCTTCTTCTAATGACATTCCAGATGGTGTATACCCATTTAATGGATCATGTGCTGAAGTTTGGTCAGTTAAAACTTCTGGAATAAAGTTTCTAGCAATCATTTCTGGTAAAATATCGGCAGCATTTCCTACAAGACCGATTGATAATGCTTTTCCTTCTTTTTTCGCTTCTTCAGCAAGACGAATTGCCTCATCTAATGAATCTGTTTTTACATCTGTATATCTAGTTTCAATACGACGATCGATTCTCGTTTCATCTACATCGATTCCGATACAAACTCCGCCATTCATTGTAACAGCAAGTGGTTGAGCTCCACCCATTCCACCTAGACCAGCAGTAACAGTAATTGTACCTGCAAGTGAGCCATTGAAATGTTGTTTTGCTAATTCAGCAAATGTTTCGTAAGTCCCTTGAACAATACCTTGAGAACCGATATAAATCCAGCTACCTGCTGTCATTTGACCGTACATCATTAAACCCTTTTTATCTAATTCATGGAAAGTATCCCAATTAGCAAAAGCAGGTACTAGATTTGAGTTAGCAATTAAAACACGTGGCGCATCAGCATGAGATTTAAAAATCGCTACTGGTTTACCAGATTGAACTAATAATGTTTCATCATTTTCTAAATTCTTTAAAGAATCAACAATCGCATCGAAGCACTCCCAATTACGAGCTGCTTTACCAATTCCACCATATACAACAAGATCCTCTGGACGCTCCGCTACATCTGGATCTAAATTATTCATTAACATACGAAGAACTGCTTCTTGTTGCCAGCCTTTTGTATTTAATTCCGTACCTCTATATCTAACTACTTTATCAACTGTAACCGTATTCATAATTTAATACCCCCTTGTTGTGATATTTTCAGTCTAACACGAATTTTCCGATATTTTATTATAAAATAATGATTATTTTATAATTTATTCCACATTCCTTAACTTTAATTTTTATTTTTATAAACTATCTCATTTTCTTTTAATTAATTAGACTATCTTAAAAGAAAACTATGAATATAAAAGAGGTTTAAAATCAATGTTGTTGAAATTCTTAATTGAATAAATCGAAAGGTGGTATTGTCATGAAATCAACTGTTTCCCCAATTGCTAGTAAAGTTAACTATGTTTTTATCCATGTTAAGGATCTAAAAAAATCAGTTAATTGGTATTGTAAACTCCTTGGTATTACGCTCGATGATAGCCAGATTAAATCCCCAGTTTTCAACATACCAGTAACAGGTACTACTGGACTTACATTAGATGATCATACGTTTGATCCTAATTTTAAGTTTGAACCTTCAAGTAATGTGTTATTTAATTTCCACACTGAAGATATAGACGCTGCTTATAACTTTATGAAAAAAAATAATATTACAATCGTAAAAGAAATTGAACGCATTGGAGAATTTGCCTATTTCAACTTTGAAGATTTGGATGGGAATGTATTAATGATCTGTGCTAGTTAATATGAGAGAGAAGTCGAGTAAAATGTAATATTCAAGCCTGTATCATCGATAGATATCATTCGATGACACAGGCTATTTTTAAGCTATTTTAAATAATTTACGGATCATTCTGATTTGGCCTCGGTGATTGATTTCGTCCTCAAATACATGAAACCATTTAAAATAGTTTGTAGCTTTTGCTCTACCAAACTCTGTCTGCTCATATAACCACTCATCTGAAAGGGTATTAAATTTTGCATAAGTTTCATCTCGAACCGAGTTTAAAAGATTAATATAATAGTCTGCATCATTGCCTTTAATCGTTTTTCTAGCAAAATCATCTAAATCTAAACCAGGTAACCATCTCTCTTCTTCTTCGGAATTTAAATCTCGATTTTCAAATGTATTAAGCTGATACCAATATTCAACTCCGGCCATATGAGTTAATAACATCCCAATGGTATTACCTGTTGGGGTGTGCAAATAATCTAACTCCTCCACTGTAATATCTTTAATAGCTTCCCATGTTGTATATCTTACATAATTCATCATAGAAGTTAATGTGTTGAAATCTCCTTTTACGCCATCTTGCTCTCCAACTAATAGTAATTTGTTCCATTCGTACATAGTTGCAACCTCTTTCACTTTTTTCTACACAAAATTTAATTTTATAATAATTAATCAATAGAAAAAAGTTAATGATGATGCATTAGTATGAAGCCGATGTTTTTTAAGCAATTACTCTGAAATAAATAACCTTGTAAATTACCCTCATTTTTAAAGCATCTTTACACTCCTTAATTAATAAACCATTTAATTTAAAAACGGGTATAAAAAGAACAGCTCAGCATAAACTGAACTGCTTCTTTCTATTTCCAAAAGAGAAATAGATTAACTTTCTATTTTTCAAAAAAATCATTCAACATTATTAACTTCCAGAGCAACCCTAACTCCAGATTCAATGGCACCTTCTATCCAACCAGGACTTGATGAAGTATGTTCGCCAGCAAAGTGTACTCTTCCTTCTGGTGTAGGAATATATGGTCCTAAATCAATTTCCTGTTCAGGCTTACCCATTGCCAAAGCTCCTGCCGCAAAAGGATCTTGCGTCCAGCTGTGCGAAGTGCCAATAATAAACTCTGTATAAACTTGATTTCCATAAATAATCGCTAAGTCTCTTAATGCATATCTTATCCGATCTTCTTCAGACAAACTATCCCAATATAAGGCATCATCCTCCCATGTATAACTTGCCAATAATACTCCTGGACCATCAGAACCTAATTGGTTACTTGGAAAATAAGAAAATCGGATTGGTAAATCTGTAGTTGTCTTACCGCCGAACTGTCCAGACTTTTCCCAAAATCTCGATTTAAATTGTAGACCTATTTTAGTGGATGACAAGTAATGAAGAGTTCGTATGGCTTTCCACTTATTGTAGGAAAAAGAATTCTGTGGAACAACTTGAACAAAGTTTAAAACAGAAAATGGAATCGTAATGATTGCAAGATCACTAGGTAGTTGAAACTTTTCAAAACTATTTACATTTTCCGTTTGTAATGTAACTTGATTACTTTCTTGTATAATCCCTATCAATCTCTGTCCAAAGAAAAGATTTTCCTTTAATTCAGGTAAGAAAGAATTTGGTAATTGATCATTTCCACCAGTAATTTCGTAAAGCTTTATATCTTTAGAAAATAGGACTGTAAATTCTCTTAAAATTGAAGTAAAACCTAGCTCTGGAAATCCTCTTGAACCTTGAATAACTTTAATAAGCTCGATAGCATCTTTTGACAACGGCTGTCCTACAGGATTATATCTTAAAAAAGAATCCATTGAATACTTATCATAATATTTAACAACAGTTTCCCAATTTTCATCTGGATTTTGACTTATAAATTCCAATAAAGGTTGAATGGCTTTTTCTATTAATTGATCAGCATTTAATCCTTTTTCTGATGGATTTACAGGAAATCCCAATAAATCAGGATTCGTTTCATATTCTTTTTGAGTTAATTTAATATCATTTACGTAAATTAAATCATTCGGAGTACTATTAATAAATTCATTTACAGGTAAATTAAATTTTTTAATATACTCAAAAACTAGTGAATGAGTCGATGCAATTCGCATTGCCCCCATTTCAAGATATTGGCCCGAAATAAATGGCTTTCTTTTTGTGTATACCCTTCCTCCTAATCGTTGAGTCGCTTCTAAAATAGTTATATTATGACCCGCATTTTTCAATAAGGATGCGGCAACTAATCCAGACATTCCTGCGCCAACGATGGTGATTCGTTTTGGATTATTTGTTTTTTTTAGTCCATTTCTAATAATTGATATCATTTGATTCGTTGGAAGCTTTATTCTTGAGTTCATAAAAATCAACTCTTTCTAAAGTTTTCATTCTTAAAATTTATTCATAAAATCATTTATTTAGAATTATCCTTTTGTCACGTTACTTCTAGGTCATTTGTTTTATTACTCTACTAAATTTTTCAATGATTCTTAGTTAAATAGATTCATAAAAAAACAGTTCAGCTAAACTGAACCGTTTCTTTTACAATCCTGATCGATAAACTAAAGGAGTACACCCCTCAAGTTGTTTGAACTTTGCATTAAAATATGATTGGTGAGAATAGCCAATTAATCTTGAAATTTCATCTAATGGTAAGTCAGTTTCATCTAATAATCGTTTTGCTTCTCGAATTCGCACTTCATGGAGCGTCTCTCTAAACGATTGATTTGATTCGGCGGCAAAGCGACGGCTTAGTGTACTTTTATTAATCCGAAGCGCCTCAGCGCAATCTGTTAAACTCCATCCGGCATCCCAATAATTCGATTCAATTAACTCCCTTGTTTTCTCAACTAAAGTACGGTGGCCTTCTTGGGAAGAATCATGTCCTTGTAGCAATAGCCTTGTTGTAAAATCAAGCAATTCTTGAACAATTTGGTAGATGATTGGTCCATGTACAATTTTTTGGAAAATGTCATAATAAGTTCCTTCCCATGATGCATTTTGAAGATTATTTGATTTCATATATCTTCTTATTTGTGCAAGTACACTAGTTAATCGAATTCGAACAATTTCAGGATCTGGGTAAGGCTGCTGGAAGGTTAAAAATTCTCGTTCCATCCAGTCTCGAATTGCTTTTGCATCTCTTTTTTCTAGCATTTCAATCCAGTGGCGTTGCTCTAGAGGTGTAAGGAATGGATCCTTCTCTTGAAATGGCATGGGTTCGTTTTCGGCCAAAATAATATCATAACCTTCAAAGAAGATTCTCCGTGTTAACTGAAGTGTTTGCTCGAAAATATCTTTTAATGTTTCTTCCTGAGCTCCAACCTTCATGACGATTGCAAGAGGCTCATCCATCATTTCCTTCCAGCGAGCAAGAAATGCATTATATTCGTCCTGCAATAATACTTCATCAACTTCATGTACACTTAAAATAAAGTCAGATCCTACGAATAAACGATTTTTCCCGGTAAAGGGATTTCGTTCTAATGCTTTATAGACAAGAGGAAGTGTCCCTGAATTCGGTGTCAAAAGTGCAACCATCGTAATGGGACCATCATACATTCGTTCATTCAAAAAAAGGTCAGGATAATCTATATTAAAAGGGTTTATTTCTTCATTAATGTTTCTAGTAAAGTATCGTTCTTTATTACGAATTTGATAGCGTAATTGTTGAATATGCTTAATTAAATCCGTAGGAGAAAACGGTCTAAACAATACATCCTCCGCTCGATATTGTAATGCAAGATAGGCAGTTTGAAAAATTCGCTCGGATGAAATACCTAACCAACGAATTGAAAATTTATGGATTAAATCACCAAATCTTTCATTCTCATTTTTCCAATGATCCATATCAAATATGACAAGGTCGGGTTGCTGCTTTTGAATAGCCTTTTCGAATTCTCCCATCGTTTTCCAAGAAACAAGGTTAATACCAGTAAAGTGCGATTCCACGACCCACCTAATCCCTGAAGCTTCTAACTCATCTTTTGCAACTAAATGAATATCCATCGTGTTTCACCATCACTTCTAGCTTTTTTATATCATAATAGCAAATTTATTTTGTTTTTGTAGATTAAAAACACTTAATTAATCGTTTTTAATGAAATAGTAATTGATAAATTTGAAGTGATTTTTAAATTTCAAATTTTGCTTCTAAAAAAAAACGCCTCAAAAGTATGTAAACTTTTGAGGCACTCATAAGTGAATTATTATTTCTGATTAAACGGTGTAACTGGAGGCATAATATGTACTTTTTTATTCGGATAGATTCTTGCAATCACTGTTGATTGAGATAAACGTTTAATATCCTTACCAGGTATCTCCATTGATACACCATTCAATGCAGTCTTATAAACATGCCTAATCTTATACGGTACATGTTGATCCTCTAGCAGAGTTTTTAATTCTTCTTGAAATTTTGCATGACTTTCTTCTACTTCCTTAGTTGCTTCTTCCAAAGTAAGTTGTTTTCCAGCTGCCTCTGCTTCCTTTACAGCTACCACAGCAGGCTTTGTTTTGAATTCAATAATAATCGAAGTCATTTGATTAGTTGAAAAATCGATTGATGGATCTACAAAAAAAGAAGGATTCATTGTACCATTCGCCACCTTTGTCTCATCTGAAATTTTAGTTGTATTCAGTGTATTCCCATTACATCCGCTCATGATAAAAAGCATTAAAATAAATAAAATACTTCCTCTATACAAATTCTTCATGTTTACTACATCCCCTTTAAAAACTGTTTCATAAAAAAAGACAATCTATCAGGATTTTATCCTTTAGAGTGCCCTTTCAAACATTATTTTGAGCAGATAAACTAATTTTAGAAGTAATAAACATTTGTTACATCCTATAGTTGTCATTTAAAAATTCAATATGATAATTAATTGTCCTTAAATATTGTTTTGTTGTATCTTTGGAAAGACTTTTAATCCTCTTTAGCATATGAACACTTAATACTTTTTCATTATTATAAATTCTATATTTTTTTAAAGTTGAAAGTCTATAATTATATTGACTCGCTTTTACTTCATTTAGTTTTTTTACATTTATTAGATAATCTGTAAAGTTCATAATTGCCCCTCCTACTTGTATAGAACAACGATTTTCGTAAAAAGAACTAGTCCTATAATTAAAACTTACTTAGGACTAGTTCTTTGTATCATTCTATTTAGCATGTCTACTAATTATACCTCTAAAGTTTTATTTGTTTGAAACCTCACCATTCATTGGTACTATGAGTAAATATAGTAAAAAAAGGAGAGAAAAACTCACTCCCCCGATTAGTTATCTATTACCTAGATTCTCAAATAGACTACTTTAGCCTCTAACAGTAGAGATTGTCTTAAACATTTAATTAATCCCTAACTCTACTTTAATATCATCAATCGTGTTGCCCTTATATTTTTTAACCGGTTTTGGTGCATCCACAACCGTAGGATTTTGCATTAAGTAATTTTTCTCAAAGAAAACAAAATCTTTTGCATCAACGGTATTATCAAAATTAATATCTGCGCTTCGTTTATTCGTACCCCAATATGTTTGAATAGATAATGCATCCTTTATGTCGATTACATTATCTTTATTTACATCTCCCGCAATTGGTGCTTTAAAGCTGATTTCGGGGTTCCAATGTGCAGTTGGCATCCCTTCGTCATTTAAAAAGCCAACATGGAATGGTACATACATTGTAAAATGACCCGGTAGATCAAGTGACGCTTCCAATTCCTCAATAGTAACTGGTAGTTTTTCTACAGTTGGCGAGCCGTATGAAGAGATTACTCCTGGATATATATTTCCACTTTGGTCTTTTACTGTTAGCACTGCACCGATTTTAGATGGATCTACCCTCCAACCTTCTCTACCTTCTCTTTTTAATGATTCTGGAATTCCAATACCGCCAGTAATTTTGGAATAGGTAGGTTTGCTCCAAATTGGAGTAATCGCTGAAAACATCGAGATAGTTTGATTCGTATCATTTTCATAAGAAGCTGTTGGAGATTTGAAAGTTGATAGCATATTAAATGAGTCATTTTTTACTTTTAATGTGACTTCTGCAAAAGGTACATCACCAGTCATTTTACCTTCTGTCATTTCCACATTTACTTTTAGAGCACCCGCTGGAACTGAAGTTGTTGTAAGTTTAGCGGTTCCGAATTTTTCAATAGCTGGATTCAGTTTTACATCTACTAACTCTAGTTGGCTAGTAGTAAATCCAAAGCTCGTTATTAGTTTTTTCGCATCTGTTAGATTACTAGCTTTTAAAGTAACTTTAACAGTTTCACCTTGATTCACAATTTTTTTATTTACACTACCATATACATTTGGAGTGCCTTCTGGAATAAAAGTATAGTATTTGTAACGGTCACCGATCGCTGCTGAGTTATATCCTGCAAGTTCTACATTAAAGCTTCTCGCGTTTATTGGAATATTGTATGTAAAGCTTCCGTTTGCATCGACATAAAATCCGTTTGTAAACATTGAACTATTATTCTTCTCCATTACGAAGTTACCAGATTGATCAATAGAAATCCCTTGTTTTCTATAGTCATCTTGCGTTTTATCAAACACTCTACCTGAAATTGGATATGATGTCGCTCCTGCTTTGTACTCAATAACACCTTCTTCTACATCTGTAGTAAATTTGGGACCTGTAATATCAATCATTGTATGATCTATCATCGTAAATGTTTTACCTTCTCGATTTGTCCCAATTATTTTTATTTTATAATGCCCTGGACCATACGGTACCTTAACCTTTGTAGTTGAAATTGGTTGCTTTGGATTTCCAGTGAACGGTAAATAGTATCCTGTAAAAGCACCATCAATATAATAATCTATATTTTCATTGTATTGAGACGTATTTAGTTTTCCTAAATAGCCAATTTCTTTTTCAGTTTCACTGTCCAATAAAACAAAATCAATTGTATTCATACTCGATCTAGCATTAAAAACGACACCTGTCGCGTAATTTAATAAGGGATAGTAATTATTGTAGTCTGAAGTCTGCATCTTATTGTAAGTTGCCATTGAATTAAAGCCTTCTTCTACATAATGTACGCCAAAGGGAATCTGATATTTTTCAGTTTGATCGGCATTATTTGTAAAAACAATATAGCCTTCGTAAATTCCTTTTTCAGCAGATTTAGGAATGTTTAAATTCATTTTTATTGTTTTTGAACTAATGCCATTTAACTTAACGGATGTTGGACCTGAAATTGTTACATTATTTTTTGCAGCATCTTTTGAACCTCTAAGTCCAGTTTGAAATTTGGCTTCAATACTAAAGATTTTCGCTTTTTCACTTCTATTTTTCAAAGTAATATTTCGTGTTGAAGATTGATCTAAATCATTAAAACTAATTGATCCAAAGCTCATTGCACCCGTTAACTCGCTAATAGATTTTTCTTTTCCATCAATAATCATTTGTGTTTTATCAACAACACTAATTTCAACATTTGAATGAATAGCCTCATACGCGTCTACTCTTCCGCTCCCAATCTCATAAACACTGTAATCTTTCGATAATGAATCAGCCGTATTCATTAAGATTGATTTTACGTTTGCTGGTTGAAGATCTTTATTAGATTGGAGTAATAATGCTGAAACCCCTGCAACAAAAGGAGTTGCCATCGATGTACCAGATAAGCGTTCGTAAGCTATTTTATAATCTTCCGGTTTCGTTCCATCAGCTGTTTTATTATTAACATAAAATGGAACAGTTGAAAGTACAGCAACACCAGGTCCAGTAATCTCTGGTTTAATATCATAATTTACCCTCGAAGGACCTCTTGAGCTAAAAACAGCTAATTCATCATCTGCAGTTTTTACTTTTGTAAAATCACCGTATGTAAAATCAGTATCTCCAGCTTTCATCGCTGTTAAAATTGCCAATCCGTCTTCATATGAAACTGAAAAACTAGGAATTGAATTGACCGATTCACCTAAATACGCTTGGATTAGTCCTTCTGCTTTATTCACTTCATTGTTATAAATAATTACTCCAGCTGCGCCTTTACTTTTCGCTACTTTAATTTTATCTACAAATGCAGTGTCTCCACGAGAGATAAAAGCTATTTTTCCATTTACGTCTTTACCGTTATAATCTGTTGCTTTACCTAGCCCAACGTCTACTAATTTAATTGTTTTTCCTTTTAAAGATGTCAAATCATCTGTATAATTTCTTGCCATTTCTCTTACAGCATAATTTTTGCCATTTTGTAACCCAGTAAACTGAAACATATTGATCGCAGTTGAGGAGGCTCCAACAGTTAATGCTAAAGCTGATGCACCTGGAGAGCCAAGAGTATACATTTGATCTCCACTATTGCCCGCAGCAACTACAGTCGTTACACCACTTAAAACTGCATTGTTAACAGCAACTGATGTAGCATAAAGAGGATCATTAATTGATGCTCCTAACGACATGTTTATAATATCCATTCCATCTGCAACAGCTTTATCTAATGCAGCAATAATATTAGCAGTTGTCCCACTACCATATGGTCCTAATACTCGGTAAGAATAAAGATCAGCTTCGGGTGCTGCTCCAAGAGTTTTATATTCATTATTTGCTACTCCACGCCCACCGATGATTCCAGCAACATGTGTACCGTGTTCTGTATAATATGTATTTGAGCCTGAAAGCTCTGGTTGCCCAGATTTTTTCCAATCCGCATACGTTGTTTCCATCGGATCATTATCATTGTTAACAAAATCATATCCACCTTTATAAGCGTCTTTTAAGTCAGGATGGTTATAATCAATTCCTGTATCAAGTATTCCGATTTTGATTCCTTTTCCTGTAAAACCCTCTTCGTGTAAACGATCCAATCCATCATACGGTGTATAATTAGTGATATTAAACTCATCAGCCTTTAACTGGTCATTATTTTCTGCTTGTTTAGGTGGATCAATTGAAAACATTTCATTCTTCCAAACTGCTTTAACCGCTTTTGATTTTAAAAGGTTTTTAATTTGATTTGCTGGTAAGCTCATCGCTACACCATTGAACGCATGCTTATATGAGCGATTAATTCTAAAATTTACTTTTGATTTTTTCCCGTCAATTAAAACCTTATTTACATCTGCCTGGAAATCCTCATGATCTTGATCTACTAGTTTAGAAGCTTCCGTCTTAGAAAGCTGCTTACCTTCTGAACTTCCCTCAATTTGTGCAACCTTTGCCGGTTTATTGGAAAACTCAACGATTACATTTGTTTGTTCATTCGAATTTAAATCCAATTTCGATATTTGCAGACCTTTCGACTCATTTGTTGATAGCTCATTTAAAGCTGCCCTTTGCGTTGGTGTTAATTTTGCAAGAATATCTTCTGCTTTTGAATAACTATCAGCTTTTGAAACATGATTTACATTTCCAAAAGAGGTCAAAATTAAGCTTGACGATAGCGCCACGGCAGTCATACCTTTTAGAATATTTCCTTTGTATAAGTTACTCCCCATCTTCTTCCTCCTATTTTCCGACTACGTTATCAATTATTCTGAAAATTCATTCGGAGGTCAAACGGGTTATTTTAGTGTAGTAACATCAACACTTTTTAAAAAAATAGACCACTTTCGACTATTTTCGATAGAGAAATGTGCAAAAATTTGTGTAAGTTTGGAGACAAAATCATTGAAATAAAAAAAATCCTATTGAAATTTAAACATCAATAGGAATTACATAACTAGATTTAAAACAAAAGCCACATTAGGTCTATTTATAATACTTTAATTTAATTGATTCATTGTCACAGAAAAGATATAGCTTTGATACTTATCACAGCCTTCATAACTATATCTCTTTCCGTCTTTTTTAAACTCTCTACCATCTTCTTGAAAACCTAAATCGTGTAAAACATCTTTAATTGAACCATTTTCGTAATCTTTTCCAACCTGGAATTCGATACTCAATTAACTCACCCTTTTAGTAGTTTTTATTATTTATTTTGGTAATTTTAGGGTGATTTTATACTTGGTAAGGATTGTTTAACAATCAGCAAGGCTAATAAACTAACAGATAGTTATTCTTTGATAAAAACGTATTTTAAATGTCTTCCATTAATGATACTGATTAAAATATCACCAATTGTTCTTAATTGTTTTGGTAGAGGAAGCCTTTTAAATGCTGCTAGGTCCATTTAAATCAGAATAGTATTCACCTACATTGTGCAAATTAAGTCTGGTAACAAATGTAACTTTGAATGGGGTGAGGTACATTGAAGGAAACTACAGAACGTCGCTCTAATTTTATTAACCAAGAGGGTAATTTAAATTCAAACATTGAACTTCTTCGGTCATTGTTTCCTACCTCAGATTTAGAAGTAAAAAATGTAATGCTAAAAGAGAAAAAAGGTGTATTTATCTATTTTAATAGCCTAGTAAATGAAGAAAAAATAGACCAGTTTGCGACTGATATTCTTGAATATAAAGAAGATCTATTTCAATTTTTTTATAGTCATACAACACCCACAAAAAAAATAGAAGACATAGAACATTCATTACTGGCAGGTAAAAATGTTATTTTAATTGATGGAGAAGTGAAAGCATTTCTCTATTCTGTTGAAGATTTTCCTAAACGTACTTTTTCTCCACCAAGTATCGATAATTCTATAAAAGGTTCAAAGATTTCATTTGTGGAGACAATTGAACTTAATTTAGGGTTGCTTCGACGTTTTATTCAAAGTCGCGATTTACTATTCAAGGAAACTAAAGTTGGTACGGATAATAAAACACTTGTTACACTCGCATATTTAGATGGTGTAGTTAAGCCAGAACTAGTTACTGAGATTGAATCAAAGCTTTCTACAATTAAATTTGACTCGATTCTAAATGCAAGTCAACTGGCTCAATTGATGGAAAAGTATCCGATTTCGTTTTTTCCACAGCTTGTCACAACAGAAAGACCTGATATTGCAACAGAAGCAATCCTAAAAGGAAAAGTTGTGATTGTATTAGATCGATCTTCTGAAGTAATAATTTTGCCTGGATCATTTATTTCATTTTTTAAAAGTATCGATGACTCATCAACTAGGCCAGTTATAACGTTTTTTAATTTTTTCCTACGAATAGTTGCTCTTTTCATTACTCTTTATTTACCTGGAATCTACATTTCAATCATTTCATTCAACTATGATGTAGTTCCATTAAAATTAATTATATCGATTGGTCAGTCTCGTGCGAATGTACCCTTTGATCCGCTCGTTGAAGCAATCATTATGGAAATAACTCTTGAAATGCTAAGAGAAGCAGCCATTCGTTTACCTACTCCAATTAGTACTACTGTAGGGGTTGTTGGGGGAATTGTTATTGGTCAAGCCGCAGTTCAAGCTGGAATTGTGAGTAACATTATGGTAATTGTTGTAGCATTAACTGCTATATCATCATTTATCATTCCTAATTATGACATGGCTTCAAGCTTACGCATTTTACGTTTCCCTATAATGATTATGGCTTCATTATTTGGAATTATCGGGATCATTGCAAGCACTATGATTATTTTAGGTCACGCGTTGAAATTATCTAGCTATCATGAATCCTTTAGTCAACCTTTTTCTCCATTGAACTTTAAACAATTAAAGAAAAAATATCAAAACAGTGCTTTATCAATTCTTTTCAATCAACAAATTACGAACCAAAAAAAGAGGAAATAATATGAGTCAGATTGTACCTAGAATTACATTTGTTCAATTTGTTTTATTAATATTTGGTGTACAAGTTGGAATTGGGATGATTTCTTTACCTCGGATATTAGAAGAAAAGGCTGGAACAAGCGGATGGATTTCTTTATTAATAGGTGGTTTACTCTCTTTAATTATTAGTATTGTGATTGTAAAACTACGAGAAAAAGATCCAAACTGCTCATTTTATACTTACTTAATTCATTGCTTTGGGAAAGTGATTGGTACGATATTTTCGATTTTCTTTACACTTTTCTTTTTTGGAATCGGATTTGTCGTCTTTTTACGATCCCTGCTATTTATTCAATCATATATTTTACAAGATTCTTCGTTATTTATTCTGATCGTATTGTTTTTAGTTCCAACTTATCAATTCGTGACTGGTGGTATTCAAATTATTGGAAAATATGTGGAGATTATTTTTCCAATCGTTATCTTTTTTTTAATTATGCTACTCTTCACTTTAAAGCAAAGCAATATACATTTCATATTTCCCATAATTAAAGATGGATGGGGTCCGATTTTTAAAGCTGTCCCTTCTACAGTTACAGCCTTTTTAGGAATTGAAATTATTTTCATACTCTATCCTTATTTAGAAGAAAAAGAAAAAGCATTTAAAGGTGTAATGATTGCAAATGGGATGATAACTTTTCTCTATTTATACGTTACGATCATTTGTTTTGTTGTATACAGCCCTGATGAGATTGGCAGGATTTTTGAGCCAGTTTTAGATATTTTAAGTGTGATTGAATTTCAATACGTTGAAAGATTAGACTTTATTCTATTTTCACTTTTTTTAATGGTAATATCTAAAACTTGGATTATGTATATGTGGATTGGTGTTACTAATTTGGCGGAAATGTTTCAACAGAAACGGATTGATTATTTATTTATCGGCCTATCTTGTGTTTTTTTATTTCTTACAAGTTTCTTCATTCCAACATATAAACAAAATAATCTTTACATGCAGCTATTATCTTCGTATGGTTCGATCGGAATGTTAATCATTCTAGTTTTCATTTGGATTCGTTCATTAGGGAATAAGGTGATTGGATGAAACGTATAAAAATCGCAGTGGTCAGCTTGTTATTGTTTGTGCTTTTAACAGGATGCAAAAAAACTGTAAATATTGAAGATATTACAATGGGACTAATATTAGGAATCGACACCGATGAACAAAACGAACAACTCAAAGTTTTCATGTCTAGTCCCGTTTTTAGTGAAGAAGCTGAAGAAAAAAATGAACAGATTGTGGTAGATGCTACATCCATAAGGGAAGCTCGTAATTTAATTGATACAAGGGTAACTGGTGTATCTACAGCTGGAAAGCTACAAGCTCTTTTGGTTAGCAAAAAATTGATTAAAAACAAAACTTGGACATCTTTATTAGATTTATTCTATCGTGATGCAAAATTTAGACAAAATGCCGACCTTGTCTATTTCGATGGATCTGTTTCGGAACTTGAAGGTATAAAACAAAAAGATAAACCAAGATTATCAATTTTTATCCCACAGTTAATCGAAACTGCTGATTTTCGAAATGTTACAATTCGAACATCGATTCGAATGTTTCATTTGATGGAGTTCGAAAAAGGAATAACACCCTATTTACCAAGAATGTCAATTAAAGACGGGGAACTTGAAGTTAGCGGTGTAGCACTTCTAGATCGACATTTTTTAGTAAAAAGAACTCTTTCCATACAAGAAACGCAACTATTACGCATGCTTCAAGGAAAAAAAACTGGTCAGTTGATCCCGTTGATTACTATAGCAGGTGAAAAGAAAGGAAAGGAAAACAACCAGTTAATTAACTTAAGACAAGCAAGCTTTAATGTAAAGGATATTAAAAGAAAAGTAGACTGCAAATTCGAACATAATCACTTTGATTTTAAAATAGCATTAACAATCCCCATCATGATTACACAATCACCTTTTCCGTTAAGTGACAAAGTGGTTAATAAGTTAAGTAATGAAATTAGACTTTCATTGGAAAAGGATTTAAACAAATTTGTCCAGAATTTACAGGGTGATGAAGTTGATCCGATTGGCTTAGGAATCTTAGCAAGTTCTTACGAACATAAACAGTGGAAAAAAGTTAAACCAAAATGGCCAGAGGCATTAAAAGACTCAAAGATTCATGTGAAAGCAAAGATTATCATTGTTGATAAAGGAATATCGATGTAGCAAAGATAAAAAAAAGGTCATTGAATATCAAAAGCGAGAAAGCAGGAATTATTCTTTATATTTTCTGCTTTTTTTATTATGTCATTTTACCTTTTAATTAAAATAGAAAATATTTATTTACTAATATAATAATTTCAATGCTTTTTCCATCTTTAGACTCCGTTTACTTGAGTTAATTTTAACCAAAATCATACATATTCTTAATAAAATTCGATTTTTTATTTACCATTTTTTAACTAAAATTGATACTTTTTAACTATTTTAAAGATTCTGAATTATTTTTTCTTCGATATATCCGCTTATTTTTCCCTCACAAAATGCAAAAAATGACGATTTTTGTCGTTTGATAAACCAGTTTTTCAGATGTTACGATGAATTCCTCAATACCACATTGTTAACCAAGGGGAGGAATTTTTAATGAACAAAAAAGTTTTAGCGGTTGGATTATCTGTAGGATTGGCGGCAAGTAGTTTATCAGTAACTAATACATATGCTGCACCAAAAAATGTATTATCAAATTACAAGTACAACAAATCAGTAGGATCTCCTGAATTCGTTTCGGGCCAGCTGACTAAACCATCAGCTAAAAATGCTGAAAGCGTTGTAAAAGCTTATGTAAATGCTAACAAAGATAAGTTCAAATTAGGAACGAAGTCTGCAGAAGATTCATTCATTGTTCAGTCTAGTAAAAAAGACACTTACGGTACTGCTCTTCACCTACAACAAGTTTATAACGGAGTTCCTGTATGGGGATCAACTCAAACTGCAGTAGTTGGAGATAATGGTGTTCTAAATGTTTTCTCTGGTACAGTTATTCCGAACTTAGATACTAAAAAAGGGTTAAAATCTACTAAAAAAGTTAACGCTAATAAATCGATCAAAATCGCAGAAGCAGATCTTGGATATACCCCTGTCTATGAAAAAGACCCTTCAGCTCAACTAGTAGTTTATACAAATGGTAATGATGCAACGTATGCTTATCTAGTAAACTTAAACTTCCTTTCTCCAAAACCTGGAAACTATAATTATTTCATCGAAGCTTCAACTGGTAAAATTTTAAATAGCTACAATAGTATTGATACAATGGACAGCATCCATGCTGCTAGTAAATTTACTGGAGCATCAGTTGCTAAACCATCAGTTACTGGTACAAATGTAACTGCAACAGGAAAAGGTGTACTTGGTGATACAAAAACAATCAATATGACTCAATCTGGTTCAACTTATTATTTACAAGACAATACCAGAGGAAACGGTATTTTCACATATAATGGATCTAATCGTACTACTCTTCCTGGTACTCTTTGGACAAGCGCTGACACACTGCTAAATAGCACAAGTGAAGCTGCAGCAGTTGATGCACATTATTATGCTGGAAAAACATATGACTATTATAAAACTGTTTTTGGACGTAATTCATTTGATGGTAATGGTGCTGCTTTAAAATCAACTGTCCATTATAGCCGTAGTTATAACAATGCATTTTGGAATGGTTCTCAAATGGTTTATGGTGATGGTGATGGAACAACATTTACTTACTTATCAGGTGGACTTGACGTAGTAGCGCATGAGTTAACTCACGCTGTTACAGAAAGAAGTTCAAACTTAATCTATCAAAATGAATCTGGTGCATTAAACGAAGCTATTTCGGATATTTTTGGAACTGTTATTGAGTTCTATAATAATAACAATCCAGATTACGAGATTGGTGAGGATATCTACACACCAGGTATTGCTGGTGACTCACTTCGTTCAATGAGTGACCCAACTAAATATGGTGATCCAGATCACTACTCAAAACGTTACACTGGAACTTCTGACAATGGAGGAGTTCATACTAATAGTAGTATTATCAATAAAGCTGCTTACTTAATTGCAGTAGGTGGAACTCATTATGGTGTATCTGTAACAGGCATCGGTAATGATAAATTAGCTAAAATTTTCTATCGAGCAAATACAGTTTACTTAACTTCTTCAGCAACATTTAGTCAAGCTCGTGCAGCACTTGTACAATCTGCTGCTGACCTATATGGTGCAAGTTCTGCTGAAGTAACAACTGTTAATAATGCATTTGATGCAGTTGGTGTAAAATAAATTTTAAATTGATAAAGTAAAAGAAGTCTCATAAGTGAACGAACTTATGAGACTCTTTTTTTATGAACGGAAGTAGCCAATCGATTAAATCTCATCACCTTTTTATTGAGAAACTTTCGTAGCATTCAAGATGTTGAGTAGTTCATGGATTTCAAATCAAGAGAAAAATCAAATTAAATTTATACCAGCTATAAGGAAGTAGATCAAAGTTTTCATCACTCATTTTGTTGAATGTATAGCTATAAGATAAATAGAACAATGAGCATCAAAAAAAGTTGGGATCATCTTTTTATTGATTCCAACTTTTTTGTTTATACTGACTATTTTTGGTTGCGTTGCATTGCCTGCTTCTCCAAGTACTTGTACATCTTTTTCATATTTTCTGGTGCGTCCAATGGGTCTTTTACAATCATTTCAATAATACAGAGTCTTTCGGAACATTCAATTTCAACTTGGTTTATAGCCTGTTCAAGCTCTCCATATGTACGAACAATAGCAGTAAACGCATTTCCTCCAAAGGCCTCAGCTAACTTAGTGTAAGACCACCTAGGGATATTGTTGTATGTTTGATTTTTAGTTTTTACATTTAAATATTTTTCGATGGTATAACCGTTATTGTTTAAGACAAAAATAATCGGTTTACAGCCGTAATAGAGCATGGAGCTGATTTCTTGTGCAGTTAGCTGTAGTGAACCATCACCTGTAAACAGCAACACCCGACGTTCTGGGGCAGCAATACAGGCACCAAATGTCGAGGGGGTTGCGTATCCGATTGATCCCCAGCCTCCTTGCCCAATATATGTAATGTTACTTGGCAGTCTAACCTCTGCCATACCATTGTAGAATGTACCAATCTCAACGATCATAATGTCGTCCTTTTTCAGCATACGTTGGAAAAGCGGATAATAGCCGGCTGCCTTAAGTGGTTCTTCAGTACTTACATTAATATGATCATATGGAAATGACACTTTTCTAAACAATCCTTGACCTTTATAACCCACATTTTGTACTGCTTTAAGCATGTCCGTATCAAGAACGTTCGGATATACCGCCTCAGCAATCTTGACTTGGTCCGATTGGATATTAATGGTCACCATTGAATTTAATTTTGCAGTAAAATTCGCTGTATTGGTGTCCGCGGGTACCAAGCCAATCGCAATGATACAGTCTGCGTTTTCTACTGTACTTTGAACTTCAGAACTTCCAAACGAACCTAAGTACATTCCAATATAATTTGGATGGGTTTCATCAAATGCCCCTTTACCGAACATCATGGACGCAACAGGTATATTCATCGCGTCTGCTAGTTGTAGAACTGCAGCCTGAAGGCCAAAACGCATTGTTTTTACATCCACTAGAATAACCGGCCGCTTTGCACATTCGAGTAGTTGTCGGACATGATTAGTCGCAGCCTGAAGAGATTTTAAGTTTGACGTTTTGAGTTGTGGTGTCGGCTCTATCCGGTTCAGAATCGGCTGATCCACTAAATCATCGGCCACAACGAGGTAAACAGGTTGTTTCTTTTCTTTTGCAATGCGAATAGCAGCAGGAATTTCAATCATGGCGTTTTCAGGTGTGAGTATCGCACTATAGGCCGTTATCTGTTTATACATATTGCGAAATACATTAAAATCCCCATCCATTAGAGTGTGGTGCATCAGCTTGTGCTCTTTTTGATCTTTTTCTTTTGGCGAACCAACAATGTGGATGATCGGAACGTGTTCACTATAGGCTCCAGCTATCGCATTACACGCATTCAATTCCCCAACACCAAACGTTGTAATAAGAGCAGATATCCCCTTGATTCTTGCATAGCCATCTGAAGCGTAACCTGCGTTTAGTTCGTTCCGTCCTTCTATAAACTGGATTCCGTTATATCGCTCTAACGTATCAAGTAGTGAAAAATTATAGTCCCCTGCGACGCCGAAAATTTCTGTAATGCCTTCTTGCTTCAAGCAATCAAACAAAAACTGCCCAACTGTTTTTTGTGCCATATCAGCATGTGTGTCGGGACTGACTGTATTCTTCATTTTATCCATTACACACCCACTCCTTTTCCAATATCTATAGCTTTTTTTAGTACCCTTTTTATTCGTACCCTATCATAGAACAGGCTATACGGTTGTTTGGAATATGGAATAATGTATGAACAAGACAAAAGCAACAAAAGGACAAATTCGAATTAACGAACTTGTCCTTTTTTTAAAATAGATGGTTATTGAATTGTATTTTTCAACATATTATACATTTTTGTAACATGTTCATCGACTTCATCTCGCGACATACGAAGTCGTTCAACTGAAGTTCCATATCCGATTTCTTGTTTCCCTTCTCTTAATCCCATGAAAATCCCATCTGCGAATTCATCTAAAGGTTCTCCTTGGATATGCAATCCTGCTCCACCTAAATCAGTATTAACTGCAGGAGGAGCAACTTCAATTACTTCCACAGATGATTCGGAAAGCTGGTGACGTAAACTTATTGTAAAAGAATGGATTGCAGCTTTTGTTGCTGAGTAGATTGGCGCAATGACCAACGGAGTAAAAGCTAATCCCGATGAAACATTAATGATTGTTGCCGCTTCTTTTGCAGCAAAATATGGTGCAAACAGCATTGACAAATGGATTGGTGCTTCAATATTAGTTATGATTTCTTTATTAAAATTTTTCCAATCGTTCTTCGCATCTGATTTTAAGATATTAAAACGTTGTTGTATCCCTGCATTGTTTACTAGTACATTTACTTCTGGATAGTTCTTTGTTACCCACTCAAACAATGATACACGTTCTGATTCATAGCTCAAATCACTCACATGTGTAATAAGATTTGGGAATTTTTCTTTCGCATTTTCAAGTACATTTTCACGTCGTCCAGTAACTATGACTTTATTTCCAGATTTAATAAAGCGTTCTGCAAAAGCTAATCCGATCCCTGTACTTCCACCTGTAATAAGGATTGTATTTCCTGTAAGTTTCATTTTAATTCCTCATTTCTATTTATTTTTCATTTGATCTATTTATACTTTTATAAATCCGTTTGATTTGTATAACGATTAATTTTGAAATCAATCCGCTCTATCGAGTTTGTCATGAAAGAAATTTCTTCTAATACTGCCAGCTTATGATGATTTTATTCTAAATCTCTACTAATCGCTCTTCCTGCTTGTCTACCTGAAAATAAACAACCGCCTAAAAATGTTCCCTCCATCGCGCGATAACCATGTACACCACCGCCGCCGAATCCAGAAACTTCACCTGCTGCATATAGTCCAGGAATTGCATCGCCCAAAGAATTTAATACATTTCCATCTAAATTTGTTTGAAGTCCACCAAGTGTTTTACGACTTACAATGTTTAAACGAACAGCAATTAACGGACCGTTTTTTGGGTCTAAAATTTTATGAGGAGATGCAACCCGAATTAATTTATCACCAATATAATTTCGAGCGCCCCTTAAGGCTGTGATTTGTAAGTCTTTTGTAAATTTATTATCCATTTCACGATCACGTGCGATCAGTTGACGTTGGATTTCATCATAGTTTAGTAAAGTTTCTCCGGTTATCTTATTCATGCCTTCAACAAGCTCTTCTAATGTTTCTGCAACGACAAAATCCTCTCCTTTTTCCATAAAAGCTTTTACCGGTGCCGGTATCCCTGAAGTTGCTCTTTTCATCACCTGTTTTATGCTTTTTCCAGTTAAATCAGGATTTTGTTCCGAACCTGAAAGTGCAAATTCTTTTTGAATAATTTTTTTCGTTAAAATAAACCAGGAGTAATCATAACCAGTTTGTTGAATGGCTTGTAATGTACCTAAAGTATCAAAACCAGGAAAATTAGGTGCAGGAAAACGTTGTCCACGTGCATCTAACCAAATTGATGATGGTCCTGGAAGAATACGGATTCCATGATTGCTCCATACCGGATTCCAATTTTTTATGCCTTCAGTATAGTGCCACATTCGATCACGATTAACAATTCGACCACCAGCATTTTCAGTAATGGCAAGCATTCGACCATCAACATGTGCCGGTACACCAGATATCATCCTTTTCGGCGGGGTACCTAATCGACTTGGCCAATTTTGGCGTATTAAATCAAAGTTCGCTCCAATACCGCCACTTGATACTAAAACTGCCTTTGCACCATATTGAAAGTCACCAATTATTTCGCGAGAGCTATCTTCTCCTCTTTCTGACTTACTTGGTTCTAATAAAGAACCACTTACACCTACTACCGCTCCATCTCGTGTAAGTAGTTGATCAACCCGATGTCGGGATCTGAATTCTACTAAACCTTTTTTCATATGCTCTCGAACTCTTCGTTCAAAAGGAGCAACAATACCAGGACCTGTACCCCATACTACGTGAAATCGGGGCACTGAATTTCCATGCCCTTCTGCAAGATATCCTCCACGTTCAGCCCAACCGACGATTGGAAAAAATCTCACCCCCATGTCATAAAGCCATTGCCTCTTCTCACCTGATGCAAACTCGACATATGCTTCTGCCCATTTCTTTCCCCAATAATCCTCATCATCTTCTCGATCAAATCCTGCTGTTCCAAGCCAATCCTGCCATGCTAATTCCCTCGAATCTTTAATACCTAACCTTCGTTGCTCAGGAGAATCTACTAAAAATAACCCACCAAATGACCACCAAGCCTGACCACCTATTGATGCTTTCGGTTCCTGGTCTAATAACAATACACTTTTCCCAGCATCAGCTATTTCAGCAGTTGCGACTAAACCAGCTAATCCTGCTCCAACAACAATCACATCGAACTTCTCCATCTAACTTCTCCCTCCTTTTAAGTCTTCTAATCTATCAAATCATCTACAAAAAATAGTTTTCTAAATTTTCAGTTATCAAATAAATAATACAGCAAATAGCTAGAGAATAAAAGAAAGAAGGTCCAACATTCCTGAACCTCCCTCCATATTACAATGCTTTTGTTGACTTAAATCCTAATGTACATTTTTCTTTTTAAATCTTCCACCACGTACTTCTGCAATATCTGAAATTGCTAGAAAGGCAGATGGGTCAATGTCATCGACAATTGTTTTTAATTCTGCTTCTTCTAATCGAGTGATAACACAATAGATAACCTTTGTAGTTTCACCTGAGTATGCTCCTGTACCATTTATATATGTAACACCACGGCCCATTCTAAAAAGAATTGATTCTCCAATATCTTCACTTTTGTCACTAATAATCCATGCTGATTTTGATTGTTCTAATCCTTCCACTACGATATCAATTGTTTTAAATGCGACTAAATATGCAATAATTGAGTACATTGCTCGATCCCAAGAAAAAATGAATCCAGCAGCTCCTAAAATAAATAAGTTGAAAACCATAATGATTTCACCAACGGAAAATGGAATCTTACTATTAATAATGATCGCTAAAATCTCAATCCCGTCTAGTGCTCCACCAAATCGAATTGCTAATCCTACTCCAACACCTAGAACCATACCTCCAAAAATCGTTGCAAGTAATATATCTTCCGTAAATGCAGGGATATGATGAAACATACTTGTTAAATAGGAAAGAACAGTGATGCCAAGTATCGTCGAAATTGCGAACGTTTTCCCTATTTGCTTATAGCCTAAATAAAAAAATGGAAGGTTTAATACAAAAAGAAATACGCCAAGTGGAAGCCCTGTAAGATGGGAAAACATAATTGAAATACCTGTTATTCCACCATCGATTACATCATTTGGTACTAAAAATATTTCAAGACCAGTCGCTACAAGTAATGCACCGACTAACATAGCGATTGTTCTTTGTAAAATCTTCATTTTATGAGATTTTCCATTTGTTGACTGTATTGCTTCTGCCATCTCATATACCGTCCTAACTGTTTTGTAAAATTTTCCTACATTTAATATTTGCTCTTATGCTCAATTTATACTAATTAAGTTCATTCACTGGACATTCACAATTTGTTCAAATATAATTAGCTAGACAACTATTTTAATTAGCTAGCTAACTAATTTTCCAAGGAGACTTTTTTATGCGCAAAAAGCAGCCTTTCTTTTTTTTATTAAATCAAACTACACGTCAGTTTTCGAAATCATTTAATGAGCATCTCGTTCCTACTGGGCTGTATTTGGCACAATGGTCCGTTATTCACTATATCCATTTACATGGACCTTGTACTCAACGAACAATTTGTTCTAATCTAAATATTGAACCACCTACACTGACACGAACACTACGTAGAATGGAAGTTTTAGACTTAATTGTTCGTAAAGAAGGAATAGACAAAAGAGAAAAAATGATTCATCTAACTGATAAAGCTATAAATCAATTTGATAGTTGGAAAGAGCAAATCATCTCATTTGAGAATGATGTTATGAAAGATATACCCGATGAAGAGCTTGATATTGCACTTCAAGTTTTTCAAAAAATGATGAACAATATGAAAGCGTCGGAGGTTACTAAACAGGGGGAATAAGTTTGAAAAACGAGCGTTTATGGACAAAGGATTTTCTAAGTGTAAGCTTAAGTGGATTTTTTGTATTTTTAGTATTTTATACGTTGATGGCGACATTGCCGATTTTTGTGATTGATAATTTAGGCCAAGAAGATAGTAAAGTTGGTCTTGTAGTAACATCCTTTCTTATCGCCTCAGTTGCAATTCGTCCATTTGCAGGTATCTGGCTTGATACGATTGGTCGCAGAAAAATCCTAATCATTTCATTAGTTTTCTTTACATTAACAACATTTTTATATCCTTTTATAAATAATTTTGCATTATTACTATTATTGCGTTTTGCACAAGGGATTGCTTTTGGTCTAGGAACAACCGCGACAGGTACAATAGTAGCTGAAATAGTTCCTGTATCACGTAGAGGCGAAGGTATGAGTTATTATAGCTCATCCATGATCCTTGCAATGGTTTTTGGTCCTTATCTTGGTATAAATTTAATGAATCATTTCACCTTCCATATTTTGTTTTTTGTTTGTGGATTCTTCGCAATTATTTCACTTATTTTCGGTCTATTCATTGCGATTCCTAAACAAACATTAAAAGCGAAAACTCGAATTAAACCATCACAATTAATTGAGCGTTCAGCATTACCAATCTCAATTACTTCAGCAATTATCTCTTTTGGTTACAGTGGTATCATTTCATTTATCACATTATACGCAAAGAATTTAGGTTTTGTAGATGTTGCTAGTTTCTTTTTTATTGTTTATGCAGTTTTCATTTTAGGATCCAGACCTTTCACTGGTAAACTATTTGATCGTAAAGGAGCAAACATAATTGTTTATCCTGGGATCATCTTATTTACGATTGGTCTAGTTGTCTTGAGTTTTTCAACTGTACCACCAATCTTTTTGTTTTCCGCTGCATTAATCGGACTAGGCTATGGTTCAATCGTACCTAGTTTTCAAACATTAGCGATTAACACTGCTGCCCCTGCTAAAAAGGGAATGGCGACAGCGACATTTTTTATGTTATTTGATGTCGGCATGGGAATTGGCTCTTACGTACTTGGAATTGTATCAGCAAAAACATCTTTCCATATTATGTACGTAATAACTGCAATTGCTGTATTGTCAACGACTGTCATTTACTATTTATTGCATGACCGTAAACAAAGAAAGGCTATAGATTTTGAAAATGCTGCTGCATAAAATAGAAAACCCACCAATAAAAAATATTTGGTGGGTTTTCTATTTTACATCGTGATTCCTTTATCAATAACAATAATTTTAACTTTTACTTTTATATTTGATTTTTGATATGTATCAAGCCAATGATTCTCATTTTTTTCCCAATCAGCATATTGAAATGAATGAGCAAGTATGCCAAATCCAACTGGATCAACTTTATCTTTTTGAAAAGATTGGATTAAATTATTCAATTGTTTTTGTAATTTTTTTTCTATTTCATTTTTTAAACCTTTCTCCGTTTTGTTAGTTAAACCAATTGGTGATTCAGTAATCATGATCGGAATTGTCAAGTTTACATTAAAGCTATATCGACCATTTGAATATTTTTTATCAATTTTTCGCTTAACATCTTTAATATAAAAACTAGCTTCTTCATCAGTAAAAACATCATCTACTTCTTTTTTATATTTCTTTAAATCTAATGCAACAACTAATTGCCCTTCTAAATGATCTTTTAATATTTTTAACAACTGAGTTTCTTGTAATGATAAGGTTCGATTATACAAATTATTTTTCGTTAATAATGTCGTTCCATTAACTACTAAATGCTCATCTTCTACTGCTAACTCAGGTGCAAAAGGAGTTATTCCCTTTTCATAATACATCTGATGAATTTTTCGTGCAGACGTCCTAAAGGCCACATTTCGAAAATCAGCCGTTTGTAGTAATTGTGGAATATAGATTGGTAACTCTGGTTTATCCTTTGCTTTTAAATTATAAACTTCCGAAAGAGGACCATCTACAAAAATAATATCTGCATTTAATCTAAATTTTGGATCTCGAAAAAACATATCCATAATCGAAAACCAATTTTTATGTTTTAGTACTTTTGATCCGATTAAGATTGCTTGAATTTTGCCACCTGCAGTTACTCCACTAGATTTAGAATCAAAATAATTTCTAGATTCTTTAATTGATAGCGTTTGTACATTAAAATGTTCTGTTTTCTCTTTCGTTTCTCCACTAAAGACTGGACTCGCCATATATACTTCGACCTTATTTTGATCATTTACATCAATTCCTAAAATCATCGATAAAGTGACGTCTTCTATATTAACTTTTCCTCTACAACCAGAAACGCCTATTACTAAAAAAATGCTAAGTAAACATACTAGAAAATATTTCAATTGATTTTCACCTTACTTAATCTATTTTTTATTAGACCGCTAATCGATAAAAGTATAGGAATACCTATTGTGATGTATAGACCAGAAATCATAATATAATGCAAATGATTATTCGTATTTGTAAATGTTGGGACTTGTATAAATGTAAGTATGATAATTAAGATAAAAAGAATCAGAATTACACTTGGAAATAGTTTAAATTTAAATAGCTCTGATAACCCATTCATCCCTGCCCAAATATACGTGACCCATGTTTTCGATATAATCATTAAAAATAAAGAGAATAAAATGAAATCTAGTCTCTCAACATATTGGAATTCTATTACACTTAAAAGATCGATTACCGGCTCAAATGTCATTTTGATTTCATAAGGACTATATAAAACAAAGCAAATGAGTGTTACAAATATATAAGTAAAGGTTGTCAAAACATTTCCAATAATAACTCCTTTTATCGCTTTCTCCTTAGACTGTAAATATGGATAGAATAATAAAATTAATTCTACACCTAGAAATGAGGTCGTTGTTAAAGGGATTGTTTTAAAAATTGGCATCCAGCCATTCTTAATAATTGGTAAAATAAAATTAAGATCGGCATCTTTAAGCGTGAATAGGAGCATGAATAAAGTAAAAATGGCAATAGGAAAAATCGCTTCGATATACTTTGCAATTAGATGAATCCCCCCTCTGATCAGTTGATATGTTGGAAAAAGAAATAAAACTAATAAAACATCAACTTTTGCTTCTTGAAGTATATATGATTGTATATACAAAATCGCTCTAGCTAGCACGAGATATCCTGCATAAAGGAAATAGATTGCCTGTATAAAAACCACAATTGAGCCAATTACTTTCCCTAAGTAAAAAGTAAAAAAACTTACGTAATTTAAAGTAGGAGCTTTTTCTCTTAATTTAATAAATAAAATGCTAATAAAAGTTGAAATTAATCCCCCAAAAAGAATTGAAATCCAACTACTAGTACCCGCTTTTTGAGCTAGTTCTCTTGGCAGTGATAACATTCCAATTCCAACTTGAATACCAAAAATCATTAAAATGAATTGAAATTGTGTAATCTTTGATTTCGTAATTATCATGTAGGAATCCCTTCTAACATCCTATTCTTCATTACGTTTACTATGTTTTTTCCAAAGATATCTTAAAGGTACTCTTATAAATGTGTCCATAAATGCCTCACGATTAATTGGAGAGAAAGGCAATGTATACGGTTTATCAAAACTTGATAAGCTTAACCCATGAATCATAAGAACCATTGTACTAACAATCAAACCAATTAAGCCAAATAGTGAAGCCATAATCATAACTGGAAATCGAATAACTCGTAAACTAGATGCCATTTCATAGTTCGGAATAATAAATGATGAGATAGCTGTTATAGCCACAACAATTACCATAATATTACTTACAATACCTGCTTGTACTGCCGCTTGCCCAATTACAATTCCTCCCACAACTCCAACTGTTGTACTAATTGGGGATGGTAACCTAATGGCCGCTTCTCTTAGCATTTCTAATGTAAGCTCCATCACAATTGCTTCAAATAAAGGGTCAAATGGAACCTTTGCTCTAGATTCACCGATCGATAGAAGTAATTTCAAAGGAACAATTTCATAATTAAAAGAGATAATTGCAATATAAACACCTGGCAAAAAAATCGTTATAAAAAATGCAAAAATTCTAAGTATGCGATTAAAGGAAGTAACGATCGCTCTTGATGTATAATCATCAATCGTTTTAAAAAATATTGCAAAATTTATTGGTAAAATAATAACCTCAGATGAACAATCAACTACTATGACAACTTTTCCTTCAAGCAATGATAATGCAGCTACATCTGGTCGTTCAGTTGTTAAAAACTGAGGAAATGGTGAAAATGGATTTCCTTCCATTAATTGTGCTAAATGATTTGCACTTAGTAAGTTATCAATTTTTAATGAAGCTATTTTTTGATTAATACCTGAAAGTAAATCTTCATCAATTAAACCATCGATATATGAAATTGCTACGAGAGTTTTATTTTCTTTACCTACTTCGGTTTGCTTAATTTGAAAATCTCGACTTTGAATAAGTCTACGAAGTAATGCAATATTTGATTGATATGTTTCCACAAAGGATATTTTAGAACCTTTTAAAGAATTATCAATACTTGGAGGCATATAAGATCTTTGTGGCCAATTTTCAGTCGAATAAACAAATGAAATTGGATCGCCTTCAATAAAAAGAATACTCTTACCTTCTAGAATGAATTTTTCAATTTCTAGTATTTGATTTGTCCGTTCAGTATTATTTGTAATAAATAAATTAGTTTCATTTAAATTTGAATTTATACTAATTGTATTGATAAAATGAGCTATTTTTTTCTCATCAACTAAACCTGACAAATAAAATAACATAGCTAATTTATCATTTATTATTAATTTTTTCTTTACGAGATCAGAAGTAGGAAAAATTTTTTGAATGATATTAAAGTTTTCTATTAAATTTCCTTCAGTATGAATAACGGAAGAACGTAAATTAAATTTTCTTAAACGCTTCTTTTGTTCATTAGAATAATCCACTTAATCTTCCAGCCTTTCATAAATTCCCTTACTATCAGCTATCCAGTTTTATCATAAATGACTTATTTTATACTTAAAAAGCAAGTTCCTAGATAGTTGGATTTAATGGCAGACATTCGATACAATGAACAATAAATAGTTGTGATGGAGGAAAAAATATGGCGATATTAGCCAATTCAAAATTTACCAAATATAAAAAGTTAATATCTTCTTTATCTCCTTCACTTGAAACTAGTACATTAAAAAATGAAAAATTTCTAGTAGATAAAGATGAAAAGAAAAATTTAGAAATTTATTATGCTCCTTTTGAGTACATTAATGATCGTGCTAAAGTCATCATAGTAGGGATTACACCCGGCTTACATCAAATGAAACAATCTTATTCTACTGTGATCAGGCTTAAGGATAAGGAGATGAATGACGAAGAAATATTACATGAAGTTAAAAAGAATTCTAGCTTCGAAGGACCGATGCGAAAAAATTTAATTGCTATGTTAGATGAATTAGAATTACATCGTTATCTTGGATTAAATTCAACTAGCGAACTTTTTAGTACAGCAAGTCATTTAGTACAAACGACTTCTGTCATTAAATACCCAGTTTTTTATAAAGGGAAAAACTATAATGGTTCAACCCCGAATATTTTAAGAACTGATCTACTTAGAAAGTACATTGTTAATACTTTTGCAGCGGAAATTATAAGACTAGAACGTCCCCTTATTATCCCATTAGGAGTGAATGTCTCTAAAGTATTAACCTATCTAACAACAAATGATTATTTAAACTCGGACTCCATTTTATACGGATTTCCCCATACATCTGGCGGGAATGGACATCGACATAAACAATTTGCGGAAAATAAAGAAGAGATGAAAAGAAAAATAAAATTATACTTTGAGTAATTATGAAAGGAGAAGTAAAATGATATTACATATTATTGGAAACAAAGACTGGCAAAATGCAAATAATTCAGGTGAATATTCACCTGATAGTTTAAACACCGAGGGCTTTATCCATTGTTCGACCCTTAAACAAACAGTTGAAATCGCCAACTTATTCTTTAAAGGTGCAACTGATTTAAAAATACTTTGTATTAATGAAGAAAAAACAAAATCAAAAATCGTATATGAAGATACTGAAAACTTTGGTCAATTATTTCCTCATATTTATGGACCATTAAATTTAGATGCTGTTTTTAAAGTTGTTGATCTTCACGCAGATGAAAATGGACAATTTCTATTACCTAATGAATTAATTGTGCAAGAATAACAAAAAACTCAGTTTCACATAGGTGAACTGAGTTTTCATGTTGTTGAAAAACTACCTTGTCAATTAATTATCAAATTTTCGTGAAAGGAGTAGAGTGATGTTGATTTCCATTACAGGATGCTCGCTTTCCATGGGGCGAGACCTGAGCCTCCTCGGCAAGCCTGTGGGGTCTCAGCCTTCCCGCTTATCCCATAGGAGTCGAGCATCCCTCCATTCCAATCAACTTATTCATCTAAAAATGTCTACGATAAACCCTAATCAAAATAGCCTTTCCTTAGAGTAATCTAACTTTAATCAGATTGTAGATCAATTAATATTGAACATTTATTAAACTAAACAATCGAATTTGTTTTCTAAAAATAACTTATAATATTTTTAACGTCTAAAAAAATCATTTCTATTGTTATTGAAATAATGAAATTGCTCAAACATATTAACATTTAAAATCATTAAAAAATCATTCAAAAAATGCAAATTTTATCATTATTAAATGTTCATTTAAAGTCCGTTTTCCCTATTGACGTCTTTATATTTCAACACTCTGAAAACTCAGTTTCACATAGGTGAGCTGAGTTTTTTAGTTTCACTCATCATCTCGTAACAAATCCTTAAAAACTTTTTTCTCTAAAATTTAATGGCAGTTTTGCTATTTTTAATTGCGATTATCAGATTTTATTTGCAGTCTGCTGTTTATTTGCACAGATTGGCTTTTTATTTGCGGTACTCAAAGACTTATTTGCAGCTTAAGCTTTTTTGACACCACTTTTTTTTTTGATTGTCACTAATATTATTTTTTGTTTTATAACCTTTTTTCCAACATAATAAAAAAAGAGGGTTCTCCTAACTAGTTAGACTGTTAGGATTGCCTCCTTTAGACAATTAGAGTGAATCAAAATACGGCACTAAGAGCATCCTTATAAATCACAATCGCTCTTACTACATGAAAAATAGCTACTAGAATAATAGTTACTTCATAAGCAGATACTTTAACTAGATCGAATTTTTTGCGGAGTACAAATTTCCGAAAAAGTGCTGGGAATCCTTCATTCAGTTTTAAACAAATAAAATAGAATACTAGAATGACAAAGTATAGGAAGAATCCCATGTCAGCATACTTCCAATTGACTAAATGAGCAAATAAACTGCATAACCAAATTATTAATACATTAACAATACAAGCTAGAATCCAATTGGAGAAAGAGGATGTCGTATAGATCGTTTTCATCAAGATCACTTCTCCTTTAAATCATCTGTAGTCAATTTTTACGCGTTTAGTTGTTCTTTTATGCGTGTATTAAAGACTTTAAATTATGTTTTTTATATAAAGTTTTGTTAAAGTTATTCCACATAATTGTTCTGACTTTTTATTCATTTCTCATGTTAAAATGAGAATATACTTACAAGAAAAGGGATGAACTACTATTAATCTACAAGAAAAAGTAAAATATCTGCCTTTATCCCCTGGCGTTTATCTAATGAAAGATTCAAAGGGTCAAATCCTTTATGTCGGAAAAGCAAAAAGCTTAAAAAAACGAGTTCAATCTTATTTTCAAAATTCAAAGGGACATTCACCAAAAGTGAAAAAACTGGTAACCCATTTAAAGGATTTTGATTATTTAGTAACTGATACTGAATTCGATGCTTTCATGCTTGAATGTCATTTAATTAAAGAAATTAAACCAATGTATAATCGGATGATGAAAAGTCCGCAATCATTTATTTACTTAGTCATCAACTTAAATAAAAAAGTTCCTTCATTTGAAATTAGCTACGAGCCTATTGAAAGTGAAAATGTATTACTATTTGGGCCTTTTACAAGTAGAAGTACAGTTGAAAGAGCAGTTACCGGCATTAAGGAATGCTTTAAAATAAATTGTGGCCATCTGGCAGTTAAAAATAGCGCATGTTTAAATTATTCATTAGGGACATGTAATGGAGTTTGTCTAGGTGGATCAGCACTTGAAGAGTACAATATAATAATTGATAAAGTTATTCGATTTCTTAATCGTACTGACTTGAGTCTGATTGAAGAAATGGAAGAGCTTATGTTATCAGCATCTAAACAATTTGATTTTGAGGTTGCGGCAAAATACAGGGATTGGATTGAAATGGTTAAGTCTTTAACTAATAAAGAAAAACTAATCGAATTTACCGAACAAAATCATAATATTATTACAATTGAACAATTAGAAAACAATAAATTTAAGTACTTCCTGATCCATCGGACACAAATATTGCATTGTGAATTGGTAGAAATTAAAGACGATTCATTTGATCAATTGATTGAACAAATGTATTCAAATTCACTTGATTACTTCAAATTTAATAATAACCAATCTTCTAAAGATGTAACTCGCGATGAAATCGACGAAGCTCAAATTATTTACAGTTATTTAAATAGTAAGAATTGCAAGCATCTAATTGTTCCAAAAAGGTGGCTTAGTCATACAAGTACTAAACTAACAAAAGAGCTTCAAAAATTAGTTAACTTATTTATATGAGTCTCTGTTAAAGTACGATAGTGTCGCATGAAAAACGAATGTTAGGATCATGTGACCAAGTATATAATATGGTGGATAGGATATTATATTATCAATTCTACAACTAATAAAATTGGAGTCATTGATGAAAACGATTATAAAGTACAGCATAATTAGTTTTGTTCTATTAGTAATACTCGCATTTGGGGGATTTTATATTTGGTCTCAACAGTTGTATAAACCTTCAAAGGAGATGTACTCTTTAGTCGGTAACGTGGATATTGATAATAAACACCATTGGGATATTTTTAAACCTCAGGAAAATAAAGAAACTGGAATCATTTTATATCCTGGAGCTAAGGTTGAACCTGAAGCTTACAGTTATTATGCAAAAGGACTAGCAAATGATGGCTATACGGTTATTATTCCAAGAGTTAAGTTTAATTTTGCTATTTTTGATGTCAATAAAGCTGAACAAATAATGGAAAGTTATCCTTCTATTAAGAAATGGTATATTGGTGGGCATTCCCTTGGAGGAGCTGCGGCTGCTTCTTATGCCTATAAGAATATGAACAAGATTGAAGGTATAATCTTTCTAGGATCGTTTCCAAGTAATTCGAATGACTTTTCAAATTTTAATATACCCATGTTATCGTTATATGCAGAACGTGATGGATTATCTACCTTGTCCAAAATTAATGAAACTAAACATTTATTGTCAAAAGACGCTACTATGTATGAGGTGTTAGGTGGCAACCATGCACAATTTGGGATGTACGGAAATCAAAAGGGAGATAAAAAGGCTACAATAACAGCTAAGCAACAACAAGATCAAATAATTGAAGTCACAACCAAATGGCTCGATGAAAAAGGGAAAATAAACTGACTATTTGTGGTCATGCTTATATTTGATAATAAGTTAAAGAATCTTCAATATAAGAAGGTTCTTTTTTCTTTACTTGAAAAAATCAGATTTCTTTGGTTGTCGTTTCTCAGGTTTAAAATTAAAATAGGCCCGAGGATATTTTCCTCGAGCCATTTTTTATCCTTTTACCTTCTCAAACTGATTCCAGTTAATTGATTTCTCTAATAAAATTGAAAGAATTACGCCCATAATCAGTCCATTTGTTAAAAATGGTTGAACAATCATTGGTAGATTTCCAAATGTACCAGGAGCGATATTCATTAAGCTTACCCCTACTAAAACTGGGGCTGCCAGTCTAAAAATTGTATCTGATGTAAATACTTTTCCATTTGTACTACTAAATGCTGTTCCAAACAATTGAAGATATGCAACAAATAATACCGCATTTCCAACTGTTACAGGCATAGTTGCTAAAAATGAAATTAATGGTGGGAGTACACCAATTATTGCTAGCAGTGCTCCCCCATAGATGAATGGTTTTCTTTCATATATTTGAGTACTTTGTAAAAATCCAAGTGATGATGTAAATGGAGTGTATGGAACAATTCCAAATAATGCAGCAATTATTGTGAAGCTGCCTGTGAAAAATAGTGAAAAGCGATATTGTTTTGTACTCGCTTCTTCCTTTAATAAATCAGACGCAGCTTTAATTGATGCAAATGTATTGCTTAAATTCATAATTCCTGCAAAAAATGAAATCGCAATGATACCTATTTCTAAATTCGGTGCTCCTAAAGGGAATAAAGAAAAATGCGCACTTGCTGCTCCTACTTCTTTTGCATCTGATCCAAATAAAATCGAGTAGAATAACCACCCTACGATAATGCCAATTAATATTGAAAAGTTGCTGATAATACGAGATCCTTTTAATTTTAAAATACTAACAAATAATACGATGCATAAAGAAAGTATACTAACCGATATACTGATTTCACCTTTACTCGTAATTCCAAGCATTCCTTTAAAGAATACAAATATGAGCTGAAATGAAAGTAAAAATAAATAAACTGTCATAACCATTGGGGTAAAGATTTTTTGAAGAAATGAAATTAAATTCAATGCAGATAAAAGTATTGTAACAATACCTGCTGCAATAAATCCTGTTGCCATTCCTCCTCCAATTTCTGTATAACTTAACCCAAAAGCAGAGGCTGATAATCCTAGATTAAGCATAACTCCCCATAATAAACCAGAATGCCCCTCCATGACTGGATATTTATGACCAATCCATCCTTGTAAAACGGATGCAATACCAGTAAAGATTAGTGAACTTCTGATTGTACTTTCAATAACATCTGAAGGCAAATGAAATGCAGCTCCTATTGATATGGGGACTACAATCGTATTTGCAAAAATAAAAAATAGCCATTGAATCGATGAAAAAAGAGTAGTAGAAACTCTCACGTTTTTCATAGTTTCCTCCTCCTCCTCTTGCTTAAAAATTCTTTGTATCTTTTATATAGACTGGGTCATTAATCGCCTTTCTCCATTTTAATGAAGTTGAAAGAAAAACACCAATAATAATGAGTGCCCCACCGAAAAGTTGAGATGAAGTAATATTATTTTTTAAAACAATCAATCCAACTAGCATTGTAATAAATGGTTCTAAGTTAAGAAACATAGCCGCTTTTGATGCTCCGACAATTTGAATTTGGTGATTCCAAATTAAAGTACAAATCCCATGCATAACAATCGCTGTTACAATTAATAGTATCCAAGGCATCACTTCCTTACTCAACACCGCAGATGTTTCTGAAAAAAGCGCAATCGGTAATAAACCTCCAAAACCAATAAAATTCGAGTAAAGCGTAATCGTGGTGGATTCATAGTTTTCCGTTAGCTTTTTAATCATAATAATTGAAATTGAAAACGTGAGCATAGTTAGAAATATCCAAATCAAGCCAATTGTAATTTGAAGCTTTTGTCCGTTTGTAATGACAAAAAATACACCTATAAAAGCTATAATTGAACCTAATACAAAACCTTTTGTTAGTCTTTCCTTTAAAAATATTAAAGCTAAAAAAGATGTAGTAAGAGGAGCAAGCGCAAGTATTAATGCAGAAGTTGTTGGATGGGTTGTTTCTAAAGCGGAATAAAATGACCATTGATTAATACAAGTACCAATTAATCCTAATAAAATAATCATAAACCAATCTTTTTTCTTAATCTTTTTCCACTTTTTCTTCATTAAGGCAAAGAAAGCCATAAATAGTAATATAAAGCACAATCTTATCGCTGACAATAATATAGGTGAAAACTCTTTTACTAGTATTGAACCAAAAATAAAATTACTTCCCCAACAGATTACACAAAAAAGTAATAATAGGTAAGAACGAACCATTTTACAGCCTGCTTTCTCGAATTATTTTAAAGAAAACCAGTCGGCTGTCGATCCTTTAGCCGAAGACAGAGGAGTAGTTGCACCTATACTTATTTCCTATTGTTGGCTACAACGTCGAATAATCTTCCTAGTTCCCAATTTATTCTTTCTTAATGTGAAAAAATGAAAAAGGAAATCTAGATAATTCTAGAGTTCCTTTTTCTCTTATATTTTAGGCTTTTTATAAAGCTTTGTTTCATATTTTTCCGGACAGGATAGGTAGTTTAAAGTCTATATTTGGATGTTTATTTTCCTTGGGGAGGCTTTTTTGGCATCCTTTTTTAATCTTAGATAAGTAGGTTTAGCGGAAGCCCACTTAATTTTTTCCTATCCTATTCTATCTAATTTCTCTCTTTATTTACGAATCAATCTTTCTTCACTTAAGGAACCACTAACGACTTTCCCATTATAAATTACTGCTTTACGATTTGCGCGTCTAGCAACTGCCTCTGCCGAACAGCTTGCATCTACTAATACTAGATTAGCCACATCTCCTATTTTTGGCCATACTTGGTTACCATCAGTATCTAATGGAGTTTTGCCACCTGTAATATATTTTAATGTTTGTGCTAGTGATACTTCATCAATCCATCTAAAGCGCTCAGCTAGTCTTCCCGCTCTTTCAAGAATATCTCCTGTGCCGAGTGGAGACCAAACATCAAAAATATTATCATTACCTACAGCTACCTCGACTCCGCGTTCATTTAGTAAATCAACTGGAGGCATTTGTCTATTAATAGGTACACTTGTGACAATTGAAATTCCTGCGTCTCTAAAGTTGTTTGCTAGTTCGTATGCTTCTTCTCTTGGAACATCACCTATCCCAAAAGCATGGCTGATTGCTACTCTGCCTTCCCACCCTGCTTGCTTAGTAAATTCTACTATACGCTTCATCGTAAATGTACCTAAATGACCTGGATCGTGTAAATGTATATCGATATCTACATCGGCTTCAACCGCTAAATTGTATAATTGATATAATGACTCTTCAATATTTTGGTCTACAACAGCAGGGTCAACTGATCCAACAATTCCTGCTCCATTTCTTAATGCTTCTCTCACATAATTGAACGCATTTGATCTTAACAAACCATGCTGAGCAAATGCAACAACTTCGGAACTAAGTCGGTTCGAATAAGTAGTTAGTGCTTGTTCGACTTGCTCTAAATTTCTTATTCCAACCTCTGGGTAAATATCAACATGCGTTCTCACATGTGTAGATCCTGAAGCTAAAAGGATTTCAAGTAAAGCTTCTGCACGTTCCTTCGTACTTGATGCAATCGTCGGTAAGGCCATTTTTTCATATTCAAATCGTTCTATCACACTAGAAGTTGGAGTACATGCTCTCCATACATCGCCCATTAATGTTTTATCAAGATGTACATGCTTTTCAATAAATGAAGGTAAAACTAGTAAACCGTTTGCATCATTAACAAAAAATTCACTAGTAATATCCGTTTCTTCTTTTGTTATTCGAGTAATCTTTCCATTTTCAATAAAAAGATGAAATAAATCAGTAGCAGTACCGACCACTTTTCCGTCTTCTTTTTCAAATCCAATTTCTAATCGAGCGTTTTTTATCCAATAGCTAGATTTCATGTATTTCACCCCTTCTTGTCATAAAATGTTACATTATTTCAAAACTGATTCGTAATTCAGTCCACCATAAACAATCTTTCCATTAGCAATTACAGCAGCACGTTTTGCACGTCTTGCTACAGCCTCAGCAGAGCATGATGCATCTACTAAAACCATGCTTGCTTCATCTCCTACATTTGGCCATAACTGGTTACCCTTTTCATCAAGAGTCCTTAACCCACCCGTAATAAATTGCAATGTTTGAGATAGTCCGTATTCATCTTTCCAATTGTATCTCTCAGCTAATCTACCTGCTTTTTCTAACATATCTCCTGTTCCGTGTGGAGACCAAGAATCATAGAATCCATCACACCCTAAAGCAACTTGTACACCTTTTGAATGTAGTAAATCAACAGGAGGCATTACTCTGTTAATCGGAACAGTCGACATAATTGATACACCTAAGCTTGCTAGTTTGCTAGCCATTTCAACTGATTCATTTTGCGGTACGTCACCTAACGCAAATGCATGACTTACTGCTACGCGATTATACCAACCAGCTTGTTCAATAAATGAAACTAATTTTTCTATTGTATAAAAACCAAGATGGCCTGGGTCATGAATATGAATATCGATATCAGCATCAAACTGTACTGCTAGATCAACCATTTCAAATAATGAAAGTTCAATATTTTGATCAATACCACCAGGATCTAATCCTCCGACAATCGTTGCTCCCTCTCTCATCGCTGTTTTCATAAATGATTTGCTATTTGTGCGAAGTAATCCATGCTGAGGAAAGGCAACAATTTCGTGGGTCATTTTATCTTTATACGTATAAAGTGCTTTTTTAATTTCTTCTAAATTTTTCAAGCCAATATACGGATCAATATTAACATGTGTTCGAACATGGGTTGCGCCACCTTTTAATAGTAGATGAAGCATTTGTTCAGCACGATGTTGACCTGTTTCGGCTAGTTCAACAAGTTCACCCGCTTCTAAATTTAATCTCTCTACTAAATTTGCAGCAGGAATACAAGCCTTCCATGGAAGTCCAAGATAAGTCTTATCTAAATGATTATGCATTTCTTTAAAAGCCGGTAAAGCCAGTAAATTTTTTGCGTCCTGAACTGGTAAATCTGTTTGTAATGGCAAAGTAGCCAATTGTAATTGTTCAATTTTCCCATCTTTAATTAGTGCATTGTATAGTGTCGTCTCAGTACGATCAATTTTTCCATCTTCAAATACAAATCCGCTATCAAGTTTTACATTCTTAAGCCAATATGATTGATTCATCTCATCACTCTCTTTAATAAAACTTAAACTGTTGTTGATTCAAGACTTGAAATTGAACCACTTACAACATTACCTTTAAAAATAACTGCAGTTCGCTTTGCTCGTCTCGCAACTGCTTCAGCTGAGCAAGTAGCTTCTACAAGTACGATGTTTGCTTCATCTCCTACATTTGGCCATGCTCTTTCACCTTCATTATTTAAAGGAGTTACTCCGCCTGTAATAAATCCAAGACTATTAGCAAGTGTTTTTTCTTCAATATATCTAAATCTTTCAGCAAGTCGTCCAACTTTTTCAAGATTATCTCCAATTCCAAATGGTGTCCAATGATCTGTAATGCTGTCATTACCTAGTTCAACTTTTACACCTTTTTCACTTAATAAAGGAATAGGAATTGTTCTAAAAATTGGAACCGTAGAAGTAATTGAAATGCCTAAATCAGCAAATCTCTCAGCAATCGCAGTAGCATCTGGAACAGAAAGATCCGCTAATCCACTTGCATGACTTACGGTAACTCTTCCTTGCCAACCTGCTTTTTCAGTTAATGTTGCTAATCTTTGCATTGTAAATAATCCAAGATGATCTGGATCATGTAAATGAACATCGATATCAGAATTTGATTCAACTGCTATTTCCATAATCGTCTCAAGAGAACGTTCGATGTTTTCATCGATTGAAGCTGGATCAACACCACCTACTAGATTTGCTCCATATTTCATCGCTTCTTTTACTAGTTCAACAGAGTGACTTCTTAATAGTCCGTGTTGTGGAAATGCAACAATTTCATGTGTTAATTTATCTTTATATCCTTCTAAAGCTTGCAGCGTTGCTTCTAAGTTTTTTAATCCAATAACTGGATCAATATTACAATGTGTACGAATGTGAGTCGTACCATAACTTAATAATAAATCTAGCATCTTTTCTGCTCTTTCTTTAGCAGTTGGTAATAATTTTGGTAATAAAATTTGCTCTTCTTCAATACGTGTTTTTACACCATTTGTTGCTGGCATACATGCTTTCCATGGTCCACCATAATAAGTTTTATCAATATGAATATGCATTTCTTTAAATGAAGGAATCATTAGAAGGCCTTGCACATCATATTGAGGCAATTGATCTGTAATTAAATCACTAACTAATTGAATAGAGGCAATTTTTCCATTTTCAATTTTAACATTGTACTTTCCAGTTGCAGTTCCGTTGATTACATCATTGTCATTATAAGTAAAACCATTTTCCAGACTCACATTTGTTAACCAATAAGATTTTGACAATATCCTCACCCTTCCATCCCACATTAAATTTTGATTCTTTTTTAATTATAAATCTGTTTGAAATATTTTGATTTTAGTATTTTTACATATTTTTAAAGTATTTTTACTAATTACTATTTCATTTTTAGTGTTGTAAATAAGTAGGTGTAGCTTAATTCCACTACGGGATGCTCGCTTTTCATGGGCATGATTCTTTTAGCCTACTCTGTGATCCTCTGGGACTTCCTCATGAACCTGTTCTTTAGTATGTTTGTCCACAAGCAAGAAAGTTCACCCCCTAATTCAGGATGAACTTTCACTTGCAGAAAATCAGATTATTTAATTGTTACATCGTTAATCTCTAAATAGCCTGAAGGGCTAATTGAGAAGCCTTTTACATTTTTCGAGATTGCTGCGACATTTTCTATTACTCTTACGGGAATATACGGTGAATCATCCATTTCAATTTCTTGTGCTTTAGCATAAAATTCTTTACGTTTTGTTTCGTCTTTTTCTTTTCTTCCAGCATTAATTAAGTCATCAACTTTTGGATTGCTATAAAAGAATGTGTTTCCGGCAGCGCCTCGTGAGTCTGAGTGGAATAGGTTGTACTGATTGTAATCAGCATCTCCTGTTGCGTTTCTCCAGCTTATAATAAACATTTCTGATTGTCCTTTATTTACTTTTTCAACGAACGAACCGTATTCCATCACTTGTACTTTTAAATTAATGCCAATTCCTTTTAATTGTGATTGAATAACTTCTGCTAAATTTACTCTTTCTTTACTATCCATCGTTAGGATCGTTGCATCAAATCCATTTGGATATCCAGCTTCTGTTAATAGTTTCTTCGCTTCTTTTAAATTGTAATTGTATGCTTTTAATTGCTCATCGTATCCGAATACTTTTGAGCCCATTGCTGAATTCGCTTTTTTACCAACATTGTTATATACACCTTTTATAATCGAATCCATCTCAACAGCATGAGCGATAGCTTTACGTACACGTACGTCATTAAACGGTTTTTTTGTTACATTGAATCCGATATACTCTGTTCCGTAACCTTCACTTCGGTATACTTCCATAGCCGATGATGATTCAACTTGATTCATAACTGCAATTGGAAGTGGTTCTGCAATTTGAGCTTCTCCTGTTTCAATCATTGAAATTCTTGTTGAGTCTTCTGGAACAACCTTGAAATCAACCTTATCAATGTTTGGTTTTTTACCCCAGTATTCTTCATTTTTAACTAGTATAATATCCTGTCCTGGGGACCATGATTTAAATTTAAATGGACCTGTTCCGTTTGGTTCTTGAATAATATTCTTACCATATTTATCAATTGTTTTAGGACTTATTATTCCACCTTCATGATTCGCTAAAACTGAAAGAAGTGGTGAGAATGGCTCGCTTAAAATAAATTGAACTGTATATTCGTCGACTACTTTAACTTCTTTTACCATTTTGAAAACAACAGCTCTTGGTGAAGCAACTTTAGGATCTAATAAACGATCAAATGTTTTCTTTACAGCCTCTGCATTAAATGGTGTACCATCGTGAAACTTTACATCATGTCGTAGTTTAAATTCCCAAGTTTTATCATTGATTTGATTCCATGACTCTGCTAGCATTGGTTGAATTTCGTTATTACTATCTCGTTGGACTAGACCTTCGTAAATTTTATGATGGGTAACGCTTGCTGCATTGATTGTAGACATAAATTGCTGATCTAAATTTTCAGCATCTGATAACCGAGCAATTACTAGCGTGCTTCCCCCTTTTGAATCATTTATTTGTCCATTTGCTTTCGTACCTACGTCTTGATTAGATGAACATCCTGTAATTGTGACAGCAGAAAATAGTACTAGAAAAAATTTACCTATCCCCGATTTTCGTTTCAATGGCACTGCCTCCCTGTTAAATTGTCTTACAAATATTTATCTAATTATATAAAATATTCTGATAATTATTTTTGAATATCTTTACCTGTTTTTTCAGTTTCTTTACTTATTTTTTAATTATCTTACTTTGCTTCTAGTTCTTTAATTGATTCAAGCCTTTTAAAAGATGGTGGAAATAGATCATTTTCAGGAAGTTGTTCGTAATCTCTTTCCATATATCCTCTTTTCATCTTATTAAAATACACTTGGCCCTTTTGTTTTAATACCTCCATATCAAGATTAGGAATTACTTGATCTTGCATCACAATTCTTCCATTTATAATTGATAGTTTTACATCTCTACCTGAACCACTTACGAACATTGTGCGAATTGGATCATCAATAACGCCCATATGGAATCCATCTAAATCAATCGCAATAATATCCGCTTTTGCTCCGACTGCTATTCGGCCTATATCTTCGCGATTAAGAAATGCCGCTGCTCCTAGAGTGATCGAATTGAAGAAATCAGCGTATGTAGATCCTTCAACATCTTTTTCTACAAGTCTTGAAAGCATACTACCAGTGCGTACATTTTGAAAAATGTCTGGAGGGAAAGTATCAGTCCCTAATGCAATATTGATTCCCTCCTTCCTATATTTTGCATACGATTCAAGCCCTTCTCCGTGTCTTCCTAAAATAAGTGGACAATGGATAACAGTAGTATTTGTTTCTTTCAGAAGTGATATATCATTATCAATATTGTAATTCGCTCCACTATAGCCCGATACAAAATGAGCGTGTGGTATTCCTGTATTTGGACCTAAGAATCCAAGATTATATAAATAGTTAATTGGTGTAACTCCGTGTTCTTTTAAAATTGTATTAAATTCAAAACTTCCTTGCGCGGCATGGAGCTTGATTGGAACATTTAATTTGTCACTATAATATTTTGTTTTTATCAAAATTTCTTCAGTCTGTGATTCGATTCTTTCTGGAGCTAACATCCCTCTGACTAATCCATCAAATGCACCTTCGAAGGTTTCAACAAACTTTACTGCTCTTTCTAAACCTACCTCGCCCGCTTTTTCATCCCAATGAATTTTGATGTTTCCATTTGGTTCGACCACTCTAATTCCAGCTTGATAGCTTGGTCCAAGGTAAATTCTCAACCCTAGTTTTCCAGCATGATTCGCTGCAGCTTCTAATTCTTCATAAGTTTCAGCCCAATTTTTGTAAAAAACGGATGTAATCGGCATTGCAGTAGTAATTCCATTTAAAATAAGCTGCGAATATGCATATAAAGATTTAAATGCTTCTTCCTCCTCACTCATTAGCTCATGATGCCCATTTTTTACAAACTCCTCAGACCAAAGGAGATTTTTTTGTCTAATTGATTTCGCTTCTAAATGCAAAATATCATGGTCAATGTCTCCTAATGCATTTAAATCTATAAAACCAGGACTAAGGATTGCATTTCCAACGTCAATTACTTGATCTACTTCTTCCGTATAGTTTTTGCCAACAAACAAAATTGTATCTTTTTCATATACAATCTCTGCATTTTCCAATATGATATGTTCAGTTCCGTCAAAACCAATTACATATCTTCCCTTTAGCTTCGTTTTCATTTTTTCTCCCTTCGAATTTGAATATTTCATTTTATTTTTCAGCATATCTCATCTCGTCAATATAGGCACGAGCATGTCCCCAGAAATACTTTGTAGGTTGCATATATTTTCCTAATCCAGCGCGTTTTATCGTTGCAAAAGCTTCTTCATTTGCTTCATTTAAAACTGTGCTTTCATGAACTGTATTTACATTTCTGCCTTCCATAATTAATTTTCCATCAACAATAACGTGGTCTACATCATTTGCCACAGCTTGAAATACTAACCGATGAACATGCATATACTCTGGAGTCAAATGTGGTTGATGAAGATTAACTGTGATGACATCTGCTTTTTTCCCCATTTCAAGTGAACCTATTTCATCATCCCAACCTATACATTTTGCTGCATCAATTGTTACCATTTCTAAAAGCTTACCTGGTGGTAAATAGTAATAGTCTCTAAGAGCTGCTTGATGTACAAATTGTGTTTTCCTCATCGCTTGGAATAAATCAAAGCTCGTAGATGGTGAAGTACCATCTGTAGAAATCGCAACAGTTGCTCCCATTTCAATTAATTCTGTGATTGGTGTACGTGCATTTACTTGCCCAAAACCAGGAGAAGCACTAATATTTGTACCAGTTTCAGCTAATATTTTGGCTTCATCGAATGAAATTCCTCGACAATGCTGAAGATGAACATCAGGACCTAATAGCGCATTTTCTTTATCTTGAATTGCTAAATGAATCATTCCACCAAATGCATCTGAATGAATTCTTGTATTATATTTCCTAGCAATCTCTCTTATTATTTTAGCTTGATAAAGATCATGTTTTGTTAACCCGTATAGTCGATCAGGAGAAGTTGGATATGATGGATCAACAGACGTTACAATAACAAATGGCGTAATAAAGGCTCTTGTTCGATCATCATTTGCGTGATTTAATGCCTCAATAACAGCTTCTGCTCCTTTAAGCACTTCTTCATAAGTAACTTCTTTCTCAATTCTTTTCCCATCAACCCATCTACTAAATGAATGTGGCCATGGTGGGTTACAAGGACCAGTACATACTACTTCACGAACTCCTACTTCGTTGTAAGCTTTTGCATGGTTTATCGCAAATATTGGATCATCCGATCTCGGTACTGAGCCTAAAACACTAACCCCTGTTGTTATGCCTGCTTTCAGTCGTTCAAGTGCTGACAGCTTTCCTTCGTAATACCAAAAATCATCCGTCACGTAATGCTTATACGTATTTGTCATAATCGGCATCCAAAAATCGATATTCTCCATCGCGATTGTTTTAAACATTGAATGACCACCATGACCATGAACATCTATTAATCCAGGTAAAATACATTGATGACTACAATCAATTACTTTTTTCGCCTCATACTTAGTTTTCAAGTTTTCGGTGAAATCAATGTCTAGTATTCTCCCATTGTGAATAGCAACGGAGCCATTTTCGATAATTCTTCTTTCTGTGTCCATTGTGATAACAGTTCCATTTACTAATAGCAAATCAATCATTTTTATCCTCCTAATACAAATTTCTCCTTAAAAACTGAAACAGCATAATTTAATTATGCTGTTTCATTGAATTACTTATTTCACTGTTACATCTTCAAGCATTAAATAGCTTGCTGGGTTTAACCAAAGTCCTTTAACTGATGAGCCAGTAACTGCTAAATGTTCATAGTTACGAATAGGAACATAAGGTACTTCTTCATTTTCAATTTCTTGTGCTTGAGCATATAAATCTTTACGTTTTTCGCTATCTGCTTCTTGTCGAGCTGATTCAATTAATTTATCAACTTTAGGGTTACTATAGAATGAACTATTTCCTGCTGCACCTTGGGATTTACTATCAAATAAGTTAAATTGATTATAATCGCCATCACCAGTAGCATTACCCCATCCACCAATTGCAACTTGATGTTCGCCTTTTGCGATTGCATCAATATAAGCTCCGTATTCAAGAACTTGGATTTTCACATTAATACCAATACCTTTTAATTGAGATTGAATAACTTCAGCCATATTAATTCTTTCTTTACGGTCACTAGTTGTAAGAGTAAATGAAAGACCATCTTTAATTCCTGCTTCTTTTAATAGCTTTTTAGATTCATTAATATCGTAATTATAGCCTTTAAGATTCGGATCATATCCAAATACTTTCGGACTCATTGTTGAATTCGCTTTTGTTCCAACATCGTTATACACACCTTTAATAATTGAATCTACTTCAATTGCATGTGCAATCGCTTTACGGACACGAACATCATTAAATGGTTTTTTCTTAACATTGAAACTTAAATATTCAACAGCTAGTCCATCTGTTCGGTATAAATCCATTGTGTCAGAAGCTTCAATACGATCGATTTCTGTTACAGGCACTTGATCAGTAACATGCGCTTCACCAGTTTCAATCATTGCTAGTCTTGTAGCATCTTCAGGAACAACTTTAAAGACTACACCATCAATTTTAGGTTTATTACCCCAGTAATCTTTATTTTTTTCAATTTTAATTTCTTCTCCTGATTTCCAAGATTTAAATACATAAGGACCAGTTCCAATTGGATTTCGCCCAATTTTATCACTGTTTTCTTTAATCGATTTTGGACTAATAATACTTCCTTCATTACTCATTAAAATTGATAAAAGTGGAGCATATGGGTATTTCAAAATAAATTGAACAGTTGAATCGTCTACCACTTTAACTTCTTTTATCATTTCAAATTTACCAGCCTGAGGTGATGCAGTTTTTGGGTCAAGTACTCGATCAAAATTTGTTTTAACTGCATCTGCATTAAATGGGGATCCATCTTGGAACTTAACGCCTTGTCGTAATTTGAACTCCCAAGTCACATTATCTACTTGCTTCCATTCTGTTGCTAAAAGAGGTTTTGGCTCCATATTTTTATCTGGTTCAACTAATGTTTCATATACCTTTTCATATACAACGTTTGCTGATGGTATATCAGTAATAAAATGTGGATCTAATGTAGTCGCATCAGATAATCTAGCTACAACCAAAGTTCCTCCTGCTTTTGCTTTTGTTCCTGTTGCACTACTGCTTGTTTGGTTAGATGTACATCCTGCAAGCGCAGTCGAAATTGTTAATAATGATGCAAATAATACTCCAGCTGTCTTTCTCTTCATTGTTTTCTTCCTCCTCTTAATACTTTCCCTATAATCTCATGTTCACCATTTTTCTTGAGTTCGTAGGCTTATTCAAATTATAAAAAAAAATAAAATTTTATATTTTCAGAATCTTTACTCGTTTTTAAATTATCTTTACTGCTTTTCCGCATTATATTTACTTCAATTCTAATTTTGAATAAATTTAAACAAAGAAAAGGGGGAAAAACATGAAAACAGAGATTGTATTAAATAACCATGAAATCAAATTAGAAAAAAAAGAATCTCAAAAACTAAGAAGATGGAAAGTATTTTATAAGAAGTTTAAAAAAAATAAATTGGCACTAGTTGGAGCCTATATTGTACTTTTTTATATTTTAGTAGCTATTTTTGCACCACTCATTTCGCCCAAGGATCCTTTTGCAATTGATTTAATGCATAAGCTGCAACCTCCATCACTAGAGCATTGGATGGGTACAGATGATAAAGGAAGAGATATTTTAAGTAGAATCATTTATGGCAGTCGTCTTTCAATTTCTGTCGGTTTCGTATCTGTTTTATTTGGAGCAATTTTCGGAATCACACTCGGGTTAATAGCAGGTTATTACGGAAAATGGATGGACACCATCATTATGAGGGTTGTTGATGTTTTACTTGCATTCCCAGGTATTTTATTAGCGCTTGCAATTATTAGTGCACTAGGTCCTAGTCTAATTAATGTTATGGTTGCTGTTGGTATCTTTTCAGTCCCAATGTTTGCACGTATCGTTAGAGGATCTACGTTATCCGTCAGAAAACTTGAATATATTGATGCCATTCGCGCTTTAGGTGCAACTGATGCAACAATCATTTTTAAACATATACTCCCGAATATTCTTTCACCAATAATTGTCCAAGCTACATTAAAACTTGCTACAGCTATCCTTTCAGCAGCAGGCTTGTCATATCTCGGATTAGGTGCTCAACCTCCATCTCCAGAATGGGGAGCAATGTTAAGTAGTGGGCGTGATTATTTATTTAGTGCACCCCATCTTGCCTTATTTCCGGGTATTGCCATTTCAACATTAGTTTTAGGATTTAATATTTTCGGTGATGGTCTAAGAGATGCTCTTGATCCAAGGATGAAAAAATAAGGAGGAAAGTAAATGTTTCTATTTATTGTCAGAAGAATTATACAAACTATTCCAGTTTTACTTGGTGTAAGTTTAGTCGTTTTTTTAATTATGCAAATGGTTCCTGGTGATCCTGCAACTCTACTTGCTGGGGAAGGTGCTACGAAACAAACGATTGAAATGATTCGTCATCAACTTGGACTTGATCGTCCTGTCGTGATTCAGTATTTCGATTATGTATACCATGTACTACAAGGTGATTTTGGCGAATCGCTTCGAAATAATCGTCCGGTATTAGATGAGATTATGATTCGTTTGCCAATTACAATTGAACTTGCACTAGCTAGTATTTTCATTACAGTCGTACTTGGTATGCTTGCAGGAATTATTTCAGCAACTAAACAATACTCAGCAGCTGATATTTCAATTATGATTGTCGCTTTACTAGGAATCTCTTTACCAAGTTTCTGGTTTGGTTTAATGTTAATCTACTTCTTTTCAGTTAATCTTCATATATTTCCAGTTGCTGGTTGGGGAACGTTTAAACATATGGTACTACCAGCATTAACATTAGGTGCAGGTGGTGCTGCAATTGTAGCTAGAATGACTAGATCAAGTATGTTAGAAGTTGTTCGTCAAGATTATATGCGTACAGCAAGAGCAAAAGGTTTAAAGGAACATATCATTATTTACAAACATGGTTTAAAAAATGCATTAATACCAGTTATTACTGTTGTTGGTCTACAGTTTGGTGCATTACTTGGTGGTACCGTTTTAACAGAGTCAGTTTTTGCAATTAATGGACTTGGTAGATTAATTGTTGATGCAATTAGGACAAGGGATTTACCTATGGTTCAAGGTGGCGTATTAATCGCTTCGGTTATCTTTGTATTTATGAATCTAGCTGTTGATATTCTCTACCGTTACTTTAATAAACGAGTTGACTTGAATTAAGGAGGTACTACTATGAAAAAACAATTTGATGAAACAATTCTTGAGGTTAAAAATCTACAAACCTACTTTTATACAGATGAAGGAATAAGTAAGGCGGTTAATGGAATTAGCTTTAAATTAAAAAAAGGTGAAACACTTGGAATAGTTGGAGAATCTGGAAGTGGTAAAAGTATTACATCATTATCCCTTTTACGATTAATCCCCTCTCCTCCAGGAAAAATAACTGGTGGTAGTATTCTTTTTAAAGGTGAAGACTTACTAGCAAAAACTGAAAAGCAAATGCGTTCCATTCGTGGTAATGAAATTTCAATGATTTTTCAAGAACCAATGACATCTTTAAATCCTGTTTATTCAGCTGGAGAACAAATTGCAGAAGCGATTCGTCTTCACCAAAAATTAAGCAAAAAGGAAGCCTGGGATAAAGCAGTTGAAATGCTGCGACTGGTAGGGATTCCTTCTCCTGAAAAACGTGCAAAGCAAGAACCACATGAACTTAGTGGTGGAATGAGACAAAGGGTTATGATCGCAATGGCACTTGCTTGTCATCCTGAAGTGCTAATCGCAGATGAACCGACTACCGCTCTTGATGTGACAATTCAAGCTCAAATTCTGGAATTAATTAAATCACTCCAAAAAGATTTAGGTACAGCCGTAATCTTAATCACGCATGATTTAGGTGTCGTTTATGAGACTTGTGATCGAGTGGCTGTCATGTATGCTGGAAGAATTGTTGAATATACATCAGCAAAAGAACTTTATAATAACCCTAAGCACCCATACACAATCGGGTTATTAAACTCTCTTCCTCGTCTTGATATGGATCAAGATGAATTAACAACAATTCCTGGTACTGTACCTAGTCCATACAATATGCCTAAGGGCTGTAGTTTTGCCCCACGCTGTGCACATGCAAAGCCAATGTGTCATGAATCAGTACCAGATTTACAAACACTCGACAAAAATACTGAAGTCAGTTGTTGGATGTACACATCACAATGGGAATCAGATCATACCATCAAAGAGAAAGTAGGGATTGAATAATGGCATTACAACTAGTGGATAAAAAAATACTACTTAATGTAGATCATTTAAAACAATACTTTCCAATTAAAGGTGGCGTTTTAGGAAGAACCGTTAATCACGTAAAAGCTGTAGATGATATTAGCTTCCACATTTATGAGGGTGAAACTTTAAGTATCGTTGGAGAATCCGGTTGTGGTAAGTCTACTACTGGTAGAGCCATTCTAAGATTGGACGAGCCTACAAGTGGAAGCATTCATTTTAAGGAAAAAGATTTATTAAGCTTAGGAAAAAAAGAAATGCGTAAAATAAGAAAGGATTTACAAGTAATCTTCCAAGATCCGTTTGCCTCACTTAACCCTAGACAAACAATTGGACAAATTTTAGGTGAAGCATTAGCCATTCAAAATGTCGTTCCAAAAGAAGAACGTAAAGCTAGAATTGAGGAATTATTAGGACATGTTGGGTTAAGACCAGAAGCAATGGAGCGTTATCCTCATGAATTTAGTGGTGGTCAACGTCAGCGCGTCGGAATTGCACGTGCACTTGCAGTTGATCCAAAACTAATCATTTGTGATGAAGCAGTTTCTGCTCTAGATGTTTCAATCCAAGCTCAAGTATTAAACTTATTAAAATCGTTACAGAAAAAATTCTCACTTACCTTTCTATTTATCTCACATGATTTAGGTGTAGTAAGACATATTTCTGACCGAGTAATGGTAATGTATTTAGGAAAAATTGTTGAGATTGCCGATAAAAAATCTATATTCGAAAAACCGCAGCATCCTTATACACGTGCCCTATTATCTGCTATTCCAGTACCGAACCCGGTACAAAAAAGAGAAAGAATCATATTAACAGGAGATGTACCTTCTCCAATCAATCCTCCAAGCGGCTGTCGTTTTCACACAAGATGCCCTTTCGCGATTGATATTTGCAAAACACAAACACCTGAATTAAAAATATCTGAGCAAAATCATCAAGTTGCTTGTCACATAATTAATTAAATAGTATTCTTATAGGCATGAAGTGAAGGAAAAGAAGAGAATTGATCCTGCCATGTAGAAATTCTACTTCTATTAAAAATATTAAATGCTTATAAACTTGGATTATAAATCGAAAGTTGTTTGGCTCAAGATGTTCAAAGGCTCCTATGGAAAAAGGTGCGAAAGCCAGAGACTTCTCTAAGAAGCTCCAATGGGATGATCAGATTATGTACCATTCTATTGGAGCAACTTTAGTTGCAATTCACCCATTTATAAATATAGATTTCAAAAAAATTAAAAATATTATCAAAAAAACTATTTGAGGTTCTTCATGCTTAGTTACGAGGGTTTTACTTTACTAATTATGCTATTTATTTTAGCTCCTATTATGGGAGCTATTGCTTTATTATTTTTGTTTATCTTTGAAAAAAGAATTGATTTACTTGAAAATAAAAATAGAGAAATTCGGTTAGAACAAGCATTACAAGAAGCTCAATACAATAAATTAAATCAGCAAATTCAACCGCACTTTTTATTTAATACACTTAATGTCATATTAAGCTTAGCGCGTTTAAATCGAACTTCGGAATTAATCCGAGCCCTAGAAACGTTCTCTCAATTTTTAAAATTTAAATATAAATCATCAGAACCTTTAATTCCGTTAAATCAAGAAATACAATATACCCAATATTATTTAGACATTCAAAATCTACGGTTTGGAGATCGTCTTAAAACACAGTTAGATTGTCAAAAAGATTTATATGATGCGCTAGTTCCCCCTTTTATTTTGCAAACCTTAGTAGAAAATTCATTTAAACACGGTTTAGAAAAAAAGGTTGGAGAGGCTTTACTGCATATTCGATTTTATCAAGATTCCGAGTTAGTCTGTTTAGAAGTTATTGATAATGGTTTAATGGGAATGACGAATTCTTTTTCTAATCAAGAAGGCCATGGATTAGACAATATAAAAAAGAGATTACAACTATATTTTGGTAATAGTGGACATGTACTGATTACTTCAAATGAATCAGGAACAAATGTTAAGGTCGTTTGGCCACTTATCTATGAGAGTAAAGGAGGGAAAGTAAATTGAATGTATTATTAGTAGATGATGAACCATTAGAGCTTGAACAGATGGAATATTTGATAAAAAATATGTTTCCATTATGGAAATTTTTTAAAGCTGCTGATGCATGCCAAGCAATCACAATTAATCAAAATCATAAAATTAATATTGCGTTTTTAGATATCAATCTACCTGGACGTTCAGGACTAGAGTTTGGTGAAGAGCTTAGAGCACTAAATAAAGAAGTAGATATTATTATGGTTACAGCCTATCAAAGTTTTGATTATGCCCAACAGTCAATCCGAATCGGCGTTCTAGACTATTTAACTAAGCCAATTATAGAAAGTGAATTATATAAAGTTTTATCTCAATATAGTGACACCGACACATCGAACCAATATTCTAGTTTAATCCATCAAACTATTTTATATATTCATGATCATTTCACTGAAAAACTTTCTCTTTCTGACGTTGCTCGTGAAGTTCACACAAATCATACTTATTTAAGTAGAAAATTTCACGAAGAAGTAGGTGTATCGTTTTCAGAATATTTAATAGACTATAGAATACAAGCAGCCAAGCGATATTTAACAAATAATCCAAATTGGAACATATCCGATGTAGCAGAAAACTCAGGGTTTAATAGTCAGCATTACTTCAGTACTTTATTCCGCAAAATTGAAGGCATTACTCCAAAAGAGTATCGTGAGAAAGGAAAATAAACAGTGAATTCACGTTCATTTAGAGAATACGTACAAGGTCCTATTCAAATTGGAATGGGTATGGGAATTATTTCTCTCTTGACACGTTGGGTAACAGGAACTACGATATTATCTTCGCCAGAATCAATGATTAAATATGGCGTATTTGGTGGAATCGGCTATGCATTTTTAGGTGCGATTGCATTATTTGTATTTAGTTTTATCGGGAAAAAAGTTCGACAAGAGTACCCTGATGGTTTAACAATTGGAGATTATTTGAAGAAGAAACTACACCCACTTGGTTATTGGATTATGATTTGTATTTTAATATTAACTAGTTTACACATATTATATATACAGTCGATGACTGCATCTACGTTATTTCATTTTCTTTTTACTTTACCGTTGTACATAGAAATAATCATTTTTATAAGCTTTTGTGTACTTTTTGCAGGTTTTGGTGGATTAAAGATGATACATGGATTAGCTGGGTTTCAAGTCATTACCATGTTTGCAGCGGCAATTTTAATTCCGTTGTATTTTTTCGTAAAAGAAGGCGTTCAACCTGTATATGATGGGATTAAACTATACCATCCATACATGCTAGTCATTGACCACTATGATTTATGGGGTTTTTTATTTTCAGGCTTACTAGTAGGTTTAGGTCAGTTTTTCTTTGACATAACTTCATGGCACCGATTATTTATGATTGAATCGAAAAAACTTCCTTTAACATTCTCAATTTCCGGATTAATATGGTGTATTTTCCCACTTTCATTTTCATGTCTTTTTATTATTGTTATATTCACGGGTGGATTTACAGATATTCAATCAATTTTAGTAGGTTTAGCAAATAAAATTACAACACCATTCTTTTTCATACTTTTTGTTTTATGTGCTTTTAACGCGATTACATCAACATTTGGTGCTATTTTACATTCGCTTACTAGCTTAATCATTATCAATATAATAGAGCCCTTTCACACGATAAAAAATGATCAAAAAAAAATAAAGCTTGCTTATCTTCTATCCGTGATAATTGGTACGATCATCTTTTTTGCTACTATTATTCAATCAAAAAAAATCATTGAACTATTATTTTACTCAGGAAATGTATATTCTGCATTATTATTTCCAATTTTAGTTATTGTGTTTAGTAAGGATAGAGTAGGTAACTACATTCCAATTAGTATTGTAATCAGTATCATACTTTCCTATATTGTTCAGCCGTATGTAGGTGAATTTCAAAGCATTTGGTTGAGTTTACTATTTTCTATTATGATGATTATTTTAGGGTTTACAATCCAATTTTTTAGTAAGAGAGAGTCTGTAAATATGTCATAAAGAAGAGCTAATCAGTTGACTTGATTAGCTCTTCACTTATCCCATAGAGTCAAGCCCCCCTTTCGTTCCAATCAACTTATTCATCAAAAAAAGTCTGCAATAAAAACCTAATCAAATATCCTATACTTAGAGTAAATTAACAATTGTTTATTCATCAATTTTTAGGTCAATTACTATCAAACATCAATTTATAAACGAAACAATTGAATTGGTGTTTGTAAAAATTAGCTCATACTATTTTTAATCTCTGAAAAAATCATCACTAGTACGTTTTCCTTAATGACCGTTTTATATTTCAACACTCTGAAGGTATAATCAATTTCTTGATCAACACTTTTCTATTTCGAAGTATTTATCAGTTGAAACGTAAGAATAGTTCTAAATTTCACCGCTTCAAGAAACGATTTTTTTATTAGGTTTTATTTACTATTCACTTCATATTTCTGAACGATTATTTTTGAGTTTTAAATTGCTTAAAAATGATTTATCATTTATTATTTGCCCATGAGACTAGCGTTGAAAATAAATTATGGAGGTTACATTATGAAGGTTTTACTTTTTGGAGCAACTGGAATGGTTGGGCAAAGTGTATTAAGAGAATGTTTACAAGATCCTTCTGTTAGCTCGATTTACTCAATTGGTCGTAGTATTACAGGGATTCAACATGAAAAGTTCTATGAAATTAAGCATTCTAATCTGCTTGATTTATCCCCAATTGAAAGTCAGTTATCTGGATTTGATGCATGTTTTTTTTGTTTAGGTGTTTCATCATTTAGAATGACAGAGGAAGATTATCGTAAGATTACATATGACCTTACATTATCCATTGCACGTACATTATCCATATTGAATCCACAAATGACTTTCATATATGTCACTGGATCAGGTACCGATCGTACTGAGAAAGGTCGTATTATGTGGGCTAGAGTGAAGGGAAAAACAGAAAATGACTTGTTAAAGTTACCGTTTAAAGCTGCATACATGTTTCGACCAGGTGCAATTATTCCACATAAAGATATAAAATCAAAAACTAAACTATATCAATTCGGCTATAACATAACGAAACCTATTTATCCAATATTAAAAAAAGTCTTTCCAAACTCAATAACAACTTCTGAACAAATTGGTCGTTCAATGATCAATATTGCAAAAGCTGGTTATCATAAGCCATTAATTGAGGTTGATGATATTAATAGAACTGCAGAAAAAAGATAAGTAAAAAAGGGATAGGGAAAAGATTTATTCAACTTTCCCCCATTCCTCTCACATTAAGTATTTAAATATGGAGCTCCTCTTCTTGTGTTGGCTGCTGAAGATGCGTCTTCACTTGTATCTAAGTATGGACTGCCACCTTCGTCATAATTAATTTTATTAGAATCGTTTTCGCTCGTGTCCAAGTATGAGTTGGTAGCAACGTGGATATGATTGTCATCCGTTTTTCTTGGTTGATTATCTTTTGACATGATTATTTCACCTCTGTATTTATATTGTGTATAAATTAAACTTTAAATTACAGGTAGTTTGAGGGAATTATTTAGGCCTATTTCAAAGGTTTAACCATTTCAACTATATGACAAAGAGCTCTTAGTTTATAAATTCTGGTGAAGCAATCATTCATATCTAATCAAAAGACAAATTATAGCAAAAAAGGATAGATAATCCAGATGAACTCAAGATTATCTATCCTTTTATTTATATTATCCTTAGTTAACAGCTACATCTTCTAATACTCGGACAAATTCACCTTTATTAACTGGATAACCAGCTTCAGCGATTTTAACTTTTACAATTTTACCGATCATGTCATCTGTTCCTTCAAACACGACTTTAAGATAGTTATCTGTGTAACCTATTAATAATCCTTCTGCGCCTTCTTCAGTATACTTTTCTTCCGGAATAACTTCTAGAACATCTCCATCAAACATTGATGCGTATTCTTTTGCAAGTTGATTTGATAATTCAATTAAACGGTGTACACGTTCATTTTTAATTTCTTCGTCAACTTGATCTTCCATTCGTGCAGCTGGAGTACCAGTGCGTTTAGAGTATGGGAATACGTGTAATTCAGAGAATTTATTGTCACGAATGAAATTGTACGTTTGCAGGAACTCTTCTTCAGTTTCACCTGGGAAACCTACGATTACATCAGATGTAATTGAACAGTTTGGTAATACTTCGCGTAATTTTTCAATTCTTTCAGCAAATTCAGCCATTGTATATTTACGACGCATACGTTTTAGGACAGAATCTGATCCCGATTGTAATGGTACGTGTAAGTGACGAACTACAATATTTGAATGACGAAGAACTTCAATTACTTCATCAGTAATTTGACTAGCTTCAATTGAAGAAATACGAACACGTTTTAATCCTTCAACTGTTTCTAAATCTTTTAATAACATTGCTAAGTTGTAATCTTTCATGTCTTGACCGTATCCACCAGTGTGAATGCCAGTTAAAACAATTTCCTTATAGCCTGATTCAACCAATTGGGTAGCTTGTTTTACAACTTCTTTTGGATCACGAGAACGCATTAAACCACGTGCCCATGGAATAATACAAAACGTACAGAAGTTGTTACAACCTTCTTGAATTTTTAATGAAGCACGTGTACGGTCAGTAAAAGCAGGTACATCTAACTCTTCATAAACTCGTGCTTTCATAATATTTCCTACGCCATTTATTGGTTGGCGTTCTACACGGTATTGCTCGATATAATCTAGCATTTTAGTACGGTCCTGTGTACCAACAACGATATCCACCCCAGGAATTGCCATGATTTCGGCTGGAGATGTTTGTGCATAACATCCAGTTACACAAATTACTGCATCTGGATTTTTGCGCACGGCACGACGGATTACTTGTCTACTTTTTTTGTCACCTGTATTTGTAACTGTACAAGTATTAATTACATAAACATCTGCTTTTGTCTCATATTCAGTACGTTCATAGCCTGCTGCTTTAAACAGTTGCCAAATTGCTTCTGTTTCGTAATGGTTAACTTTACAGCCTAATGTATGAAAAGCTACTTGTGGCATTTCTTCACCCCATTAATTCAAAATGAAAGGAGGCAGCAGCTAAAACATAAAATGGTGCTGTTTCTGTTCGTAGAATTCTTGGTCCAAGTCCACATAGCTTAGCACCTTTTTCTTCTAGCTGATTAACTTCTTTCTCTGACAAACCACCTTCTGGTCCGAAAACTACTAGTAAACGTGAACCTTCCTTTAATGATTGGAATGTCTGAACAAGTCCTGCTGATTCTCCTGTTTTTGCACTTTCTTCATATGCAACAATACACGCATCATAATACTGTATTGAGTTAAGTAATTGTTGAAAAGATGCTGGCTGTTCCACGGTTGGTACAATAAACCGATATGATTGTTCTGCCGCTTCTTTTGCAATTTTTTGCCATCTGTCAACCTTTTTACCAGCTTTTTTATCATCTAATTTAACAATTGATCTAGCTGCTGCAAAAGGTAAAAAAACAGAAGCACCAAGTTCCGTACCTTTTTGTATGATTAATTCAAGTTTATCACCTTTTGGTAGTCCACTAGCAATCGTAATTGATATTGGCAGTTCATTTGTATTCTCAACATATTCTACAACAGCTGCTGTTATTTGTTCACTAGAAATATTTGTAAGTGTACAACGAACAGTTGAAGAACCTGGTACTGTACAAATGATTTCTTGATCTAGCTTCATTCGCATAACATTTGCTATATGATGAGCATCATCACCAGTTATTGTAACAAGATCATTTTGAAGCTGCGGATCTTCTATAAAATATCTTTGCATATTACATCCCTTGTTCTGGCTTTTTTGCAATAATTGCAACCCAGTCCTCTAAATGTAATACTTCCTTCACTTCAAAACCAACTCGTTTAAGCTCATTTTCGATGTCTTGTTGTTTAGCACCAATAATTCCTGAAGAAATAAATGTTCCACCTGGTTCTAAAACATTAAACACATCATCTACGAAACGAAGAATAATTTCAGCAAGTAAGTTTGCAACAACTACTTGGAACGGACCTTCAATACCTTGTAGTAAGTTACCTTGTCCAACTTTTATAACATCGTCAACTTTGTTTAATACAACGTTTTCCCTTGCACTTCGAACAGCTACATCGTCTAAGTCATAAGCTTCAATATTTGTAGAGCCAAGTTTAGCAGCTGCAATACTTAATACACCTGAACCAGTACCTACATCGATTACACGGTCAGTTGGTTTAACAACTTTCTCAAGTGCACGAATACACATAACAGTTGTAGGATGAGTACCAGTACCAAACGCCATTCCTGGATCTAATTCGATAATTAATTCGTCTGATGATTTGACTTCATACTCTTCCCAAGAAGGTACAATTGTAAATCGATCTGAGATTGAAATTGGATGATAGTATTTTTTCCATGCAGTAGCCCAATCTTCTTCGTTTACTTCATGAACAGCAAATGTATTTTTTCCTAAATCAATATCATATGAAATTAAATTATTAATTGCTTCTTTTATACCGTCGATCGTATCGTTTAAAAAACTATTCACAGGAAGGTATGCTTTAACGATTACACCTTCCTCTGGATAATCTTTTGGGTTAAGTTGGTAGATTTCACCGTAAACCTGTGCTCGCTCCTTCGTCAAATCAAACACATCTTCTATGACAACACCACTTGCACCAGCTTCGTGTAAAATATTAGAAATCGGTTCAACCGCATCCTGTGTAGTGTGAATACTTAATTCTGACCATTTCATTAACTACCAACTCCATTCATACTCTCTTCTTTACTTGGCAATACCCTCTAATCATAGTCAGAATTAGAGGGTGCCATTAAATTACTTCTTCTATTTAGTGTTTCCACTTTTTACCTTAACTAACGTACTGAATTAATAACTTCCTTATTGTTCGCCAAAATTCTTAACTGCACGCTTTAACTTTGTAAAGAAAGAATCGTGTTTGTCGTCTTTTTGACCTTTGCCAATTTTGTAAAACTCTTCAAGCAATTCTTTTTGACGGCTTGTTAGTTTTGTTGGTGTGATCACTTTTACGATTACGTGCTGGTCACCTTGACCATATCCACGCACATCTTTGATTCCTTTACCTTTTAAACGCATTCTAGTACCAGTTTGCGTTCCAGCAGGAATTTTCGTTTTTACTTTACCATGCAATGTAGGAACTTCAACTTCATCACCTAATGCAGCTTGTGCAAATGTTAATGGAAGCTCGCAGTAAACATCATTTCCGTCACGTTCAAAGAATTCATGCTCACGAACATGGAATGCAATATATAAATCTCCAGCAGGACCACCATTTTTACCTGGTTCTCCTTGGCCTGAAAGTCGAATTTGTTGTCCATCATCAATACCAGCTGGTACTTTAACCATGATTTTCTTACGAGTTTTCACTCGGCCAGCACCATGACATGTATTACATTTATCTTTAATAATTTGACCAGTACCTTGACAGTGTGAACATGTCGTACGGTTCACAATACGCCCAAATGGTGTATTTTGTTCAACACTCATTTGTCCTGAGCCATGACAATGATTACATGTTTCTTTTGATGTACCAGGTTTTGCACCTGAACCACTACATGTATGACATGTTTCTTCGGTTGGAATTTCGATTTCTTTTTCCATTCCGAATGCTGCTTCTTCAAACTGGATCGTCATTGTATATTGTAAATCAGCTCCAGCCCTTGGTGCGTTCGGGTCACGACGACGTCCACCGCCACCACCAAAAAACTGACTGAAAATATCTTCAAATCCACCGAATCCGCCGCCGCCAAATCCGCCACCGCCGAAACCTTGGTTTGGATCTGTATGACCAAACTGATCATAATGAGCACGTTTTTGATCATCTGATAAATTTTCGTATGCTTCTTGCACCTCTTTAAACTTTTCAGCTGCATCAGGATCCTTATTAACGTCCGGATGATATGTTTTTGCTAATTTACGAAACGATTTTTTTATTTCATCTTGTGATGCACTTTTACTCACACCAAGCACATCATAGTAATCACGTTTACTCATAGTGTTACAATCCGCTCCTTTCACATAAAGAATATTTTAACATATCCTGTCCTTTTCTAAAAGAAAAAGAAGAAGTCAAAGTCAAGGCTTCCCTGACTTTGACTTCCCTCAATGTTGTAGATATATATTTTCTAGATTATTTTTCGTCCTTAACTTCAGTAAACTCAGCGTCTACTACATCGTCTTGTTTCGCTCCGCCTTCAGCTCCACCTGCAGCTTGTTGTGCAGCAGCAGCTTGCTCATAAAGCTTCATAGATAAAGCTTGAACGATTTCAGATAGAGCATCTTTCTTCGTACGGATGTCATCTAAGTTACCAGCTTCTAAAGCAGCTTTTAATGCATCTTTAGCTTCGTTAGCTTTTGTAACCTCTGCTTCTTCAACTTTTCCTTCAAGATCTTTTAAAGTTTTCTCTACTTGGAATACTAATTGATCAGCTTCGTTTTTAAGATCTACTTCTTCTTTACGTTTTGCATCAGCATCAGCATTTAATTCTGCTTCTTTTACCATGCGTTCTACTTCTTCATCACTTAAACCTGAAGAAGATTGAATTACGATGTTTTGTTCTTTTTGAGTACCTAGGTCTTTCGCACGTACTGTTACGATACCATTTTTGTCGATATCAAAAGATACTTCAATTTGAGGAACTCCACGTGGTGCTGGTGGGATATCCGATAATTGGAAGCGACCTAATGTTTTATTGTCATTAGCCATTGGACGCTCACCTTGTAGTACGTGAATGTCTACAGCAGGTTGATTGTCAGCAGCTGTTGAGAAAACTTGAGATTTACTTGTTGGGATCGTTGTATTACGTTCGATTAACTTTGTAAATACTCCACCCATTGTTTCGATACCTAATGATAATGGAGTTACGTCTAGTAATACTACGTCTTTTACATCACCAGTTAATACTCCACCTTGAATTGCAGCACCTAATGCTACTACTTCATCAGGGTTTACACCTTTATGTGGTTCTTTTCCTGTTTCTTTTTTGATTGCTTCTTGAACAGCAGGAATACGAGTTGATCCACCTACTAAAATTACTTTATCAATTTGACTAGCTGTTAAGCCAGAATCCTTCAATGCTTGACGAGTTGGGCCTAAAGTTCTTTCAACTAAGTTATGAGAAAGCTCTTCGAATTTTGCACGAGTTAAATTTAATTCTAAGTGTAATGGACCAGCTGCACCCATGCTAATGAATGGTAATGAAATTTGAGTTGAAGTAATACCTGATAAATCTTTTTTCGCTTTTTCAGCAGCATCTTTTAAACGTTGTAATGCCATTTTATCTTGGCTTAAATCAACACCGTTTTCTTTTTTGAATTCAGCCACTAAGTAATCAATGATCACTTGGTCGAAGTCATCTCCACCTAAACGGTTGTCACCAGCAGTAGCTTTAACTTCAAAAATTCCATCTCCTAATTCAAGGATTGAAACGTCGAATGTACCGCCACCTAAGTCGTAAACTAAAATTGTTTGGTCTTCATCCATTTTATCTAAACCGTATGCTAATGCTGCTGCTGTTGGCTCATTGATGATACGTTCTACTTCTAAACCTGCAATTTTACCAGCATCTTTAGTTGCTTGACGCTCAGCATCATTGAAGTATGCAGGTACTGTAATAACTGCTTTTGTTACTGCTTCACCTAAATAAGCTTCAGCCGATGCTTTTAAGTTTTGAAGAATGATTGCAGAAATCTCTTGTGGAGAATAATCTTTACCTTCAATGTTTTCTTTATGTGTAGTACCCATATGACGTTTAATTGACATGATTGTGTTAGGATTTGTAATTGCTTGACGCTTTGCTACTTCCCCAACTTGACGCTCACCATTTTTGAACGCAACAACTGACGGAGTTGTACGTCCACCCTCTGGGTTCGGAATTACTTTTGGCTCTCCGCCTTCTAATACTGCGACACAAGAGTTAGTTGTACCTAAGTCAATACCAATAATTTTACTCATTGCATGTTCCTCCTAAAATTTACATAAGTAGTTATATTTTAGTTTTTTATAAATTTTATATTTATGTTAGCGATTTAAATAGACGCTTAACATTACTCGTTTACTTTTACCATTGATGGACGAATTACTCTGTCCTTTAGCTTATAGCCTTTTTGGAATTCTTGTAAAACTTCATTAGATGGTTTAGAATCATCACTTTCTTGCATTACAGCTTGATGGACATTCGGATCGAATTGTTCACCAAGTGCTGGGATTTCTTCTACACCTTCTTTTTTTACAGCTTCAACAAGTAAACGGTAAACCATTTCCATACCTTGTTTGAAAGAAGCAGTTTGTTCGTCTGTAGCTTCAACTTGTAGTGCACGTTCGAAATTATCTAGTACTGGTAATAAATCAGTTACTAAACTTTGTGCACGATAAGTCATTAAAGATTGTTGGTCTAAAAGTGCACGACGTTTATAATTTTCGAAATCAGCATGTAGACGTAAGTACTTATTTTCCTTCTCATCCACTTCAGCACGAAGTTTTTGAAGCTCTTCTTCAGAAGAATTCACATTGTCAGTTTTCTCTTCTGTATTCTCTTCTGTAAAGATTGAAGGTTCTTCAACAGTAGTTTCTTCATTCACTACTTCTTCATTTAAAAGTTCTTCCTGACGTTCTGTCATGTCACCTTCACCTCCTATTTTTTTATATGTAATCCATTGTTTCTATTCACAATGGATTTATTCAACATCCTTAGATGAAAATAATAAATTCAATTGCCCTGTTATTAAATGCATTAATGAGATTACTCGGGAGTATTCCATTCGAGTTGGTCCTAATACTGCGATTGTACCAATTTGATCTTCACCTAGTGAATAGGTTGCGCTAATGATACTTACATTTTCTAATCCAGACTTTTCATTTTCCTTACCAATTTTGACACTTAAACCCACCTGTTCAAAAGGAATAATACTTTTTAGTTCATCTTGCTTTTCAATCATGTTTAACAATACTTTCATTGTCTCAACATTATGAAATTCTGGTTGAGCTAAAATATTCGTTTTTCCACTTAAAATCAGCTTTTGTTCAATCGGTACGTCAATAGTGCCACCAATCATCTTAATAACACTTTCATAATTCGAAATATGCGTACGTAAAATCATTGCAATTTCTTTATAAAGCTTGTCATTTATTTGATGAATTGGAACATTTACTAGTCGCTCATTTAAAATATTTACCATTTTCTCAATATCACTCATAGACACACCAGGTGGTATGGTAACTGTTCGATTTTTAACAATACCTGTGTCTGTCACAATAATTGATACTGCTGTATTAGGTCCTATTGGAATAAGCTGAATATTTTTAAGCTTATTTTCAGTAACTTTTGGTCCTAGAGCAATTGTTGTGTAATTTGTTAAATCAGATAGTATATCAGCTGAATTTTTCACAAGCTTTTCTATTTCAAAAATTCGCTCGGCAAAAATACCTTTTATCGAACGAACATCATCTTCATTAACAATTTGTGGTGATAACAGATGGTCTACATAAAAACGATACCCTTTTTCAGAAGGGATTCGACCTGCAGAGCTATGAGGCTTTTCAATAAAACCAAGTTCCTCTAAATCAGCCATCTCATTTCGTATCGTTGCTGAACTAAATGAAATACCTTCCTTTTTAGATAAACTCCTTGAACCAACAGGTTGTGCCATGCGAATAAAGTCATCGATAATAATTTGGAGTATCAATAACTGTCTTTCAGTCAACATGTTTATCACCTCTATTAGCACTCTAAACTAGTGAGTGCTAAATATATTATTAACTTAACAAATCCTTTATACGATGTCAAGAAGTTAAGGGCAGGAATAAAGAAGTGCTGGATTAATGGATTAGGAACTATTAAATACATCAGATCTAACTATTGTCCCTAATTTAATCCCCTTCTCCTGTTGTTCACATTTACTGCTTTTAAAGTAAAAATGCTTGAAATACTTCGTTGCCTAGTAACTTCCCTTTATGGGTTAATCGAAGAAATATTCCATCCATCTCGACTAATCCATCTTTTATTAGTTTTTCAATTACGTTCGGAAATACTTCATTAAAGTTTGAACCAAATTTTTCTTGGAACTTTCTTTCCGAAACTCCCTGCATTTTACGTAGTCCTAAAAACATTTCTTCTTCCATTTTTTCTTGCTTCGTTACCGTATGTTCATGAACAATAGGGACACCAGTATCATCTATCAACTGAAAATATTTCTTTAATGGTCCTGCGTTTGAATATCGAATTCCATTAATATAGCCATGTGCTCCAGCACCAAATCCAAAATACTCTTCATTATTCCAATAAACAAGATTATGCTTACTTTCTAAACCATTTTTTTCAAAATTGCTAATTTCATATTGATGAAATCCCTTTTCCTCTAAATAGTTCATTAAAAAGTCATACATAGCCGCTTCATCTTCTTCTGGGGCTGGTTTAAGCTTGCCCCTATTCATTTCTATGTAAAAAACCGTTTTTGGTTCAATAATTAATGAATATGCTGAGATATGCTGAATCGGTAACTTCATTGCTTTGTCTAAAGAATCAACGAATTGTTCCATTGTTTGACCAGGTAATGCATACATTAAATCAAGATTAATATTATCAATTCCAACTTCTTTGGCGGTTTGAATTGCTTCTTCTATTTCATTTGGTGAATGTGTTCTTCCAATCTTTTTTAGTAAACCTTCATCAAATGTTTGGGCGCCAAAACTAATTCGATTCACTCCACCATCTTTTAAAATCTGTAGCTTCTCTTTTGAAATTTCATTTGGATTACTTTCAAAAGTCATTTCAATTTCTTTTTTCCCATTAATAATATGTTTATTAATTATTTCGATTAAGCGTTCAGTTTGAGGTAATGTTAATGCAGTTGGCGTACCGCCACCAACAAAAACTGTTTTCAAATCTGAAATCGGATTTCTTTTTAAACTTTCAACAATCTCTTTCTCAAGATAGTCTAAATATTGATCTACCGGCTGACGGTCCATCATAAATTTATTAAAATCGCAGTAGTAACAAATCTGCTGACAAAATGGTATATGAATATAAACGGAAGATGCCATACCTTCTCCTCTTTTCTATGTGAAAAGCCCCTGATTCAATACCATCTAAGGTGCAGATTCAGGGACTTTTGTTGATTTTAACTTTATGATTGTATATTTTCTTAAGAAATTTGTCTATTTAATCGCTTTACTATTCTTATTTATCATTATTATTATTTTTTTGATTTTTATTCATTTCTTAAATTATAAAGTAATAAAGCTTAATATCCTCAGAAGATCATAAATTACCATTTAAATAAGTTGAAAATTTTGTATTTAATATTTTTTTGCAATTCTTGTGATAACTTCACACAAATTACATATTTTACTAAAAATTCCATGTATTCACTTATTATTCATATTTTTAAAACAATTATCAATGGAATTATATTATTCTATAAATGAGCGCTCGATTAAATTTTAACTAAAAAAATCAGAAAGGAAAATTTGGTCGTGCAAAAAATATTTAATGTCGTAAACATCAAAGCAAAGTTATTAATTATTCTGATCTCTACTATTATGAGCTTTTCTGTTTGTATACCAAAAAGCAACGCTGTTATAGCTCTTGAAGGTAATGGTACCCATAGTTCCATAAGCGGTGCAACACTTTGGGCAAATCCTGTTACTGCAAAAAAAATAGGTTATACAATAAAAACAACAAAAAAAATTACTCGGACAGAACTTTTACAAATTAGTAATTATATTGATAATCAAGAATCTGGAAGATCCATTCAATTAGCCATCGCTACATCAATTGTAGTGCTTCCATTAAAACCCTTAATTGGCGTTGGTGCAGGACTTGGGGTCGGTCTTTTAACGACTTATAAAAATACTCAAGGCAAAATTGTATCGTCTACCTTAAAAAATTCTACTAAAAGCTTTTACAACGTAACGTTAATTTATCAGTATAGACAAGTAGGACCAAGTGACGGGTATTACTTCATAAGTAAAATTACAATTATCTAAACCAAAAGAAATAGCCCTTTAAGGGCTATTTTTAAATTTATATTCTGTTGCAATCACACCTAATAATGAAACAAAAAATAAAGTAGTAAATGTAGTATATTTAGGTAAGTCCAATATATAAATTAATGATAAAAATATAATAGCAAGCAACAATATTCCAATATAATTTGTCAATCTTTTTTTCCTTTTAACATCTACATTCAAGAACAATCAACTCCTATTAATTAGCTTATCCATTTGTATATTATCATTATTTTCTTATTTGTTATTAATTAAATGTTACAAAATTCAAAACAATTAAGTTGGGATAGATTATATGACTCCAAAAACGATGTTAAAAATGCCACCGCAATTAAATTACGGTGGCATCTTTGGATAATCATCAATTCTATAATTGATGATTTCTTTTAATTATTAGTCATCCATACGTAAAACAGCCATGAATGCCTCTTGTGGAACTTCTACAGATCCAACAGCTTTCATTCGCTTTTTACCTTCTTTTTGCTTATCTAATAGCTTACGTTTACGAGAGATATCCCCACCGTAACATTTTGCTAATACGTTTTTACCCATTGACTTAATTGTTGAACGAGCAACGATTTTTTGTCCGATCGCCGCTTGAACTGGTACTTCGAACTGTTGTCTTGGAATAAGTTCTTTTAATTTTTCAACGATAACTTTTCCACGATCATAAGCAGCGTCTCTATGAACGATAAATGATAGAGCATCTACTTGTTCACCGTTTAATAAAATATCCATTTTCACAAGTTTAGAAACTTTGTAGCCAATTAGTTCATAGTCAAATGATGCATAACCTTTTGTACTTGATTTTAATTGGTCAAAGAAATCATAAACAATTTCAGATAATGGAATTTCGTAAGTTAACGTAACGCGGTTTGCATCTAAATATTGCATATCGATAAAGTTTCCGCGTTTCTTTTGGCAAAGCTCCATGATTGCTCCAACAAATTCATTTGGAACCATGATTTTTGCTTTAACGTAAGGCTCTTCCACTCGATCAATTGATTGAGGGTCTGGCATATGAGCAGGGTTATCAACGATAATCATATCGCCTTTAGTTGTGTAAACATTATAGATAACACTTGGTGCTGTTGTTATTAAATCAATTTTGAATTCACGTTCAATACGCTCTTGAATGATTTCCATGTGTAATAATCCTAAAAATCCACAACGGAAACCAAACCCTAAAGCTTGCGAAGTTTCTGCTTCAAATTGTAAAGCCGCATCATTTAATTGAAGCTTTTCAAGTGCATCACGTAAATCATTATATTTAGAAGTATCAATTGGATATAATCCACAGAATACCATAGGATTTAATTTACGATAACCTGGAAGTGGCTCAGTTGCAGGATTCTCAGCAAGGGTAATTGTATCCCCAACACGAGTATCTCCAACATTTTTAATAGAAGCAGTTAAGAAACCTACGTCACCTACAGTTAATTCATTTCGTTGCGTAGTACGAGGAGTAAATACTCCAGCTTCAACTACTTCGAATTCTTTTCCTGTAGCCATCATTTTAATTTTTTGACCTACTTTTACAGTACCTTCCACGATACGAATATATGCTACAACACCACGATATGGATCGAATAATGAATCAAAAATAAGTGCTTTTAAAGGTGCATCTGGATCACCTGTTGGAGCTGGTACTTTTTCAACGATTTGTTCTAAAATTTCTTCTATTCCGATTCCTGCTTTAGCAGATGCTAATACCGCTTCTGATGCATCTAATCCAATTACATCTTCAACTTCTTGTCTTACACGTTCAGGCTCTGCACTCGGTAAGTCAATCTTATTAATAACTGGTAAGATTTCTAAATCATTGTCTAAAGCTAAATATACGTTCGCCAATGTTTGTGCTTCGATACCTTGTGCAGCATCAACGACAAGAATTGCGCCTTCACAAGCTGCTAAACTACGTGAAACTTCATAAGTGAAGTCGACATGTCCAGGCGTATCAATTAAATGAAGAATATATTCTTCTCCATTTTTAGCTTTATATTGTAACTGCACAGCATTTAATTTAATGGTAATTCCACGTTCACGCTCTAAATCCATTGAGTCTAATAGCTGAGACTTCATCTCACGCTGAGTTAATGCATTTGTTTTCTCAAGAATTCTATCTGCTAAAGTAGATTTTCCATGGTCAATGTGTGCGATGATTGAAAAGTTTCTAATTCTCTTTTGTCTTTCTGATCTTGACTCTTTATTCATTTCATCACTCCTAAATTTCTCGACAGCATAGATAGTTTTGATTATATCAAAAAAATAGGTAAATATTCAATCTCTATTAGCAGTATATGTCGAATGAAGTTTAGAAGGTCTAATTAATGCTATCAATAATAGAAGGAATTTTTTCAACAATCTTAACCCCTTTTTCAGTTACATACGTAACAAAATGGGATAGTCCTTTACCAACAACTGTAAAATAATTAAATGCCCCTAATCTTTCTAAATGATCTTCTCTAATTGCTAATCCTTCTTTTGTGTAATCTTTTCCAAAAAGTACTGGACCAGCTTTCCCATCTTCTTTTGAGATTTTTACTACATCTTCTACATGATAGTAATCAGTCGAAGTAACTTTACTTATTCCGTCTTTCGCAACTTGCATACACGTAATGATTGTTATCGAAAAAATAATGATTAGCGTAAAATACCGAACCATATATTTCATTTGTTTCTCCTCACTTACGAAATATTAATGAGTATATGAGCCAATATTGTCTTGATTAATTTTAGAATGCAGAGCAGCGTTCATACCGCCAGCAATAATATTTGCCATATCTTCAATAAATGTATCCACTTCTTTTGGCGTAACCATTAAGTTATGACCTAGTGGAGATAGTACCTCGTGAATTAATTTCCGTTTTTCATTCTCTTCAAGTGTTCCTACGATCCCCATAAATGCCATTCGTTCCTTTTCACTAGGCATATCTTCGTCGGTATACTTTTTCTTTTCTCCAAATGCCATTCCTGAAGGGATTAGCGCTTTAGCAGGCTTGTCTCCCTCTTTTATTTCTCGTCCAAAATGTTTTAAAATGAAGTCAATTGTATCACTTGTAATAGCAACAGCATCAACAACAGTTGGAACACCTATAGCAATTACTGGAATACCTAGTGTTTCCTTACTTAATTCCTTCCTTTTATTCCCTATTCCAGAACCTGGGTGAATCCCATTATCTGTAATTTGGATTGTTGTATTAACTCGCTCAATGGACCTAGCTGCAAGTGCATCAATTGCAATGACAAAATCTGGTTTTACTTTATCTATGACACCTGAAATAATATCGCTTGTTTCAATACCAGTTATCCCCATTACACCAGGGGATAAAGCACAAACTGGACGGTAACCATCTTGTACACTCTCAGGCTGTAATTCAAAAAGATGCTTCGTAACAACTAAATTTTCAACAACCATTGGACCAAGTGCATCAGGCGTCACATTCCAATTTCCTAATCCGACTACTAAACAAGTTTGATCTTCTGTAATCCCTAAATTTTTTAGGAATGCCGAAAACTCGTTTGCAAAAACTTTTTCAACCTTTTCTTGAAGTTCAGTATCTTGTTCACGAATACCTTGAACTTGAAGTGTTAAGTAATTTCCTGGCTTTTTACCGATTCTTTCAGATGCCGATTCTTTAATATGAACATGTGAAATACTTACACCATCTGCTTCACGTTCTTTAACGATTACGCCGGTAATTTCTTCCTTTGTTTGTTCACGCTCCTCGAGCATCTCTTTTGCCTCTACTGCTAAATCTGTTCGAACACTATATTGACTTAAATCTAACTCACTCATTTATCTAGCCTCCACAATACTCATCGAAATTTAACAATTCTCTTCTTAACTAGTTTAGCTAGATGTTACCATTTCTAAACGAGTTGTTTATTTTTCTTTTGAAAAGGCGAAAATAGCTTTATGAATTCTATTGCCAAATGGGACTTGTTTTGATAAAATAAGTTTTGTTCTATTTGTATTCGAGGCAAATTTCTCGACTGCATTCGGGAGGTGAAAGGTATGCCAAATATTAAATCAGCTATTAAACGTGTAAAAACAGCTGAAGCTCATCGTGCTCACAACGCATCTCTAAAATCAGAAATGCGTACTGCAGTGAAAACTGTTGAAGCTTTAGTTACTAATAACGAAACTGAAAAAGCGCAAGAAGCTTTATTAACTGCTTCTAAAAAATTAGATAAAGCTGTTAACAGCAATCTAATCCACAAAAACGCTGCTTCACGTCAAAAGTCTCGTTTAGCTAAAAAAGTTAACGCTATGAACGCGTAATGAATTAAATGGTGTCTCAGTTGAGACACCATTTTTTCGTGCAATTAAGTTTTTCAATAGCGGTTTTTATGCATAATTGTAATCGAACCAAAATGTTAGTTTAAAAAGATGAGAACGCTTATCGAATAAGTTTATCACATTCTCCAATAATAAACTCCATATATTCACTGAAAATCATAGCCTCTTTATAACACAAAAATGGCAGTCCAACTTAATACTATTGGACTGCCATTTGAAATTTTTAAAATAATACTCATTTAAGACTGAATTTCTTACTATTATTTATTTAATTGTAGAATCAACATTTCAAGGATCATTACCTTATCTCCTTGACCAGTCTTCATTTTGTAATCAACTTCAGCAATTAATCGTATTGCTTCTTTCAATTCACTTGCTTGAAAGTTATTCGCTTGCTTTTGTCCATAAAACACTCTTCCTGGTGATACACCAACAGAAGAGGCAATTTGATTATTTGAATATCCACTACTTGATAATTGTTTTATTCCGTACAATAACCTAAACTGACTAGCTAACAATGCAACTATTTTTATCGGTTCTTCACCTATAAATAATAATTCATGAAGAATTTTAAGTGCCTCAGTGGTCTGTCTTACTGCTGTTTTTTCAATAAGAGAAAAAACGTTTTGTTCAATGGTTTTTGCTACCATCATTTCTACTAGGTCTGCATCAACTTCGCCTTCATTCCCAATAAACAATTGTAGCTTCTCACATTCAAGTTTTAAGATTGATAAATTATTTCCAACGAGTAATTTTAATTTATCAATTGCTTCTTTAGTAATCGTTACATTCCCAGTGAACCGCTCATTAATCCAACCGTCTAAATTACTCGTTTCAACAGGATGACATTCAACTAGCTCTACTAGTTTTTTTATCGCTTTTGTTACTTTTTTCCGCTCGTCCAATTTTTCAAAAGGAGCAACAAAAACAACTGTAGTAAAAGGCGCAGGATTTTCAATATAATCAAAAAGTGGTTCTATGTCTTGTACAATTTTTTCTTTTTGGGCTGTTAAAAACAAACATGATTTTATGATGATGACTTTGTTTCCACCGAAAAAGGACGGTGTTTGAGCATCCTCAAGAGCCTCACTTAAATAAGACTCTTTTAAATCATATGTTTGATAGTTAAAATCATCAATATCTCCTTGTAAAGCTGCTTTCACGATTAAGTTTTCTGCTTCTTGAAGTAAAAAATCTTCAGTACCTACCAATAAATACATTGGCGACACATTCTTTTTCAATTTTTTATGTAAATCATTAATCATGTTTTGCTCCTCTACACTAATTTTCTTAGTATAGTATAACATGTCCTACATGAGAAGGAAGAGATTAGTAAATACTAATCTCTAATTTATATTAACGTTTTAAATAAAGACCCGGTTTCTTCATTTAAAACGGTATAACTAAAACAAACATACTATGGATTTTTTAGTTATATTGATTTATACTAAAATTGAATTAGGAGGGGTTATTTGTGAATACTTTTGAAAAAAATGTTCAAAGCAAACGTAATGATTCAACAGATTCTGGCGTTGGCTTTGCTGTTTCATTTGGTTTCTTCGCTACTCTATTTATCATCGCAACAATTGTGGAGTATGTTACGCGATAATACATAGAATCAAATGACTGGACTGCCTCGGCAGTCTTTTTAATTTCCTTCTTGGTTTCTGTTATTTGTTTTACGATATGCTTTAAATGTAAATATGGTACCTTGTCCTTTTTTAAATTCATAAGTTATTGCACCAAGTTCATCAGTACGTAAGATTTTAACATTGTACTTTTTTAATCGATCAAGTACTTCTTTTGTTGGATGACCATATCGATTATTTCCTCCAACTGAAATAATGCCAATTTTAGGCATAACTGCTTTAATAAATTTTTCGGAAGTAGATGTTTTGCTCCCATGATGCCCTATTTTCAATATATCTGACTTTAAATCAGGATATTTAGAGATCAGTCGATTTTCTCCATTTTCATCTAAATCACCAGAAAACAACCAATTCTTTCCGCCTATATGTGCCTTTAATACAATTGACCCTTGGTTTTCCTCACCAACATAGTCTTTAATTGGCGAAATCACTTGAAAATAATTTGCACCTATTTTCCAACTCATACCTTCGCTTATTTTTTTAATCTCGATTCCCTTTTTTATGGCTATATTAATTCTTTGTTTTTCTGCTGAAGAAAATTCCGTCTTGTCACCTACGATTAATTGTTTTACATTAAATGATTGTAGTACCTCCTTTCCACCCCCAATATGATCCATGTCACCATGTGTAAATATTAATTTATCTATTTTACTAATTCCTTCTCCTTTTAATATTGGAATCAATAAATCATTCCCAGTTGAAAATGGTTTTTTACGCTTCATCCATGTTTCTTCTTTTCCAGTTAACTTACCCCCAGTATCAATTACATAATTCCCCTTATTAAATGGCAGTTTTATCAGTATACAGTCACCTTGACCTACATCTATAAACATAATCTTGCCAACAGGATTAATAGAGGGATATAATAAATGCCCTAAAATAAGAATAAAAAATCCAATCAGGCAATTAATCAATAATTTCTTCTCTTTCTGACTTTCCATAAAGTATAAAATTAAAAATATTAACACTATATATATAAACAGAATTCCTTTTGAAGGATGTATAAATATCAACTTAATGAACGGTAATTGCATGAAAATACTCAATAATTTATCTGACATGTCAATAAAGAATGATAACATTAATGTTACCATTTGGCTGATTTCTAAATTAATAAAACTTAAACCAAAGCAAAAAATACATAGTGGCATTATAATAAAACTTATAAAAGGAATGAAAAGTAAGTTAATTATTATACTGTATGGTGATAATTCGTGAAAATTAAAAAGTAATATAGGGATTGATGCTAATTGAGTAATACTCGATGTATAAAGAGCCCTTGCATACCAAGATTTGTAATTTAAAATTTGTTCAGAAGATAAAACCAGTACAAAACTTGTTACAAATGAAAATTGAAATCCAATATCTTCAATATAATTTGGTTTTGCAAATAACATGATTATACAAGATGTGAATAATAGTGAAGTAATGTCAACTTTCATTTTTGCTAACTTGTAAAAGCAAACTAGTACTCCAATTATAACTGCTCTCACAACTGATGCTGAAGCACCTGCTAGAAATCCATACGACATAATACACAAAATCGTTATAAATAAGCTGGTTTCCTTCGTTACTCCAATTCTAATTAATAGAAAATAGATGCCAAGACTCAATAAACTAATATGAGAACCACTAATCGCAAGTAAATGCACAATTCCAACTATTTGATATTGAGATTCTGTAATTGCATTCATTTTTGAACGGTCCCCAAATAGTAGAGCATTAATATACCCTTCTGTATTGGAATTAAAATTTGATTCTACATATTTAGTTAAGGCATGTCGGCTATAATTTATTGATTGAATGATGGTTCGTTTTCCATTTTCACAATCCCCTAAACTATTTGGATTAGCAGTAATAATCCAGTGAATCCCTTGATTTAATAAGTATTTCTTATAATTAAACAAGTATGGGTTCGAGCTTTCTATAGGCGCTGTCACCTTACCATCCACTTTACATATTTCACCTATTTTTCTTTTTTGAAAAACATTTAATTGTTCCTTTGTATTAGCAAAACTATTAAGTAAGATCTCTTGATTATGGAGTTTAAATGTAAACGAAACCTTATTACCATCTATTATTGAAGTAGAAGTAATTTCACCACGAAGATTTTGCGAGGGCTTTGGTTTAGGGGAATTCATTTTATTGTTTTGTAGGTAACATATACTAGATGTAATTAATAGCGAAATAAAACAAACTAATAAAAGTAGCCATTTTTTCTTTCCGACTAAAAAAATCATTAAAATGAGTAATATTAATACAAAGAATAAATTAAAGCTTTTAAAAAAGACGATTGTTATTATTTGTACAAAAACAATATAAGCCAAATTAATACTCATAATAATTTAATTTAGCGAATGACAATATAAGGAGTCATTTTTTCAAGGGATTTTTTGCCAATTCCATTTACAGATTCTAATTGTTCTACTGAAGTAAATGGTCCGTTTTTATCAATATAATCTAAAATATTTTTTGCTTTTGCTGGACCAACACCCGGAATTTTTTCCAATTCTGACTGTGATGCATGGTTTATATCAATCGTCTCATCTTGTTTGGTTTCCTCTTTCCTATTAGTAATTATAGTTTGATCAGTTTCTTCTCCAAGAAATGGTACATAAATGACCATCTCGTCAAATATTTTTTCAGCTAAATTAACCTTATTAACATCAGCTTTTTCTTTAAATCCTCCCGCCAATCTAATCACGTCAAAAACACGTTCTCCTTCGTTACATTGGATTACACCTGGTTTTTGTATTGCTCCTTTTACATCAACCATAAATACTTTCGAATTCACTGGTTTACTAACCTCTTTTTTCTGATCATTGTTCTTCTTTACTATTTCTTCTTCAAGTGATTGCTTCGCAAAAACTACTTCATTTTTACGCTCAGTTTGATAAAAATTTACGACTAAAATACCGACAATTACGAGACAAATCCAAACTAGTTTATTATGAATTAACTTTTTCATTATTAGTCCTCCATTTTAACTTATATCATTATTTTCGACCTTGCTTCATATAGTGTAGGAGAGAATGTATGCAAAGGAAGGGATGTACTCATGAACGTAGGAATCATAGGTACAGGAAATATGGGCACTATTTTGCTCAATGGATTTATTAAATCAAATGCCGTGAAGCCCTCCGAATTAACTGTTACAAACCGTTCAATGTATAAAGCTTATGAGCTAAAAAATATATATCCTGATTTAAATGTTGTTGAGACAGCCAAAGAAGTAATTACGGCTTCAGAAATTGTATTAGTATGTGTAAAACCTTTAGAAATCCAGCCACTATTATCATCTTTACAAAAACATTTCACTAAAAAACATTGCGTTATATCCATCACTAGTCCGATTAATGTTGAACAATTAGAGGCGATCTTACCATGTCAAGTTGCACGCGTTATTCCAAGTATTACGAATCAAGCTTTGAGTGGGGTAACGTTAGTTAATTTTGGGAATAGGTGTACGGCCAAAATTAAGGAACAAATAATCGAGCTTTTTTCGAACATATCTAAGCCAGTCATGATTTCAGAAGATATCACAAGAGTTTCATCGGATATCGCAAGCTGTGGACCAGCATTTTTTAGTTACTTGCTTCAAAAATTTATCGATGCGGCTGTTTGTCAAACTTCAATTTCAAAAGAGCAAGCAACGATCTTAGCAGAAGAAATGATTATTGGTTTTGGAAAACTAATTGAGCAAAAACATTTTACGCTTGAAACACTTCAAGAAAAGGTATGTGTAAAAGGTGGAATAACTGGAGAAGGTATTAAAGTATTAGAAGCACGGGTAGGAGATTTATTCGAAGAAATTTTTGAAAAAACACATGATAAATTTGATAAGGAAATTGAGCGAGTAAAGGAACAATTTTGATTAACGTGAACCGCTCCCACCACCCCAACCTTATATAACTACTTATCAAAGAACCAATGTCTTTCTAACGAAAAAAGACAATTCATCTCCCACCTACCGTTTTTGGACTAAAGTCCTTCACACGCTTTGAGGAAGGAGATTTCTTGCCTGATTAACTTAAAAATGATTATACTGCTTTACTCCATCCGTAACAAACATATAAATTTCAATTTTGTACGTCTAACAAAGTAAAAAACCCTTTAAGAAAAGGAATTTTCTTAAAGGGTTTTTTTATTTTTTCATTGCTATAAAAAAGATTCGTTCAGAAGTATCATCTACAGCTTCATCGAAATCTGCTATAACTTCTTTCACTTCAAATCCAGTTTGATTTAGCAATGATTTATAAGTATCTATTGGAAATGTTCTTTGATTGTGATACTCTTCGAAGCGTTCATATAAATCACGATTTTCTTCTTTCATAAAGAAAACTAAATCATGTTCAACACTTAATGGATGTTCCCCTTGCGTACAAGACCAGACTAAGCTTAACTCTGAATCATCAATAAAAAATGTCTCTTCACCAAAGATTTCTTCAATTTTATAAGTAGAATGTACATCAAATAAAAATAAACCATTATCTTTTAAGCTTTCATTTACTCTTATAAAAGTTTGTTTTACTTGCTCTTCTGTTTCTAAATAATTAAGTGAATCACAGAAAATGGTTACACAATCTAATTGATCAAACCCTTCTAATTCCACCATATTTTGTTGAAAAAAAGGAATATTAACTTTTTCAATTTCTGCTTTAGCCATTGCAACACTTAACATTTCCTCAGATAAATCAACCCCGCTAATTGAATAATTCAATTTTGCCAATGAGATGGGCAATGTACCTGTTCCACAACCTATATCTAGAATTAAAGGCTGAAGCATTTCATATTTTTGAAATACATCTTCTAGGAATTGAACCCATCTTTCATATGGGACATCATTCATTAATTGATCATACAAATACGCGAAGCGATTGTATGTCATGAAAGAAGATCTCCGTAAACATCAAGAGAAGGTGCATCTCCCCAAAGTTTTTCTAAGTTGTAATAGTTTCTTTCGTCACGATGGAAAATATGAACGACAACGTCACCGATGTCTACTAATACCCAACGAGCTTCGTCAAATCCTTCTAAGCGTTTAACATCTTTACCATTTTGTTGAGCTTGATCTTTCACTTCTCTTGCAATAGCCTGAACTTGCTTATCTGAATTACCATGACAAATAATGAAATAATCTGCAATTGCAGAGATTCCTTTCATATCTAATACGACTAAATCCTCAGCTTTTTTATCGTCAGCAGCATTTACAGCTAGCGTCATTAATTCTTTTTCATTCATTCTTATATTCCCCCTGGCTTTTAACTTTGTTTAATATTGAGTTATATGTTTTAACCGTTAATGGGTAGACTGTTTGCTCTCTATCAATCAAAAATGTAATTGTATTTTTTAATGCAAATAATAAAGCTCGATCTAAATCTTGATCCGCTAATTCACGAGCTTTCTCTACACCAGGAAAACTACGATTAGGTTCAATATAATCTGCTACATATATTACTTTATCTAATAAATTCATCTCTTTATGACCACTTGTATGATATGTGATTGCTTGTAATATTTCTTGATCATCAATTCCATATTCATGTTCAGTAAGATATGCACCAACAGGAGCATGCCATAATTCTTTATTGTACTTTAAAAGCTTTAATGAAAGTTTATTTTCTTCCATAATTGATTTTAAGTCTTTAATCGGCATGCATTTTGCGACATCATGGAAAATTGCAGCTAGCTCTGCTTTTTTTACATCCGCACCGTACTTTTCGGCTAGTCTAACTGCAGTTTCCATCACACCAATAGTATGTGTAAAACGCCCGTTTGTTAGTTTTTCTTTTACAAGTGAAAGTGCTTTTTGTTTATCCATTAATCCGCTTCTCCTCTAATTAACGGTATTTTACATATTAAGGTAGTACGATTGTTTTATTTTCTTCAGACTCTTTATATAAAACAATTGTATGTCCAATTACTTGTACTAGTTCAGCGTTTGTACCTTCAACTAGTTGATCCGCTACATCATAACGATCATCATCGCAATTTTGAAGAATACTTACTTTTAAAAGTTCTCTTACTTCAAGCGCTTCTGAAATTTGTTTAACCATATTTTCATTAACTCCACCTTTACCTACTTGAAAAATAGGGTTTAAGTGATGAGCTTTCGAACGTAAAAATCTTTTTTGTTTACCTGTTAACATTTTGTTCCTCCAAGTTTTCTTTCTAATAATGAGTAAGCATCTATCGTATTTGGAAAAATTCCCGTCCACTCTTGAAATGCTAATGCTCCTTGATAAATAAACATCGGTAATCCGTTTTGTATAGTCGCATTTCTTTCTTCAGCTTCTTTTAAGAATACTGTTTTAAATGGGCTATATATTAGGTCAGATACAATTGCATCTGGTGATAAATTAGTTAGTGCTAACGGCGTGCTATTTTCATTTGGCTTCATTCCAACAGAAGTTGTTTGAATGATAAGAGAAAAGTGACCTAAATGTTCTTCAGCATCTGAAATAGACATAATCTTAACTTCATGCATCAGCTTACCATCTAGTAGATCTCCTGCTTTTTCTAACGTTCGGTTGGTGACTGTAATATGCTTGACACCTAAGTGCAGTAAACTATAAAGGATTGCTCTAGCAGCACCGCCTGCACCGATAATTAAAATTTTTTCATCTTCAATCGGATTTTTCAAAACATAGGATAAACCTCTACAATACCCCATACCATCAGTATTTTTACCATATAGTTTTCCCTTTTTATTGATAACTGTATTAACAGCTCCAATTGCTTTAGCCAATGGATCTATTTCATCTAAATACTTCATAATTTCTACTTTTAGTGGTGCTGTAACATTAAATCCTTTTACAGTTGAACGAAATTCTGTCATAACTGATTCTAATTCTGTTATCCCAACTTCTTTTGCAGAATAGTGACCCGAAATATGATTAGAGCCAAACCATTCATTATGCATAGTTGGTGACATTGAATGACCAATCGGTTGACCGATTACATAATATTGGTCTTTCATTTCTCTTAGCCCCCAAATTATTCTTATATAATAGAATTACGAAGAGTTACAGCTACACCTTTTGGTACATATGCAACAATTTTAGCACCTGGTTCATTCACTGTGATCCATCCTAACCCCGAATAAACTATATCAGTTTTAGCATCTTTTATCATAAATTCATGTTTCACTAATTTAGGAAGCTCATTAATTTGTTCACCATATGGTGGGACTAATAATTCCCCAGCATGTCTTTCATATAATTCATCAGCATTTTCTTGCTTAGTACGATGAATTGATAATTCGTTTGAGAAGTGACAAGTAAAAGAGCGTCTTCCACCCTCTAAATAATCAAAACGAGCTAATCCACCAAAGAATAATGTTTGTCCTTCATTTAATTGATAAACCATAGGCTTAATTTCTTTTTTCGGTGTGATAATTTTTAAACCTTTTTTATCAACGTAATGAGCCATTTGATGATGATTAATAATCCCTGGTGTATCAATTAGATCACTCTGATCATCAAGTGGGATTTGAATCATATCAAGTGTTGTACCTGGAAAATGCGATGTTGTAATGATATTACTATTTTCTTCGCTATAACGTTTAATCATCGTATTGATAAATGTTGATTTCCCAACATTTGTACAACCTACTACGTATACATCCTTACCTGCACGATGCTTCTCAATACTTTCAGCTAATTCATCTATACCAGTGCCTTTTACTGCACTAATTAAATGAACGCCTTCAGGTTTAAGTCCCCAACGTTTTGCAGTTCCGCTCATCCATTGCGTAAGCTTATTTTTCTTAACTGACTTCGGAATTAAATCTGCCTTATTTCCAACTAATAATATTTTGTTGTTTCCAACGAATCGATTAATTCCATTTAACCAGCTACCAGAAAAATCAAAAACATCAACTACTTTAATAACAAGACAATCCTTAGAACCTATTCCATTTAAGATACGAATAAAGTCAGAATCAGTCAACTCTACATCTTGAATCTCATTATAGTTTTTTAAACGGAAACATCGTTGGCAAATAATCTCTTCTTTTTCTAATGAAGATGGAGGTGCATATCCAAGCTTGTTCTTATTCTCTGTTTGAATTTCAACTCCACAACCAATACATCTAACTTCTGTGTTACTCACTTTTTATCCTCCCATTGTAGCAATCCTTGCTTCCTTAAGGATGAAAGGATTCTACGTTCTACCATTCGATTAAATCTTGTCCAAATTCCATCTGTACTAGCAACCGGAACAACTAAAATAGTATGAATGCCTTGACGATTGCCACCAAATACGTCTGTAAGTAATTGATCTCCAATCATCACGACTTCATTTGGTTTTAAATTCATTTGTTTATATGCTTTTTTATATGATGTAGCCAGTGGCTTACGCGCACGATGAATGAATGGAATTCCTAAAGGATCACAAAACTTTCCAACACGTTCAGCATTGTTATTCGATACAACTGTAATTTTAATCCCTGCATCATCCATGCTTTTGAACCATTTGGTTAGCTCTGGAGTAGCTAATGGACGGTCCCATTCTACTAACGTGTTATCTAAATCAGTAATGATTCCTTTTATTCCTAAGCCTTTTAAATGCTCAGGCGTAATTGCATAAACATTATTAACAGTTTCACTCGGTAAAAATTTATTAAACATTATTACACCTCAATATATTCTTAAAATCGTTCGACAAATAACTACAATCATTCTAACTGTGGATAAATCTTATACACATTATCCTAAGTCCAAGAACCTACCTTTTCAGAATATATAAACAATTTACCCACAACTTATCCACCTATTACTGTGGATAAACGAACGATTGTTCTATTTTTAAAAATTTGATACATTAAGTTTACGAAGAAATTCAAAAAACTTTTCTCACTCGGAGGTGAATGCCCAACCGGGCAAATAATATGTACAAATTAAATGATGAGTTGTTACTTGAGTCATACAAAAAAGCTCTAGGTCTACAGCTTGATCCTGCCTTCATTTATTTAATTGAAAAAGAAATTAAACGAAGAGGTCTAGATTACTATATAAAAAAAACATCTTAAACATTTTTATTATTTTCAATATATGCAAATAATACAAGTGAAATTAAAATACAAGCACTCTTTACAATAACAGAAAAAGAACCATCTTTCTATACGATGGCCCTCAATTCGTGAAAAAAAGTGCATACTTAGTGTAATTTACCAAGATTTTGTCCAACTCTGATCGCTTGGCCAGATTGAAGTTGCAGATTTGGTGAAAAACTATTAGCTTCAAAAAGTAAAACAACTGTAGAACCGAAAGAAAAATACCCTACTTCTTCACCTTTTTTCAAACGCTTTTCTTTTTTCGTTACTACGATTGTGTTAACAAACATAGCACCAACTTTAATCATTGCAACATGTTTATTGTTTTCAGAGCATAATACTTCTGAAATAACTCGAAAATTTTTTGAAAGTGGATCTTTACCATACGTTAATCCTGCTTTATTCACGGGATAAGATTTAGCACCTAACTCGAATTGTGATACAATTTCGCCTTCGATCGGGCTATGTATACGATGGTAATGGCTAGGACTTAAATACAATACCATATAATAACCCTCATCATATTTATCTGCCATTTCCTTTGAACCTAACATCTCAATAATGCTATATGTCTTTCCTTTAACGACAAATTTAATATCCATTTCAATTTTCCCACAAGACTCTAACACACCATCTACCGGACAAGCTAATTCACTTTCACCAGCATGAATCGGTCTAGCATTTTGCTTTAATTCTCTAGTAAACAAAGCGTGTAAAGTAGGAAAAACAGTCTCTTTACTTTCTTCCATATTTAAATTAAACGCTTTAATATATGGATTAATAAAAACCCTACTAAATTTAGAGGTAGCAAGCCTACGCAAAAGGCCCGAAGTAAAACGATTATTCGTCAATTCTATAAACAAACGATAAAAACTCTGTTTCATCAATATACTCCTAACTAAAATTATATATATAAATTTATAACATATTATTCCAAAACTAACAAAACCCTAAATGTCTTACTGTCGCTGCTATAAATTGTTTATTCTTCTAATATAATTTGCACTAACTACTTCTTTAAAACTTGTCTAATAATCCTGTCATTACTACCCTTTACTATTCCCTTTACTTAGAACACTTAAAATCCCTGTATTTTACTTGTCACTAACTGTTCACCAAGATTTCACACTGAGTTCACATTAAACTGGTACAATTACTGATGTAATATACATTAGGAGGTTGCCTATGTTGAAAGATCAAAGCTTAGGTGAATGGACTAACACACTTTTAATATATAAATTTGCGTTAGATGAAATCAATACTAAAATTAGAATTTTAAATGAAGAATTTACTTTAACTCATAGTCATAATCCAATAGAACACGTAAAATCGCGCTTAAAAAAACCTGACAGTATAATAGAAAAGCTTGAGCGAAAAGGTTTAGAACTAACACAATATAATTTGGAAAATTATATAAATGATATAGCTGGAGTTCGTATTAGTTGTTCATTTATTAGTGATATTTATATGATCTATGAACTATTAAAACAACAGGACGATATCCATATAATAGAATTAAAAGATTATATAAAAAAACCAAAACCAAATGGCTATAAAAGCTTTCACATGATTATTGAAATTCCAATTTTCCTTGCTTCAGAAACGAAAAGAGTAAAAGTGGAAATCCAAATTAGAACAGTTGCGATGGACTTCTGGGCAAGCCTCGAACACAAGATTTTTTATAAATACAATAAAAAGGTACCAAAAGCAATTATCGAAAGTCTGAACGAAGCTTCCGCAACTGTAAATTCATTAGACTATAAAATGGAAATGATTAGAGATCAAGTAGAACAGTTGAACTGAATGCAGCAAAAACTAAGGCTAGACTCTCTTTTCTTTCCTAGTATTCCTATAATTAAATTAGTACAAAAACAAGGTATATTGACATACCTTGTTTTTCAGAGTGTTGAAATATAAAATCGTCAATAGGGAAAACGGAATTTAAGCGAACATTAGATAATGATAAAATTAGCATTTTTTGAATAATCTTTTTAATGGTTTTAAATGTTAATATGTTTGAGCAATTTCATTATTTCAATAGAATTGAATTTTTTAGTTGTTAAAAATATTATGAGCTTTTTTAGATAATATCTACAATCTGATTAAGATACAACAGTTAGATTACTCTAAGGAAAGGCTATTTGATTAGGGTTTATCGCAGACATTTCTTGATGAATAAGTTGATTGGAATGGAGGGATGCTCGACTCCTATGGGATAAGCGGGAAGGCTGAGACCCCGCAGGCTTGCCGAGGAGGCTAGAGAATCTCGCCCCATGGAAAGCGAGCATCCTGTAATGGAAATCAACATCACTCTACTCCTTTCACGAAAATTTGATAATTAATTGACAAGGTAGTTTTTCAACAGCATGAAAAACAAGGTATATTGACATACCTTGTTTTTTAATTATGTTTTGGTACATTCTCAACTCATATAATGCACTCAATCTTTCATATATTAAATAACCTAGGTTTTAAAATAATTAGACTCATATATTCTATTTCTAGTTCTTTCAGCTTTAAATTTAAGATAAAATAGGATATGTTAGTATAAATATAAATTAGAAAGTTTATGAACATAGATCAAAAAATTGGAGGAGCCGATTTGGATAATGAATTAAACTATAAAACAATCATTCCAGAAAATATTCCGAATGAACGTAAGTCCGCCTTAAAAACACTTGGCTACTATTTTTTAATATTTATTGTTGGCTTGAACTTACTAATCTTGATTGCTTCAATATGGGGTATGATTTTTGTTAGTGTTGCGGATATAAACCTTACAGAAAAAAAATTTGATAATATTGTAAATACCGTATCAATTTATTCGGATTCTATTTTTGGTGTCCTCAGCTTATTATGGCTCTATTATTATACGAAGAAAAAAGGACTTCTAACTTTAAGACGAATAAATATAAATGTGATTGATGTTGTGATCGTTTTAGGAGCATACGTTGTTCTTATGGCTTCTTCACATCTTCTTGATGTTATTTTTCAACATTTCAATTATTCAATTGCTACGCCAGATAACCAAAAAGCAGTAGAAGGCTTATTGCGGACTAATCCAGTCCTTATGATTATATCTGCGGTTATTCTTGCACCAATTAAAGAAGAATGGATTACACGTAAGTTAATTATTGGATCGATTTTTAAAAACTCGCCGATTATTGGTTTAATTGTAAGTTCATTTGGGTTTGGTTTATTGCATATGCTTGCTGGTTTTTCAATCTATGCATTACTATCTTATTCTTTAGCTGGTTTGATTTTTGGTATTATCTATATCAAAACAAAAAAAATCGAAGTTACGATTTTTGCCCATTTTTTAAATAACTTAGTTTCAATTATTGCTTTTTTTATTGTAAACTAACAAATAAAACGCTCCTAGGGGCGTTTTTATATTGTATTTATGAGGTGTATTATGAATTATATATTTATACTAATCGGAGGATTTTTTGGCGCAATTCTTCGTTACATGATAAGTCTATCAATCCATCCACTTTCAAATGGATTTCCAATTCAAACATTTTTAATTAATATCATTGGATGCTTCTTTTTAGGTTTCTTTTTACCGATGGCTAAAGTTAAATTAAAACCTGAATATACTTTACTAATCGGAACTGGATTTACTGGAGCATTCACTACATTCTCTACTTTTTCACTTGAAAATGTAATTCTGATAGATGAGAAAAAATTGCTAGTAAGTTTAGTCTATATCATCTCAAGTATAGTGATCGGAATAAGTTTGGCGTATCTTGGTTTTAAAGCGGCTGAGAAATTCAATAAAGTAAAAGGAGATACCTCATCATGATTGTTATTGTTGGAATAGGTGGGGGAATCGGAGCAATTTTTCGCTATGCCCTTGGAAACTATGTTAATAAAAATCTTAAAACTAATTTTCCTTTTGGAACTTTCGTTATAAACATACTGGGATCGTTTATTTTAGGTATAATAAACCATTTATATCTTGATAAATCCATTTCTACTACAATGTGGCTGTTTATTGGGGTAGGAATTTTAGGTGGATTTACAACTTTTTCTACTTTCAGTTACGAATCGATTCAATTATTGCTTGCAAAAAAGTATAAAACTGCTTTATCTTATATCATTTTATCTACTATTATTAGTATTTGTAGTGCATATGTCGGTTTTCATATCATTAGATGAAACATAAAATTAAATCTAAAACAAAAACCTCTGTTCCCAGAGGTTTTTTTATTTTTTCAATTTTACCAACCAAAATCCAATGTTTTTCCGGTCTCTGCATATGTTTTTACATTACTTAAAATCATTGGCCAGGTAGATTTCGTATTTTCATATGAAGGGTGATTTTCTGGCCATTGGTCGTTTACTAGTGTTAATTTTGTGCATTTGCCCACCTCTTCAAGTGTAAGTGTAATTCTAGTTTCTAATTCAGCATGATTTTCACGGTAAACGGGGCCAGGATGTTCTGTATAGCTCATCATTTTATGAGGCTCAAATGCTAGAATTTCCCCATAAACATGCACTGTATGATCTCCAGCTTCTCCTGGTCCGATATATTCATACTGTGCTCCGACTTCAAATGTTGATTTTAAAATACAACCAAAAAAGATAACTTTCGTTCCTTCTGGCGAAACAAATATGTTCCACACCTCTTCTGGTTTTGCTCCAATATAAATCTCATACTTAAGATCTTCCATTTTCTCATCCTCCATTTGTTTTATGTGTAGAATGATGAATTGATTCTAGATGACACTTCCATTATATACCGAAAAATGGTCAACTTATTATTTCATTTGATTTCAAGATTATATATATTAAAATTAATAAAAAATCAATTTCAATGAGAGGTGAAAATATGAATTTAACTTATGAAGTGATTGACGAGGATCACATTGAATTATGTAGAGATTTATGTAATGAATTAATGACTTTTCAGAAGGCAAAAGCGAAGATAAAACCAGAGTTGTTTGATAGTATGAATTTCGATACACGTATGGTTCCTTCAGTAAAAAAAGCTATACATAATTATATTGTTATCGTAAAAGATGAAGATCAAATCGTTGGTTACGTTTATTCAAATATTTCTCCAAAAGAAGTATACTCAAGCGAATTTGCAACTTTTTTTGACCTTTCTTCAGTCCATAAAAAGAATGTTGGATGTTTATCACAATTTTACATTAAAGAAGAATATAGAAAATATGGAGTAGGCTCTGTATTATTCAAACTGTCAATGAACTGGCTAAAACAATTTGATGATGTAGAGGATTATTTTATCTATGTTTCAAATGGAAATGAAGACGCTCTAGAATTTTATAAACGTAAAGGATTCTCTGTTAGTCATACAATATTAGATGGTTTTATAACTGTTTTAAGAAGTAACGATCAATTTCAAACAATTTAAGAAAAGTAAAAATAAAGGGGAGTCTCAAAAAATCTTTCGAGACACCCCTTTTCTTTTTATTTACTATTAAAATGCCCAGTTACCATTTCTCATGATTGGTTCAACTGTACCATCTTCTTTAATTCCATCGATGTTTAATTCCGCTGATCCGATCATAAAATCAACGTGCGTTAAACTTTGGTTAATTCCTAATTTTTCTTGCTCTTCTGAAGGTAATTTTTCTCCATCCTTCATATTGTTTGGATATGCTTTGCCTAATGCTAAGTGGCAAGAAGCATTTTCATCATATAATGTGTTGAAGAAAATTAAACCTGTATTTGAAATTGGTGAATCATGTGGTACTAATGCTACTTCACCTAGACGGCGAGCACCTTCATCAGTATCTAATAAATGTTGTAAAGTATCATAGCCTTTTTCAGCTGTGAAATCAACAACTTTACCGTCTTTAAAAGTTAAAGAGAAATTCTCAATTAAATTCCCACCGTAATTTAATGGCAAAGTCGCTTGAACAGTACCATTTACACCATGGCTATGTGGCATAGAGAAAACTTCTTCAGTTGGAATATTAGGATTAAACCATTTTCCATCTTCACTGTTCGCTCCGCCACCTTTCCATACATGATTATCTACTAAATCAAGTTTCAAATCAGTACCAGGTGCTGTGTAATGTAGTGTTTTGTATCGTTTGTCATTTAATTGAACAACTTTTTCTTGTAAGAAATCGTTGTGTTTAACCCAAGCTTCAACTGGATTTTCATTGTCTACTCGGCAAATTTTGAATACTGAGTCCCAAAGTAATTCCATCGCTTTATCAATTGGTTCATTTGGATAAACTTTTTCAGCCCATTCAACACATGGAATAGCTACGATTGACCAACGAATTCTATCAGCCATCATGTATTCACGATAATTATGTAGTGCTTTGCTAGCTGTTTTATTAAAAGTTGCAATACGTTTAGGATCGATCCCTTTTAATAATTCTGGATTTGGTGAAATTACTGATAAAACAGCACCTCCATTTTCAGCTAATTCTTCCATAGCTGTTACTTTCCAGCCTGGGAATTCTCCAAAAACTTCTTCAGGAGCTAGTTCATATTTAGTACGTGTAATTACATCATCATTCCAATCGATGTTTACATTTTTAGCTCCAGCTTCGTAAGCAAATCTTACAACTTTACGTACGAATTCTGCAGCTCCGATTGGCGCATTTATTTGTAATGTTTGTCCTGGTACGATATTAACACCACTTTTTACCGCAAGTTCAGCATATTTTTCTAATGATTTTTCAAACTGAGACATTGATATCCCTCCATGTTTAACGATTTAAAAACCTAACCTACTAAATTATAATATAAAGTTCAGAAAATTAATACATAAAAGAGACTGACTATTCATTTTTATTTGAAATGTCAGAGTGACTTTGGCAAACTAGTGAAATACTTAATCTCGTTGTCGCTTTTTAACCCAAAAAAAGCACCTTTCAGAAGTGCTTTTAATGCGTAAATAAGCCTGAAAATTTTTATGAAACAATGTAGGTCTCATAACCATTAACATTTAGGAATTTTTCAGCTTTAACTCTGTCATTTTCTGTTTGAAGGCTTATTCTTAGTACACCTGGTAACCCTTCACGTGATTCTATGATCCTCAGATTCGTAATGCTAACTTGGTGAATCGATAAGATTGTCGTAATGTTAGCAAGCTCACCAACACGATCTAAAACATCTACATACAAATCAAAATAACTTGGGATGGCGCCATTTGCTTTTGCTGGCATGTTGTCTCTAAAATCTTTTGATTCCTTGAAATAATGAAAGATATCTTCTTTATCCTGACTTTCAACTAGCTGATACATTTGTTTCATATCATCAATCCAATTCGAAATTAATGAAAGCAATGTATCTTTATTTTGAATCACAATATCAGTCCACATTTTTGGACTACTTGATGCAATCCTAGTAATATCTCTAAACCCGCCGGCAGCTAAGGCTGTTACTAAAGGCTCGTCCTTCGAATAAGATTTAACTTGCTTAACAAGATTAGAAGCAATGAGATGTGGAAAATGGCTTACCACTCCGGTGATTTGATCATGTGTTACTTCATCAATTACTACAAAATGTGAACCTGTTCCTTTAAGCCATTCTTTTAATTCATCAATTTGTTCATTTTTAGTATTTTCACTTGGTGTCAAAATAAAATATGCATTTTCAAATAAATGAACTTTTGCACTCTCTATACCCGTTTTATGCGATCCTGCCATTGGATGACCTCCAATAAAGCAATAACCTTTATCTGTAAGAGTTTTCGAATGCCTCATAATTTCACTTTTCGTACTACCTACATCAGTTAATATGACATCATTCTTAAGTTCATATTCACTTAACATATGTATATATTTTATTGACTCCTCTACAGGACAAGAAAAAATGATTAGATGAGCCTTCTCGGCACAGTCTTTCAGCTGTACCGAGATTTCATCTAAAACTTGAATTCTTTTACCAATTTCAAGTTGTTTTTCGTTTATATCATATCCAATTATATTTACATCATGAACTTTTTTTATTGCCAAGGCAATTGAGCCTCCGATTAATCCTGTGCCAATTAAAAGGACGTTCTTTTTCAAGGCATTCACCGCCTATCCTTCATTAAGTAATTTTATTTATGATTGAAGTTTTGCACGGAAGTCTTTTAACTCAAACATAAATTCTTCAAATTGTGGGATATTCATTTGTTGAGCTGAATCTGATAATGCAACTGCTGGATCAGGATGTACTTCAGCCATTATTGCATCTGCTCCAATTGCTAATGCTGCTTTTGCTGTTGGTAATAGTAAGTCCTTACGACCTGTTGAATGTGTTACATCTACAACAACTGGTAAATGTGTTTCTTTCTTCAGAATAGGTACTGCTGAGATATCTAATGTATTTCTTGTAGCTTTCTCGTAAGTACGAATTCCTCTTTCACAAAGAATAATTTGGTCATTTCCTTGTGAAATAATGTATTCTGCTGCATTAATAAATTCTTCAATTGTTGCTGACAGTCCACGTTTTAATAAAACTGGTTTATTTACTTGACCTACTGTTTTCAGTAAATCAAAGTTTTGCATATTTCGTGCACCAATTTGAATTACATCAACGTATTCTAAAGATCTTTCAACATCATTTGGATTTAGTATTTCACTAATTACTGCTAAATCGAATTCATTTGCCACTTCTCTTAAAATTTGTAGTCCTTCGTATCCAAGTCCTTGGAAATCATATGGAGAAGTTCTAGGTTTAAATGCACCGCCTCGCATCATTGTTAAACCTTGTTGTTTCATAGCTTGTGCTACTGCACGTACTTGTTCGTAGCTCTCAACTGCACATGGCCCCATAATAAATGATTGAGAACCATCACCAAGGACAATATCATTTTTCACTTTAACAATTGTATTGTCTGGCTTTTTCTTTCTTGAAACTAAAAGAGCTTTTCTGTGATCATCCTCTTGTAATTCTAAGCTTGCTTGGAAGATTGTCTTGAAAATATGTTGTAAAGTTGAAGTTTCAAATGGGCCTTCATTTACATTTGCAATCATATCTAAAACTTCACGCTCACGAACTGGATCGAAACGCTTAATACCATGTTTAATCTTTTGCTGACCAATTTCTTGAACAACTTTTCCACGCTCGTTTAATAATTCAACGATTTTTAAATTAATCTCATCAACCTTATCACGTAATTGCACTAACTCATTATTTGTACTCATTTCTTTTTCCTCCTCAAATTTTAAATGTCTATTCAAATACCACTTCTTTTATCAAGAAGTAAGTATGTAAAAAATGAAAACAAAAAGTCCCTACTGAATAAACAGTAGGGACGAATTATTTAATCGCGGTACCACCCTAGTTGTGAACAAAAACTCTGTTCACCACCTTCATTTTGTTAACGATCAAAATGACCGTTTCTATTTTCATTAAATGAAATAGAAATTGCTCCAAGAATGTAATTCAGCATACCTTATGTACTGACTCGCAGCTTCCGTCAGCTCTCTTAAACAGGGAAGTTATGCCTACTGTGCCCTTATCAACGCAATAAATATTTAATTGTCGAAAGATTCTTTAAAAAAGTTATTAAAATGGATTATAAAGCACTTTTAAATAGGCTGTCAATGCATTTTTTTCTAGAATATGTAACGATTTTAAAAAAGATACATCGTTATTGAAATGGTAGCGCTTACTATTTTCAACATTTTTTTTACACTGCTTACATTTTTTTTATGGTACAGACACACAGAATTTGTACATTACATAAATATATAAATAACAACTAACCTTACCTTCCTTAGGAGTGATTATATGCCTGGTTTATTTACCGCCTTAAGTCTTTTCTTAAAAGAAGTGTTTGTGTTTGTTTCCTATGTTAAAAATAATGCCTTCCCTCAACCGCTTTCACAAGCCGAAGAAACGCTCTATTTAAATCGTATGGCAAATGGAGATGGAGAAGCACGAAATTTATTAATTGAACATAATTTAAGACTTGTTGCTCACATTGTTAAAAAATTTGAAAATACCGGAGAAGATGCTGAAGATTTAATTTCGATTGGCACAATAGGTTTAATAAAGGCAATTGAGAGCTTTGTTCAAGGTAAAGGAACAAAATTAGCGACATATGCAGCTAGATGTATTGAGAACGAAATACTTATGCATTTACGTGCTTTAAAGAAAACAAAAAAAGATGTTTCCCTTCATGATCCAATAGGTCAAGATAAAGAAGGCAATGAAATTTCACTTTTAGACATATTAAAAACTGAGACAGAAGATGTAGTTGATCAAATTCAACTTAATATGGAATTAGAAAAAATCAAGCAATATATTAAGATTCTAGACGACCGTGAAAAGGATGTAATTATTCAGCGCTTTGGTATTGATATGGATAAGGAACTAACTCAACGTGAAATTGCAAAGAAATTAGGAATCTCAAGAAGTTATGTTTCGAGAATTGAAAAACGCGCTTTAATGAAAATGTACCACGAGTTTTTAAGAGCTGAAAAAGAAAAGAAAAAAGATAAAAAATAAACCACTAAAGATGAATATGACCTCCAATTGTTAGTCAGATCTAACAATTGGAGTGATTCATTTTTAGTGGTTTTATGCTTGCTCTTCTTTTTGTATTTTTCGTTTAAAATAATTGGATGTCAGAAAGAAACCTAATGCAATAATCAGCATTGTAAAAACCATACTCTCGACTATTAATATTTTATGTTGGGTTAATCCGTCCTTTGGAAGGAGAGTCCCGATATAGAAAAAAGTAGCCAATGCTGTTGTTATTGCTCCAAATGTTTTAAAATCGTTAACTTTTGCCTGTAGCTTTTTTAAATTCACGAATACTACACCTTCCCTTCTTGTTGACTTAATAACTTTAACATACTTTATACTAAAAAAGTAAAGGTAATAATAGGTAGTACATGTAGAGATTAGTAAGTATTATTGTCAATGAATTAAGTATGGTCTTATTGATTTTCGCGTTATGCTTTCTTACTAAAACTATATCGCTAAAATATTACGAGTACTTATTTCCACACAAAGAAGAAAGGAATTATTTAAAATCCCTTTCAATTTTTTCACAATGTAAGCTATAAGTTATTTTAGACCATTCTTAATAAACTCAATTGTACGTTCAGTTTCCTGTTCTTCGTTCCAAAAAGGTGTATTTTCTAGGACGATTGAAGAGATAACTAGACCAACTACTGTTGAGATAATTAGTCGTAATATTGTCGGTATCGGTCGTTCTTTTATTTGTCCTTTATCGATAAACGATTGTAATACAGTGGCTGCTTTAGGGTACATTTTATCTTTAAAGAGTTTTTTTAGCTCTTCTTGCATATCGTCTTGGAATGGCATTTCTTGTATGATTATTTTTACAGCTGCTTTATTTTTCTTTGCAAATTCCATGCGATTTTTAATAAGCGCATTAAGAAAATCTTCAAATGTTTCGTACTCTAAATGGAACACTGCTTTAGAAAAACGATCCATTTCAAAAGGAGCTATTGTTTTTACTAATGTCGGTTTGATAATACTTTTTAATAGATCCTTTTTTGTTTTAAAGTAACGAAAAATAGTACCTTCAGCAACATTTGCTTTTTTTGCAATTTCATTGGTCGATGTACTAACGAAACCTTTTTCTGCAAAAATTTCAATTGCAGCTTCAAGTATTTTTATTTCTTTTTCATTCATTTCTTGTAATTTTTCTTTTGGAAAAAACTCTTCTAATTTAATTGGTAACACTCCTTAAATTGAACGCTGTTTCTTTAATGCAACTATATTTAAAGAAATAAATACTATTGAAAATCCAAGTAGGATCAATAATTGATATACAACATCAGAAAGCGACTGCCCTTTTATCATAATACCTCTAAGAGCTTCTGCCCCATATGTCAGTGGTAAAATACCACCGATAAATTTGAACCAATTTGGTAAAAATGCCGTTGAGAAAATACCTGAAAAAAGTATTTGCGGAACAGCAATAACTGGAATAAATTGTACAACTTGAAATTCATTATTTGCATATGCAGATAACAGCATACCAAGTGTAAGAGCAGTAAGAGATAATAATATATTAACTACGCAGACTTCCCATGCACTTCCTACATTATACATATCTAATACACTGATTGAAAAGACTGTTATAATGATCGATTGGATTAAAGCAAAAAATCCAAAGCCTAAAATATAACCAACTACTATTTCCCATCTTTTGACTGGCGTGACAAGTAATCTCTCAAGTGTTGTCGTTAATCTTTCTCTTACAAATGAAATGCCTGACAAGATAAATACAAATAAGAACGAGAAAAATCCAATAAAAATCGGTCCAATTGAATCAAATGATTCCATATTTTTACTACCATAAATTGGGTCCATTACAATTTTAAAATTAGAAGGTGTATTTTCCTTAACTGCTGATTGAATTGCATCCATTACTGCAGTTGTTCTTGCTTTGTCTGTCCCTTCAAACTGTACTACTATTTCTCCTGATTTAAATATAACAGCACCATCAAGATCCATCTTTTTCAATTTATCTTCAATATCTGAAGGATTTACATTTTTTACTTTCGCATAATCTTTTACAATTTGCTCAAATGCTGGAGGAGCATCTACTAGCGCTAAAGTTGGTTTTGTGTCATCTTGTTTTAAGATAAAAGAAAATAAAAACAATAATACGATAGGAGCAATAAAAATCATTGCAAGGGATCTTCTATCTTTTAAAAATTGTTTTATTATCCGTTTAGAAATAGCAAAGACTCTCATGAACTCACCTCAGTATTAAAATATAGGTCCTCGATTTTGCCTGTTTTTGATTGCGAGATTAAATTTTCAGTAGTATCTAAAGCGATTAATTCTCCTTCTCTAATTAATCCGATCCGTTCACATTTTTCAGCTTCTTCCATGATATGGGTTGTAATGATTATCGTAGTACCTTGTTTTTTCATTTCAAAAAATTGATTCCAAATTTGTTTTCTTAATACTGGATCAATTCCAACTGTTGGTTCATCAAGGATTAGTAATGTAGGGTTATGAAGGATTGAAATTGCAAGAGAAAGTCGTTTTTTCATTCCCCCTGAATATTGATTAACTTGTTTGTTTAATGAGTCCTCTAACCCAACGATTTGAGCTACTTCTTGAATTCTCGTCTTAAGTACTTTACCTTTTTTATTATATAGGGCACCAAAGAAACTTAAATTATCAGCACCCGTTAAATCGCTATATAAAGCGTCAGATTGTCCCATATAGCCAATTGATGGAAGGACTGTGAAATTAGGCATTTCATTATTGTAAACTAATACTTCTCCCTTTGAACTTTTATCGATCCCAGCAATCAATTTTATTAAAGTTGTTTTACCAGAACCTGATGGACCTAAAATCCCAAAAATCTCTCCTTCTTGAATGTTCATAGAAATATTTTTTAGTACAGCTCTTTTTCCAAATAATCGGTCAACATTTTGGATTTGAACAACATTGCTCATCTTATTCCTCCGTTCAAGTCTAATTCTTTTAAGACCTCATAATGAGTGAGTACTCACTTCTTACCTTTATCTTAATTCACTTTTTTTTGCTAGTCAACAAAAAGTGAGTACTCACTCAATTGTATTTTAATAAAAAAAGAAAGATGCCTATACGACATCTTTCTTTAAATAAATTATAACGCTTTAATCATTTCCTCAACCATTAATGTTGAATTAACAGCTGCAGTATGAAGGAATTGATCAAATGAAATATTTGATTCTTTACCTGCAATATCTGACAATGCTCGTGTTACAACAAATGGCACTTTAAAAGCATAACAAACTTGAGCAATTGCAGCTGCTTCCATCTCTACAGCATACAGATCACCAAATTTCTCTTTTACGAAGTCAACTCTTACTGGATCGTTCATAAATGAATCTCCAGTTACAATTAACCCTTCAACAACTTGGATACCATTAATTTTTTCAGCGCATTTTTTAGCGATAGACTTTAATTTATCATCAGAAGGGAATGCAGCTGGCATACCTGGAACTTGTCCGTATTCATAATTGAATGCGGTAACGTCTACATCATGATGACGCACTTCAGTTGAGATAACCACGTCGCCAACATTTAAGTCAGTATGAAGTCCGCCTGCAGATCCTGTGTTAATAACAAAATCTGGTTGATATTTTTCTAAAAGAATTGCTGTTGCCATTGCTGCATTAACTTTACCAATGCCAGACTTTAATAAAATTACTTCTTTTCCTTCGTATGTACCTATGTTATATTCTGAGCCTGCAACTTCTTCTTTTCTAAGATTGTCTAATTTATCACGTAATACATGTACTTCTTCTTCCATTGCTCCAATAATAGCTATTTTCATTCTATCAATTCCCTACTTTCTCTTTCAAACTTTAATCATTTTACCATATAGCGACATATCATTCATCTTTAAGAATGCCTACACCAAGAAACACTTTAATGCTTAAAAATTTGCTCCTATAGAGACTAAGAACTTTTTAGCAATTCCCTGTCGTTTTAATACTTTAGCTCTTTTACTTCTTGTACCAAAATAGGGAGCCAGCCTTCTTTTACAACCCAGTGTAAGTATACGACATATTTATAGCTTAAGTCGTTTGTGGCAACGTATACTTTTATACTTTGTTGATCGTATCCTTGACCAATATGCCAAACTGAATAATCTTCTTTTGTTAAAGAAATCGCATTTGATACTGCTTCTTCCATTTCATAAAAGTCTTGAGACATATGACTATAGTGAACTGTATGAGGCTCAATTTGTCTTGTTTTGTTAGGTGTCCATTCTTTTACAGTCGATTCTATAATATTTTCATCATTTATTGAATCTTTAATAATCTCATTTACTTTTTGACGATATTTCGCTTGATATGGATTCGGTATATCAGTCATTTGCTTTGGTTCTTGAGTAATCCTAGTAATCTTAGCTTTTGCAGTATTAGGCTCTATCTTTTGTTGATTGACGATTGGTAAAGTTATTTTTATCCCTAAATAGATGATTCCAACTAGAAGTGGAATAAGTAGTATTCTGTAAAAATAATTTCCTCTTCGTACTCGTCTTAATTTTTGGACCCTTTTGTTTGGTTCAATCGAAGACATTGACAAAATCCTCCAAAAACAACTAATTTTTCCCTATTTTAACATAGAGTTAATTAATTAAAAATAGCTATTTTGTGTGGTTTTTATCAAAGTTATATATCGATTTTATTAAACTTGTAACCGTATCAGAGGTAGAAGTAACTTCGTTTGGAACATTTAAACTAACTACTGCGAATGCATATCTTGGCTTATCATATGGAAAATAACCCGCAAACCATTTGTTTTGTTCAACAATTTTACCATCTACTACTTTTGTTTCCGCTGTACCACTTTTACCTGCTAAAGTATAGGGCAAACTAGTATATCGATTTCCCGTACCTTTCGGATCCGTAACTACACCTCGAAGTAATTCTCTTAATTGTTGCATTGAATCCGGAGCTAGATAATCATCTACTAATGTCTGTTCTGGGAATTTAAACATTTCTGTCCCATTTTTATATAATACAGAATCTACTACTTTTACTTGTTTTGGGCTACCACCTCGTGCAATAGTAGCCATCATATTAGCTACAGCTAAAGGGGATACTTTTACATCCTGTTGCCCAATAGAAGTATTTAAGAGCTTATCACTTAAATAGTTTCCTACAAAATAAGTTGGTTTCCCTTCATTTTGAAATTGACTAAAATTAGACTCATGATAGACGGATCCTGTCCATCCTACTGGACCATCTAATCCTAGCTTTTTAGCATATGTTTGAAACATATCTTTATTTTTTAGAGTTAATTGCTTACCCAATTGGCCAAATGTGTAATTACAACTTTCATAGAAACTTTGTTGAAAAGTTAAATTACCTTTTCGCTTTTTCTCTTCATCTTCGTATTTACCGACTAGATTATTATTACAATTATACATTTGATTTTCTTTCACAATTCCTTGATCTATTGAGGCAGCCGCTACAACTGTTTTAAAGACTGAACCAGGTGTACTAGCTAATAGTGCATAATTAGTCGCTGTATTATCATTCGAAGAAAATAAATTTTGGAAATTCATTTTTGGTCGGCTAACCATTGCTAATAAATTGTTAGTCTTTACGTCAATTAGCACTGCTGCACCTTTTTGAAGTTTAGCTTGGTCAACAGCTTGTTCTAATATTTGTTGTAAATCTTTATCTAATGTAGTTGAAAGGGAAACTGGATAAAATGGATTACTAGGTTTCGCATATTTTACTTCATTTCCAAACATCGGTTTACCTAAATTGTCTACGTGAAGCATTAAATTAGAGGTTCCATCAGATTTTAAGAAATCTTCAAACTGAGCTTCTAATCCAATAACTCCAAATTCTTTAGGCTTATAATCTCGATCACTTTCATACTGTTTTTCATATTGTTCTTTATTTTCTCTAGCTATTCCAATTAGGTGTTCTGCCAATTGTTTATCGTCATTGTCTTGAGACAACATCGAAATTAATCCAGAAACATGTAAATTATTTATTTCATCAATTTTTTCCGATGTTAATGTTTTTGTCATTCCTTCTAATGTAAATGGTTCTTTTTTACCAATAAACTGATTTTTAATATTTGCAACCGGTACTCCTGTAATCGCCGATAATTTATCAATTGGCCAATCAATTGTTTTTAAAAATGGAAATAAAATAACTTTTGGAGTGTAAGCTGCACTTAATAATTTTCCATTTCGGTCAAGTATTTTTCCACGTCCATTATCAATCCGAAACTGAAATGTTCTTTGAGCAACACTTCGTTCGATTAAATTTACCTTTTGTGGACCAAAATTCTTTTGATGAAGTACACTAATATCAAAACATCTGTATACGATTAAAGAAAATAGTAACGAAATAATAATTAATATGGCTTTTATCCGTCTATGCATATAAAAAACACCTCATCTACAGTGTAGACGGGGTGTTCTTTTTTCAAACAATTAAATTGTTAAACAAATCAAATTATTTAACAGCAATAATTCTTACTTGCATATCTCCACCTGGCGTATTAACAGTCACTTCTTCACCAACAGTTTTGCCTAATAAGCTTTTTGCGATTGGAGAATCATTTGAAATTTTACCCTCAAATGGATCAGCCTCAGCACTACCTACAATTGTGTAAGTTTCTTCGTCACCAGCTGGTAATTCTAAGAAAGTTACAGATTTACCTAAAGTTACTGTATCTGATGCATCATTATTTTCAGTAATAATTTCAGCATTACGAATCATATTTTCTAAAGTTGTAATACGACCTTCAACAAATGCTTGTTCATCTTTTGCAGCATCGTATTCAGAGTTCTCTGAAAGGTCACCAAAGCTACGAGCTATTTTAATACGCTCTACTACTTCAGCACGCTTTACTGTTTTTAAGTTTTCTAATTCTTGTTCTAATTTTTGTTTCCCAGCTAAAGTCATAGGGAATTTTTTTTCGTTAGCCATTTTGTACACTCCTTTTAGTATCCACCGTTTCTTTTATGTAGAACTTCTAAATATCTGTTTATACAATGTACTTGTACAAACAGTGTATGAGAATAATAAATGAAACATTCAACTTATGAAAACGCATTCTTTTATATAGAAAGATGAAGAAGTGGGTGCTTCTCCATCTTTCCAAAATTATATTTAGGAATTATTCTCTCATATGAACGTATTATAATACACTTACTCTTTCAAGTATAGTCTGAATTTTTGTAGCCATTAAATCAATAGCCACAAAGTTCTGACCGCCTTCTGGTATGATAATATCTGCGAATTTCTTAGATGGTTCACAGAATTGATTATGCATAGGGCGTACAACATTTACATATTGATCAACCACAGAATCGACTGTTCTTCCACGTTCTTTTATATCTCTTTGTATTCGACGAAGTATTCGTAAATCAGCATCCGTATCTACAAATATCTTTATGTCCATTAAGTCACGTAAACGCTCGTCTTCTAATACTAGAATACCTTCTAAAATAATAACTTCTTTTGGCTCTACAGGGATTGTTTCTGAAGATCTTGTATGAATTGTATAGTCATATACAGGTTTTTCAATTGCTTTGTATTGCAATAAATCTTTTATATGCTCAATAAACAAATCATTATCAAATGCTAATGGATGGTCATAATTTGTTTTCAATCTTTCTTCCATTGGCAAATGCGTTTGATCTCTATAATAAGAATCTTGCTGAATCATTAAAATTGAATGACCTTTAAATTGATCATAGATTGCTTTTGTTACAGAAGTTTTACCAGAGCCAGTCCCTCCAGCAATTCCAATTACAATGGGCTTATTCCCCATACTTCAATCCCTCTTTCTTATCAAACTAACTTTTTTCTCATCATGTTGTAAGGATAAACTTTTTGATTCACTTTAATTTTTACAATTTCTAATGGATGTCTTGCAGCGTCTACTTCTGTTCCATCTTCATTAACAATTACACCAACTGTTTGTTTGAAGTTTTCAATTTCAGGTCCAAAAAATTCAATTTGGTCACCTGGTTTGAAGTAGTTACGTTGTTGGATTGTTGCGATACCAGTTTCATCATCATAGTCTAGTACAAGACCTGCAAAATCATACGTTGTTTTTTTGCTATGATTTCCATACATTTGCTCTTTCATTCCTGGGAATCCTTCAAAGAAAGAAGAAGCAGTGTCACGATTCGCACATTTATCTAGTTCTTCAACCCATTCTTCTTTAAATTCAAAGTTTTCTGGGTCAGCACAATATGCATCAATTATTTTACGATAAACAGATACAACTGTTGCTACGTAATGAATTGATTTCATACGTCCTTCAATTTTTAAACTATCTACACCCATTTCAATAAATTTAGGAATTGAACGTAATAAATTTAAATCTTTCGGGCTCATTGCAAACGGTGCATCTTCTTCAGCAAATAAAGCATTTTCTGTTGCATCCGGATTTTGTGACTCAGTTTGAACTAAATCGTAATCCCAACGACATGATTGACAGCATCCACCACGGTTCGAATCACGTGCAGTCATATGATTACTCAACGTACAACGGCCAGAATAAGCAATACACATTGCACCATGAATAAAAGTTTCAATTTCAACGTCTACTTTTTCTTTGATTTCTTTGATTTCTTCATAGCTCGTCTCACGTGCTAATACTAATCGATGTAATCCTTCTTCTTTCCAGTACTGTGCAGCACGATAATTTGTTAAAGATTGTTGTGTACTTAAATGAACCTCTAATTTAGGTGCTGCTTCTTTACATGTTTCAATGATATATGGGTCAGCTACAATAATTCCCGTAACACCTGCAGCTTCAATTCCTTGTAAATACTCAACTAATCCGTCCATGTTTTCGTTATGAGCAAATATATTTGTTGTTACATATATTTTCGCATTAAATTTGTTTGCAAATTCTACCCCTTCAGCCATTTCTTCAATAGAGAAGTTATCTGCATTCGAACGTAAACCAAACTCTCTACCACCAATAAATACGGCATCTGCGCCATATCTTACTGCAATTTTTAATTTTTCTAAATTACCAGCCGGTGCTAATAGCTCAGGTTTCTTCACGATTACACGTTTGCCATCAACTATTTTATCTAATTGTCCAATTGCCATTATTAGTCCTCCTCTTTAATACAGTTAAGGTACAAGGTTCTAGTTCTAGAATTCCCTGGCTTTCCTGCTTTTCCATCATAACTCTATTAATACACTGTTTCTTTAAAGAAGAATCCTGTGTCCAGTGGTCTGTTTACAGGTTGGATTGCTTCGATTTTGTCGAAAAGTTCGTCTTTGATTTCTTCGTAAGCTTTACGGTCTTCTACACATAGGTCTATAGCTTGTCTGTATAGTTTTGTTACTTCAATGATATATTCTGAAGATTTTAAGACACCGTCAATTTTGAATGAATCAATACCTGCATCAACTAATTCTTCTAACTCATTAACAAGACAAATATCATTTGGACTCATAATATGAGTTCCATTTTGGTCTTCAAAAATTGGATATTTATTATTACGCTCGTGGTCAACTAAGAACATATTTTCTTCATATTTCTTTTGCTCAACGATTTCTAAATTTTTTCCTTGGTATTCAAAGTAGTTCCCAACAAGTGAACGTTTTGATTGGAACATAGCCGTCATTCCATGTACTTGTACTTCGATTTCTACTTTAGCATTTTCTTTAATTTCAGCGACAGCCTCAAAGCTTAATTCCCTAGCTAATACCGCACGTTTTGACCCACGTTTACCCCAGTAATTACAAGTAAACCAGTTTGTAGCCGTTGTTTCTGTATTCCAATGTAATTGCATTTTAGGTGCAATCGCACGTACTGACATAAGAACTGCAGGATCTCCGAATACAATAGCATCCACATTTGCGTCTCTTAAAAAAGCAATATAATCTTCAATTTCATCAAGAATTTCATTATGGTAAACGCCATTCATCGCTACATATACTTTTACATTTTTTTTATGTGCAATTTCTACTGCTTCTTTTACAGCTTCACGATTAAATTCACCCGCTAAGCGTAATCCAAAACGTTGTTCACCAATAATTACTGCGTCTGCTCCAGCATCAGCTAATTTATCTATATCATTTAGGTTTGTTGGCGTAACTAATAATTCAGGCTTAATCATTATTAACTCCCCTTTTCTTACTAATAGCAACTCCATCACCAATTGGTATAATTGTCGAATCATACTTAGGGTGATTCATTAGCCATTCATTGTAATTTTGAATCTTTTTTATTAAAGCTTTCTTTCGTCGATCATCAACTAAATCCGCACTTTCAGCAACTTGGCCTTTAAATAAAACATTATCTGAAATGATAACACCTCTGTCCGATAGTAAAGGCTCATATAATTCAAAAAATCGTTTATACTGAGCTTTAGCTGCGTCGATAAAAATAACATCAAATCGTCTGTTCTCAGGCAACTTTTCTTTTAAAAGTAAAGCATCACCTTCTAAAAGTAGAATTCGATTACTGTAATCACTTCGCTCAATAAATTCTTTTGCTTTTCGAATTCTCTCTGCGTTTCGCTCCATTGTAACAATCTTCACATTTGGAAACTCTTTTGCCATTCGAATACTTGAATAACCTATCGCACTACCAATTTCAAGAATGGAAGTTGGCTGTATTAAATAAAGTAAACCAAGCATAAATTCCATGCCTGCTTTATCCATGATCGGCACGTGATGCTCAAATGCATATGATTCCATTTCTTCTATAAAAGGTTCTCTATGTTTATAAAAATTCGCCAAGTATTGACGAACTAAAACGTCATTCATTGCTTATAAAGCCTCCAATAGAAATACAACCTTGTCAAAAAACAAGGTGTAAGTAAAATTTCTGTGTATCTTTAATTTTTTTAGACCCGTAATATTCTAACATAAAAAAAAGACCCTTGGCTAGTACCAAGAATAGTTGCAACGCTTTCACTATTTTTTAATTTACAAAATTCCTCAGTAGACTCTTTATTCTACTGAGGAATTTAATATTTGCACTTTAAAAATTATAAATTGTCAGCAAGTAGATTACTCGACGTGGTTGCTTATTTTAGGAATAAAGTATAAGTGCAACTACGTCTTCGCCTTAAAGGATTTCACTTGACGAGTTTTCTATAATATACAAGTATTTCCAACTTTTTATTTTATATGCTTTTCTTTTTCTGTATTGTGCTCAGCTAACGATTTTGTAAAGATTACTTTACCTGTTTTATCAGCAAGGAAATATAAATAATCTGATTTAGCAGGCTCA